>NZ_PVTS01000007.1 GCF_003003035.1 Marinilabilia salmonicolor | reverse complement strand
TGTTTGTCTATAAAGTCCGACTTCTGTGTTGTTGCTCAAAGTATAAATCCTCATTATAGCTGTTTAACACGATCTTAACGAGAAACCAGGATGGAGACTATCTTGATTATGAAACCAAAAAGAATCAGTGGATTATGTCCATTGATGAATTTAAATCTCTTGCCAGTATCAAGGAAGAAAAAACCATTACCAAAACCAATAACAAGGTATTTTCTCTGTAATATCTATGTGTTATATTCTAAGGCCTCAGTAGAATTATTAGATAAACAATGGTCCCTCAGGAAGGCTTAAAAGTAGTAATCATGAAATATAAATTTTTTAATCGCCCTTTCCTTAAAAAAAAACGGGCGATTGATGAACCGCCCGTTTAGTGTCAGAAACTAACCCTTTCCCTTATGTTTTAAGCCATCATCTCAGCCATATCTTGTTCCACGGTGGAGATGCTTCCGATTCCAAACTGCTCTACCAGAACTTTTGCCACATTGGGCGAAAGGAATGCAGGCAGCGTTGGTCCCAGATGGATGTTCTTTACGCCTAAAGAGAGCAGTGCCAGCAATACAATTACAGCTTTTTGCTCATACCAGGCAATGTTATACACAATGGGCAACTCATTGATATCCTCAAGACCAAATACCTCTTTTAGCTTCAATGCAATGACTGCCAGTGAGTAGGAGTCGTTACATTGACCAGCATCCAGAATTCTTGGAATTCCGCCGATATCGCCCAGTTTTAGCTTATTGTAACGGTATTTGGCACAACCGGCTGTGAGAATTACTGAATCTTCCGGTAGCTCCTGGGCAAAATCTGTATAGTAGCTGCGTGAACTTACGCGTCCGTCGCATCCGGCCATTACCACAAACTTTTTGATGGCTCCTGATTTTACTGCATCCACCACTTTATCGGCCAATGCCATTACCTGATTGTGTGCAAAACCGCCAACGATTTCACCTGTCTCAATTTCAGTGGGAGCCTGACACTTTCGTGCATGCTCAATGAGTACTGAAAAGTCTTTGGGTTGGCCGTCTTTCCGCTCGGGAATATGTGTACATCCGTCAAATCCAGCAGCACCTGTGGTGTAAACACGCTCTTTGTAGCTCTCTTTTGGCGGAACCAGGCAGTTGGTGGTTAACAGTACCGGACCGTTGAAGCTTTCAAATTCTTTGGTTTGTGCCCACCAGGAATTTCCGTAGTTCCCAATGAAGTGTTTGTATTTTTTGAATGCCGGGTAATAATTGGCCGGAAGCATTTCACTGTGCGTATAGATATCGATGCCTGTTCCTTCAGTCTGTTTCAACAGCTCTTCGAAGTCTTTCAGGTCGTGCCCGCTTACCAGGATTCCCGGATTTTTGCCAACCCCCAGATTCACGGAGGTAATTTCGGGGTGACCATAGCTCTCTGTATTGGCTTTGTCGAGCAGAGACATTACTTCCACTCCATATTTCCCACATTCCAGAACCAGCGGCAGCAGTTCATCCACCTCCAGCGTTTCATCAACTGTGGCAACAAGTCCTTTTTTCATGAAAGCATTTACCTCTGCATTGTGGTAACCCAGATTGTGGGCATGCTCTGCATACGCTGCGATACCCTTCATTCCGTAAGTAAGTAACTCCTTGAGGGAACGAATGTCCTCATTTTTGTGACTAAGTACGCCAACGCTGGTGCTTTTTTCTTCCATGGCCTCTTCAGAGTCAGTTCTCCAGATGGCACATTCGGGAGTATTTTCAGGAGTTTTCCCCAGTTTTTCGGCCAATGAATCCTGTACTTCGAAGCCCTTTTTGATTTGAGCAATAATCTTGTTGCGATCGAAGTTGGCATTGGTGATGGTTATAAACATAGAGTCTATAATGTACTTTTCAGCTACAGGATTGATGATTCCTGCTTCATCGGCTTTCTGGCTCCACCACGCTACCCCTTTAGTCACAAAGAGAAGAAGGTCCTGAAGATTGGCTACATCAGATGTTTTTCCGCATACACCTTTGATTTCGCATCCTGTTCCTTTGGATGCTTCCTGACATTGATAACAAAACATGCTCATGATAAGTAAGTTTATAGTGATTAGTATTTTAGTCAGTAGCCAGTTGATTAATTACAAAAAATAACTGATTACTGATAAACTATTCATTGGTAATTGATAACTGATCATTGATTCACACCCATTCTTCTTTAATCACATCTCCCTCTACCGATACAACCATCATTTTGATGGGGACTTTTCGCGATGCCTGAGCTGTTGCTCGTTGTACAATCTGGAGTAAACCTCCGCAGCAGGGCACTTCCATCATGACCACAGTGAGTGTGTTAATCTGTGCCTCATTGATGAGTCTGGTAATTTTGTCCATATAAACATCCATTCCCTGATCAAGTTTGGGACAGGCAATGGCCAGGGTTTTTCCTTTAAGCAATTTACTATGAAAATTTCCCATTGCAAAGGCCACACAATCGGCTGCCAAAACCATATCACTTCCTCTGAAATATCCTGCAGCCGGATTGATCAGGTGCATTTGTACCGGCCATTGGCGCAGCTCTGAGGGTGCTTGCTCACCGGAAGGAGTTGCTGCTTGAACCGGTTCCCTGGAAATGGTTCTTGATTGTGAACCTGGGCATCCGGGAGCTTTTTGTTGTTGCATCATACCAATTTTCGGTCGGTGCATTTCACGGATCACTTCATTCAGGTCGAAGGGGAGGGCGGGTTTGTTGGCTCTCATATATTCCACTGCCTCTTTCATGTATTCTGTTTCGTTGTGATCTCTTAAGTGCTTCAGGTGCGCCACAACCGTATTTTTTCCTTTAGGGATGATCAGTTGGATGGCTTTTACTTCATCGTAAGGCTCTGCTTCACGCTTCTCGATTGTGATGGCTCCCTGCGGACAGTGACCGATACAGGCACCTAATCCATCGCACAAAAGATCACTTACCAGGCGGGCTTTTCCATCGATCATTTGCAAAGCTCCCTCGTGGCAGTTGGGGATGCAATTTCCACAACCGTCGCACAACTCCTCATCTATTTTTACAACTTCTCTGATCATATTTTTTGTCTGTTATTTCTGTTTTCTGATGCAAATAAAAGGACATTCCCATCCTTTGTTTGTAACATTTGTTACATTTGGGTGTTTTTTTGTATATTTTTCTTGTTTTTACAAAGGGGTGTTGGCTTTGTTGTCCGGTCATTGTTTGTTATCCCTGGAATCCCCTGGAATAAATTCCAGGATTATAAGATGGGTCGCTCCTATGGAGCTTTAACGTCATAGGCATGATACCTGCTGACTTCGGGGATTTCAATACCCGGGCTTTGAAGATTCATTTTGTTGTTCAGGGGTGTTGCTCAGATTTTTTCAACTATTTTCTAAAAACTAAAAACTATTCACTAATAATGTACCAGTTACTATCCAGGTCGCCTCTTTTTTCAGGATTAACAGAAGAGGAAATAAAAAAAATATTTTCACGCATTGTATATCAGGTTCGCAGTTATGCCAAAGGAGAGCTTATTGCCTCGGCGGGAGATGAGTGTCGGTCGCTGCAAATAGTATTCAAAGGCAATACGAAAGGGGAAATGATAGATTACTCTGGACGGGTGTTGAAGATTGAAGATATTCCGCCACCAAGACCGCTGGCAGTGGCATTTCTGTTTGGACAAAACAACCGTTTTCCTGTTACGGTAAGTGCTACGGAATATACTGAACTCATCGTTATTCCCAGGCAATCAGTCGTGACACTTATGCAGACAAGTGAGGTGTTTTTGACTAATTTCCTGAATGCAGTATCAAACCGGGCCCAGTTTATTTCCGGAAAGTTGCGTTTCCTCTCTTTTAAAACTCTTAAAGGTAAGTTGGCCCATTACCTAATGGAGCTGGATCGCAATCAGCAGCAAAACGGCAAAATCAACATTCCCCGTAGTCAGGAAGAACTGGCAGAACTCTTTGGGGTTGCCCGTCCCTCGCTAAGCCGCACCCTAAGAGAGCTTCACCATCGTGGAATTATCGACGCCAATGGACGGACGGTGACAATCATAAACCGTGAGGCATTGTTGGAGGATAGTGAATGAAAAAGGAGAGATTACTTCCAACAGTGATTCCCGTGAACTTCAAAGTAATCTCCAAAAGCACAGCTTGCTATAAATCCAGGTCTTCAAAAACTGCGATGGTTTGCCCCCCGGCATTTTGAAATTGAAGTGTGTGACCGGTGACAGATAACTCCTTACAATTACTGAGTGCTATGAGGAAAGCTGACTCCAACTCCATTGTGTGGGCACAATACATTTTAGTGGAAGCAATGTTTTCAAAACTTATTTTGTGGTCAGGTTGGATCTGATATTGGCCAAAAAAAGAGTTGCATCCGGCAAATCCGTGAATGCGCTGTTCTTCAGCATCGAAAATGATATGTGGATAGCGGGCTTCCATTTCAGGGAGGCTGTCCAACCCTTCTATTTTTGTTAATATCCATTTTTTGCCCGTCAGTGTCACCATCAAATCATTTTTTAGATAATCTTCCTTTTTCTTAAGGATATAATGTTCTTCCAAAAGCCCCTGGATGCGTTCCTGATCTTTGTTTAGCATTATCAGGGCTGAATCTTCAAATTGGTAAAAGGTTTCGTTGTACCTGTTTTTAAATACCCAGATATTATCTTTATCTCCTTTTGTTATTTTGCCTGACGAGATAAATGGAACACTGTCCCGGTCGATGTAAACCTGTGAAATTTCAAAAGAATTATCCGGGTTGATGGTCAGAGTTGTTTCAATACCGGGACAGTCGGCACAGGGAAGCAATCCTTCATAAACTCCGCTGATACCTTGAATTTTATCAGTGGACGGGTTATCTGAGGTAATTTTCCCTGAGGTTTTGTGTGAGCAACCGGTATATGTTAATGCGACAATAGAGGCAAAAAACAATGTTTTTGAGATTTTCATATTTTTGAGTTTTTTAAAAATAATGGTTTATGCAAACAGGGTTCTGTTTACGAATGTAAGACTTGTAATTTAAAAAAGGTTGCTTTTGGTGGTAATAAATTGTCCGTTAAAAGTTCCTATTTGTGGTTGTCTATAAAGTCCAACGTCTGCGTTGTGGCTCAAAGCCTAAACCCTTAAACACATTGGTATTCTGCGATTTAGATTATTCACACGCCTTGAATTTGAACTTTCTAGTTCAAACACATTAAAAACGCTTAGTATATGGACAGAGACTATTTAGTGCCTGTCCATAAACTAAGCATATTCTGATTTTAGAGCTGTTTCTGGTCAGAAAGTGCCAATTGCTAAGCCTGCCCCGATCCTTCGGGGATGCAAGTGGTACTTTATGGACAGTAACTATTTAATTACTTTAAAACAAATAAACCGGTTAAACGTTTTGTTAACCAATATACAGAGTAAGAAACCGAAAAGAAAGATTCAA
The DNA here is from genome assembly GCF_003003035.1 of Marinilabilia salmonicolor. GTDB lineage: Bacteria > Bacteroidota > Bacteroidia > Bacteroidales > Marinilabiliaceae > Marinilabilia > Marinilabilia salmonicolor_A. The sequence goes on along the minus strand of NZ_PVTS01000007.1, from coordinate 234,059 downwards.
TGAGCACTTCCCGGTCCGAAACTATTTCCCCGGCGTCTTCACAACGTAATTTCTATGCTTTTCTGTGGCATGCATCCCTGCTGGCCTTTGCAAAGAATTTTATGGATGTGGATACGGTTTTGCCGGCTATGCTGATTGAGTCGGGGGGGACTTCTTTGCATGTGGGAATAATGACTGCAATCTTGTTGGGCGGCACTCGTTTTGCCCAGTTGTTTTTTGCTCCATACATCAGCAATCAGCCATACAAAAAGAAGTTTTTGTTATTAGGCATTAATTTCAGAATACTATCGATCGGAGCTCTGGGAGGAATTATCTTCTTCATGCAGGCAGGAGATGCCAACTGGGTTTTATGGTTGATTTTCTTTTTTATCTCTGTATTTGCTTTGGGTGGCTCTTTTGCCAATGTCAGTTATATGGACATCATCGGTAAATCGTTGCTGGAAGAGAAACGAAAAAGTTTTTTCTCTGCCCGGCAGGTCTTGTCCGGAGCCATTGTACTTGTTTCTGCCTATGTAGCCAAATGGGTTCTGGCATCAGAAAGTTATCCTGTGAATTATGCCTACATGTTCTTGTCCGGTGGATTTTTCCTGTTACTGGCATCCATTGGTTTCTGGTCCATCAGAGAGGAAATTGCCTCCAGATTCCGGATTAAAGGAACTTTCAACTTTTTTTCGGTCATGCGCAGGGAGATGAAAGAGAATAAAAGCCTGGTGCATTTTTTAGGATTTATCAATACGCAGGGAATTTCAGTGTCGTTCCTGCCTTTTGTTGTGCTTTACGGAAAAGATTATCTGAATGCCGGGAGTGCTTCTACGGGTGATTTTTTGTTGTATAAGGTGATCGGCATGGTGGTAGTCAGTCTTCTGGTGGCAGCAGGAGCAAAAAAGATGCGTTACAATTACATGCTTTACGGAAATGTGGTGTTATCTGTTTTGATGGCCGCACTAACGCTGCTTAGTAAGGACTTGTCTTCACTCTATTTTGTATTCCTGATTGGCGGAGTGGTCTTTTCACTTTTCAATATTACCATGAATGGAGTGTTACTCGAAGTATCAGGAAAAGAAAACCGGGCACTTTATGCCGGCATCACCGGTGCCGGAAATATTTTGCCGGTGCTTTTTCCTCTTTTTGGAGGATGGATCATTGATCAGTTGGGGTTCACTACTTTTGTGGGGTTGTTTGTCTTTTTCTCCCTATTGACGGTTTGGTTTATTTATAAAATTGATTGCAAGAAGTAAAGCTCCCTAAATTGGGAACATAGGGGAACCTAAGGAAATATCATTACTGCCGTGGCTTTTACCTTTGAGCAATGGGTGTTATTGCAATCTGGATTTGGAAATTCCACTACTGACTAATTTCCTTTCATCTTATCCTTCAGATATTTAGTTCGAATCGATGTCTTTTGGATGCTCACAGGATGTGTGACAGCTATTTCAAGCCCCCAATCAACCAATCCTTCATAAGTGCCGCGTTTTTCTCCGCGAGTCATGTCCATCAGGGAACAATCTCCGTTAGGGACATCTCCCCACGACCAGGCCAGCCAACCAATTTTGTGCTTTTGACATTCGTTCATAATGGTTTTGTAATCAATCCACTCTTTGCAACCAACACCCATGGGCGCAAATTCCCCTACAATCAGAGGGAGATCCATATCTACCGCTTTTTGCAATCCGTTGATTATTCTGTCGGTAGCACCATCGTCGGCAGGCCACCAGATATGAACAGAGAAAAGCAAATTGGTTTCGGGATCGTGTTTAAGAAGTTCCGGGCCGGTTTCCATAAGAATGTCAATATCCTGTCCCCAACCGGAGGCATCGATGACCAGTGGACACCGAAGCCCGGTTTCACGAATGCGTGAGATAGCCTTTTTATAACCTTTCAGGAATTCAGGCGCTTTCACATCGTGTCCACCACATTCATTAGCGATATTCAACAGCAGGTAAGGTTCATGTTTCCGTAGGACTTTTACAATTTGGGGTTTCACCCAATAATCAACCTGACTTTGTAACTTTTCAAAATCACCTGTAGCTCCGTGAAGTTCAGGCATGGGGAACATTCCATTGTTGATGGCATTCTGAATCACTTTGTCCAGGTTGTCAGCCGTCGCAGTGGAGTCATCTTCATCGCTAAGCCAGACAATACGAACAGTGTTGGCACCCGTTTGAGCAATTTCAGTCATCAGCGTATCGCCCGTAGGATCATCCGACCAGATAAACATTTCATTGACGCCTCGCAATACAACCTGTTCGCCGTTGGCATCAAACAGGTGTCTGCCATTAACAGTCATCCTTGATTCTGAATTGGTGAAATAGAGAATCATGGCAATGGCCAGAAAAATGAGTATGGTGGTGCGTTTTTTCTTCATTGTGCTAACCTGGATTAATGGGAAATGCAAATATCTGTTGTTTTGCCGAAAACAAAAAGAGAGTCCTGCTTCCGGAACGGCTGTCTGCAATCAAACGACTGATGGGTGCAAGATAAAACGACTTTTTTTAAAATAAAATGAAAAGAATGTTCCTGTAATGAGTTGTAATGAATAAAGATTTCCCTAAATCCTCCCTGGTGGGGACTTTGAGTATGCAGGGAGAATCGATGGAAAAGGTGGAAAGGTGGATGGTAGAACCGGTGGAAAAGCAGTCCGCACAGCATTTCATATATGCTTCAGCTTAATAATTTGTTATATGAATATATTTGTAAGTCATTTAAAATGAGTGGTTATAGTTTGGTTTTTTTATGTGTGTTGTAATTTTTTATTAAATAAGAAAATTGATTAAGGCACTGATGATAAGCTCGTTAGCTATATGATAATTGACCTTTCTTCGTGCCTTCTTCGGGGCTTGTTCGGCCTTTGTTCTACTGTTCTCCGATCCTATAGGAGTCGGAGAACAGCCGAACAACAGTCGAACAACAGTCAATGAAGGCCCGATACAGGTACGAAGAAAGGTACGAGCAAGGGCCGTTGACAAAGGAGAGATATTACTCAATCATCGAAACCCCCTTTTCAGTTCTGACTACTTTTTTAATTAGTCCGTTTTCATCATATTCCAGTTTATCGATGCAGACGCTGCGACGAAAAGGACCTCCGTTTTCCAATCCCGCGGTATGGTAAATGAAATAATCGTTCCCTTTAAAGTTGACGATGGCCTGATGGTTGGTTGGAGAGTTAGGAATGGTATCATTAATGACTCCCTGATGTTTCCACGGGCCGGTAATGCTTTTACTGGTGGCATATTCCGTACGTGAAGGATAACCCGCTGCATAACTCATGTAATAAGTGTCTCCGCGTTTATGGACATAAGGAGCTTCGAAGAAGTTGGTCAAACCTTCTACGTTTTGCACTGGTCCATCCAGTTCCATCATGTTACTTTTGAGTTTAACCATACGCACTTCGTTCCACGATCCCCAATAAAAATAGACTTCACCGTCGTCATCAACAAAAACGATCGGATCAATATTCAGCGGAATGGAGTTGGTGGTGGTGTCCATGATCAGTGCTTCGCCTACCGGGTCGTGATAAGGACCTGTGGGATGATCGGCCACCGCAACGCCCATGGCAAAACCTTCATTCACCCGGGTTGCAGGATCTTTATGCACGATGGGTACATACCACCAAAATCTGCCATGGTTTTCTACGATGTCTCCGGCAAAGGCATTGTGTGAACCCCATTCAAAATCATCTACCGATAGCTTGGAACCGTGATTGGTCCAGTTTACCATGTCAGTAGTGGAGAATATGTACCATTTGTTCATCAGAAATCCATCAACTCCTTCTACTTGCTCATCGCTGCCGGTAAACAGATACAAGGTATCGTTGTGAACGAGCACCGACGGATCGGCAGTGAAAGGTTCCTCAAAGAGGGGATTCCCACTGTATTTGACTTCTTCGTTTTCTGAATTCATTGGGCTGGAGTTTCCTGATTTGGTTTGGCAACTGCTGAATACCAAAATCAACAGCAAAAGCGGAAATAGTTTTTTCATATTGTTTTTTTTGAGAATTAGTTTCAATTTTTTCTAATAACGAAATAACGGCTTTCTCAAATAAAACAGGAGGATTATTGGTTATTGCTGGTGGAGTGTGGGAGAGAATTTGAAATAAGACTGTTTTGTCCGAAATGGTAAAAGTTTCTATCTTTGCCCCTCGTTTAAGCTTCAAAAATGGATAGAAAATGTTATTATATAATCGATTAGGGCCTTCGGCGTTGAAAGCAAGATTGCAGGCGGAAAAATTTCATCGTCGCACCGTTTCATTTTACAAGTATGTTAATATTGAAAACCCTCAGGAGTTTCGCGATGAACTCTATATTGCCTGGGATCAGTTGCAATGCTATGGACGGGTGTATGTGGCTCATGAAGGCATTAACGCCCAGATGAGTGTGCCGGAGCATTTTATTGATGCTTTTATCGCATACCTTGAGATTGTTCCGGCGTTGAAGAATGTACCTCTCAAATGGGCTGTGGAGGATGATGGAAAGTCCTTTCTGAAGCTGGTTGTTAAAGTTCGCCCTAAAATTGTGGCTGACGGGCTTAAGGATGAAGTATTCGATGTGACCAATGTGGGAACACGACTTTCTCCCATAGAATTTCACAATCTGGCCCAACAGGAAGGTGTGATTGTGGTGGATATGCGCAACAGCTATGAAAGCGAGGTCGGGCATTTCGAGAGGGCCATCTGTCCTGAAGTAAGAACTTTCCGTGAAGAAGTGGAGTTGGTCGTTGAGCAACTTCAGGAACAGAAAGATAAGAAAATACTGCTCTACTGCACCGGGGGTGTACGCTGCGAAAAGGCCAGTGCCTGGATGCGTCATCATGGCTTTTCGGATGTCAACCAATTGCATGGCGGGGTAATTGCTTACACCCATGAGATTAAAAGGGCCGGATTACCCTCACAATTTATCGGGAAGAATTTTGTCTTTGACGACAGGCTGGGAGAGCGGATTACGGAAGATGTTATCAGCCATTGTCATCAGTGTGGTAAATCGTGCGATACCCACGTGAATTGTGCTTACGACCCTTGTCACAAACTGGTTATTCAGTGCGATGAATGTGCTGAGAAATATGCAGGATGCTGCAGCGAGGAGTGTTTCCGGGAATTTAGCCAATTGAGTCAGAGGGATTCTTTAGGGCAGAGTATGAGTGAGGCTGAGGCTGAGGCTAAGGTTGAGGCTAAGGTTGAGATATAGGTTATTAAAGTTGCAGGACTGTGCTATAGCGGTAACATAGAATTAGTGAAATAAGCGGAACAAGTGGCTGTGCCGGAAGAGAAAAATGAAACCCCAATGTTCTACGCTCGCTCCGGAGTTGATATGGAAGGACAGAGTCTTCTCCTTATATGCCTGATATGGCATAAGTTTTAATTTTCCTTATGTGTTTTAAACAACATGCCGAATACAAAAAATAATTTCTGGAAAACTGCCAAACGCCCGCTGGTGATGCTGGCTCCCATGGAAGATGTCACTGACACAGCCTTTCGGGAATTGGTGCTGCACAACACGCTCCCCGGCCATCTGGATGTGGTATTTACCGAGTTTACCTCTACCGATGGATTATGTCACCCCCAGGGGCGAGAAAATGTGGCACAGCGATTGGTCGTGTCAGAAACAGAACGTCAACTGCTCAAAGAGAAAGGGGTGAAGATAGTTGCACAGATATGGGGAAATAAACCCGAAAAATACCTCGAAGCAGTAAAATACATTGATGAGAATTACGATTTCGACGGGATTGATATTAATATGGGTTGCCCCGTGCGAAACGTTGTTGCCCACGGCAGCTGTTCAGCGCTAATCGACAACGAATCCCTGGCTGCAGAAATAATACAGGCCACCAGTGAAAGCACCTCTCTTCCGGTAAGTGTCAAAACGCGTACAGGCCTCAAAAAGGTAGATACCGAACGCTGGATGGATTTTTTGTTTCGTCAGCCTCTGGATGGTGTTATATTGCATGGCCGCATCCAGAAACAAATGTCGGAAGGGGAAGCCGACTGGAATGAAATTGCCAAAGCCTCAGCCATACGCGATGATTTGGCACCTGATGTTCCGCTCATTGGTAACGGCGATGTCTTTTCGCTGGATGATCTCCATGACCGTTGCAAAAGATACAAAACTGATGGCGTCATGATCGGTCGCGGCATCTTCAGAAATCCCTGGATGTTTCAGTCGGACTTGTCAAACATTGACACCGATCAAAGACTCGATACCCTCCTAAAACATCTTCAACTTTATGAGGCAGCATGGGGCAAAACACGACCTTTTCCGATTCTTAAACGCTTTTTTAAAATATACATCTCCGATTTCAGGGGTGCAGCCGAACTGCGCAAGGAGTTGATGGAAACCAATAGTTTTGAGGAGGCCCGGAGAGTGGTGGAGTTTGCAAAGCGCATGGAGTGCGGGGCATAGAGCATGGAGCAGACCGTCAAATGCAGGTCTCTTGGTTCGGCCGATTTTTTCTGTTGAGAGCGGCAGAGCAGAGGCCAATCCGTTGGAGGTTATATATGTGGAAATCAGGTGCGGCGGATTCTTTCTAAGGAAAGCGGCACAGCCGAAGCCGATCCGCCGTTTCCATAATGTGGCCGATTTTCGACAAGTAAAGCGGCAGGATCGAGGCAATCAGCCTTCTAATGGCGTATGGGTTTCTGCGAGTCTTGAATGGCGGATTGGAGGCCGCCATACCTGTCAATGGTGAATCGGAATCCGCTGTTCGGTGATCGGTTTGAAATCCCACCAACTTCTGCCTTAAAACCTTGTTCACTTTTTCAACTCCGATGAAAACCACATATTCTTCAAATCCTTATGTGTCTTATGTGGTTCAACTCAACCTTCAATGTTAAATTCCCCCGAAAACCCACGAAAATTGCAAAACTTTTAACATCTTTACAGGCCGAAACGGAGAAAAAGATATTTGTGCGAAACTATTCTGAAATAGGATGTTTGACCCTGCTTGGGGTAACACTTACGGTTTATGTAGCTGTAGGTGCGTGTCAGCCCCATGAAGGATGGCCCGATAGTCCGGAGAAAAACATCTCCGCCGAAGAGGTCGTCAAAGCCCTCAGGGAAGGTAATGGGAAACACTATTTTGTGAAAATTTCCAAGTCCTCTGTTTTATCAGGCGATTCCAAAGAAGCTTTGCCTGTTTTTTCTACTGTAAATATTTCTGCTTTGTCAGGCATTTCCGTGCTACCGGAGATTTTACCCGATGCGGTTTTGTTTACATTACCCCAGCGATGTGGTTCGGAGGTGTGGCTGACAGATTTGCAGGATAAAAGGTACCTTAGGCAGAAGCCGGAAACCCGGAATTCTGCTACTTTTCCTTCTCTTGAAATACGGGCTGGACCTTCTGTGGCCTGATTGTTCATTCCCGACACTTTCGGTATCAGTTTTATTGCCTGATTTTTTTGGCACCAATTCTGCAGATAACCGCAAGTGAATTTTCATTTTGTAAAATATTAATTGTTAGAAATATATGTCTGCATTTAATCAGATAATGACCAAGTTGTTTGGCAGTAAGTTTACGCGTGACCAGAAGCTGGTGATGCCTGTTGTCGAACAAATAAAAGCAGTTTCTCCTGAGATAGAGAAGCTCTCCAATGATGAGCTGCGTCAACGCACGTTAGATCTTAAAGCCCGCCTGAACGATAAAGTAAGTGAGGAGCAAAAGCAAATTGATGAGCTTAAAGAGAAAGCGGATACCCAAAAAATGGGCATCAATGAGCGTGAGGATATTTATGACCAGATTGATAAGCTGGAGGACGAAATTACCGAAAAACTCAAAGGTACGCTGGATGAAATTCTTCCCGAAGCATTTGCTGTAGTTAAAGAGACTGCCCGGCGCTTCAAAGAAAACGAAACAGTAACGGTTAATGCTTCTGATTTCGACCGCGACCTGGCTGCGAAATACGATTTTGTAGAGATAGAGGGTGAAAATGCCATTTATCACAATACCTGGCAGGCGGGAGGTAACGAAATCACCTGGGATATGGTGCATTACGACGTGCAGCTCTTTGGTGGTGTGGTCCTTCATCAGGGTAAAATTGCCGAGATGGCTACAGGGGAAGGTAAAACCCTTGTGGCAACCCTGCCGGTGTTTTTGAATGCACTGACCGGAAGAGGCGTACACCTGGTAACGGTGAACGATTACCTGGCCAAACGTGACTCTGAATGGATGGGGCCCATTTTCATGTTCCATGGACTGAGCGTGGATTGTATCGATAAACACCAGCCCAACTCCGAGGCTCGCAGGGCTGCTTACAAAGCAGACATTACCTACGGAACCAACAATGAGTTTGGTTTTGACTATCTGCGTGACAATATGGCTGTTTCGCCCAAAGACCTGGTGCAGCGCAAGCACAACTATGCCATCGTGGATGAGGTGGACTCCGTATTGATTGACGATGCACGTACGCCATTGATTATCTCCGGTCCTGTACCCAACAAAGGGACTGACGAGCTCTTCATGGAGTATCGCCCCAAAGTAGAGAAACTCTTTGAGACACAGCGTGCTTTGGTGACCAAAATACTTGCCGAAGCTAAGCAGAAACTCAAATCTGAGAATTCTAAAGAGCAGGACGAAGGCGCGCTGCTGTTGCTTCGTGCCTACAAAGGACTTCCTAAAAATAAGGCCATCATTAAGTTTCTGAGTGAGCAGGGCATGAAGGCCCGTATGCTCAAAACAGAGAACTTCTACATGCAGGAGAACAACAAGAATATGCATGTGGTGACCGATCCCCTTTATTTTGTGATTGATGAGAAAACCAATTCGGTGGAGATGACCGATCAGGGAATCGATTTGATAACAGGAACCAGTGATGATGCCAGCTTCTTCGTGCTTCCGGATATTGGTTCCGAAGTGGCGACACTTGACAAGGATGACAGCCTGAGTGAAGAAGACAGAGTGGCTAAAAAGGATGAGCTGCTTCAGAATTATGCTGTTAAATCGGAGCGTGTTCACACGGTAAATCAGTTGCTTAAGGCGTATGCCATGTTCGAGAAGGATGTGGAATATGTGGTGATGGACAACAAGGTGAAAATTGTGGATGAGCAGACCGGCCGTATCATGGAGGGGCGTCGCTACTCCGACGGTTTGCACCAGGCTATTGAAGCTAAAGAAAGGGTTAAAGTGGAAGCGTCCACACAGACCTATGCTACCATTACCCTCCAGAATTATTTCAGGATGTATAATAAGCTCGCTGGTATGACCGGTACTGCCGAGACGGAAGCAGGAGAATTCTGGGACATTTACGAACTGGATGTGGTGGTGATTCCCACCAATCGCCCGATTACCCGGAAAGACCATGAAGACCTGGTATATAAAACCACCCGGGAGAAATACAACGCTGTTATCGAGGAGATCTCCGGACTTGTAAAAGCCGGCAGACCGGTACTTGTGGGTACTACCTCAGTGGAAGTCTCGGAGTTGCTCAGCCGGATGCTTAAAATTCGTGGTATCAAGCACAATGTATTGAATGCCAAGCAACACCAGCGGGAAGCCGAGATTGTTGCCGATGCCGGTAAGGAAGGTGTGGTGACCATTGCTACCAACATGGCAGGTCGTGGTACCGATATCAAGCTGTCCAAAGAGGTAAAAGAGGCCGGCGGTTTGGCCATTGTGGGTACCGAGCGTCACGAGTCGCGTCGTGTGGACCGTCAGTTACGTGGTCGTGCCGGTCGTCAGGGGGACCCGGGTTCTTCTCAGTTCTTTGTTTCGCTCGAAGACAATCTGATGCGTCTGTTTGGTTCCGATCGTATTGTGAAATATATGGACCGTATGGGAATCCAGGACGGGGAAGTGATTCAGCACAGTATGATTACCAAGAGTATTGAGCGGGCGCAGAAGAAAGTGGAAGAGAACAACTTTGGTATTCGTAAGCGTCTGCTGGAATATGATGATGTGATGAACTCACAGCGTGAGGTGATTTATACCAAACGTAAGCATGCTCTGTATGGTGAGCGTATTCAGGTGGATATCTCCAATATGATGCTGGATACCTGTGAGGAATTGGTAACCGAATATCAGGGAACCAATGATTTTGAAGGATTCAAAACCGAGTTGATACGTACTTTCTCTACCGATTCTCCCTTCAAACAGGAGGAGTTTATGAAAACCAAGGTGGAAGAGCTTGCAGATAAGTTACATACTAAGGTATGGGACAATTATCAGCGTAAGATGGAGACCATTGCCCGTCAGGCTTATCCTGTAGTCAAAGATGTCTTTGAGAATAAGGGGGAAGTTTATGAAAATATTGTGGTTCCCATTTCTGACGGTCAGCGGGTGTTCCAGATTACCACCAATCTCAAAAAAGCTTACGAGACAGAGGGTGCCGATTTGGCCAAATCATTCTCCAAGGCCATGTTGCTGCTTACCATCGACGAAGCCTGGAAAGAGCACCTTCGGGAGCTTGACGACCTGAAGCAGGCGGTACAAAATGCTTCGTATGAACAAAAAGATCCGCTGTTGATTTATAAGTTTGAGTCGTTTAACCTTTTCAAGACCATGATTGGGGAGAATAACCGCAAGGTGGTTGCTTCACTGGCCAAGGCCCACATTCCCATCAGGGATGCCAGTCAGGTGAAACAGGCCGAAGAGCGCAAACGCAGCGATCTGGGGCGTTTGAAAATGCAGAAAGATGAAATGCCGGGAGTGGGAGCACCCGGTGTGGCGTCGAGAGGCGGGCAGCCCGGAGAAGCACCAAAAGAAAAGCCCAAGGCAGAGCCTGTACGTGTGGAAAAGAAGGTTGGACGTAACGATCCCTGTCCTTGCGGAAGTGGTAAGAAATACAAACAATGTCACGGAAAATAACGATTTATGTTTTTACTGAATTATATTAGCTGGAACCCCGATCCGGAGATTTTCTCTCTGGGGCCGTTGACCGTTCGTTATTACGGACTGCTTTTTGCCCTGGCTTTTTTATCGGGTTACTACATCATTGAGCGGATGTTTAAACGGGAAGAACTTCCCGAAAAATGGCTCGATAAACTCTTTATTTATGTGGTGGTAGCCACCGTTATCGGAGCCCGCCTGGGGCATGTCTTTTTCTACGGATGGGATTATTACTCGCAGCATCCGGGAGAGATTCTGGCCATCTGGCATGGCGGGCTGGCAAGTCACGGCGGGGCCATCGGAATATTGGTAGCCATCTATTACTATTCCAAAAAAGTTTCCAAAAAACCGATGCTTTGGATTCTTGATCGTCTGGTGGTACCGGTTGCTTTGGCGGCAGTCTTTATCAGACTGGGCAATCTTATGAATTCCGAAATTGTGGGTCGGGTTACTGATGTACCCTGGGCTTTTTGGTTCCAGCGAGTTGACGGCCAGGAAATAGTTACGCTTAGGCATCCAACTCAAATATATGAAGCTCTTGCGTATCTTGGTACATTTGTCTATTTGATGTTCTTGTATTGGAAAACCAATGCAAGACTACGTCAGGGGCTTCTCTTCGGCGTTTTTCTGATAGGTGTTTTTGCTTCACGTTTTATCATTGAATTTGTGAAGGCTGATCAGGAGGCTTTTGAAGCAGGAATGGCCATCAATATGGGACAAATTCTGAGTATTCCCTTTGTGATTGCCGGCTTGTACTATGTGCAAAAAGCCATCAAACGAGGACCGGTGCAGAAACAATGATTCGTACATCGTCTTTGCAAGATAACACCAACTACTTCGTTATTCTCGTTTTTGAAACAGTCATTTACGAAAAGTAAACTCCTTGTTTTCAAAAACTTCGAAAGCCTCGTATTTGGCGCTTTCTTATCAAAGACTGAATAACCTTAGTTTTCTTGCAAACGCTATATATCATTAAAAACAACGATGGCGGCTGATTTTCAGTCGCCATTGTTGTTTTAGAAAATTGCCATTCCGATTCTCACCGAAAACCGGTTGTATTTTATTTTTCTTTCCAGCTCTCTGTATATCCAGTGCTCCTGCACATGCCCGGATACCTGATAATGATAGCCCGCAGAGATAAACAGTTTGCTGTTTCCTTTCATAGGGAATACATATCCCAAATGAGAATTTGTGAAAAATCCACCGTTGGTTTCCAAAATTTCTGCGTATTCCAGGCTTGCATCTTCAAGAGGAAATGAATGCCCCAATGCGCCCTGCAGGAAAAATCCGCCATTGTTTTTTGATGAGAGAAAGTATTTGATATCAGGGCCAACGGGCAAAAGAGTTACATCAAACCATTCTACTCCCGTGGTTAATCCAACCGCCCAGTGATTACCCAGTTTAAGTGCCGGTGCAATCCGAAATGAACTTATACTTCCTTTTTCATCCCCGGATGAGCCAATAAACTGACCGAAAGAGGTGAAAATGGCATATTCTTTCTGATCTTCATTAACTGTTATTTCTTTTTCCTGAGCCTGACTGCAAAAAGTCGATATCAGCAGCAAAATGGTAATTGTTGTTTTCATTTCTTTGGGTTTTCAGTAAAGATGGGTTTTTTTCTTTTTAGTTGCGTAGGTGAATTAGTTCTAATGAATTAACATTTTGAATATGCTGGCTTGCTTGAAAGGACTGACCTTGACAGGTAAGCCTAAAAACAAGGTTTTTTTATCGTAAAATCGTCTCTGTTTGAATCTCGAGCGCGTAGCAAGCGAGATGAGTTTTGACGATTACGATAAAAGAACTGTAGTTTTTAGAGCGAAAGCTGGCACAGTCTTGATCTTCTTTGCCTACTTTCTTGTATCAAGACAAGAAAGTAGGTCAGGGTCTAAGGGATGAAATCCCTTTTGGGAAATATTTAGTACACTATTGTCACGTAAGTAAAATTATTGAACGCAACCTTTTACGCATATATGCATCTGATAAACAATGGTATTTACGAAAAATCTATTCTTATACTAAAAACCCAAAAATCAAACAACATGAAAAAAGTTTCCATTCTTCTACTGACATTGGTTCTTATAGCCGGCTTCTCTTCCTGTAGTGACCGGATTGAAGAAACCTACACGGTGAATACCCCTGAGTACCTCAGTTATGAGGATTTGCGCTCTTCTTTTGCGCTAAAAAGTGCGGAAGCCATCCGTCAACCCGGAAAATTTTATTTTAAAGACGATTTTATCTTTATCAACGAATACCAGAAAGGCATCCACGTGGTTAACAATGCCGATCCCTCCAATCCTGAAGTTTTATCGTTTATTGAGATACCGGGGAATGTGGATATGGCAATTAAAGGAGATAAACTTTATGCCGACAGTTACATTGATCTGCTGACCATTGACATTAGCGATATGAACAATATTATGGAGGTGGATCGCGATACTAATGTTTTTCCATACATCATTCCTGAATATGAAGTGGGGATACTTGACGACATAGATCAAGCCCGGGGAGTGGTTACCGGGTATAAAGTGACCGAGAAAACAGAAGATGTGTCCGGTGATAGTGATGAATATCGACATTTTCCCCGCTGGGAGTCTTCATTTTTTCTGATGGATGGTGCACTGGCAAGCAACGTCAGTAATACCGGAACAGGGCAGGGAGGCTCCATGGCCCGTTTTACGGTATATGGTGATTACTTGTATGCCATCGATAAGGCCTCTTTGAATTTGTTTGATGTGTCGGATGCCGCCAATCCTGAATACAGTAAGCGGATTCCTGTAAGCTGGGAAATAGAGACCCTGTTTCCATACAATCAGATGCTGTTTATCGGAGCACGTTCGGGGATGTTTGTTTACAGTCTTCAGGATCCCTCCAGTCCTCAGTTTATTTCCCAATTTAGACATGCCTCAGCCTGTGATCCGGTAGTAGTAGAGGGGGATTATGCGTATGTTACGCTTCGGGGAGGAAATCTCTGCGGAGCCATCGAAAGTCAACTGGAGGTCATCGATATTTCCGTCATTGAATATCCTGAGTTACTGGAGACTTACCCAATGACAGAACCTTATGGGCTGGGGATTGAAAATGAGGTGCTATTTGTTTGTGACGGAAAAGCGGGCCTCAAAATTTATCATGCCAATGATCCTTATGCCATTGATGAGAATTTGATTGCCCATTACAAGGATATTGATGCCTATGACGTGATTCCCCTGGGGGAAGTTCTTTTGGTGATAGGTAAGGATGGACTGTATCAGTACGATTACTCTTCGCTGGAAGATATTCAAAGACTGAGTTATTTACCTGTTTATGATAATTAGTTGTGAGAGGGCCTGAGTTTATGTTGCAGAGCGGAGACTGAAAGTTAAAGAGAGGAATTTTGATGAAGAATAGGCTGTGGAGTTGCGACCGGATTGTCTCGTTTTTCGGTCAAAGGTTCACAGCTTTTTATTTGTGAAGTTATTGCTTTTCTATTCTTCTTTTATGACTCTACGTCTTACTCCTTATGGACAGAAGGAGCCTGAAGGGCTCACATATTTATGACTGTTTTCAATTTGAAAATGACCGACGCTGAAGGTGTCGAATGTAAAATACGAAATACTTTTTCTTATTGAACACCGGCCAAAACCCTATAATGCTTTTTGAGATATTTGATAATTAATTGTTTGTATAAGCGACGGCATTAAGTGCAAGAATCTCATAATAAAACTTTACGTCATTGCGTTTGTGTTTTTTTTAACGGAATATTGACCAGTTTCCCGGTTTGTTTTTAAGCCCTGTAAAAACTAAGTTTGCAGCTTCTTAAAAATAAACCGATGCAAACACATACACTGCTGTTCTTTATTATTATTGCTATTCTTCTTCTGGATGCCGTGTGGGGTTGGATCCTGGAAGAATTGAACCGCAAAAGCTGGACGGATAAGGTTCCTGAGCGATTATCAGACGTCTATCCCCAGGAGAAATTTGAAAAACAGAAGCAATACCGGAAAGTGAATCACCGGTTCGGAAAGATAAGCTCCACTTTTAGTTTGTTAGTGTTGCTGGTTTTTTTGTGGTTTCATGGATTTGCCCGGGTAGATGAATTGGTGCAACAGTTGACAACACATTGGTTGTGGCGTCCTTTGTTCTTTTTTGGAGCTATCGGATTGGCCTCTATGGTGATAGGGATCCCTTTTTCTCTTTATCAGACCTTTGTAATTGAGGAAAAGTTCGGATTCAACAAAACCACGCCCAAAATCTTTGTGCTTGATCAGATAAAAGGCATTGTTATAGGGGCCATCATGGGTGGCATATTGTTGGGGCTTGTAATCTGGTTTTATGAGTTTGCCGGACGTTGGTTCTGGCTTTATGCCTGGATAGGACTTTCGGCGTTTATGATTTTCTTCAGTAAGTTTTATACCACCCTTATTTTGCCGCTTTTCAACAAACAGACACCTTTGGAGGAAGGCGAATTGCGCAGTGCCATAGAAAAAATGAGTCAAAAGGCCGGTTTTACCCTGGAGAATGTATTTGTGATGGATGGTTCGAAACGTTCAACCAAAGCCAACGCCTTTTTCAGCGGATTTGGAAAAAATAAAAGGATTGTTCTTTTCGATACCCTGATTAATGATTTGGATACAGATGAAATCGTTGCCGTTCTGGCTCATGAGATCGGCCATTTTCGTTTGAAGCATATTGTTTGGAGTACTGTTTTGGGGCTTTTACAAACCGGGGTTATGCTGTTTCTACTGGGATGGTTTGTCAATGAGCCGGCCCTGTCAGAAGCTTTAGGTGCATCAAAACCTGTTTTTCATATTGGCCTGATAGGTTTTGGTATTTTGTATAGCCCGGTGAGCAGTTTGTCAGGATTGGGAATGACCATTTTTTCTCGCCGCAATGAATACCAGGCCGATGCTTTTGCAGCAAAATATGCAGAACCGGAAGCCTTGCAAACCGCCCTGAAAAAGATTTCAGCCAATGCCCTTAGTAATCCCACACCACATCCCTGGTATGTTTTCTTTAATTATTCGCATCCGCCATTGCTGAAACGTCTTGAAGCACTGGATAAGTAGATCCTGAGATAAGGGACTATGGATTTCAATGATAAAAAATAAAACGACAAAATATATCTGACATTTTTCCCTTTATTGAAAATATTTATCAGTTAGAATATAATAATTGCTTCATTTACTTTGCAATACATGCGGTTTTGCGGTGTCTTGTGGTGTGTTAGTTTTAAAATATTATCCATGAGAATATTAAAATAGAAACTAATTAGTTACATTTACAGGTGAATTATGAGAACCCTTGAACCCTATGAAGACTACTTTTGGCATTTTTACAACTCACTTTCTGCAAAAGAAAAAGTTGATTATGTGTTGCAAATTGTAATATCAGTAGAACGAATCTCTACAAAGTTTTTTTAACACCTTGATGATGGCATTTATGAAATCAGAATTGAGGCAGGAAGCAATATCTACCGCATTTTTTCTTTTTTTGATGACAATAAATTGGTGATTCTATTGCATGGTTTTCAAAAGAAAACACAAAAAACACCAAGAAAAGAAATTGCTCAGGCAAAAAAATTAAGAAGGATGTATTATGACAACAAAGAATCCCAAAACAATAAATGAACTCTTTGACCAAAAGTACGGCGAAGAAGGTACACCGCGTCGTGAAGAATTCAAACAAAAAGCAGAGGCTTTTATGGTTGCAGAGTTGATAAAAGAATCTCGCAAAAAGGCCAATTTAACGCAACAAGAACTGGCAGATAAACTGAATGTAAAAAGAACATACATCTCAAAAATAGAGAGGGCTTCTAGTGATATAAGAATTTCAACTTTGCGAAAAATTATTGAAAAAGGATTAGGAGGGAAGCTTCATGTAAGTGTGGAACTTTAACCTTCCAAAACCATAAATGGGATCAGGGTTTAAAGGATGAAATCCCTTTTGGGCAAATATATTGAAATCAAAGAGAATAAAGCCGGAAAAAAACAACCCACATTGCAGGATTTTAATCTCCCTGCAATGTGGGTTTTCTGTTTTTTCAAAAGACCCGGAGCCCTATGCACTTACTGTACAACCTGACGTACAGACTCGAACAACTCTTCATGCGCATTGATCTTTTGATCGTTACCATATACACAATAAATGTCCTGACTCATTACATCTGAAATTAACTGCGCGTAACCGGAAATATCTTCGGCAGTCGTGTTTAGTATGGCGTTGCGCTCCTTCTGCATCTTTTCTTTGGTCTCTTTCTTAAAATAATTGCTCATGGCAATGGTGCCTCTTTGAGACGCAGTTGAAGGATAATCGATGTTGGAAATGGTACCAATGATGTATCGGGTCATTTCTGTACTGTCGGCGTCAAAATTCTGCAGGTATTCTGCACCTGCATCATAATTGTCAAGTGTTTCAGTGAGGTTGGGATCCCGGTAGGAAGCGAACATCAATGTTCCTGTAGGCGAAACTTGTGCCCATCCGCCATAAGCACCACCCATTACTCGAATTTGGGTTTGAAGGTAATCCGTGGAAAGAATCTGGTTAAGAACTTCCATTTTTCCGTCCCATTCATATCCCAGCTTTTTGTAGTCATAGCCTTTGGTCACATACTGCACCAATGAAGAAGACATGAGTCCCTCATTTTTAGGTTCAAGGTTGAATTTCCATTGGTTCAGAGATACTTCACCTTCCGCCAGTTCAGGAACAAAATTATTGAAAGCTTCCTGGTAGGTAGTGAAATTTTCTCCCGAACAAGTGATACCGGCAATAAGATTTTGCTTTTTGATGAGCAATGAGGCCACTTTTTGCAGATTGGCAATGATTTCTTCATTCCTGGAATCAAAATTCTCCGTCAAATCTGTGACAAAATCATAATATGTCAGACCATTAATCATTTCATTGAACATACCTGCATTCTTAAAATAGGAGGTAAGCCGGTTCATTGCTACGCCCACACCGTAATTTTTGGCTTGAGATTCCACCTGTGATTGATGACGAATCAGTAGCTCTTTTAAACGTTCTGTATCATCTATTTTTGTGTGATTGAGAATCTCATCCAATAATTCAAAGAGCTTATCTGTTTTGTCCACCGTAGCTTTTGCAGTGATTCGGAGTTTTGGAATAAGTTTATCATCTGAATCATTTTCCAAATAAGAATTCAGATAAGTATAAAAGCCCCCGGTATGAATGTTCAGTGCATTATCGAGCTCACCAAAGCTGTAGTTTTCAGTATTCATTTTTCCCAGCAACTGACTCAGCAGGTTTGCATAGGGGATGAGTTCCTGTGGAAGTGGTCGTAAATCGAAAAAGAAATTGGCATAGACAATATCGTTGGTGAAGTCCTCATAATGCAACACAGGGATGTCACCTATGCTTTTTTCAGCCACTTCATACCACTGAACATCTGTGCTGATGTCTGATCGTGACAACATGGGGATAGACGCTACTGCTTCGGGGGAATCTTCAGCCTGCTGATACTCTTTCAGCGCTTTGGTTTCCTCAACAAGTTTTTGCAGCTCTTCTTCAGAAAGGCTTGCTTTATACTCAGCGAGCTTTGCTTTTGTCTGTTCTGACATCTCCTTTTCCAATCCGGGCTCAGGCTTGAATACCATCATCAGGGCATGTGGATTGTCGATGAAATAGTCTTGTACAATTTGCTGAAGCATACCATTTTTGATGCCTTCTTTTACTGCGGCCAGCGGTTTTTCGAACTCAATACCGTCGTAGATATCATCAGCGAAAAGAAAACTGTTTTTCAATGAGAAAAGGTAAATCAATCCTTTGTAGGGACTATCGCCCTCTCTGAGTCTGAACTCCATCCGGTTGACGATTCCTTCAATCATCTCTTCTTCAAAACCTTCCTGCGCAACTTTCCGGAGTGTTTCAGATACCACCTCCTGAAATTTTTCCCCATCCTCGGGATTCGCATTCTGAACAATGAACTGGAAGATATTCTGCTTGCTGTCATCCACATAAGCATAAATGTCTTTCCCGATGCCGGCTTCCTGAAGCGCAAGACGCAGTGGAGCTGATTCGTGGTTTACCAGTGCCTCAGAGATAATGTCAAGCGCCATTGTAAGGTCTTGGTCTGTAGTGAGTCCTGCTACATAATAGTATCCCAGAAATGTTTTGTCGCGCGTGTCACTTCCTTCAGGAACACTGTAAGACTCCTCCAGTGTTTTCTTTTCACTAAAAGGCTCCTGGAGGGGAATTTCCAGTTTTTCCTCCTGCTTTTCGTAATTGGAGAGATATTCACTGTTCAGGAACTCCAGTTCCTTGTCCAGATCGGCATCTCCGTAAAGAAAAATAAAACTGTTGGAAGGATGATAATAGGTTTTATGAAAGTTTTTAAAATAATCATAAGTCAACTCGGGAATGGCTTCGGGATGTCCTCCAGAGGAAACACCATACGTATTATCGGGAAACAAAACTTTATAGGTGTGATAACCCATCTGACGTTCGGGATCAGAAAAAGCTCCTTTCATTTCATTGTAAACGACCCCTTTATAGGTGATTTCTCCATCCATGTCGTCAAGTTCGTAGTGCCAGCCTTCCTGTTTGAGGATGCGTGGATCGGAATGCAGTAACGGATTGAATACCGCATCCATATAGACATGCATCAGATTGAAATAATCCTTGTTGTTCATACTGGCGATGGGGTAAGCCGTGTAATCCGGCCAGGTCATGGCATTCAAAAAAGTATTCAATGATCCTTTCCGGAGAATGTCAAAAGGACTTTTGGCCGGAAAATTCTCAGAGCCATTGAGAACGGAATGCTCAATGATATGAGGTGTTCCATAGTCGTTCTGAGGCAATGTCTTAAAAGAAACAGCAAATACCTTGTTGGCATCATCAGCTGCAATTTTCATCAATCGCGCACCGCTTTTCTCGTGTTCGAAATAAAGACAATTGGCATTGACTTCTTCGACAAATCGATTCTCGATTAGTCTGAAGCCGTGATAGACTTCACCTTCTTTGTGGGCAGGGCCATCTGAACATGACCACATTGAAATCATCATGGTGATTGCCACCAAATAAATCATGTGTTTCATTACTGTAAAATTTAATTGTAAAGGTTTAATGGAACTCGTCCCGATTATTCGGGACTCGTTTCATTCGTTTACGGTTTTTAATTAGAAATTTAGATTGAATTCAATTATTAAAAGTACGCATTTTTCTTATTATTTGAGTGTGTTCATTGAAAAGTGAGGATTTTTTATTTGTGAGAACCTATCTTAAAAATGATTGTTTCTTCCTAAATATGCTATTTTCGTAAGTTAAATATCTATCACGATTACCGGAGTAAAACAAGTTTGTTCTTTCCTGTGGTAAGTGATTTATTCAGTTAGTTCTATGTCAAAAAAAGTCATTCTTTTAGCCAATCTGGGATCCCCGGATTCCACTCAAACCTCCGATGTACGAAAATATTTAAGAGAATTCCTGATGGATGAACGGGTTATCGATATTCCCAAAGTCCCCCGATGGTTGTTGGTTAATGGAATTATAGCCCCATTCAGAGCACCCAAAAGCGGGGCAAAGTACAAAAGTATCTGGACTGATGAAGGATCCCCGTTGATTGTACTGACGGAAAAACTGACCCGTAAAGTTCAGGAGCACTCAGGTATGCCCACATATATGTGTATGCGTTATGGCAATCCGACTCCTGAAGCTGCTCTCTCTCAGATCGCTGAAGAACATCCGGATGTGGAAGAAGTGGTCTTATTCCCGTTATATCCTCATTATGCCATGAGTAGCTATGAAACAGCCGTGGAACATGTAAAAAATTCCTGGGAAAAAGGGCCTTGGAAATTTCAACTAAAAGTGATTGCTCCCTACTACAACTATCCGGGATATGTGAAAGCACTGGCTGAAACCATCAAGCCTCACGTCGAAGCGGATTACGACCATTTGCTTTTTAGTTATCATGGGGTTCCCGAGCGGCATATTCTGAAAGGAGATATCACTGGTAACCATTGTCTGAAGAGTGACGACTGCTGTCAGAAGGAATCACCCGCTCATCAGAAATGTTACCGTCATCAGGTTTTTGAGACAACCCGTCTTGTTGCAGAGTATCTTCAAATACCTTCAGAAAAATACAGTGTGTCCTTTCAATCCCGTTTGGGCAGTGATAGATGGCTGGGGCCCGCCACAGCGGATGTGTTGGAAGTTTTTCCAACGCAAGGCATAACGAAGTTGTTGGTTATTACGCCGGCTTTTGTGAGCGATTGTCTCGAAACACTGGAAGAGATAAAGATAGAAGGCCGGGAAACATTTCTGGAAGCAGGAGGGGAGTCTTTTACGGCCATTCCCTGTCTCAATTTGAATGATGAATGGGTGGAAACAATCGTTGAGTTGGTTCGGTAGTATTTCTCAGTTTAGTACCGTTACTCTGACTTCTTCCGGTTGGTCGTTTTCGTCATTAGCCAGCAGCTCTGCCCATTCCCACTGATTGATCTGTGGCAGATTCGATGCTTCCTCATTGTCCTTTTTGTAAAAAGATAGAATATCCTGTAACTCATTGGTGTGACTTTCAATGTGGTCTGCTTCAGAAGTCAGAAATTCAACCATTTGGGCGGTATTTTGGGTTTGCAGATTAAGTTGCTGTATAGCTGCAGCAATATGAGATGTTTCTGTATTCTGTTGTAAAGAGGTGGATGCCATATTATACATTATTTTCTGGTTGTGAGAAATAATCGTATTGATGTTATCCAGGTTTTTAATGGCTTCATCCGAAGATGATTGTCCCTGCTCACTGATGGAATTAAGTTGCCCTGCCACCTCTTTGACTTTTGCTGCAAGTTCCCGCATCGCATTGGCAATGGCGGCAAAACCGTTATTAGTTCCATCACCTCGTTTAGCTTCAATAGAGGCATTCAATGATAAAATGTAGGTCTGTGACGCCAATTCAGAGATGGAGGATGACCTGGAAATAAGAGATTGCATAATATCGATGGCCTGCCGGTTTTGTGAGATATAAGTGTCCATATCTTTTCTTGCCTTTTCCAGTTCAGACGCTGCTGTGCCGGCTTCCGTACTGCTGTTTTCTGTCAGTGACAGCATCTCTTCCACCGAGGCAGATATTTCTTCAGCCGAGGAAGCTTGCGACGTTGTGGTTTCATTTAACTCATTTGATCTGCTCTTCAGGCGTTGTGTCAGGTCGTTGAGAGATTTCCCGATGTTGGTTAATGCCTGCACCATTCTGGTGGCCTGATCCTGGTGTGCCTTCATGGATCTGGTAAGTTTTCCGATTTCATCATTGCGCTCCGATTCCGGGATGGATACCAGAATTCCATCTGATTGTAATTCGGACAGATGCGTAAGTTCAAGCAACGGATCGGATAGTGAGCGACTGATGCGCCAGGCTAAAAGAATGCCAATCAGGAGTGCCAGAGAAATGCTCCACCACCATACATGGGTAGCATTGGATGCGTGTTCGAGATTTAACTGCGCACTGCGTTTGAGGGTGTCTTCTTGTTTGTTAGCCATCTCCATGGTAAGTGACAGCCCTCTTTCGAGAAAATCATGGTTATTAAGTTGACTGTAAATCTGCCAGTTATCCTTAAGTGTGGAGAGTGATTCTTTGCAGATCTCATTTTGGATCAGAATTTCGTTTAGTGCATCCAAGTCGTATTGTTTGGTTGTCATAGGCAAAATGGTTTGTACATTGTTGCTGATGATATCAAAGGCACCGGACAGATCGTTCAACAGAGTGGGGTCATTTCTATAATTGGTTTCTCCGATGGTTATTTTAAGGTTTTCCGCAGCACTTACTATCTCATTCATTAGATTGATCTTATCCACACGGCGCTTAATGATGTAGTCCGCCGATTTTTTGTCCACATCCTTTTTCAGCTTGTTGTATTGCAAATGCAAATAATTATCAGATAGCTTCTGAAGCTTAATTTGTGCTGAATCCAGTTGGGCATAAGATTTTTCTACTTTTCCAGCCGCTACATAAGCTTTTGCACTTTGTTTTCTGAAACCGGAAAGTTCTTTTTCGATGTGCTGCCACTTATTGCTTTGGAGATTATCGGATGCCTCCTGTAGCCGGGAGAGTGTTTTTTCGGCTTGAGAAAGATGATGATTGGCCAGAATGTAATATTTATCCTCCTTAGAGTTGGAAAAGCTTCGAAGATTGAAGATCGCTTGTTGCCAATGATTTTGTAATTGGTAAGTATGACTGAGTGCCGGTATCTTTTCGTTGTAAAGCGATCGGGAGGAGGTGTTGATGGAGAAAAGTCCTGAAAGCAGTAGTGCTCCAAACAGAACCGTGACTAAAAGTATAAGTCCGAAACCTAAAAATAGCTTGTGGCGGATTGTCATTGATTGCCAGTTCATAAGTGTTTTGAGTTTAATGGTTTGACATCAAAAATAAACTCTTTGGCCCCATTGGATGTTAAATAGATATTATGAAATTGTTTTAATTTTATTTTTGACGATTATCTACGAAATTTCATTTTTTTGCTAACCATTAGAATTTGTTTTATTTATGAGCGTATTAATTGATCAGCAATCCAGGGTGATTGTTCAGGGTTTTACAGGAAAAGAGGGAACTTTTCATGCTGAACAAATGATAGATTATGGAACCAATGTTGTGGGAGGTGTTACCCCAGGCAAAGCAGGGACAACCCATCTTGGACTGCCTGTTTTTAATACAGTGTCAGATGCCGTTGCAGAAACCGGAGCCGATACCTCGGTGATTTTTGTTCCACCTGCCTTTGCTGCTGATGCCATAATGGAGGCTGCCGATGCCGGAATCAAACTGATTGTTGCCATCAGTGAAGGAATTCCCACTTCTGATATGATCAAAGTAAAGGATTATCTTTCATCCAGAAACAGCCGGTTAATCGGGCCCAACTGTCCCGGAATCATTAGTCCGGGAAAAGCTAAAGTTGGAATTATGCCCGGCTTTATCCATAAAGAGGGGGGTATTGGAGTTATCAGCCGTTCGGGAACGTTGACCTATGAGGCGGTGGATCAGCTTACCAAGCTTGGTCTGGGGCAAAGCACTTGTATCGGTATTGGGGGTGATCCGGTTATCGGGACTTCAACTTTGGATGCGGTAAAATTGCTCATGGAGGATGACAATACTGAAGGCATTGTGATCATAGGTGAAATAGGTGGAAGCATGGAAACGGAGGCCGCACGATGGATCAAAGATCATGGAACAAAACCCGTCGTTGGTTTTATTGCCGGACAGACAGCCCCCAAAGGACGCCGCATGGGACATGCAGGGGCCATTATCGGAGGAAAGGATGATACCGCAGCTGCCAAGATGAAGGTAATGGAGGAGTGTGGCATTCATGTGGTGGAATCCCCGGCCGATCTGGGAGTTACCATGAAGAACGCCTTGAAATAAAACCTATGAGAGAACAGCAATTGGAGAAAGCTGTAAATGCTTTACGCAATTCTAAATACACCATTGCCTTTACGGGTGCAGGCATATCTGTAGAAAGTGGCATTCCACCTTTCAGGGGAGAGAATGGAATCTGGGCGAAATATGATTCTCAGGTGCTGGATCTGGACTATTTTCATGAGAATCCAAAGGAATCGTGGAGCGTAATCAGAGAGATCTTTTATGATTATTTTGGCGTTGCCCAACCCAATGATGCGCATAAAGTGCTGGGAAGAATGGAGCAGCAAGGGTTGTTGAAATGTGTCATTACCCAGAATATCGATAACCTGCATCAGGCCGGAGGCAGTTCGGTGGTATATGAATTTCATGGTAATTCCCAGCGGATGGTATGTACTCAGTGCGGTCATTATTTTCCCTCACAGGATGTAAATTTTCAAAAATTACCGGTTACCTGCCCAAAATGCAGCGGACTTGTCAAACCGGATTTTACCTTTTTTGGCGAGTCAATTCCGACTGAAGCATATGCGGGAAGTCTTGAAGCCGCTCGTAATTCCGAAGTGTGTTTGATTATTGGAAGTCTTGGGGAGGTAATGCCCGCGGCAATGGTGCCCTGGGAAGCTAAACGAAATGGTGCTACCATCATTGAAATCAATCCCAAACCCAGTAATTTCACAGGCCCATTGACCGATATTCACCTTGTAGGTAAAGCTTCTGAGGTTCTTCTTGCTCTTGAACAACGATTGTAATTTCAGTTGATATATGGTAGAGATATTTTCAAATAACAGAGAACCAGAATCCTTGTGGATTCCCATTTTGGTTTCCGTTATAGTGCTGGTCGCTGCCTGGGTGGTAGGCGTATGGGTTACCCGAACTCTTAGACGTATCATGCGACGTCAATTGAAGACCGGCATTGACAATGTGTTTAATCTGGTTAAGACACCCTTAAAGCTGTTATTGGTAAGTATTGCTGTCAGTGTTTTGAATCACTATTTTCAGAATTACTGGAATATGGAAACCAATCAGCTGGTTTTTCTATTGTTGGTGTTTATTATTACCTGGCTGGGCATTGCTATCATCAAGAGCATTAAACATTTTGTGCTGGCAGGGTATGATATGGAAAATGAAAACAATCTTAAGGCCCGGAAAATGCACACCCAGATGCGGGTTTTTGAGCGAATTATGATTTTTCTGATTGTTTTTATTTCCCTGGCGGTGGCATTGCTTAGTTTTGAGAAAATCCGGGAAATCGGTCTCAGCTTATTGGCTTCCGCCGGTATTGCCGGATTGATTCTTGGTTTTGCAGCTCAAAAGAGTTTATCCCTGTTATTGGCAGGTTTCCAGATTGCCATTACACAACCCATCAGGCTTGAGGATGCGGTAATAGTAGAAGGGGAGTGGGGATGGATAGAAGAAATTACCCTGACTTATGTTGTTATCCGAATATGGGATAAGCGACGTTTGGTGGTACCCATCAACTATTTTATAGAGAAACCGTTTCAGAACTGGACCAGGCATTCAGCTGAGATTATGGGCACAGTATTTATTTATGTGGACTATGGCTTTCCGGTTGAAGCAATGCGCGAGGAGATGAAACGCATTTTGCCGGAAATTCCGGAGTGGGATGGTAATGTCAATGTTTTGCAGGTAACCAATTGTACCGAAAAGACCATGGAACTGAGAGCCCTGGTAAGCGCCTCCAATTCTCCCCGAGCCTGGGATTTGCGGGTCCGGCTAAGAGAGGAACTAATTGCCTTTTTGCAACGGGAATATCCGCAATATCTGCCCAAAGCCAGAATTACTCTTGAGGACGATAACAAAAACAGCTGATTTACAGCGTTAATGGTGGTTCTAAGCTGTTAAAATAGTTTTAAATACTCCGCTAATTACAAAAGTTTTAACATCTTTACAGTTCGAAATAAAATTAAAGTTTGTTTTTGTAGAGTTAGAATCAGAAACTTAAACCAGATTTTGAAATGAAATTACTAGAAGGAAAAACCGCAATTGTGACCGGCGCAGCCCGGGGAATAGGTAAGGCTATCGCTCTTCGATTTGCTGCCGAAGGATGCAATGTTGCGTTTACCGATTTGGAATACAACGAAGCTGCTCAGGCTACTGAGAAAGAGATTGAAGCAATGGGTGTTAAAGCCAAAGGATATGCTTCTAATGCTGCAAAATTTGAGGAAACTCAGCAGGTTGTTGATGAAATTGTAAAAGAATTTGGTCAGGTTGATATCCTGGTCAACAATGCCGGAATCACCAAGGATACGCTGCTGATGAGAATGACCGAAGATCAGTGGGATGCAGTAATTACCGTGAATCTGAAGTCTGCTTTTAACTTTACCAAAGCTGTTCAGAAAACAATGCTTAAGCAACGTTCCGGATCCATCATCAATATGAGTTCGGTTGTGGGTGTATCAGGGAATGCAGGACAGTCCAATTACAGTGCATCGAAAGCCGGCTTGATTGGGTTTACCAAATCCATTGCAAAGGAGCTGGGATCACGCGGAATTCGCAGTAACGCAATTGCACCCGGATTTATCATTACTGAGATGACCGGTGCTCTGCCAGATGATGTTCGGAAGGCCTGGGAAAACCAAATTCCGTTGAAACGTGGCGGAACTCCCGAAGATGTAGCCAATACATGTGTTTATTTGGGATCGGACCTATCTTCTTATGTGTCCGGCCAGGTAATTAATGTTTGTGGTGGAATGAATACATGATTCATTTCCTCGATTAAAAATATTAAAAGGTACTTTCAAACTGAAGGTGCCTTTTATTGTTTAAATTACGTACACTAAACGAATAGATATGCAAAATTTCAATTATCATGTCCCAACGAAAATATTGTTTGGGAAAGACAAAGTTGCTGATACAGCTAAAGAGATCAAGGCACATGGTTCCAGGGTATTGCTGACCTATGGAGGGGGATCTGTGAAACGAATCGGTTTGTATGATCAGGTAGTGAAACAGCTAAAGGAGAATGATCTGTTTTTTGTTGAGTTGCCTGGTATTCAGCCAAATCCCCGTGTCACATCAGTAAGAGATGGTGTGAAACTATGTCGCGAGAATAATATTGATTTTATTCTGGCCATTGGAGGCGGAAGTGTCATTGATGCATCGAAAGCCATTGCGGCAGCGGTTAATTATGAGGGTGATGCCTGGGATTTCCCCATGCAAAAGGCCCGGGTGGAAAATCCCCTTCCTTTGGGAACCGTTTTAACACTTGCCGCCACTGGTTCAGAAATGAACGGAAATGCCGTGATTACCAATGAAGAGACACAGGAAAAAAGAGGCATGGGAAGTCCGCTTTTGGTTCCTAAATTCTCAGTTTTGGATCCCACCTATACTTTTTCGGTGAATCAGTACCACACAGCTGCAGGGACGGTGGATATTATGAGTCATATTTTTGAGAACTATTTTGCTCCGGGAGAGGGTACATTTGTTCAGGATACGATTGCCGAATCTATCTTGAAAACTTGTATCAAATACGGGCCTATTGCTCTTGAAGAGCCCGAAAACTATGAGGCACGTGCCAATTTGCTGTGGGCCGGTAGTCTGGCATTAAACGGACTTACCCTTACCGGTAAGAAAACGGGCGATTGGGCTACGCATGGCATTGAGCATGAGGTCAGCGCCATTTATGATCTTACACACGGTGCCGGACTGGCCATTATTCATCCGGTGTGGATGCAATATGTGCTAAATGAAGAAACAGCACCCAAATTTGCTCAAATGGCACGAAATGTGTGGAAAGTGGAAGAGCCGGATGATCGGAAAGCCGCAGAAAAAGGAATCAATGCTGTCCGGGCATTTTTCAATTCTTTGGGAATGCCTGCAACTCTTTCAGAGGCACAAATTCCCGGTGATCATTTCGACGAAATGGGTAAAAAAGCTTGTATATTTGGTAAAATCGGCTCTTTCAGACGATTGGATGCTGAGGATGTGGTTGCCATTCTGAAAAGAGCTTTGTAATACTTCTATTCTATGAACCGAATCAAAAAATGGATCTTACCCGGTTTGGTATTTTTATTGCCGGGGTGTGTTTCGTATTCAACCATTGAACTGGATGTGCTTAAACCCGCCGACGTGGCTTTACCGGTTGAGATTGCCTCTGTTGTTGTGGTGGACAATGCTTATCCTTTTAGACCTGAAGACAAAGGAATCCACAAAATAAAGGTCCCTAGAATGGAATATACCATTGATTCTATTTTTGTGGAAGATTTTGGAATGCAGATCAACCAGTCGCTTGTTGAATCTTTACAGTCAAAGGCTTTTTTTGATTCGGTTTATATAGTAAATCAACCTTTGAATTCTCCAGAGAAAGGAGAGCCGATGGCTCAACTTTCACCCATTGTTGTGGACTCTCTTTGTGCAAAATACAATGCACAGGCTGTAATTGAACTTGGACATTATGAATATGGAACGGTAATTAATGTGATTGACATTGAAGGTCAGTATTATGCTACCTTGGATGCAAGAACTACTGCTTATTGGAAAATCCACAATAATCTTTCCAACGATATTCTTGATGTGCACTTACAGAGAGATACAATTTTTTGGGATGGGGCAGGACTTACCGTAGGGAATGCAGTGGAAAAACTGCCAGCCATACGAAATGCATTGAAAGAAGCAGCTTTGTATGCCGGTTTTCAGTATTCCGATTATGTATCTCCCACATGGCAAAGTGAAACCCGGTTTTTCTTTAAAAAAGGTCATCCGCTGTTTTATGAGGCCCAAATTCATATGAATAGGGGCGACTGGGATGAGGCAGGAAAAGTTTGGTATTACATTTATGAAAACGGGAAAAAAAAACAAAAAGCCCGGGCTGCATACAATCTGGCTTTGTCACAGGAAATAAAAGGGAATTTTCTGGAGGCCACATCCTGGGCTTACAGAGCCCTCGAGCATTTTCAGGAAGCCGGAGGCTTAGGTATGAACAGCTACGAGCACAAAATGGCTAAGGACTACTATATTGAACTTTCAGCCAGACTCCAGGAGAAGAAAAAACTGGACAAACAATACGGGATTTATGAATAAACCTTTCGCAGGTATATTGATTTTATTGCTGATTCTTGTTTCGACTCCTGTGAAATCTCAGGATTTGATGAGCAGGCTTCCGGCGCATTCTTCATATTCCATTGTTGTCAGAAATTTAAAAACCGGAGAAACGCTAACCTCCCAGAATGGCGAAAAAGCAATGATTTCTGCCAGTCTGATGAAACTGGTAACTACAGCCACGGCGTTGGAGCAATTGGGGCCAGGTTTTCAATATTCCACACGTTTTTATGTTTCGGGACCTGTTGAAAACGGAATCCTTCAGGGCAACCTGATTATTGAAGGTTCAGGTGATCCCACTCTTGGCTCAAAATATTTTGAAGATAACCACCCCGATATTGTTATTCAGCAGGTGGCAGGATTTTTAAGAAAGGAGGGCATCACTGGCATCACAGGTAAAATTCTGATTGATGAAAATTGTTTTGATCCATTCAGGTACCCTTCAAAGAGACTGTGGGAAGATATGGGGAATTATTACGGAGCACCCCCGGCGGGACTTTCGTGGCGGGATAATACTTTCGAATTGATGCTGCAATCTCCGGCCCGGGTGGGAGAGATCTGTAAAGTAACTGCGGTTAACCCTCCTCAAAACAATATTACTTTCACAAGCTTTGTGCGGTCGGCTGCACATAATAAGGACAGTGCATACATCTACGGAGTTCCCGGGCAGGAAGAGTGGCAAATAAGAGGTTCTATGCCTGCTGCACGTAAATCATTTACCATTAAAGGAGCGCTTCCACATCCGGGTATTACTTTTGGCAATGAGGTACAGGATCTCTTTCGCAGGGAAACTAAAATCCCTGTAGAGCGCATACTTCATGACAGTTGGAAGAAACAGAGCAGACTGATTGGAGAAATAAAATCTCCTCTTTTGTCAGAAATAATTGCAGAAACCAACCAGCGAAGTATCAATCTTTTTGCGGATCATTTATTGCTCTCATTGGGGCTTATGAAGGATGATTCTCTTCTCTCTGTCTGGGATAGAGGGTTGTCGGAGGTTGACCGGTTCTGGAAAGATAAAACCGCAAATGCTTATCTTGGAATTGCTGATGGTAGCGGGCTTTCACCCCTTAATAAACTTTCATCCACTTTTATGGTCGGAATGTTGGAGCATCTTTATCAGGAGAGTCCGTTATTTTCCGAATTTAAGAATTCTCTCTCCCGAAACGGGCATTACGGAACTTTAAAATATATGTGGCGTCATCCTTCTTTACAGGGAAAAATTTATGGTAAAAGTGGTTCAATGCAGGATGTTTTGGGCTATGCAGGATATTTTTTTCCATCAGGCGAAGAACCATTTGCTTTTTCTATAATTATTAATCATCATGATCTTGAAACAAAGGAGGCTAGGGAGGTGTTGGAGGATTATATGACAGATTTGTTTTTGAACACACTGATTGAATGAAATATTATAAAACCGAAGGTTTATGAAAGTAGCCTTATTGCAACCCGAGTTATATTGGGAAAATATTGACAGAAATCTCAAAATGTTTGAAAACCTTTTTGAGCGTCTGGAAAATAATTGTTCCCTGGTTGTTTTGCCTGAAATGTTTACAACAGGCTTTACCATGAATCCGGAAAAAATAGCCTCTTCTGCGTTAACAGAGACTCCCCGGTGGTTGCAGTTAATGGCTGAAAAATATCAATTCTCCTTAGCAGGAAGCTCCATCGCTTCGGAAGAGAACAACTTTTACAATCGTTTCTATTTTGCATCTCCTGCAGTAAAAGTGAAGTATTATGATAAGCGCCATTTGTTTAGAATGAGTGAAGAGCAAAACCACTATAGTGCCGGGAAAGAGAGAAAAATTTTTTCTTTGGGCGAATGGCGGATACTCCCACAGGTTTGTTACGACCTTCGCTTCCCGGTTTGGAGTCGTAACCGAAATGATTATGATATCCTGATTTATGTGGCCAACTGGCCCGCGGTAAGGCAGGATGTGTGGAACACCTTGTTGAAAGCACGGGCTATCGAAAATCAATGTTATGTGTTGGGGGTAAACAGAACCGGAAAGGCTCCCGGCATTGACTATCAAGGAGGGTCTGTAGTACTATCACCCAAAGGTGCAATAATCTCCCGGAAATCTTCGGAAAATCCCAATATTCTTTATGCAGACCTGGACAGAGATGAAATGAATGCTTTCAGAGAAAAGTTTCCTGCCTGGAAAGATGGGGATTATTTTGAGATTGTTGACTGAATTGGATAAGTAAATTTTGTGCTTTTTTATAGTAACTAATTGTTCCAAAATTTCGTTATGTTTTGAATACCTCTATGATTTGGGAATAGATATGATTCGATGAACAACTATTATTGAAAGGAGCTTATCAGTGTTGATTTATGGACAACTTGTATCAGGAAATATTTGACAATTTACCGGTTGCATCAGTGTGCCATAAGGTTATAACTGATGGGGATGATCAGGTTTTGAAATTTGATTTAACTGGTACCAACAAGGAATTTCGGAGACTGTATCCGAATTTATTCGATTCTTTCCAAAAAAATCAATCCAATTCAGAAAAATCTGATTTCTTTTCCATTCTGGCTAAGTTATGGCAAAAACAGAATGTTGGGATTAGTACTTTGTTTGATTCACAAAGAAATTTAAAGTTTGAAAGTAAAATTCTTAATGATTCCATAATCATCACTACCATAACGACTTTAAGGGCCGAAGAATCAGTTCAGCCAAATAAGAAAGAAAAGTCTTTTGAAGGTAACTTTCTATCTCATGGAAGTGAAGGTGATTTCAGCATATTTTCAGAAGCACTGAAACTTAGCCCTGTTTCTGTTATGATTACAGATAATGAGGGAACCATTGAGTATGTGAATGATGCTTTTATAGAAGTTTCGGGTTATTCTGCTGACCAAGTCATAGGGGAAAAGCCGGGATTACTAAAATCCGGTCTGGTTCCACCTGATGATTATGAACAGTTATGGAAGACTATTAAAATGGGGGCAGTTTGGAGAGGGGAGTTTATTAATAAAAGGAGTAATGGAGAATTATTTTTTGAAAAAGCAACTATTGTTCCGGTATTTGATCCTGAAGGAATAAACACTCATTTTATAGCCCTAAAAGAAGACATTACAGAGAAAAAGAAGTGCTATCAAGAGCTTATTGATATAAGGCAGAAAGCACGGGAGAGTGAAGTGTTAAAGGCTGCATTTTTGCAAAATATGTCCCACGAAATCAGGACGCCCATGAATGCAATTCTCGGGTTTTCAGAGTTGGCAAAGATGTCCGATACCCCTGATGATAAGCGCAATTCATATCTTCAGATTGTTATTGAGTCAACCCACCGGTTGTTAGGGATTGTGGATGATATAATGGACATCAGTAAAATGGAAACGGACAATGTGGTTTTGAAAAAAAGCCCGATTCGGTTACCCGGTTTTATGATGTCCCTGTTTAAATCATTTTCTGACAATACCGGAAGCCGTGTTAAAATGAATAAACCCATGGTTGAGGCTGAATTTGAGAATGCAACCGTTTATCTTGACTCCGCACGGTTGAGACAAGTAATGGAAAATCTTTTGTCTAATGCCGTTAAATTCACAAAAGAGGGAAATATTTATTTTGGTTGTTTAAAAAGTGGTGATAAAATCAGGTTTTATGTTGAAGATACGGGCGTAGGAATTGCTCCTGATATGCAGAGCCTTGTTTTTCAGCCTTTTTATCAAACCGATAGTGGAGCAACAAGAGCTTTCGGTGGCAATGGACTTGGTCTGACTATTGCCTCAAGAATAATCGATAAAATGGGAAGCCGGATAATGGTTGATTCCACCCCCGGAAAAGGTTCTGTTTTTTATTTTGATCTATGGCTGAGAAAAGATGCTTCATCTGGTTCGTCCGAAAAAAAATATATTGGCGGTAGTTCTTCAAATTTAGATCAATACAATTTGCTCATTGCAGGAGTTGATGAAATGGAGTATATTTTTATCCGTGAAATTATTTTGCGTGACTTCGGAGACAATATGCGTATTTTTAAAGCACCCACAGCTGTTAAGGCAATTAAAACCTGTCGTGAGCATGGTAATATTGATTTAATTCTGCTGGATTTGAATATGCGTGATAATGAGGGAGAAAGGGTAGGACGACAACTCAAAAGTATGAATCCGAATGTTGTGATTCTTGGATTAGCAGACAAAACAAAACAAAAAGAGAATAAGAAAATTGCCGAAAACGGACTTAATGATGTTGTGAGTAAGCCAATTTCCCGTGAAATACTGGTTAGTTGTATTAATAAATCCTTGATTATAAGCCATTGATGCTTTCTATAGAGGCTGGATTCTCTTGATATTTCCTATTTGTTGGATGATTGGTACTTAAGAAATAGGTGATTTTTTTCTTTATCTTTGCTGCAAAAAGCACTTCATGTCTTATAAATACCCCTGGGGCCACCATAATCCTTTCAACGATTACAGTAACTTTCTGCGTAACAAATTTAACAACCGCGTTCAGAAACTTTCTCTGAATGTAGGATTTACCTGCCCCAACCGGGATGGTAGCAGAGGCACAGGTGGATGTACATTCTGTAACAATAAAACATTTAATCCGGATTATTGTGAACCGGGAATGAGTATTGCCAACCAGCTGGAAACCGGGATGTCCTTTTTCCGTGCCAGATACCCCGACCAATTGTACCTTGCCTATTTTCAGGCCTATACCAATACTTACGGGCCTTTGGATCAACTGAAACAGATGTATGAAGAAGCATTAAACCATCCGGGGATTGTCGGACTGGTTGTTGGCACCCGCCCCGATTGTCTTCCTGATGAGTTGATTGAGTACTTTGCCCAATTGCAGAAGGATTATTATGTGGTGGTGGAACTGGGTATTGAATCGACTAACGAAGAAACCCTGAAGCATGTAAACAGGGGGCATACCTTTGAGGAGACCCGCGAGGCCATTCTAAAGCTGAATAAAGTGGGATTACCTGTGGGCGGCCATTTAATAATGGGACTCCCCGGAGAATCCAATGAAGTGATGTTATCGCATGCGGATATTTTATCTGAGCTCCCACTGAATTACCTGAAACTTCATCAGCTTCAGTATGTTAAAGGATCTGATTTGGGACGAAAATATCAAGCAGATCCGGATCAGTACAGAGTCCTTGATCCGGATGAATACATTGAAATAGTTATTGATTTTCTTGAACGTTTGAATCCCTCCATTGTGGTGGAACGATTGGCCAGTCAGGCACCCTATGAATTGCTGCTGGCCCCCCGCTGGGGTCTGAAAAATTTTCAGATCGTAGAGATGGTACGCAAACGAATGCTGGCCCAAAATACCTGGCAAGGGCGATTATATAGCCCGTCTATAAACTAAGTAAAGTTTCTCAAGTTCGCTGTGTCTGTTCAGAAAGTGCCAGTTGCTAGGCTTGGGAAGCCGCCAAAAACGGGGTTTACTTGGGTGAATGAGTATTTTGGCGGCAAGGGTAACGACGCAAATGGTACTTTATGGGCAGACACTATTTAAAGGTTACTGGCCAAATACTCTTTTAAGCAGGGCCGTTACCCTGGCCTTTGGGTCTTCCCTGATTTTTTCTTCCTCCAAAGCCAGCTTCAAAAACAGGCCGTCCAATGCTTTTTCGGTCAGATATTTATCCAAATCAGTATCTACAGTTTCAAGATTGGCCATTTTTCCCACAATTGAACCAGCTACTCTGTTCCATTGACCGGTAAGTGTATCCCATGACTCGTTGGTGGAGAGGTTGCCCACAATTTCTTTGTCCAGACTCTTTTTTATTTTTGGTTGATACAGATTGTATAGTTCCCGGTAGGTCTGGGATTTGAGATATTGAGTAGCAGCATCTTTTTCTCCTCTAAGAATGTTAAATCCATCCTGGATAGTCATGCCGGTAACTGCCCGGGCAAAAACCGGTGCTGCTTCTTTGGCAGCATCTTCCGCAGAACGGTTAATGCGCAGAATTACATCTTCCACCAGTTTTTCGCCACCGGGAAGTTTGGAAATGTTTTCTGTCACAACTGATGCTTCAGGGGGCAATGTGATTTTTACCAGTTGATCCAGATAATAACCGTTGGTTGCAGACAGTTCTGATGCAGCGGAATCTGCGCCAATAGTCAATGCTTGCTTTAGTCCGCTGATTACCTCAGTTTGTGTAAGTGGCCGATTAGTATCTATTTCTTTGGCAATTTGAGCCAGTTCTGCACAACCTGTGAATACAACTAAGAATATGGGGAGTAGAATTCGTTTCATAATAAAATGGATTTTATAATTGTTTTAACAAATATAGTAAAAAAGCCCATGCCATTGTCAGAGATTCATCTACTTAGTTTCTGTCCAGACACTACTTCAAGTCTGTCTATAAACTAAGCGTTTTTCACGTGTTTGAACTAGTAGTGCGATCACAAAATACTATCTCATATTTTACATCCCTTTTCCCATTCTGCATCGTTAAAATTTTTCAACGTAGCTATGGCTATGCTTCAAAATTTGGCCTTGCAGATAGAAAAAATGAAAGCAAAATATTTGAAATACTATTTCTCGAACGCACTACTAGTGCGGAGGGAAAAAGGGGGTTACGACAGACCTGGCAGGTCCCTGAAAGGGGCAAATTTGAATAACCCCGGGTCGAAAACCCGGGGTAAGACTGAACAAGCGGGGTCAGGTTCCCGAATGGGGGCCAATAATTACAATCCTGACTTTCTGCTTGTTGTGAAAATCCGCCATTGCGAGTGATCACCTCAAATAATTGTGGCATAATGCGTTAATGACAGAACTGGCCCGTCCCCGAAGGGGCAAATTTGACTTACCCCGGGTTAACGACCCGGGGTAAGCTGAACAAATGGGAACGGGTCCCCGAAAGGGGGCCAACTATTATTTTGCTGATTTCTTGTTTATTACAAAAATCCGTCATTGGAAGGGCAGCGCCCGAAGCAATCTCCAAACATCCATGCGCAACTATAAAACATACTTATTTTAAGGGCTTTACCTCTTGCGGGAAATTCTTTTCTTTTTTGAATAATTTTGTTTTCTGGTTGTGGTGTTACCCGGTTGTTTATCGGGAAACAGTACTTTCAAAACATCAAACCATCCGGAGTTTCTGATTTTTCGTTCCAGTTGTTGACGCATTTGTGGTTTATACCAGAAGAAATATTGTCTTTGGCCTGTTTTTTCTTCCTTGTCACGGGCCACATAAACTTTTTTCATGGTATAGGGATCCAATCCGGTGTAATACATTACAGTGGCCAGTGTCATTGGAGTAGGGGTGAAATCCTGAACTTGTTCCAGGTTAAAATTCAGCGATTTGGTCTCTGCTGCAAGAAGTGCCATATCCCTTTCTTCACAGGCGGGATGACTGGAAATGAAGTATGGAATAATTTGCTGGTTAAGGCCGGCTTCCTCATTGATCTTTTGAAACTTATGCGTAAAACGTTTGAAAAGGCCAAATGATGGTTTGCGCATAGTCTTCAATACCTTGTCGGATGTATGTTCCGGAGCTACCTTTAAACGGCCGGAAACATGTTTTATCAACAGCTCTTTCAGATACTCCTGATGCGTTTTTCTTTCTTCTTCAGGCGCATTTTCATTGAGCAGCATATCGTAACGTACTCCGCTTCCAATGAAAGTTTTTCTGATTCCGGAAATTTGATCTGCTTTTCGGTATATTTCGGTGAGTGGTTGGTGCGATGTATTCAGGTTTTTGCAGACTGATGGGAAGATACAGGAAGGTCTTTTGCATTTTTCGCAAATACTCAGGCCTTTACCCTGCATTTTATACATATTTGCGCTGGGGCCGCCCAAATCAGAAATGCTTCCTTTAAAATCTTCACTGTCTGCAACTTGTTGAATCTCCCGGAGAATTGACTCTTCCGATCTTGAACTTATAAACTTGCCCTGATGGGCTGATATGGTACAAAAGCTACATCCCCCAAAACATCCCCGGTGAAGATTCACAGAATCCTTTATCATGTCAAAAGCCGGAATGGCACCTTTGTTATGATAGCGTGGATGTGGTAGTCTGGTGTAGGGAAGGCTGAATGAATAGTCCACCTCCTTTTCCTTTAACGGAGGCAGGGCAGGATTTACCACAATTCTTTGATCTCCACATATCTGATGAAGTCGTGCCGGATGCATCCTGTTGGATTCTTCTTCTATGTGTCTGAAGTTTTGGGCAAATTTTGTTTGGTCCTCCAGGCATTCTTCATGCGGGAAAAGTTCGATCTCTTCCCAGTTTTTATTTTTTGGTAAAGGAGCCTCTTTATCTTGCAAGATGGCAGTTTGAGGAATGGTGTTCAGGCTTTCCACAGGAACTCCTTTCCGCAGTAACCGAACCAATTCTTTCAAGGGGTGTTCACCCATTCCGTAAACCAGCAGGTCTGCGCCACTCCAGCTGAGAATGTTAGGTTTTAGTTCGTTTTTCCAATAATCATAGTGGGTGAATCGTCTCAAAGAGGCTTCTATGCCTCCAACAATTACCGGAACATCCGGAAAGAGCTCTTTAAGAATCCTGGTATATACAACAGTAGCATAATCCGGGCGAAACCCTGATTTGCCGCCGGGTGTATATGCATCATTCGATCGCAAACGCTTGCCGGCGGTGTAGTGATTAACCATGGAATCCATATTTCCGGCGGTAACACCGAAAAATAACCGTGGAATCCCCAGTTTTTTGAAATCCCTGAGATCATCACGCCAGTTGGGCTGTGGAACGATGGCTACCCTGAGTCCCAGGTCATAAAGTACGCGACCGATTACTGCAGCTCCAAATGAGGGATGGTCAACATAGGCATCGCCTGAAAAAAGGATAACATCCAGTTCATCCCATCCGTGTTCTTTTACCTCTTTTGCCGTTGTAGGCAACCAATTTGTTATGTGGAACTTGTTTTGCAAACTTTTTTTTGCAAAGATAGAGGTTTTGATCTGGTTTATTACTTTGAACCAAGTGCTATCTTTTTTAGTTTAAGTAATGTTTGTCTATAAAGTCCAACTTCTGCGTTGTTGCTCAAAATCTAAATCCTCAAATACAGTAGTATTCTGCGGTTTATATTTTTCACACGCCTTGAATTTGAACTTTATAGTTCAAACACTTGAAAAACGCTTAGTTTATGGACAGAGACTAAGTAGAGTCTGTCTATAAACTAAGTAAAGTTTCTCAAGTTCGCTGTGTCTGTTCAGAGGGTTCCGTTTACAAGGCTTGCCATCAGCGGAAATGCGGAGTTTACTTGAGTAAATGAGCAATTTCCGCTGATGGCGAAACGCAGTAAATGGTACTTTATGGACAGACACGAAGTAATGAGGTACGGTTTAATCATCAGGTTTGTGATAATCCAAAATTGAAAACGAATGAAGAAATTATTTTTATTAACATTGATAATCCAGACAAGTATTATGATACAAGCAAATAGTAAAGAAGAGACTGCGATTTTAGGCGGCGGATGCTTCTGGTGCATTGAAGCTGTTTTTGAAGAACTACAAGGAGTTACTAAAGTGGAATCGGGATATAGCGGCGGAAAGATTGCAAATCCCACTTATCGGGAGGTTTGTTCCGGACTTACCGGTCACGCCGAAGTGATCCGGGTCTTTTTTGATTCAGCCAGAATTACCTACAAAGAGATACTTTCCGTATTTTTTTCTGTGCATGACCCGACAACATTGAACAGACAGGGGGCCGATGTGGGGACACAATACCGGTCGGTAATATTTTATAATTCCGAACAACAAAGACAAGAAGCTGAAGAGGTTATTGAGGAGTTGAAGCGTCAGGAAGTATATAACAAACCTGTGGTTACGGAAATAAGTCCGGCCGGTGACTTCTTTGTCGCCGAAAACTATCATCAGAATTATTTTGAGAACAATCCTAATCAGCCTTATTGTCAGGTGGTTATTAATCCGAAGCTTAAAAAGTTCAGGGAGAAATTTGAGCAGAAACTAAAATAACCGTCAATGATGCGTTTTTAAAAGGCCTAAAGTCTTTAAACAATAATGAGAAGGGGAGGATTTTTCGTGCTTTCAGCCTGTTTAAACCTCCCCGGTATTATATTTAATATCTGTCCATAAAGTCCCGTTTACTGCGTTACGCCATTAGCGGAACCTTCTGAACAGAGACAGCGAACTTGAGAAATTTTTCTTATTTTATAGAGCTGTTTCTGGTCAGAAATCCCCAATTTCTAAGTTTGCGAAGCCCCCAAAAACGGAATTTCCTAATCGTAAATGAGTATTTGGGCGGCAAGCGTAACGACGCAAGTGGTACTTTATGGACAGAAACTAAGGCAAACTGGACAATATCCTTCCTGCCCTGGCTTTTACTCCTTTACTTTGGTCATCAAGTGCTAACAGGAGACTGTGTCTGAATTCATTTTTTAGTTCCGGATATTCGGGAAGTAAATCGTGAACATATTGCATGGAATATACTCTGACAGCAATTGGGATATCAGGTGAGACAATCCACCTGAAACATAGATCCAGTAATTCACCGTCATCTCTCTTTTCGACCGGGGCACCCAGCATGACTTTTAGTAAAGATCGGCGAACCCCGTCAAAGGATGTTGATTTAAGAATTTGAATTATTTCCGGGTAAAAAGGAGCAACAACACCGGGTTTCTGCATATTCAAATGGTCAATTACCCATGCAGCACGCCATGCAGTTTTTTTCTTTCTGTGCTTTGTTAATCCGATAAGTTGCGGTATCTCCTCTGGTGAACTGAACAAATAGTCAACAACCTGCGATATTTTTCGTTCTTCCAGCAGAATGTTCAATTCTTTTTCCCAATTCATATCCTAATTGTAAGATCGGATCATAGGCACAAAACGAACCGGTAAAAGGGTGGTTTGCCTGATTCCTTTTGATCTTTTTACCACTTTCTTCAACGATTGGGTACTTTCCCTGGGACCCACCGGCAAAATCATGGTTCCTCCTGTTTTTAACTGTTCTACCAGTGCCTGAGGAATGGCTTCAGGTGCTGCAGTAATGATGATTGCATCAAAGGGGGCTTCCTCGGGCCATCCGGCATAGCCGTCGCCCAGTCGGGTGTTGACCTTATTGTATCCGGTTCTCTTCAGGTTTCTCCGGGCTGTTTCTGCCAGATCAGGAATAATTTCTATGGTAAAAACCTCAATACCCATTTCAGCCAATATTGCAGCCTGGTATCCCGAGCCTGTGCCAATTTCCAGAACTTTGTCACCTGCTTTGGCTCCCAGGGCTTCTGTCATATATGCAACGATGTAAGGTTGAGAAATGGTTTGATTATGCCCGATGGGGAGAGGCTGATCATTGTAAGCAAAGGTTCGGGTGTTGTAAGGAACAAACATATGCCGGGGAACTTTTCCCATGGCATCAATTACCGCTTTGGATTTAATCCCTCTTGCAACGATTTGGTTTCGAACCATTGCTTTCTGTTGTTCCTGATATGGATGATTTTCATAACCCTGCATAAAAACCGAATTTATCGGAAGGAGAAGAAAAAACAGAAGAATGCCTGCCCTGAAAAGGCAGGCACTCATCTTCATATCAAATATTCTTTTTTGCATAATCATTATTGCCAAATTAACTTTTATGGTTCCCGTTCTTCACAAAGTGATTTTTAATTCTGGCAATCATTTGTGGTTGGGTCATTTTATCTGCTGATTCAAGTTCCAGCTTCATGGTCTGAAACGGAGCATGTTTTTTCAGCTCTTTTTCAAAATGCTTTTTGGTGTTTGCTGGTCCGAATATAAAAATTTCCCCTGTATCAGAGGCTATTGAATGAATAACTTTTTCAAAATAATTGTGCAATTGATGAGTCTTGCGTTGAGTCATTTTTTTATCCACATCAATAAGTATGGAGCCGGTTCGTGAACCGGGCTTCATTTCCCGGGGATTGTGAGAACGTGTCTCTACGTCCGATTCAATAGTTTGAATTTTTTCTTCCTTTCCGTTCATTAAACTCACCAACACTGCTTTGTCAGTGTTCATCCAAATTCCAACTTGTTTTTTCATACTACTCTGTTTTGTTTTAATTGAATTACAACAAAAAGCCATTGCATCACTGGCAATGGATATTCTCAGATAAGTCCGCAATGGTTATTGCTAATCATTAATCAGTGGTGCTGAAACATGACTTTGTACAATTTTCCAGCCATTTTCTGTTTTTACCAAAACACCCGTGTGTCTGAAGCCTTCTATGCGGGTAATCTCACCCTTTGTTTCATAGCAGGTATCGATGAGTTGTGAATACCAGGCGGTGTTTTGTTCCTTATTGAGTCTGATCCTGGTTTCCTGGGCGTTAATTTCATGCCCCTTCCGTGAAATAAGAAACTCATCAATCTGGTGCAGATAATCTCGCCAGGTGGTAAAGTATTCATCCACATCTGTCCCGATATGAACCACTGAAGAATCGTGAAGAAAACAATCGGTAAAACTTTCAATATCTCCTTTTTCCTGAGAAAGAAGAAGCATTAGGAGAATTTTCTCAATTTCCTGAATTGATTTCGAGGTCTTGTCAACGGGCTTGGTATTGTCCATAATGTTTAGTTTTTATGGTTTTATCGGACCCGGCAGGTTTTTCTTTCCCGGTTTTAAAAGTTACAAAAACCTGAATAATCTGTCAATGTACAGGCGCTTTTTTTGTGTCAAATGATATATGAATTAATCTGACTGCCCCGGTTTCAATGGAAAATCTTTTCTTTGTGGATGAATTCTAACAATTAGCAAAAAAATGGGACGGTACTTTATAGAGTTGGCATACAATGGGGCCAATTTTCACGGATGGCAAAAGCAACCGAATGCTGTGACTGTTCAGCAGAAGCTGGAACAAGTGCTGACAACTCTTCTGCAGGAGGATATTCGAATTACAGGGGCGGGCAGGACAGATACCGGAGTTCATGCCTCTTACTTCGTAGCTCATTTTGATGCCAGTCCATTTCCGTTCGATGAAGTGGTATTGTTGAAAAAAGCAAATAGTTTGTTGCCTCCCGGCATTGCACTCTATTCTGCTACTCCCGTGTCAGATGATGCTCATTCACGTTACGATGCAATATCCAGAACTTATGAATACCATCTTGTACTCCGCAAAAACCCATTTTTGGATGGCCTGACACACCGTCCCTGGTTTATTCCTGATTTTGATTATATGAACCTGGCGGCAGAAAAACTTAAGGATTATGATGATTTCACCAGTTTTGCCCGGTTACATGGAGGAAATAAAACCAACTTTTGCCATATCACTGAAGCTTTTTGGGAGAAAAGAGATGATCGGTATGTTTTTACCATTTCTGCCGATCGCTTTTTAAGAAATATGGTGCGTGCAGTGGTAGGAACCTTGTTGGAAGTCGGTCGAAAGAAATTATCCGTAGATGATTTTTGTGAAATAATTGAATCTAAAGACAGGGGAAGAGCAGGAACATCAGCTCCTCCTCAGGCCCTTTTCCTGACGCATATAGAATATCCCGAAACGATGTTTCAGCGAAAAGTTTGAATATGGTATTCATTAAATTCCCTGAATCAGGAACATCGTAGGTTTTTTGTGCAATTCGGGGAGATTCCCTTTCCATTGTGAAATGGTTCGGGTAACCACAAACTCATCAGGCATAGAGATATTACAGGCAATGCATAACCTGGTATCAGGGCGACAGTGTTTTAAAAGATCCTGTGCCATGGCGTTGTTACGGTAGGGTGCTTCAATAAATAACTGGGTCTGCTGCTCTTTGGAACTTCTGGCTTCCAATTGTTTAATTGCTTTAGGGCGTTCTGATTTATCTATGGGCAAATAACCATTGAAAGCGAAGCTTTGCCCGTTCATGCCTGATGCCATCAGTGCCATAAGTATGGAGGAGGGACCGACCAATGGAACTACCTGAATATTTTTCTGGTGAGCAATCTTTACAATTTCTGCTCCCGGATCGGCAACGCCGGGACAACCGGCTTCGGATATTACCCCGATGTCATGTCCATGCCGGATGGGCTTTAAGAAGGTTGAATATTCTTTGGGGCCTGTGTGTTTATCAAGCAAAAAAAAGGTAGAGTTGTCGATGTCCATATGTGCATCCAACAATCTGAGATAACGACGGGCCGTACGGATATTTTCTACTATGAAAAAACGAAGCTTGCATGCTAAAGTCGCCACTTCTGTTGGTATCGTAAATCCGGTTTGTTCGTTTCCCAAATGGTTGGGAACCATATATAGTTTTCCCTGCATAGTTCAATGAATTTTTGCAAAAGTAGCATTTTATTAAAAAAGTCTGGGCTTCACTTTGAGTGAAACCCTGACTCATTACGGCAAAACACAAAAATAGAGGCTTCACCATCCTTCAGAAAATTTTGATTAACAAATACGCTGTTTTAAGGGTTTTGACAGGGTTGATGGGGATATAAATTCATGTGTTATTATAAATGACTGTTGAATGATTCGGATTATTAATTTTCTTCAATCAAAACAAAATTTTTCCTTTACAATCCGGAAAAAAATAGATAGTTTTGTTTTTTGATATGTCAAATCAAAATAAAATAGAAAGTGGCCTGAAAATCAGGCATCTCAAATGCAAAAATGTTGTTTTTTTACATCAACATCTCTTTCATTTTTTCTTTAAAATATTTGTCGAAGGACCTGGTTATTTATTGACCGGGTCTTTTTTTGTGCCCAAATTTCTGAAACACCATATTTTAAACCATTAGATAAAGAACAATATGCCTCAGATGAAGAACCGGAGCCTGGTCTCCATCAATGATTTCAGCAAAGAAGAGATTCTGCACATTCTTGACCTTGCTGAAGAATTCGAAGCCAACCCCAACCAAAAGTTACTGGAAGGGAAAGTCGTTGGAAGTCTCTTTTTTGAGCCGTCAACCCGTACAAGACTGAGTTTTGAAACTGCCATCAACCGGCTGGGAGGTCGGGTAGTGGGATTTTCTGATTCTGCGTCCTCGTCTGCCACAAAAGGAGAGAGTCTGAAAGATACCATTCAGATGGTAAGCCGCTATGCCGATCTTATTGTGATGAGACATCCGCTTGAGGGTAGTGCCAGATATGCTTCCGAGCAATCTTTGGTTCCGGTAATCAATGCCGGAGATGGAGCCAATCAACACCCTACACAGACCATGCTTGATTTGTATTCTATCCGAAAAACCCAGGGAAAACTGGATGATCTGAATATCTTTTTGGTCGGTGATCTGA
Organism: Marinilabilia salmonicolor; assembly: GCF_003003035.1. GTDB lineage: Bacteria > Bacteroidota > Bacteroidia > Bacteroidales > Marinilabiliaceae > Marinilabilia > Marinilabilia salmonicolor_A. Next base: position 189,762 of record NZ_PVTS01000007.1, on the reverse strand, counting down.
AGTACGGGCGGACTGTTCATTCACTCCTGATGGCCTTGTCTGATTTTAATCCAACCTTTCATTTTGTTTCTCCGGAAGAGTTGCGTATGCCACGCGAATACAAACTTTTTCTTGAGGAACATGGCATTCCCTATTATGAACACGGAGAATTATCTGAAATTATTGATGAAGCCGATATTATCTACATGACCCGTGTTCAGAAGGAGCGCTTTTCCGATCCAATGGAGTACGAAAGAGTGAAAAATGCTTATGTGCTTAAGCGGAATATGCTCAAGGGAACAAAAGATAATATGCGGGTATTGCATCCACTTCCCAGAGTTAATGAGATTCATACAGATGTGGATGCCAGTCCCAAAGCCTACTATTTTGATCAGGCCAGAAACGGGGTTTTTGCCCGTATGGCTTTGATAGCTGCCGTAATGGGACTTAAATAATCGTAGTTTAATCTTTTGAAGACAGAAAAAAATGGCCAATAGTAAAGAATTAAAAGTTAGTGCAATAGAAAACGGAACGGTGATTGATCACATTCCGTCAGAGAACCTGTTTAAAGTAATTACCATACTGGGACTCGATAAAATCAGTACTCAGATAACATTTGGTGCCAATCTGGACAGCAAAAAACAGGGCCGAAAAGCAATTATCAAAGTTTCAGAGGTGTTCTTTCAGGATCATGAAATCAATAAGATCTCTCTGGTGGCACCTCATGCCAGATTGAATGTGATTAAAAATTTTGAAGTGGTGGAGAAGAGTGATGTGACCATTCCGGATACCATTGTGGGGATTGTCAAGTGTTTTAATCCCAAATGTGTGACCAACAATGAGGCGGTAACCACGCACTTTAGTGTCATTAACAAGAAGGAAGTGGCCCTCAGATGCCATTATTGTGAGAAAATAACTACGCAGGAAGAACTACGCTTTGAAGCGTCTTAGATTATTTGTCCTGCATTGTTACTCCTCAGATTGTTATCCTGTGGATAAAGATTTATCAAGGTGGATTTGGGGGTTATGCGAATCTGGGAATGACAAAATGAAAAAAAGAAGGGCTGTCCATTTTTTATTGGGCAGCTCTCTTTTTTGCAAATTAGGCTTTTTAATTGAAGAGATAAACTTTTCTTTCCTGATTGTCGGGAATACCAATAATGTTATTGATATATCCGGTCTCTTTTTCCAGGGCAGTCCGTTTAACAAATCCTTCTCCCATGGGCATACATGCATCCCATGCACCGGAGGGGGTACAATCTTCCCAGCTACTAACCAATACGGCTGTGTGGATGCCCACAACAATTAAAGAATGATTGTAATTCATCGCTTTATCGAAAGTTTCACTGACGTTTTCTCCGGTTAATACGATGGTGGTGTCTGCTTGTTGAGCAGCCAGTTCACCAATAGAAATGATGGGATTGTGGTCGTTAACTTCTACTTCCTGAAAGTTGATGATTCCTTCCAAAAATGTAGTAATGGTTTCGGTGTTGCTTTGGGCTGCTGCAACCATCGGGATGCTGATAAAAAGCGCAAGGAATAATTTCTTCATGGTAAATTAAGTTTAAAGGTTTGTGCACATCCATTTACAGGATGCATTATTTGTTGAGCAAAAATAGGAATTTTTAAAACAGCTGTCCAGTTTTCTTTTCCTTATCTTTTTTGATGTTCAGAGCTTCGCTGAAAAATGCTTTCTCAAATTCACAGCTTCGTCTGAAAGCATAATGCATCTTTTTACGCATTGTGAGAGTTGCACCGAATAGTAGTTCTTCTGCAATTTGTATAAATTGTTCAACATACCTGCCATATGCTTCATCTGAATAGGTCTCCAGCCATTTTTGAAATGGGTTCTTTTTAACAGCATCTTTGCGAATTTTCAGGCCTGTTTCCCGGTAAACCCAAAAACAGGGCAACAGAGCAGCAACTGATTCCGGATACGAAGTTTTTAGCGCGGTATCCAGCAAAAAAGTGGTGTAACCCCGACAAATTCGTGACATTTTATCCGGTCGTTCAACCCCGAAAAACGGCAGTAAATCGCGGTGAAGATTCCGTTCAATTTCCAGGCCATCCCGTGCCATATCCATAAAAAACGAGAATGCCTCGTAAGTAGTGGCCCTACCGGCTGTAATTGCAAATGCCCGGGCGTCCTGTTCAATATATAACAGGTCTTGAGCCAGATAATGTCTAAAAGCATCAGCGGGAAGCGTACCATCCGACATTCCCTTACAAAAAGGATGGTAAATAATCTCATCTGTAAAAGATCTGTTGCTTTCCCACAATTCGCCTGTAAACGGTCCGGCAGGTGGGGTATTCAGCGCTAAAAATGTATTCATGGTACGGTGCTTATGATTTTAGGCATGATTTCCCGGTTACTTCCACCATTTGTGAAAATGATGAACGGGCCCATGTCCATGACCAATTTTATAATTCCTGCCTTTTTTGATGGCCCCCTCAATATAATCTTTTCCTTTGCGAACGGCTTTGTTTAAAGATTCATCTGCCGCCAAAAATGAAGCTATGGCCGATGAAAGTGTACATCCCGTGCCATGCGTATTGGGAGTGGTGATTCGATGAGATTTCAGATAGATCATTTCGCTGCTCTCCGCATTGTAAAATACATCAATCAACTCCTTGTCACTGAGATGTCCGGCTTTTAGCAATACGGATGCACTACTTCCGGAAGAGAGTTTTTGGGCGGCTTCCGGCAACTTGCATTGCTGCTCCAGTTTTCCTCCCAAAAGAATTTCTGCTTCAGGAATGTTGGGTGTAATGACCCTGGCTTTGGGCAATAATATTTCGTTAAGTGCATGTATCGCTTCATCACGCAGTAACTTATCTCCTGAAGTGGCAACCATTACCGGGTCAATTACAAGGTTTTTGACATTGTAATCCTCCATTTTACGAGCGATCAATTCAATGACTTCCGTAGAGTGTAACATGCCTATCTTTACTGCCTTAGCACCAATGTCGGACATGACAGCATCAATTTGTTTTTCGATGGTTGACAACTGAACCTGGAAGATATCAGAAACTCCCCGGGTGTTTTGTGCTGTGATAGCCGTAATCACAGACATTCCATAGCATCCACACGCTGATATGGTTTTCAGGTCTGCCTGAATGCCGGCTCCTCCGCCACTATCACTTCCGGCAATGGTCAAAACCGTATTGTATTGCTTCATAGTCAGGATTGTTTTTTTTCTTGTTGAATAATGTCGGACAGTTCTTTGGCAGCAGCTTCCGGGTCTTCTGCAGAACAAATCGCTGAAACTACGGAAATACCATTGGTACCTGTGCTTAAAACACCTGCCGCATTGGATTTATTAATACCTCCAATGGCCACGGATGGATGCTTTGAAAGTGTTGCAATTTTACCGGTTTCGGATAATCCTAAGCCTTTGAATAGCTCCTTTTTTGTGGGCGTGGTGAAAACGGGGCTGATACCAATGTAATCGATATTTGCCTCATTGGCATCGGTTAATTGATCCACATTTTCAATAGAAAGGCCGATGATTTTTTCAGGACCCAAGAGAGTTCTTGCCATCTGCCACTGCATATCATTTTGTCCCAGGTGAACTCCATCGGCATCAATGGCCATTGCCACATCCACACGATCATTAATAATCAGAGGAATCCCATTCTTTTTTAGGATGGGCCTGATTTGAAGTGCTTCATGTACAAACTGTCGGGTGGAAGCATTTTTCTCCCTGAGTTGAACCATTGTAATACCTCCTTTAACAGCTTTTTCAACAATTTCAGTCAGTGATCGTCCCAAAGAAAGATCCCGGTCGGTAACCAGGTACAGATCTAATGAAAAAGATGGTCTCATAATTTCAGATATTGTAATATTTCTTTATCGCCCATGCTATAAAGCGCGTCGAGAAAATGAGCCTGAAATGTTCCGGGGCCTTTGGCCAGAGGCAAGGTCATTTCTCCGGCAACAGCCATTATAGCCATAGCTGTTGCAGCGGCTTCAAGCGAATCGGTACATACAGCAGCCACAGCACCGGTAAGCGCACTGGCCGTACATCCCATTCCTGTAACTTTTGGCATCAAAGGAATGTCATTTTTTATGGTGAAGATACTTGCTCCATCGGTGATGTAATCGACCGGGCCACTGATGCTTACGACTGCTCCGGTCTCTTTGGCCAAGGTTTTAGCCAGTTCTATTGCATTTTCAGATGATTCGGTGCTGTCCACTCCTTTGGTTTTGACATCACTGCTGATGAGTGCCATTATTTCAGAGGCATTTCCCCGAATGACATCGGGTTTGCATTCTTTGATGATCTGGTGGCAGGTTTGGGTGCGAAAGCCGGTCGCTCCGGCACCTACAGGGTCCAGAATTAGCGGAATACCTCTCTTGTGTGCTGTTTTCCCGGCTGTCATCATACCCTCAATCCATTCTTTGCTCAGAGTGCCAATATTGATGACCAGTGAAGAGGCAATTCCTGCCATTGCTTCCATCTCTTCCGGGGCATGAGCCATAACCGGACTGGCACCTACCGACAGAAGCGCATTGGCTGTGTTGTTCATGACCACATAATTGGTAATATTGTGAACCAAAGGGGTCTGGTTTCGCAAATTTTGAAGGTTTTTGCTTACACCTTGTGCTGTAATCATAGTGTTTGTTTTTTGAAGGTTAAACAAACTGTGCACTTTTCACCACCTGACAGGAAATAACCGGATTTCTTAAAATATGAGGTGATACAGATGTTTTTCTGCACCCCTGATAATTCCGGGAAATCAACAATAAAAAAAGCTGTTCTGCACAGGCAAAACAGCTTTTCAATGGAGTGTATTATTGTAAAAACAATGGTCATTGAGCTACTGTTTCCCTACGCTGTTATTATACATATCAGGTGAAAGGGTTTATTCTCAGCCCCCAATGGAGCACCCCTAACAGTTTGTATCAACAAATTTAATCAAAATTTTCTATCCTTAGCAATATCAGGAATTATAATCAGGCAGCCACGAATGCTCACGACTGTAACGCATCATTTGTTCTGCATACCCTTCGGTGTAATCAGGAACTACATCGGTAATGTTGTCCTTTTCATCTTTCTGCAGACGATAAACCGGATTAACAAATCCACTGTAAGGTGCCAGATTCAGTTTTTTGTATCTTTCCAGTACTTCAGCATGCAGCTCTTTGTCAATTTTTACTGCGTATCTCTCCACCAGATTTTTGGCCGATTCAAAATCACCTTCTGATTTAATGCGCTGAATTTCGGCCAAAAGGGTTGCAAACAGTTCCCTCAGTCCTTTGTAATCATTAATGGTAAAGAAAGTCTTCCCATCGCGGATGACCTTTTCAATCACATTAGATGCCTTTCCGTATTCAAATGCCCAGGAAGCAATCAACTGCCGGTTGCGCATATGTGCCTGTTCAATATTGTCTCCCAATGCAATACGGGTTATCTGCGTAAGCAATCCATTGCGGATATAATTGTCATATTCTGCCTTGAATGCTTCCTCGTCAGGAAGTAATTCCAGTTCTATGAGTTTTTTGTCCCCCATATAATAGAGGGCAAAAAGGTCGGCTCTGGCTTCTTCTATTACTGCTCCATAGGCTTTCAGCTCATCCCCGTTGATGCCATCGAGTAACTGACCGGAACCATGTCCCAGGCATTCATGAAGGTCAGTGTGCAAATTACCCGCCTGGAATCCGTACTTTTTATGACGGGCAATCTCCTCTTCGGAAGAGCAGAATTCTTCAAGAAATCCTGTTCCTTTGGCTGCCTGATCATAGGCATAGGTAATGTTTTCGATGGTTACCGATTTGGAGCCATATTCCTTTCGTAACCAGTCGGCATTGGGCAAATTGATGCCAATAGGAGTATGAGGATAGCAATCGCCTCCCAACATGGCCACATTGATCACTTTTGCAGAAACGCCCCGTACTTCCTGTTTTTTGAATCGCTCATCAATGGGGGAATGATCTTTGAACCATTGGGCATTTTTGCTGATTGTTTCAGTTCGCCGGGTTGCTTCTGTGTTTTTGAAATTTACCACACTTTCCCAGCTGGCCTTCAATCCCAGCGGATCTCCGTACGTTTCGATAAAACCATTGATAAAGTCAACACGTGAATCCTGATCCTGAAGCCATTCAATATTGTATTGGTCGAAGGTGCTCAGATCTCCTGTTTCATAAAAATCTGTCAGTAGGGAAATAACTTTTTTTTGCTGATCATTTTCAGCGACCTGATGTGCTTTTTTTAGCCAGTACACTATTTTTTCAATGGCAGGGGAGTAGATGCCCCCAATTTTCCATGCTTTTTCAACTATTTGACCGTTCTCATTGGTCAGCAGGCTGTTCATTCCATGCGAAACCGGTGTTTTGTCTTCAGGATCTTTTCTGGAGGCATAGAAAGACTCAGCTTCCTGTTGGGAAACATTGTCGTAGTAATGGTTGGCTGAAGTGGCAATCAGATCCTCATTTTCATTTTGATTCACCCGACGTGCCGCAACTTCAGGATTAAACAATATCAGAGTCAGACGATTGATTAAATCCTGTTTGGATTCGTTAGTCCTCAGGGGAAGATGCTTGTCATCAATGCTTTGAACTGCTTGTTTGAAGAAATCCGCATTAAATCCGGGAGTGATTTTTGCGGTAGAGTAGTGGTGATGAATGCCATTGGAAAACCATACTCTTTTAAGAAATATCTCAAACCTTGAAAATTCGCTGCTTTCTCTGTTACCATTGTAATGTTCATAAACAGCTTCAAGGGTTCTTCTGATGGTCAGATTATGTTTGTAGTTCTGATCGAAGAGTATATCCCGCCCTTCTACTGCTGCCTGTGACAAATAGTAGATGAGTTCCTTTTGCTTTATCGACAACTCCTCAAAACCGCTCACCGGATATCGAAGAATTCGTAAATCGGCAAATTGCTCTACTACAAAGGAAAATGTTGTATGATTCATGTTGCTTTTTTTCTATTTAGTGCAATCTCCGGCTAAAATGATTAAAAATAGGGTCCGATCAGGTCTGCCAGATATTTCGGAATTCTGGTGGGGCGTCGGGTTTCCGCATTCAAAAACGCAAGGACTGTCTCTCCGGAGACCAACAACTTCTGCGATTCATTATAAATGTTGTATTTGAAGCGAATCCGGGATGTTGGAAAATCCTCAATATAGGTCTCAATGGTAATTTCTTCATCGTAAACGGCGGGGTGATGGTATTTTACATGCAATTCGGAGAGCGGAAGCATTATTCCCTCTTCCTCTATTTTGCTGTAGGGCACACCCAGATCGCGAAACATTTCGGTTCGTCCAACTTCAAAATAAGATGGATAAACGGCATTGTTTACGATTCCCATTTGATCTGTTTCGCCGTAACGAACACGAATTTTGGTGGTATGTTTTAGCATGGTGCTTATTTGAATGGTGAATCAGGTTCTTTGGCCATGTGACTGTATGATAGTTTTTCAACCAGCGAGGGCCACCACTTACTCAGAAAAACGGTCAATTTTCCTTCCTTGAAAGTCAGGATCAATGTTCTTTTTCTCTTCAGGATTGCTTTGGCAAGGTGACGGGCGACCTCTTCTGCACTCATCATTTTGTCTTCTGCACGAGGTGTCTCGCCCTGGTTGGATCCATCGGCAGTTAGTGCAGCTTTACGTACATTGGACGCTGTAAAGCCTGGGGCAGCAATAAGGACATGAAGACCGGTTTTCAGGTTTTCGGTACGCAGCGTTTGTAAAAATCCGTGCATGGCAAATTTAGATGCCGAATAACCTGTTCGTCCGGGCAGCCCAATAAATCCAGCGATAGAAGAAACCCCGACTACCGAACCTTTGGTCTCTAAAAGATGAGGAAGTGCATGTTTTGTGCAATATACCGTTCCCCAGAAATTTACATCCATCAGTTGCCTGAGTACAGAGAGATCCAGGTCTTTAAAGAGAGCCCTCATAGAGATTCCTGCATTATTGACCAGCACATCTATCTTCCCAAACCTTTTGACTGTTTGCTCAATAAGCACCTTACAATCTTCCTCTCTGCTAACATCCGTGGGCGTTACCAAAACTTCATGACCCGATGCGGTAAGCTCTTCCTCAATTTTGGATAGTTTGTCAGCACTTCGGGCTGCCAGTGATATTTTTGCACCTCTGGAGGCGAAATCCCTTGCACAGGCAAGGCCTATACCTGAAGAAGCTCCTGTGATGATTATTACTTTGTCTTTCATCCGTATAAAATTAATTTTTCAAGGCCGGATGGAACTCGCATGCAAGGAATTTATACATTGTCTTTTGTGACACCCCTTGCCATGCTCGTTTCATCCGTAAATAATTTATCTAAGTTATTGGTCTGATGGAACTCGCATGGTTGATTGTTTACATTCTCTTTTGAGGCAACCGTTGCCATGCTCGTTTCATTATAATAGTTTTTCCGGACAGTACTTGCCTGCCTTGTTCTTATAAGGCAGGTTAAGTTCATTAATTATACAAAAATGGACTTTTTTCAGGAAACAACCGAGATTGTGTGACATTTTTGCTTGTAACGATTGTTGTTTATCGGACCTTTTTCCTGCTCATCGGATTTATTTTACCACTCATCACTTAAATATTGCTAAAGGCTTTGGGTTTGTCATAATTTGCATGGTAAAGTTCAACCTACAAATCATTGCACAATGAACCTGAAACTTAAATCTATTATTCTTGTCTTTTCATTTTTCACTTTTCTACCATCTTTGCTGGCCCAGGTTGTAGTAAGTGGGCATGTTACTGACAAGCGGACAGGCGAGGGACTCCCCGGAGCCAATGTCTATGTTAAGGACAGTTACGATGGCACCATTACCGATAAGGCAGGATTGTATAAACTGGAAATTCCTGATTCCGGAGAATTGACGCTCATTTTCAGTTTTGTGGGATATCAGAGCGTTGAAAAAAGTTTAGCCGGGGCGGAAAATGTACCCATCGATGTTCAGTTAAGTGAAAGTATTACCAGCCTTAATGCGGTTACCATTACCGCCGGCAGTTTTGAAGCAGGCGATAAAAAAAGAGCTGCCGTGATGGATCCGATGGACATCTATACCACTGCCGGGTCACTGGGGGACATAGGTACTGCTTTAAAAACGCTGCCCGGAACTCAGGTCGCAGCCGATGACGGGCGGTTACTGGTAAGAGGGGGTGATGCTTCCGAAACACGTGTCTTAATGGATGGTGTCCTCGCTGCCAAACCCTATTATTCCAAGGTTCCGGACCTGCCAACCCGTGGGCGTTTTTCGCCTTCATTGTTCGAAGGCACCTTTTTCAGTACTGGCGGCTATTCTGCAGAGTTTGGGCAGGCACTCTCATCGGTTTTGGTACTCGAATCTCAGGATGTGGCTATCGAGGAACTTACCAGTGTATCGCTGATGAGCATTGGAGGAGAGCTGGCCAACACATGGGTGGGGAACAACCGGTCCTTTTCGGCCACAGGAGGCTATTTTAATTTTGGCCCTTACAACTCTTTGGTGAAGAACCACATGGATTGGGAAGATCATGTGGAGGCATTCAATGGAAATGTAAGTTATCGCCAAAAAGGGGAAAAGGGAAGTTTGTTTAAGTTTTTTGTCTCCGGAGATTATGGTGGGCAATCTTTCTTTGTTCCTGATGGTTCAGGACAGGAATTGATGATTGATGAAACGGGAGGCAATGTTTATGTTAACAGCACTTACCATCGCTCCTTGACCGATAAAACATTAATGAAAGGGGGCGCTTCCTATACTTATGACAATCAGGATTTTCAAGCCGGAATACACAATCAAAAAACAGGAGAATGGGCCTCAGAGGCAAAGGTAAAGCTGATTTCTCAATTGAATAGCAGACTGAAACTTACTTACGGGGGAGCCTGGCAGAAAACAAGTTTCGATGAAACTTACCGGCAAACGGAAAGTGGTTTTTCAGTAAATGCCACCTTTTCAGATGATCTGTATTCTGCTTTTTCAGAGGCTGAATGGCGCCTTCATCCTGACATTGCTTTCAGACCCGGTTTGCGGTTTGAATATTCCACCCAGTCGGATGAAAAAGTCTTTTCTCCGCGTGCCGCAATGGCTTTTGCCGCCGGAGAAAGCACTACGTTCTCTCTGGCCTGGGGGCATTTTTTTCAGACAGCACAGAGCGATTTCCTAAAGTATAACCGTGGGGTGAAAATGCAAAAAGCAGAGCATTTCATTATGGGTTTGCAAACCGGAAGTCTGGCAACACGACTTTTTCGGGCTGAGGCTTATCATAAAAACTATTCCGATCTGATTACCGGTATATACAATGATTTTGGAGAGTTTGCACCAACGGGAAACGAAGGAAATGGTTATGCCAAAGGAATTGATTTTTTCTATCGTGACAAATCGCTGATTGACAATCTGGATTTTTGGATATCCTATTCTTATGTTGATTCGGAAAGAAAATTTATGGACTATCCTGAAAAGGTAACTCCTGAATTTATTGCACCTCACACTTTCAGCCTGGTAGCTAAACAATTTGTTTCTCCCATAAGATCACAAATCGGTCTTACCTGGATGTGGAATTCCGGCAGACCTTATCACATTCCCGGTGATGATACTTTCATGACACACACATCACCCAATTACAGCGATCTGGGGGCAAATCTGAGTTACCTGACAAGCTTGTTCGGTCAGTTTACCATTGTTCACCTGAGCGTATCAAATGTACTGGGACGTGAAAATGTTCTGGGGTATCGCAGAGTCTCTCTTTCCGGAGATGCTGAAAACAGTTCACTAATTACCATTAAACCGGATGTGAAGCAATTTATTTTTCTTGGCGTCTTTATATCCATAAATTAACCTTTTAAATATTTTGATTATGAAAACTTTAGCAATTTTGATTTTGTCTTTTTTAATTTCTTTTGCAACAAAGGCAGCAGACTATGAATCCGCAATGAAACAGACCATTGAAGAGATGTATCAGTCACAGGAGGCGGATAAACTTGAAAGTATTGCTGCCAGATTTTTCAGGATTGGTGAAACAGAAAAAGATCGGTGGCTTCCTTATTATTATTCTGCTTATTCATATGTGAGCATTACCTATCATCTTGAAGATGGGGAGGTGATTGACAAAACTCTGGATAAAGCCCAATCAATGCTTGATAAAGCTATGGCACTCAATCCGAATGAGTCTGAAAACCATGTTCTTCAGGGACTCATCCATTCTATGCGTATTACCAACCCCATGCGTGGAATGAAATATTCGGCCCTTTCGAATGAAGCGCTTGAAAAGGCGGAAAAACTGAACCCGGAGAATCCACGTATATGGTTTTGTAAGGCTCAGAATGTATTTTATACCCCTGCAATGTTTGGTGGTGGAGCAGCAAAAGCCCGGCCTCTTTATGAAAAAGCTGCAGAATTATTTGATACCTTTGATCCACAGAGTGAAATATGGCCGCAATGGGGAAGGGAGCTGACCGAAAGCCAGCTTGCATCTATTGGGGAAGAGTAACTCATCGATAACCAATTGTAGATTTAAAAGATAAATAATGACAAGGCGTCCCGGGATTTTTTTTGAAATTCTTCTCTATGGTGGCATCTCTGTAGCAATAGGTGTGTTTTTTCAATGGATCAATTGTCCCTATTGTATGACGCAACCTGATTTAATCCTGCAAAACATCGGATATTCATTGATGCTTGGGTTGGGGTTGTTTTTCAATAAATTTTTATATGGACTGGCAATAGGGCCATATACCTCCTGGATAGATAAACCGATACGGGCTGTTTTTATTTCTTTGGGAGTGACCACCCTCTATTCCGGACTTGTCATTTTTGTTACCAACTGGTTGTGGTTTTCCGCCGTTCAGGGAATGCCATTTGGCGTTTTTCTTCGCGATTTTCCCGGTATTTGGGTTACCGAATTTGTCATACTTTACTTCATTTCACTGTGGTTCTATGCCCGGACATTCTTTCTCGACTGGAAAAAAGAGATAAAACAACAGGAGATGCTAAAGAGGGAGGCATTGAGTGCCAAATACGATGTACTCAAAAGTCAGGTGAATCCGCATTTTCTTTTTAACAGCCTGAATGTGGCTACCTCCCTGATAGATAAAAGTCCTGACAGAGCTAAACACTTTCTTTCCAGATTGTCAGGAATGTATAGGGATATTCTTGAATTACAGGATGATGACCTGGTTTCTTTGGAACGGGAGTTAAAGCTGGCTTCACGTTATCTGTATCTGCAGGAGATGCGTTTTGGGAGCTCTTTTCATTACAACCTTCCCACAGACGGATTAAAGAGCTATAAAATTGTACCTCTTTCGGTGCAGTTGTTAATGGAAAATGCTTTTAAGCACAACCGTTTTTCTGCCGAAAACCCCATGAAGATTGATGTATTGATAAAGAATGGGTATTTGGTGGTTAGAAACAGCCGCAATGAACTAAACTCAGATGCCGATTCCCTGAAACTGGGGCTTGAGAACCTCCGGGGCAGGTATCAGTACCTTACCGGTCAGGATATTGAAGTAATTCATTCCCGCGGGGTTTTTGAGGTTCATATTCCACTGATAAATATAAATTGAGAATAAAAAAAAAGCGGATGCTCCATTATGGAAAATCCGCTTTTTCTTTAAAATAAAATCACTGTTAACCATTCAGAAATTTAGACAAAGTTTCAATTAAAATCTGCAATCTGATAGGTTTGGCCAGGTAGTCATCACAACCGGCTTCCATACATTTTTCTCTTTCACCGGACATCACATGAGCTGTCTGAGCAATAACCGGTATATTCGGGTTGATTTTCTTGATTTCACGGGTTGCAGTATAGCCATCCATTACGGGTAACTGCAAATCCATTAAAACCAAATCAACCTCATTATCCTTAAACAAGTCAATGGCTTGTTGTCCGTCTTTGGCCCAAAGAATTTTTGCACTGGTTCGGCGCAGGGCTGCATCAAAGAATATTTTATTGGTATCTACATCTTCCACTACCAAAATAACCTTGTCTCCCCAGTCCTGGTTTAGTGCATCGCTTAAATTCGAATCCGACATAATATATTGTACTTAAAATAGATTTAATGAATTTGGATTGTCCAAAATAACACTTTATTTTTTAATATCCCTGAATTTTTAACAAAAAATAATTGGTTGTTTCTTTTTTGTGATGAAGGATTGCTGAAACGTTCTTTTTTTTGTTCTTTTGAGTGACTTTAGGTGAGTCACAATGTTAAACGGGCCAATATCGGCATTGTAAAATGAAGAGGAAATTACTGCACTATATATTTTTCTTGTTGTTGTTTTTTGGAGGGAATAATTTTTCAGAAGCTCAATATTCTGTTGATTTTTCACTTGCACGAAAATTTCGTGAAACTTCGGTTGACAGTCTGTCTGTCAGGGAAAAGATTGCATTAATTCTTCTGCCGGCAACAACAACCGCCTCCGGCAATAGTACTTCTGAAGAGGGTACCTTTCAGAATCCATTGGTTACGTCAGGAAGTATGCTGAATGTAATTGACGGTTTTTTCGGAGAGCACCAGGTATTTCCATTTCCGGATATCAGGGCAATTAGATCGGTAGATGACAAACAAATGAAACAAATCCTGAGAGTGGATTTATTGACTCACCTTTACCATTCCCAAAAAAAGTTTGTTCTTGCCGATCACCAATATCTTTTTCATGAAGTGAATTATTCATGGGGCAAATCCACATTGAGTCATTTCCCGTTTGCACTTTGGGTAATTGCCGGCAATAGTGGAGAGGGCATTGCCATTCCTGCCATGCAAATGCCTGATCGCCTGCTTGAAAGAAGTCAGGCGCTTGAGTATATAAGCAATCCGAATCATAGAGGAGTATTCAGCTCATGGAAAGGAGAAGGGCATTCTGAATTGCCGACATCTTTTGAAAAAGCGGTTTCACAGGGCGTTTTCTTTCTTTCAGAAAATCCGATGAAGGATATTGAAAAGCTGGCAAGAGCTTATGAAAACAAACTACTGGTTGAGGAGGAGTTGGATCAGGGATGCAATAAAATCCTGGAGGTATTACAACAGGTTCAATGCGATTTCTTTCCTGCGGACTCCGTTCCTGAATCTATAGCACACCTGGCTCGCAGACAGGTGTTAGAGCAGGGCATTCGTTTTTTTCACAGGAAAGAAGGCCCTTTTTTACCCGCCCGGTTATCAAATGTAAAAGTTGGTCTTATTAGTGATGTTGGAGAGAAAGCAACTCAGGCATTTCTAAGAATGGCAGAGAATCATTTTCCCATTCAAGATGAGGAGGATACAAGTCTCGACTATGTTTTATGGCTAACTGAGGAAAAAGAAATCAATGATTCGCTTTTCAGGACCAGAGTTTCTGAAATCCGAAGGGCATTTCCTGATGTTCATATTGCTCTTGTTATGGCAAACAGCGGTCACTGTTTTAAAGCTCATTCTTTGCCCGATGGGGTAGAGGCATTGTTTACCGCTACTTCCGATCAACTGCCTGTTTGGGATTTACTAGCCCAAGCTGTGGCCGGAGGATTGAATATGGGAAATACGAGACCGCATGAAGAATGGCTGGCAAATGTGAAACACTTTTCACGGGCAGTCCCTGCTACGCGGTTGAAATTTGGCATTCCTGAAGAGGTTGCCATGAGTCGGGATTCTCTCTTTCGGATCGATTCAGTTATGGCTGAAGCGATAAAGATGGAGGCTACGCCGGGGGCCCAGGTTTTGATTGCCCGCGACGGGGTTGTTGTCTGGAACAAAAATTACGGGCATCATACTTATGAAAAAAAGCAAAAGGTTGCTTCTGATCATCTCTACGATGTGGCATCGGTAACCAAGATAACAGCCACCATCCCGGCGCTGATGAGTATGTATGAAAGAGGAATGTGGCAACTGGAGGATACCTTGGGGATGTACTTTCCAGAAGCAGATACCACGGAAAAATCAGGAATAACCATGAAAGAGCTGCTCCTGCATGAGAGCGGTCTGACCTCTTATATTCCCTTTTATCAGCAAACAATTGACCGGGAGCGATTAAAAGGGGGGCTCTTTGGACGACGTTACAGCTGGTTGTACAATATTAAGCTGGATGATTATATCTATCTAAACCGAACAGTGTATTATCGTAAAGATATTTTTCAAAAAAAGAGAGATGATCTTTTTAGCATTCCGGTGGCCCGGAACTTTTTTATGAACCGGCAATATCTGGATTCAATGAAACTTCAGGTTCTTGAGTCTCCCATGCGTCGGCGTCACCGTTACCTTTACAGCGATTTGGGGTTCTTTTTTCTCGGACAGATGGTTGATAGATTATCCGGCAAAACAATGGATCTGTTTATGGATTCTGCTTTTTATAAGCCCTTGGGGATGACTCGAACAGCATTTTTGCCTGCAGGCAGGTTTCCGGATAAAGAGATCGTTCCCACCGAGCAGGACAAAGCTTTTCGTAAGCAACTGATACATGGGTGGGTGCATGATCCCGGAGCAGCCATGATGGGCGGGGTGGCCGGTCATGCCGGATTGTTTTCCAATGCCCTTGATATGGCCCGGATGATGCAGATGTATCTCAACAAAGGTACCTATGGAGGCATGCGCTATTTGGAGGAGAGCACCATTGAGTTATTTACCAGCTGCCATAATGAGGAGAACCGACGTGGATTGGGGTTTGACAAACCGGAACCGGATACTGCCAAAGTAAGCCCCGCATCAGAATTTGCATCTTTGTCGTCTTTCGGACACAGTGGATTTACAGGTACTCTGGTCTGGGCCGATCCTGAATCCGGATTGGTATATGTTTTCCTTTCCAACAGAATTTACCCCCATCAATACAACAAAACATTGATTAAGGAAAACATTAGAACCCGAATACAGGATGCAGCCTACAAGGCAATAATAAAAAGGGAGGATGAGGGTTTACAGTATTGATTGACCAACATGCTAAGGAATGAAGGAGTTTTGGATTATATCTTCGATATTGATATATTTGAGGATAACCAAACCATTTTTTATGTGGAAATTCTACTTTCTTTCTTTTGTTTTATCCCTTTCCCTTATTTCCTGTAATCAAAATGATCCCATAGAAATTGAAGCGACCGAAAATGTTCGTGTTACCGAGCCACAGGTCAGCAGAGATTTACAGGATATAGTAGATGATGGCGTTCTGAAAGCCATTATGGTATATAGCAGCACCTCCTATTTTTTGTACAGAGGACAACCCATGGGATATGAATATGAGTTGTTACAACGACTGGCAAAGCATCTGGATGTGGAGTTGGAAGTGGTATTGGCCAAAGATATTGATGAGCTCATTAATATGCTGAATCGTGGGCAGGGAGATATTCTGGCGCATGGCATGACGGTTACTCAGCATCGCCGTAAGTATGTCAATTTTATGGATTATCTCTACCTAACTCGCCAGGTGCTGGTTCAAAGGAAACCTGAAAACTGGCGGCAAATGAAGCTGCATGAAATTGAAAAAGAGCTCATTTCTGACCCAATTGAACTGATTGGCCTTCCGGTTTATGTGAGACGAAACTCAGCCTATTACAGTCGTTTAACCAATCTTCAACAGGAAATAGGGGGGCAGATTGATGTTGATACCATTGAAGGAGAATGCTCTACCCAAAAAATCATAAAGATGGTTGTTGACGGAGAGATTGACTATACTGTTGCAGACAACAACATAGCTCGTCTTAATGCTTCTTTTTATCCCATACTTGACGTGGAAACCCCTGTGAGTTTTTCGCAGCGAATTTCCTGGGCAGTGCGCAAAAATAGTCCTGAATTGCTGGACACGCTCAATTTTTGGGTAAAGCAGATGAAAGATGATGTGGATTATTACGTTATCTATAATAAGTATTTCAAGAACACCCGATCTTTTAGCAAACGAATTTCTTCAGAATTTTACAGTGAAAACGGAGCCAACATCAGTCGCTTTGATAGTATTGTGAAGCTTCATGCGAATCGTATCGGCTGGGACTGGCGGTTGCTGAGTTCATTGATTTATCAGGAGTCAGGTTTTGATCCGGGGGAGAAGTCCTGGGCCGGAGCCGGGGGATTAATGCAACTGATGCCGGCAACTGCCAGAGAACTTGGGGTGTCCGATATTTCTGATCCGTCACAAAATCTGGAAGGAGGAACCACTTACCTCAAACATTTATGGGAAAGATGGGCGGAGATACCCGACTCGGTGGATCGATTGAAATTTACAATGGCTTCGTACAACTGTGGCTACTCTCATGTGGAGGATGCCCGCAGGCTGGCAGAAAAATACGATGCCAATCCTTTTATATGGGATGACAATGTGGAACAATATGTGCTAAACCTGATGTATCCTGAGTATTATAATGATGAAGTAGTCAGATACGGTTACGTAATGGGAGAGGAGCCGGTTAATTATGTGAGACAGATATTAAACCGTTTCGAGCATTACTCAAGATTGATTCCTGAATCGAATTAAACTTTACCTGATTTATTGGTAAATCAGTCCTCCCCAAAAACGAGTGAACAAAAAACAGGGTTGACTTTTGGTGAATTTTAACCTGGATAAGCCAGGACCAATAAGTTTTAAAAAAATAAGTCAAACTTACTTTGATTAATAATTGCTATACTTTTGTTTTTTGTCCTCGAAGTTTACGAATTAAAAAGCTGTATTACAGCTTTTTAATTCGTATAATTCGTAAAATTCGTGGATCCCCCTAAAAAAATGGCGTAGCCATTTTGCGTTAATAATTGGAAAATATTCTGGCAAAAACACTAAAATTAGGAGTAAGACACCAATATCAACCCACATCATGTATTAAATGGGGAAATGCGTTTTTGCCCGATCAGCGTTTCGGCTCAAAGAATTTTTTAAACACCCTGATGATGTACTCATGATCGTGGATTCCTCCAAGCTCTCTTACGGAGTGCATCCCCAGCATAGGATTGCCAACATCGACAGAACGGATGTCCATCTGAGTTGTCAGAACATTTCCGAGCGTTGAACCTCCTGCCATATCACTTCGGTTCACAAATTTCTGGCAGGGCACTCCGGCCAAACGGCAAAGGGTTTCAAAAACGGCTCCGCTGTCTCCGTCGGTGGTATATTTCTGGTTGGCGTGAATCTTTATTACAGGTCCTTTATTGATCAGAGGGTGGAGTACCGGATCGTGCTTTTCCGGATGGTTGGGGTGGACGGAATGAGCCATGTCTGCTGAAATCATAAATGATTTGTGCTGGGTTTGCTGAATTCCCTCGTCATCTTCTCCAAGTTGCTTCAACACTCTTTCAAAAATGTTTTTGAAAACCGGAGATCCTGCCCCTTGCTTGGTTTGACTCCCGACTTCCTCATTGTCGAAGATACAAAGGAAATTGGTTGCCTCTTGTGGTTCTGCGTTTACAATAGCCTTTAATCCTGCATGAACCATAGCAAGATCATCAAGTTTAGGACTGGAAATAAACTCACTATCGGGACCGAGCAAGCATCCCCGGTGATATTCATTGAGGGTGATGTCGTAATCAATAATTTTCTCTGCATCCACACCTGCTTCGCGCGACAGCAATTCCTTAAAGAAGCCTTTCTCTCCTTTATCTCCGATAATACCACATAGTGGGAGCATATCTTTTTGCTTGTTCAACTCCACTCCATCATTCACCGATCTGTTCAGATGAATAGCCAGATTGGGGATGGTTAGCATGGGGCGATTGAAGTTTACCAGACGGGATTCCGGATGCAAAACATCTTCACCTTCTGTAATGATTCGTCCTGCCATCGATAAGGGTCGATCCAGCCAGCTCATTAAAATCGGACCACCATAAACTTCTGTATTGAACTTTACATAATGATCGTCCTCCACCATTTCTGGCGATGGCTTTATCTTGAATGAGGGAGAATCACTGTGAGCGCAGATCAGCCGGGTTCCTTCCTGGGAAGGAGCTTTGGTGCCGGTAATAAAGGCATAAACAGAAGATCCGTTCTTGGTGGTATAATATTTTTTGCCAGGTTCCAAATTCCACCTGTCCTGAAGGTTGAGTGGCTCAAATCCTGCTTTGTTTAACTCTCTGGAAATTGTTTCTACTACGTGATAGGGACTGGCTCCATCATGAATGAAATCGATTAATTCAAGAGCTGTTTTTTGTGTATTGTTCATATCCTGATTTTTAAGTAAGCATTTGTTTTATCTATCCTGGATTATTCCAACTTTACTTCATGAAATATTCAGAATAACAAAGATAAAGCACCATGGGTTTGAATGAAATGATTTTATACAAGTTATAATTCAACCTTTTCGCTCTTTATTGGTAGCAATTTGACCAACCAAAACAGGGCTTTTAAGCCACTGGAAGGATGGGCATTTCTCCTCATGCGTTCAGTCTGCACCCACCTGACCCGGGGCATAATTGTGGCTGGTCACCTTGATAAATGGTTACGATAAATTTTATTTGTATCTGGAATAGAAGATGGAATTAAAAATTAAAATAAAATTATGATAGGTCTTGATGTTCCTGTTTATTTGTTTTAAATTTACTATAAGACCTTTTATTTATTTGAAGAAAAACTCCTGACCCTACAGGGAAGAGAATTCATTTTTGAGTTGCATATTCCTTAAACCTAAAAGATATAGAGATGAAACATTACAGAATAAAAGTGAGAGACGATAAAGCTGTGTTTTTTGAAGAGCTATTGAGGTATCTGGATTTTCTTGATTATGAACAGGTCGAGAGTTTTTCCGAACCCCGGATTTATACCAATTTTGAACTTAGATCTCAAAAAACAAAAGCGATGGAACCTCGATCAACTCCGACTAAAAGCAAAGGACGTACGAAATCTGTGGGAGATGAAGCAAAGAGTTCATCAGCTGAAAGTTTGCGTGAGGTGCTGGCACGAATTGATCAGATGAGAGATCAATCCAGAAAAAGTAAATAGTGTTTGTCTAAAAAGTCAGGAAAGGTTCTGGCTTGGGTTGTGTCTGTTCAGAAAGTGCCTGTTACAAGGCTTGCGAAGTCCGAAAATACGGAGTTTACTTTTCCTAAATGAGTACTTTTCGGACAAGCGTAACGCAGTAAATGGTACTTTATGGACAGACACTAAGTAATTTCTTAATTCGCGTTGTTAATAACCTCTTTGGAGCATTTATGAAATGTTTCGGAGAGGTTTTTTGTTTCAGAGGTGGTTTTTTCTTGTAAATTTGCATCCTGAAACATTGGGGGCCGGTTAATAAGTTAAGATGGCTTCCCGCTTCGTTCAGCGTGAGTGCAATGACGGATCTTTGCAGGATATGGGTGTTTGACAGGGATTGGTTCTTAGCTTTGCCCTAAATTACTCCTGCCAATCTTGTTAAACTCCTGTAATACCTTGTTGTTTGCACTCTTGTTTTTAGTCATGTTCTTTTGAGAATTCAGTGCTCAAAAATTCATGTTTTTTTGAACTGATAATTACAAAATTTTAATCGAATGCATAGAAGTTGGTCACTCAATGAGTTTCTGGTATTAATCATACGTTTTCTTTTCATATTGACATTGTTTTCCATCAGTCGTTTGACTTTTTTCTGGTTTAATGCTGATTTGTTCAGGGAAATATCATTCAATGGGTTCCTGAATTTGTTGGTCGGGGGGCTTCGCTTTGACATCAGCGCCTTGTTGTATGTCAATTCTTTGTTTTTACTTCTTTCCCTGTTGCCGTTTAAGTTCAAATTCAGTAACTGGTATCAGAAGGGGTTGAAAATTCTTTTTTTGGTTACCAATGGTATTGCTTTGGCAGGAAATGTGGCCGATACAATATACTATCGATTTACGTTAAAAAGAACCACCGCCGGTGTGTTTGAACAATTCTCAAATGAGGAGAATATGGGGGCACTGTGGTTACGATTTATCTTTGATTACTGGTATGCAACCTTGATCTGGGTGGCATTTATGTTTCTGCTTGGATATTTGTACAATCGGGTGAAACCACAACCCGCCTTAAAGACATTTGGTTGGAAATACCTGGGGATCACAGTTGTGGTAATGACCGTGGTTGGAGGGCTTTCCATAGGGGGAATGCGGGGAGGTTTCCGGCATAGTACACGTCCTATCAACATAAGTAATGCCGCTAAATATGTGGAGCGGCCGGAGCAGGTTTCCATTGTGTTGAATACACCCTTTTCCATTTTCAGAACTTTCGGCAAAACTGTTTTTAAACCGGTTCGTTTTTTTGAAGAAGAAGAATTGTCTAAGATCTATACCCCGGTTTTTCAGCCCGAACAGTCAGCTTCCGGAAGTCGGGTGGGGGAAAAGTATCCCAATGTCGTTTTAATTATTCTGGAAAGTTTCGGACGGGAGCATATCGGTGCTTTGAATCAGAATCTTGAAAACGGGAACTATGAAGGTTTCACACCCTTTCTCGACAGTCTTATTACACAATCGTGGGCTTTCGACAAAGCTTACGCAAACGGTAGAAAATCCATCGATGCATTGCCATCGGTAATTGCCTCTGTTCCTTCTCTGGTTCAACCTTATATTGTTTCGGAGTATTCTACCAATAAAATCAACGGACTGGCAGGTCTGTTGTCGCGTGTGGGTTATGAAACTGCCTTTTACCACGGAGCGCCTAATGGTTCAATGGGTTTCCATGCATTTACAAAAATGGCCGGATACGATGCCTATAAGGGAAAAACAGAATACAACAATGATGAAGATTTCGATGGAATGTGGGGCATATGGGATGAGCCCTTTTTTCAGTTTTTTGCTGAAGATATGGGGCAGCTGAAAGAACCGTTTTTTACAACCCTTTTTTCTGTTTCTTCGCACCATCCGTTTGCTGTTCCCGAACAATATGTTGACACTTTTCCTAAAGGCCCGCTTCCTTTGCATGAAGTAATGGGATATTCCGATATGGCCCTTCGCAGGTTTTTTGAAACAGCTTCCCGGGCTGACTGGTTTGAGAATACCCTGTTTATTATAACTGCAGATCATTGTACCATTCCTTTTCATGAGGAATATAAAACACCGGTGGAGAGTTTTGCCATACCTCTTGTTTTTTATAAACCCGGTGATATTTCTCCCCGAATGGATTCTGGTCTTGCCCAGCAAACCGATATAATGCCTACTGTTTTGTCGTATATTGATTATCCCTATCCATATGTAGCATTTGGTAACGATTTGCTTTCCAAAAGCAGGGAAGAGCGTTTTGTGGTAAATTACATTAATGATCGCTACCAGTTTTTGTATAACAATTATGCCATCTATTTTGATGGTGAGGAGGTTACTGAAGTTTATGACCTGAAGAGTGATCCGTTGCAGGAAATTAATATTAAACAGGGTGCTGATCTGAAAAATGCCAAAAGACTTTTTAAAGCATATCTTCAGCAATACATCTCCAGAATGATCAATGATGAGATGTCCTTAAAATAGAAGTGCAATCCCCAAATACCAGTTCATATTTTATGTGAGCCCAACTGCCGTAAGGTTTATTGCTTCCTTCTACAGTAACTAAATGCACTGCTTTATGAGATTTTGTGGTTGTGTGTTGTTGCATAAGGCTGGGTAAATGGGCAGTAAATGAATGAGTTACGAGTTTTGCGAACTGGGATTGTGTTTAGTTCTCGATATTTTTCCGTTACGCTTAATATTGTTTTAAACAAAAATTAACCATAAATTGTAATCATAATTATATTTTAGATAATAAAAATTTAGAGGTGATATTCGCTCATGGAGCACCACCACTGATTTGCGAAAAAAGAGTCATTCAAGTACGAAAATTTAACTTTGTTCAAAAAAAAACGCATTTTCAAGCATTTTTTAGTCGCTGGAATTTGGTAAACACCAAAAACCGTCTATATTTGTGGAAAGAAGAATGGGAAACTTAGTTTTTAACCCTAAAAATTAAATTTTATTATGAACAAAGCTCAATTAATTGAAGCAATCGCTGGTGAATCAGGATTGACTAAAGCAGATGCTAAAAAAGCACTCGATGGTTTTATTAAAGTAACCGGTGATGCATTGAAAAAAGGTGACCGGATTGCACTTGTTGGATTTGGTTCTTTCTCTATCTCTGAAAGAAGTGCCCGTACAGGACGTAATCCTCAAACCGGTAAGGAAATTCAAATTCCTGCCAAGAAAGTTGTTAAGTTTAAAGCTGGAAGTGAATTGACTGATGCTGTAAACTAATTCTTTTTTGGTCAAACGAAAAAGAAGGGGGTGTTTCATATTGTGAGATACCCCTTTTTTATGTGGTATGATGGAAAAGGTATTAATAGAATTTCTTTCTCAATTTGTGACTTCCTCCAGACTGGAACTTTTCAAAAGTGTATTGGAAGAACGCACCGATTATATCACCGTTGTACTGGAAGATATTTTTCATCCGCACAATGCCAGTGCTGTATTACGGAGTTGTGACTGTTTTGGTGTTCAGGATGTTCACATTTTAGAGAACCGACACACCTATAATGTCAACCCCGATGTTGCTCTCGGGGCGTCCAAGTGGCTAACCCTGCACCGATATCACGAAGTGGGGAAAAACAATACCACCCGTGCTTTGTTAGATTTAAAAAATCAGGGATACAGAATTGTTGCTACTGTTCCGGACAGGAAAGCGGAGTCACTTCATTCTTTTGATGTCCATAATGGCCCGTTTTCACTAGTATTCGGAGGCGAAAAGACCGGTGTTTCCGGGGAAGTCAGAAAAATGGCCGACCATTTTGTGACCATTCCTATGGTGGGATTTACAGAAAGTTTAAATATATCCGTTGCAGCTGCAATTATGTTGCAACATTTTACAGAGCAAATCCGTAAG
This sequence comes from Marinilabilia salmonicolor, assembly GCF_003003035.1. GTDB lineage: Bacteria > Bacteroidota > Bacteroidia > Bacteroidales > Marinilabiliaceae > Marinilabilia > Marinilabilia salmonicolor_A. The sequence goes on along the minus strand of NZ_PVTS01000007.1, from coordinate 166,130 downwards.
AATATTGTTAACCGAAAACTAAGTGAAGATAAGTATAACCGAATTTTACTCGATTGGATCAGAAAGTCTGTTAAACGTGTGGATATCATTGAAAAAGATTTTTTGACAAGATTAAGTCGTGATGTTGAATAAAAATTATTCTACCATTTATTCATTAATTTCATCGCGTTGCAGTGGCATAATTTGAGTATATTTTTGTATTTTTGACCAAAATCTCTATCTATGAATTGTATCATTATTGATGACGACAAGCTGTCAATAAAAATAATTGAGGAATTTGTTGGCCGTACCGAAGGATTACATCTTACCGGCTCATATTCCAGTGCAGTTGAGGCAATAAATTCGTTGAACCAACCGGATGCTGAGAAAGTAGATCTGATATTTCTGGATATTGAAATGCCTGAAATGTCAGGTATCGAGTTTTTGGAATCTCTGGATATTATTCCTCAGGTAGTTATTTACTCTTCCCAGGAAAAGTACGCTTTAGAGTCGTATGAGTATGACGTTACGGATTATTTGCTGAAGCCGGTTCAGTTTGGCCGTTTTATTAAGGCCGTGAATAGGGCCCGTGAACGTTTTGACAAGAAAGAAAGTCCTGTAAAGGAGAGTACCGAGATTTTCATTAAAAACAATGGTTCTCTGGTGCGTATCAAATATGATGATATTTTGTGGATTGAAGCTCTTGAGAATTATGTGGTTCTGAACACTTTCAATGATAAATATACCATCCATTTCACCATGAAATCAATTGCCGACAAAATGCCGGCAGATAAATTCATGCGGATTCACCGATCATTCATTGTAAATTTCAGCAAAATAAAAGTTATTGAAGATAATTCTGTTGTGATTAAAACAGATAGTGGTACCAAAGTGATTCCAATCGGAAAGTCATATCGTGATAAGCTGATGAATGATATCAATCTGATATCCAAATAGTGTTTGTCCATAAAGTACCATTTTCTGCGTTACGCTTGCCTGAAAATTTCTCATTTACTTAAGTAAACTGCGTATTTTCGGGCTTCGCAAGCCTTGAAACTGGCACTTTCTTGATAAACACTTGACTATTAACAAATTTTGCTTAATTCATAGAAGGACACCAAATAGACAAAACCCCAAAAATATAAAAAGCACCGACAAAATATTTTCTGTCGGTGCTTTTTTTTGCCCAAAACTTTTACTCTTTTAAAAGACCTTCCAGGTCAAGAAAGCTCCATCGTTTCAACCAGTTTATCTGTCCCAGGGCACCTTTAAAATTAGCATTCTGAAACCATGGGTTGGTAGTGACATACAATTCACCGGGTATAAGGTTTTCAGGAATCAGATTCATCCGACTTATCTCCTGGGGGTTGTAATCAATTTGTGGATTTTCTAACAAATTGTTTCCTGCTTCAAAATGTTGCGAAACAAGTTCATCCTGTTCGGTAACGTCTTCAAAATTCAGGGAATAAACGCTCAGGATATTTAATGCCGAATTGTTTCCGGTCATGTAAAAGGCATTATTAAGAATTTTTATCTTTCCATCAAGAAACTGTTGATAGCTATCCAGTTGGTCGCCTGAATATTCAATAAAGATACCCTGTTTCTGATGCAGGAAAAGCGAATTGGAGATGATCCCTGCCGAACTGTTGTCAAAGCTTGCTGCTTGTCCGTTTTCATCCATTCCGCGACCGATAAATGTTCCGTTTGTGATATGGGGGCGGGTGGCAGGGGTTCCTTCATTATCGCTTAACTCCACCAGTAAATCACCTGCAGATCCGGCCTGAAGTCCCACAATAAACTGACAACTCCCGGTATATCCCAGGTCGAAATCAAAGGCATCATCTCCACAAAACCCAGCAAGCAGATATCGTCCGTTTACTGTTCCGCCGAAAAACTCAAATCCATCATCGCGGTTGGAGATGACTTCAACATATTCAAGGGTAGTTTGATCACCAACACCTCCAAGTGTGAGCCCGTTGATTTCGTTGCCTTGACTTAATTGAGTGCCGCCATGACGAATGGAGACGTATTTGAGCACTCCGGAATTGTCATTGGCATTGGTGCCGCCATACATTCCCCGGGGATCCTCAAAAGGTATTCCTTCCATCATCTGTTCACCGGAGACAGTGTTTACCGGTGCATCTCCCAGAACAATAACACCTCCCCAAAGGCCATTGGCTTCAGCCGGGACAGATCCTTGCAAATCGTCTCCTTCAACTGTGAAGACGATGGGTGCATCAGGGGTTCCTTCGGCAATAATTTCGGCTCCGCGGGCTACAACCAATGCACTGGCGTTTTCTTCCTGGCCTGTTTTGGCTCTGATGACCGTCCCGGGCTCAATGGTCAATGTCTGGCCTTCATTTACATAAACAATGCCATCCAATAAATATTTTTGATCCGCTTTCCAGGTTGTTGTGCCGGTACCACCTCCGTTATCTGAAATGACAGTAAATTCACCGGGAAGGATATACTCTGACTCCCGACAGGAATGAATGCCTGTCAGAAAAACAATTCCGATGAAAACTGCCAGAAAATTATTTTTTTTCATCCGTATAAAATTTAGTAATTAAGGTCGGATGGAACTCGCCTGCAAGAATTTACACATGTTCTTTTGAGGCAATCGTTGCCATGCTCGTTTCATTAGTATAAAATTTAATTATTGGGGTCGGATGGAACTCGCAATCCTTTTTTGCATGCTCGCTTCATACTGTTTTCTTTTAAAAAGATGCTTCAATGTTGAGGTAAAAAGCAGAGACTGCATCCAGGTTACTGGCTGCAGGATAATGATCCTGATAGTTGGCTGCAATCTTTATGGCTTTAATAGGAATATATTCAATACCTGCAGTTACAGCGGTTTCGTCCTTCGACAAATTCCAGGGCACTGTTTCACCATCAGGGATGTTGGACTCAATTTTATCAAACCGTCCAAAAACCCATGTTTTGGGAAGTATTTTAACATCGCCAAGTATGGAGAAACCGTCGATGTTATGATCATCCTGAAAACTGCGATTAAAATGCAGTGCATATTCACCACCTATCGAAAAAAGATCGTGACGGTAACCGGCAAATAAAGAGCCGGTTCCCTGATTGACCTGCTTACTTGAGAAATCACCGTATAAACGGGTAATAAGTCCGTCCAAAGGCCTGAATGTTGCCCCAAGTGCCGCTTTAAATGTATTGTCGTTCTGCAAACTGGAGTAACCTTCGCCATTAAACAAAGCAAAATCAACATCCACCAAATCGGTGAGGTAGGCAACTTTTGCTCCGATGTCTGCACTGGAACCATATTTGTATGCTCCCATCAGTGATTCATTGATGTAGCGGCGTTTCCAGAATTTGTCCTGAAGTTTAAACTGGGTGGCATCCTGAAGGCCGAAGGTAACCTGAAGGAAATCGAAAGGGGTGTATTGCACCATGGCCGTCTTAAAATAACCAAAACGACGCAATAATGAGTACTGTGAAGCATCATTTGGGGAACCGATGTCTATTTTTACTTCAGCCGAGAACTCTTTTGAAATCTGATATTCATACCCAAGGTAGGCACGTCTGACTTCAAAAGCTGTTTGCTGATCGGGCCCTGACAGCGAAGTATTGAAATTGGTAAATATCTTTCCGAAAACCTCTCCCGAGGGTTCAAAGTCTTTGGCTTCCCCTTCCTGAGCAAGGACGGGAGACACCGTGCCAATACTCACAAAAAGGAAAAAGACCATTCGTTTTAATGAGAACATTCTTCCAACAATTTAAGATAAGTGAAAAAGGAGCATACCCTGTGTAAATATGCTCCTTTTGTAATGAATCAGACTATTTTTTATGAGAAGCCACAAAATCTCGCTGTGCTTTCAACAAATTAATCAGATGAAGAAGCATATTTTGTGTTTCATGTAATACAGAAAGATAGAGCATACTGATCTTTGTACCTGCTTTTTCCTTCTTTATGCGCTTCAACTGCTTTTTTCGGAAATTTTTGATGAGCTCAATCAGTTTTCCCTGTTCTTCAATAAGATCCTGAAGGTGAGTGAAATCAGACTGGTCAATCATGTTGATAGATTTGGTAAGCAATGAACGTACCTTACTCTCCATGATGTTGATTTCCTCTAACTGAGTCTCAGTAAAGACCTTATGATTGTTATCCAGATGCTCAAAACAGGGATTGGTAATAAAGGTAAGCGTGTGAGTAGTTTCTCTCAGATAATCTATTACCTGTACGTAATATAAGCCCGAATCGATGGATTCTTCCTGCAATTTGCGAACAGTATTGTATATGTTTGATTTGAGTTTCTTTATTTTCTTATTGAGTGAAGAAACTTCTTTAGTTGTTTCCTTTAAATGTTTACGGTCTTCAGCCTCAAAATAGTGAAGCGTATCGCCATAGTTTCCTGAAATTTCCCTCAACACCTTGGAAACACTTGTGCGGCATTTCTCCAGTACCTTTTCGGAAAGTATCTCACCATCTACCTCTTCTATTTCAAGTTCCCCGTAAGTTTTGGATTCAGTCTCCTGCTTTTTCGAAATAACGTGTGTCCGATAAACCATAAATGCAGCCAGTCCAACAAGAGCAACAATGGCGTAGATACCGCCAAACATCATCAGGTTGGCAAAAATGAAGGCTACAGTAGCTGCAGAAAATGCAGTAAAGAACCATCCGCCAATAACCGAAACCACACCGGTGATTCTATATACCGCACTTTCACGTCCCCATGCCCGATCGGACAGTGAACTACCCATTGCCACCATAAAAGTTACATAGGTGGTGGATAACGGCAGTTTTAATGATGTGGCAAAAGCAATAAGAATACTGGCAACAACCAGGTTGACAGAGGCTCTGATCATATCGAAGGATGCAGCTTCGTCTTTTTTGACTTTTTGACGTTCCTCCTCATAGATTGAGCTGTCGAATTGCCTATTCAGGAAATTATTTACCCTGGCAGGAATCAACTTATTGACTGAGTTCGAAACTGCAATACTTCCGCGAACAATAGAACGGGCAAAAAACGATGAACCAAACCGTTCTTCTCCTTCAGACTGACGTCCCAGATCCAAAGAGGTCTTTACAACTTTTTTGGCCTTTTTGGAAGTCCAGAGTGTAACAACCATTATCAGACCTGCAATAACCAACAGATAAGAGTCTGTTTTAACCTTACCTGCCAAAGAGGTCATTAACATATCCTGATTGGTTCCTCCGTCTGCCATAAAGTTTTTAAAAGCTTCAAATCCGGCCAGAGGTACACCGATGAAATTTACAAGATCGTTGCCGGCAAAAGCCATTGCAAGGGCAAATGTTCCGGCCAGCACAGTAAATTTGAGAATGTTTACCTTGAACAACCAATAGAAGCCCTGAAGAATTACAGTCCAGAAAATAAGACTATATACAATAATGAGCTTGTCATTCTCAGCAATCCATGTCTGGACATTTTCTGACATAAAGGCGGCGCCTTTGGCTCCTTTGATAATCAAAAAGTAGGTGATAGCAGTAATGGCTATTCCACCCCAGATACCACCAAAATACTTAATTCTCTTTTTAAAATTGAAAGAGAATAATATCCGGGCAATGTATTGAACTACCATTCCGACAGTGAATGATACCACCACCGACAGCAAGATTCCGGAAATAATGGCCAATGCCTTGGCTGAATTGATGTATTCACTCAGCATCATCTCCGGATTGTTCATCGATTTGATGAGTGCAACACCAATGGCAGCTCCAAGTAGTTCAAATACAATTGAAACGGTAGTGGAAGTGGGAAGGCCGAAAGTGTTGAACAAATCCAGCAAAATAACATCCGTAATCATAACAGCCATGAAAATGATCATGATGTTCTCGAATGTGAAGTACTGGGGATTGAAAATTCCTTTCCGGGCAACTTCCATCATCCCTCCTGAAAAACTGGCACCAATAAAAACACCGAGTGCAGCGATAATCATGATTGTTCTGAAAGAGGCAACTTTAGCTCCTATTGCCGAGTTCAGGAAGTTTACGGCGTCGTTGCTGACACCCACCACAAGGTCGGAGATAGCAAGCAAAAATAAAACGCCTACGAGTACTAAATAAATTGTTTCCATTTGTTGAAGAATAGTTTATTTTTTACGGGTGCAAACATAATTGCTAATATTTCCGGCGATGTTTTGCCCTCGTTAAGTCTATGTTAAATTTGTGTTAACAAAACAACTTATTTGCCAGAGTATCAATTCACTGATTATATAGTCGGGTGTCATTGTTCAATCAAAGTTAAGGAATTGATAATAAAAACATGAGGAAAAATACAGCTTGTTTTACAGTATTTTTCAATCTTTGTAGCCACAAAAAATGCTAATTAATGTATTGGAGCACACTTTTGGACGGAATGCTGGTTGGTTTTTCTGCTTCTTTACCCCTGGGGCCGATAGGAGTTTTAATTGTTCAACGAACCTTGCAAAATGGAAGAACCTCAGGGCTTTTGTCTGGTTTTGGTGCCGCAATGTCGGATACCATTTATGCCATAATAGCCGGATTTAGTTTATCGTATATCGTTACTTTTATTGAAGCTCAGATTTTGTGGATTCAACTTGGGGGCGTTATTGTTTTAACCGGACTTGGTGTTAAAATCTTCAGGACTAATCCTGTGACACAGTTAAGGAAGCAAAAGGCAGGTAAGCACAGCCTTGTTAGTGATTTTGTATCTACTTTTTTGCTGACGCTAAGCAATCCATTGGCGATATTTCTTTTTATTGCTTTTTTTGCCGGATTCAGGGTGCTCAAATCAGAATATGGACTGATTGGTCACCTGATAATTATTTCAGGGGTGTTTATGGGAGCTGCTGTTTGGTGGACACTCCTTACTTCGGTGGTTGGCCTTTTCAGGAGTAAAATAAACCTGAGACGACTCTTTTGGATTAACAAAATTGCCGGATTGGCAATTATTGTACTTGTAGTGGCTGCTTTTCTCTTCTGGGTGATTCGGGAATATTTTTATGTTTGAGTTGCCCTATTGTGAAAAATGATTGAATCCTCCCTTTTGAAAAACAAATGGCCGGTTTTCCTGCATCCACATGATTTCTCCAGGGTTTTCTTCTGTTATTTTACCAATGCATGTGAGCGGAGTCTGAAAATGCTTATTGTAATCTTTCTTTATTTTCTCGAAATCCTGACTTTGGACGGTAAAAAGCAGGCGATAATCTTCTCCTCCCGAAAGGGCAAATTTTAGAACATCAATGGTATTGTTTCTTGAAGTTGCCCTGAGTGCTTCGCTAAGTGGAATGTTCTCCAGATGAATGACGGCTCCTTTTCCGGATCTGGTCAGAATGTGCTTCAAGTCGGAGGCAATGCCATCAGAAATGTCCATCATGGCATTTACGCCTTCCTGGCGACCCAGCCAAAGTCCTTCCGTGATGGCAGGTTCGGGTCGGTTGTGCCATGAAATAAGATTTTTTGTCTGATTATCAGGATTTATGTTGTTAAGCAACATATTCAATCCTGCTGCAGAGTCGCCCAAAGGGCCGCTAACACAAATATAATCACCCGTCATTGCTGAAGAGCGAAGTTTTGCTTTTCCTTTAAGAACTTTTCCGGTAACACAAACATTAATAACGATCTTGTCCGGCGATTTGGTAGTGTCGCCCCCCAATAGCGGAACCCGGTATTTTTCACTGAGACTTCGGTACCCTTCCATAACCTGATCCATATATTCCACCTCAGTGTCTGCAGGCAGGGCAATGGAAAGAAAAGAAGCTGAGGGAGTGCCTCCCATTGCCGCAATATCACTAAGATTTACTGCAAGGGCTTTGTACCCCAAATCAAAAGGAGTAATGGCAGAGCGCAAAAAGTGGATGTCCTCAATTAGCAGGTCCGTAGTAACAATCTGGTTGTACTGATCATCCAATGGCATAATGGCACAATCATCTCCAATCCCGTATTCTTCATTTTTGTTGAGGGCGGAAAACTTTCCTGAAAATCTGTCTATAAATCCAAATTCTCCTATTTCTGATAGCTTCATAACTTTCTTTTTCTTTCGCGACCGTGAATATAACTTTTTTGATAAAGAAAAAGGCAATGCTTTCGAACATTGCCTCTTCTAATAAAGTATTTACCCCGTTCAGAGCAATATTTTAACAGAGCTGTAGGGGTTGTTGGCGCTGACCTTGGGGGTAAGCTGAAAAACGGTTGATTAATCCTGCGGCATCTCTTTCATTTTGAGTTTATCGCCGGTATCTTTCACTACATTTCGGTAGTATTCTTTATCATACCCGGGATATTCGGGGGAGTGGGGGTTTCCATATTCGTTTTTCAAAAACTCACCATCCTTTTCGGGATGAATATTACCATCCAGATATTTTATCATCAAAAATTGCCCCAGTTTCTGCCATTTTTCAACGGTGATACGGGCCTGATTGTGGGTGTAGTCGGTCAGGAATTGTTCTGCAAGTTTCGGATTCTGCTCATAAAGAGTGCTGGCAGTGTTGTCGATCGCCGGTTGCATTTGTTCAAATTTGTCTTCCAGTTCTTTTTGGACTTTTCTGATGTCCTCAATCATGTAGCTATATCGGCTGTACGACATGTTAGAGACCCAGTTGAACACCCAAAAGGCAGCATCCCAGGAAAACTCGAGCATATTGCCATTACCTACGGCAAATTCGTGGGGGGCACTTTGAATTCCTGCATACATGGGAACATAAACAGATGCATCAGCATCATCCACACCAAACCAAAGAATTCCGCCAACAGGGTCGTGTAGCCAGTTACGCATCTGGGCAACAAAAGAAAATCCTGTTTGCTGTGTAGCAATGGCACGCTCATTCAGGTATTCCTCTCCATCAACCTCCCAGGTAAGCGGACGCCAGCGATAAGGAACTTTGTATGCACCGGCTCCTGCATCCTTGGTCATATCCAGAGCCGTTCCTTCAAAATGATCACGCATAATATTCATCACATCACGGGCACTGACTTTATTTTGGGGCTTAAAAAACAATGGCATGCGCTCATCTGATTCACCCATGATAAAGTCCTCATATTTGTCTGCATCTTCCTGATTTACCTGGCGGAAAGCACTCCATACCCTTGCCTCACAGAAACGAATGGCACTGTAATCAAGTGGGGCATAGGTATCTGCAAAACTAAAATCTTTGTTTTTACCATCGAAATATCCTTTTTCACGGGCAAAAGAAATAACATCTTTTGAGTAGATGCAGTTTTCCTCATCATTGAGGGGGAAGGTGGTAATGCGCGCCTGGTTGGCATGAGCTGAAATGTACCCGTCAGGTACCTTGCGTGCTACCCAAACGGCTCCTTTATTATTGGGCCCTTTGCTGATCATCTCCATAATCCATACTTCATCAGGATCTGCAATTGAAAAACTTTCTCCTGAACTGTAATATCCATATTCTTCCACCAGAGAGGTCATGATATTGATGGCATCACGGGCTGTTTCAGCTCTTTGCAATGCAACATAAATCAAACTTCCGTAATCCATTATTCCGGTTGTGTCACGTAATTCCGAGCGACCGCCAAATGTTGTTTCGGCTATGGAAACCTGATTCTCGTTCATATTTCCGACAACCCTGTAGGTGTGGGGAGCCTGTTTTATTTCACCAAGATATTTGCCTGTGTCCCATTCGTAAATGTCCAACATGGCGTTGTCCGGATGATTTTCGGCCGGCCAGAAGTACAATTCTCCGAATAAAACATGCGAGTCGGCAGCATAGGAGATCATCGTTGACCCATCCGCCGAAGCATTTTTTGTAACTAAAACATTGGTACAGGCATTGGCTCTATTTACACCCAATACCATTAATGCTATAAGAGCCATTGCTCCCACAGAATTCAGTGCTTTTCTCATATGATTGTATTTTTTTACGGTTTTTTCAGGCAGGGATTACAAAAATAATAAAAACAGGGACTCTGTGGAAATTGTTTCTTTATTCAGCTATCAAAGAAGCCTGGAATATTCAATTTATGCAGGATTTGCCACCAACAAAAGGCTCGCTATTAGGGTAAGAATAATGTTTGTGCTTTGAAAGCTCCTGAAAGACATTTTGGTATTCAACTTTTTTCCCACCACAGTACCCGTAAGTAAAATGGGAGTAAACAGCAATGAGGTTCTAACGGTCTCTGCAGTTATCATTCCTGCCTGATAATATCCGATGATGGCAATAACAGCAGTTACCACACTAAACGCAGCAAATATCTCTCTGAATTTTCGGTTGCCCGTTTTTGCTCTGTTAAGAAAGAGTGCCAGAGGAGGCCCGCTTACCGATACTGCCCCGGTTAAGAATCCGATAAAAGCACCGGCAAAAAGATAGTGACGGGAGGGCAGGGTAGTGGCCTTTTTTCGGCTAACCATAGAGTAGATGGTTAGCGCAATAAAAAGGGCTCCGGATAATTTTACCAACAAATGTCCGGTAGAGGCACTCAGGGCTATAACACCTGCAACGGTAAACAGTCCTCCGGCTCCAATCAGAGAATAGGCATTTCTGTCCAACAACTTTTGTTCTTTCTTCTGAATGACAATTAATACGGAGGCTATCAGATTACAGATCATCAGGACAGGAATAATCTCCTTGGGGGAATACCATATTAACAGCAGCGGGAAAGAAAATAAAGCAAACCCAAACCCTGTGATTCCTTTGATAAGACTTGAAAAAATAATAACCAGAAAAATCCAAATATCAGGCATAACTTATTGCATTAAAAAGATTAATGAACCAACGGCAGTAATAGCCCAAAGGGTTATTCCCAATGAAAAACTCTTTAATCCGGATTGTTTTATTTGGGCGAAGGTGATGTTTGATCCAATCAGAAATAAAGCCACCACCAGGCCTCTTTGTCCAAGCCAGCTAAAGTGAGCATAACTGGTTTGTAACTGAGGAAATAAATTGGCAAAAAGGATGCTCAGTACAAATAAGAGAATAAACCACGGAAATCGGATGGACTTTTTGTTATTCCCCTTGATAAACAGTGCCATTACAAGGGACAGGGGTATGATCCATAAAGCTCTGATGAGTTTTACCGTGGTAGCTGTTTTTAATGCTTCCGGCCCGTAAAGCGCACCTGCCCCCACAACCGAGCTTGTGTCATGTATGGCTATGGCTGCCCAATTTCCAAAAACTTCCTGACTGAGGTGCAACTGATGTCCGATAAAGGGGAATATCAGCAACGCGGCAGCATTGAGCACAAAAACCACGATTAGGGCGAAGGAATTCTCATGATCTTTACTTTTTATGATGGGCGCAACAGCTGCAATGGCACTCCCTCCGCAAATTGCTGTTCCTGTGGCAATCAACAGAGCTGTGTTTTTATTTGCTTTAAAAAGTTTTCCTAATAAAATACCTGTAATCATAACGATAGTAACAGATATCATGGTTAATGAAAACCCACTTTTTGATACAGCAATCACTTCATCAAGTTCCATCCCGAATCCCAGCAGTACGATAGACGTCTGAAGAATTAAAGAAGTATATTTGCTGCTGTTCTGATGTCTGAATCCGGCCAGGGAAAGAATAATTCCGGTGGAAAGTGCCACTGCCGGAGATACAAATGGCAGAAGACAAAGACCAATTAATGCCGGGTATAGTTTGGCAGAAATTTTTTCCTTTACATTCTCATAATCAAAATCAGTAATTGCATTTGCTGGTTGCATACCCATGTTTTTGATTACAAAAATAGTGGCGTTTAATAGCAATAGCAAATACTAATTGTTTATTCTTGATAACTAAAAATTATAGCCTTGCAGGAAGTTTTCGAATAATTCAACCTGTCGGCTTTTGTGACCATACCTGAATGCCATCCTGAATTTCCGTGGAATGGTAAAGCCTGTAACTTTTAGCTTAACAAGCGTCTTAAGATATAATTCGGTGGTAACAGTTTTTTCAGACACGATGGCCAGCCCGTCAAAATCGGAAAGAAAATTTTTTATAGATTCAGTACTTCCAAGATGAATCAAAGTATTCAACCTTTCAAATTCAATTTTCTGTCGTTTCAGCGCTTCTTTAATAACTTCAAGTGTTCCCGACCCTTGTTCGCGCAAAACAATGGGTGTTTTAATCAACTCATCTTTTCTAAGCTCTTCACGTTTTGCATAAACACTGTTGGCACCGGTTACAACAATCAACTCATCATCCATGAAATTTTTGTATCGAATCCCCGGCTGTGAAGAACAGTTTTCCACCAAAGCCATATCCACTTGATTTTCCTGCAAGGCCTGTTCCATTTCAAAAGAATTTCCATTTCTGAGAAAGATCTGAATTTTGGGGTATCTTTTATGGAAGGAAGCAATAATACGTGGAATAACATATTGGGAAATGGTGGAACTTGCGCCTATATTAAATTCCCCAATTATGGAATTTTGCATTTGTCCAATGTCAAAGTCCAGTTCACGGTACTGAGCGGCAATCTGCTTAAAGGCATTGTAAACGCTTTCGCCGGCTTTTGTAAGGTATATTTTATTGCCTTTACGTTCAAACAGATTGGTGTGGTAGCGTTCCTCCAATTCTTTAATATGGCGGGTGACGGCAGGTTGACTGATGTTCAGATCTCCTGCTGCTTTGGAAAAACTGAGGTGCTCGGCAACTGATATGAAGACTGTGTCTCTAAAATCCATCTTTGTGTTTTTCTTGATTCTTTCAAAGCAAAAATAAGAATAAAGAAGTTCGAACTTTTATGGAAATGCTATTGATGTTGGATTTTTAATAAAAGTGACCGTCGTTGAAGATATTTTTAACCCGCATCAGGCACATAAAAAAGATCTTGTTACTGTAAAAATAAACCGGTATGTGGCTCTCTGCATCGTTTTTTTGCAGATCTCATAAAGCTTACAAGCAACCTAACCAATATAATCGTTATAGCTTGCAAACAATCGAGCCAATAAGAAACCGTGGATGAGCTTCAGATAAATGGCTGATTCTTAAAAAGAGAAAGGCCTGTCGGCATTCCGACAGACCTTTCAAACCTTAACCCTAACCCACGACTAAATTAATACAAAGGATTTTATTTGTCAATAGAAATATTATTCCATTTTATTTTTGTCGATGCAGAAGCTTTTTGTTTTACAGTTAAATGTCTAAAAATCAATGTTTTTTAAGATATCTTTTTACTTATGAAAATTGTCATTCTGATAAAAATCATATTTTTTCACACTATATTATCCTGAAATAGTACTGTTTTAAAATTGTTTCCCTCCGCATTCCTTTCGGTCGCAATCTCGATTTATTAATCGGACACCAATGATTATCTGGCAAACTTATTATAAATAACAAAACCGCAACTCTTATTCAGAATTGCGGCTTTACTCTGTGATCCCGAAGGGACTCGAACCCCCAACCTCCTGGGCCGTAACCAGGTGCTCTATCCAATTAAGCTACGGAATCGTTGCTGTTTTGAGTAGTTGTTTCTCTCAAACGCGGTGCAAATATAGGGAAAATATTGTTTCCTGTGCAAATTGTCACAGCAAAAAAAATGGTTATTTATCCGACTCAAACACCCGAAAAACGGGCAATTTTAAGATTTACAAAAGATTAAGGGTTGAATTTTTCTGTGATTTTTTTTTAAAAGAGGGGGCTAACTAAAACCCCCTCCAGAAAAAATCACTTCACAGGTGCTTCCGGAATTTCCGGTAGTGGTTTCCGCTCTTTTAATTTCTGCAGAATTAGCTCAACAGCTTTATTTAACTGCTCGTCCTCTCCATTAAACTCTTTCCACGGGTCGTTTTCTATAATAATGTCAGGCTCTACACCAACACCTTCAATCATCCAATCTCCATTCATTGAAATGGAGGTAAACTGTGGAATCCGAAGATCCGTGCCATCCACAAAAGGCAGTGAACCTGTAATGCCCACGATGCCCCCCCATGTTCTGGTTCCAATGGTTGTGCCAATGCCCAGAGCTTTGAATCCGTGTGCAAACAAATCACCATCTGAGGCTGAATATTTGTCTATCAGTGCAACTTTAGGGCCAATTAATGTTTGTGCAGGAATGGGAGTAACTGCAGTTGAGTTTCGTCGCATATTGGCACGATAGGCTTCCCTGGCAAGACGCTCCAGAATCATAGGAGAAACATTTCCGCCTCCGTTTCCACGGTCATCGATAATCAGGCCTTGCTTGTCAAGTTGCGGATAAAAAAAGCGCACGAACTTATTCAGACCGTTGGGCCCCATATCAGGTATGTGGATGTATCCGATTTTACCATCGGTTGCTTCTTCCACTTTCCGGATATTTTCGTTTACCCACTTAAAATAATTCAATTCACTCTCGTCTGAAATGGGTTTTACCAGGATTTTTTCTGCACCTTCTGTCCCCGGTGTTTCATTTACCAGCAATTCAACAGTCTTATCGGCTTTGCCAACCAGTAGTTGATAAATGTTATCCACCTCTTTGGTTGATTTTCGGTCTATTTCAAGAATATAGTCTCCTTCAGATACATCAACACCCGGGGATTGGAGGGGCGAGTTCATTTTTTCACTCCAGGGCGCTCCATCCAGAATCTCAGCAATTCTGAAATAGCCTGATTCATGGGCTTCGATGTTAGCTCCCAGCAAACCTGTCTGAATGCGTTTGGGTTGTGTTTTATCTCCGGTGTTAACATAAGCATGCCCGGCATTCAACTCACCAATCATTTCTCCAATGATGTAATTAAGATCATTTCTGTGGTTGACATAGGGGACAAGGGAACTGTATTTATCGTAGATGCCCTTCCAATCCTGTCCGTGCATATTTTCCACATAAAAGAAATCACGCATCTGACGCCATGCTTCATCAAAGATCTGTTGCCATTCAGCCTTGTAATCAATGTGCATCTTCATATTTGACAAGTCAACGGCCTCTTCGATATTGACAGCAAAAGATGGCAGATCAATGACATCCCAGGTGCTGTTTTTACCCACGAGCATTTTTTTGTTATCAGCCGAAAGGGTATAGTTGTAATCTCCTAAAAGGGTTTCCTTCTCTTTATCAAGGTCAAAAACAAACAATCCTGCTCCCTCTTCTTTATTCTGATATCTGCGTATGTAATAGACTTTTCCATCCACACAATTGATGTTGTAATAATTGGCCGGATCGATTGGCAAAGCTACAATTCTGCTTCTTATCCCGTCAAAATCGATGTCAACAATTGCCTCTTTACCTGTTTTTTCATCATTCTCCTCATTCTCATCATTCTCATCTTCCTTTTTATCCAAAGGCTTCACATCTTGATTTTCAGGGGCAAAAGGAGAGGGGGTTGCTTTGTCCAACATAGTCATGTAAACCCTGTAGGTATTGATGTATGCATGATTCCATTCTGTGCGGCTGTAAACGGGACTGAAATCCCGTTGAGAAGTAAACAAAAGGTATTTCCCGTCGGCCGAAAAGGATGGATAACCTGAGTCATACCATTTTTCGGTAATGGCCTCCGTTGTTTTAGTCTCTATGTTCACTATTTTTATGACATCCATCTGGTTGGGGAGTCCATCGGTAAATGCAATCCACTTGCTGTCGGGGCTCCAGGAAAAATCACCCAATCGCGAGTAATTGCTCTCTGCCAGGGTATGTGTATTGCCGGACGATACATTGGTCAGCATCAACCGGTAATTTTGGTCATTCCAGACGATGAATTTGCTGTCAGGACTCCATTGCATACTGAATTTATAGGTATCTGCACCTGTCGTCAGCTGACGGGCATCGCCTTCACCATTTGCGGGCTTTATCCAAACTTCGTATTCTCCGCTCCGGTCCGAAAGCCACCCCATCCAATTACCATCGGGTGAGTATTGAGCGTTTCGGTCATGAACTCCGGATGTCTGGGTGTGATTGTAAGTAATTCCGTCTTCTGCAGGAACAGAAAAAAGGTCTCCTCTGGCCGAAAAGAGTATTCTTTCACCTTGTGGAGAAAGACTGGCTGAGGCAATGGAACCGGAAACCTCTTTAAGTTCTTCCCTGGATTCATTCATGTCATTATTTATGATGACTGGAATCCTGTTTAAAGCTTTGGCCCGGGTATCATAGCTAAAGAGCTGACCGCCTTTTTCGAAGACAATGGTACTTCCATGGTGAGATGGAAACTTAATATCAAAGTCGGTAAAATCAGTCAGTTTTTCTGTCGTTTCCGTTTTGGTGTTGTAAACAAAAAGATTCATGGTTCTGTCCCGGTCAGAAATGAAAAACACTTCATCTTCGATCCACATGGGAAAGATATCCTGAGCATCATTTTGGGTAATAGCCTCGGTTTCATGCGTATCAAAGTCATGAATCCACACTTCGTCGGCCATGCCTCCCCGGTAATACTTCCAGGTTCTAAATTCCCGGAAAACCCTGTTGTAAGCCAATTTACCTCCATCAGCATTAAAAGACGAAAAACCTCCTTCAGGAAAGGGAAGTTGTTCCGGCATTCCTCCCTCAACAGATACTTTGTAAAGCTGTCCCTTGAAAGAATTAAACGTATTTTTGCGGGTACGGAAGACAATATTTTTGCTGTCCGGAGTCCACGCAATTACAATATTATTGGGTCCCATACGATCTGCAACATCATCACGACCCAATGTTGCCGTAAAGGTTAACCTTTTAGGAACACCCCCTTCAGCAGGTACCACAAATACCTCGGTGTTTCCGTCGTATTGCCCGGTAAAGGCAATTTTAGAACCATCCGGAGAAAAACGGGCAAACATCTCCATTCCGTTGTGGGAGGTGATTTTTCGGGCAATTCCGCCCTCAATATCTACCGTGTAAAGATCACCCGCATAGGTAAACACAATTTTATCGTTACTGATGCCCGGAAAACGCATCAGTCGTGCTTCTTCGGCCACCATAAAGGCAGACAAAAAGAACACCATCATTAATGAAAGGAACAGTTGTTTCAGGTTCATAATAAGTAAGTTTATTTTTAAGAATCAATCAAAGTTAAAAGTTTAACGCCGAAAAAGCAGACCAAGATTTGTTTGGGAAATTACGCGTCTTAACACCGGTCATGGTTTGATTATTATTTCTTCATTTAGTTTAAAACTCATCAAGAAAGCATATGTTCATTCCATCTTGTTTTTTCGTCTTTTGAATTGGTTATTAAAAGAAGTCTTAAAAATTTGGGCATCTTTGCGCTCGTAAAAATCACAAAAAAGCATTACAATGAATTTATTTTTCAAGACCATTTTTATTTTTTCTCTGTCCCTGATTATGTTGAATAGTTGTGAGCAAGCTTAAGAGGTTGTCTCTGATGTTCAAAAAACGATAGCCCTGCGCAATGTCGAATTTTCGTATGACAGTGTAAGTACCGGACTGGAGTTTCCGGAAGGCAGCCTTAGTGGAAAAACTTTCCAGGAGCTTTTAGAAAACAATCGGAAACTGTACAGTGATCCATCAAATTATTCAGTCAGGATTCAGGCGCATTACACTGCCGACAATACCAGGGAAAATGCTTCAGATGCCATGTTTTCGGGCATGATACAGGACATTGTACTCAATAACATAACAGATGCACCCGTTCAGCTTGAAACTCCTGCATTTGAAGTACCCAAAAATGAAACCTTGAATATCTCAAGTAACAGCGCAATAAGTTTGGGAACACACAAAACAGCAGTTTTGTATATTTTTAATCAGATTCTTGCAGATCAGGATTTGGATGCCGAGATTTCATCAAAACTCAACTATGAGGTTGGTCTCGAAAAGGGAAGCATCAATCTCGGAACAACTCAAAAAAGCATCCCCATCAAAGTTTCGGATGATACTAAAGCGCTTATTTCAGGTCTCCTGGAGTCGGGTTTGTTTGAAGAATAACAGGTATGAGGCGTGAGAGATTTCCTGGTCGCGTCGGGACCAGGAAATCTCATACAGCTCAAAATTTTTCAAAATGAATCCTGTCCCACAGTAAAACATGTTCGGTATAAGGTTCACGCTCTTTGGCTTTGTGTCCAAAAGCCATGATACCCAGAACCTCAAGCTCATCAGGAGCATGAATGATCTTTTTTACATTTTCCCCGGCCATATTTCCCTCCTCATCCAATCTCAGACGAACCTGAATCCAGGTGGAACCCAGCCCCATTGACTCGGCGGTCATTTGCATCATAATGGCAGCAATGGAACAATCTTCTACCCAGACATCACTTTTTGCCGGATCACCCAGAACAACAATCCCCAGTGGAGCCCCTGAAAGGAATGCCGCACCATGGGGTTTGCATTGAGAAAGAGCATCGAGGGTTTCAGTTTTTTCAACAACCACAAATTCCCAGGGACGGTTGTTTTTAGAAGTTGGCGACCAAAGAGCTGACTTTAGCAACTGCTCTGTTTGATCATGAGTAAGTTTTTTATCCGTAAAGTTTCGGCAACTTCGTCTCTTTTGGATTAATTCAAGCATCTTATCTGGTGTTTTTTTATTTTGCTCTTAACCTGCTTTATTCACAAATAATTTATTCCGATGCCCAACTATTTGCGAAATACAATCATCCTTAACAAAAAGGATTTGAAAATAATTGATTATTTCCTGCACCCATTTTGTTTGTGGTTGATTTTATTTCTTGATATTTGAACATCTCATTACAGTACTTTATGAATAAATCAGGTTAAATTAATGCATTATTTTTGGGAGTATCAAAAAAGAGAGCACTCTTTTAACTTTTAAGAGATTATTTATGAATGTTTTGATAATTGAAGATGAACCTTTGGCAGCTGAAAAGCTTATCAGCATGTTGAAAACATACGATAAGGACATCTCTATTCTGGATGTGTGTTCCTCCGTTGAATCGGCTCTAAGATGGTTCAGTCTGAACGAAGATCCCGATCTGGGATTCTTTGACATTCAGCTGGGAGACGGAACAAGCTTTGATATCTTCGAAAAGGTAAATGTTAACTTCCCGGTGATATTTACCACAGCTTATGACCGTTTTGCCATCAAAGCATTCAAAGTAAACAGCGTTGATTATTTGCTTAAACCCTTTGAAAATGAAGACCTGACAGCAGCTTTGGAAAAATTTAAAAGCATTCATTACTCCCGGATAAATGCGATGGGGATGAAACAGACAGTTGAATCTGTTGTTCGTGCCCTGAAGCCGGAGAACAGCTATCGAGAGCGTTTTGTCATTACAGTGGGACAGCACTTAAAACTTGTTTATATTTCTGATATTGTTTGCTTTTACAGTGAAGAGAAGAGTACGTTTATCTTAACCAATGAAGGACGGACTTATTACCTGCACCAATCTCTCAATCAGATAGAAGAAGAGCTCGATCCAAAAATATTTTTTCGTACCAGTCGTAAAGAGATATTAAATTTCAGATTTATGGGAGCTATTATCAATTACGGACGAAACCGCCTAAAAATCACCATTGATGTCCCGGGTGAGAAACGAGAGATTGTTGTCAGTAAAGAACGGGTAAAGACTTTCCGGGATTGGTTGGAACAATCTTCCTAATGTTAAAGGACCATTAACGATAAAAGGTAGTGCTGACACTGACTCACGATCTGTGAAACTGTAAGTAAAATGGGCCGAATGCTTTCAGTTTGAATAAAAGACTTTGTCCATCGTAGATTCATGAATTTTTTTCATGAGATGCTCAAACACTTGGAAATACAAAAAACTCAAGACGAGTTTAAGGAAGAAACCAGGGATCCGTATTCTAATCAAATTTGCAAAGAACGCTTGAGTTTTGCTGGTAGTTGAGCAACGAAAAAGATAATTTCCGGTTAATCAGGATCGATTTGCTAAGAATTTATTGAACAAATATTTACAGGATTCATATTTTTAAAGATAATTTTGTGACCAACAGCAAAAACCGAAAAAAGCATGTTGTAAAACACTCATTTTTTCTTTCTCATTTTGTGGTGTTAGTTGTTTATTTCTGCTACTTTTGCGGAAAAATTTCTTTAAACCTATATTAACCTTTGCTCACAAAGAAAGGTTCAATGAGATGGGGAAATTTGTTGCTTACAATTGAACTTTACATTTATAATCAAGCAAATTTTTATATCACCAAATAAATAATTGTTACATGAAACCAACACATATTGAACACATTGGAATTGCAGTAAAGAGCCTGGACGATGCCATTCCTTTTTACGAAAAGGTATTTGGTCTTGAGTGCTATGCCGTTGAAGAGGTTACCGATCAGAAAGTAAAAACCGCTTTTTTCAAGGTTGGTGACACCAAGATTGAATTATTGGAATCCACTGATGCTGAAGGGCCTATTGGTAAGTTTATTGAGAAAAAAGGTGAAGGTATTCACCACATGGCATTTGCCGTGGACGGACTGAATGATAAATTGAAAGCAGCAGAAGAGGCCGGTGTCAGATTGATTGACAAACAATCCAGAAAAGGAGCTGAGGGCCTGAACATTGCTTTTCTACATCCAAAATCGACTTTTGGGGTATTGACTGAACTTTGCGAAGCTCCTAAATAGCAACTTTGGGATCAGGGAAATATAATAGACGAAACTTTAAAACAATATTTAATATGTCAAATCAGGATAAAGTCAAGCAATTAATTGAGTTGCGCAATAAGGCGCGACTGGGTGGTGGAGAGAAGCGTATTGAAGCGCAGCATGCCAAAGGTAAGTTTACTGCTCGTGAGCGCATTGAAATGCTTTTGGATGATGGTAGTTTCGAGGAATTCGATATGTTTGTAACGCACCGTTGTACCAACTTCGGAATGGAAAAAAACAAAATCATGGGTGATGGCGTGGTAACCGGTCATGGTACCATTGATGGCCGCGTGGTTTATGTTTTTGCACAGGATTTTACCGTTTTTGGTGGTTCCTTATCCGAAACTTTTGCTCAGAAAATTTGCAAAGTGATGGATCAGGCCATGAAAGTTGGTGCGCCCGTTATTGGCATCAACGATAGTGGTGGTGCTCGTATTCAGGAAGGTGTTACCTCCCTAGCCGGATACGCTGAGATTTTTGAGCGCAACATTCTTGCCTCAGGTGTGATTCCTCAGATATCTGCCATTTTCGGCCCATGTGCCGGTGGAGCCGTTTATTCTCCTGCACTTACCGACTTTATCATGATGACTGAGGAGTCCAGCTATATGTTTGTAACCGGTCCAAAGGTTGTGAAAACTGTTACCGGTGAAGATATTTCTGTTGAGGATCTTGGTGGTGCCCGTGTTCACTCCACCAAATCAGGTGTTTCACACTTCGAATTGGAGAATGAGGAAGAGGGAATTATGCTGATGCGTAAATTGCTTTCTTACCTTCCGCAAAACAACCTGGAAGAGCCTCCTTTGGCTGAATGTACTGATCCCATCGATCGTCTGGATGATTCTCTGAACGAAATTATTCCCGACAACCCCAACCAGCCTTATGATATGAAAGAGGTGATTTACACTATTGTGGATGACGGAGAATTTCTTGAAGTGCACCGCAATTATGCCAAGAATATCATTGTTGGTTTCTGTCGTATGGGAGGTGCTTCGGTAGGTGTGGTAGCCAATCAGCCCAACTTTCTGGCAGGTGTGCTTGACACTGATGCATCGCGCAAAGCAGCTCGTTTTGTTCGCTTCTGTGATGCTTTCAACATTCCTGTTCTTACTTTGGTTGATGTTCCCGGATTCCTTCCCGGCAGCGGTCAGGAATATGCAGGAATTATCACCCATGGAGCAAAACTAATGTTTGCTTATGGAGAGGCAACTGTTCCAAAAGTAACCATTACGCTTCGTAAATCTTATGGTGGAGCTCATGACGTGATGAGTTGTAAGCAGTTGCGGGGTGACCTGAACTATGCATGGCCTACAGCCGAGATTGCAGTAATGGGAGCTTCCGGAGCTATTGAAGTACTGGAAGGACGTGCAATGAAAGACATTACCGATCCTGAGGAAAAGAAAAAATTCGTTGCCAAAAAAGAAGAAGAATACAAGGAGAAGTTTGCCAACCCCTATCAGGCTGCCTCATACGGATACATCGACGATGTTATCGAGCCACGAAATACACGTTTTCGTGTAATCAGGGGATTCCAGAGTTTGCAGACTAAAAAGCTGACAAATCCTCCTAAAAAACACAGTAATATTCCTTTGTAAAAAGACTAAATTATGTCCTATTTATTAGATGCAGTAAACTGGCCGCAAATTTGGGTAATCACCGCAGTTGGATATTCAGTCGTTTTTACAGCCTTGATTCTACTCATTTTTGTTTTCAAATTTATGCCTAAGATGCTGAATATGCAACTGAAGCGCAGATTGAAGAAAGAAGGCAAATACGTAGAGCGCACTGAAGGTGATGAGCCTTTTATTGCCGGCGAGGTAAATGCTGCAATTGGTACAGCATTAAGTTTGTATTTTTCGGATCTTCATGACGATGAGAGTAAAATCATTACCATCAAGCGGGTGGAAAGAAGATATTCTCCCTGGAGTTCAAAAATTTACAACATCAACAATGTGTTACCAACTACCCACAGGTAGGATGATTGCACTCGGCTAATCAATTAATCAAAAGGATATAAATCTGTAAGCATCAGAAATACAACACACTGATGCTTACAGATATTATTCCACCTGACCTTTTAATAAACTAGTGTAACATGAAAAAGTTTGATTTTTCCATTAATGGAAATAAATATCACGTTCACATCAAAGACATTGATGACAATATCGCCTCTGTGGAAGTGAACGGAACACCTTATTCTGTTGAGTTGGAGCAGGAGGTGAGAAAAGTAAAAACACCAAAATTGGTGAGACAGGAAGTCAAGCCAAAGCCGGGAGAGGGGCACATCGTGAAAAAGCCCTCAACCGGAGATCATCAGGTTTTGGCTCCGCTGCCCGGAAGTATTTTCAAGATGCTTACAAAAGTGGGCGACGAGGTAAAAAAAGGCGATACATTGTTAATTATGGAAGCTATGAAAATGGAAAACAATGTAATGGCCGATAAGGATGGAACAGTGAAAGAGGTAAAAGTGAAAGAAGGGGATTCGGTGCTGCAAAGCGACGTTTTAATCGTTCTTGAATAGTGTTTTTTATCTCTATTGTTTAATCACCGGAGCTTTTTTTAACGGCTTCCTTCAAATATTCTTAAAGTGAGAAAATTTGTTACAATATTTACCGTTCTCGGACTGCTATTCATGGTTTCAGTGCTTACCGGAGGAGATGCATCTGCCCAAGATGTAATACAAGGTGGTACAGATAGTGGCAGTGCGTTGTCAAGGGGAATGAGTACTTTTTGGCAATATACCGGTTTTTCCAATATTACCATTGGAAATATCGTTATGCTTCTTGTCGGATTGTTTTTTATTTTCCTGGCTATTCAATTCAACTACGAACCTCTGTTGCTTGTCCCTATTGGCACAGGTATTATTCTTGGTAATATCCCCTTTATTGAAGGGTTTCAGATTGGTATCTACGAAGATGGTTCAGTGCTCAATTACCTTTATTTCGGAGTGGTAAAGGGAATATATCCGCCTCTGATATTTCTTGGGATTGGGGCAATGACCGATTTTTCCTCTCTTATTTCTAATCCGCGACTGATGCTTCTCGGGGCTGCTGCCCAAATTGGTGTTTTCGGAACTTTTATCGGTGCGATGGCGCTTGGATTTGAAATTCATCAGGCTGGTGCTATTTCCATTATTGGTGGCGCCGACGGACCCACAGCAATTTTTGCATCTTCCAAACTTGCTCCCGAACTGATTGGTAGTATTGCCATTGCTGCCTACTCATATATGGCTTTGGTGCCGGTTATTCAGCCTCCTATTATGAAATTGATGATCACCAAAAAAGAACGACTGATAAAAATGAAACCTCCCAGAGCTGTTTCTAAGACTGAAAAGATTTTGTTCCCGCTCATTGGAATGATCTTGACGCTCTTTATTTCCCCTACTGCATTGCCTTTGCTGGGAATGCTCTTTTTTGGAAACCTGATGAAAGAGTGTGGTGTTACAGATCGTTTGGCCGAAACTGCCCGTACTAAACTGATTGATATCGTGACCATTTTGCTGGGATTGACCGTTGGTGCTTCAACTCAGGCAAGCGTATTTCTGACAAAAGAGTCGATGATGATTTTTGTGCTGGGTGCTGCTTCATTTATTGTAGCCACCGCAGGAGGGTTGCTTTTTGCAAAAATCATGAATTTATTCCTGAAAAAGGAGAACAAGATCAATCCTTTGATTGGAGCAGCAGGCGTTTCTGCAGTTCCCGACAGTGCTAGGGTTGTTCAGCATGAAGGACTGAAAAGTGATCCTTCCAACCACCTGTTGATGCATGCCATGGCTCCCAACGTATCCGGAGTGATTGGCTCTGCAGTTGCGGCAGGTATTATGCTTAGTTTCCTGATGTAGTGCCAGCAAGAAAACTGAGTTTTTTTTAAGTGCTTGATGCGAAAAGTTCAAGGCTTGTCCTTTTTGAAAATCAAGGCGTTTACTTTCGTAAATAACTGTTTTCAGAAAGGACGTAACGCAGAAATTGGACTTTTCGGGTAAGCACTATGTAATAAATATCCTTTTTAGTAATTGGTTGATTGATAAAGAGACTTTCGGACTTCCGGAGGTCTCTTTTTTTGACGGTAGAATATCCTTAACACTATATAAGCTTTTTTTAATTACCCGGGAAGTCAAACGGAAGCGTTAGTTGAGCACTTTTATTTTTGTCCGAAGAATTTTCAGTCAGTTTTTGAAAAACTGCTTCCAATTCCGTTCTGCAACGACCACATGAAGTGGATGCTCCTGTTTTATTTATCACATCCTGAAGGGTTGCCTCCGGGTGCCGGACAATTATCTTTTTAATGGTTTCTTCGCTCACTCTGTTGCAAAGACATATAAGTTTTGACATAAAAAAGGCTGTTGTGAAATGGCAAAATTAACACAACAGCCTTATATCGCAAATTCTGAAATATTTTATCGCAGATCTATTACATCCACATCTGGGTGCTCTTCAGTATTGAAAACAAATTGTGACTCCTCAGCCGGAACATTGGTTTCCATTTTGTTTATTTCAATAATATAATTGTTTCCGTCCTTGCCAATCTGCATGATTTTGGATATGTGATTGTTGGCCTTGTTTACATACAATTTGATGCGCGAAAAAGGCTTGTTTCTGTCTTCAGGAAACAGATCCACAATCTGAATTTGTTTTCCGTCACTTACCTCTTCTCCTGCAAAAATATACCTGAAACCATCCTCATGAATACTGAAAATATTGGAAGGACTTAAAGACATTTCATCGTTGGGATCAGGAGTTGATATATTCACTTCTCCAACTTCGGTAAGATAGGTCCAAAGTGTTTCCCCGTCAAAATAACTTTCGGCATTCATGACATCGGCCTTATACTTATTTCCCGAAATCAAAATAGTTCCATCGTAACTATCCTCTATGTCGGCTTGTTTGTTCTCAAGTGTAAAAGTAAAATCAGCTTTGATGGAACTGTAAGATTTGGTCACTTCCGAGACCTTGTCCAGAATCTCTTTGGCTTTCAATACCTCAGGGCTTTGCGCCTGGAGGGTTGCACTCGTAAATAACAGGGTAATGCTTAGCAATTTAATAAACTTCTTCATTGTATATTGTCTTTTTCTGTCTGACATTCAATTTCCGTTCCAAACTACTTTATATTATCAAAAAGTTTCTCCAATTGGTATTCATCGGGAATCAGAACCTGGCGGGCCTTGCTTCCTTCGAAAGGACCGACCACACCGGCAGCCTCCAACTGATCAATGATACGTCCTGCCCGGTTGTATCCAATGGAAAATCGTCGCTGGATAAGAGAGGTGGAACCGGATTGATTGGCTACCACTACTTTTGCAGCCTCTTCAAACATCGAATCACGCTTGGATAAATCAACCTCTCCGGGCTCGGCTCCTTCGCTGTCTCCACCGGTGTATTCGGGTAATATCATGGCAGAAGGATATCCTTGTTGAGCACCTACATAATCATTAATTTTCTCCACCTCAGGGGTGTCCACAAAGGCACATTGCACACGAATCAGGTCACTTCCCTGGGTAATGAGCATATCTCCGCGACCAATCAGCTGATTGGCTCCCGGAGAATCCAGAATTGTGCGACTATCGATCATCGAAGCTACCTTAAAGGCTACCCGGGTAGGGAAGTTGGCCTTAATAACCCCGGTAATAATATTGGTGGAAGGACGCTGCGTGGCAATAATCATATGTATCCCCACAGCTCTGGCAAGCTGGGCTATACGGGCGATAGGCATCTCTACATCCTTACCGGCTGTCATAATCAGATCTGCAAACTCATCAATAATTACCACAATATAGGGGAGGAAACGATGCCCTTTTTCAGGATTGAGCTGACGTTTCACAAATTTGTGGTTGTACTCTTTCATATTTCGGGCATGAGCCTTTTTCAGCAGGTCATAGCGTTGATCCATCTCTATGGTAAGGGAGTGAAGGGTTGCTACAACGCGTTGCACATCGGTAATAATCGATTCCTCCTCATCGGGCAACTTGGCCAGGAAATGTTTCTCAATTTTACTGTAGATGTTCAATTCCACCTTTTTGGGGTCAACCAATACAAATTTAAGCTGCGAAGGATGTTTCTTGTACAGCAAGGAGGTGATAATCGCATTTAGCCCCACCGATTTACCCTGACCTGTTGCTCCGGCCACCAACATGTGGGGAGCTTTGGTCAGGTCAATCATGTAAGTCTCGTTGCTGATGGTCTTACCAAAGGCAATGGGTAGTTCAAACTTACTGTTCTGGAATTTACGGGAGGTAATTATTGACCGCATGGATACGATCTCCGGTTCTGAATTAGGCACTTCAATACCGATGGTTCCCCGTCCGGGAATTGGGGCAATAATCCGGATTCCGAGTGCTGCGAGTGAAAGTGCGATGTCGTCCTCCAGGTTTTTTATTTTTGAAATGCGAACTCCGGGTGCAGGAACTATTTCATATAAGGTAATAGTCGGACCGACTGTTGCTTTAATACTCTTAATTTGTATTTTGTAATCTTCCAGTGTTTTAACAATCTTGTTTTTATTAGAGATCAGCTCCTCTTCACCCACCTGGCCAGAACCGGCTTCATGGTCATCCAGCAAATCAAAAGTGGGCAGTTTATAAGAGGACAAATCCAGCGTCGGATCATAATCACCCAATGGCTGATCTTCATTGTGCTCCATCATCTCTTCCCGGGCCGCTTTTTCAATTTTCAGCTCCAGATCTTCATCTCCGTCATGTTCCAGTGATTTATCGGTATTCTCGGGCTTAAAGTCCATTTCCAGTATTTCCTCATCATGAACTTCTTTAGCCTGATGATCAGAGGCATTGCCGGTTGCTTCCGGATTTTGTTTCACCGGGGTTGAAACATCTGAAAGACCACTAACCGCCCGCTCGAGAGATAAATCTTCATCCAAAGGTTTGTCGGATTGATGTTTTTCTGTCTCTGCAGCCGAAACTGAGTCTTTAGGTATCTCCTCATCTTTTTGATTCTCAGGTTCCATCTGGGTCTCCTTGGTTGCTTCCTTTTTGTGAAAGGGGCGGGAGACAAAGCCAATAAACCAATCGAAACTAAATGATAAATAAGCAAAAAGAGAAACCACAATAAGAATAAAGGTTCCTGCCCATCCGATTGCGGCCTGTAACCAGGTGCTCAGGAAATATCCATGTGCACCCCCCAGCAGCAAATATCGGTCATTTACCGAATCGATGAAAAAGAAACCGAGGGTCAGTGAAATCCAAATGGTAATAAGTGCTGCATTAGCAAAAGCAGTGGAGAGTTTCATGATTTTTGCTCCCACCAGTTTGATACCTGTCATAAACAACAAAACAACTACCGATGTGGAAGCAACCCCAAACCAGTCGTTAATAAAAGTGTCTGCCAGCCAGGCTCCGAATTTACCGGTCCAGTTCTCTACAGTTATTTCAGCGTTTTTAATGAAATCCCAAAAGGCAATATCAAATTTACTTCTGTCTGCAAAACCGGTAAAGAAGAACGACATAAAGGCCAGGGCCAGGTAAAACGAAAGTGCTACCAGCAACAGACCTGAGATAAATCTAAATTTGAAATTCTTCAGATTGGTTTCCCATTTGGAGAGACCTGATTTTTGACTTCTTTTCCTTTTTGTTGTCTTTTTGCCGTTACTCATGATGTAAAATTGGTTTTCCTCCTGCAAAAATAATAATTGAACGGGCCTTTTAAGCTATTACGAGAAATAAAGTTTAACCTGATGCATAAAGGTGGGCGAAAATTCAACGGCTAAAAGCATTATTAATTGTTTTATTTTTTGATTATTGTTGAGATGGTTTGTTCAATTTCCTGAATTGTTGATGTCTGATAATCTCCCGGAACTTCAAATATAGACTCAGGAAGTGTATCACCGATCACAGAAATGGGGGTCAGTGTAAATAACACATCATTAAAATAAATGGCATATTCAAGCATAACACCCGGAATTTTTGCAAAAGGAGTGTTTTTATTGGTGGTAGGGGTGGCTATTTCAGGTGTGTACCAAACAATGATTTCGTTGTTTTCTTTGGGTAATTTAATTATAGCTTTTTGTGCCCGATAACCTAAGATATTACGAGTGGTATCTTTTTCAAACACCACTTTCCCTTCTTTTAGCTGCTGAAAAATGAAAAGTTCATTGCTCTCAGATGCCGGGACATACATTTTTTTGTTGATGATCTTTAACAGGGTTGCACTGCTGTCGGTTTGATGATTGGATATAAAGTCCAATGTGTAAATCCCTAAATCTCCGGCAAATGAAATCCGTTCCTGCCCGGTTCGGAAAAAATATTGCATCTCTTCGGGGAGCAAAAAAGAATAGCTCTTTGCTTTTATTTCGGGCGAATAAGAAATGGAATAATTTACCACACCTTGTGAAACCACAGGTGTTTTTTGTTTTGGTTGTTGCTTACATCCTGCAATAATCAGAAACACGAACAGAGCACAGAGAGAAAGGGATTCTAAAATAAAACGTGGACGTTGCTTCATAAAATGGATTATCTATGTATGGTATAAATAGCTAGTACTTTTCAAAAATAACGCAAAAATCAGAAAATCAACAAGCGCTTGTCTTTCCATTCCGGTAACTCGTCAAAAAGGAGCAGGCATAGAACTATCCGGATTTATTGATAAAGGTCATTGTTAAACCTTCTTTTTTTAGCGAAAATAGTGTTCTAAATAAGACAAAATCTAAACTATGACCAAACTTGCTGTAATTGCCCTGGGTGGCAATGCACTGCTGAGAAACAATCAGTCCGGGACGATTGAAGAGCAGGAAGCCAACACCACCGAAACACTTGAGAATCTTATTTTTCTTGTTAAAGAGGGATATAATCTGGTTTTTACTCATGGAAACGGCCCCCAGGTGGGAAATATTCTGTTGCGCAACGATGCAGGAGAAAATCAGTACGGAGTTCCGCAAATGCCCCTGGATATATGTGTTGCTGACAGTCAGGGAGGGATTGGGTATATGATTGAACGTTGCCTGATGAATGTTTTGCGTAAACACAATCTTAAAAGAAATGTTTTAACATTAATGACCCTGACGGAGGTGGATCCGAACGATTCAGCATTTAACAATCCGACCAAACGGATTGGAAAGATGATGACAAAGGAAGAAGCAGACCGGCTTAATAAAGAGAAAGGGTGGATCTTTAAAGAGGAAAAGAAGAACAAGGACGGGTATCGCAGAGTTGTTCCTTCTCCAGAACCCAAATCCATAATGAATTGTGAAGTGGTGGAGAGTAACGCCCGCGCGGGGACTATTGTTATTGCAGTTGGGGGAGGCGGAATCCCCGTTTATACCGATGACGAAGGACTTGTACGCCCATCCGAAGCTGTTGTGGATAAAGATTTGGCAAGTTCTATCCTGGCTACACAAATTAAAGCGGATGAATTTTATGTTCTTACGGATGTACCGTTTGTCTATCTTAATTATGGAGAAACCAATGAACAAAAACTGGAATTTTTGAATCATACGGATACGTTGAAATATCTTGAGGCAGGAACCTTCGGTGAAGGTAATATGGCTCCTAAAATCAGGGCTGCTTTGTCTTTTATTGAAAAAGGAGGGCGTCAAAGTATTATTACAGAGTCAAAAAAATTGGAAGACAAATCCTTTGGTACTAAAATTACCATGGAATACGATGTGAAGGATTTACATAAGTATGATTGAGGCTAAGGCTGAGGTTAAGACTAAGGTAGAGGTTAAGATTAAGGTAGAGGGGTAGGGGATAACGGAAAAATGAACACTTAAAATAAATACAATGGCTTTTAATTTAAAAAACCGATCATTTTTAAAATTACTGGATTTTTCACCAAAGGAGATACATTTTTTGCTTGATTTGGCTGAACAACTCAAGGCTGCCAAATATTCCGGCACCGAACAGCAACGGCTTTCAGGAAAAAATATCGCTCTGATTTTCGAAAAATCCTCCACGCGGACCCGCTGTGCTTTTGAAGTGGCAGCACATGACCAGGGAGCCCATGTTACTTATCTCGGACCTTCCGGTTCGCAGATCGGGCATAAGGAATCCATGAAAGATACTGCTCGTGTTCTTGGACGAATGTATGATGGTATCGAATACCGCGGATTTGGACAACAAATAGTGGAAGAACTGGCTGAATATTCCGGTGTGCCTGTCTGGAATGGTCTTACCGATGAATTCCATCCAACTCAGATTCTTGCGGATTTTTTGACCATGAAAGAGCATTCGAATGTACCCTTAAATCAGGTTTCCTTTGCTTATCTGGGAGATGCGCGTAATAATATGGCCAACTCGCTCCTTGTTGGAGGAGCTAAAATGGGCATGGATGTACGTATTGTAGGCCCTGAATCTCTGCAGCCCGATGCAGAACTGGTGGCTCAATGCCGGCAGATTGCTGAAGAAACCGGAGCCCAAATTACCATTACCGATAAAGTGGAAGAAGGAGTTTCAGGATGTGATTTTCTCTATACGGATGTCTGGGTGTCAATGGGAGAGGGCGATGATGCCTGGAAAGAACGGATAGATCTGTTGAAACCTTATCAGATCAACGCCAAAACAATGGAACTAACAGGTAATCCTTCCTGCAGGTTTTTGCATTGTCTTCCGGCATTTCACAACCGGGAAACAAAGGTAGGAGAGGAGATCTTCCAGAAATTCGGACTGGACGGACTGGAAGTAACCGAAGAAGTTTTTGAATCTCCGGCATCTATTGTCTTTGATCAGGCTGAAAATCGCATGCATACCATCAAGGCCGTGATGGTGGCAACGCTTGGAGCCTGATGCGGATATAGCAATTTGAGCCTCCCAGCAGGAGGGAGTTTACCCCCCCGGGTGCTATACCCGGGGGGGGTAATCCTTTGTTAATTAGATATCGGCCCTTTTAATCCTCTTTTTCCACAATAGTCCTGGCCTGTGAGGCATTTACAAATAATACATCATCCAAATTGGAAAAATCGTTGAAATATTCTGCTCCCCGGCGTTTAATGTGTTCTTCTCTAAATCCGATTATTGTCAGGCCCGCTCGTTTTGATTTCTCTTCCACAATTTCGTGAACTGCTCTGTTTTCTGTAGCCGGTACTATCTCAATATTTGAGAGAGTAATAGGTAAGCGTCCTTCTTCAACAAGGTGATTCAGCTGTGCTCTGGTTTGCTCTACCTGCTCCGGTGCACAAATACTGAAAATCTTTATTTTACTTTTCTGCCAGTCGGGATGTGCAAGTATAATGTAACCAAGCAGAATCATCAGGTTGGCGTTGAGATAGTCCACCGGTCTAATCCACACATGAATGCCATTTCGGAACCGGGTTGCCGATTGTCCCATTCCATAGACGCAGACATCGAAATTACCAGCTTTGGTAAGGGCTATATTGGTGATGATGCGTTCCACCTCTTCAGGTTCGTTTTTATCATACTCAAATACAACCATATTGTTTTCCATTCCCGAAATGCTGGGAGCCTGAATAATCTGGGCGATGGCTGAAGTATAAGATGGAGAAATCATGGTGTCGATGTATAAGGTGCTTTCTTCTTCCTTTTGTATTTCAACCAACTGATGCATGATTTCTCTGGAGGCCAAAAAGCTCTGACGACTGAAATAATCTTCTATAAAATGAAAGTAAGTCCCAAAACCATGGCGATAAGAGATCCAGTTCATCAAGTCGAAAATCTTTTCGCGCTCAAATGAATTTGCGGAGATACATACTGCTGCCGGACGCCACTCTTCACTTTCAACAGGACTTTGATTTTTCTGCATATAAACCTGAAGTTTGCGGTTTAACTGAAATAAAGCTCCTTTAAACAGATTAACAAGTCCTTTTCTGTCTTTATTGTAATGCTCAATAAGCAGGTAGATTAAGGTAATCAGGGAGTAAGCAACAATTGTATAGAGCGGATTAATCATAAACATGACCCACACTGATAAAAGAAAGCCAATCAATGAAAAATACCATTTCGATCTGAATCTGGGTCGGTAAGAAGGACTAGAGCCCCAATGGTTCAGAAAGCTGATGAGACAGAGCGATCCGTAGGTAATAAGAAAAAACATGGATATCACTTCTGCAACAGCATCTACATTTCCCATTCCCACAAACACAAATGCAATGAGAAATGCCACCACTGAAGCATTGCGGGGCTCATTGGTAACACCTTTCCCTTTTGCCAGTTTTCTATTGATTCCAGGCAGCGGGAAACTTTTATCACCTGCCAGAGCCTGCAAAGTACGGGGAGCTACCAATACTGAACCTAATGCCGATGAAAGGGTAGAAGCTGCAAGCCCCATGAGTACAAAAATACTTCCTCCAACCGCGATTTGTGACATGATTAACTGATTGGAAAGTAATGCTTCCGTGGATACCGAGGCAGACATTTTCCATATTACCAGTATATAAACCAACATTCCTGAAATGGTTGCCGTCATCGTACCTATAGGGAGCGATTTCCCGGGATTTTTAAGATCTCCGCTGAGACCAACACCGGCGGTCATCCCTGTAAAAGCAGGAAAACAAATGGCAAACACCGTGAAAAACTCCTGACTGTTTGAAAAACTGAAATTGGAACTGAAATGATCCCCGGTTACAAGCTCCGGTTCTCCGGCTCCCAGAAAAAACATTATGAGTGACAAAAACAATATGCCTGCCACTCCATACAAAAGTCCAATCCCCATATTGGCGCCTTTGCGGATGATCAGAATGGCAAGAATCAGTAATACAGGAAGACTAATTACCTGACGTGGCAATTCCCAGCCATACTGTGTAGCCCACCACTGAAAAAGCATTTCAAAAGTTTCGGTAAACGCAATAATATAGAAAGCAATACTGATTGCCTGCGACAAAAACAGCGCGATGCCGATGGTTGCCCCAATGTTAAGTCCGAAGGAACGGGAAATAATATAATATTCTCCACCTCCTTCCACCCGGGTATTGGTCGATAACTCAGAAATCGCCAAAGCAGTAGGAATGGTTATTAAATGTCCGAGAATGACCAATAACAAACTGCCGGTAAAACCGATGGTTCCAACGGCATAACCAAAACGAAGAAATAATATGGCCCCTAAAATAGTTGATATGGCAGTGATGAAAACCGGGGCGGTTCCAAAGCGCCGGGCAGTATTGGTGGTAATGTCCGATCCCATAAGTTTTTTAATTGAGGTTTATTTCGGAAATATAGAACAAATCTTCAATTTTAGTTACAACAAGGAAGAAAAATCATTCTTCAAGATAGATTCCCAATTGCACTTTGTAGTATTTTTTGATACTTTCGTTCCTCTAATCTAAATCATATATGGCGCAGAAAATAGCCGTTATAGGAATGGGCCAGTTTGGGATGGCCATTGCTAAGTCACTGACAAAAAAAGGGGCCGAAGTTATGGCCATCGATCGCAGTGAGCATATTATTGAAGAAATGAGCAATCGTGTAGCGCTCGCGGTGGCAATGGATGCCACAGATAAAAGAACCTTACTATCACAAGGTATTCTTGATTTTGATGCGGTGGTTGTAGCCATTGGCGAGGACTTTGAACAACTATTGCTCTGCACTACACTATTGATGGACATCGGTGTAAAAAGAATAATGGCTCGCGCCAGAGGAAAGAATCAGAGGGTTATTCTCGAAAAAATCGGTGTTAAAGAGATTCTTTCACCCGAAGATGAAGTTGGAATAAACGTTGCAGAAAGACTTATAAATCCCTCTATTGTTTCATATTTGGATCTGCCGGACGAATTTTGCATCATGGAAGTGGCTGCGCCACCCGATGTAATTGGGCGATCACTCATAGACATTGCGCTTCGACGGCGCTATCATCTCAATCTCATTACCATGAAAAGAAGCGTGGAAGTGGAAAGAGATGGCGAAATGGTGCGTGAACAACACATTTATGGGATACCTAGAGGAGAAAGTCTGATAAGGGAAAACGATTCTCTGGTTCTTTTTGGCAAAAGAGTTCATGTGGAACGATTCATTGAAATAAATAAGTAAATGGGGCAGTTAAGAAATCTGCGCGAGCGAATAAATATTTTCCTGTTCGATATCAGGACAAATTTTTTCCGCGTCATGAATGTCTTGTCTGTAATTGCCGCTTTGACAGGCCTTTATTTCATCATTCGCTTCTTTGGATTTTCGCCCGACGATACAATTACTGAAGATCTTATATTTCAACTTCACAGAGTTCTGGATTTCTTTCTTTTACAGTTCTGCTTTCGGGTATTTTTTGATTTTAATCCCCAAAAGTTTTTGAAAAAAAACATATGGGAAAGCTTTATTATGCTTCTGATTCTTAGTGAATCATTGGTATTCTTTATTTTTGGCAAAGCCTGGTTGTTTCACTTATCCCTGTTGGCCGGGTTGTCGCCTCACGGGTATTTCATACTGGTTCAGGGTGTTTTCTGGATTGTAGTTCTCCGCGAAACAGGTCGTGCATCAATCAATATGCGCAAACTTCATATTAGTCCCGGGGCATTTCTGGCACTCTCTTTTCTCATACTTATTCTGTTGGGAACTGTGTTACTCAAAATGCCTGAAATGACATACGGAACCATATCCTGGGTTGATGCACTGTTTACCTCTGCCAGCGCTAGCTGTGTTACCGGTCTGATTGTTCAGGATACTGCTACTTTTTTTACTTTCAGGGGACAGTTAATTATTATGCTGCTTTTTCAACTTGGCGGTCTCAATATGCTTACCATTGCCACTTTTATTGGTTCTTTTTACCGAAAAAGCGGTAGCTTATACACATCAAGCTTGCTGAAGGATGTACTGGATACAGAACATATTGGAAGTTTGACGGGAATTTTGCGAAAGGTAATATTTTACAGTTTAAGTTTTGAAATTGCAGGAGCAGTTTTGTTGTACTTCTTATGGGGCAATCAATTTGGTTTCCAGGATACTGTTGATCGCATTTTTTATTCTGTTTTCCATTCCGTCTCTGCCTTTAACAATGCGGGATTCTCACTTTTTACCAACGGTTTATTTGAGGCGCCCATTCGCTTTCAGTACGGTGCACAACTTGTAATTATGATTTTAATTGTGGTTGGAGGACTTGGATTTATTGTACTTCAGGATGTATTTACAAATCCCACTCATCGCAGAAGCCCCAAAGGATATTGGCGAAAACTAACGGTTAACTCCCGGGTTGTCTTAACCATTACCTGCTGGATGCTGGCTTTGGGAGCAGCATTGTTCTTTATCTTTGAATACGACAACACATTAAAAGATCATTCATTTGCGGGTAAGGTTGTAGCCTCTTTTTTTCAGTCAGCCACTACGCGAACTGCTGGTTTTAATACGGTTGATACCTCTCTTCTGACAACTCCGACACTTCTGTTTTTCATGCTTTTTATGTTTGTTGGCGCCAGCCCTGGTTCCACAGGGGGCGGCATAAAAACCACCACATTTGCAGTAGCTCTGAAAGCTGCATGGGCCAATATCAGAGGCCGTGAGCATGTTGAAGTCTATAAAAGAAACATTCAGTGGGCCTCGGTCAATAAAACGTACGCAATTATTGCAGTTGCTCTTACCTTTCTTTTTATCTTTACCATTTTACTGGCAATTACCAATCCGGAGTTCTCATTTCGGGCACTTCTATTTGAACAGATATCGGCAATGGGGACAGTTGGGCTTTCACTGGGAATTACGGGAGAATTATCTGTGGCAGGCAAAATTATTCTGGTTACGTCTATGTTTGTCGGTCGAATAGGCTCATTGACCATGGTGGTGATTTTTAGCCGGAGAATTGTTTCCGGAGCCTACCGATATCCCAATGCCCGATTGATGATAGGATAAATAACAATTTAGTAGTATGTCTGAAAAAAATCTTAAACGTTGTCAATGGTGCGGAGACGATCCGCTTTATGTGAAATACCATGATGAAGAATGGGGCAGGCCGGTGTTTGATGATGAAACACTTTTTGAGTTTCTTATTTTGGAAGGGTTTCAGGCCGGATTGAGTTGGATTACCATACTTCGCAAACGCGAAAATTTCAGAAGAGCTTTTGATCAGTTTGATTTTCATAAAATTGCCCGATACAATGAAGATGATTTTAACCGGCTCATGGAGAATGAAGGAATTATTCGTAATCGGTTAAAAATAAGAGCAGCCGTGACCAATGCACAGGCATTTCTGCGAGTGCGGGAAGAGTTCGGCTCCTTCAGCAAGTATATTTGGGGATTTGTTGATGGTACACCTGTTGTAAACCATTTTAAAGCCATGGAGGAGATTCCTGCTTCAACACCGCTATCAGATAAGATTAGTAAAGATCTTAAAAGAAGAGGTTTTAAATTTGTTGGAAGTACCATTGTATATGCCCATATGCAAGCCACTGGAATGGTAAATGACCATGTGACAGGGTGTTTTGTTAGAGCAGAGAGCCTTGAGCATGGGGCAAGACGCTGCTGACGTCATGATCAAAGCAGGGAAAGCCTGACACAAAATTTTTGTATTCAATTGTCAATGGCAGCAACTTGAATTAACTCTTTTCACGAAATAAGTCCTCCTGGTTAGAGGGTATAAAAGTTGACTTTCAGTAACTTATTTGGGTGTAAGAAAGTGTTTGACAAACCATCGCTTACCATTAGTCTGTTATAAGTCTCAAAGCTCAGAACCCAAACCTCAAAACTCTTCCCGCTTCGCCTCGTTCCAGATTTCATCCATTTCGGCCAGCGAAAGTCCTTTCAGGTCAATGCCCTGTTTTATGGTTTTTCGTTCCAGATAATTAAAACGTTTAATAAATTTCTGATTGGTGCGTTCAAGTGCGTTTTCTGGATTCACTCCGTAGAGCCTGGCGGCATTGATCAATGAAAAGAACAGATCTCCAAACTCATCCTCTATGGCATCCTGATCGTTTTTAAGCATTTCGACCT
Source organism: Marinilabilia salmonicolor (assembly GCF_003003035.1). Taxonomy (GTDB): domain Bacteria; phylum Bacteroidota; class Bacteroidia; order Bacteroidales; family Marinilabiliaceae; genus Marinilabilia; species Marinilabilia salmonicolor_A. The sequence continues at coordinate 129,012 of NZ_PVTS01000007.1, read as the reverse complement.
TCAGTTCCTCCAGTTCTTCCTGGACTTTCTCCCATACCTGTTCACGTTTTTCCCAGTCAAACCCCATGCCTCTGGCTTTATCCTGAATGCGGTTGGCTTTTACCATGGCAGGCAACGATTTGGGTACTCCTGCCAATACGGAACGATTCCCGTCTTTTTCCTTTAGCTTAAGTGCCTCCCAGTTTTGTTCAACTTCACGGGCATCTTTTACCTTTGTTTCTCCGAAAATGTGCGGATGGCGGTAAATCAATTTTTCAATAAGTGAATCAATCACCTCTTTGATTGAAAAGGCCTCCTTTTCCTCACCAATTTTTGAATAAAAAACTATATGAAGCAACAAATCACCAAGTTCTTTGCGTATGGCATCCTGAGAGCCATCCAATAAGGCGTCTGCCAATTCATAAGTCTCCTCAATAGTCAGTGTCCGCAACGATTCGTTGGTCTGTTTTCTATCCCATGGACATTTTTCACGCAATTCGTCCATTACTTCAAGCAATCGGCCAAAGGCTTCTTTCTTTTCCTGCATTGGTTCCTTACATTTAGATGTTGTCCGGTAAAATCATGACAAACAAGCTATTAAAACATTCTGTTTCCTTTTGCCGGACGTTGCTCAAAACAAATAAAAACTCAATCTGTGATGCTTGCCATCACCATTCAATGACCAAAAGTAGCAATTATGAACGTGATGTGAAATTTTTCGGTTGTAGAGTTTTTGTTAATAACCAAAACCATGAAAGAGGAGGGTTTTCAAAACATATTTGTTAATTTTTACGAAAATAGTTTTAACTTGCACCCCCTGAAAACTGAGAAAACAAGACTTTATGAGTGTCCCCACATTTGATGTAATACTTGTATTTCTGGTACTTGCATTTATACTGATTTCCCTCTACCGGGAACTGATGGGGGCAGCTTTTACCTTCTTTATAGCCATTATGGTGCTGGGGATTTTCAAAATCCTGACACCATCCGAAATTCTTGCCGGTTTTGCCAACGAACAAATTGCAGTAATAATTATGCTGTTGCTTTTGGGCGATACCATCCGGCAGACATCTGTTATCGAAGCCATTTTTGAAAAAGCATTTCCCCGATCCATGAAATACAAAGGTTTTCTCGCCAGGATGATGATCTGGGTGGGAGGGTTCTCTGCTTTTTTGAATAATACACCTTTGGTGGCGGTAATGATGCCATACGTGCACCAATGGAGCCGTCGAAACAACATCGCCCCCTCCAAATTGCTAATGCCGCTTTCTTATGCCGCAATTTTGGGTGGCTGTGTTACGCTGATTGGAACATCCACAAACCTCATAGTCAATGGTATGGTTGTGGATCAGAAGATTTTTCCGGATATGCCCTCACTGGGGATGTTTGATTTCTTCTGGGTTGGTTTTCCCATGTTGATTATTGGAATGGCTTATCTCTATTTCTATTCGTACAAGTTGCTGCCCGACAGAAAGAGTGTAATGGAAGAATATTCCAGTGCAGAAAGAAAATACCTGGTTGAGGCCGAGGTCCGCCGCAACAGTCACTTGGTTGGAAAGACGCTGGAGGATTCAGAAATCCGCGATATGGAGGGGTTGGTGCTGATAGAAATCATCAGGGGAAACAGGATATACCAACTGCTTTCGGATAATTTCAGACTTCAGGAAGGAGATTTATTACGTTTTGCCGGAGAAAACAAAAATGTGGTGCGTTTGCTATCCGAAAATTGCGGATTGACTCTGCCATCAGTCGGGATGATGTCCAAGCTGAAGAAAACACAGGTGGTGGAAGTCGTTGTTTCGCATAACTCTTCGCTTATTACAAAAACAGTTAAGGAGGTCAATTTCAGAGGACGTTTCGACTCGGCCCTGCTTGCCCTGCATAGAAATGGTGAACGTGTAGTCGGAAAAATAGATGAAGCCAAACTTAAGGCCGGCGACGTATTGATGCTCCTGGTAGGTGAGGCTTTTATCAGTCGGGCCGAGAGTGAGCAGGATTTTTATCTGATCTCAAAAATCAGGGAGTTTAATCGTACCGAAAAATATAAAATCTATACTTTATTGGGAGGAACATTGCTTGCCATTCTGTTGGCCGCAATAAAGCTCGTTCCCTTGTTTATCGGTTTGTTTGTGGTGCTGATTGTGGTATCCACACTCAAGATTGTAAGCCCCAAAGACATGCCCAAAAGTATTGATTACAACCTTGCCGTTATTATTGCTATGTCTCTGGCTTTGGGTACTGCCATGATCAAAACCGGGGTGGCCGATATGGTAGCTGACCTGATTATTAGTGTTTTTCTGCCATTTGGCCGTGTTACCTTGCTTTTTGGAATTTATCTGATGACTACAGTCCTGGCAGCTTACATCACAAATAAAGCAGCAGTTGCCATTGTTTTTCCAATTTCACTGACAGCTGCCAAAACACTCGGACTGGAACCGGAACCATTTGCTTTGGTGGTTTCATTTGCTGCAGCGGCCAATTTTATTACGCCCATCGGCTATCAAACCAACCTGATGGTTTATGGCCCGGGAAACTATAACTTTAAAGATTTCTTTAAAATTGGTTTCCCGCTGACCATTATCTATATGCTCGTTACCATCACGGTTCTTAGTCTTATGTATTTCTAACCCGGTTAAACCCGTTGATAACATTTTACCCAATCGACTTCCATTTCGGAGGGGAGGTGTTTGTCACCCGGATTTTCCGGTAAAGTACAAGAGAAAGTCAGATACATTGGCTCCTGCGGAATATTGTGTGTTTGACGATAGATCTCAACACCATTTATACTCCATACCATTTCATTTTCGGACCAGTCGAACGAGTAGATAAAATATTTATTGGCAAATTTGGCACCATTCACTTTCTTGGTTGACTCTGTAATCCCCTTTCCCTGCACATCAGAGATAATACCGGCTTCAACCATCCGTCCTCCCGGATAAATGGTTTTAAAGATGTCAATGTGCGGCGTCATTCGTTCCCCGACCATCCAGAAAGCATTCAGCACGGGAAAGGTATTCGTAAAGCGCACCTTGGCCTCAAAACGACCATATTGCTGCCTGAAACTTTGACCGGTGCTAATCATTCCTGAAGTGTATTCAAATTCCTTTTCTCTGAATCCCCAGGTTGGATTCCAAACTTTACCTTTGGAAGCTTCCTGTTGCACCCTTATGCGCAACGAAGAGTCCCGAAGATCAATGTTTTCATCCTTAAACATCTGGTGTTCACCGTCGAGAACATACGAGTCATTCATTAGTGCTTTACCCCAATAGTAACCTGTAATCCATTTTTCGGTATCAAGAGAGGCACTGTCAAAGTTATCTTCAAAGGTAAGCTCCCATTTTTTGAGCTCTTCAAATGAGTTTTTATCTTTTATCTTGTGATACCATACAATATCCGGTTGTTTCTTTAATTCCTCGAATTCTTTAATAAGGGCAGCTTCATCAGACTTTTTGAACCGTTGTTTATCTTCCATTTCAGCCTTGAATTGCTTGAATTCGGATGATTCAACAGCTGCTTGCAGGTTATAGTATTCATTGATTCTGTCACTATCCTGAAGCCTTTTATAAATCTGATATTGTGAAGATTTCCCGGTTTTAACGGTCCATTTAACAGAACTGTCATTTTTGAGTCGCTTATACTCTTTATACTTATGGTGAGCATCAGACTTTTTAAAGTCGGGACTTGATTTTTCTTTAAAGAATTCTGGTGAGTTGACAAACTTTTCCAACTCAAGAAACCTTTGGTAGCGCTCGGAGGCAAGAATTTCTTCAATTTTCTTTGCTTTTCCGGAGCTTTTAAACTTCAGATATGTCTTGATATCATTGCTTTTGCTCAACTGCTTATACCGCGTCAAATGTTTAAATTCTTCCGTATCTTTAAACCTTTTGTTCTTTAAGTCATTGACGCGTTTTTCAAACGCTCCGGAATGAATCTCCTGATCGAGTTCCCTGTAACGCTGCAACAAGGCCGAAGATTCTATTTCATTAAAACGTTGAAAATCGTCCTGCAGTTGATTTCGTTGAGTTTCATACTTTACTGTATCCGGAAATTTTCCGCCAAAAAGTGATCCAAATATGCCAGCCATTTTACTGTATATTAAATTAGTCGTTTTTGTTTCTACGCCAAAAAAAGCATTTGAGCTTATTTTTATGATTAAAAATCATCCCAATGTCATGAGTATAGAGCTTTTTCATACAAAATTACAACGAATATAGCATTTTGATGCTTTTAAAAAAACGAAACAAGCAGGTTATTTTTGCAGTTAACAACAAAAACAGTCCTTTATGGTAAAAAACTCGATTGTCTTTTAAGTATGTATGGGCAGGATAAAGCATTCTCAATTTTTTAACCGGACGCCAATATTTTTTTCAATATTTTTTTTGTCAGAAAATGAGGTTATTAGGCTATTTGCCTGATCTCAGAGCATATTTTTATTTGAAAAACTATTTTGTGGAAACAAAAATTTTATACCTTTGCACTCGCTGTTGGAATTAAAGGATTCCGAAAATATTCAGCAGGCTCAATAAAATGAGTAATTATAAAAAATGCGAAAATAGCTCAGTTGGTAGAGCACGACCTTGCCAAGGTCGGGGTCGCGGGTTCGAGTCCCGTTTTTCGCTCTGAATTATTAACGAGGTATGTATCATTTAATTTGATAAATCTCGTTTTTATTTTGTCTGCTGCCCAGATGGTGAAATCGGTAGACACGCCAGCTTGAGGGGCTGGTGGCCTTAAGGCCGTGCAGGTTCGAGTCCTGTTCTGGGCACAAATTAAAGGCTGTAATTAACTACAAGATAGTTGATTGCAGCCTTTTTTTCATTGTATTACGATACGTATTACTGATCCCGAATTTCCAATCACAAACATTTCTGAAATAAAAAAAGGTAACCCGAATAAACGGATTACCTTTCATATAATCAGGCGCCACACCGGTTGGATTATTTAAACTCCTGACGACAGGATTTGAGTACACCTGAAAAGCGGGGATCCTCCGTGTCCGAAGACAACCCGAAGGTTGAGGCCTGCCCTTTTCCCAGATAGTTTTACTCGGTATAATTGTAGTGTTGAGTTTAACAATCAATAATACCGGTGTGGCATTTCTTATGTCAATGTTCTTTATACAAAAGTAGGCTAAAGTGCTGTTGTATGCAAGCAATCAATGCATTTTTCACGGTTCAGAACCTACTATTTTTCGGATGTAACTGATGGTCAGTTGCAAAAAAACTAAAGATTTTTATAATAAAACAACCGATTATAGGGTTCAGTGGATTTTCATAAATTTGCGTCATGGATTTGCCAAAATATGCAGTAATTGATGTAGAAACCACCGGCGGCAAGGCGGGCATTGGCCGCATTACGGAAATTGCCATTTTTGTAATGCAGGGAAAGAAGATTGTCGATGAGTTTGTCTCGCTGGTTAATCCGGAATGCCACATTCCACCTTATATCAGTCAATTGACCGGCATCACCAATCAGATGGTCGAAGATGCACCACGTTTCTTCGAAATCGCAAAGAAAATCGTTGAAATAACCGACGATGCCATCTTCGTTGCCCACAATGCCCCTTTTGATTACAACTTTATCAGGAAGGAGTTTGAGTCTCTGGGATTCAATTATCAGCGCGAAGTACTCTGTACCGTTCGGTTATCCCGAAAAATCATTCCCGGTCATCGCTCATACAGTCTTGGAAATATTTGTCATGATTTGGGAATTCCTCTATCTGACCGGCACCGGGCCGGGGGAGATGCACATGCAACAGCATTGCTACTGAATCGATTGATTGAACAGCAGGGAGACTACATCCTTGCTGAGCAAGACCTTGATATCAAAGGCATTCATCCCGATCTGGAGATGGCCAAAATCCGACAACTTCCGGAAGCTCCGGGTATCTATTATTTTCACAATGCCGAAAATGATGTGATATATGTGGGAAAGAGCAAAAACATCCGTAAACGGGTACTTTCACACCTTTCAGCAAAAGGAAAAAGAAACCTCAGAATAAAAGAACAATTGGTGGATGTCAGCTTTGAACTCACCGGAAGTGAATTGGTGGCCCTGCTTATGGAATCGGATGAAATCAAACAACAGAAGCCTCTTTTCAACAGAGCAGGACGCCGTACTCTTTTTAACTGGGGCATCTATTCCATCAAGGATCGCAATGGATACCAGAGGTTCTTTATTGACAGAATAAAAGATAACATCAACCAGCCGCTGGATGCTTTTTCGACAAAAGATGCAGCAGCAGTTGCCTTGTCGGGTTGGGCTGATGAATTCGGATTATGCCGCAGACTTTGTGGGCTGGAACAACCATCGGGAGCATGTTTTAATTATTCGGTGCACTTGTGCCAGGGTGCCTGTGTGGGAGAGGAGCCACATGAATCCTACAATCGAAGGGCTGAAAAAATGATGGAGCACCTGAATTTTGTCTCCCGTAATTTTGTCATCTTTGACGCAGGCAGGGAGGCCGGCGAACAGTCATTTGTTTGGATTGCCCGAAACTCGGTTAAAGGGTATGGATGGATTCAAAAGGAAAATCTCATCCGGGAACCCGATGATTTGGAAGATTTTCTGGCAGGAGGAACAGATAACCGGGACAGCCGCCAGATTGTACGTTCATGGTTGCGAAACAATGCCAACAGAAGCACTAAAATTCTGAAATATTAGAAAAAGGAACATCAGAGAGAAATAAAAACTCCGGTTTTATTGATGCTTCAATTCCTCAATAGTCCGTTAAGCTTTTTCAAAGCTCTGTAAATTAGAACTTTAAGTTCAAAGGAGTGTTTTTTATAAAATGCAGAATGTCAACATCTTAAGATTTATTCTAATCTCTAACTTCTAAAATCTAACAATCTATTGATTCCTTTGCTGATATTATTTTCCCTTTCGCCAGGGGAAATAGCCTACTGAGCGTTGAATGGTGCGCATAGGAAAAACGCCCTGATTGGCAAAGCGAATGTCCTCTATTGTGTAAAAAGCCCGCGGATTATACTTCTTGATAATTTCGGTTACACGCTTAAAATTGGAACGTTTGATTACGCAGTAAATAACGGTTACTTCACCACGTGAGCCATTGGCATCGTTCCAGGTTACACCAAACCCTTCATCCGACAGCTTACGCGCCAGGTCAATACCGGATTTCTGAGTAATGATCTGCAGATTGGCATATCCAAGGGCCAGTTTTTCTTCAATGAGCAATCCTATATAATTGCCGGTGGCAAAACCGGCAGAGTAGGCAATGAAATAAAGCCAGTTGTCGAGATTCTCAAATACCTTGGTCATGGCCAACAGCCAAATGAAAATTTCAAAAAATCCGAGCAATGGAGCCAGTAGCTTCAATCCTTTGGAAACAAACACAATACGTATGGTCCCGATACTTACATCTGCAACACGGGCAATGAATATCAGTGCCGGAATCAAAACCCACGTGTACCAAAAGCCTTCTGTAATCATCATTTTATCTTTTAAAATTCAGAAGTAAAATGAAACTTTATACCCTTGAAATTCTCTCTGGCCATATCCAGCATATAGGATGAGTCGGCCAGAAAAACATCACGTCCAAATTTGTCGGTGGCCATATACTGGTTCTTTCGCTTCTTGAAATCCTGCAGTTCTGCCTGATCATCAGCCTCCAGCCAGCAGGCTTTATACAAATTAATAGGCTCATAACGACAGGATGCTCCGTATTCGTGTAACAACCGGTACTGAATAACCTCAAACTGAAGGGCACCTACTGTTCCAATGATCTTTCTTCCGTTGAACTGACTAACAAACAGCTGTGCTACACCCTCATCCATCAGCTGATCGATACCTTTGGCAAGCTGTTTGGATTTCATCGGGTCGGCATTTTCAATGTATCTGAAAAGTTCCGGTGAAAAGCTGGGCAAACCTTTGAAATTAAGCGAAGCCCCCTCACTCAAACTGTCGCCGATTTTAAAATTGCCTGAATCCGGAATGCCAATGATGTCGCCCGGGAAAGCTTCTTCTACAATGGATTTTTTCTCGGCCATAAAAGCCGTCGGACTGCTAAACTTCATTTGCTTGCCCAGTCGTACATGCTGATAGTTTGTGTTGCGCTGAAAATGACCACTGCAAATCTTAACAAAAGCCAACCGGTTTCGGTGATTCGGATCCATATTGGCATGAATCTTAAAAACAAAGCCACTGAATTTTTCCTCGTCGGGTTCTACAACCCGTTCTTCAGCTTTTGACGGACGGGGAGGAGGCGCTATTTCGAGGAAACAGTGCAACAGTTCCCTGACTCCGAAATTATTTAAGGCACTTCCGAAAAAAACAGGTGCCAGTTTCCCTTCAAGATACGGATTTTTATCAAATTCAGGATAAACTCCCTCTACCAGTTCCAACTCTTCGCGAAGGGTATCGGCCGAAGTTTGCCCGATCTCTTCCGATAGCTGATTGTCGTTGACATCAAGGCTCAGCCCCTCTTCCAGGGTTTGCTTATTGGGTGTAAAAAGATACAAGCTCTTGTCGAACAGATTGTAAACACCTTTGAAATCCGTTCCGTTGCCAATGGGCCAGCTCAATGGCCTGACCTCTATTTTGAGTTCCTCTTCAATCTCGTCCAATACTTCAAACGGATCCCGGGAGGGACGATCCATTTTGTTAACAAAGACAATTACCGGTGTTTGACGCATCCGACACACCTCCATAAGTTTGCGGGTCTGAGCCTCCACACCTTTTGCGGCATCAATAACAATAATTACACTATCCACTGCAGTAAGCGTCCGATAGGTATCTTCGGCAAAGTCCTGGTGCCCCGGTGTATCAAGAATATTAACTTTATATCCGTTGTATTCAAAACCCATAACCGAGGTTGCCACGGATATTCCCCGTTGCTTCTCGATTTCCATGAAGTCGGAAGTAGCAGTTTTTTTTATTTTGTTGGATTTCACCGCCCCGGCTACGTGAATGGCACCTCCGAATAACAGAAACTTTTCGGTCAGCGTGGTTTTTCCTGCATCAGGGTGACTAACGATGCCAAATGTGCGGCGGCGTTTTATCTCTTCTTTAAATGTCATTGTCCATGTAATTTTAGGGGTGCAAAATTAGTCATTGCAATCGAACCATACCACTATTTTAAGGTGTTTTATTTTATAGATTTCCTCTTGAAGTATTTACGCAGGGGAAAGCTTCTTTTGCGGTTTAAGCCTTTTATCCCTTTATTTGTAATTAGTGTTTGTCATAAAGTACCATCTACTGCGTTACGCTTGTAACTGGCACTTTCTGAACAGACACAGTTCTAAAAACAGAATTTGCTTAGTTTATAGACAGACACTTCTATAGCAATCAGAAATAAAAAATTTGTATGGAGAAAAGCTGGGCCAATTACCACGGACATTCGTTTTACTGCGACGGACAGGGAGTTCCGGAAGATTATGTACTGAAAGCCATTGAGCTTGGCATGAATACCATTGGTGTTTCCAGTCATGCTCCGGTACCATTTACCACCGATTGGAATATGCTTTCCGAAAAGCTCCCGGTTTATATTAAAGATCTGGCTGATCTTAAAGTCAAATACAAGAATCAGATAAATCTCCTTTCGGCCATGGAAGTTGATTACATTCCTTCTGTTGCCGGACCACATCATCCTCGTATTCCGAATGCCTCCCTGGATTATACAGTGGGCTCTGTCCATTTTGTTGATGCATTTGAGGATGACGCGCCATTCTCCATTGACGATGCCACACCTAAGTTTGTAAAAGGAATGGATGAAATTTTTGGAGGTGACATCCGAAAAATAATTAAGCGCTATTTTGATCTCCAGAAAGAAATGCTGGAAAAAGATCCTCCAAAAATACTCGGACATCCGGATAAAATCAGAATGCACAACCGAAACCGGTTCTTTTTTGATGAAACAGCCGATTGGTATCTGGAAGAGGTCAGAAGCACCCTGAAACTTGCCGCCGAAAAAGAGGTGATTGTGGAGATTAACACGAAGTATTTCGAGGCAGCCGAATACACTTTTCCGTCCTCCACACATTTTAAATGGATGGCTCAAAACAAAATTCCGGTAACGCTGAACAGTGACGCGCATAAGCCCGAAAACCTGCTTTCAGGATTTATGGAGGTGGCTGAGTTACTACTGGAAAATAATATAAAGCATCTGTGGCAGTACAATAACCAGGCAGGAGATTTTGTTCCAAAGAACTTTGAGAAAGACGGTATTGAATGGTAAATACAGCGATCAACACACTTTTTATTGGTCAAACCGGGGAAATTCATAACATTTGTCATATTTCCTCTCTTTTTTGCTACATTTGCCAATCCCATACTACTTTTAATCGAAAAATAAATCAGGAATGAAGATATTGAAATTTGGCGGCACATCTGTTGGTTCTGCCGACAATATTCGAAGAGTAAAAGATATTATCCAAAACCAGAACAACCGGGTTGTAATAGTGGTTTCTGCACTTGGCGGAATAACCGACCGGCTCATAAAAGCTGCCACGCTGGCGGCAGAAGGAGACGGCCAGTATGCTTCGGAAGTAAAACAGATTGTAGAGATACATCAGGACTCCATCAAAAGTTTGTTTTCGGATAAACAAAAGCAGCAGGAAGTTTTTGATATGGTAGCGCCCGAATTCGATGAACTCAACTCCATTACCAAAGGGGTATTTTTGATTAGGGAACTGAGCAGAAAAAGTCTGGAAAGCATTTCAGGAATTGGAGAGCGTCTTTCCTCAAAGATTATAGCTTCTTTTTTGAATGCCAAATGGTTCGACAGTCGTAAATACATCAAAACCTATGTTGAATACGGCAGGAGCCAGGTTGATCTGGAGGCTACCAATAAGTTGCTTTTGGAAGTTGTTCCGGAACTTGACAAAATATCTTTGTTTCCCGGATTTATAAGCAGCAATAAAAAGGGCGATAACACCACTTTGGGTCGCGGCGGATCGGATTACACCGCTTCTTTGCTGGCTGCTTCCTTTGATGCTGATATGCTGGAGATATGGACCGATGTGAATGGTTTTATGACCGCTGATCCTAAGGTGATTAGCAGGGCTTATTGCATTGAACACCTGAGCTATGCCGAAGCAATGGAACTGTCGCATTTTGGAGCCAAAGTGATATATCCCCCAACCATCCTGCCGGCCTATCAGAAGAAGATTCCCATCACCATAAAAAATACTTTCAACCCCGAAGCCCCCGGAACACTCATTGACGGACAAAAAGAAACCCCTAAGCCCAGGCAGATTAAAGGAATTTCTTCCATTAAAAATGTATCATTGCTCACCGTTCACGGAATGGGCATGGTGGGTGTGTCAGGTATCTCCATGCGTTTATTTGCATCGCTGGCAGCAGAAGAGATAAATGTGATTTTAATTTCACAGGCTTCCTCGGAGAACAGCATCAGTATTGTCATTGAAAGTGATCAGTCTGAAAAGGCCCGGAAAGCCATCGAAAAAGAGTTTAAAAGAGAACTGGAGGATCGGCACATTAGCGGAATTGTCATTGATGACCAAATGGCGGTGGTGGCAATTGTGGGTGAGAATATGAAACATACCACCGGAATGTCCGGATTGCTTTTCAATAGTGTCGGCAAAAACGGAGTAAATGTTTATGCAATAGCACAGGGTGCCTCCGAGCTGAATATTTCGTTTGTTATCAAAGAACGGGATATAAAGAAAGCCCTGAATGTTATCCATGAATCGTTTTTCCTTTCTGATTATTCGCGATTGAACCTCTTCCTGGTGGGAAAAGGAACCGTGGGAAGCAAACTGCTGAATAAAATTGCTGCCCAGAGCGAAAAACTCATGAACGAAAACAGGTTAAAGATCAGATTAATCGGTCTTGCAGGCAGAAAAGGCATGCTTCTTAACAATGAAGGCATGGACGCTTCAACAGCCATAGAGAACCTTGAAAAAGAGAGCATTCCGGGAACTGTTGAAGATTTCAGAGACAGGATTATTGATATGAACCTGGCCAATAGTGTATTTGTGGATTGCAGCGCCAGCGGAGAGGTGGCTGCTATATATCAATCACTGCTGGATGCCAACGTCTCGGTGGTTACCGCCAATAAAATAGCCAGTTCATCTTCCTATTCCACTTATAAAAAACTAAAAGATACCGCTCGTGAAAAGGGAATACGCTTCTTTTTCGAAACCAATGTGGGAGCGGGACTTCCAATCATTGCACCCATCAATGATCTTGTTCGAAGTGGGGATAAAATCGTACGATTGGAGGCAGTGCTTTCCGGTACTTTGAATTATATCGTAAACACACTTTCAGAAGATAAGCCTCTGTCAGAGGTTATTATAGAAGCCAAAGAAAAGGGGTTCAGTGAACCCGACCCGCGTGTTGACCTGAGTGGAACCGATGTAGTTAGAAAATCATTGATTCTTGCCCGTGAGTCGGGTTACAACCTTGAAGAGGCCGATGTTCAGGTTGAACCTTTTGTCCCGCAGGAGTATCTGGATTTGCCTTCGCTTGAGGAGTTTATGAGAAAAGTAAAAGAACTGGATGCTCCCTTTGAAGAGAGAAGACAAAAGGCACTCAAGGAGGGAAAAAGGCTTCGCTATGGTGCCAGACTTACGTCAGAAGGGAAAGCTGTTGTAGGACTAATGGAAGTGGACAGGACGCATCCGTTTTACGATCTGGAAGGAAGCAACAACATCGTGTTAATCTGGTCGGAACATTACTTTGAGCACCCCATGCAAATTAAAGGGTATGGGGCAGGAGCAGATGTTACCGCAGCAGGCGTCTTTGCTGATATTATCAAAGTTGCTAATGTATAGCGCCATAAGAAACAAATAAACAAAAAAGCCCGGCAGACACCGGGCTTATTTGTGAGCGGAAAACGGGGATCGAACCCGCGACCCTCAGCTTGGGAAGCTGATGCTCTACCACTGAGCTACTTCCGCATAGTGGTTACAAAAATATAAATTATTTGAATTGAAAGGATCATGGATTAAAAAAAATATTTTGCCAGTGGAAATATAAAGCCAAACCGACTTCCTTTTCCGGGAGAACCTTCAACAATTAGCTGTCCGTTATGCCGTTCTACAAATTCCTTGCAAACGGTTAGCCCCAGGCCTGATCCTTTTTCTCCATGAGTTCCGGGAGTAGAAAATATTTGAGACGGTTGTTTGATTTTTTCAATTTGTTCAGGTGTTAACCCCTGGCCGGAGTCTGATATAGAAACAATTAGCTGATCTTTTTTTACTTCTGTCTTTAAGGTAATTGTTCCCTTATAGGGAGTAAACTTAATGGCATTTGATAAAATATTCCGAACAACAATCCGCATCATCTCCGTGTCAGCTTCAAAGTTTATGGAGAAATCAAGCCCGGAACTGTCCAGTTGAATACCTTTTTTTATCATACTCTCCTTTAAAAGGGAGAGATTATCCTCGAAGATATCTCTAATAGATACAGACCCGGTATTCAGACTTATTTCATTGGTTTGAGAGCGGGCCCAATAGAGCAAATTTTCCATCAGCGCCAGCACCTGGTTGGACGAATCGTAAATATATCCGGCATATTCTCTTGAAAGATTATTACCCCCTTCATTGGAAAGTTCTTTTAAAATACTGGAAAAACCAATGATGGTGTTAAAAGGTGAGCGAACATCGTGGGCAATGACGGAAAAAAGCCGGTCTTTTGTATTGTTCAGTTTTTGCAGGTTATCATTACTCTGTCGCAATTCTCCCGCTTGTTTTTTTAGTTCATCAGCTTGTTGCTGTATGGTAAGCTTTTGATTTTCCAATTCCCGGTTGATGTCATCCAGTTCTATGGTTCTCTTTTTAAGGGAATTATTTTTTTCATGAAGCCGCCTGGTTCTTTCATTTACCAAAGCAATGAGTGCCACTTTCTGACGGCGCAGCATCCGGGTGCGAATGCGAACAACCAGGTAAATCACTATAAAAAACAAAGCAATAATGACCATTTGAAACCAAAGAGTCATATACCATGGCGGTTTAATCTTTACTTTAATGGAGATTCCCTTTTCATTCCAGATGCCATCATTATTGGCAGCCTTTACCTTGAGCGTGTAAGTGCCCGGGTTAAGATTGGTGAAAGTTGCTTCACTATTGTTACCTGTATAGTGCCAGCGACTGTCAAAGCCCTCCATCTTATATGCGTATTGATTCTTCGATGGCTGGATAAAGTTAATGGCAGTAAAACTTATGGTAAAAAACTTATCCGAATAGTCGAGTACCACGGTATCGGCATAACTGATGTGTTGTGAAAGGGGTTTGTCAGCTCCGAAGGAATCAACGGACTCATTAAATATTTGTAAATCGGTAAAAACCACTGTCGGAGGAGTCAGATTATAATTTATGTTATCTGGATCGAAAGAATTTAAACCTCCCGGGCCCCCAAAAAAAAGGTTGCCATTTCCATCCCTGTAAGAAGCTTTTAGATTAAAATCATTGGCCTGCAGTCCATCGGAAGTGTCAAAATTGAATACCTTCCTGGTTGCCGGATTGTATTCGGTAATGCCTCCGTGTGTGCTTACCCAGAGCTTCCCCTCATTGTCGTGCTCTATGCTGCAGATGTATTGATTGTTAAAGTCCTCGGAATGAAAAACGAAGTTGTCTGTTTCCGGACTATACCTGTATAACCCAAAGGTTGTTCCTACCCAGATAGAACTGTCGGGTGTCTCATGCAAGCAAATAACATCGTTACTCTTTAAAGCACTTGGATTATCGGAATTGTAGGATAAATAGACTTTGAAAACATCCGATCCTTCTTTCTTCAAGTTCAGACCGTTGGAGGTTGCTACCCACAAATTATTCTTCGAATCCAACAACACTTGGTTGGTCCATTCAATGGAGAGATTGCTGTTTTTTGGAGTATAGTGTTCAAAGACACCGGTTTTTTGGTTGAAATAATCGATGCCAATCCCATGTACAGCCAGCCAAAATTTGCCATGGTCATCTTCCTCTATTGACCTGATGTCGTTTCCCGCAATTGATTCAGGGTTGTTTTTATCATGTGAAAAAGAGATAAATCCATTGATTTCAGGGTTGAATTTTTGAATTCCGCGGGAATAGGTAGCTACCCACATATCCTTCCGGCTGTCTAAGTGTAAATCAAAAACAGAACCCTTGGCAAGAGATTCAGGATTTCCTTCTTCAGGCACGAAGCGGGTTACATTTTGCTGCGCCCATTGAAAAACCGTGATTCCACCATTGAAACCCCCCGTCCATAAATTTCCGTGGCGGTCCTCTGCAATGGAAAATACATTTTCGTCGCCCAGTGGCCAATAACTTTCAGGATTGCCGTCGAAGTGTTGGAATCCTCTTTGAGCTGAGGCAAAATCAAGACCTTCTTCCGAATAAAGGACCCAATAATTGAATTGATTGTCCTGAAAAATTTTAATTGGGTTATGTTTAACATTGTTGGCTCCGTCAGGTTCTTCATAATACTCATCGAAAGTATTGTTTTGGACGTTATATCTTTTTAATCCGGCGTAATCACAAGACCAAAGTGCCCCATGTTTGTCGATATACAAATCAATGACAAAAGCATTGTAATCATATGTAAGAAACTTTTGAGTAGTTTGTTTTCTGAAATTGAGCTGAGTAATGCCTTTGCCTCTTGATGCGATCCACAACAAACTGTCCTTATATATCAAATCTGTTATCTCAAGTTGATTGAGTTCATTTTCCAGATCAGTAGAAATCCATTGGGGAAGTTCCTCCTTTTCATATTTTTCATCATATCGGAAAAGATGAATGCCACCTCCGTTATTTTGCCCAACCCATAAATTGTTATTCCTGTCTGTGCAAAATGAGGTAATTTCACCTCCCTCTAATTCGATGACCGGCACAAATTGTTTCGTTTGCTCATTGTACCGATAGATGGATGCCCCTGTAGCGACCAGAATCTCATGATTCCTGTTTTCAGACACCCGGGTGGTAAAAGAGCGTTCAAGACCATTGGTGTTTTCATTCGAAGAGACCAGTTTGAAACCATCGATTTCGGGAATATAAATCGATAGCCCCCAGGCCGTGCCAATCCAAATCCTGTTTTTGCTATCAGCAAACAGTGTTTGAATGTTGTTATTGGCCAATCCGGTATTTTGTTCTTCATTGTTGCGGAAGATTTTCATCCGCTGCCCGTCATATCGATTTAATCCATCAATGGTTCCAATCCAGATATATCCTTTTTGATCCTGTGTAATGCTTGTGGTAAACTGGCTGGAGAGTTGTTTCTGTGCCGGAATTGACTTAAAGTATAAATTAGGTGACTGTCCATGTGAAAACAGCTGCCCCCATATCAGAAGAAGGAATAGTAGTAATGCCCGCATATTTTTTACCCTAAGAAGTCGGGGGCCCAATCCCAACCTAAAAACCCAATGTTCTTTATCAACATTATTATACTATGTAATCTGGAAAAAGTTATAAATAATCTAAAATTATTTTTTTCCTGATTTTTTATCTGATCTCAATGCTCTAACCGGACACCAATTATATTTTATTTGTATTCAGTTTAAAATATAAGATTTCTGAAACATTTATTGATTTTTGTCATATTTTCCACACTCGATCCATTATATTTGTAACGGTTTTTAAGAAAAATAAACTAAATAATTATAATTTATTTCTTTAAAACTCAAATTTTAAGTATTTATTCATTTTACCAAACCTGTTTTCCTACAAAAATCATGAATGATCAAACAACCCCCTCCATTCGTTTTTATGGTGAAGAAACCATTCCGGTTGAACTTCACAAAGTCAGAATCGTACAAAAACTCCATCTTCGCCCGGTAGATGAACGACTGGATGCAATAAACAAAGGTGGATACAATACTTTTTTACTGAATACCAAAGATGTATTTCTGGATATGTTGACCGACAGTGGTACCAATGCCATGAGTGACAATCAGGTTTCATCGATGCTTAAGGCAGATGATGCCTATGCAGGAAGTCAGAGTTTTTACAGGATGGAGGAGGCCTTGAGGGATGTTTTCGGAAAAGAGCATATACTTCCGGTTCACCAGGGGCGGGCAGCCGAGAATGTTGTTTCTCAGGTTTTCATTAAGCCCGGTGACATCATTCCCATGAACTATCATTTTACCACCACCAAAGCCCACATGGAATTGAACGGCGGTAAAATATTCGAAATATTGACTGAAGAAGGGTTAAAAATAAAAAGTAACCATCCATTTAAGGGTAATATTGATATCCAGCAGTTAAAAGATCTCATTTTGCAGTATGGAGCAGAGCACATCCCATTCATCAGGCTCGAAGCTTCTACAAATCTCATCGGAGGTCAGCCTTTTTCCATTCAAAATATGCGTGAGGTAAAAGCGGTAGCCGATGAATATGGAATTATGATTGTACTGGATGCCAGTCTTATTGGAGAAAATGCCTGGTTCATCAAACAACGTGAAGAGGAGTTTAAAAATACCTCGATACGCGATATCTTGCGCATGATGTGCGGGTTTGCCGACATCGTCTATTTTTCTTCACGCAAAGTGAGTTCTACCCGTGGTGGTGGCATTTGTACCAATAGCCATGAACTTTTTCTGAAGATGCGTGATTTGGTGCCTCTTTACGAAGGATTTCTGACTTATGGCGGAATGTCGGTTCGGGAAATTGAAGCCATGGCAGTCGGACTTCAGGAAACAACCGATGAAACAGTCATCAGTCAGTCGCCTTCATTTATTGAATATACAGTTAAAGAACTTGATGCCCGGGGCATTCCGGTTATTACTCCCGCCGGGGCATTAGGGTGCCACATTGATGCAATGTCTTTTTTGGAGCACATTCCGCAAAAAGAGTATCCTGCGGGAGCACTGGCAGCTGCGTTGTATATTATTTCAGGCTGTCGTGGTATGGAAAGGGGTACAATTTCCAGTGTACGTAACGAAAACGGGGAAGATGTGCTGGCAGACATGGAACTTCTGCGCCTGGCCTTTCCCCGACGGGTGTTTACCTTGTCACAGACTAAGTTTCTTATTGACCGCGTTCATTGGTTGTTTGAGAATAGAAAATTGGTCGGTGGACTTAAATTTGTTGAGGAGCCTGAAGTTTTGCGATTTTTCATGGGCCGGCTGGCTCCCGTGAGTGACTGGCCACAGAAATTGGTTGAAAAATTCAAGGAAGATTTTGGTAATAGTCTCTAATCCCGGAACAGATTAGATTTTAGGTTTGACCGGCATTTCCGAATATGGAAATGCCGGTTTTTTTATGTTTGAGAATAAAATCTGTCGTTTTGTTGAACAAAAATACGTTGGAAGTAGTTTGTAGAGAAAAACAATGAAAGATAGTAGTTTTTATTTGGATTTGTTTTAAATAAAACATTGTTCTATTTTTGCCACTCGTAAATTACAAAAAATTAAACCCAACTGATATGTCAACATTTGAAATATTGATGCCCAAAATGGGCGAAAGTGTGGAAGAAGCCACCATTACAAAATGGTTTGTCAAGGAAGGTGACACCGTTGAAGAGGATGATCCTATTCTTGAAATTGCCACCGATAAAGTGGATTCGGAAATTCCGTCTCCTGTGGCCGGAACCATCAAAGAAATTAAATTCGAAGTGGATGATGTGGTAGCCGTAGGAACTCCGGTTGCGATCGTTGCACTGGAAGGAGAAGAAGGAGACGAGGAGGATGGCAACGATTCAAAAGAGGAGGCTTCTGCAAAAAAAGAAGAACCACAAAAAACATCTGCTGAATCAAAATCAACGGAAAAAAGTGAAGCTACAGGTGAGGAAAATCAGCAGGAGAGTGATCGGTTCTACTCACCCCTAGTCAGAAGTATTGCTAAAGAGGAAGGCATCTCTTTCAAAGAGTTGGACACCATCGAAGGCAGTGGCCGCGAAGGACGCGTTACCAAAGAAGATCTGTTGAATTATCTGAAGTCGGGTAATGCCGGCAAAGCATCGACAAAAAAGAAAGCTGCAGAACCCGCGAAACAGGAAAAAACGGCTGAACAAGGAGCCGCAAGAACCATTCAGGCACCTAAAGTAACAGCAGGAGAGGGCGATGAGATAAAAGAAATGGATCGTCTTCGTAAGCTGATTGCCGATAATATGGTTATGTCTAAGCAGGTTTCCCCGCACGTTACTTCAATGGTAGAAGCCGATGTGACCAATCTGGTACTGTGGAGAAATAAAGTGAAAGATGAATTCCAGAAAAAATATGGTGAAAAACTCACCTTCATGCCAATGTTTGGTGAGGCTGTGGCCAAAGCACTGAGAGATTTCCCGGGGGTGAATGCTTCTGTTGATGGTCACAATATTATTCTTCGTAAGAATGTTAATGTCGGAATTGCCGTTGCACTGCCATCCGGAAACTTAATTGTTCCCGTGGTAAAACAAGCCGACCAGAAAAATGTGGTGGGAATGGCTACCGAAATGAACAGGCTTGCCGCAGCTGCACGCGACAACAAATTGTCCGGAGATGACATTCAGGGAGGTACTTTTACCATAACCAACTTCGGTTCATTCAAAAATACCATTGGAACCCCCATTATTAATCAACCACAAGTGGCTATTCTGGCAACAGGTACCATCGAAAAGAAACCTGCCGTCATAGAAACCCCCACCGGTGATGTGATTGCCATTCGCCATAAGATGTTCCTGTCTCTATCATACGACCACCGTGTGGTTGACGGAGCCCTGGGAGGAATGTTCCTTCGTCGTGTGGCCGATTACCTGGAGCAGGCTGACATTGATCGGGAGGTTTAATTTTCCTCCCGCAACAGCATTGTTCAATCATTCTGTTAATGAGTTTTTGAAGACTTATAATTATTATAAAAGGTTCTGATCAAAAAAAGTATGGCAATGACCAGTCTCATTAAACTAAGAAGTCAGGTTTCCATATTGTTTTTGTCAGATCTTTGAAAATAAACTTTATACTGATGAAGAGTAATTTTCCTGAAAAATATTCAATAAAAAAAACAGATAAGAAAACCCTTTTGGAGTGGTATCGTCTGTTGTTTTTGGGACGCACACTTGATGAACGTGCCCCGAATTACCTCAAACAAGCCATTGGTTGGTCGTATCATGCTCCTGCAGCGGGGCATGATGGCATTCAATTGGCCATTGGTCAGAATTTCAAAAAAAATAAAGATCATCTTTTTCCGTACTACCGCGATTTGCAGACCTGCGTATCAGCAGGAATGACTGCAGAAGAGGTTATCTATAATGGTATTTCCAAAGATGCAGACGTTGCCGGAGGAGGAAGACATATGTCCAATCACCTGGCCAAGCCCGAATGGAACATCCATAATGTGAGTTCCGCAACCGGTAACCATACACTGCATGCTTCCGGATTGGGTAGGGCACTTAAAACTTACAAGGAAAATGATGCGGTGGTCATCAGTTCACAAGGGGAGAGCTCTGTTTCTGAAGGCTATGTATATGAAGCCATCAACGGAGCTTCGCGCGAAAAACTTCCTGTTGTTTTTGTATTCCAGGACAATGGATACGGAATTTCAGTACCTAAAGAAGATCAAACTGCCAACCGTAAAGTTGCTCATAACTTTGAAGGGTTCAAAAACCTGCGCATCATCTACTGCAACGGTAAAGATGTTTTTGACTCCATGAATGCCATGGAAGAGGCTGTAAGCTGGGCTAAAAAAGAGCAAAGTCCGGTGGTGGTGCACGCCAACTGTGTGCGCATAGGATCTCACTCAAACTCCGATCGTCATGAGTTGTATCGTGATGAGAATGAATTGAATTATGTGAAGGAGTACGATCCACTGGCCAAATACAAAAGAATGTTGCTTCGGTATGAGAAAGCTACTGAGGACGAACTAAAAGAAATTGAGGAGAAAGTTACCAAGGAGGTAAAGGATGCTCACAAAAAGGCCATTAAAGCGGCTGATCCCAAACCCGAATCTATTCACGATTTTGTTATTCCCGAGCCTTACAAAAGTGAAAAATATCCTGATGGTCTTCATAAAGGAGAAGGAAACTCAATTAAACTTATTGAAGCCCTTAACGGAACGCTGAAAGCGGAATTCCGTCACAATCCTGATACCTACTTGTGGGGGCAGGACATTGCCAACAAGGATAAAGGAGGGGTGTTTAACGTATCCAAGGGAATGCAGCAGGAGTTTGGAAAGCACAGAGTGTTTAATGCCCCTATTGCAGAGGATTATATCATGGGAACAGCCAATGGCATGTCGCGCTACAACAAGAAAATCAGAATTGTAGTGGAAGGTGCTGAGTTTGCCGATTATTTCTGGCCTGCCATGGAACAATATGTGGAGACCACCCATGAATACTGGAGGACCAAAGGACAGTTCTCACCCAATATCACCATCCGTCTGGCATCGGGAGGTTACATCGGGGGCGGACTTTACCATTCACAAACCACCGAGGGAGCTCTGGCAACTTTCCCCGGAATCAGGGTTGTTTACCCGTCATTTGCCGATGATGCAGCAGGTTTGCTGAGAACTTCCATGCGCTCCGAAGGATTAACACTGTTTTTGGAACCCAAGGCCCTTTACAATTCGCCCAAAGCTGCAAGCGTTGTACCGGATGATTTTGAGGTTCCCTTTGGAAAAGCCCGCGTACGACGCGAAGGTGACAAGATGACAATCATCACCTATGGAAATACCACTCACATGTGTCTGGAAGCTGCCGAAAAGATGAGTAAGGAAGATGGCCTCGAAGTGGAGGTGATTGACATTCGGTCACTCATCCCTCTGGATAAAGAAACCATTCTGAAATCACTGGAAAAAACATCCAGGGCTTTAGTGGTTCATGAAGACAAAGTATTTGGCGGATTTGGAGGAGAGCTGGCAGCCATCATCGCAGATGAAGCATTTGAACTGCTGGATGCACCGGTTAAGCGCTTGGGAGCAGAGTTTACACCCATTGGATTTAACCGGATACTGGAAGCAGCAGCATTGCCCAATACAGAGAAAGTGCTTAAAGCAGCCCGTGAATTAGCAGCCTATTAAAGAAAGGCGAATTGGTTTAAACAAAACAAAGATAGAAATGAAGAAAATTGGTA
The DNA here is from genome assembly GCF_003003035.1 of Marinilabilia salmonicolor. Classification (GTDB taxonomy): domain Bacteria; phylum Bacteroidota; class Bacteroidia; order Bacteroidales; family Marinilabiliaceae; genus Marinilabilia; species Marinilabilia salmonicolor_A. Next base: position 107,096 of record NZ_PVTS01000007.1, on the reverse strand, counting down.
TATTTTATAGTTTCCGTTCCCACAAAACCAAGCAGCAGGTGAAAAAAATGATAAAACACCTGGGCGAAAAAAACGTGGAGCAGGTTGATGTGGATGTAGCCTCTCATAAGGATTTTGAAAAGTTTGAAAATTACATTTTTGCTGTTCCCACCTGGTTCGACGGAGAATTACCCAATTACTGGGACGAATTTTTGCCAACCATCGAAGATGACAGTTTGAAAGGAAAAACTTTTGCACTCTTTGGTGGCGGTGACCAAAAAGGATATCCCGAAAATTTTGTGGATGGTTTGGGCATTATGGCCGATTTTATTGAAAAACGAGGTGGAGAAGTAGTCGGCTTTACTTCAGTTGAGGGATACCAGTTTGAAGCTTCTATGGCTCAAAGAGGAGATCAGTTTGTGGGGCTTGCACTGGACATTGAGAATCAGGCAGCTTTGACTGAAGAACGAATTGAGAAGTGGATCAAGGAGGTTGAGAAAGCATTTAATGCTAAAAACAAATAAAGCTTTATTTGAGGGAAAGTTTTTCCACCATTTTTTTGGATTGTAGTTTCAAAACTTTACTTTTGTACCCGCTGAACAAAAACAGGCGACTCAGTAGCTCAGCTGGTAGAGCACGTCCCTTTTAAGGATGGGGTCCAGGGTTCGAATCCCTGCTGGGTCACCACTTTATTATGAACCGTATTTCGATTGGATTCGAAATACGGTTTTTTTATGGGGTTAATTATGTAAAACATCGAGTAATTTCTTTTACCAAAAAAAAAATTTACAGGAAACAAAAATTCTTCGGTTTAAAACCACCTTTTTTATCTGTAAAATAATTTCATAGTAATTGGGTTGTATAATCATTTTATAGTGGCTCCGTATTTACCGTAACGCTGTTCTCAAAATAAAACCGATGGGAACTTAGACCATCCACTTAAATAAAATTATTGAGGTCGGATGTAACTCGCAATCCTTTCAGACATCCACATTTATGGCAAATTATGGACTCAAATATCCATAATCGTTCCATTGCGATTCTTCTCAAAGATAATTAAGTATGAAACGAGCATGATATTTTTTAAATATAAATATCACAAGAGAATATGTTTAAAAGAATATTATGCGAGAGCGAAGCGGTTCCATTTGTTCTCAAATTTTTAATTAGTTCTTTATCACATAATTACAAAATTTTAAACGGATGAAAGAGAGGCTTGCGAATGCTTTACAATCTGCTAGCACAAAACGATAAAGAAGCTCAATCCCCATCATAGAATCGGATTAAACCACCTATAGCAGGCCAATTTCCAATGCAAAAACGAATATCCTCAGGCATATAGATTTATTTGTGCTTAAATACCGGCATCAATAGCCGTGTGTATGTTCGATTAAAATCAAAAAATAAGTGGGGAATAGGACAGGTGGGAAGAAATCCACCCTTGTTACATTTGTAACCACGCAAAAAGACCTCACGTTAACGTAGTAAAAGTCATATACATCACACTTTAAAACTCACTTTTTCAAATACTTACATCACACACTTAAAGTATATTTTCAATTGATTAAAGAAATCTATGCATAAATATTCACAACGATAGAAGCAAGTATCAATTGAGTGGTTTTTTCAGCTAAAAACCAGCGTTTTATTGACATTATATCAAGTGATAATATAATACAGCCCAGTAAACAAATCTATGAACATGATAAACAATTAAATACACAGCCAACGAAAAGGATCAAATACAGAGTCTTTAAGCCTCTGAAACATTCTAAAAGGCCATAAAATCCCTAATAGTAATATCATAAGTAACACTACATAAGTCTTCTATAAGTACTTAGCGTAAATGCAGCTTTAGGAACGCCAAGGCTCCCCGAATCATTTTTATCCTCCCCAAAAGCCAATGTTTTTTCGTGTACATCTGTAACCAATCAAACCACGATCTTAAATTTTAAAATTCAAAAAACAATGTTACATTTGTAGTAATTATTCAAACAATGGTTTTTACATTTGTTACGAAGCTAACCGCATAAGAATCATGCAAGAACGAATCAAGGAGATACTAACACAGGAAAGACTCAGTCCCGCGAGATTTGCAGAACTGGTAGGAGTTCAAAGGTCAAGCGTAAGCCACATTATTTCGGGAAGAAACAAACCAAGTCTCGATTTTCTGCAGAAAATCCTAACCCATTTCGAGCATATCAGTCCCGATTGGTTAATCACCGGTAAAGGTCCCTATAAGCGTTCAGATATAGCGAGAAAACAGACCAATGCAGGTCCCACATCATCCGGTTCGGACGGAAAAATTGTATTTCCTTCCTTCTCTTCATCTGCCAGGGAGGAAGAAAAGGCCATTTACAACACCAAACAGAAACAGGAGGCCTCTGAAAGCATCGCTGCACCGGAAAATCTGCAGAACAAGGAGGAAACTCCGCCTGTCAATGCCGAACCTGAAAATAAGATACCTTCTGAACCTGCGACTGGTGCCACCAAAAAGATTATTAAAACGCTTCTGTTTTACGACGATAATACCTTTGAGGTATTCTTTCCCCATAATGGATAAAACTTCTAAAAAAGCTTGATTTGCTGTCTTTTATGACTCCCTGAAGGCCTTTTATATTCATAGAGACCTGCCATAAAAATCAGATTCAGCAAACTCCTGCTTGGGAATCTCTTTCCTGGCATGATTGGTACCCGTATTTTTTTTATATTTGTCCGCGATAGCAATAGCACAGGCAGTTTACATTTGTAACAAAAAGGAGCATGTGGATTTATCAAGTTTAAAGTTCATTTGACCATACATCTCTATACAATTGTAAGCACAAAAACCCCCGAAGATTCTTTTTGAGAAACGCTTATTTTATATCGCAACTATGCAAAAGAAACACATAAATGATTTCACGGTAATTGCCAATGAGCGCCATACCCGTGAATTTGTGATCCTAACGCTGCAACATCCCGGCAAAATGCCGGAAATGTTACCGGGCCAATTTGTGGAAGCCCGTGTAGATGGCTCTAATGATACCTATTTGCGTCGTCCGCTCTCCATTCACGATGTGAATTATGACGACAATACTTTAAAATTACTGATACAGGAAGTTGGCCCGGGTACCCGCACGCTGAGTAAATTGCAGCCGGGTGATCAGCTCAACCTGGTATATCCTCTTGGAAACCATTACACTCTTCCCGAGAGTGATAAAGTCCTTCTGATTGGCGGCGGATGTGGAGTTGCCCCGTTACTCTTTCTTGGCCGATATCTTAAGGAACATGGCATTACACCGCGATTTCTCATCGGGGGACGCACCACAGCCGATCTGGTGGAGTTACAATCATATGAGAAGCTTGGAGAAGTGCTCGTAACCACCGAGGATGGGACACGCGGAACCAAAGGATACGTAATTCATCACCCGGTAATGAAAACTTTCGAACCGGATTTCGATTACATTTACACTTGTGGACCGGAACCCATGATGAAGGTCCTGGCCAAATATGCCGCCGAAAGAGATATAACATGCCAGGTCTCGATGGAAAACACCATGGCCTGCGGTATTGGTGCCTGTCTTTGTTGTGTAACTCCTACGCAGGACGGACATAAGTGTGTATGTACAGATGGACCGGTTTTTGACTCAAAATATTTGAAATGGTAGATTTATCCGTTAAACTAGGAAACTTATCTCTCCGAAATCCTGTTATGACCGCATCGGGTACGTTTGGATACGGAGAAGAGTATGAAGATTTTTTGGACCTGTCGGATTTGGGAGGTATCATTGTTAAAGGCACCACCGCAACTGCCAGAGAGGGAAATCCTTATCCCCGAATGGCCGAAACACCTATGGGAATGCTTAATGCAGTGGGACTTCAAAACAAAGGGGTCGATGTTTTTTGCAATGAAATTTGGCCCCGGATCAGCAATCGGGATACACGTATTCTGGTTAATGTCTCCGGGTCAACCGTAGAGGAATATGTTGAGACAGCTGAAAAAATAGCCGCTCTCGAAGGTGTTCCGGGTATTGAACTGAACATTTCCTGTCCTAATGTAAAAGAGGGCGGAATGGCTTTTGGTACCAGTTGCCCTTCTGCCATAGCCGTAACCAGGGCGGTTCGGGAGGTTTTTCCGCGACACCTGATGGTGAAATTATCTCCCAATGTTACCGATATTGCAGAAATTGCCAAAGGAGTGGAAGAGGCAGGGGCTGACTCGGTCTCCCTGATTAATACCTTACTGGGCATGGCCATTGATGTAAAGACTCAAAAACCGGTTTTATCAACAATAACCGGTGGACTATCAGGACCGTGCGTTAAACCAGTGGCACTGCGAATGGTTTGGCAGGTCGCCTCGGCTGTTAAGATTCCGGTTGTTGGACTTGGAGGAATCTCTTCAGCCAACGATGCCATTGAGTTTTTACTGGCCGGTGCTTCTGCTATTCAGGTGGGGACCGCCAATTTCCGGGAACCTGATGTTACCGTAAAAATAGTAAAGGGAATTGCAGAATATATGGAAGAGCGAGGCATCTCAAAGGTTTCAGATCTTATCGGGGCTTTGAAAGTTTAATGTATCTTTTGATTACAAAAGTAAACAAAGACCCATGAGTGAGTCGTTTACTTATGTATAAAAATAAAAAAGTCATGCACACTCGTTTTTGCACATTTGTAAACAAGAAGATAAAGGTAAAATTGTTATTGCTGTTGTTTATTGTACCTTTTGTAAACATCCCTGCAAAAAACAACCTTTCCAATCAACTCTCACAGGAAGCAACCATCTCCTTACTGACCTGTGCTCCCGGAGAGGAATTGTATTCCGTATTTGGACATACTGCCATAAGAGTCTCTGATCCGGAAAATGAAATAGACCTGGTTTTTAATTATGGCACATTTGACTTTAATACCCCTTTCTTTTACCTGAAGTTTGGCCATGGCAATCTGGATTATTTATTGTCTGTTTCACCGTTTAAACGCTTCATGCGTGAGTACTTCATGACCAATCGATCGGTGTGGGAGCAGGAACTGTCCCTTTCTGAATCTCAAAAAGAGTCATTGTTTAGGGATTTAATTGTCAATGCTCAACCGCAAAACCGGGCTTACCAATACGACTTTTTCTATGATAATTGTGCCACCAGGGTTGCTGATATTGTTCTGGAGCAATATAGTTCTGACCGGGTAAATTTCTCTACAGAGAACATTCCGGTATCATTGACTTTTCGGGAAGCCATTCATCCTTATCTGGAAAAGCAACCGTGGACAAAGTTTGGAATTGACCTGATCTTGGGAGCACCCGCTGATGCTCAAACCGATTCTGCATCCATCATGTTTCTTCCTGATTATCTGATGGGACAGTTTTCCGGTATTCGCATTGATGACACCGAAAACCTGGTCGCTGCAACAAATATTTTACTGGACTTAAGTGATTATTCCGAATACAAAGCAGCCGATTGGTGGTCACCGACAACCACTCTTTGGGTATTGTTTATTCTTATTGCACTGTGGTCTTTTACTGAGCAAAAAGGAAAAGGCAAATTGAAGGTTTTCGATTTTATTCTTTTCAGTGCTGTTTCTCTGTTGGGCATCGTTATTTTTTATCTGAGCTGGATCTCCAATCACCAGGTTACCAGCCCAAATTGGAATTTGTTATGGGCCAATCCATTCTGGATCTTATTGGTTACAAATGTAAAATATATTTACCGTAAACTTTTTTGTTTTCTTCAGGGGGTTGCCCTGGTAATATTTCTTGTTGTGATGGCGGCGGGCATTCAATATTTTCCATACGAAAGTCTTCCTGTTATCTTATTATTGATTGTTCGTGGTTTTTTCTCTTGCCATCTGCAATTAAAATAATTCTTAGGCGTTATTCAACCAGCTGAAAATCTTTAGGTTTAGACAAACAGGGCAAACAATATGGTTTGCGGTTACTGACAAGGAACCACCCACTGCAGGGTGACCTTTTAAATATCGTACTCCCGGGCCGTTTGTTATGTTAACTAATGTCAGGCTGAATTTGCCTTTATCAAATTATCGGTGGCAGCTTTTGCCTAAATCTTAAAATTATTTTCTTTAAACTTCATCGAATCATCAAAAAAAAGAAACTTTCTTATTGTGTTTTCGTAATAAGCAAGGAGTAATTTTGTCTCTTTTATCAAAAAGACTATTTTTACGTCAACTTTCAAGGGTTTAAGAAGAAAAAGTTTTCATTATTTCCGATGAGCAGTATTCCGGGATGAATTTTGTTTTCGGTAATAGAGCAGATTTATGAAGTTACATTATAAGATTTTACTCATTCTTGCCGGAGTATCGGCAGGTTTGGCAGCCAAATATATTACAGGTCCCTCTATTCAATCATTTGGTACCGATTTTACCCCTCCGGAGCCGGATGTTTCCTCGTTGCGTATTTCCGGATTTTTCTCCGACGATGTTGTTTTTGAATCCATAGATCAATCGGTTAATTCATTTCTTCGCCGCAACGATATGGCCGGAGCATCTGTTGCCATAGCCAAAGATGGCAAGCTTGTTTTTTCCAGAGGATATGGTTGGGCAGATATGGAAAACCGGATTCATACCGAACCTTATCATCTGTTCAGAGTTGCCAGTGTTTCCAAATTAATTACCGCCGGAGGTATTATGAAATTGGTTGAAGACGGGAAATTGAATCTGGATGATTCTGTCTTTGGACCGGATGGAATTCTGAATCAGGCACCTTACGATGTTTACATCGATCGAAACGTAGAAGACATCAAAGTAAAGCACCTGCTGAATCATTCGGGAGGTTGGACTAACCGATGGGGCGATCCCATGTTTATTCCGCATGCTGTTGCCCGGGGGTTGGGGAAAGAATTGCCTGTGGATGCCACCGACATTATCCGTTACATGCTGGGGAAGAGATTGCATTTTAAACCTGGAACCATGTCTTCTTATTCGAACCTGGGATATGCAATTTTGGGCAAGGTCATTGAAAAAGCGAGTGGCGACAACTATGAATCATACATCAAAACCAATATTCTTTATCCCATAGGCATTTTTGATATGCGTCTGGGTGGCAGTTATCTGACTGAACGGGCCGAATTGGAAGTAAAATATTACGAACCTGCGGATACGTATAAGGTTATTGATCACCGCAGTGATGACCAGGTGTTGCGGAGTTACGGAGGTAACGATATTCATACGCTGGGACCTGCAGGTGGGTGGCTGGCATCTTCCACCGATTTATTAAAGTTTATGCTGGCCATTGACGGAATGAATCTTCCCGAAGATATTTTGTCGGCCGAATCGGTGGAACGAATGACAACACCGGAAAAGAAATATCTGGATCCGATGGGTTGGCGTGGTGTCAGAAAGAGCTACTGGTATCGCACCGGAACGCTTGCAGGCACTTCGGCTTTGATGGTCAAGAAAGAAGATGGTATTTCATATGTGGTATTGTTCAACAGCAGTACATGGAAAGGGCCCATGCTTGCTTCCGACATCCGGAGAATGATGGAAAGAGGAATCAGCAGGACCGCTGAATGGCCTGATTATGATCTTTTTGATCTGGCCAGTAACTGGAAATAAATGAATCAGTAGAGCTATAAATACGGCTCCAAAAATACCAAAGCCTTTCGGAAAACCGGAGGGCTTTTTTATTACTCTGAGTCGATACGGACTTCTCCGACGATGTTGTTTTTGAATCCATAAATCAACCGGCAAAGCCGAAGCCGATCCGCCGTTTCCGGTCTAACTGCGGATCCAAATTCGCCGCACCTGATCAACGAATTATCTTTCCTATGGTTTTAACCTTTACGAAAAGTATATTCTTTCAGAATAATAGTTTATCCGAACACCCATAATGTATTTGAATATGAACTGCCTTTATTAAATGACTTTATCGCCTTGTCCTATAATTGACATTATGTTAATTTTACATACGAAAAGAAAAGCAGAACAAAACTGCTCTGCTTCTCTTCTAATATTCTATAATGTAAAATTACTCTCCTCTCAGAGCCTTAATCTTAGCATCTACTTCATCGTATTTGTCCATCATTTCAAATCTGTAGTACAAACCTTTCAGACTTTCCAAAACAGATATTTCCTCTGGTTTAGCCTCATGTGCTTTTTCCATATAAGGCAACGAAGTTTTGAACAACTCGTCAGCTTTAGCTTTTTCTTTCTGGAATTTGGCATGATCCGTTTCGTCATTGGCCACATTCATCTGCTCAATGGCCTTATTGTAATAAATCACACCAAGGTTATATAAAGCATCAAAATAATCTTCCTGCAATTCCAATGCTTTTTTATAATCTTCAATAGCATTTTCATAGTTTTTAGCCTGATCGGCCAATACACCTCTTGCATAATAATAAGTCGCATTCTCAGGATCTTTCTCGATAGCCTGGTTCAAATAAGCCTTGGCAGCATCATTTTGCTTGGTTTCCAGGTAATAGTTGATCAACTGTGTCAGCAAACGATCATCCTCGGGATACTTCTCAAAGCCAGTCTGAAGATTTTCAGCCATTTTGGTTGAATCCTGCATTGTTCCATAAACCTGGTGCAGCAGCAACACAGCATCTCCTCCACCGTAACTGTATTCGATAGATTCTTCCAGATATTCGGAAGCCTTATCCCAGTTTTTTGCATTGTAAGCAGCCAAGGCAGTATTGTAAATAATAGCGGTATCAACAGTTGGATTCTCCTTCTGGAACATCTCCAAGTCATTAACCTTCAGCACATTCTCAAATGCCACCATGGCATTTTCGTAGTTCTGTTCGTTAAATCCTTCAATACCGGCATTGGTCAGTTCATTCACAAAGAAAGTCAATGCCACTTTAATCTCGTTTTCAAAACGACCTTTATCCGCTTTATCCAATTCGATGGCCTTCATATAATGATCTACAGCATCCTTAAGATCCTGAATATCTTTACTTTTCTTATATTTTGCAGTTTCAAGCTTGGCTGCTACAATATAAGTTTTTGGCCAGTCGGCAGAACGCTTATGCGTATAAGCATCTTCCAAACGCTCTTCGGCTGCTTCCAGATCCCCGTTATCAATATAGGCCTCTGCAGCATTTACTTTACCTTTCTGCGCATACACACCTGCTCCTACAAACAGCGCAAGTGCTACAAATAGTAACTTTTTCATTGTTATTTGTTTTTGAGTGGATTTACAAATTAAATTTATGATTTTTCCTCGTTATTTTCATCATCAATATCATCCGATTGTTTCTCCAGAAGTCCGGATTCCACGATATCTTCATCCATTTTTGACTCAGATATCACTTTGGTTACCGAAGCAATCATATCATGCTTTTTATCCAGGTTGATTAGCCGTACTCCCTGAGTGGCACGTCCTGTAACCCTCAAATCAGCAACTGCAACACGTATGGTAACTCCTGAGCGGTTCATTATCATCAGATCATTGTCGTCGTTGACGCTCTTTATGGTAATGAGATCGCCTGTCTTTTCGGAAATACGCATGGTTTTGACACCTTTACCACCGCGGTTGGTGATGCGATAATCCTCCAGATTGGAACGTTTTCCAAAACCTTTTTCAGAAACAACGAGAATATCGTCTGCTGTATCTTTTACACAAACCATGCCAACCACTTCATCAGTATCTGAGTCAAGCGTTATCCCCCTCACTCCCTGACCAGTACGTCCGATATTCCGAACCTTGGTTTCGTTGAAACGAATGGCTCTTCCAGAGCGGGTTGCCATTAAAATTTCGCTGTTTCCATTGGTCAGACGCGCCTGAATCAGTTCATCATCCTCACGGATACTGATGGCAATCACACCTGATTGACGAGGTCTGCTGTAATCGGCCAGCAGGGATTTTTTGATAACTCCCTTTTTGGTTCCCATTACAATGTGATGGCTGTTGCAATACTCCTCATCGTTGAGTTTCTTGACACGAATGAAAGCCTTCACGGTATCTTCCGGATCAATCTGCAGAAGATTTTGAATGGCACGACCTTTAGAGTTCTTGGTTCCTTCCGGAATCTCGTAAACCTTCAGCCAGAAACAACGCCCCATTTTGGTAAAGAAGAGCATTGTATTGTGCATGGATGCGGGATAAATATGCTCAATGAAATCCTCATCCCTGGTGGTACTTCCTTTCGACCCCACTCCGCCTCTGTTTTGGGTACGGAACTCGGCCAAAGGGGTACGTTTGATATAGCCCAAGTGAGAGATGGTGATAATCATCTGCTCGTCGGCATAAAAATCCTCCGGATTAAACTCCTCTGAAGAATAGACAATATCTGTACGACGCGGGTCGTTGTATTTGTCTTTAATCTCCAGCATCTCGTTCTTGATGATTTCCATTCTGAGTTCTACTTTCTCCAGGATCTCCTTCAAGCGATCAATCTCCTTCAAAAGTGCCTCATATTCTGCTCTTAGTTTATCCTGCTCCAGTCCTGTAAGCTGCCTCAGCCGCATTTCTACGATGGCACGGGACTGAATGTCTGTCAGTCCAAAACGTTCAATAAGTTTTTCTCGCGCTTCATCGGGACTTTGAGCAGCACGGATAATCTTGATGACTTCATCAATGTTATCACTGGCAATAATAAGTCCTTCCAGAATGTGAGCCCGCTTTTCAGCCTGATCCAGTTCAAATTGTGTTCTGCGGGTAACCACATCGTGACGGTGCTCCACAAAATTCTGGACAATACCCTTAATATTCAGCAACTGCGGACGACCTTTAACCAGTGCAATGTTGTTGACACCAAAAGAAGACTGCAACGCCGTATATTTATAAAGGTGGTTCAAAACCACATTGGCAATAGCTTCTTTTTTCAGGTCGATTACAATGCGCATTCCGTCCCGGTCCGACTCATCGTTCACGTTAGAAATACCCTCAATCTTCTTTTCATTGACCAGATCAGCAATCCGAACAATCAGATCGGCCTTGTTGACCATATAAGGGATTTCTGTAATCACGATTTTTTCGCGACCGTTGTTTTCCGTTTCAATTTCCGATTTGGCACGAATAACAATGCGGCCTCGTCCTGTTTCATACCCCTCTTTTACTCCCTGGTAACCATAAATGGTACCACCTGTCGGGAAATCAGGAGCCTGAATAACCTTGATCAGCTCCTCGATGGTGACCTCGGGATTATCGATGTATGCCACAATGGCATTAATCGCATCTCCCAGATTGTGCGGAGGCATATTGGTAGCCATTCCCACCGCAATACCCGAAGTACCGTTTACCAGCAGAGCCGGTATGCGTGTTGGAAGCACCGTCGGCTCCTTAAGGGAGTCATCGAAATTGTACTGAAAGTCAACAGTATTTTTATCAATATCGGCCAGCATTTCTTCAGAAAGCCGGTTCATGCGTGCCTCCGTATAACGCATTGCTGCAGGACTGTCACCATCAACCGATCCCATATTACCCTGTCCATCCACCAACATGTAGCGCATCGACCAGGGTTGAGCCATCCGAACCATTGCATGATACACCGACGAATCACCGTGCGGGTGGTATTTACCAAGCACCTCACCCACAATTCTTGCGGACTTCTTGTAAGGCTTGTTGGGAGACATTCCCAGATCATGCATTCCGAAAAGTACACGTCTGTGTACCGGTTTTAGGCCATCCCGAACGTCAGGTAAGGCACGGGAAACAATCACAGACATCGAATAATCGATGTATGCCGATTGCATTTCCTCTTCAATGTTAATCTTTATTATTCTTTCTTCATCAGCCATTTAGATAGTCTTTAGATGAGTCTGAAATTGAAAAAATGCCCATAGCTGAGGGCCATTTTTTTCGCCGCCCTAAATTAAGCATTTCCACCCGAATCGAAAAAAAACCGACCTTGTTTTTTATCCCCTTTTCTTCTTGGGATTTTTAGGCTTTTTATAGTATTTTTGAGCATAGCAAAAACTGTTAATATGACATCTGATAAAACATTGCACAGTTTTTGTAAACTAAACAACCTGATAATTATAAAAGGTACCATATGGATCTAAACTTTTCACCCAAAATAAAAGAGGTAATCTCCTATAGCCGTCAAGAAGCATCGCGATTGGGAAACCCGTTTCTGGCTCCCGAACATTTGATGTTGGGATTACTCAATCACCCCAATAGTAAAGCCGTGAAGATGCTCGAACACCTGAAAGTGGATGTGGAGTATGTGCGCGACAATATTGAAAAACAAATAAAAGAACACACACCACTGAACAATAACAACCAGTTACCTCTTTTAAAATCTACCGAACAAATTTTAAAACTGGTACATCTTGAGGCCAGAGCGTTAAAAAGCTCAAAAGTTAACACGCTGCACCTGTTGCTGGCCTTATTGAAAGACAGGAGTAGCACAATTTCTGAGATTATGAATGATTATAATGTAAAATACGAACAGGTTCATTTACTGGCCGAGCAAATGTCGCCACAGGGTAAGGCTCAGATGCCTGATGATGATGATGCCGATTCTCCGTTCTCCTCACAGGGTGGCGGCGGAGGAGGCCATGAAGGTGGCAAATCGGGAGCCGGAAAACCCGGTTCGGATACGCCGGTACTGGACAATTTCGGGATCGATATCACACGGGCCGCCGAAGAAGGTCGTCTCGACCCTATCGTTGGACGTGAACGCGAGATTGAGAGGCTGGCACAAATTCTCAGCCGCAGAAAGAAAAACAATCCTGTATTGATTGGAGAACCGGGGGTTGGTAAATCAGCCATTGCTGAAGGTCTTGCACTCCGAATCATCGACAAGAAAGTTTCCCGTGTGTTGTTCGATAAAAGAGTGGTTACGCTGGATCTGGCATCTATTGTAGCCGGAACAAAATACCGTGGCCAGTTTGAGGAACGCATCAAAGCCATTCTCAACGAATTGTCGAAAAACCCGAACATCATTCTTTTTATTGATGAAATACACACCATTGTTGGTGCCGGCGGAGCTACCGGATCGCTCGATGCGGCTAATATGCTGAAACCGGCTCTGGCACGTGGAGAAATACAGTGTATCGGAGCCACCACGCTGGACGAATACCGTCAGCATATTGAGAAAGACGGAGCTTTGGAACGTCGTTTCCAAAAGGTAATGATTGAACCTACCTCGGTGGATGAAACCATCGAAATCCTTAATAATATCAAGGAAAAATATGAAGATCACCACAATGTGAGTTTTACCGGTGAAGCCATCGAGGCTTGTGTAAAACTTACCGAAAGATACATCTCTGACCGTCATCTTCCCGACAAAGCCATCGATGCGTTGGATGAGGCCGGCTCACGGGTTCACATCAGCAATATTATAGTTCCTGAAACAATCCTCAAACTGGAGGAGAAAATCGAGGAGACCAAAGAAAATAAAATTAAGGCCGTAAAGGCTCAGAATTTTGAGCTGGCTGCCTCGTTCCGGGATAAGGAAAAAACATTAATTGATGAATTGGAAACTTCCAAGTCGAAGTGGGAAGAAGAACTACAACAACACCGGGAAACGGTGGATGCCGAGAAAGTGGCTGAAGTGGTGGCCATGATGACTGGAATTCCGGTTCAGCGGGTGGCTCAGGCCGAAGGTGCCCGCCTGCTTAAAATGGGTGAACAGCTCAAGGGCAAGGTAATTGGTCAGGATGACGCCATCGTAAAAATAGTAAAAGCCATTCAGCGCAACAGAGCCGGATTGAAAGATCCCAACCGTCCCATCGGTTCTTTTGTTTTCCTTGGACCAACCGGTGTGGGGAAAACCCACCTGGCAAAAATCCTTGCTCAATATCTCTTTGATACCACCGATGCACTCATCAGAATCGATATGAGTGAATATATGGAGAAATTCAGTGTTTCCAGACTGGTGGGAGCCCCTCCGGGGTACATCGGATATGAAGAGGGTGGTCAGCTGACCGAAAAGGTGCGTCGTCGCCCCTATTCCGTTGTTTTGTTGGATGAAATTGAGAAAGCACACCCCGATGTCTTCAATATTCTGCTTCAGGTACTTGATGAAGGACGTTTGACAGATAGTCTCGGACGACGGGTGGACTTTAAGAATACCATTATAATAATGACCTCCAACATCGGTACCCGTGAGTTGAAAGACTTCGGACGTGGAATTGGATTTTCAACGGCCAATCAGGCCACGGATGGCGAACATGCCAAAAGCGTTATAGAAAAGGCGCTCAAAAAAGCTTTCGCGCCTGAATTCCTCAACCGGATAGATGATGTGGTGATTTTCAACAGTCTGGAGAAAGAGGATATCCGTAAAATTATTGATATTGAACTTAAAGGTTTGTATCAGCGGGTGGAATCATTGGGTTACAAGCTGGAGTTGTCGGAAGATGCCAAAGATTTCATTGCCGCCAAAGGATTTGATGTTCAGTATGGTGCCAGACCATTGAGAAGGGCCATACAGAAATACCTCGAAGATGAGATGGCAGAAGTGATCATTCAGGCAAGTATTTCTGAAGGTGATGCCATTGAAGTTGGCTTTGACAAAGAAAAGGAGCAGGTAACTACCCGTATTGTGAAATTCACCAAAAAAGGCGGGAAAAAGTCGGACGATGCTGAGGAAGAATCAAAGCAAGCCAGTAAAAATTAAAACATAGCAAAGATTGAATCCAGGGCTGTTTCCAATGTGAGGCAGCCCTTTTTTTATGCTGTCTGCCCCTTTAATATCCGGTCGTTGAGAATGGCAAGCTAATATGCCTTATTCGATTGGCTGTCCTCCTAAAAGTGAGGCTTTTACCTTTTAAAGGAATACATAATGCTGTTGTGTTTTTAAGGCCGAAGGTCTTTAAGCAATAGCCTGGGGCAACGCCCCAGGCTATTTGTAACAAATCCTCCTGCTCTCATTATTGGTCGCATTGCGACCAATAATGAGAGCAGGAGGAGTGAAACCTCAAAACCCGGGTTGAAAGAAGCAGGATCAAAAAAAGCCGGGTGGTTCAAATTTAATGTTGAACCACCCGGCTTTTTATGCAAGAACGAAGCTCAGATTTATTGAGCCAGTCTGTTATTAATTTCCTGCAATGAAGCTTTGGCACTGGCATTGTCAGCATCATACTTCAAAACTTTTTCAAACCAGGGCTTGGCATTCGAAAATGCTTCATTGGCACGGGCATTAATCTCATCATACTGAGACGGATCTGCATTTTGTGCGGAAGCAAGAATCTGAGAGGCCTCATTATAGGGCTCAGAACCTTTCTTAAGGTAATAAGTCACAAGCATCTTTTTCATATGACCTACATACTTACTGGTGCTGAATTCCTCCACAGCATCCACAAGGAAGCTTTCCATTTCCTCCTCCTGATCCAGCTTATTATAGGAATAAGCAATGTAATAGGCTGAAATGTCGGGACGGAAACCCTGCTCTTTGGTCATTTCATAATACTTGATGGCTTTCTCATAATTCTCAATACGACGTGCAGAAGTGGCCATATTATAAAGCATAGCATCTTCCAATGGTTCTCCCTCTTCCCAGTTGGCAACCGACTGTTCATAAAGCTCAAGGGCTTTCTGATAGTCTTTATTTCTCAAGGCTTCATTTCCTTCATTCTTGTAATCTGCCGCCGATTTATCCTGGGCAAACACACTTCCTGCAAGTGCAAACAACACAAAACTTACTGTCAATAAGTACTTCATAACGTAATCTAATTTAATGTTTGGATTTCTCTTTTTCTTCAGGCTGTAAAAATAGCCTTTTTGAGTTTAATTGAAAACAAAAAGCAGGCCAAACCTTAAATTTATTTAAAAAAAGCAACATTTCACATCTTCAGCAGGTATTCTTTCAGCTTGCTGTATGAATTCTGCATCGTTTCATGCGTTCCTTTAACCCGGAAAGCATCTCCAAATTCCTCCCTTATCTTTTCAGCCTCAGCGGGCAGAACAGCATCAATTGTTTCCAAAAATTTTACCGGATGTGCAGTGGAAACAAAAAATCCGGTCTCCTCTCCTTTCAATTGTCGGGACAAACCCAGGTAACCGGTTGCCGAATGCGGATCCAACAAATAGCTGTTTTTCGAAAAAACTTCCTTTATGGTCTCTTTTATTTCCCCATCGTTAACCACCGTTGCAGCAACTTCTCTTTTTAATTGTTCTGTATCCTGATTATATAACTCAAAAAGTCTGGGCCAATTGCTGGGATCCCCCACATCCATCGCATTGGCCAGCGTCACGATCGTATCCTTCGGGTCATAATTCCCGGATTTCAAAAACCGGGGAACCACATCATTCACATTGGTGGCAGCCACAAAACGCTTTACGGGGAGGCCCATCCGGTGAGCTATAACAGCGGCCGTAATGTTACCAAAATTACCACTTGGAACACAAACAACCGGAGGTTGCTGTCCGTTTTGTTCCATAAAACGGGCAACGCCCTGGAAATAATAGACCATCTGAGGAAGCAAGCGCCCCAGGTTGATGGAATTTGCAGAGGTAACAGCCACTTCTCCGCGAAGCTCACGGTCGTTAAAAGCCTGCTTCACCAAACGCTGACAGTCATCAAAAGCACCATCGACAGCAATGGCATGAATATTATGCCCCAGGCTGGTCATTTGATTTTGCTGGTAAGGACTGATTTTACCATCAGGATAAAGTACCACCACATCAATGCCGGGTACTTTATAAAAACCATGAGCCACCGCTCCACCGGTATCACCGGAAGTCGCTGTCAGCACCACCATTTTTTTGTCCGTTACCGGATGCAATTTGCTCATCAACCGCGATAAAAAGCGGGCTCCCACATCTTTAAAAGCCTGAGTTGGTCCGTGAAACAGCTCCAATACATGAATACGGTCATTCACAGGCTTCAACGGGATCGGAAAAGAAAAAGTGCTTTCCACCATCTCTCTCAGTTCATCTTCACTCAAATCCTCGCTCACAAAAGGCTTCAGAACTGAAAAAGCAATTTCGGGCAGAGACAATCCCGGCAGTTTTTGAAAAAACTCATCGGATAAAGCCGGAATCTCCTCCGGCATAAAAAGGCTTCCATCATCAGCAAGTCCCTTAAAAACAGCTTCCGACAATGAAACAACTTGTCGCTTATCTCCTAAACTTTTAAATTGCATATACTTAATCTACAGAAATTAACAACAGGTTACTCAAACAATTTCTCCAATACTTCTCCATCTGAAAGAACACCAAAAGCCCCCTCCTTTACCGAAAATTCATCAAACGATTGAACATCGTCAGGTGTTAATCCCGGTTTAACAATAAAGAAAGGTACCGGGTCGGAGGTATGGGTTCGAAGCGCACACGGAGTAGGATGATCGGGTAACAAAGCAAGAGCCACATCCTCATGCAGACCCTGAATACCCTGCCACAGTGGTTTTAGAAGGCGGCGATCGAAGTCTTCCACCACTCTTTTTTTCAAATCCTTATCCCCTTCATGTCCTGCCTCATCAGCTGCTTCCACGTGTAAAAACACAAAATCCACTTTTTTAAGGGCATTGACTGCTGCCGCTGCTTTCCCTTCGTAGTTGGTATCAAACAACCCGGTTGCTCCCTCCACATAAATGTTTTCCAATCCGGCCATTCCACCAATCCCCCTGATCAGATCAACAGCCGAAATTACGGCACCCGATTTAATGCCCCAACGCTCTTCAAATGTCGGAAAGCCACCAGGTTTACCGGGCGACCAGGGCCAGATTGCATTAGCTGGTGCCTTTCCCTCCTTTATTCGCTTTTTGTTGATGGGATGCTCACTCAAAATCTCGATGGAGTGCTTGATTAACAGACGAAGTCGCTTGGCGGTTTTTTCCGCTGCCCCTTCAGCATCAGGCAGCAAGTCTTCCAGACTTTCGCCGGGGTGATCATGCGGAGGCCTGCAGAAAACACCTGTTTTCCCGTCTTCCAGCATCATCAGGTTACGATAGCTCACTCCCTGATGAAAACGAACCCCTTCGGTATGCAATTTCTCATTAAGATAAGCAATCAATTCACCGGCCTCATCGTTCGAAATATGACCTGCCGAATGATTCATCAGCTTACCGTCCGCCACCGTCACCAGATTACACCTGAAAACCAATTCATTATCCCGAATCGGAACCTGCAAAGCAGCAGCTTCGAGAACGCCCCTTCCGGGAAAATATTTTCGCGGATCAAAGCCCAAAATATTCATATTAGCAATCTCACTCCCCGGATGCAACCCCACAGGAATCGACTTTAACAACCCCGTTTGTCCCTGGGCACAAAGCTCATCCATTACCGGTTTGTTGGCCACCATCAAAGGTGTCTTGTTGTCCCATTCGGGAATTGGGTTGTCGGCCATCCCATCGGCCAATACTACGATATACTTCATAGTTTTCAAGGTTTATATTGCCGCTTCTGCCAGCCTAAAGCCCGAAAGCGGCGTTAAATAAATCCCTGAAACACCCTATTTCAGGTGCTTCAGGGATTAATACTTTAAAATTAGTGATTATTTAAAACAAACCGACCTTTAGACAATCGGAATATTATTTTCATTGCAAATTCTTCTCATTTCATCAGACCAGATACTTGATTGAATCTCTCCGATGTGCGCTTTCCGTAAAAAATACATACACAGCCGCGACTGACCTATTCCCCCACCAATACTCAGAGGGAATTCGTCATTGAGCAATCTTTTATGAAAAAGGAATTCTTTACGGTTCTCACAATTCTTTGCTTTCAACTGATTGTTCAAGGCTTCGGCATCAACACGAATTCCCATGGAGGATATTTCAAACGCCTTTTCGAGCACCGGATTCCAGAGCAGGATATCGCCATTTAACCCCTGAAAACCTTCCCCGTCTTCCGAAATCCAGTCGTCATAATCGGGTGCCCGTCCATCATGTGGTTCACCATTGGAGAGATTACCTCCGATTCCGCTCAAAAACACCGCGCCATATTTTTTACAGATTGCATCCTCCCGCTCTTTAGCTGTCAGGTTGGGATACATCTGCAACAACTCTTCGCTATGGATAAAGTGAATCCTGGAAGGAAGCAAGGGAGTCAGTTGCGGATATTTCTCATAAAGAATAAATTCGGTACGTTTCAACACCTCGTAAATACTCCGGACCACTTTTCTCAGGAATTTAGCATTCCGCTCTTCCTGTGTAATGTGTCTCTCCCAGTCCCATTGATCCACATATATGGAGTGGGTATTATCCAGCACTTCATCGGGCCGGATAGCATTCATATCAGTATAAATACCGTATCCGGGCTCAATATCATAATCGGTCAATACCATTCTTTTCCATTTGGCAAGACTGTGCACAATCTCAGCTTCCCTGTCCCCCAGATCTTTAACCGGAAAGGTAACCGGCCGCTCTATCCCGTTGAGATCATCGTTGATTCCCGTACCCTTTAAAACAAATAAGGGAGCAGTAACCCGGCGCAATCTCAACTCGGAAGACAATCCGGATTGAAAAGCATCCTTAACAACCGTAATGGCATGTTCGGTTTGTTTCAAATCCAACAAAGGACGATATCCTTTGGGAATGAATAAATTATCTATCATAACACAAAAAAATACAAGGTCAACTTCTGTTTGCTTTACAAAATTACATGGTTAAATTACAATTAAAAAATTTTGAAGCACTTTTTTTATCATTTTGTCATCACAATCCCATAAAAAATTAACTGATTGAAAGCAAAACTCTTTTTTAAAAGCCAATTGTTTTAATAATGATGAATTCTTTACCTTTGGCGGGCAAATAAAATGCAATGCACAGAGATTTCAGCAGAAATATCCTCCGGTTATACATCATAAAGATTGCCAAGTGGTTTATGCTGACCATGCCCATAATAATGCTTTTTTATAAAGATTCGGGGCTCACCCATGAAGAAGCATTTCAGCTCAAAGCCATTTACAGCATCAGCATCGTTATTTTTGAAGTACCCTCCGGTTATCTGGCCGATATTCTGGGCCGGAAATTCACTCTGATACTGGGGACTATACTGGGGACTATTGGATTTGTTTTTTATTCCGCAGGAACCGGATACTGGATTTTTATGGCCGCAGAAATGACATTGGGTATAGGTCAGAGTTTTATCTCAGGATCAGATTCGGCTATGCTTTTCGACTCCTTAAATGCAGATGGAAAAAGCCACAAATATCTGAAATACGAAGGACTCAACTTTTCCATTGGAAATTACTCTGAAGCACTGGCCGGACTGGCTGGTGGAGCCTTGGCCGAGATCAGCCTGCATCTCCCTTTCTATTTCCAAACCGGCATCGCATTTATAGGAATTCCGGCAGCACTAACCCTGCTGGAACCTCCGCGGATGGAGAAACGCAAGCGCCCCGGATTTATGGATATCTTGAATGTAGTAAAGTATGCCCTTGTCAAGAACAATCGCTTGAGGTGGAACCTTATTTACTCCTCAATTATAGGCACTTCCACCCTAACCATGGCGTGGGTTTATCAGCTTAAACTTCACGAGTTTGGTTTCACCGAGTTGTTTATTGGAGGAACAGCTACAGGACTGAACCTTCTGGTAGGTACGGTAACTCTCTTTTCATCAAAACTGGAACGGAAAATGGGGAAAAAGATAACTGTTTTAAGCACCAGTATCATTATTACAGGAGGATTCATTGCAGGAGGATTCACTCATTCAGCCATATTTTTCCTGCCCGTACTTGCGATATTTTATATGGCGCGTGGAATTGCCACGCCGGTACTGAAAGATTACATTAATCAGATCACCCCATCCGATATTCGTGCTACGGTACTCTCTGTTCGCAGTCTGCTTATCCGGGCCATTTTTGCCGTGGTAGCACCTTTATTTGGCTGGATAAGTGATCTATTGTCTCTTTCCGAAGCACTCCTGATCGTGGGACTTGTATTTATGGCACTGGCTCTTTCCACCGTCACACTGTTTCTTAAAACGCTAAAGAAAAAAGCAGGCTGAGAATAAAAAATGCCATAATCCGGAACAAAGTTCAAGGGATGTAATAAATCTTCCCGGTCTGAGTACAAGGAAGATTAAATTTCCATTTCAAGACCATCATACCCGAGAAAAACATTGGGTGGAAGTGTTTTGGACACCTCTTCATGAAATCCCATATGATGACTGATGTGCGTCAAAAAGGCCTTTTCCGGTTTCAGTTCCTCAATTACTTGCAATGCCTGCTTCAGATTAAAATGCGAAGCATGAGGCTCAATGCGCAGGGCATTAATCACCAGCACCTTGCTATTTCTGACAATCTCCATGCTTTCATCAGGAATCAGGCTACCATCGGTTATATAGCTGAAATCCTCTATTCTGAATCCCAGCACAGGCATTTTGTGATGAAAAATACGGAGGGGCTGTACCATCATTCCCGCAGCAACAAACGGGTTCAAATCAATCTCATTCAACAACAACTCAGGTACACCAGGATAGCGCTCATCCTTATCTTTAAATGCGTAGGAATATTCCCGTTTCAATGCATCCAAAACCCTTTTCTCTCCATAAAGGTGAGAAGGTTCCCGGTTGA
This sequence comes from Marinilabilia salmonicolor, assembly GCF_003003035.1. GTDB lineage: Bacteria > Bacteroidota > Bacteroidia > Bacteroidales > Marinilabiliaceae > Marinilabilia > Marinilabilia salmonicolor_A. The sequence continues at coordinate 85,782 of NZ_PVTS01000007.1, read as the reverse complement.
TCCAGTTAAAGGCTCTTACATCATCCAGGCCGGCAGTATGATCCTTATGTTCATGGGTAAAAAGAATGGCACTCAGTCGTTGCGTCCCGGAGGCCAGCATTTGCTGCCGGAAATCGGGTCCGGCATCAACAACAAGGGTCTGATCATCGTATTCAATTTTTACTGATGACCGTGTACGTTTATCTCTGGAATCTGTGGAACGACATACTGCGCAATTACATGCAATCATTGGCACTCCCATAGAAGTACCGGTTCCAAGCAAAGTTATTTTCAAAATTATCTGGTTTTAGCTGTCTGTTACTGAGCAAATTTAAAAACAATGACAGGAGAATCAAAACACACAATCCGCATAACCTGACTTCCAAAATTGGTCGAACAGAACTATTTTACCCGAAGTGTGTTTATACTAATGCCCCAAAAGCGAAGTTTTTCTTTTTAAAGGAATACATAAAGTTGTTGGTTGTATAAAGGATCGAATATTTTTACCCAAAATCCGCAATCAATAATTTAAAAAAACAACGTTATTCCTTGCGGACTCGAGTAAGTTAATCATCTCATTTGGACTCATGCTTCACCCAAATGAGTGATTTTCTAAATTGGGGTTAACCTATTTTCCACAAAGGTCTTTAAAGGAAAATTGTAATATATAACGGGAGACATCCTGAATTAAGATTGCGACGCTCATAATCCTGCAAAGGCAGTTCATTGCGAGTGCCTGCCTCAAAGATATTTGAGAAATAATGGGAATATGACAAGTTGAGATGCTCAAAATTAAAACTCTAAGAAAAGTTATTCGTTGAGCAGGTGCGGCGGATTCTTTCCTGGGAAAACGGCAAAGCCGAAGCCGATCAGCCATTAGAGACGAAACGGCGGATCGGAATCCGCCGCACCCAATCTGTCATTGGTAACGTAGCGAAGCAATCTCAAGATTTAACCGGACAACACAAAAACTAAATACTATACTTATGAAAACCACACTATTCCTTATTTTACTGAGTCTGGGAGTGGCCACAGCCCAGAGCCAGACAAGTTTTTACGATTTTACGGTCAAAACCCTGGAGGGAGAACCATTTGAGCTGAGTTCCCTTCGGGGTAAGAAGGTGATGGTGGTAAATACCGCCAGCAAATGCGGATTAACACCGCAATATGAACAACTACAAGCCATTTATGAGCAATACGGTGGTGATGACTTTGAAATTATCGGGTTTCCGGCCAATAACTTCATGAATCAGGAGCCCGGAACCGCAGAGGAAATAGCCGAATTTTGTCAGTTGAACTATGGTGTGACCTTTCCAATGATGGAGAAAATCAGCGTAAAAGGCGACGACCAGCATCCCCTCTATCAATGGCTTACGCAAAAATCAAAAAACGGAGTCACCGAAAGTAAAGTACAATGGAACTTTCAAAAATACCTGATTGGTCCGGACGGAAGACTGGAAAAAGTAATTCCGCCCAAAACAAAACCCGATGATTCCGAAATCATCGACTGGATTACCTCCGGGGCAAATGAATAGGGATATCCCCAACAAATAAAGGGTTCTTTTTTCCGGAAACCGGCCTGTTTTGTTATTTTTACCAGGTAGAAAAACATCAGGCACATTATGTCAAAACTTACCATTTACAGAGCATCGGCCGGTTCGGGAAAAACATTCACGCTCACCCGCGAATTCATAAAGTTATTATTCAATCAACCATCGGAATATCGTAATATTCTGGCAGTTACCTTCACCAACAAGGCAACTGCCGAGATGCGACGCCGAATACTGGAAAAACTCTTTGAGTTGGGTAACCCTGCCATTAAAAAGCCTGATTACCTGGACGAACTGATGCAGGAAACAGAATGGAAAGAAGAGAAAATCAGGGAACGTGCCAGATTCATCCTCAGGTTGCTGCTGCATGACTTCTCCCGGTTTTCCGTCAATACCATAGACAGCTTTTTCCAGCAAATAATAAGGGCATTTGCACGAGATGCAGGTCTTCAACTGGGGTTTCGCACCGAGCTGGATCATAAATCGGTAATGACCCAGGCCATTGATCGGGTGGTGCTGGAAATGGACATGAAAGGCCATGAAACACTCAAAAAATGGCTGCTCGACTTCGCAGAGAAAAAAATAACAGAAGGAAAAAGCTGGAACATCAACAACGAAATCAGCAATTTCTCCCAGGAAATTTTTAAAGAAGCCTATCAATCGGTTGCAGGTCCCCTGTCGGAAAAACTGAGCGACAAAAGCTTCATGAATCAATATCTCTCAAAGCTCCAAAAAATCATTTCCAATTATGAACAAACACTCAAAACCATTGGAGTAAAGGGATTAGAGATCATCAAAAAATGGGATCTGGATATTTCAAAAGATTTCAACGGAGGGAGCCGCAGCAAATTATTGGTATTTAAGAAGCTCAGTGAAGAGGTAAAATTTGATGAAGCCCAGATCTTTGCACTTCATAACACCCTGGAAGCTTGGCAAAAAAAGACCAATCCGGAACATATCAATAAAGCCATAGAGGGAGCCTATAATGATGGATTGAATGCCCTTCTGGATCAATACGTGTCGCTCAAAAATCAACAGGGCAAAGACTATTTTACGGCCAGAGCTATCGTAAAAAACTTCTACACATTAGGCATCATCAACGATGTATATCAAAAGATACTGGAAGTGTCGCGCGAGCAGAACGTCTTTCTCTTATCGGGCACCAACCATTTGCTGACCAGAATTATCCGGCGCGATGAAGCGCCCTTTATCTATGAAAGAACCGGCACCCGCTATCATCATTATATGATTGATGAGTTTCAGGACACCTCGTCGATGCAATATGCCAATTTCAGACCACTCATCAGTAACAGTCTGGCTCAGGAAAACTTTGCCATGCTGGTTGGAGATGTGAAGCAATCCATTTACCGGTGGCGAAACTCGGATTGGACCCTGCTGGCTGAACAAGTGGAAAAAGAATTTGACATTTATGGAACCAACATAGAAACACTGGATACCAACTTTCGCAGCAGTGCCAACGTGATTGCCTTCAACAACAGCTTTTTTCAACACATTTCCAGGGCCCTGCAAGCACAACTCATCCAAAAATCGGAAGGCCACATCTCGGACACTCCGGGGTTTGAAACCAAAATATCAGAGGCTTATCACGATGTGGCTCAAAAGGTTGCCGCCAAAAATCTGGACAACGAGGGCCATGTCTCCTTTCAGTTTCTGGAAGCCGCCAATAAAGAAGATTTCAGAGAACAAGCCATCGAAGCCTCTATCAACAGAATCAGGGAATTGCTCAACAGCGGCTTCTCTCCTTCGGATATCTGTGTGCTGGTACGCAAAAAAACAGAAGGCATTGCCATAACCAATGCACTTTTGTCGGGCGCATATCACCCTGAAAAATCACCCCTGCCGGTCATCAGCAACGAAACTTTGAGACTGAACAGCTCACCCGCCGTGCTCTTTATCATCAATCACCTGAAATTCATTCTCTCCCCGGATGATAAAGTGCTGGAAGCATTTATACGCCTGCATTGGGAGCGAAACCTCAGGGAAGCGGACATGATCAATTTTGATGCTTCAGATGTTTTTCACAATGCGGAAAAAACCACCTCGTGGGAAGAACACCTGGCCTTTATTGAAAACAAGCAGCAACTCCCGCTTTATGATCTGGCAGATGAGCTTACACGCCTCCTTCCGGAAAACATAAGAACAGAGCAAGGCATATACATTCAGGCACTACTGAACAATATCAATAGTTTTTCGGCTCAGGAAGCTGCCAACCTCAATCTGTTTATCGATGAGTGGGAAAAAAACATCCAGTTTGAAAGTATAGCCGGCCCCGAAAACCAGGAAGCCATTCAGGTAATGACAGTTCACAAATCGAAAGGTCTTGAATTTAAAGCAGTTGTACTGCCATTCTGCAACTGGGAACTCAATGATGAACGACAACAGAACCTGCTCTGGTGCAAGCCCCGATCCGCTCCATTCAATGAACTGGACCTGGTTCCTGTAAATTATGAAAAATCACTGGTGGAATCTCATTTCTCCAACGAATATCTGGAGGAGTTGATGCATCAATACATCGATAACCTCAATCTTCTATACGTGGCATTTACCCGTGCAGAATTATCTCTATCCGCATTTTGTCAGAAGAAAAAAACACCACCCAAAGAGTTGGGAACTGTTTCGGACCTTCTGTGGTTTCACTTCGAAGCCAGGGAATCTGACCACCACGAATTACCGGGCAACTGGAACACCGTAAGTCAGACTTTTGAACTTGGTACAATGTTTAGAGAGGCTAAAGAAAGTAAGGATTCTGACTCTGAAAAAGAAGAAAATTCCGGAACCAAACGCCTCTTTGATACTTGTCCGTTGCCTACCATGGAGACTTTTCCCTTTAGGGAGCGGATAGCCATTCACCTGGAGAGTGATGAGTATTTTGATGATGAGAAAGAAGAAAGCGGCATCACCTACGGAAAAATCATGCACCACCTATTTGAGATGATTGAAACCCATGAAGATTTGGATGACGCGCTGAAAACACTGTGGTTCGAGGGCAAAATTGACGAAAAAGAGCAATCGATCATCAGGGAAAGAATGGAAAAATGGCTCAATCACCCGGAAGTAGAAAGCTGGTTTAACGGCAGTTACAAAATACTACCTGAAGTGGCCATTCTACATAAAAACATCCGCCGCCCCGACAGAGTTATGTTGTCTGATAAAGAAACCATTGTGGTAGATTACAAATTCGGAAAAGCTGAAGCCACCAGGCATCAGTTGCAGGTAAGAGGATACATGAATAAGATAAAAGAGATGGGGCACCCAAACGTAAAAGGATACATCTGGTATGTTCCCCACCAGGAGGTTGTGAAGGTGGAGAATGACATAATTCAAGGGAGCTTATTTTAAAAAAAACGGCGGTTAGAAAACCGCCGTTTTTTTTTAATACAATCAGAACCACTTCTTTAACTTCTCTTTAACTTCATCCACTTTTTCTTTTACTTCAGGATCTTCAAGGGCTTTTTCCACCGCCTTTTTCGCTTCCTGTTCCAGTTCCTTTTTAGCTTGTTCCTTAAATTCCTCATCCAGTCTGAAACTGAGTTTCGGATCTTTTACCGTTCCACCTACCAGCACATTCACCATCACATCAGAAGAACCGGAAGGCAGAGAAGCCCCAAGCAAACCGGCAACATTTCCCAATTCCTGTTTAGACACCGGCATCTTTATCACGTAATCCATCGTCTGGTCGAGGCTCTGTGTTCCGGAAATCGTCAGTTGACGGTCAAAAAGATTGGCTGTAAAAGGTTCCACAATAACATTTCCGTTTTCCAGCTTGAAATTGATGTTCAGATCTTCGGCCCTTGCCTTTCGGTACTTGTCATTATTGAGCATTGAAGCCATAGCAGTCTGCACTTTGGCACCGGAGATTTCAACACCTTTTGATTCCAGCAAGCCTCCACCGCCTATAGAACTCAGTACCGGAGACATATCAGCTCCAATCAGGCTGTTAAATTTCAAATTGGTGGAAATGGTACCAACGGCACGTTTGGCAATGGGCATCATACTGTCAATCATACTAAAGGAATTGGCAGCCTTGTGCACATCGATGGTATTAAGAGCCATATCGAAATTCACAAAAGGTTTAAGAGTGTCTGCGGTATTATATTCGCCTGAAACCACCATACTTCCGTCAAGCATATTGCTTCTGAGCCCATCAAGAATGACCCGGCCATCCACAATGGTAATTTTCCCGGCCACATTGGTCATTTCAAGCTTATCGTAAAGCAATTTGTCAATGTTGCTGTTCAATACAAAATTCAGGTTTTTAGGAACCAGTACCAGTTCCATCCCGGTTGTATCCTCTTCTACAGCAGTGGTATCCTCACCTGCCAGTTGCATCAGCTGATTGGTGTCTATCAATCTGGACTGATGATTAAGATTTCCACTTAAAATACCATCTTTCAATACATAAGACAAGTAGTTCTCAACCTTTCCCTGAAGGTTAAAGTCACTACTTCCGAAAGAACTCTCAAAAGTCTTCAGTTCCATAAAACGAGGAGTAATCTGCATATCAGCGTTACTGATGTGAAATCCGTCGGGCATATCAGGAGTACTGAAAAAGAATTCTTTCATTCCAATTTGTCCGTTGGCTTCGATCTCCTCATAAAGTTCTTTCTCCACCATTTCATAATCTCCGTCGATACGCATATCCGCAGAGATAACACCCCCCAGTTCCATGCTGTCCATGGGGATGGCTTCCGTAAGAGATGCCAGATCGATAATACCTTTCAGACTTCCTTTATAAGTAGCATTTGAAATGGGGGTCCCAATCCACAATGAAGCATCAAAGGGGTTGTCGCCCAGCTTGAAATGAAATTTATTGATATCGGTAACCGTGAGATCCATTGCTCCCCCAGGGTTATCCACCTTAACATCAATCTGAATATCTTCGATGGATTTGGGTAAATCCGGGTACTGAATCAAACCATCGTTGACATTCAATACCAGATTAAATGCAGGAAGATTCTCCGTATCCACATAAACCCCTTTTGCAACAGCTTCCAGTTTCAGTGAACCTTCAGTGGTCAAATCCTCAAAATCCTGAAGGTAGGTTTCGGGAACCATAGAGAGTAGCGTTTTAAAACTGGTTTCATGGGCAGACAGTTTCACATCGAGGTCGTATCCTTCCTCAAGCATCCCCACTGTCCCCTCAAAACCAAGCCCAAGCTCATTCAGCAATAACTCATTGTCCTGAAAGGTAAAGATCATATTTTCCAGGTCGGCCCCAATAATGGCTTCCAAAGAGACAAAGGCATCCTTCAAGTAACTGGTTCCTTCCATCTCCATATTCAATTTCTGAATGGAAGTTTTTATATCCAGATTTGTGGCTTTTTGAGAGAGGTCACCCTCCATGGTAAAGTCCAGATCATCAATTACCGTAGAAAAGGCCATGGTTTGATCTGAAAATCCCAGCCGTGCATCTGATATTTCAAACAACTCCAACTGAACAGCAAAATCGGAAGCAGCAGAAGCTGTATCTTCCTCCACCTCTTCTGTTTCCGACATGGGAACAATATCCCAATTGGCTACAGAATCCTGATTCACTTTTAGCCAAACCTGCGGTTTATCAAGTAAAACAGAGTTAATATTGATCCCGCTTCCGCTTATGGCACTCCACAAATCAATACTTGCAGAAAATGCACCAACATGCAGCAGTGTGTCTCCCTCAAAAGGTTCCTTATTCACGATGGTCAATCCATCAAGCCCCATCGAAAGATTAGGAAAATGGCGAAACATGGAGAGGCTGAACTTGTCAAATGAGACAGTGGCTGTCACATTATCATTAATCACTTCGGTTACCTTCTGTTCAATTTTTCCTTTAAATAAAGAAGGCAAAACCAACAACAGCAACAAAATAAGGGCAATAATTCCCAATAAAACCTGAAAAAAACGCTTCATGAGTTCTGAATTAAAGTTCAAAGTTTGAAGAATAAATTCTAATATGTATGTAAATTTAGCAAAACACGAAGAAAAAAGCAGAAAGAAAGAGAATATAATTCACGATTTTCGGGAAAAGTGAAAAGATTAATTTCCTTCCTCTTCCATAAAAACCATGCGCCCGATATTCGTTGCATGACTGTTAATCATTCTCAACAGATTCAACAATTCAATATGCACTTTACTGGATTCTACAGAGCGACTACTGGGTGCCAGGAGCCTTTTATAATGCTGCATCTCCATTTCGTAGGCCATCAGTGCATATTTCCGGTATTTTCGCTTCATTTTCATAGCCTGTTCGGGCTCCCAATCCTCTAACAGTTGCATGGCTCTGGCCAACTGCTTCACGCACCTCTGCTGGTAATCACGCAACTCCCTGCCTCCCTCTTCAGAGAAATGGATATTGGCATCGAGCCACTTTTCTCCCTGACGGGCTATGTTTACTGAAACAATATCCGCAATCTGCTCCAGTTCGTTTACCACATGCAGAAAACGATAAATATCATCAGACCACTCCTGTGCAGACATCTTTTCATTCATGGAAACCAGGAAACGATTGATCTCCTCCCTGTAGTTGTCCACCATCTTCTCGTTGCTACGCAGATTATCCAACACCTTTGATTCCCGATCAAAAAACGGAGAGAGCGCATCATCAACCATTTTAATAACAAGTCGTCCCATATCCCCAACCTCTTTTTTCAGAAATGGAAGCATCATCTCTCCTGATCCTATCAATTCGGGTTTCAAATAATTAAGGTGAAATGATTTCTTCTTCTTTTCCGGCACCATTCGATTAACGATGCTACCGATAATCCCCGTAAAGGGTAAAAATATCAGTGTCATAAAGACATTGAAGATGGTATGTGCATTGGCCAGAAACCTTCCGCCTGATGCATTGTCTCCGGAGAGCGTCCATGTGACATGCTCCCAAAACCCAAGCAACCAGATCATAATAAAAACCCCTGCAACCCGGAATAATGTATTGGCAACTGCAAGCCGTTTGCCACCAATAGAAGAATTGAGGGATGCAATCAGAGCGGTAACGGTAGTTCCGATGTTGGTCCCCAAAATGAGCGGCAAAGCATCTGACACCGACAACAAACCGGTGGCTGTCAATGTCATCACAATTCCGATAAAAGCAGCACTGCTCTGAATCATTGCAGTAAAAATGGTTCCTGCTACCACGCCCCATACGGGGTTTTGGAGATACACAAGCCACCCTGTAAAGCGCTCCATACTTCCCAGAGGCTCCATACCCGACGACATCAGATCCATACCGTAAAACAGAATCCCCAGTGCCATAACAATTTGTCCGCTGTAAGACCAGCGACGCCGGCCAAAGGCTTTAAAAAGAAAACCGATGCCCACAAATCCAAGAGAATATGTTCCCAGCTTAAAAGCTATGATTTGAGCAGTAATAGTGGTACCGATACCGGTGCCGAGCATCACCGCAAGCGTTTGGCCAAGGCTCAGCAATGCCGCATCCACGAATCCCACCATAACCACCGAAGCGGCAGAACTGCTTTGAAACAGTACCGTCAGAAGAATTCCAAAAACCACACCTCCTCCTTTGGTTGCGGTAAATTTCTCCAACACGTGACGCATTTGTCGCCCGGCAAGGCTTTTCATACCCGAGCTCAATTGATCCATTCCCAGCAGAAAAAAACCGAGTCCGCCCAGCAGCTGTATGAATATGAGAAAGTAATTCATGAAGTCCTAATCACATTTAACTGTAAAGATAAAAAAGAATGGCGATCAGTCGGAAGATACCGCTGCACACAAAATCACCCCGAAAGAAAATTCCGGTAAAACGCGTTGCTTATGCCAATGGTAAAATACCGGTTTATTTCAAATGACTGCCAATCACTTTTTCCAGATGTCCGGTAATCTCTTCAGAAGAATATTGGCCCGGTTCAATAGGTTTTAGTATCTGATAGGTTACTTTTTCGCCAAACTGTAATGGGAAATTACCATTTTTCAGAATTCTATGGTGCCCGCTGATAACAAAAGGAACGATTACTGCCGATGGAGCACCTCTTAGAAGTGTTTGGATGCCGGCAGACATAAAAGGTTTCAGTTTACCTGTTTTACTACGGGTCCCTTCCGGAAAGATACAGGCTGCATAATGTTTCTTCTCGATTAGTCTGCCCAATTTTAAGATCTCTCTTACCGACTGCGAACCATTGGCACGGTCGATAAGTGCAGATTGGCCATGCTTCAGATTGTAGGAGATGCTAAACATATTTTTGGACAGCTCAATTTTTGCGATGAATTTGGGATAAAAGTCACGAAAAACCCACCCGATAGCCGGAATATCGTACATACTCTGATGATTGGCCACCACAATTACCGGACGATCCTTAGGAAGATTCTCCAGTCCGATGTAGCGGACACGGGCACCCATAATCCACAAACCCCTTAAAAGCATAATGTTAAGTACATCCACTGATCTCCGACGGGCATGCTCACCAAAAAACTTAAGGGCAATTACCTGAACAGGATAAAAACCAACAATCAGGGCAATCATATATAAATGAAACACCGGGGTTAACAGAATACCTAAAACTGCTCTCATTCGTCTGAATTTTGCTAAAGTTTAAAATAACGTTTTGCAATTATAGATTGCTTCGGGCTGAGCCCTAGCAATGAACGTTTTTTATTGTTAACTGGAAGATGTTGGCATAAACCGGAGACTTTGTCATTGCGAGGGCCTTGCGCGAAGCAATTTCTAGGCATACACACGCAACTTTAAAATTCAATTCAATGCAACATTTAACGAACGGAATAACATTAATCTACCACCGTTGCATACAAATCATAGTCTTCAGCGGCAGTAATTTCCACTTCATAAAAATGCCCTGGCTTTACCACTTCAGACACCGGAATAAGCACTTCAGGATCAACCTCCGGAGAATCAAACTCTGAACGACCAATAAAAAAATCCTCTTCTTTCCGATCGATGATCACTTTCATCCTTGTACCAACTTTTGCCTCATTTATTTCGCGACTGATATCACGCTGAAGCGCCATAATTTCGTCAGATCTGGCTTGTTTTATCTCCTGTGGAATATTGTCCTTATAGTTCTTCCAGGCATACGTATCCTCCTCGTGAGAATATGGAAATACACCAAGTCTCTCGAAACGCATCTCTTTGACAAACTCCAGCAGTTCGGCAAAATCTTCTTCGGTTTCACCGGGATGTCCGGTAATCATTGTGGTACGCAAATGAATACCCGGCACCTTCTCCCGCATGGCATTTACCAGGCTCAAAGTATCAGCCTTGGTGACATGCCGTTTCATCAGCTTCAGCATATTGTCAGAAATGTGCTGAAGGGCAATGTCCATATATGCACAGACCTTAGGATTGCGCTCCATTACCTCCAAAATATCCATGGGAAATGCCGCAGGATAGGCATAATGCAGGCGAATCCATTCAATTCCTTCAATCTGCGAAAGTTTTTCCACCAATGGAGCCAGCATCTGTTTTTTGTACAGATCAAGTCCATAGTAAGATAAATCCTGAGCAATTACCTGCAGTTCTTTCACACCCTGAGAAGCCAGTAAGCGAGCTTCTTCCACCAGGTCTTCAATGGGTTTTGATTTATGTTTGCCGGTAATAATAGGAATGGCGCAATAGGAACAGGAACGATTGCAACCTTCGGATATTTTGAGATAAGCATAATGGCCCGGAGTGGTCAGGGAACGCTCATTTACCAGGTCGGGCCTGTAGGCACTTCCCAGATCAGCAATTAGTTCCTGCCAGTTAAATTTACCAAAAAAACGGTCCACTTCAGGCAGCTCCTTTCCCAGTTGGTCGAAATAGCGCTCAGATAAGCACCCCATCACATAAAGTTTATTGATACGGCCCTCTTTTTTGGCTTCAGCAAAATCGAGAATGGTATCAATACTCTCCTCCTTGGCATCACCGATAAATCCACAAGTATTAATTACAACAATTTCTCCTTTAGCCTCGGCAGCATCATGCTCCACCGAAAAACCTCCTGCTTCAAATTGTCGTATCAAAAATTCAGAATCCACCAGGTTTTTGGAGCATCCCAAAGTAATAACGTCCACTCGCCTCTTACCTTGCTTTGTCATTTATTTACAGTTAGTTTGTGAGATACTGGGAGTTAGAAGTTAGATGTTGGAAGTTAGAGGTTTGAGACTGGATGTTAGAAAGGTACCTTTGCCAAAAATCTGCCTCAAATCTTACGGGCCAACAGACAACAAGCCAACATTGAACATCTTGCTTATCCAAATAACGAATCGACGAATTCTTTCCGGTTAAACACCTGTAAATCATCGATTCCCTCACCTATTCCAATGTATTTTACCGGCACTTTAAGTTGATCTGAAACACCGATAACCACACCACCTTTTGCCGTACCATCGAGTTTGGTAATGGCAAGAGAGGTTACTTCAGTTGCTTTGGTAAACTGTTTGGCCTGCTCAAAAGCGTTCTGACCGGTAGATCCGTCCAGCACCAGCATTATTTCATGCGGTGCATCAGGCACTACTTTCTGCATCACCTTCTTAACCTTGGTAAGCTCATTCATCAGATTAACCTTATTGTGCAAGCGACCGGCAGTATCAATGATCACCACATCGGCATCTTTGGTTTTTGCAGATGCCAGTGTATCGTATGCCACCGATGCAGGATCGGATCCCATTTTCTGTTTCACCAGCGGTACATCCACCCGGTTGGCCCAAATTTCAAGTTGCTCTATGGCAGCAGCCCGAAAAGTATCTGCAGCCCCCAGAATTACTTTTTTGCCAGATGCTTTAAACTTATGAGCCAATTTCCCTATAGTAGTGGTTTTCCCAACACCATTAACGCCCACTACCATTATTACATAAGGTTTTTTATCAACAGGGAATTCAAAATCCCCTTCGATGTCCTCTTCATTTTCAGCAAGCAAAGCAGCAATTTCCTCCCGGAGGATAACATTCAACTCACCGGTACCGACATATTTATCTTTAGCCACACGCTCTTCGATGCGCTCAATGATGCGAAGCGTGGTATCTACCCCCACATCCGAAGTGATTAATACCTCTTCCAGACTGTCGAGTACATCATCATCCACTCTGGTTTTCCCCACCACAGCGCGGGTCATTTTTTGAAAAACACTCTCTTTTGTCTTGGCCAGTCCTTTGTCCAGGTTTTCTTTTTTGGCCTTATTGAAACCACCGAATAATCCCATGGTAATAAATTGAAAAATTTAAGTTCCGGCAATCAGAAACAACGTTTCAGAACACCGATTTTCAGAAAAGGCCAAAGATAATCAATACTTTCGACATACATAAAAATTGCCACAGAGTAAAAGCCTTAAAAAATGCTTACTCTGTGGCAATTTTTTATATCCTGTCCGATCTACCCCAGAATGGAAATCAGCACTCCTGCTGCAACAGCAGATCCGATAACACCTGAGATATTGGAGGCCATGCAATATTGAAGCAGATGATTGCTGCTGTCGTGTTTCAGTCCCAGCTCATTGGCCACTCTGGAAGCCATTGGAACTGCACTCAGACCGGTAGCTCCCACCAGTGGATTGATTTTCTTTTTGGTCATCAGGTTATATACTTTTACAGCCAAAATCCCTCCGGCAATGGAGATGGCAAAAGCCAGAAATCCTCCAACAATAATGCCCAGTGTCTTTAAGTCCAGAAACACCTTTGCAGTCATGGTAGCCCCCACAGCCAGCCCCAGAAAAATTGTGGCTGTATTCATAATGGGACCTGTGGCAGCATCAGACAAGCGTGACGTTGCGGTACCAATCTCTTTGATAAGATTGCCAAACAGCAACATTCCCAGCAACGGAACCGATGAGGGCACCAGGATAGCTACCACAACACCCAAAACAATGGGGAATATTATTTTAACCGCTTTAATATTCTTGATCTTGAATTTGGGAGGATACAACTTATCCTGTTTTTTCATATTTATCAGAAACTCTTTTTTGGTCATGAGCCGATTGGCCACCAATGGCACAATGACAGGAACCAGCGCCATATAAGAATAGGCTGCAATGGCAATGGGGCCAAGCAAATGAGGTGCCAGTAAAATGGTGGTGTAAATGGCCGTGGGGCCGTCGGCACCGCCAATAATTCCAAGAGAACCAGCCTCTTTGGGTGAGAAACCCAGTGCGATGGCTCCGAAGAACACCCCGAAAATACCAATTTGTGCGGCGGCTCCGAAAAAGGCCAGTCGCAGGTTCCGCAACATGGGGCCAAAATCGGTCAACGCACCTACCCCCATGAAAATAATGGGTGGCAGAAAACCCGTTTTAATTAGCGAATAATAAACAAAATTCATGATGCCATATTCGCTGGCAATTTCAAAAAGGTTCATGTATCGATGACCGGGCAATTCCACCATTTCTGCCGGGACAACATCCATATTGCCACCGGGAAGATTGGCCAGAACAATACCAAAACCAATGGGAACCAACAACAGGGGTTCGTATTTTTTTACGATTCCCAGGTAGAGCAATACGGCACCAATTAAAATCATTAATAAAACACCGGGAGTTTCCCCAATCTCCCCCAGGGCAGTCATATCGTACAGTTGTCTGAGTATTTCCATTTATTTATTGGATTCTTTAAGCGTTCACCGGATCAACCGGAAATTTATTGAAGAACTACCAGTTCGTCGTCCTCTTCCACATCACTGCCGTTCTCTTTCAAGATTTTGGCAATCATTCCTCCTTTGTCGAATCGAACCGCATTGTAGGTTTTCATAGCTTCCACATAACCAAGGATATCTCCCTCTTTTACCTTATCCCCTTCTTTAATGGGAGTTTCGTTTGAATCTTTGGTAAAATAGAACTTTCCTTCCAACGGAGATATTACCGGCTCTCCTTTGGTCGAAGGCTGCGAAGGAATGGCCTCATTTGAAGGAGTTACTTTGGTATTATCAGTATCCTGCCCATTGCAGGAAACCATCACTTCAAACTCTTCTCCATTGACGTTGATATTCATTTTTGACGGAGAAAAATCTCCGCATCCGCCATTTGCAGTTGATCCATTAGATGCTGAAGATTCAGCCTCAGTTTTTCGCTCTGCGAGATCTGCTTCAAAAGCCTCTTTGGCTTTCCCCGATTTGTAGTTCCTGTACTGTTCGGGATGCATCGCCAGCTCCATCAGCTCTTCATCATCTTTGCCGTAGTCCCAGCCATTTTCATCCATCTCCTTACGGAAAGTGTCCAATGCATCGGGGTAAGGCTCCTGTGGATGACCGGTAAAGAACTCTCTTCCCTCCTTTTTGGCAAGTTCAATAATTTCGGGTGCCAGTTCTCCGGGGAGCTGACCGCTCTTTCCAAGAATCATATCCCAGATATTGTCTGCAATCATACTCCAGCGTTCTCTTCCCTTTTCCATCTGAAGCACATTCATAAGGGCCAGATTTTTCACATACTGACTAAAAGGAGTTACCAGCGGCGGGTATCCCAGTTTGGGCCAAATGTATTCAACCTCCTCAAAAAGCTTGATGAGCAAATCATCCTGCGAAAGTTCCGGCTCGTTGCGTTTTGCTTTCCACTTATTAAGGCTTTCCAGGTTATTTTCCAGGTCGGCCATCAGGCTGCCCATCATACCACCCGGAAGTCCGGGGCCAATGAGCAGCGAATTCATGTGCCGGTTTTTAGGATTGATATAATACCCCAGAAAATCATCCATAAACTCCTGAGTAAGCTTACGTACCTTCATATAAGCTTTCATATTGATATCGGGCACATCAAACCCGTCGTCCTTCAGCATCGCCTGAATGGTCAGCAGGTCGGCATGCCCCGTACCCCACGATAGCGGCTCCATGGCCACATCCACATAATCAACGCCGGCACGGGCCACCTCCAGAATGGTAGCTACCGAAAAACCAGGACCGGAATGTCCGTGGTACGTAATGGGCACCTCTTTATGTTGTTTCCGAATTCCTTTCACAATTTTTCCCAACCATGCCGGACGGGAAATACCTGCCATATCTTTGAGGCAAATCTCATCGGCACCTGCCTCAATAAATTTATCGGCCAGATTGATGTAATATTCAACGGTATGCACCTCAGAATAAGTCAGACTCATGGCTGCCTGTGCAATCATCCCCCCCTCTTTGGCATAATGTATGGAATCAATAATATTTCGCGGGTCGTTAAGCCCGTCAAAAGAGCGGGCAATATCTGTTCCCTGTTGCTTTTTTACCTTAAACATAAGCTTACGTACATCGGCAGGAACCGGCGACATGCGGATACCGTTCAGGGCCCGCTCAAGCATATGCGTCTGAATTCCGGCTTCGTTAAATGGCCTAGTCCATGCACGTACGGCTTCATTGGGATTCTCGCCAAAAAGCAGGTTGATTTGCTCAAAGCCACCACCATTGGTTTCCACCCTCGCAAAACATCCCATTTCGATAATCGCCGGAGCGACCTTTTCAAGCTGATCTTTCCGTGGCACATATTTACCTGACGATTGCCACATATCGCGATACAACAAAGAGAATTTTATTTTTCTACCCATAACGCTATCTTATATTTTTTATTTCTTTCTGATATCGATTACATTACCACGTCCACCTGTAACATTCTTTACTCCGGCAACGATTGCGGCAACTTTTGCAGGGTGAATATCCCCTTTTCCCGTTTGGTCAGCGGGTGGTCCGGAGGAATCCCCCGAGAAAAAACGGTTGACAAAAAATATGAGGGTATTTCCAATAATTACAACCAATAGTAACACTGAGAAAACGGTTACCATTCCTACCCCCAGAAGCACCCATGCTTGATCAAAACTTTCGGACATGTTACAATTTCATTTTCAGATTGAAACTTTCAGTGATAATATTTTGATAATCGACACACAATATTAAGATTTAAAACACACATTAAATAATTCTCCATCTTCGAAAGCTGGTTTTCATGAAGGATTTTCACTTCTATTTCATTGAGTTTCTTAATGCTATAACTTCTTTAAAATCTACAAGTTGTTTAAGGTATTTTTTCTTTAATTAAATTTGTAACTCATTACACATAGCGTCCCCAAAGGAGCAATATCAGATTGTAATCTCACCTGGTTTATGCAAAAGATACTCTCCCAAAAAATTGAGGCTTTTTGATTCGTTTCATTTGTTGTAATCAGGTGGTAAAAAACTAATTGAACCACTTTGCTCTGGCATAATAATTTTTAACCGGACACCAATAAAAAATCAATATAAGTTATTGGTCTAATGGAACTCGTCCCCAACATTCGGGACTCGTTTCATTTTAAAGAAATACATCATATTTTAAAAATGCCGAAGGACTATAAGCAATAATCCGGATTATTGCCCGGAGAATTTTTTTTAAAATCACGGCCCTCATTTTGTTGGTCCCTGTGCAATCAATAAAATGAGTAGTTTTTGGGAAAGTTTGCTTTGCAATTAAGCTTTTTTTAGCAGACTATTCTTATTACTTTTACCCTTAAAACAGGAAGTAATGAGTAATAACAAAATCCGGGAATTGTATGAGGTTTTCAGAGTGCAAGAAAAGGTCGGACTTTTCCTGGAAGATCACATGGAACGACTTTTTAGCGGGGCCGAAAAGGCAGGCATTAAGTTGAATTTTGATTCCGCAACTATAGAAAACTATTTAAAAAAATTCCTGTTAAAAGAGAATGTAGATTGCGGAAATATAAGACTATCGGTTTATTTTGATTCAGATACGGGAGAGGTCCAATCTCACAAAGCATCAGTTATTCCGCACAGCTATCCCACCCAGGAACAATATCAAAACGGTGTTTCCTGTAGCCTGCTTTTCAGTGAAAGGGATAATCCGGGAACAAAAATTGCCAATACAACATTGCGTAACAATGCCAATAAGCTCATTAAAGACCATAATGTTTTTGAAGTGTTACTGGTCAATCATCAGAAAGAAATAACAGAAGGAAGTCGCAGCAATGTCTTTTTTATTCTAAACAACCAGCTGCATACCGCACCCGATGAGTGGGTTTTGCCGGGTATTGCACGAAAAAAAATATTGAAGACAGCCAGGGATTTGCAAATCCAGGTCCACTACTCGGCTCTTCCTTATGACAAAATAAAAGAGGTTGAAGCAGCTTTTATTACCGGGACTTCCCCAAGAGTTCTGCCAATTAAAAACATTGAAGGTTTCAATCTGAAAGCAGATCATCCAATAATACAGCAACTAACAAAAGGTTTTTCAAAACTTATAATCGATTACATAAACAGTCATTTACACTAATAGTTATGAAACCAACCAGAGAAGATGCCCTTGCCATATTCAGGGATTACAATCAGAGTGAGAGTTTATACAAACATGCCATTTCGGTGGAAGCGGTGATGGATCACTTTGCCCGGAAAATGAACGAAGATCCCGAAAAATGGTCCATTATCGGATTGGTTCATGATTTGGATTACGAACAATACCCCGATCAGCATTGCACGATGACCCGGAAGATTCTGGAGGAACACCAATGGCCGGAAGAATACATCAGAGCTATCGTTAGTCATGGCTGGGGTATTTGCAGTGACACCAAGCCGGAGCACATCATGGAAAAAGTATTGTATGCCACCGATGAGTTGACAGGCCTGATTACAACCTCCGTTTTGGTAAGGCCCGACAAAAATCTTCATGAACTGAAAGTAAAATCGGTGATGAAGAAATGGAAAGACAAAAAGTTTGCTGCAGGCGTTGACCGTAACATCATTTTAAAAGGTGCCGAAATGCTGGAAATGGAGCTCAGAGATCTGATAGAAGAGACCATTGAGGCCATGAAAAAAGTAGCTCCCCAATTAGGTCTGGATGGGGCATCCTCCTAACCGTAAAGCCACTTAATTCTCAAAGTTCAGGGCAGGATTATAGTGTCATCGGTGGTATTGACCGGAATATTCTTTTACAGCCTCATACATCGCAAGGACATTTTCGACAGGTGTCTCCACCTTTATTTTATGGGAAGGCCCAATGATGAAGCCTCCTCCGGGAGCCATTGTATCTATCAGTTCCCGAACTCCTTCCCGCACATGATCAGGAGTTGACTTTCGTAGCAATAACTCCTCGTCCAGTCCGCCGGAAAAGGTAATCATCCGCCCAAAATCCTTTTTTAATCCCAGCGGGTTCATTCCTTCCGCACGCGTCTGAATGGGGTCAAGTACATCAGCACCTAGCGAAATAAATTCGGGAAGCAGTTTACGAACAGCACCGCAACTGTGCATATAATATTTCACACCCAGTTTTCGCGGTAATTCCATAAATCGCTCAATGGCCGGCCGGCAATAATTATTCCAGTTTTCATTGCTAATTACCAGTCCGTTACTGGCTCCAAAATCATCAGCAATACGTATGAAATCCACTTTATCTCCGGTTACAGCGAAGAAATGTTCGATAAAATCGACATAAAAATCAGTCACCTTATCAACCAAAGTTTTAAAGAAATGTGGATTGTACATCATCACATCCAGAAATGAATCGCGGCCTATGAGGCGTTGAATGATGCGAAAAAGTCCGGGTGAAGAGTACCCGGGTGCAGTCATAATCGAGTAATCTTTGTACTTTTCAACTTGTCCGGAAAGTGAATTAAAATCAAAAAGTCCTACATGCGGCCATGGATAGTCTTCCAGCACTCCTGGATCGGTAATTCCCTGAAGAGGAAAGCGGGTAGCTTCCCAGTACCTGAGGTCTCCGTGACCAACGAGGTCATATTCAACACCCCATATATCCTTCTTCTTTCCTTTTTTTTGATGAACAAGCTTTGGACCTGAATATACAGGCTCCACCCATCTAAAATCAATATCCAGGTGTTCAAGAAGCCTGTCAACATCAGAAAAACCCAGTTCCGACATCATTTTTTGCGTGAATTCGGGAACAGCCCAGTAAAAAACAGGTACCCGATCGGGTTCTTCATGATTCAAAGCCGTTAATACTCTCTCTTTGTGATTCATAAATGATAGATTTAGGTCTTATTCAATTATCATTTATTCCTGTTTTTGAGGCCAAAAACAATGCAAGATAGAGAAAAATGTTTGAAATCATCAAAAAACATCAATGATTTTTAAGAAACTAAAAATCCAGATACATCTATTAAAAGAAACTATCAGTTATTATCCTAATAAAGCGGTTTGATGACAAAACCATAAGAATATTCGGTGTCTGTTAACCTGTACTCT
Organism: Marinilabilia salmonicolor; assembly: GCF_003003035.1. Classification (GTDB taxonomy): domain Bacteria; phylum Bacteroidota; class Bacteroidia; order Bacteroidales; family Marinilabiliaceae; genus Marinilabilia; species Marinilabilia salmonicolor_A. Next base: position 66,162 of record NZ_PVTS01000007.1, on the reverse strand, counting down.
TCATGTGTCCAGGCTCCCCAGCTGTTGTCACCACCAACTCCTATTTGTCCGAGATCAATATCCACCGAAGTAAAATCCTGCTCAACCACATCAGTGGTGTGCCTATGACCGTCGGGGTGCTCAACTTTTCTATAATCCGAGTCAACAGGAGATTCAAAATCCTCCATGGAATTATGATGCGCTGAAACCTCCAGCAGCTGCCTGCCCTCAAAAAGAAGTCCTACTCCACCCCTATTGGTAATGCTAACCCAGCGAACATCCGTTTTATTTCCGTTTTCCTGAGGACGCAAATAAGGCTGGTATTGCTCTGCTACCGAACCGGCCCAAACATCCACCAAAGCTGCGGATTTTCTATCACGATAAGATTCCTGCGGTCCACGCCCCAACCATTCCATCTGATCAAACTCGCGGGGCATCACCAGCGTCATTCCCATACGGGGAATTTCCGGCAAGGTATCCGAACTCATATTAAAATGGTGATTCACTTCTATTCTTCCCTCGGAATCAACAATATAACCCACCTCAGAAGTGCCGATAAGCTGATGATTCTCATCGAAATAATTCCAGGAAAAAATCACTTTCTTGCCGCTTTGCACATCTTCTATTTCTGCAGAAGTAAGCTCCTTGTATTTTTCGGTATTTCGCCAGATGTGTGACCTCTGAGGCAGCCCATTACCAAAGTCATTGTCGGTTGGTGCCCGCCAGAACGAAGGCACAGGACCTTTCAGCAACATCTGTTTGCCATTGTACTGAAGTTGACTCATCTCTCCCCGGCTCATATCAAATTCCACCATAAAATCTTTCCAGGAAATAACCGCAGAAGAGTCATTGTTTTGTTTATCAACATTAAGAGCAACTATTCCGAGGGCTTCCTCTTTCTTTTCCTCAAACACCGGTAGCTTAAATTGCTCCTTTGCCAGAGCGATTCCTTCCGGCAACAGGCCCATTGGCTTCTTTAACCGGGCATGAATATTCAGAAAATATTCGGTGCCCGGATTGACATCAAAATCAGTAACAGCATTGACCCGGATCTGCTCCCCGGGTAACAAATTTACCGCTTCAAAGCGACCGGAATCCAGCACTTCTCCATCCCCTTTAATTTCCCAATCGAAATTAAAAATGCCGGTATTTAAAAACGAATAGTCATTCCGGATTTGAATGGCACCTTTGGTCAGATCCGCAGGATAGAATTTGATGTACTGATACACCTTTTTCACCTCCTCCAAAGCCGGTTGTGGCTTCCGATCAGGATCCACCAGTCCGTTGAGACAGAAATTACCGTCCGAAGGCACTGTATCCGGACCAAAATCACCTCCATAGGCATAGAATTCTTCTCCATATTCGTTGGTGGTCAGAAGTCCCTGATCCACCCAGTCCCATATAAAGCCTCCCTGCATTACCGGATTGGCCTCAATGGCATTCCAGTAATCCTGAAGGTTTCCGACGCTATTGCCCATCGCATGTGCATATTCGCACTGAATTAAGGGTTTGCTGCCATCTTTGCGGGCATATTGTTCCATATGCTCAATGGAAGCATACATCGGTACATAAATGTCGGTATTCCGACCACCATGTGCCTGCTCGTATTGAACCGGACGTGAAGAATCCGCCGATTTAAGAAAATCATAGGTCTTATCAAAATTAACGCCATCGCCGGCTTCATTACCAAGCGACCAGATAATCACCGAAGGTTGATTCTTATCGCGTTCAAACATATTACGAGTCCGATAAACGTGCGATAACATCCACAAAGAATCTTTTGCAAGAGATTCAGCTCCATAGCCCATTCCATGCGATTCAACATTGGCTTCATCAATGACATAAAGGCCATATTCATTGCACAACTCATAGAATCGTTCGGGCTGCGGATAGTGCGAAGTTCTTACAGCATTGATATTGTGGCTTTTCATCAGTTTAATATCCTCAAGCATGGTTTGCTCATCCACCACATGTCCGGTAACCGGATGGTGTTCATGCAGGTTTACCCCTTTCAGATTCACGTACGCACCGTTGATCAGCAATTTGTTTTCTTTGATTTCCACCTTTCTGAATCCAACATCCTGAACAATGGTTTCCAGCACTTCGCCTGACTCCTCTTTGAGATTGATTTCAAGATGATACAAATGAGGCGTTTCTGCCGACCAGGGCTTAATATTTTCCAGCACGGAACTCCAGCGGACCGTGCTGTCCACCACTGCATCAATAAAACTATCCACCTGTTTTGTATCGTCATACAAATTTGCCTCCACCATTACAGGCATTTCAACAGATGCATTCTCCACGCTCAGCTCAAGAGCAAAAACACCATCTTTCAAATCATCAGACAAATCAGAAGTAATACGAAAGTCGCTGATATGCTGTTGTTCACGAGCCATCAGGAAAACATCGCGCGTAATACCGCCCAGGCGCCAGAAATCCTGATCTTCCAGATAACTGCCATCACTCCACTTATACACTTCAACAGATAGACTGTTTTCACCGGATTTCAGATATTGAGTAATGTCAAATTCGGCAGGCGTTTTGCTATCCTCACTGTACCCGACCATATTTTCGTTCACCCAAACATACATAGCAGAACTGACCGCTCCGAAATGGAGATAAACTTTTTTTCCTTCCCAGGTGTCAGGAATGGTAAAATGACGTTTGTAAGAGCCCACCGGATTGTAATGATCCTGAATTTCCGGCGGAGTCTTTGCATGAGGATACTGAACATTGGTATAAATGGGATAATCATGCCCATGCATTTCCCAGTTGGAAGGGACGCTGATGGTTACCCAGTCTTCGGAATCAAAATCATCTTTGAAGAAATAAAAGGGGCGCTCCTGCGGATTTTGAGAGATATGAAAAGCCCATTCTCCATTGAGTGATTGAATGAAAGAGGATGCCCAAATATTGTCAGGATCCGCTTCATCGGGACCGGAAAACGGGACAAACCATGCACGCGGAGATTCTTTATTTACCTCGTTCACAAGAGGATTTTCCCAATCTCGCGGGGTTTTCTCCTCAAAAGGCACATCAGAGTAATCGCGATAATCGGTGCAGGAAACCAGTAAAATAAGAGGTAACAGGAGGTAGAAATACTTCATTCGTATCAGGTTTAAAATTATTCCGGTTGATTTTCCCCCTTGCTTCCACCACATCATTCTTCCTCAGTCAAAAGTGTTTTGACAATCAGCTAATTAACACAACGGGGCATCTCTAAAAAACAAATTTAGACAATATTTTTCACTACAAACCCGGACATCCTGATTTTTTAGGGAAATAATTTTTCTTCATTCAATTGGTGAAAAAGATTTGTTATTCTATTTTTACAAAATCTACTTAGTTTCTGTCCATAAAGTACCACTTGCGTTGTTGCGCTTGCCGACAAAATACTCATTTACGATTAGTAAACTCCGTTTTTGGCGGCTTCGCAAGCCTGGCAATTGGCACTTTCTGACCAGAAACATGACTAAAAACAAATTTTGCTTAGTTTATAGGCGGACACGACTCAAAAGTCTTAACCGTTATTCGGAATAACCTGCCGACAGTGGGGTATCATCCAAAAAATTAATTATTAGTATCCGGTAAAAAATACTCAACATAGAACAACCGCAATAAACCGTATCAAATATTAATCATAAATGAACATCAAATGAATTTATTAAAACCATTAATTTTTGCTGCAACAGGACTGATGATTATTCCTGCCTGCACCACAGGCGATTCGTCCGAAACAACCAGGCGTGCCGTTTTCTCACCCGAAAACATGGACACCACAGTAGCTCCGGGAGAGAATTTTTATTTATATGCCAATGGCGGCTGGATAAAGAATCATCCGCTGCCTGATGATAAAAGCCGATTCGGTGCTTTTGATATGCTGGCTGAAGAGAACCGGGAGAAAGTAAAAACAATCATTGAGGAAGCTGCCCAAACCGAAGCTGAAGAAGGAACTGTAGCTCAGCAAATCGGTGATTTCTTTGCCTCAGGCATGGACACAGTTGCAATAGATAAAGCCGGTCTAAAACCGCTTTCAGAGATTTTTGCCTTAATCGAAACCATCGAAAACCCGGAATCTTTGGTAAAAACCACTGCTGCACTTCATCAGCAACAAATTTATCCTTTCTTCTACCTCTACAGTTCACCCGACCGGAAAAACAGCGATATGGTAATTGCCAATTTTTATCAGGGCGGATTGGGACTTCCAGACCGGGATTATTATTTCGATGAAAGCGAACGCGGAAAAAAACTAAGAGACGCATACATAAAATATCTGACCACACTCTTTGTACTGAAGGGAGAAACAGAGGAAGCTGCCTCCCAAAAGACTGCTAACATAATGGAGTTGGAAACACGGATGGCAAAAGCATCCAATACCCGCCTGGAAAACAGAGATCCGCAAACAACCTACAACCCGACAACTCTTGAAGAACTTCCCCAAATGGCTGCCGGATTTGACTGGAGCCTTTATTTCAGTGAGGCAGGACTTCCCGAACCCGGAAAAATAAATGTGGGACAACCCAAATTTATGGCCGAAATTGCACAAATGGCCAATGAGGTTAGTCCGGAAATGTGGAGAGACTATTTCTCTGCTGTTGCAATGAGAAGCATGGCTCCTTATCTGACCCAGGACTTCGTGGAAGCCTCCTTTGAAATGTACGGCCGAACCCTGTCGGGACAACCAAGCATGGAACCCCGCTGGAAACGAGTTTTAAATACCACCAGCGGTGCCCTGGGAGAAGCTGTGGGACAGCTTTATGTAGAAAAATTTTTCCCTCCCGAAGCAAAGGAACGGATGCTGGAGTTGACAGGTAACCTGAGAAAATCATTTGCCCGTCGCATTGACCAGCTGGAATGGATGAGCGACGACACAAAGAAAGAAGCCCACAAAAAACTGGAAGCCATCAAAGTAAAAATCGGATATCCCGATAAGTGGAGAGATTACAGTGGACTGGAGGTATCCGAAGAAAGCTATGCTGAAAATGTATTGAGATCCAACCGCTTTGATTTCATTTACGATATCAATAAGATTGGAAAACCAGTGGATGAGGATGAATGGCACATGACTCCTCAAACAGTAAATGCTTATTACAGCCCGCTTGCCAACGAGATTGTTTTCCCGGCTGCAATTCTTCAACCTCCTTTCTTCTATCCCTATGGCGATGATGCAGTGAATTACGGAGCAATTGGTATGGTTATCGGTCATGAAATGACACATGGGTTCGATGATAAAGGTCGCCAATACGATATGGATGGAAACATGAACGACTGGTGGCAACCTGCCGATGCAGAAAATTTTGAAAATCGCGCACAGGTCTTGATTGACAGGTATGACAATTTTACAGTGCTTGACACCGTTAAAGCGGACGGAGAACTGACCTTGGGAGAGAATATCGCCGACCTTGGAGGTTTAAACATTGCTTATCAGGCCTATAAAATGAGCCTGGAGGGTAAAGATGAGCCCGCAAACCTGGATGGCTTCACCGACGATCAGCGCTTCTTTCTGGCGTATGCCCGTGTGTGGGCGCAAAACATAAGGAATGAAGAAATCCTGCGTCGCACAAAAGAAGACGTTCATTCACTGGGAAAATGGCGTGTAAATGGTCCTCTGCCCAATATGCAGGCATTTGTTGAAGCTTTTGAGGAAGCGATGTATCTTGCGCCTGAAAAGAGAGCCTCTATTTGGTAGAAAATTTGACCTACCTCATATAAAGTCTTTGCAAGAAAACACCAGCTACTTCGTTATTCTTGTTTTTGAATCAATCCTTTACAAAAAGTAAACTCCTTGGATTCAAAAACTTCGAAAGCCTTGTATTTGGTGCTTTCTTATCAAAGACTTGAAAAATATTAGTTTTTTTGCTAGCACTATATAAGGCAGGAAAGATATTAACAGGCTGAAGGCCTTACAAAAAAACAACAACATAACTGAATAAAAAAAGGCCATCCTGCAAGGGACGGCCTTTTTATTTTTAATCAGAAGATCATTTATCAAATAAACAGATTAAGATTAGATGATTCCGCCTCCTCAAGGTAGTTGGCGACACCACCTACACGAACACCATCAATCAACTCTTCACTGCGAACCCCCATCACATCCATACTCATCTGGCAGGCAATCATCTGCACTTCAGAACGAACAGCATTGTCAATCATCACCTCCAGTGCATCCACATTTTTACTTTTCATCCGCTGTTTCATCATGCCACGGCCAATTCCACCCATATTCATATTCGACAGAGGTAATTTACCGGCATGTCCGGGCATCATCAGACCAAACATGCGATCCATCATCCCTTTTCGGGTTCTGGGCTTATCCTGCTTTTTAATCACATTAAGACCCCAGAAAGTAAAGAACATTGTTACTTTTTTTCCCATGGAAGCCGCCCCGTTAGCAATCACAAAAGAAGCCAAGGCACGATCCAAATCATCGCTGAAAACAATAATGGTTTTATTGTCCCCTTTGTCAATGGTTCTGATACCTTCCGACAACCGCTCCATACCGTTCATTTCTGATGATTTTTCGCTTTTCTTACGGATAACAGCTGTTATTTCAGCTCCTTTCTTAGAGCGACCCACAAGGGTGTGCCCGGTAACCTTACACCAGGAGGCCACATCATTGTAAAATCCCGGGTCGGTAGCTTTGACCTGCATCTCCTGCCCGGGTTCAATTTTGGCCATCTCTTCCTTCAGTTTTAAAACCGGACCGGGACACTGCAATCCACAAGCGTCCACCTGGAGCGTATCTGCTTTTATCAGCGGTAATTGTCCCATCTCCTCTTCACTTACCGGCATTGCCTCTTCCGATTTACTGAATTTCAAGGGATTGTTTTGTTCTGCCATAGCCGACTGATAAACTTTCAAGCCTCCGGAAAGATTATACACCTTTTCAAATCCATGCTGCTTAAGGATGCGGGTAGCTACATACCCACGCAGACCGACACCGCAGAAGATGTAAAGATTTTTGTCGCGGGGTATTTCATCCAAACGCTCCCGAAGCTGATCAAGTTCTATGTTCACCGATCCCTCAATGGCATTCAGGCTGTATTCATCAGAAGTTCGAACATCGATAAGGCAACTGTCGGAGTGTGACCATTCATGAAACTTGTAAGGCGACAGGGGCAGAAACAGACCTTTCATAATGTTCTCGGCATTGTAACCAGCCTGACTAACAGGGTCCTTAGCGGAGCTAAAGGGAGGCGCATAAGCATGCTCTATCTCCTGAAGATCATAAATATCTCCATTTTCTTTAATAACAGCAGCGATAATGTCGATGCGCTTATCCACACCGCCATATCCAACAATCTGGGCACCCAGCACTTTACCGTTTTCAGGACTAAAGGTCAGCTTTAGCACCATGTTTGTGGAACCTGGATAATAACCCGCGTGGCTTCCGGCATTTACAATGGTTGACTGATGAGGGATACCCGCCTGAGCCAGTGCTTTATCGCTCAATCCGGTGGTTCCGGCAGTCAGATCAAATACCTTGGCAATAGCAGTACCAATAGATCCACGGTATTTTCTCTGATGTCCATAAACCATATTGTCGGCAAGAATGCGTCCCTGCTTATTGGCCGGGCCTGCCAGAAATGCCAGGGACGACTGACCGGTAAGAGGATGTGGAAACTCAATGGCATCTCCTACCGCATATATATTTTCCTGTGATGTTTGCAAGTAATCATCCACCACAATTCCACCACGCTGTCCCAGCTTCAGATTTGCCTTCTGTGCAAGCGAAGTATCAGGTTTCACACCAATAGACAACACCACAAAATCAGCTTTCAGCAAATTTCCGCTTGCCAAACGGACGGTCAATTCGTTTCCGTTGTCCCGGAACTCCTGAACGGCATCCTGCAAATACAGACCTACCTCCTTTTCCTTAAAATGCTGATGCAATAAAGCGGCAATTTCAGGATCCATCATATTCATCACCTGAGGAGCAGCCTCAACCACTGTTACATTAATCCCTCTGTGATGGAGGTTTTCGGCCATTTCCAGACCAATAAAACCGGCTCCCACCACAATGGCTGATCGAGGTTTTTCATCGTCCACAAAAGCCTTTATGCGGTCGGTATCATCTACGTTTCTGAGGGTAAAAATATTCTTATGATCGATGCCCGGAATGGGAGGCTTAACCGGCTGAGCACCGGGAGACAAGACCAATTTGTCGTACTTCTCGGAATACTCTTTTCCGCTTTTCAAATCACGCACACTCACCGTCTGATTTTCGGCATCAATATCTGTTACCTCTGAAAAAATCCTCACATCAATATTGAAACGGCCACCGAAACTTTCAGGTGTCTGAACCAACAATTTTTCGCGCTCCTTGATCACCCCCCCAATATAGTAGGGCAATCCGCAGTTGGCGTAGGAAATATGCTCACCTCTCTCGAGCATAATGATTTCTGCATTCTCGTCAATTCGCCTCAAACGTGCAGCAGTGGTGGCTCCGCCTGCCACTCCGCCAATGATTACATACTTTTTTTGCATAGCTTCTGATTAATTTGATGCAAAAGTATAAAAACATATACATTTTTATATGTTCATATATCTCATTTAAAGAAAAACTTCTTTAAAAGTTGTTAATGCTCTGAAATCAGTTTAGTCCGCTTGAATAGTTGATAAAAATTGAAGAAAAAAATCAAACTCGTTTTCCCAACAGAGTTTTTGATTACTTTTGCCGGCCAAAATCGGAAATAAAACCAACCATCACCATAACAACCGTCAAAGGAAATGGAAATAGACATCATCATCTGGCTCGATTATTTAGGAACTATGGTTTTTGCCATCAGTGGAGTACTGACAGCCGGAACAAAGCGGCTGGATCTTTTTGGGGCCATGTTCATCGGGGTGGTTACCGCCATTGGAGGTGGAACAACGAGAGATTTGCTGCTGGGGGTCACCCCGGTCACCTGGCTTCAGGGCTACGGATACCTCATTGCCATTTTCAGTGGATTTGCTGTCACACTCATTTTCAAAAAGTTTGTGGCCCGCATGCGCCGGACTTTATTTCTATTTGATACCATTGGAATAGGGGTATTTACCATTATTGGTCTCGAAAAAGCTTTAAACCTGGGAGTTAACCCGGCTGTAGCGGTAATAATGGGCATGACTTCAGCCGTTGTGGGAGGAGTTATCAGAGATACTTTGACCAATGATCTTCCGTTGATATTTCACAAAGAGATTTATGCCACCGCATGTATCACGGGAGCCTTGTTTTATCTGTTCTTCAACTGGTTGAATTTTCCTCCGGCACTCAACGAACTGTTGACCGTGGGTATCATCATTGCCATCAGGCTTCTGTCTATCAAATTCAATCTGGTTATTCCGGTATTTAAAACCCCTGAATCTTAACCCGGTTAATCATCATCATCCAGACTGGAAGCCATGTTCCAATAAGTTTGAGCTTTGTCCATTTCCCCGAGGCGGGCACAAACATCCCCCAGATTTTTATAAACTTCCGGATCGGACTGCTGCAAATTGGAAGCTTCCAGAAAATCCTGATAAGCCCCCGAAAAGTGACGCAGCTGAAAACGGGCTTTTCCCCTGCCAAATAATGCAGCAAAATTGCGTTGACGCAATTTGAGTACCGACGAAAAATCCCTTTCCGCATTTTCCAGGTCACCGGTTTCGGCAAGGATATTTCCACGTCGAAGCAGGGCATCAATAAATCTGGGATTCAGACTCAGTGCTTTATTCAGATTGGCCAAAGCACTTCTTTTGTCCTTAAATTTCACCTCACATTCGTTGGCCATCAGGAAGTACTCACGAGCAAATTCCTCCACATTCTTCTGTTGAAGGGCCAGCTCTTCTTCCAAATCATCAATTTTCTTTTTTAATCTGGTGGCAAAAACCATTTCATTGGCCATAAATCGCTGAATGATGGGGCTTTCCAAATCATCTTTCCGATATTTTACAGCTTCTGCCAAATATTTCACCGACTCTTGCCAGTTTCCCTGTCGAAAACTTTTTAATGCCGAAATATAAGCCCCGTCAGCCTTGGCTTTATTCAGCTCTTCCTGAATCAACCGCTGGTCATTGGCCGATTGGGCAAACTGTGTCACCTGTGGGTTGACAATGACATCGCGCGAGGTAACAGGAGTTTTCAGCACAATGCCCTCCAGCGACCGGCAACGGCTGAGAGCCACATACAACTGACCACCTGCGAAGGCACCACCACTAAAATCAATTACTACCTTGTCGAATGTAAGCCCCTGGCTTTTATGCACGGTGATGGCCCAGGCCAGACGCAGCGGAAACTGAGTAAATGACCCAATCTCCTCTTCTATGATCCGGTTGTTTTCTTCATCGTAACGGTACCTGAGATTAAGCCATTTTTCCCGGGTTATCAAATGAGTCTGATCATCCTCTGTTCGCACATAAATTCCGTCTTCACCAATTTCATCAACCAATCCCAGCGTTCCGTTGTACCAGCGTTTTTGAGAATCGTTCTTCACAAACATCACCTGAGCATTCTCCTTCAACACCAATTCTTTAAGTGTTGGCAGACTCGATTCGGAAAACTCACCCTGTATCTCACCGGTAAAAGTCTCGGCATCACCTTCCAATTCATCTAGTTTCTTGTCGTTGATATAGTTCACCGTATCACGACGAGTCGCAAGAGTAATAAAAAGCTCACTCACAGGAGGTTCAAAAGACCTGTCAAGACGCTTGTTGATATTGGATATATCGGTTGGAGCAGCAGCATTTACCCGTATTTTATCCAGCATCTGCACAAAAGCCTTATCGTTTTGCCGATATACCTTCTTCAATTCAATCTGAACCAACGGGATTCGTGAAAACACTCTGGCAGAAAAGAAAAATGGAGACTTGTAAAACCGGCTGAGAATCTTCCAGTCATCGGAACGAACCACCGGCTCTAACTGAAAAGCATCCCCCACCATCAGAATCTGTTTCCCGCCGAAAGGCAACGTTTTATTTTTGGTATATACCCGCAAAACCTGGTCAATAAAGTCCAGCACGTCCACCCGCACCATTGAGACCTCGTCAATAATTAACAAATCGGTCTCACGGATAAGCTTAATTTTCTCCTTATTGTACTTTAGAAAATCAAAAATGCGACCATCTTTGGTTGACAGATCCGGATCATCGGGCAATATGGGTCGGAACGGAATCTTGAAAAAGGAGTGCATGGTTACCCCGCCGGCATTAATAGCCGCAATACCTGTGGGCGCCACCACAATATGTTTTTTGTGCGTATTCTCACAAATATATTTCAGAAAGGTAGATTTCCCCGTTCCGGCACGCCCCGTTAAAAACACGGAAGAGTTGGTGTATTGGATTAACTGAAGCGCATTTCGAAACTCCGCATTATCAAGATCCATATTTTCAGGCAATTCACTACTCATACGCGGACTCCTCTTCTAATTTCTTTTCAGTTTCAAATGCGCCATATCGTTTAATAATGCTGTAAGCTTCAAAAACACCCAATTCACCGGCTTTACTTAAATCCATTGTGCCCTCGGTCGTTTGTTCAAGATAAATCCTGTTCAAACCACGGTTAAAATAGGCTTCAGCAAAGTCAGGGTTGAGCGCGATTGCTTTGGAGTAATCCTCCACCGAAGCCTCAAAATCGCGCAAAAGACTTTTCATAAATGCTCTGTTGAACCATGCAAACTCAAATTCGGGTGCCAGTTCAATGACTTTATTCAGGTCGTCAATAATTAAGTTATAATCCAGAATAGATGACTGATCTGCTCCTCCAGCCCCCAACGGATCTCCGGAACCGGAAAGCTTGAGCTCTTCTATGGATGGTGCCTCCTCTGCTTCAAAGGATTTCACGGTCTCCACCATCTTATACCGGGCAAACGCCCTCTGGAAATAAGCCAAATAACAAGTACTGTCCAGCGACACCGCACTGCTGAAATCTTCGATGGCATTATTTAGATTCTGAACAGCCAGATAATGCATTCCACGCTCCATCAAAAGGTTCACACTGCTTTCAGTATCATCAGCATTTTCCAATCGCGCACTTAAACGGGCAATATTCTCAAACAAAATGGCTGATGCCTCCCGGCTTATTTCACCTGTAACATTGGCTATTTCCACAGATCGTCCGGAGTGGAAATGCTCTGCCAATTCTTCCACATCCCGATCAAAATAGCGTACTCTGTGTACCAGTGTATCTCCCGGGAAAAAGGTCAGCCCGTATGGTCCCTGAAGATCCACCATGATATTGCGATTCTGAATTTTCCCCCTCAACGACGAACTGGTGAGTTCCTCAGGTTGATCGGTTCCAAAATCATCCAGAACAGCCATTTTGTCGTAATTCCGGATGTTTCGGTCGTTTTCGCCGCGTGTCTCTTTTCTCTTCTTCTTGTCGGCAGGTTCATCTTCTTCTTTATTTGCTGATGCCAATTGATCCTCCTCCTTGCCGATTTTTTCTCTTCGATCCATCTCGAGTTTCATCGCGGTATTGTAATCCAATTGAGCAGCATCTTTTTGTCCCAAAGCAAGCCTGACCTCGGCCCTGTTGTAATAAACCGGAGAATAATCGGGATAAGCATCCGCCACAATATTGTAATCAGACAATGCCTTGCGGTATTCTCCTTTTTCCTGATAAAGCATTCCTCTGTAAAACAAAGTGGGAAGATCTTCGCCACGAAGTGCCAGCACTCTTGAAAAATCATCAATGGCGCCATCCAAATCACCGATTTCAGCCCGCAAGATCCCCCGGTTGTTGTACCCCATGGCATTTCGGGGATCCAACTCAACAAATTTATTGAAATCAGCCATCGTTCCGCGCAAATTATCCAGCTGATAACGGATAATTCCGCGATTCATATAAAGCGATGCCTCTTCGGGCCTTAGTTTCACTGCCGCATCCACATCCTTGAGCGCTTTTTCAAATGCTCCCTGATGATAATAAATCATCGACCGGTTCACAAAACCATCCGGAATATATGGATTACGTTCCACCGCCTCTGAAAAATCCTGCAATGCCCCAATCGTATCTTTGGCTGAAAATCTGGCAAGTCCGCGGTTCAGATAAGCAGTGACCAAATTGGGTGATTCATCCAAAATATCAGAATAAACATGAATGGCTTCATCGAAATCTTTGGTCTGGATGTAGGCTATTCCCAAGTTAATCATCAGGTTCATATTCAACGGATCCACCTCCAGTCCCCGATTATAATCATCGATGGAAGCTTCCGGATTTTCGAGTTTTTGATGCAGAATTCCGCGCAAATTATATGCATCAATCATATAAGGATTTATTTCCAGCGCTTTATCACAGTCCTCCAATGCTCCGGGATAGTCTTCAAGGTGATATTTACCCACTGCCCTGTAATAATAAGGATCGGCAAGATAAGGTTTGACCTTAATGATTTGGTTAAAATACTGAATGGCCAGAATGTAATCCTCGAAATAGAGGGCATTACGACCAATAATGGTCATGCGGTCGGTATCAATTTGCGCTTTCGCACTTCCACCTCCAAAAGCCGTCAAAACCAATAATATATAGATAATTTTCCGCATAAGCATTAGTAAGTGAAGCCGGTTTCCAGCAATTCTTCATTTCCGGCATTGTCGGTCACTTCAATTTTCAATTGATGAACTCCCCTCTCCAGAAATGGCACTCTGTCAAAAACACAAATCAATTCATTATTTTTTGCATCATACTCAAAAAGAGCCCACTGATCATTGATGTATCCCGCAAACTGTGTCACTCCGGAAAAATCATCCTCCATCCGGACAACCATTTTATCCCGGTTGGAATAATTATTATCCACCGGGGGATTCTTCAAATACAACAACGGGGCAACGCTATCCCTGACCAAAAGAAAATCTCCGCAAAGCCTGCTGTTTATCACAAATTCTGAACCATCGACACTGCCACCGGCATACTGAGGCTTCAGATTTCCATCCAATACAGCTCCGCACAACCCTTTTGTTTCTATTGAGTCAGGCAATGGGAATCTTATTTCAAAACCATTATGAACGGGGATGGTTTTATCAAAAATCGAAAAAACGGTACCCGATTCCGAAATAAACGATTCTCTCACACCTATTGCACCCCTAACATCCTCATAAAATGTCCCCTTTTCCATGGAAACCGAATGATTTGCCTCTTCATACGAAAAGGGAGCTCCGGCATCAATAAAAACCGGGGACGCCTCTGCCCCCGTTCCGGAAGCCAGAAATTGATCTCCCTCCACCGAAAAACGAAGTGAGGAACTGTTCCCGGAAATATCTTTCACAAGATAATCAAACTGAAAATCTTTTCCGGGCTCAAGGTCTATTTTCCCACGCTGGGCATTAAATTCATACAGATCTATTTGATTGTATGGATCCACAAAACTTTTCTGAATGGTACGTCCGGAGGTCATTTTATCGGAATAATCTATATGGCTGTTCACAAAACGGGTGTCATGAAAAAAGAAACCATCCATCACGCTTGAAAAAGCAAGATCCTCATTTACTTTAAGTCCTATGCTGTGTACCCCGCACTTGCGCCATGAACCCGTGTAATAATCGAGCACCTCAATTCCCACGCCGATGGTACCGGTAGCTTTAATATCGGGACTGTGTTTCAGGTGAAAAGCACCATCATAAAACACTGCGGGGTAATATACCGGCTCCTTTTCACCGTTAATGGTAGCTCCGGGGTCAAGCGGATAGATTTTGACACCTGCGATATGGGGTCGAACATTGTCTTTTACCGGAGTTGGAAATGCAAGCGGATCAACGGGTTTTTGTCCCTCCGTGATTCGCACTTCAAAATGAAGATGAGGACCTCCGGAACTTCCTGAATTGCCTGAGTAGGCCACTACATCTCCCCTTTCCACTGTGAATTCACCGGATTTCAGATATTCATTAATATCAAAAGACTCTTCCTGATATTGCAAGGCAAGAACCAGAGAATCCAAAACCGGAGAAAACGATTCCAGATGAGCATAAACTGTGGTATATCCTGAAGGATGATCAATGTAGAGCGCCTTTCCAAAGCCACCTGAAGAAACGGCGATTCTGGAAACATATCCATCATCGGCTGCAAAAACAGGCAATCCGGTTTTGCCATACGTGGTAATATCCAGACCAGAGTGAAAATGATTGCTCCTGATCTCCCCGAAACTACCACTCACCTTTGGCTTTATCTCCAGCGGAAAACGATAATTCCATTCGCCATTGATGCTCTGCGCCCCTGCAAGTCCCGCAATCAGCAATAAAATAAATAGTTGAATTGAAAAAATATATTGTTTTAGCATCCGATTCATTATTTGAGGCCTTAAAAATAGAAAATTTTGAGGGGTTTAAAGAATTTTCATATCAGAACAAAGCTATCAAACAATATGCCTCAATTGGATGTTGTATTAATAAACTTCAAAAACCTAAAAGTCATGAAAAACAAGGATGCTTATATTGAAAAATTTGAAGCCCAAATTAAGGAGTTACAGGCCGACATCGACAAGCTGGATGCAAAAGCCAAACAGAGCGAAGCGGACATGAAAATTAAATACCAGGATGAACTGGAACAACTCCGGGGCAAAAGGGATCAGTTAAAAGGGCGACTGACCGAGATAAAGAATGCTTCGGACGATGCCTGGGAAGAATTGAAATCAGGTGCCGAAAAAGCTTTTGACGACTTGAAAAACAGCTGGAAAACAGCAATGGACAAGTTTAACAAAGAATAAAAATTTAACCACTTAAACGATCATTACAAATAACAATTTTACCATCTGTTTGCTTTATTGGAATATGTTGTGTCATGGTAGAAAAACAAGGACAATAAGGCAAAAGTGGTAGAGTTGTTATTTTTTTATCAAAGAATCAAAAAAATGCCGGCAAAAAACCGGCATTTTTCATTAATCAGAAGTGTATTTTGGGAAATAATTACGGGAAAATAATCCCGTCCTGATTGTTTACAACCACATGAGGAATCGTACTTCCGTACTTCTCATTCACCGCATCAATAAACTCATTGGCCAAAATGGCCGAACCACGCGCGGTAACATGGATTCCATCCAGAGAAAATACTCCTCCGGTAATGTAAGCATTATTGTAGGATATGCCATTTACCATCAGACCTTCGGCAGTAGCCCCCAGTAAATCATTGGTCTCCACCAGAGCCAGATCAAACTGACCGGCCCGATCCCTGATAACGCCATTAAAAGCTTCAGTAGCCTCCGAAATAGCAGTCAACTCAGCTTTATCCAGCACATATTCCTGAGGAACCGGACTTTGAGAACCCCATCCTGCCGCAGTGATATTGGTCCGGGCAGTAAGCAATATTTTTTCATCAGTCTCTATCTGTCGCATGCCCAGCGGATGATCTTCATCTTCCACTACAAAATAATTGGCACCTTCGGTAAAAGTGATTTTTTCCAGGTTATATTGCACTTCAGCATCATTGTACTGTTGATAACCTGCATTCAGTGCAGCAGCCTGCTCTGCGGTCAATTCCAACATGCCGGGCAATACTGTATTAAAAAAAGGAATACGGTCAATATCGGGAACAGTGGCAATCACCCCTTTGGCTCCCTGTCCTGTCAGGCTCGATAACATCAAATCATAACTTTGACCAAAAACTCCGGCAGGAGTAATATCATCTCCGCCCATTCCGGCACTTTCGCCTTCTCCACCGGCAAGAGCATAACCCAACACATCATTTCCGCCAATCCAAAGGCTGAAAAAAGTGGGATTTAATGACAGAGCATCTGATAAAGCTGTGGAAACACCCGGTGCTGTTGCAAACCGCGCATAAAAAGGATTAAAATTGCCTGCACCTAATGTGTAATCTCCATATTGGGGAGCGACCAGATGATAACTTCTGGCCCCCGGTATTCCCACGTTATGGTATGGTGCCCCGTCATTGATCCAGGTTGAAGGATCTGTCAAAAGCTCAGGGTTTCCTTCTGTGGTAACAGGGGCAAGACCGGATTGTGTAACCTGAAGTTCCATTTTTCCTTCGAGGGATGAACCAACACTGGTTTCTGCGGGCAAAAACGGCACGGAAAAACCCTCATTTCCCAGGCCGGACAGATTCGCAGCCATCAAAGTTGTAAAGGCACTCTCCTGACCATCCCTGCTCAATGCACCATCAGTATATCCGGCAGAATAAGAATCACCCAACGATACAAACACAGAAAAATCGGCTTCTCCACTTTTTGGCGTTGGAACATCTGCCTCCTGATCGCAGGAACTCAGAAATGTAATTGCTAAGGCAAAATATAATAGCTTATTGATCATCTTCATTCGTTTTAATGTTTTTTAAAATGTATAGCTGATTCCCAGTCCCGGAAGCCATGCAGATGTGTTGTATGTTCCATAGAAATCCAATGGAGCATATCCGTCTTCCCGCTCTTCACCAGTAATATAGAGCAGTGAAGCATCGAGTGACAACTTTGAATTCAGAGCATACGATAAACCGGTAGAAATACCCGTTTTGTTGGTACCGGGAGTTTCCGGTGTCAGATAATCAGCAGGAATTGGTGTTTCATCGTAATAAACACCGGCACGAACTTTCAAACTTTCCAGGGCTTTGTATTCGGCCCCAATCCGATAAATCATGGAATTTTCAAAATTGCGGGGATTTTCTGAATCCTGAAGAGCCGCAGTATTTTGCTCAAAATCGAAGTTCAGCTCTTTATAAGCCGACCATCCAACATGCTGCAAATCAAAAGCCAAAAGCAGCTTGTCACTGGCCTGCCATCCCAGTCCGAAAGTAAGGTTTGCCGGCATGGGTAAAGCCGCAGAGAAAGTATTTCCTTCCGGGAAATTTCCCCGCATACTTTCAGGCACCGAGAAAGTGGCATCACCTTCTTCCATCTCCACGTTTACCTCGGAGCGATAATTTACTCCAAAAGACAACTCCGGAGTCAGTTTTAGAAACAATCCAACATTATAACCATAGGCAACGGTACTTCCCTCCAGAGTAACCTGCCCATCTCCGCTTTCCGACTGCAAAGGAAGTGCTTTATTGAGCTCAACAGCTCCAAAAACAGCAACAGGTCCGCCCCCCACACTTATTTTAGGAGTGATGGCATACGAAACAGTAGGCTGAACAAAGATGGCCTGCAACGCAAGATCCTGAATCAGATAGCGTCCGTCCCAATCATCGCCCCAAACCAAACTGTTTCCGTAAGGAGAATTGGCACCGATTCCCACCACCAGTTTTTCATTTATACGCATGGCCCCATAAACAGAAAAGGGAGTTCCCACAGGGTTATCACTTTCGGCACTGTAAAGCGATGGTTGCCTTTTCACAAAAGTATTTTGCGAAATTACGCCACTTACACCTCCCGAAAACATATATTTCCCTTCCAGGAAAGATAAGGCACCGGGGTTAAAATGAATGGACGATGGCCCCAGCAACAATGCTGTTCCTGTATGTCCCATTCCAATTTGCTTTTGTCCCTGCGCATTTACCTGATAGCCTTCGGCCAATACAGGCGTCAGCGACAATATTAAGCCTACTAAACTTAATAATAATTGCTTCATAATAAACAGTTGATATTAAAAATGCTCCCTTTGAATAACAACCAACGAAAGCATTCAGCTATTAATGATTACTTTATTTGTTTGAACAGTTTATCCCATTGGAAAACTTGGCGAAAATAGAAATTTAATCCTCACCCGGAATGATGTTGTAATTTGAATTTCAAACAATTACAGTTTTCGTCCTTTTTGGTCGATTCTTCATTGCAGGATTTTACTGGGGTGCAGAGAGTTACAATAAACATCGTTCAAATATAAAAGATTTCGGTAACTATTTACCTATAAAATTATTTATGAACAATTCCTGCAAAATTTCTTTAATTTAAAATCATTCTTCGTATGAAGCATGATTTTGGATGATATTCTAGTTTAAATGCAAAACCAATTTTGTCCTAAAGGAATATTTCACACTTCGGGCTGGTTTGAAAGGGCCCGACCTTGGCAGAATGGCTACTATCCCTCTATAAATTTGAAAAAAACAGGAAAAATCACTATTTTCAGACAAATAAAAAACGACGAAAATGATCCAAGAAACAGATTTGAAGCAACTTAAAGAGAAAGGAATTTCCGTTGATGTATTGGAAGACCAGATCAACCGTTTTAAAGAGGGCTTTCCACCGCTAAAAGCAGAGCGTCCCGCCACACTTACCAACGGGATTATTGGATTATCGGAAGATTCTCTTCACACCCTGAAAGAACTTTACCGGAAAGAGATCAATCAGGGGCTGACTCCTCTCAAATTTGTTCCGGCATCCGGCGCAGCAACCCGGATGTTTAAGGCACTTTATCAATTTCTGGAAAATCCGGAAGATTTGAAGCAATTGGATGATCAGCATCCGGCAAAAGAATTTATTAACCACCTCCCCCGGTTTGCATTCTTTAATGCCCTAAAAGAGCTCTTTCCAGGAAAAAATCTTGATAATATTGAAGAGCGTCAATCTCTGGCCACTGAAATTATTGCGAAGGCATTAAATGAAGAAGGTTTGAATTACGGGTTTCTACCTAAAGGACTGATTCAGTTCCATCACTATCAGGATGGTAGTCACACAGCAATGCTGGAGCACCTGGCCGAAGCAGCCAGCTATGCAAAAAGCAGGGAAGATAATGCCCAAGTTCACTTTACCGTAAGTCCCGAACATCTGGAGATGTTCAAAAAGGAATTTGCTGAAAATATTGAATCGATACAGAAACAGACAGGTACCACCTTTCAAGTAACCTACAGTTTCCAAAAAGCACATACCGATACCGTTGCTGTATTGCCTGACAATGAACCGTTCCGCGATGAGAAGGGAAATTTGGTATTCCGTCCGGGCGGACATGGTTCTCTCATCGAAAACCTGAACGACTGCGACGCGGGAATCATCTTTATAAAGAACATTGACAATGTACTGCCGTCGGAAAAAATAGGACAGGTATCTGACTATAAACAAGCGCTGGGAGGTCTGGCTCTTGATATTCGAAACAAGGTATTTGATTTCATCCGGCAACTGGAAGATGAACTTTCCATCGACCTGATAACCTCCATCCGACAATTCCTGAAGGAGACACTTCACACCGATATCCCGGGGCATTTGGCAGATGGCTCTCTGGGTGAGCAGGGGGCATATCTGTTACATTTCCTGAATCGTCCCATCAGAGTCTGCGGAATGGTTAAAAATGAAGGAGAACCCGGCGGGGGGCCTTTCTGGGTGCGCAACACTGATGGACAGGAAACCCTGCAAATCGTAGAAAGTTCTCAGCTTAATCTGACCGATCCGGAACAAAAGAAAATATTTGAAGGAAGTACCCACTTTAATCCGGTGGATTTGGTTTGCATAACCCGCGATTTTGAAGGAAATAAGTTTGACCTGCTCCAATATATTGATGAAAACACCGGGTTTATTTCCGAAAAATCCATCAACGGCAAATCCATCAAAGCATTGGAAAGACCGGGACTTTGGAACGGTGCCATGGCCAACTGGCTGACCATTTTCGTGGAAGTTCCCGTGGACACTTTTAATCCGGTAAAAACGGTCAATGATTTGTTGCGAAAAGCACATCAGCCTGAATGATTAAAAGTTAGTTGAAAGGCAGAAGGCAGATAGGCAGAAGTATGAAATAATTCTGAACATGAAAGTCGGATTTGGCCGGTTGGTCGCTTCCGGCTTTTTCCTTTCAGACTCTCCTTTTCATGGCTGAATTCGATCGATATGAGACACTTCACCCGGACAATCTCCTTAAATTCACTTTCAACATTAAACATCGATCGTCACACAAACATAAACAGCACATTATCAAAACAAATCAAGCATACAGACTAAAATAAATCAGATGCATTGGCATTACATAAAGATTGCGTACTTTTGCACCATTAAAAACAAGTGTGTATGTATGATTCATGGTCTGGCCATTTTAATGAAGTGAGGGAAGCTGTTGAGCGGTTTGAAAAAATGGAATACAGGGGACAGGAATTCTTTTTTGATGTCCACAGCATAGAAAATATCTTTGACTTTTATATAGATAAGCTTCAGTTTAACAAAGCGGAGCGCATCATAGAGATTGGCTTACGTCAACATCCCGAAGCTTCAGTATTGAGGGTTAAGCAGGCCATTATCTTCATCGAAAACGGGAAGCTCAGTAAAGCTACTGCTTTGCTGGAAAACCTGCTTCAGATTGAAAAATCCAACTCCGAGGTTTACCTGAATCTGGGCTATGTATATTTGCGAAACGATCAGAACGAAAAGGCCAAAGCTGTTTTTAATGAAGGTTTCAAATATGCATTTGGAAATGATACCGAAGTTTTGCTGGATGTAATCCTGTACCTCAACCAGTTTCACGAATATCAGGCAGCCATTGATATTCTGGAGAAACGAAAAAATCTTTTTTGGTCCAACGAAAATCTCCTGTTCGAATTGGCTTATGCCTACGATAAAGTAGAAGAAGATCAGAAAGCATTCAACACCTACCAGCAGGTGCTGGATATCAATCCATGGTCGGACAATGCCTGGTACAATTCGGGAATCACACTTGTAAAAATGGGTGACCTCAGAGGTGCAGATGAAGCCTTTGACTTTTGTCTGGCCATTAATCCCGAGCATTCTCAGGCATATTTTAACAAGGGAAACAGTCTGGCACAGCAAAACCGCTATCAGGAAGCGCTGGACAGTTATCTGGAATGCATTTCATACGACATTTTTCAATCCCGTTGCCATCATTACATTGCCGACTGCTGGAATCAGTTGGGGAACTCCACTATGGCCGGGAAATATTTCGATCTGGCAACCCGCATAGATCCTATGGATATAGATGCATGGGAAAGCTTTGCCCGATTCTATATGGAGCAACAAGATCCCGAAAACTGCCGGGCGGTTATTGCTATGGCCATGAGGGAGAAAGAGATGATGCATGATTCCGAATTGGGAATGTTTCATCACATCAAAGCCCAATCTTATGTATTGGAAGAAGAGTGGGAATTGTCGAAGAAATTTTTCGTAAAAGCCATCCTTAGCAACCGTCGGGATTTGCGTCACATTATCGCCTTGTTCAAACTCAACAAAGCACTCAACCCGGCTTACAACATAGAGCTGTTTGTGGATGAATATGGCGACAAATTTATCGAAACAGTCTCTTTTCAATACATTCTGGCAGCCTACCATATTCTTATCACCGAAGATCTCGAGCAGGCAACAGAATTGTTAAATGGTGCCATAAGCTCAGCTCCGGGTTACCTCGATGATTTGTTAGAAGCATTTCCGGGATTAAATCCTGTCATCAAAGAAAGTCCGGAGTTAAATGATTTTATAGAGCAGAACAAATAGAAGATTCAGATGCTTAACAAAGTTGTTTTTCCTTTTCTAAAGGGTGCTGCCATGGGAGCAGCCAACGTAATTCCCGGCGTTTCGGGCGGAACCATTGCTCTGATAACCGGCATTTTTGAGCGATTGATCAATGCCATCAAATCATTTGACGGAACCGCTTTAAAATTACTAATCAAGGGACAGCTCAAAGAATTTGCAGCATATACAGATTTGTTTTTCCTTCTCTATTTGTTTGCCGGAGTTTTTGCAGCCATCCTTTCACTGGCCAGATTACTGGAATATCTTTTCGAAAATCATCCCATCTATGTATGGGCTTTTTTCTTCGGATTGGTGCTGGCTTCCGTATGGTTTGTAGCGCGTACGGTCCGAAAATGGCATGCTGCAGCCGTTATTTCCTTTTTGGTGGGAGCCACCATTGCCATTAGCATCTCTGTCCTTACCCCTGCTGGAGAAGATCGCTCTTTTTATTATTTATTCCTGTGTGGCGTTGTAGCCATCTGTAGCATGATTCTTCCCGGACTAAGCGGCTCTTTTGTACTGGTACTCATGGGCAACTATCAGCTGGTTATGATTGATGCCATCAACAACTTCGATCTCTCGATCCTTTTGCCTGTAGGTATTGGAGCCGTAGTTGGACTCATTGTCTTCAGCCGCTTTCTTTCATGGCTGATGAAACGTTTTCCAGACTCCACCATTGCCCTGCTTTCAGGTTTTATTTTAGGATCCCTGGGAATACTCTGGCCCTGGAAAACCGAAATTACCCAAGCATTTGGCGACAAAGTGAAAGTAATTGCTTATGACTGGCATCTGCCGGAAGTTAACACTGAATTTGCGCTTGCTCTTGTTTTTATTATCTTAGGGGTTTTAAGTATTGCCATTACTGAGATTTGGGCTGATAAAACGCAAACAGAAGAAAATTAGTGTCTATCCATAAAGGACCACTTGCTGCGTTACGCTCACCGCCAAAGTACTCATTTACGTAATTAAACTGCGCTTTTGGCGGCTTCGCAAGCCTTGCAATTAGCACTTTCTGATCAGACACATAACGAATAACAAACTTTTCTTATTCTATAAAAGGGCTCTAATTGGCTCGAAGCTGTTAGCTCCTTGCTCTTGATGTTTTTGCTAAAAACCTTGTTATATGAAAACCTTCGGACTGATCGGATATCCGCTGGGACACTCCTTTTCCCAAAAATATTTCACAGAGAAATTCAAAGCTGAAAATATAGAAGCCCGGTATCTCAATTTTCCCATTGAAACCATTGGGGAGTTTCCCAGTTTACTTGAAAAGCATCCCTATCTTGCCGGTCTCAATGTGACCATTCCTTACAAGCAGCAGGTCATAGATTACCTGGACGAAATTGATATCATAGCCCGGGAAGTCGGGGCGGTTAATGTTGTAAAAATCGCCTGGGATGATAAAAAACCCCGTTTAAAGGGTTTCAACAGTGATATTATTGGTTTTTCGCGTTCCATAGAACCACTTTTACGCTCTCATCATAACAAAGCACTGATTCTGGGAACAGGAGGAGCATCAAAAGCAGTTGCCTATGCATTGAAAGAATTGGGATTACTCTACCGTTATGTCTCTCGAACTCCCCAGCATCCATCACATGTTTCTTATGAGTCGCTCAACGAGGAAATTCTCAAAGAATATACTGTCATTGTAAACACCACTCCCATGGGAATGGCTCCTAAAACCGATCAGTGTCCTTCCATTCCCTACAACGGAATCTCCTCGCAACATCTCGCTTTTGATTTAATTTACAATCCCGAAACGACTCTTTTTATGCAGAAATGTAGCCAAAAAGGTGCTGTTGTAAAGAATGGTTTGGAGATGTTGCATCTTCAGGCAGAAGCAGCCTGGGATATCTGGAATAAGTAGAAATATCCACTCATTTTTATTGGTGCCCTAAAAAATTGAGATTGCTTCACTACGTTACCAATGACAGATTTTTGTAACAGACAAACAATTAATAGTTGGCCCCCATTTGCGGACCTGATTCCAATCGTTCAGCCTTACCCCGGGTTATCGACCCGGGGTTATTAAAATTTGCCCCTTTCAGGGACGAGCCAATTCTGTCATTTACACATTATTCCCCAAGCTTTTTTGGGGAAGGCACTCTCAATGACCGGACTTTACACGATCTTGTGGTTCTTTTTTACCCTCATACAGCGTTTTAAGCTTTTTTAACAACAAAACCATTGATCAACTAAGTTTTTAGTTATAGATTTGAACTAAACTTTTAGTTGAAAAATGAAACAAGTCCCGAATGTTCGGGACGAGTTCCATCAGACAATCATTTAGATTAATTGCTTACTGATGAAAGAACTGACCAAAGCAGAAGAACAAGTGATGCACCCGCTGTGGCAAATGGGCAACGCCACCGTGAAGCAAATCATCGATCATCTACCTGAGCCGACACCGGCCTACAACACCGTATCTACCCTCGTGCGCATTTTAGAGAAGAAAGGTTTTGTGGACCATGTCGCAGAAGGAAAAGGACACATTTACTTTCCGATCATTTCCAAGCAGGAATACACCAGAAAATTCATGAAACGCTTTATCAGTAATTATTTTGAAGATTCATTCAAAAATCTTGTCTCCTTTTTTGCAAAAAATGACAAGATGGATCTAAAAGAATTTGATGAGCTCATGGCTGATGTACGGAAAGAATTGGAGAACAAGAAAAGCAAAGAAAAATGATTAATTATGTAAACTGGCTGTACGAGTCTTCGGTATTCATTACCGGGACAGTTTTCATTTATCAGTTATTTCTCAAAAGGAAGACAACATTTACCTTCAACCGGTTTTTCCTTTTGAGTGGATTAATTTTTTCTCTGCTCCTGCCCTTTTTCCCCCTGAACCTGTTCGGCACAGGTGGCAGTAACGATGGCTTTGCAGTTCTAATGGCTCCGGTAACCATTGTCTCCGGTGAAGTAAAAACCCTTTTTACCACCCCGGCCGTTGAATGGCCAACCGCCAGGATTATTTATGGCATTGGAGTCATGCTTTTTCTGATAAGATTATTTCAAGGATTGATAAAACTTGGTTTCTGGTCACGAAAGATTGTGTTTGCCCGACATGGTCGTTTCAAAGTGGCACATCTGCCAGGGAGTTTCAGCCCGTTTTCATTTTTCAACCTGGTTTTTATCGGACAGAACGACTATACCGAAGAGGAGATCAGCCAAATCATTTCCCATGAAATTTCCCATTCGGCAAACTGGCATTCTGCCGATGTAATTTTGCTTGAATCAGTTCTTATTTTCCAGTGGTTCAATCCTGTCGTATGGCTTTTGCGCCGAAACCTGAAAGAAATTCATGAATTTCAGGCCGACAGGGAAGTCTTGCATCAGGGTATTGCACTGGTCAACTACAAAAAGTTGCTGCTTTACCAACGCACAGGTGCCCGCCTGGAACTGGTAAACAGTTTTCACAAATCATTCATTAAAAAACGATTTATTATGATGTCTAAAAATAATAATACCTCAAAGCAAACAACTTTTTTTGCAACCATCGCTTTACTGACCTTTTTCATCGGTTTTATGGCTTGTAATCAGACAGAAGAAAATGCCCGGGTTGCTGAATCCGGAGAAGTGCTAAAATCGGATTCAGGAACAGGCGTTTACGATATAGTGGATGAAATGCCTGAGTTCCCGGGTGGAGATAAGGCATTAAGTATGTTCCTTATCAGCAACACAAATTATCCTGATGAAGCCGTTCAAAACAATTTGGAAGGGCGAGTTTTTATCAAATTTATTATTGATGAAAAGGGAAAAGTGACCGAACCGGAAATAGTGCGTAGCTCCGGCCACCCTATACTGGATGAAGAAGCTCTCAGGGTCATTTCAGTTTTACCTGACTGGAATCCGGGCATACTGGATGGAAAAACTGTAAAGGTTAATTTTACAGTACCCATTAATTTTCAGTTATCTTCGGGAAACGACCCATCACCGAAATAGGCATTTTAATTCTTAAACATTCCCCCGGTCTGTTTTCATAATACGGGCCAGGGGATTTTTTCTAACCCACAAAATTCTAACTATGCATCGTTTATCCTTAATCATTATCCTCCTAACCCTGACAATCCGAATCGTTGCAGGAAATTTCACAAAAAATGACAGCCTTCAGGTTGCCATATCTAAATCAGACAGTACCCAAATCATCATTTCGGATTCAACACTTCAGACATCCACATCCCATCGGCTTTCGCCGGATACTATTGCCCTGCATATTGCACACGCACGAAGATTGATGAAAGAATACAAAATCGACGTCGCGATTGTTACACTGGAAAAGGCTTATGCCCGTGACTCTTCCTCCATCGAATTGGTCAAAGAGCTGGAAGAAATTTACTACAGCACTTCTGAAAACACCAAGGCATTGGAATTTGTTAACCTGTTACTGGATCAGGGAATCGACAGCGCTGTTTACCTTCCCCGCAAAGCACTGGTGATGAAAAAAGAAGGCAATCTGCCGGAAGCATTGCATATCTTCAGAGATCTGATTCGCAAAGACTCTGCCAACACCTTCTTTCTAAACCAACTGGGAGACATTTTCAATATGGTTCGAAAACTGGACAGTGCGCTGATCTATTACACGAAAAGCGTTGAAGTCTCCCCCAAAAACATCACTCTTTTCAAGGCAGGACAATTGTTTCTGGATCTGGAAAAGCCCGGAGAAGCCCTCTCTTTTTTTGATCAATACTACAATCCTGAAATTCACGACTCTAAACCTTTGCGTCGGTTGTATGGTCAGACATTCTTTCTGCTCAATGAGTATGAAGAATCTATCAAAGTATTTGATGACCTCTACCAAAAAGGCGATTCCTCGTTTATCACCACTAAGTTTCTGGGGATGAGTTACCGCAAAAACGGCGAATATCTCGAAGCCGAAATACCCTTAAAACAGGCAGTATTCCAAAACCCCAATGATTTTCTGGTGTATTACAACCTGGGAATATGTTGCAGAAATATCGGACAAACCGATGAGAGCGAGCGGTATTTCCACACTGCACTCGATATCATTACCACCCCACCTGCCATCAGAAACATGATTATCAAAGAACTGGCTGAAAACTACAAAAGGGCAACACAGTGGCATAAAGCTCTCAAAATTTACAATGAAATTCTGGAATCGGATCCTACAAATATGTCCGTCCGTATGGACATATTAATGATTCTGGATTACCAGCTAAAAGATGCCGAAAAGGCCATTAATGGATATAAAAACACGCTTGCGATGATTGAAGAGGATACCACAAATACCCAAAATAAAGGTCGAATGATAAAATATCTGAACCAGCGAATTGAAAAGCTGGAAGAGCAAAAATTCTGGGAAGAGAGTGGGAAAAACTAACAAGGGAAGGGTAGAGAGGATATAAAGCTGTGGAGCTGTTAAAGAATTACCATCCAATTCTGTAGCAGCCCATTGCTTTTTTAACCTAAAAGGCTTTTAAATCAACGCTCTTTCCCCGTTCAAGTGTCATTCAAATCAAAAAAACTATCTCTCCTTCATTTTTCTCAATACTTCTCCATATCGGCGGTACTCCTCCTCGAAGTTTGGAGTAAGCAGGCCTGTTCCGTTGGCTACCTCCAGCTCAGAAAATGACCAAATTTTTCCTCCATCCAGTTCTTCGGGATGGGGGATTATTTCTCCTTCATAAAAAAGTGCGAATACAAATACGAGTTCATTTTCCACGCCACTTCGCCACAAGTAACGTCCCAATGAAACAGCCTCTCCCGAATTGACACCAATTTCTTCGGCAGCTTCCCGCAAAAGAGCGGTCTCAATGGTTTCCTCCTTTGATACATGACCACCAACAGCAGTATCCCACTTGCCCGGTTGCACTGTTTTATGCATCGGACGTTTCTGAAGCCAAAGTCCTTCCCTTGTTACCACCTGAAGGTGAACCACCGGATGAAGCCAACGGTTTTTACCATTGTGTACAAGACTTCTCGGGGCATGTCCAAGAACTTTTCCCTCTTCATCTACCAGTGGAAGCCACTCTTCCAGGCTCCAGTTCCTTTTTCGTTTCTTGTTAAGAAGCCAGGAATAGAGTACCAGTCCGCCAACCAAAACATAAAAACCGGGTCCACTAATAGCAGCCCACCATGCATGAGGCATCCAGAGTGCTGCACCAAAGGTCAGCAAGGTATGCGCCAACAGTAACCAGAAGAAAACTCTGAGTACATCCTGCATCAGCCAGGACTCAAAAGGACCGGCCACCAGTCCTTTAAAATACCGTTGCATCATCAGCATAACCAACCGGACATTGGAAAAAGCAGAATACCCGATTATTAATAATAATGCCGCACCAATGAATACCGGCTTCAGCTTAAACAACAAAGCATTGTCAAAGAGAATGGCAAGCCCTCCCAGCACCATCAAAAAGCCAATGTCGAACAGAATAAATTTATCCAACCGGTGTTCCCGGAACCAAAACCACACAAATTGAACCAATCCTAATGACAAAGCAGCCACCAGGCCGATGGTGGTGCCCCAGACGAGTTCAACTCCGACAAATATCAATAGTGGTAACATGCCCGGCAGCAGTTTGCCTGCCAGAGACAATGGTTTACTGGTAGAAAGTCTCAATCGTTTCTGTTTAAAATCACAAAGACACCATACCTCCAATTAGGAAGCTACGGTGCCTTTGCTGATGTTCACAATTCATTATTTCAACAAGTCTTTCAGATAACTTGTCACATTCTTCTCAATGCGACCGGCCACATCTTCCGCTTTTGCCTTCTGGAAGGAGTCCCCGGTGATTTTTTCAAACAACTCAATGTATCGCTCTGATACTTCATTAATGTACTCCTCATTCATATCAGGAATCTGTTGCCCTTCACGACCCTGAAAACCATTCTCAATCAACCATTGACGAACAAACTCCTTGGAGAGCTGACGCTGGGCTTCTCCCTTTTTCAGGCGCTCTTCATACCCATCGGCATAAAAATATCTTGATGAATCGGGCGTATGAATCTCATCAATCAGGTAAATTTTCCCGTCTTTCTTGCCAAACTCGTACTTGGTATCCACCAATATCAGTCCTTTCTCGGCAGCCATCTCTGTGCCACGCTGAAACAGCTCCATGGTATATTTCTCGAGCAAGGCATAATCTTCCTCACTCACGAGTCCTTGTTTCAGAATCTCTTCACGGGAGATGTCTTCGTCATGGCCAACATCAGCTTTGGTGGTAGGCGTAATGAGTGGTTTCTCAAACTTCTGATTTTCTACCATTCCATCGGGTAAGGGATTTCCACACAGCTCACGTTTTCCGGATTTGTATTCGCGCCAGGCATGGCCTGTCAGATAACCACGAATCACCATCTCTACCTTAAAAGGCTCACAAAAATGTCCCACAGTAACCATAGGATCCGGAGTAGCTACTTTCCAATTGGGAACAATATCCGAGGTAGCATCCAAAAAACCGGCAGCAATCTGATTCAGCACCTGTCCTTTGAACGGGATTCCTTTAGGCAGCACCACATCAAAGGCAGAGATGCGGTCAGAGACCACCATTACCAGAAAATTGTCGTCGATGTTATATACATCACGGACTTTCCCTTTGTAAACGTCTTTTTGACGAGGAAAATTGAAATTGGTTTCTACAATAGCGTTTTGCATAGGTCTGTAAAATATAGAGTTATTCTTTTTCGTAAGCTTCCACAATATCCTGGACCAATCGATGACGAACAATATCTTTCACAGAAAACTTCACCCTTTCTATCCCTTTTATGCCTTTCAGTATGCGCATGGCCTGCACAAGTCCCGAAGTCATGGGATTTGGTAAGTCAATCTGCGTAATATCACCGGTTACCACAAACTTAGCGCTGGTCCCCATTCGGGTCAGAAACATCTTCAACTGATTGGTAGTAGTATTCTGAGCCTCATCCAAAATCACAAAAGCATTGTTCAGTGTCCGCCCACGCATATATGCCAACGGGGCAATCTGAATGGTTCCGTTTTCCATATACTCTTTCAGCTTCACTGCAGGAATCATATCCTGAAGTGCATCATAGAGCGGCTGCAGATAAGGATCAATTTTCTCCTTCATATCTCCGGGCAGAAACCCCAACTTCTCTCCTGCTTCCACCGCCGGACGACTCAGAATTATTCTGCGAACCACCCTGCTTTTCAAAGCCTTCACCGCCAATGCAATGGCAGTATAGGTTTTTCCGGATCCGGCCGGTCCCACTGCAAACATCAAATCATTTTTGGAATAGGCCTCTACCAGTTTCCGCTGATTCTCTGTCCGTGCTTTTATAGGCTTACCGTTTACACCAAAAAGAATGGTATCTTCAGCGCTTTCCTGCTGAACCACCGTATGTCCCTTCATGATGTCGTTAATGACATCTTCTTTCAGAACATTAAAACGCTCATAGTGTTCCAGGAGTTGATTAATTTTTTCCTCAAAATCTGCCACCTCTTCTGCATCGCCCATGGCTTTCAGCCAGTTGCCACGAGCTACAATTTTCAGTTTTGGAAAATTTGCTTTTATCAAATCCAGTTTGGCATTTTTCACTCCCATGAACTCCACCAAATCAACAGATTCGAGATAAATAAGTTTTTCGATCATAAAAAAATCAAAGTTCTTTTTCCGTGTAATGCAAAGAAACAACATTTTAGGAAATTAGAACAGTCCTGATGCTCTGAGATTAGAGGAAAAGAAGAAAAAAAACTTAAAAAGTAAGAACCTTATCACTATCTGCCACCCACTCAGCAAGAAATCCCATTGTAGAACTGTTGGCTCCTTCAAAATAAGGATGATTTTTATAAATGCCACAGCGCGCCATGCAGGTACCACAAACTTCAACAGGCACCCCTTCATGGATTAAACCTTTGAGCATTTGAGACAAATCCTGATCATATCCCTCCGGAGGTTTGCAAACATCACGTGCCATATCCACCGCGTCATTCATAAGAAAGATACGAACTTCATGGCCCTGCTTGCGGAGTGTATCTGCCAAACGCAGTCCGTTCCAGGTTACATCTGTGTTGTCATAGGGTTCCCGATTAAAAATAATTAAAATTTTCTGCATGATTACAAAACTTAATGGTCTATACTCTTATCATTTTGAACACCCCTGGCTTCATCCAGAGCTTCTCCGAAATTCAGAAAAACACTTTTCTCACCAATTAGTTCAAGCACACCACCTTTTACCAGCACCTTTCCAACTTCAGGCTTTATTCCCGAAAGCATTACTCTTGTATTTCTTTTCTGAATATTCCTGATGGCCTCCTTCAGATTGTGAACCCCGGTAGAATCAATAAAAGGAACATGACGCATACGTATGATAAGAACATCATACTTTTGTCCTGACGACTTCAGCCATTCTCCATACTGCTTGGCTGAACCAAAGAAAAACGGTCCACTGATTTCGAAGATACCCACTTCACGAGGAATATGAGAATAATTCTCAATCACATCCACATCAATCTCATTGTCAGAATATTTTGCCACATCAGCCATTCGTTTCATAAACAACAGAGATGCCAATACAATGCCTACTTCGATTGCCACGGTAAGATCAACCAGGACAGTCAGGAAGAAAGTGGTTAACAAGACAATAATATCGAAAACAGACCCTTTGAGAATGGAAACGAACGATTTCCATTCACTCATGTTGTAGGCCACCACCATCAATATTCCGGCAAGACACGACAACGGAATCAAGGCCGCATACTTCCCAAAAAACAGCATTATCAGCAATAAGGTAACCGAATGAACCATGCCAGCAATGGGAGTGCGACCTCCGTTTTTCACATTGGTGGCTGTTCGTGCAATGGCACCAGTTGCCGGAATACCACCAAAAAAAGGAGTTACAACATTGGCAATTCCCTGGCTGATCAGTTCAGTATTTGAACGATGATTGCTACCGATCATACCATCCGACACAACGGCAGAAAGCAAAGATTCTATTCCTCCTAGTAGCGCAATGGTAAGAGCCGGACCAAGATAGATATGGATTTTCTCCCAACTGACAGCAGGCATATCAAAATGAAATTTTGCCGGAATTTCTCCAAACACCGAGCCAATGGTGGCCACTTCAATATTTGCAATAGCAACCACCGCTGAAACAGCAATAATAGCAATAAATGACCCCGGGATTCTGGTAGTTATCTTTTTAAAGCCTACTGTAATAAGAATCGTAACAAGAGTTATCCAGAGAGCATTTAGATTGACAGCCGGTATATGCCTAAAATAGAACAACCATTTATCAATAAAAGCGGATGGCACCCCGGAAGAAACAATTCCCATAGCATCTTTTACCTGGATGGAAAAAATGACCAGGGCTATTCCACTTGTAAAACCAACCACCAGAGGATGGGGAATAAACTTTAGCAAGGTTCCCAATTTCAGTAAACCGAATGCAATAAGGAAAATGCCTGCCATGATGGTAGAGATCATCAATCCCTCCAAACCATGTGCTTCAACAATTGCATAAACAATAATTACAAAAGCTCCGGTGGGGCCTCCGATCTGAACCCTGCTTCCTCCAAGTAATGAAATGATAAATCCGGCAATTACGGCTGTAATCAGCCCTTTTTCGGGTGATACTCCAGAGGCCACCGCAAAGGCAATAGCCAATGGAAGCGCCACAATCCCCACAACTAAACCGGCCAGCACATCTTTTGTAATGGTGTTTTTGTCAATGAGCTTGTGCTGCCACAAACTGATAAGCTTGGGCTTAAAAATGTACTTCATGTCCTTAAAAAATAATTAAGTGGAGATCCCGGATACCTGACAAAAGGAAAACATCTGATACCGGTTCCATGTGAATAGTGTTTGTCTATAAAGCTCAAACAGGTGAAAAACGCTTAGTCTATAGACGGGCACTAAAATGAAGCGCAAATTTAAATGAACTTTTGTTCAGAAGGATATTTTTACTCTTAATTATCTTTAAAAACCAAACAGGATGGATGTTTATAAAAAAAGAAAGGCCTGCCGGCATTCCGACAGACCTTTCAAACCTTAACCCTAACCCGATGCAAATATAATGGAGTAAATGGAAATGGCAAAATATTTTTTACACTTTTCCTACTTATCCGATAGTTAAATATTGTATTACATTCATAATACATCTATGCATTCACTGACTTTATTGCCCAAACAATTAATTATCAGCATCCTTACTGAATTAATGAATCTCTCAGTTGGTATTCAGATGGAGCCAGGAATCGGATTTGCGGGGTACGCTCCATTTTTCGAATTAAAACAGGACTTATGGCATCCTGCAGTTGAATGCTACGTATCATTGCACTGGAAACACAATTTCCGGTTTCCTTTAACTGAACACGCAAAGCATTGAATTGTATCTCCACTTTGGTATTTCTTCCGATGTCGGATCCACCACCATCACCATTGAATTTAAACTTCTGAACAGGTCCGCTACCTGCAAAAACATCCTCAGCATGATCGTTATCGGTATAAGAATATGAAGCCACTACAGAAGAAATAACTTCCTCAATCTCATATCCGGGATCTGGAGTATAAATGGTGAAAATCCGTTCAGCTTTTCCATAAGTCCAGTCACGCCTGGTTTCACTGGCTGTTACATAGACCTTAGCTCTTAACCGTGTGCGCTCATTAATTAATTTTACATGGCAATACATATAAGGCCCATGGCCATCAAATTCTTTATCACCTCTGCTCTTTCCGGGTTTTGTAGCATGAGCCGGCATTAAAGATACATTTGCAGGCCGGAAGTTATCCATCCGGGTTTGGCAGATATTGGGCTCAGGCTGAATTATCCCGATGGAGGAGATTTCTCTCCCTCCCCATTTCAAAATAATTCTACTACTCTGGGCGGTAAGATTGGCTCCTGATGAACCAAGATTCAGGGTCATATGGTAATGAGACGGACGGTCAAGATTTCGGGAAATATCAATTTGACGATTTCCTTCAATCAACAATACAGTAATTTCCGTGCGATCAAAGTCGTATCCGAAAAATTCGATTTTATTCCGTCTGTTCTGGTTCAAAGACATATCAATGGCAGACGGAACCACCTGACAAAGCTGTGGTTCAAGCGGGGGCAGCTCGGTTCCCAGAATCCGGGCTTTAATTCTCTCCAGCCCCTGCCTCATCCTAATACGCAGAAAATCAACATTACACCTGAGTTCCGTACCCGTGGTAGCAATACCGCGTTGCATCAATTCTGAAACCTCAGTTCTAATGGTACTTTGAACATCCTCCGGTAAATCTTCCAAAACTCCGGTCAATACATCCTGCCAGTCGGCCGATGCTACGCTCAATTCACTAATACCCCGGTCTATTACAGCAACTGCTTCTTCCGTGGCATTGGGCACCGTCATTCCCAGAAACTCTTTAATTTTGTCGATAAAATCACAACCAGAGACGACAAAAACGGTGAACATGATAAGTACAATTGATTTTTTCATCCGTATAAAATTTGAATATAAAGGTCTAATGGAACTCTTCCCCAAAATTCGGGACTCCTTTTATCCGGTTGAAATTTACCTTTGGTGTCCGGTTGAAAACCTGTGATTGCTTCAAAACGTTTGCAATGAACTGGCCTTTGCAGGACACTGATGGTCGGTAGGGGTTGATTTTCAGCAAAGCCGAAAATCAACCCCTACCAACCTTGAAAAAACAACTTTCGACCTGATTCTTTTACAACTAGCTTAATTTAACACAAAAAGAGTCTGAGCACAAGACAATTATGGTTATTTGTCTTCTATAGCAAAGAAATTGCTAAACGTTGCTCACTCCTTTGCAAGAAATAACAGAACAGATACAGGCACAGGATTGGGACTAAGCATTGTCAAAGAGTTGGTTGACCTCCTGAATGGCGAGATCCGGGTTGAGAGTGAGGAAGGCAAAGGAAGTGCATTTTATGTGGCATTGAAGAGATGTTAGATCCATTGCATCCTACCCCTCATTAGCAGCTTTAACAATGTCATCGTCCAGTTTTACAGGTAAAGAAACTTTAAAGGAACTCCCCTGACCAACCTCTGACGCTACAGTTATTTTGCCCCCCAGCATTAAAGAGAGGTGTTTGGTAAGGGCAAGGCCCAGACCATTACCTCCAAATTCCCGGGTAATTCTCTCATCTCCCTGACGGAACCGGGTAAAAATAATTTTTTGTTTGTCTTTTGGGATTCCAATGCCGGTATCGCTGACTTCGATGTGAAACCATCCTTTTGGGTCGGTGTTAAAAGTAATCTTTATCTCCCCCTTCTTAGTGAATTTGAAAGCATTGCGTAACAACTGAACAATGATTTTCAGAATTTTATCTGCGTCGGATTTGAAAGTCAAATCCGGATGAATATTATCCTGAACTATGGTGTTGATGGTTTTGGTTCCTGCCTTTCGTTTGAGTGAGGAGATCTCTTGTTTAACTCTGGAAACTATATCTTTTGGGTTAAATTCTTCAAGTGTAACTGGTGTAAGACCCGAATCCAGAAATGAAAAATCCATGATGTCGTCAATGACATTTAAAAGGTCGTTTCCGGCTTCATGTATTTGATTGATGTATTTGGATTGCTCTTCACGTGGTATTTCTACTTGTTGCATCAGAGATGAAAAGCCAAGAATAGCATTCAGGGGGGTGCGGATTTCATGACTGATGTTGGCCAGAAAAGCCGATTTGAGTTTGTCACTTTCAATGGCTTTGTTACGGGCTTTAACGACTTTGGTCACATCACGCATGATCGTCATTCGCATCTGATGATCGTTGTCCAATGTAATATTTTGCTCAGAAATATGATAAATCCGATTCTTTACATCTCGTTGAATCCGCTGTGCTCTTTCAGGGCCATGATCTGCTTTCCTGCACCATGGACACTGTTCATCAAAGCCAAAAACTTTTTGGTGACAAAGAGCTTTTCCCGGTTTCACCTCACCAAACCGGATATTAAAAGCTTTGTTGGCAAAAACAATTTCGTAGTTCTTATTGGTAATGAAAACAGGGTCATGCAATGCCTCCATCATTGCCCTGTGTCTCATCTCACTGAATTTCAATTCTTTTTCGTGCTTTACAGTGGAGGTGAAATCATTGACAAAAATGACCACTTTCTTTATGCCCCGGAAGTTTTTGATATCAGCAGCATCGGCATAAACATATTTTTTATTTCCATATTTATCCAATACATCATAATACCCCGGAACATCAAAATCATTATTCAAAAAACGTTTGGGTAAATCATAAATGGAGCTGTGTTTTCCTTCCGGGAGAATAATGGAAAAATGATTATTGAGAAGTTCCTTTTTTTTATATCCATAAATGTCACAATAAGAGGGATTTACATATTCAAAAATCCCATCCTCACTCAGAATACAAATTCCTGTTAGTGATTTTTCGGTAATTGACTTAAAACGTTTATTACTTGTTTTCAGATTTTCCAGCAATTTTTTCTGGGAAGTGATGTTTCGCGCCACCGAAATCATTAGAGGAGTATTCCTGACACTGACAATTCTGGCACTAATTTCTACAGGAATCACTTTACCGTATTTTGTGATGTGCGCTGACTGATAAACGGCAAAACCATGCTCTATTACGCGGTGGAAAACTTTGGTGAGATGTTTTGTGTCCCGAGCAACAATTTGTTCCGGATTCATATTTAAAAGTTCCTTTTCGGAGTATCCCAGACGGTGAAGAGCAACCTTATTGAACCGAAGAAATTTTCCGGGCTTTCCAGTTTTCGGATCAATCGAAAAAACATACACCGCATCCCGGATGTTTTCAAAAACCGAATGATATATATTTGGACTGTCCAGAAAATCGTGAATATCCCGATTTAAGGCTTCTGTAATTGAATTAGCAAGTGTTTGAGCTTCATGTCCGGGAGTTTCATCTAAGGTAATGTAGTCATCTACCCCTTTTTTCATCGCGGCCACCACCCCCGAGGTTGACATTGACCTGGCAAAAGCAATAATGTGGTATGGGCAGGTTGCTTTATTGTTTTTTTGGAGAACGATGTCCAATGAGGATCTGTGAAGAGTTTCTTCTAATACAATAACGCGATGCTTACATCCGGAAGGTAGTTTTTTTTCATTGAGGTCATTGGCATAATCACAGGAGATTCCTCTTTTAGATAGTATTTGAGCTATGTTTTGGGACAGGCCGGTATCTCGTGAAAGGATGAAAACCTGAGGCATAAAGTGTCAATCTTTGTGTGTCAAAAAAAGTTGCTTGGTATTAAAGAATACGAAGAACCTCTTCGAGGGTTTTAATTTTTGCATGAAAAGTTAAAAATAATACACAGGAAACTGATAACTTATTTATGGCTTCATTATCTAATGTAAGGAGGCAATGGCAGGAATACACGAAAAATTGTACCTTCGTCAGGAGTGCTTTGCACCGTTATTTTTCCCCCAAGCTTTTGCACAAACTCTTTAGAGAGTATTAACCCAAGTCCGCTCCCTGTCTCCTGAGCAGTCCCTTTTTGTGTTACATCACTGTCAATGCGGAAAATTTTATCCATGACCTCCCTGGTCATCCCCACCCCTGTATCTGAAACTTTGAAGACAATACGATCTTGTTCTTTTTGAGTAGTCAGAATTACTTTCCCCCCTGTATGTGTAAATTTCAAGGCATTGGAAATTAGATTCCTCAGGATGGTAAGCAGCATTTCCCTGTCGGTTGTGACAAATCCGGTAAATTGAAGATCAAGAATGAGATCTATTTTTTTGGCTTCAGCATTTTCCTTCAACAACTCAAACACCTCATTAACTAAGGCAGAAACAGTGATCCGGGTGAACATTGGCTTAAGCAAACCTCTTTGTACCCGGGCCCATCTAAGAAGGTTTTCCAGCAACCGATATGCCTGATCTGCACCTTGATTTATATTTTGAGCATAAGTTTTTATCTGCCCCGATGTGAAAGAATCAGAACTGTGGCCAAGCAATTCACTTAATCCCAATATTGTGTTGAACGGATTCTTGAGGTCGTGGGCTATGATGGAAAAAAATTTGTCCTTGGTTGCAACGACTTCATTCAATTTATTGTTTACTTCATGCAGTTGATTCAATGTATTTTCCAGGACTACCTTCTCTTTGATTAATTGTCTTTGCAGGTCATTCACTTCTCTGTTCAACAAAACAAGCTGCTCATTTTGTTCCATCAGTTGGTTCATATCAGCGCCACCAACAATTAGTATTTTATTGTTTTTTCGAAAAACTTTAGCAACGATAGAGGTATTTAATGAAGAAATGGTACCAAAAGTAATATGTCCCTCAAAAATTTCATCCGATTCTGATTTTGCACTTACCAATTGGTCGAATGATGGATTCAGTAACTGGTCAAAAGGAGCATCCTGCAGCAAAAAATGCATTGGAGCATTTGCATACAGGAGTTCTCTGTTGCACGAGAAAACCGCAATACACAAAGACTTGTTGTTATGAATTGAATGGTTGATTTCTTCCGTCCATTCAGAAAGAAAAAGTGAAGAATCCCCGCTGATCATGTTTAACAATTATTTATAATGCAGCTGTTCAGTGATTTAAGGTTTTCAAAAAGTCTGACATCCTCATACTTGTCAACCAAATCGTGACCACCATGGTTGAATGCCTGTCCCCCGATAATAATCGAGATATCAGGTAATTCTTTACGAATTGAATTGATCATTTTGTCCAATAAAGAAAGGTTTTGGCTCAATGTTAGAGATAAAGCCAATATATGGGGTTCCTTATCTTTAATAAAATGAATAAGCTCGGATGTGGGGGTATTTGCCCCCAGAAAAGAGGTATTCCATCCATTCAGTTCAAATATGTCAGCTACCATTCTACTACCAATCTGATGAAATTCGTTTTCCACACAGGAAACTACCACCTTATTCTTTTTTTGATTCAGAGAAAGAATGTGATAATACATTTCATTAAGCAACGCTTCCACCACTGCAGAAGCCAGGTGTTCTGTAGCCACACTGATCTTTCCGGTTTCCCAGAGTACCCCTGCCTGATAAAGTGCCGGTTTTATTAACAACTCATAAATATCCTCAACCGAGTACCCCTCCCGATGAACTTTCTTCAGGATATCTGAAGCTAAAGTCCTGTCTCCATGCAGCAAAGCATCTAAAAATTGCTGGTTGTCAATTGTCATATATGAAGATTAATTACCGTTTAAATCTAATGGTTAATCAAGTGATTGCAATCTTTGGGGTCAGCGGTCAATCGCCTGCTAGTAGATGCGCTACAAAATACAACAGAACCTGTGGGGTTGGGTTTGATAAGCTAAACGTTTTTCTGTGGGGAAAGGGATAATTTTTTTTAATACGCAAAAGGAAAATTTAAGTTATGCCTAAAACTTAAGATTTCAATTCTCATTAGTGTTTGTCCATAAAGTACCATTTACTGCGTTACGCTTGCCCGAAAATTACTCATTTACTCAAGTAAACTGCGTATTTTCGGACTTCGAAAGCCCCCGAAGAAAAATCGGGGCAGGCTTTGTAACTGGCACTTTCTTGACAAACACATGACCAGAACCAAATTTTGCTGAGTTTATAGACGGACTCTCATTAGTCTGTCCATATGAACCAACACAGTTCCAATCACAATTTTCCTCTACTTTATAGACGGACACTCATGAAAGATATTCGGCCAGGATGGAGATTATCTTCTGCGGGGAAAAGGGTTTGGTAAGATAATCATCGAATATATTGGCAGATTCCTCCTTTGATATGTCAGTTACATAAGCCGTCTGTGCAATAATTTTAAGGTCCGGTTTCTCCCTTTTTATCAGAGATGCGGCGGTCTTACCGTCCATCACCGGCATTTTAAGATCCATAAAGACCAGATCGATGCTCCCATCTTTCAGACAGATATCAACAGCCTCCTTACCGTTTTCAGCATGAATAACTTTTACTTTATATGGTTCGAGAACAGCTTTCAGGTACATAAAATTGTAAATGTAATCTTCGGCAATCAGAATTGTGTGAGAAGACGAACCACTGATTAAAGATTTCATATGCCCCGACATAGTCTGCAGATTGGGAAAAATCTGATCTTCCGATAACGGGATGGTAAAGTGAAAGACAGATCCCACACCAGGTTTTGATTCTACCCATATTCGACCATTCATCAGTTCAACAAAACCTTTGGCTATTGAAAGTCCAAGCCCCGTCCCCCCATAATCCACGGATATTGCTTCACTGGCCTGTGCAAATCGTTCAAAAATCACGTTTCTTCTATTTTCAGGGATCCCAATGCCTGTATCCTTAACAAAAAAAGAGAGTTGTTGATTCTCATAGGTACATCCAATTTGGATTTGCCCCCTTTCTGTGAACTTAACAGCATTGGACAAAAGACTTGAAAGTATTTGGGTAAGTTTTGTCTTGTCAAGAATAATAAAATCTCGTTCAGAGGGTATTTCTCTGATTATTTTAAAAAAAACATCCTTGTTTGTTGCTTTTAGCTTAAACACCTCAAGCAATTCTTCCATCAGTTGATTTAAGGAAAAGATCTCTTTTTTTAACTTCTCCTGCCCCGCATCAATCGATGAGATGGTTAAAATATCCGTAATAATGGAAAGCAGCTGTGTACCGCTTTTTGATATAATCTGTGTGTAATTTTTTAGTACATCATCTTCAATGTCGAGCATATTCATGAGCTCAGAGAATCCAATAATAGAATTGAGCGGGGTTCTGATTTCATGGCTGATGTTTCGTAGAAACGATGTTTTTAACCGGCTACTCTCTTCTGCCTTTTCTTTTGCAACAATTAGTTGCTTATTGGATTCGTTCAGAATGGTTGTCAGTTTTTGGTAATCAGCTATCTGATTATTGAGCGTTTCATTAACATCCCTAAGCTCCTTGGTCTTATTATCAACCAATTTGGTGAGGTTATTTTTATGAGTGTTTAAAGCCTTTTCCTGGTCGTTTTTTTCAAGAATAATAGCCAGCATTTGAATGGCATTCAAGAGAAATTGAGTATTCTCAACAGAGAGATTCCCAAAGGAAGATGGCTCAATATAACCAAAACGATTATTCCGGGTGCAAACTTCAATGGAACCGGATGTATTATCAGCATTTTTGTTTTTCCATTGAAATGAGACCGGCTGAAATGAGGCATTCAGTCCTTCAATAAAAAGACTGATAATTAAAACCTTGTTTTTATATTGTGAGAGGTTGACCATTAAAAGAAAAAGGTCATAAGTCTTGTCTGGCATAAAAATCAAATAAGGCAGTTGCAGCAAAACAACTGAAACCGGATTACAATTGAAATATACTCAAAACCCAGGAGGAAAAACAATAGGTCAGAATTTTCTTTAAATGAAACGAGCCCCGAATTTTCGGGGCGAGTTCCATTAGACCTTTATAATTAAATTTTATACTAACAAATCACTTTAATAAAGATATTCAGGCGCATTCTCTGCCAGCCATTTATCCGGATGAACAAAAAAGGGATTTTGGGTGATCACGCCGCCACTAATTGTATAGGGGTGTGTTTTAAGCACATTCATTATCGTAGAACCAGAGAACTTATTCACATTATAGAGGCAAATACTAATCCATGGTTTACCGGGAATAAAATAGTTCAATCGAGACTCATAAACCATCAGATCTTCCACTCCGGGAATAGCATCCAGGGCCCAGACCATTTCTGCTGTGGCTCTGACATTTCTTTTGCCGTTTTTCTGTGATTCAATGAAAAAATCATTGAGATATTTATCCATTGCTTTTGGAGAAAAATGACCATCGGGATAATACATTTCTTTGGCACTAAGGATATGAAAATCTTCACATCCGTCTGCGCCACAATTACATTCGGGATTGGCATTCTGGAATTTTTCCTTAAATGTTTCAGGAGATTGCTCAACCGGACAATATATCTGAATATCCTTATCATGCACCCCCTGACTTAAGAAACCGATAATTATTTCATCGCGTTCCTTTTCAGTTTCGTACAAACCACAAATATGTACTCCCCAGTTGCAAGTGTAATTACCCAAACCGAGTTTTAATTTCTCCTGATCAGACGTTTTGATGTGCATATCAGACTGCTTTAAAAATTTTAAAACTCATTTGGGATTAGGTTTAGTTGTTATAAGCAAGAGTACGATGCAGAAAATAAAAGGTTTGACTTTTCCTGACAAATCTTATATAATTTAATCTGCCAGACAGGAATTGGAATAATAATGCAAAAGCACAAGGTCTCAGGTCACTGATAAAGGGATATTCTCAAAAACCCCGGATTTGTCATATAGATCAACTGGCTTCCGGTGCTTGCAACAGCGGAAAGTATTTAGCAGATCCGGGATACGGGCGATAGCGATATTGATTTAATCTCCGTTTTTAATTAATTTTGAATTGCGGAGGGGGCTTTGCCTCCACCGTGCAAGGGAGTCGGTTCCGGAAGGGGCCGGCTTTTTTTTAGATGAATTGCTGCATATTGCTTTTTGCAGAAAGCAATTTTTTATATATTTGTTTAATAACCGAAACAATATGGAGAAGATTTTTCAGAAATCATATCAGAAACTATACCGGGTACCAAATCAGTTTAAGAGATATCTGGAAGACAAAATTGACTGGAACAGTCGCCTGATTGGAATTAAAGGAGCTCGCGGTGCCGGTAAAACAACTCTTTTGCTCCAGTATGCAAAGGAATTTCTGCCACAGGATAATCAGACGCTATATGCAAGTCTGGATGATCTGTATTTTACAGAAAATACCCTTATCGATTTCGCTGAACAATTTGTCATTCAAGGCGGCAAATATCTCTTACTTGATGAAGTTCACCGTTATCAGAACTGGTCTCAGGAATTAAAAAACATTTATGATGATCAGCCGGATCTTAAAATTGTTTTCACAGGCTCTTCTTTGATAAATCTGAATCAGGCAAAAGGCGATTTAAGCCGGAGAGCTGTTATATATGAACTGGCCGGATTATCATTCCGGGAATTCCTGAACTTCACCAAGGGAAAAGACTTTAAACCGGTCAGCTTTGACCAAATAATAGAAAATCACACCAACCACGCACTACAAATATCAGAAAACATACGTCCACTTGCTCATTTTTCTGATTTTTTGGAATATGGTTATTACCCTTATTTTAAAGAGGCGCCCAAGCTATACCACCAAAAACTGTCAGAAACCATTTCACTGGCCTTGAGTATTGATTTACCATCCTCTCACGATATCAGTTTTGGTAGTGTGGAAAAGATAAGATTGCTTCTGCATGTTATTTCAGAATCCGTACCGTTTAAACCTAATATTTCTAAACTAAGTGAGCGCATTGGTATCAGTCGTAACAGTCTGATACAGTTTATTCGTTACCTGGAGGACATCCGCGTAATAAAATGCCTGTATGCAGATACCAAAGGGATCGGTGCGTTACAAAAGCCTGAGAAGATTTATATGCATCATCCCAACCTCCAATATGCATTAGCTTCTGAGAATCCCAATATCGGAAATGTGAGAGAAAGCTTCTTTATCAATCAGCTGGGAGTATTGGGACCAATGAAATATACTCCTGAAGGGGATTTTGCCTTTAAGGATTCAGTATTTGAGATTGGTGGACGTGGAAAAACCAACAAGCAGGTTAAACATCTTAACAACTCATACGTGGTTGCTGATGGAATTGAGGTGGGGCATTTACATAAGATACCGTTGTGGTTGTTTGGTTTTTTGTATTAAACAAAAAAACGTAACGGTGGCTATAATAAAGTCTATGAATTATATCGTAAAAACTGGATATTCATAAAATAGAAAAAGACACCCGGAGGATATAAGTTAATAGAATCAAGGGCCATGAAGTTAAATTACTATTATACACCGGGTATCTATCGAGGATGAAAAGGAAAAATTATATTTTGTCTTTATTCATATCGAAATTATACAATCTTAGAAGGGCAAATCCCAGCATTAATAAGATATAAAATGACAGCATATTCTTTTTTCTAATTAAACCCAGCAAAAGGTTCAATATGAATTCCAATATGGGAATTTTCGCCAAATTTCCTTTTCAGTTTATTTTCTATTTCTGTAGCTATATTATGCGAAACCTCAACTGTAAGATTTTTATCAACCTTTATATGGACGTCAACTGCTATAATTTCTCCAATCCGTCTTGTTCTTAAATTATGAAACCCCAAGACACCTTCCGTGCTTTCAATCTCATCCGAAATAGCGTTCTCCACCTCCGATGGTAAAGAGCTTTCTAATAACTCTTTGATGCTTGGAATAGCTGCGTCCCACCCTATTTTTAAGATAAAAATGCTCACAATTACACCTGCCAGCGGGTCAAGAATCCTCCAGGATTCCCCCAGAAAAAGAGCTCCGGAGATTCCTAAAGCTGTTGCCACCGAGGAAAATGCATCTGAACGATGATGCCATGCATTAGCCTTTAATGCACTACTCTTCGTTTTTTTGCCTGCTAAAAATGTGTACCAAAACAGAATTTCTTTTGCCGCAATAGAAATCAAGGCTGCATATAATGCTATTATTCCGGGTTTAAGAATAGTTTCTCCGGATGCAAACCTTATAATTTTCGCTGTTCCTGACCACAATATACCGATTCCAACAAGTCCCAGTGCAAAGCCGATTAGCATGGTAGCAAAAGTTTCAAACTTAC
Organism: Marinilabilia salmonicolor; assembly: GCF_003003035.1. Classification (GTDB taxonomy): domain Bacteria; phylum Bacteroidota; class Bacteroidia; order Bacteroidales; family Marinilabiliaceae; genus Marinilabilia; species Marinilabilia salmonicolor_A. Next base: position 21,392 of record NZ_PVTS01000007.1, on the reverse strand, counting down.
CATGTCCATAGTGGTGGCTTTTATCTCTCTCCTTCCCTGAAGCCCCGATAAAAATTAATACAATGAAATCAGTGACTAAATCTGAAAGGGAATGAATCCCATCAGCCAACATAGCAGAACTTTTGCCGGTAATGCCTGCGATAATTTTCCCAAAAGACAAAATCAGATTTACAATTGACCCTGTAACGGTTACTCTCTTAATGAGTTTTATTCTTTCCGGCTCCTTTTTCATATCCGATAATATTAAAAAACATGTTGCCAAATGATATAAACCCAGGTTTCGTCGGTTGTAAGTTAAGCTAAAGGTTTGTAAATTCATGCCCCAAGCAAGTCTTTTTTTAATGACAAACAACTGTTTTATGAATATTTCCCCCTACTTAAAATCTTTAGCGATAGGCCTTCTAATTATAATTCCATGGAAAGTCTTTATTACCGGGGCTATCCCTTCTCCTGATTCAGGAAGTATAAAAAATCTTCTTCATGAAAAGATTGATCATCTGGAACAGTACCTGTCCCTTGATCAGGGAATTGAAATTTATGCGATCCCATCAGTAATAAAAACTTACAGGAATCGAAACTACAACCCTGTTTGGGAAAGAAGACAGGATATTGATGATCTCATTACCGCCATTAAGCAAAGTTACGATCATGGACTTTCACCATCCGATTATCACATTTCTATTCTCGAACAAATGTCGATTGCACGCACTGCTGAAGAGAAGGTATTAAGAGATATTATTTTGACAGATGCTTTTTTACTTCTGACTTCACACATCATCTCAGGAAAGACAGATCCAAAAACAAGGAATGCGCAATGGCATGTGGTTAAATCTGAAAGAAATCCCATAACCTACATAGATGATATCAGCAAAGAACCATTACTGCCTGTACTCGAAAGACTATATCCAATGCATATAAACTATGATTTGTTGAAGCAACAACTTGAAAAATACAGAAAAATAGAAGCGGAAGGTGGCTGGCCGGAGATTAGCTTAGGTGCTATGTTAAAACCAGGAATGTCAGATCCGCGTATTCCCCAAATAAAGGCAAGACTACGAGTAACAGGTGAGTATAATTCCTATGTTGACCAGGAAAACAATACTTATGATGATGAATTACAAAAATCCGTTGTGAAGTTTCAAAAAAAACATGGAATTGAGGCACTTGGCAATATAGGCCCCGAAACAACCATAGCAATGAATACACCGGTGAAAGAACGAATAAAAACACTTGAGGTGAATCTGGAGCGCTGGCGTTGGCTTCCGGCTGAGTTTAGCCAATATTATGTTTTGGTTAATATTGCTAATTTTGAATTGGAAATAATAGACAACAAGCAGCAAATCAACCATCAAAAGGTTATTGTGGGCCGAGCTTACAGAAAAACTCCGGTATTCAAAAGCGTTATGGAGTACCTGGATATTAATCCGACATGGACCGTTCCACCCACCATTCTCAGAAATGATTTAGTTCCCGAGATTCAAAAAAATGTTCGTTATCTAACCGATAAAAACATAACTGTTTTTAGCCCGGATGGAAAAATGCTTAATCCCGATTCAGTTAACTGGAACAGCAATAGTGTATTCTCTTATACCTATAGACAAAAACCAGGAAAAAGCAACGCTTTGGGAAGGATAAAATTTATGTTTCCCAATACTTACAATGTCTATTTGCATGACACACCGACACGTGAGCTCTTCAACAGAACAGAAAGAGCCTTCAGTTCAGGATGTATCAGGGTTGAAAAGCCTATTGAGTTGGCAGAACTACTTCTCGCGGATCAAGGGAAATGGTCACAGACTTCAATTAAGAAAGCTATTGAAACAAATAAAACTCAAACTATTCGTTTAACACGAAAGCCGGAGGTTTATCTACTTTACTGGACTGCCTGGATCGATCAGGAAGGGAATCATCACTTTTCTAAAGACATATATGACCGCGATCATTCAATTTACATCGCTCTTAACTCCAGGCCAGTTTATGATTTAGCCTGATTAATTCATGAATTTTTGTGATGAGATGGTCAAACAGCAGGAAATATGGACAACCGCAGATGAAATTGATGAAGGAAATAGTGAACTATTTTCAAATCAATTTTGTCGAGGACGTTCATATTTCGCAGTTGGTTGATCATCGTAATAAATTATTTATGAATTATTCAGGTTAGATTGAGAAGCATATTCTGAAAGGCTGAAATAGCTTTCTTCAGGATAATAGATAAAAACACAAGACTTGTTTTTAATGGACTGAATAATCGTTTTATTTTTTTCAGGGGGCAATGCGGGGCAACCAAAGCTTCGTCCCAGGCGTCCATGCTTATTTACAAACTGCATCGTAGCATACTCAGCAGCATGAATAACAATTGCTCTTTCCCTGGCTTTATCATTAATTCCGGGTTCAACACCATCAAGACGAAGGGAAAAACCATGTTTGCCATAGTAAGTTTCACCCGCAATAAAAAAGCCCAAACTGCTCATGTTCGATTGCGGAACATTGGAAAACCTTTCAGCTTTATTTTCTCCCGTATTTTTGCCATGAGCCACCAGAGTATGCTGTACAATTTTTAAACTATCACAATCAATAACCCAAAGTCTTTTTTGTGTAGAGGAAAGAGAAAAATCAATCAAAGTCAGGTATCTTTTGTTTTTCAGCTTCCCCTCCTCCATTAAATTTTGTTTCCCTTTCATGCCCAATCGAAAGGCTTCAAAAGATGGTCTTTGTTTCCCGGGAGTAAGCGAATTATAAGCAGTAAGTATGTTGTTGGAAGGATTATTGTGCTTTTCAGATTCTTTTCCTAAACTAATTTGTCCCAAATTCAGAAAAAAAATAACAACAACGAAGATTAATCTTTTGTCAATTGTGCCCTGCATATCTTCCCTCCTCCTTAAAATATATTGACTTATTCTGTTTTTACGAAGAACAATTTTTCATTGTTTCAAAAATAAGTAATATTTCCCACAATCTGCATACCAAATATAGAAACGTTAACATCAAACCTCCAGAGACTTACTTGCCAAGTATTTCATTCCCGATAAGAACTGAATGAACAAGAAAATATCCTGACTTTATTGTAAAACAAGAAAACACGCCAACCCATATGAATATCAGGTAATTACTGTATTTATTTCAATAAAAACCAGCCGGATACAACCAGTCGTCAATAATCTCTAATCACAACTTAATAAGTATATGTAATTCAAATCCCTGTAGCACCACCCGACACGATAAATTTCATCAAATCGGCCGGATTTACATCAATAGACCTTACCTGGTTCTTAGGAACAATAAACAACTCGCCTGAAAAATTATAGGAATGAGGAAAGTAAACAGCAACCTTCTCTTTTTCATCAAGCTTGCTCAGATCCTCTTCTGTAATAAAACCCAATTTCTCCAAATTGGAAATAGGATTCACCAGAACAATGACAGGCTTTTTAAATTTTCTTTCTTTTCCAACAAAGGCAGAAAAAAGGTCATTCAAAGCGGAATAAATAAACTTTAACAGAGGGGCCTTTTCAATGAGCCTGTTAAAGAAAATTTTGAATGGTCTGGCAAGAATGCTGCTACCAATAATTCCCACCAACACCAAAAAAAAGAAAATAAATACTAAACCCAGCCCCGGAATATCTGACCCAAGATATTTCTTCAGGAGATCCTCCAGGATATTATCAGTAAAACTGAAAAGCACATAGATAATGTAAGCCGTTATTCCAAAGGGAGCTATATAAAGCAAACCCTGAAGGAAATAAGTCAAAATTTTCTTCATAAGACAAAATTTACCGCATCAATAATAACCAAAATTACGATATTTCCTTTTAATCATTTCTGAGGTATTCCAACTAATTCCAGAAGATTCCAGCGAAAGTTGGAATATTTCAACACATCAGGTCATATAGGATATTCCGGCATGAGAATACCCTTCTTGCGTTAAAGTGTAGATTTTGCATAGATTTTCATCTTTACGTTAACGATATTGAATCCATCTGCAAAATGGCTCCAACCATATTTTTCATAGAACCCTTCAAGGTCGGTAGAAAGATACAATTTATCGTACCCTTTACCTCTTGCTTCCTTAAGCCCGTGTTTGAGCAATTGTTCTGCAATTCCTTTATTCCTGTATTTTTCATCTACATACAAACAAGCAAGCCAGGGCAATAAATCCTGACGACTAATAAGGTCATTGACCAGTAATGCATAAGAAGCAATTATTTCAGAATGATTGAGTACAACATAAAAACCGGGCAATCCTTTTTCTGCATCCAATGAATGAGCAATACAATCTTTGTAAAAGTTGAAGTTATTATCGTTTCCCCAGCAATTCCAAAAATAATCAACTGCTTTATCTATCAGGCCGTTTTGCCTGGACACCTCTAAAATATTGAATTTCATTCTATTTATTTATTCAACCATTTTTTAAAAGATAAGGAACGATCAACACTTACAATTGTTTCAGAATCAGCAACCGGAGAAGGTGTAAGTTCCAGCTTTACCCTACCTCTGGAGTAGGCTGTCATATTTGATATCGCATCCATACTCACCATATACTTACGGTTAATCCTAAAGAAATTATCAGGATTAATAAGGTTTTCGAGCCTGTCAAGAGAATAATCCAGCGGGTAATTGTTGCCCTGAAAAGTCCGCAGGTAAACCCCTTTATCAAAAATGTAAAAATAAGCTATTTCAGCAACCTCCACCTTCCTGATTTTTTCACCAATTTGAATGAGAAATCGTTTTTTATAATCGGGTTGTTTACCTTTAATTTGAGAAAGAAGTGCATCGAAATCAATACTGAATGCCGATTTCAGATTTCGGAACTTCTGCAGGCTCTGGTTAAGATCACTCTGTCGCACAGGTTTTAAAAGATAGGAAATACTGTTTACCTGAAAAGCTTTAATTGCATATTGATCGTAAGCGGTGGTGAAAATCACAGGAGTAGAAACAGACACCTGCTCAAAAATACTGAAACTACTGCCATCAGACAGCTGTATATCAAGAAAAATAAGATCAGCTTTATTTTGAAGAAACCATTTTACCGATTCATTGACTGATCCTAATTTCGCCAAAATTTCTATTCCCGGGTCAGCTATTCTCAGCATTGATTCCAATTTATCAGCTGCCCACTTTTCATCTTCAATTATTAGAACTTTCATCTTTCTCAATATCAATTAATGGAAGTTTTGCAATGTAATAATTCGCATCGATGAAAAAAACTGGTTCTTCATGGCTGATCATCGCATATCGCTTTGTCAGATTCTTCAGCCCCAGGCCTGTTGTAGGACTCATTGACAGTTTGGGCTGAAGATTATTCCGTATAACCAGAAAATCACGCTGACCAAACACTTCAATCCTTAATGGTTTGGCCTCATTAATAACATTATGTTTGATTGCATTTTCCAGCACCACCTGCAACGAAAGAGGTGGTAAGAACATTTTCAGCAAATGGGCCTGAATATTGACCGAATACGACAAATCATTTCCATAACGAATTTGTTGAAGAAACAAATACGAGCGCATAAAATCAATCTCCTTTTCAAGCGTGGCTACCGGCTGTTCAATGGTTTCCAGCACATACCTGTATATATGCGAAAACTCATCAATAAATTGCTGAGCTTTCCCTGTGTCTTTGTTGATCATACCGGATAAAACATTCAGGCTATTGAACATAAAATGAGGGTTGATCTGACTTTTCAACACCTCATATTTTATTTGCGATAGTTCTTCCTGCAAGTTCCTTGCTTTTTTCTCTGAGCGTTTACTTTCAATATAGAAAATCCATCCTTCAAGAATAGCCATGACAAACACATTCACCATGCTAAAAATCAACATATTACTTATCACAACCCGCTTAAAATCCTCACTGTAAGGTTTAATCGCATTGGCTATCAAAGTGAATATTAGTGATACCAGAATTGCCAGCGTAACGGAAAAGATGATCTGGATAAAAATTCTTTTGAGGATTTTAAAGTTCCAGGGTGCCACCCTATTAAGAATGCGGATCATCAAAAGATTAGGATAGGCTAAAAGAAAGCCGGCAAAAAGGCTTAATGTAACTCCACGAAATAATCGATAAAGAAAATAGTCAAAACTGGTAAGAACATGATAGCCCGATAAATGATTATATAAAATCACAATCAACTGAACAGCCAGAACAAACCCAATTAAAAACCGCAAAAGTCTTCCAAAAGATAACAGCTGGTGAATTGATTGAAAACCTATTTTTATTTTCGAACTCATATTCAAAGATAAAATGTTTTAATGAATCATTTGCTGTTTTGGATTTTGGCTGGCCAGCCATTGGTGCCAGTCCCTCTCCAATTGAAACGTCGTTTTGTGATATACCCCCTCCCAGTTAATTCCCAAAACCCAGAGGTTCAGGAATTTTTTCATACCATAGGATTCAATTAAAAACCCGGTAAATGAACCGGCGGCCGCATAGCCCATTTCCGTAAACCTCTTGTCCGCTCCTATATCTATTTTAAGAAGTTCCTCCAGCGGCAGCAATTCCTTATTTGTCAAATACTTTGCTGTTTTTTTATGATTTTTATCTGGATCTCCGGATTTTGCCTCAGCATACATAGCAATGCCTTCATCTAAAAATGAGATGGTTTCTCCCCAGTTCTTATAGAATACCGAGTGAGTCATTTCGTGCACAGCTAATTCATAGGCCGGTAATTTCTCTTCAAAAACAGAAAAATTTCCATGCTGAGTAGCCATTCCCCGCCCCCAGTGAGAGGTATAGAATATTTTTTCATCAAAATCCGAAAAACAGGTAACTGTCTGATGAAACAAAACCGGATTAATTGGAGCAAACAACCTGGCCACAAAAGACATAGCACTGTCGGTTAGAACACCCAGCTCTTTTATTGAAGAAGAATCTATCAGATTATCATTAAACCGAATAGTCCTAAACTCCGATTGCACCTCTTCAAAATCCCCTTTCATATTCAAATGAAAGGAGCAAATAAGCTCCCGAAAGAAAACGTCTTCCTTTTTTTTCTCCGAAATCTTCGGGAAAGACATTCCGGATGCTGCGAAAATCTCGCAGGCTGTTTTATGTGTAATAAAAATAATCGGAACATTTGAGCTTGTAAGCTCTTTATCTTGAAAATTCAAGGTTTGCCTTGTTCCGGTTACGGAAAAAAGAACCACTGCTTCAATATCCATCTGACATAATCTCCGGATTTGCTCCAAAAAGTCTGGTTCTTCCGAGGCCCTGCAATAAGGCATAAGAATTACTTTTCCGGCAAGGCATCCGGATGAACCGATTTTCTCACTTTTTAGACCGGAAAGTAAAACCAGCTTACCGCTGACTTTAACATCTTTGGCATAATTGCCCGTACCATACGGACAGTAATTCGAGTTTATAACCGGCACAAAAGGTGTTTTCTGCGTTGATCCACTTTTAAAACTGATATTTGCAGAGGTCCAGGTCAGATTGGTTTTATCATTATGATAGTACGAAATTTCCGGGCCCTGCGCATTTGATATTAAAAAGGAAAAATACAGAAACAGAAGTATTAAAATTATTCTAAACATACAAAAAGCACTAAAATCAATTGACTAAAGATTCAAAAGAAACCGAAAAGAGAATCTCCTTCCGGTTTCATTCCACTAACTTTTGTATTAGAACCGTTTTAAAATTCCCAGACGAAACGAGATATAATTGTATTTGAGTTCACTATTGTAACCTTCAAACTCAGCATCTCTTGAAAGTGAATTGAATTTAATTCCCGGTGTAAAGTTCCAGTTTTTCCCTAATGGAATATCAACCCCTCCGGCCAGCTGCCAGCCCAGACCATGACCGGTATCGTCAACAATTTCTCCTTCGCTGTTTTCTGTTTCGATGTGATTGTACAATCCTCCGACGCGCAAATAATACTGTATTGGAGAATCCCCTAAAGGGTGTTTGTATTGCAAACCGAAAACATAGCCGGTTTCTTCAAAACAAACATCGTTTCCTCCAAAAGAATCATTTGCACCAAACTGATTCCAGCCCCAACCAAGATAAACACCTGTATGGGTCAAAAAGCGGTAGTGAAAAATTCCTTCAAAACCCAATCCCGTATCCCTGGTAGTTTCGCCCAGGTTCCCTGTAGCGACTGACAACCCGCTGCTGAATTCAAATCCAAAGCGTTTTTCCTTTTCCTGTGCCATGGTAGTCACTGACACCATGATTGCAAATACAATACTTACTAAAGCTCTCGTCTTCATTTTTATTTATCTTTAATTCTGAAAAAAATTGACGGAGCAAAAGTATAGCGAGATTATAGCGACAAAAAAGATTAGTGGTTGAAAGGGTATTTCAAAGTTATGAAAGGGTTTTCATTAGATCTAATCGTGTAAAGTCTTTCTTTCCGGAATTTGCTTTTTGAACCAAATTGCGATCAATATAAATGATGTAGGAGCTCCAACAACCCAAACCATACTTGAAGCAATAAAAATTATCTCAGAGATATCCATCATGCTATAACCAATTTGACCAACAGCAGAGATAATCTGTACCATAAGCAAGCCCCTAATCCATTTTTCAAGTCTGCCACTTTGAAAGATAAAACTTGCAAAAAACATGGAAATAGCCATGTACACATAAGAATTTGCTAATGCATTGTATATGGAATGTGAATTATCAGGAATAAACATTTCTATTCCGGCTATTTCCCCTGCTGCTAAACTTTGTCTAACGGAAACTGCTTGTATATTGTAGTTAATACTGGCCATAACTGCATAAAGAATCCCAATTGAAAGCGCAATCAAACTCCATAACTTTTTATCCTCCGGCAAAACTCTGTGTGTGCATGCAAGCATAATGATATAGGTTAATGCTAATAATAGAGAAGGATAGATCAATGTCAACCTGGAGATGTTAAAGGCCTCTGCATAGTCTTTTAAATTTTTCCATTCCGGTACAGGTTGAAATACATCTTGCATATTGAAGGTTACAAACCATATTATTGCAAAGGATGCGGAAAAAATAGCAGACCAAAAACCAAGCTTGATTTCACTTTTCTTCATGTCAACGCTGTTATTAAACTTAAATACAAGAACGATCCTTTTACTAATAAGTATAATAATTGCACAGGATATTGTTTCTTTCGTTTTAGCATCGCCCCCCTATTGGTTTGATTGAATTTTTTGAGGTAATGATTCCCGTTCCCTTTTCCCAAAAAATGGCAATTATCCTTTGAGTATGCCGCTGCCGCCTATGTGCGTTAAATCCCATTATTGTGGTTTGGTTTTAATATTTTTAATCATATAGAATGTGCATAGAACTGTTATTAAGTTAAATGAAGGGATAATAAATATAACTGGAATAACATTAACTCCATTAATGGCCATTGCGATAATTTTGGCAGTCAAAGCTGTCATTAACAATGATAGAAACCCTAAATAAATTGTTGAATAGATGTATCCAATTTTCTTTTTTCTGAAAAGCAGGAATCCAACCACAAAACTTACAGGCAATAATAACCCAAGATCGAACCCTTGTACAATCAACGTTGTAAAATGGTTCAACTCCAATGGGTATATGGAGCCATCAAATAGAGGAGGCACTATTATTCCAAGCCAAAGACATGCAATTGCAACTGCATTAATCATTAAAAAACTTCCGACACTTTTTGCAGGTGTTTTTTCCGAGAATTGATAGTGGCTGATTTGCTCTAATACCCTGATTGAAATAAATAAACCAAAAAAAGAAAAAGCGAGAAGTGTTACATAGCAAAGAAACAGAAAATTGTACATACCCATTGCTGTATAAAACAAGTATGTTACAAAAAAATAACCAAGTATTCCGCTTAGAAGAAAAAATGACCGGATGGAGTTTTTAAGATATCCCAGGAGTGAGATCAATAAAAATGGTATAGCAATAAACAGTGTAACATAATCCTGAGCAATGCCTTGAACTGCAACATCAGACGGCATGTGTTGATATAGACCTCTGCCATAAATTTCTATGTCGTGGCCACGTATAGATTGATATATAAATGAACCGTCACCAAATTGTAAGAAAATTCCAATAAAAGACGCAACGCCAGCCAAGACGGCAACCAAAAGAACAATAATCGATATTTGTCTTTTTTTATTCATGATATGCTTCCTATCTTTTCAATAAGCTCTTTTCTGTAGCAAAAGTAACAAGGTGAATAATAAAAAGAAAGGCCTGCCGGCATTCCGACAGACCTTTGACCTTAACCCTAACCCGAGGGCAAATATAAGCCTGTAAATTCGGGTGTACAAATTTTTTAAAAGAAAATTCCCTACTCTAAAGGAACAGCTTGTATCAGATCATTCTGCATCACAAACTCTCCCCCATCCAACCAATTTTTCTCTGCTTCCGGATTCAGTATTACCGGCATTCGTTTCTTTGTATTATGAATCTCACTCATTAATTCATTTGCAGCTGTAGTGATAATTGTGTATGTATTCAGCGTTTCTCCGGTATTTCTATTTGTCCAGGTATTCCAGAGTCCTGCAAAAGCAAAAGCCTTGTTATCCGGCAGTGTTAGCAGGTACTTCTGTTTGGATTTTCCTTTCGGATCAAGCCATTTCCATTCATAGAACCCATCGGCCAGAACCAGGCAGCGTTTCGAAAGTGATGGTTTGAACGACGGTTTTTGGTCAAGTGTTTCCAGTCTTGCATTGAGCGTGCTTTTGCGAATGTTGGTGTCTTTCGCCCAGGGTGGAAGGAGTCCCCATGAAAAACCCTGAATGACATCTTTCCTGTCATTGGCAATTACCGGTGTAACCGGAAAAGTAAAAGCATTAAAAATCTCCGGAGTGTACCATTCCGGTGTCAAAAACCGGGCTTTGAAACGGTCTTCAAGCTGTTTGAAGGTTTTGTTGTTTTTGGTTCGGAAACACATGGTTTTTGGGTTTTAAACTGTTTTTTTCATCACCTACCCAACCGGGAGCTTTAGCCTTGCAAAAACCTTTGAAGGATTTCTCCTTTGTTCCAGAATATACTCCATAACCGGATTGGTGTCCAACTGTTCAAAATCTATAAATTCCTTTTCCCTGACAAGGATCCTTACCGGAAAGACAATTCCTGTTTTGGTATCGTTAATAAAATAACGGGAATTACTGAAAGTTATCCGCCCATAAAATCTTACTCCCCTTCCCATCCTCTCTTTGATGGACTCAATGGTTGGGTTCTTAATAAAAGTCAGGCGGCAGGCCTGATAGTCATGATCTTTGTTATCGGAAGACCTTAAACGAAAGGTTACCACATCGTCCTTGCGGGGACAAGCCATGGGCAGTTCTTTGGTTTGCCGGGCCCACAAAATCTGTTCATTTTTTTCATATCGGGAAAAGAAAGATTTTCCGGTTATCTCTTCCTTAATAAATCCGTATTCCTTACTCACATCAAATTGGGTAACAACGCCTCTGAACTCTTTATTCATAGATGCAGATGTAATCATTCATTTTTCCAAAGGAGGTCAGTATAAATCAATGGCAATCCTCGAATCGAAAAAAATATATTATCGTCCCAATATTGGAGGTTATAAGCATTGTCATTTTCATTTTCCAGAACCCATAAATGCATAATTGATTTTACACCTTCTTTTTCAGCGTTTGCATAAAAAGTGGCATAATCCTCAAAAACAACTTCTTCCCCTAAAGATGAAGACTCAAATTTAATTTTGGTCATAGATGGTAACTCTTTGAAATTTTCCTTTACCAATTGTCCAAACAACTCAATGCTTGAGGAGTATTCATTATTGGCAATCCGCTTTCCTTCAATCGTAGTTAATATTCTTTGGACTGAAGCAGTATCAATATGGTTGGATTTTCCATATATTGAAACTTCATAATTGCCCTTTTGAGTTTCAATTTCAAATCGTGGTCTTTCAAGAATAACTCCCTCGTTTAAACGAAATTGTTTATAGTGCTTCTCGAAATCTTCAACAGGCTTTCCTATAAAGCTTGCCATTTTTCTTAAATCAAGGTGATTATAAACGGCTTCGGTATTATCCTTGGAACAGCTTGTTAATAGGATTGCTATCAATAAAGCCAAAAAAAGTTTTAGCTTTAAATTTCTAAAAGAGTATTCCATAATTGTGCTCATAGCATTTCGGTTAGTAAAATCCGGTTTTCAAGAAAATTATTGGTTTATAAGGCCTTATCCTGCTAAGTAAGTCAACCTAATCCTAAACACCTTCAACATTAACAGGCTCAATATCACTTCAGGCAAAAAAGCCGGCAGAAAAATAAAGACAAACATTATATCGAAAGGAAAATTCCAGAAACTCCAGATAAAAAATGATGCCGCTATTGTCAAACACCGGGTAAGTCTACAGAACCAGTCCAATTTTATGGGGGTCAATATCACCGGAGAGGGGGGTCAGTATCACCGGAATATCCAATTTATCATACTTATTTATCTTGTCACTATTTTTTACACCATAAAAGTAACAAAAACGGGTATTTAAAAGAAGAACGAAGGTGAGAAAATAATAATGCAATCGTTTTGCCGTTGAAAAGACAGCTTTCATTAATTCACAAAATTGCTCAATAGTTGAAATGAAAAACCTAAAGCCAAAATTGCAGCACCAACTTTTGAAAAGAAAATCTTCTTCTTTGCCTTACGTTCTAATTGCCTTGTTCTCTCATCAGAAGGAAGAGTAATAACATAAGTCTTTGCATCCGGGAAAATAGACCTTTCCAAATTGCCAGAATTCATAAGATGGCTCCCGAAAAAACATCCCAATCATAGTAGAAATCATCAAAAGCCCTTTATTCCACATTGGCCTTAAACCTCTGTGATAAATCTTTGACCAAAGCTTCAATGCTGCTTATATCCAGGTTGTGCTGTTCAACATTGTGTACCACGTGCCCCAATAAAATGAATCCTCATTCAAAATAATTATTTGCTTTAATACCTGTTACCCACCCGGAATTTCCTTCAATTCATAATTTGTGCTTCGCCCACCGCTTGCATCCTTTTGTAAGATATCCTTCTTTATCAAATCCTGAATATCCCGAAGAGCTGTATCTTGTGAACACTTATTAATTTTCCCCCACTTGGAGGTTGTTAACTTCCCGTCAAATCCATCAAGTAGTCTGTTTATTATTTTTTGCTGCCTGTCATTCAGAATTGTGGTTGAATGGATTTTCCAAAATTCTGCTTTATGAAGTATTTTCGATAAAGTGTCGTCAGTGGAGTGAATAGCATTTATCAAACATTGTAAAAACCACAGAATCCACTCTGTTATATCTGAATTTCCTTTTTGGGTCTTTTCAAGCTTTTCATAATACTGTTTTCGCTCAATTCTGATTTGTGCAGACATACTGTAGAAGCGCCTGATACTTTTATCAGACCGTGCCAATGTCATATCTGTAATGGCTCTTGTGATTCGTCCGTTCCCATCGTCAAACGGATGAATTGTAACGAACCATAAATGAGCAATAGCTGCTTTAAGAACCAAATCCAGCTCATGCTCGTTTTCAAACCAGTTTAGGAACTTTTTCATTTCCGGTTCTATTCTGTCTGAAGCCGGAGCCTGGTAATGAACTTTTTCTTTTCCCATAGGACCTGACACTACCTGCATTGGACCAGTCGTATCTTTTCTCCAGCCTGCAACTGTAATTTTATACAGATTACTCCAACCTGTCGGAAACAATGCAGCATGCCATCCAAACAATCTCTCTTTGGTCAAAGGCAAATCATATCTTTGAGTTGCGTCAAGCATCATTTCAACGATTCCGTCAACATGCCGTTCCGATTCCACCGCTCCCGCTATATCAATTCCCAATCGACGGGCAATAGAAGAACGGACTTGTTCTATTGCCAAGAATTCACCCTCTATTTCAGATGATTTGATAACGTCTAAGGTAAGCGTGTTCAAAATCGCTTCATTTTGCAAATCAAAACCCAGCGATTCCATTTTCCCAAGCAGCCTGCCTTGTAGATTTCTTGCTTCACCCAGTTTTAGCATCACTTTTTTACTGTCCCATGTGAAGTCAGTCCAATTCTCTTTTTCGTGTATATAGATCTTCATTCTCCGCATATTTTGCGATAAATATAGTCTTTATTCTCCGCAAATGAAACTTTCTCCGCAAATTATGCCTGGATTATTGCTGCTAATCTCCGTATTGCGGATTCTCTGCATGACCGTAACTTTCCGGATGAAAATGCGCTTGGGCGTGGCTTTTTGACCAGCTGTGGTTTTATCGGGCCGGAGCTATTAAAAAAGTAAAACCAAACCTTCAATATGCTGTGGATAGTTCATTTCATCCACTCAGTTAATAAAATTACATTATTTCCTTTATAATTAAACATATTAATGGAGTCATCAATTTGAAGTCCTTTTATATCATTAGCTTTCACAATCACAATATGCTTCTCAATTGACCTTATCAATTCTGAATTTACTTTTCCTGTTTTTAAAATGGAAACTGTAAATCGATCTTTGGGCTTAATAATTTTCATAAAGTTATCAAACAAACCTGGAACAAAGCATTCAACATTCCCGTCCCAAATCATCTGCATCAAAGACGAATCGCCTTTCCGGGTAAAAAAATGATTTTTAATTTTTTGACTATTAGATAATGAATCAACATATTCTTTCTCAATCCATAAGACCAGAACACTGTCAGATGAATTTAAATAATGCAAATCTATTTGATTATAAAGTGTATCAGCATAATATTCATTAACCCCTCTCTCAATCGTTAATAATTTATCTTGAGAGTAAGAATTTAAAGAAAAAGCCAGTCCGAGTATTATCAATATCATGCTTTTCATTATGCTATTTTGGGGATTATTTTTGTCATCATAAATCCATATTCCCATATAGATAAAAATCCATGTTCCCTTCTTGGCTCAAACTTTATATTAAAAGCTGTGAACCTGAGGATAACAATTATTAAAGTCATAGAACCAATAAAGTAGAACCTCATAATTTTGCTTATATTTTTTGATAAATTTCAAATATGACTGCAATTGGATTTAATGATTTTGAAAAAGGAAAGCAAAAATTATTAATACGCTGAAATCTAAAATAGTTGAAATACATCTTTTACACTTACTATCAGGTAATTACCTGGTTTTTCCTTTTCAATTTACGGAAATTTAATTTCTCCTTCTTTCTCAACTAAAGTCCAATTTTTTTTGTCAATCGTGGCCGTATCTACAATTTCAACCAAATTCAAGAATCCTAAAAACGGAGTTAACTTTACGGTCCTTTGTCCGCCGTAGCCAAATGCACCTATGTCCCACATTTGGTGCCTAATGGTCACTTTCGGGTTTTCTCTTCTCTCATAAATTATTTCTTCATCCACCCAGGCTCCAAACCCAAATGAGAACATCAGGAAGATTGTTCCGATAAACATTCCACCTGCAATTATTGGTGTCAAAATTACAATAACAATGTTTGTTTTTTGGGGTCTGTCCTTTTTCAAAGTCCATCCAAGTGTCAGCAAAATTGCAATAGGGAGTCCTTGAAGAATTATATCATAGAAAAGATGCGTATGATGCCAATCAGCGAACTCAATTGGAACTACTTGTCCAATAGTCATTGCATAGATTGCAATTCCAAAGAACAGTAAGGTTATCCACTTAAATATTTTTTGAATTCGTCTCATCCTGTTTAAATTAAGAATCGCTTATGCAATAATTTCGACCAAATCCGTTCCATGATTGTCAACACTTCGTCCTTGAGCATCAAATTAATCAACCTGATATACACAATTGGAAGTTTCTTCTATTTACATACTTAAACCTATAGGTAATTTAATAATCTCTCCGTTTGTTTTTTTATATTCTTTAAGTATAATTCAAATTATCAGTTCAACCCTTTGCAATGTCCTAAATAAAAGTGAGTTGAAATTAAAGAGTCAGCTTGTATTCTATATATATATTCTCCTTTCACAATCAACGTGTCATTTAAATTTCTTGGAATCTCAGTATCAAAATGTAACAATAACGTATCTTCAGATTTTATATAATCTCCTGTATAGAAGTTATCTGAAAAAAATACTCCAGTCCAATGAATATCAAATTTTCCATTTTCTCTTAATTTAAGAGTTGCTTGATTCTGTGTTCCTTCATAACATGCTCGAAAATCCACTTGCCCGTATATTTTATCCAGATTTATCTTCAATGGGTTAAACATCCCATCAAAAAGTAAAATTATCATTATAATAATTGAGATGAATATCTTAAAAGTCATGTTTTTTCGTTGCTTTATTAGTCTGACAAATTCAATAATAATCTTAACAATCAGCCAGAAGAATAAAACTGCAATTCCCAAAAAAAATAAAATATTCCAAGACCCTCCCGGATTCCTTTCCCAAATCGGTCGGAATCTTATCAATCCGACAAATAGAAGTGAAATAATCAACGATACTTTGAGGTTTCTTGTCATGCTCGTTTCATTCTTTAAATTCCAATTGTCCTATTTGCATTGTTTTTTTGTAATTGTCATTTTCCAATTGAACGGCTATCCTCTCTGTTTCCTGTTTCTCTGTTCCATAATGTGTTGTTAACTCAGCATAAACAGTCACTGGTCCGGTTATTGTTTGTCGGGATTCACTATAATAGTTTACATAAACCGTATAAAAACCACGTTTAGCATTTTTTAAAGAAAATTCCTCGGGTCCATAGCCTTGTGTAAAATCCGTTGTTATCTTCCCTCCAATTCTTGTGTGCGTGTTTTTGTAAAAGCATTTTTCACCATTGGGGTCAATTACCCATAAATCAATATCACTTTCATTACTGCTCCAATCTATGGTGATGCGAACATCAAGGGGCATTGATTTTATGTAATCCTTACTTACTTTGGTCAAGTCCAAATAATCTCCATATAATGCTACAAGACAGTTTAATTCATTAAATACTACATCCTTAATTTCTTCAAAACGCCCCCATTCATTATCTAAAATGTATAAATACATGTCTAATGCCTTGTTATACTCTTTGTTTTCATTATAGGCCATTGCTAAATCCCGGAATGATTGTGGTTCTTCAGGACGTAAATCTTTAATCTCCAAAAAGATTTTAATAGCAAGTTCATACTCACCTTCATCTAAAAGTCGTCTTGCAACGACTTTAAGTAATTCGGGATTTTCTAAATCCAATTCAATTGCATTTGATAAAATCCTGATAGCTTCGCTTTTCCTTCCCTTTGAAAAGAACAGGTCGGATACTTGAATGTAAAACGCAGGACGGCTTATATTTTCATCTTTCAGTTTGTAATAAAGCGGAAGAAGTTCTTCATCTTTCGCAACTCTTAACTCTTTAATATAAGGAGCATCGGGAATCCAGGATAGTACCTTAATTGAGGATTTTGGTGTTGTATAATGAGATGCTGAACTTGTCACCATAAATAAAACATCTTCACCTTCTTCTTCACTTTCCATATTAGAGAAATCGAGCTCCATTTCTTCCGTGGCTTCTGGATCTTCGATAACCAACTCTTCTTCCAACTCAACATCATCGTCAACGATATTAAGCGATTCCGAAACATTGGGAGGAGGAGGTGGTGGTGGCGGTGTGACAGCTTCTTGTCTTGTAACAGGAATGATTTCCTCCTCTTCAGCTAATCCAGATACTGATCCCGATAAAGCTTCAGATACACTTTCAGACTGTTTCTTAGTATTTGGCTGCAAAGGTCTTTCATACCATTGTTCTAATTTTTTAAACCGGTTAGTATTTCTTTTCTCTATGACATCAACTGATGGCTTTTCGGGTTCACTATCTTTACTCAATGTCAAAAGTCTGTTGTATTCATCCAGCAATTCAGAGGGAGGTGTAATCTTATGAAATACATAATCCTCTACTCTATCTAATACCAACAATGATGTATTCTTTGTTATGATGTTGTGCTTTTGACTCAAAATAAGTATATCATTTTTATTTTGCTCATAATTAGAATTCAATGCAGCGATTTTTTTAGCGGCCCACAGTCGTGCAATGGTTTCAGAACCGGTTTTTTTCGTTATAGTAAAGGATTTTGTTTGCGTTATACCGCTTTTACCCCCAAAATTGACCTTTAACTCTGCCTCATTTCCAATAAGTATTCCTGCTACTTCAAAGTAATCATCAACTCTTTTCGACACTTTTGGATAAATTTCTTTGATTAGTCCGGAATCATAATCGTACGATAAAAACTTCTCCTCATCATACATTAAAAGTCGCAATGCCCTATCGTTTGACACCACACCTAAATCAATAAATTCTCCATTAGTTTCAGCACATATATGTTTCAAAAAGGAGTAATTACTACCTGCACTTGATGTTATTGCGTATATGGGTGTCTTTGTCAATAACAGTTCATCTTTTCCGATTGTGTTTACACCATCAGAAAAAAGAAAAATCTCATCTACATTATTAGGTAGTTTTATGTTTTCAAATAAGGTTGCACCATCATTTTCAAAACTCTTAATGTAACTTATCACCTCATTAGCAGACGTAAAATTTTTAAGTTCAGAAACATTCTGATTAAATACAGTAACAGAGATATTTACTTTTGAATTTAATGTATTTAAGTATGAGTGTAAAAGATTTAACTCTGCTGCAATTTTTCGCTTTGTTGTTGAAAATGAATTATCCCAGAATATAGCAATATTTTTGGGTGAAGCTTTTTTTTTGATTCCTAATTCATCGGGTTTCATATTCAGATAAAAATATGTTTCTCCATCATAATCGCAGGTAAAAAGCTGATACTTATCTTCTGAAAAACGGGGAACAGTAAAATTTAAAGGTTCGTTTGTTGTAAAATTATCACGTTCTAAATGAAACACATAAGCATCATCTTGATTGTCAAATTCTATATTTTGAAAACCAGAACTTATCTTCTTAGACTTCAAACCGCTTTTTATCGCTTTCACATTGAGAGAAAACTGTTTTACCTCTTGCATATTTTCCAAAGGGAGTAAGTAGTGCAGATTTTCTGCATCTCCAAAAAGAGTTTCTACAAAAGCCAAAACAACACGCTTGCTTCCTTTGGCAGGAACGGGGTAAATCTTTGTTTTAAAACTATTTCCTTTGGTTCTATTTATTATTCCCGGGTCAATCTGTTGTCGAACAACCGCTTCAAATGTTTGTCTTGCTTTAATTTTTTCAACAATTACACCTTCGCGTAGTTTTCCATTTATATCTAAAGCATAGCGACAGATTTCTTGCCCATTTTTCAGAGGCATTGATAATTCTCCCTCTAAGATTCTATTATAAGGATTGAAGAAAACAATGTCAAAAGTTGTTGTGGCTATATTACCCAAGATTTCAACATTAATATTAAGCTCAGAGATTTCAAGACTTTCACTTCCACTTTCTCGATGCACACTAAGAGTAGGAACTTGTGCCAATCCTAGTTGACTTATTGCAATGATAATTAGTACTATCTGTAATGTTTTCATATTATGTTATAAGTATGATGGATTCATTTTTTTTAATGCAAGAGAACGGACGAGTGTATGGCAAGTAAGCCACGCACGAAACTTTTAATTGAAACAATAACTTGACTGGCTTATTTGCTATACACATTGTTGAACTAAACCCTCCTTTCGTCGGGAGAAATAAAAATAGCTAAAAATGTTTACTTTACAGAATTTAACTAAAAGTAAATAACATGAAAAACAAAAAGAAGCAGCCTTAAATCAGGCAGCTCCATTACTGGAGAAGATGCGGCAACGCATGGTTCTGGAAAACCTCTCGCCGCGCACCATCGTATCCTACCTAAATGGTCCGCGCCAACTGATCCGTTACTACAACAAACCCCCTGAAGAGATTACTTCGGATCAGATTTTATCCTATTTGGTGTATTTAAGGGAAGAGAAGCAGCAAAAGCGCAACACCATGCGTATCGCGGTGAACGGCATCCGTTATCTCTACAAACATTTTTTGAACCGTGCTGAGATCTGCGAGCAGCTTCCCTATCCCAAAGCAGAGCGTTATATCCCTGAAGTTTTCACCGGTGCAGAGCTTAAGCGTTTGTTTCAGGGCATAAAAAATCAAAAGCACCGCGTACTCTTAAAACTGATTTACTCTGCCGGCTTGCGTCGGGGTGAAGCCTGTAACATTCTTTTAAGTGACATTGACACCAAGAATATGCAAATACGCGTACGTGGTGGTAAAGGACGGCGAGACCGCTATGTGATGTTATCGCGTCACATGTTGGTAGAATTGCGTTCCTATATCCATAATTTCTGGCCACGACATTATTTATTCAATGGTCGCAAAAAAGGAACTCCCATTACAGCATCCTGCATCCGTTGGGCCTTATGCCAGGCTCTTAAACGGGAAGGATTGCAACGAGGACTTAATGTACATTCTCTTCGTCACTCATTTGCCTCTCATCTTTTAAGCATGGGAGTAAATCTCATGGTCATTCGAGATTTGCTGGGTCACCAAAGCATTCTGACGACCATGATCTATCTGCACATCAATTATCGCATGAAGAGTGATGTGATAAATCCCTTGGATAAAATGTTCCCCGTTGTATGAAAAGGTCAGGTATTGCAGAGGTGATTTCGCGGTTTCGGAATCGTATGGATGAAACCGGGTTTACCAGTCGTCAGAAAACAGTGATGACCCATCTTAGTCAGTGCCACACACCTGTGTTGGGTGGTCGATTAAAAGCCTGTGATTGTTGTGGGCATACCCATCTGATGTGGTACAGTTGTCGCAATAGTCACTGTCCCCAATGTACCCACATCAAACGAGAGCGATGGATTCTCAGCCGGAAGGAAGATCTCTTACCGGTGGGTTATTTTCATGTGGTTTTTACCCTGCCCCATGAATTAAATCCATTGTGCCTTCAGCATCCGAGGGAGATATATAATTTGTTGTTTCAGTCGGTATGGAAAACCATGCAGACTTTTGGGAAGAAGTCCCTTGGTGCTCAAACAGGGATGATTGCTGTGTTGCATACATGGGGCCAAAACATCAGTCTGCATCCCCATATTCATTGTTTGGTGCCGGCCGGAGGATTAACACCGCAAGGGAAGTGGCGCAGGTCCAAAGCCAAAGGTAAGTATCTCTACCCGGTAAAAGCACTGAGTAAGATGTTCAGGGGAAAGTTCACCGATGGACTGCAAAAGTTGCATGAAAGAGGCACCATTAAACAGGATGCACCTATTGACTTGTCTCAAAAACAGCTTCATCCACTTTACCGTCGTAAATGGGTCGTTTATGCCAAGAAGCCGGTCAGGGGATCAAATCATGTGGTGGAATATCTGGGCCGGTATGTCAACCGTGTAGCCATAGCCAACAGCC
This sequence comes from Marinilabilia salmonicolor, assembly GCF_003003035.1. GTDB lineage: Bacteria > Bacteroidota > Bacteroidia > Bacteroidales > Marinilabiliaceae > Marinilabilia > Marinilabilia salmonicolor_A. The sequence goes on along the minus strand of NZ_PVTS01000007.1, from coordinate 184 downwards.
GCATTAAAAAGGTTGTAAGCCATCGGCCTCCCACGTATAAAAGTAAAGATTTTTCCCGACCAGAGGTTTCACCAGTCGGGGAAATTGGGATTTTCTAAGTTCTACTGGAATCTCTTGGAATTAGTTGGAGCTTTCCGGAAATTTCTGGCAATCGTTGGATTTTTTCCAATTGTGTGGCAAAAGA
>NZ_PVTS01000006.1 GCF_003003035.1 Marinilabilia salmonicolor | reverse complement strand
TCAGAAAAACAAAAGTGGTGACCCAAATGTAAAAATACAAAGTGTATCATGCTGTCAAACAGCTTTTTATGGATGCATGTTTGCAAGTTGGGTTAAAAACCATTATTTTTACAGCCAGAATTTTGAACAGCATGTTAAAACGGGTTTTATTTCTTCTTTTTATTTTTGTCGGTTTTACTTCCGGTAGTTTCAGTCAGGTTCTTTCCGTGGATTCGGTGGAGGTGGATCTGGTAATTCCGGATCATCAGAAATCCCGGATTATGATTAATCCTGATTCTTTAGAGGATCAGGACAATGGTGCAATTTTACAACGCCTGATGAAATTGGATTCCTTGTATTCAGAAAAAAGATGGTTTTCGAAAGGGAGAATTAAAATCAAAACCCAAAATTACTGGAATCATTTTATCCGGAATCAGGTTTTGCGCCAGTGGGATCGCAATAGATTATTTTCAAAAGTTTTTTTTAGAGGATTTCATAATCCATGGAATTTGTCACCTCATTGGGAAAAACCTTCCATGTACAATCCCTATGCCATGAGTTTAAAGTACAAGGGGAGAGAGAATGACCTTTTTGTTTATGATACCTCAGTGCAATTAAAGCCTTCTGTTCAGGAATATCAGAACTTTCTCAGACATCCGGCAAGGGTTGATACGTTGATGAAAGGATTTGAACGTTCACTAGCTGACGAACTTACAATCAAAGCTTTATACAACCGGCCTGATTTTGCTGATGAATTGTGGAGTGAGATACCTGATCCGCCAAGATTTTATTATGGAGAAGGGTACATCAGTCACCGCTCGGCCAATGAAAGCATCAGTAGTTTATTGCAATGGGATACACCGGAAACCAATCGAAAACTTGAGAAGAAAAAGGCCATTCAGCGAACCTGGGTGTATGGAGGAACAGAGAATATTCAGGTTTCTCAGGCATTTCAGGAAAATTGGGTGAAGGGTGGTGAGAATTCTGTTGCGTTATTGAGCGACCTGCGGTTGCAGGCCAGGTATAAAAAAAACAATGTGGAATGGGAAAGTTACATCATTCACAAGTTGGGCATATTAAATACTGAAGAAAAAAAATCCAGGTTCAACGACGATTTGATAGAGCTGAACTCTAAATATGGTTTGAGTGCCGGTAAAAAGTGGTTTTATAGTGGACTGCTTAACTTTAAAACCCAGTTTTTTAATGGCTATGAAAGCAGCGATACCGAAAAGGAAAATCCGGTCTCTGGTTTTATGGCTCCCGGTTATCTGACAATGGCTCTTGGTATGGATTATAAGGAAAAGAATTTTACCCTTATGATTTTGCCCTTTACCTCCAAAATGACGATTGTAACCGATACGGTAAAGTTCGATCAGACCAGGTATAAAATTCCGGAGGATAAGAAGATTGATAATATGGGAGGAGCTTCCATTGTGAATAGTTTTAGCCGTAAGATTGCAAAAGATTTTAACCTCCGGTCCAAGATGGATTTTTTCTACGAATATATGAGGGATGATAACCAGATTCAGGCTGAATGGGAGCTCATCCTGGATATGCAGATCAATGTCTTTTTGAGTACCCGTATTGCCACATATCTGCGATATTACAGCAACGAATCGGAGTATGTTCAATTCAGGGAAAACCTCAGTATATCATTTAATTACAAATTCTGAATATTAGGTCCGGTTACCTTTAACTTTGTTTAACTTGGAAGGTTTGCTTGTGAGATTTTTTTCCGCTTATATTTGCACCCTGAAAAACAAAGGGGTTTTTCATAGGTTTAGGTAAGGTTAGGTTAATTAGGTTAAGTAAAGAAAGAGCAGGAATTTTTTCCTGCTCTTTTGATCTTTTTTCCGGTTTGTTTGTTTACTTATTACAAGAGAACAAATAAACAGACCTTGTATTTAACATCTTTTCTATTGACATAGGAACAAGCTTTGTTTATATTTAATTAAGTTTTCTCATAGTTTAGGGTTAGGTTTGGTTAATTGAGGGCCGTTTACATAACATTTGTGGACGGCCCTCTTTTTTATGTGTCACTCAAAAAAAAACCGTGATATCTTGAGAATACCACGGTTCTTAATCAGGTTGATGAATTGAGTTTTAACGAAATGTCTGCACCGAAAGGTTATTTCCTTTGTAACGTGCTTTTCGGAAAGCTTTGATTAATTCTTTCTCGTAATTTCCGTCTGCTTCAAATACTGTATGTTTGTTTTGAATGTCGATTTTTCCGATCCGGATTTTATACTCCGGGGTATGTCTGTTGATGATGTTGATCAGCAAATCGGGACGCAGGTTATTCTTTTCACCAAGGTTAATGGAGAATCTGGAGAGACGGTTGCCTTTTCTTCCTGCACCGGCTTTCTTAGGCCCACGACCTTTTCTTTGTGATGAACTTGTGGTTGAATTGAGATCGGTTGAATTTTTGTATTCCTGATAAATACGGCCAAATTCTTTGGACATAAATTTATTCAGCAATTCTTCCTTGCTGAGGTGCCCCAGCTTTTCGTTGATTATCTCTTCAAACTCAGCTACCGGGAATTTTTGTTCATCACACTCAGCCACATTGTCCAGGTAGGTGGATAATCTGCGCTTGAACACTTCTTTACCCTGCGGAACCATTTCTTTGGTAAAGTTTGTTTTGACCTGCCGCTCCAACATCTTTATTTTTCGTTGCTCTCCCGGAGTGATTATGGCCATTGATATACCTGATTTTCCCGCTCTTCCGGTTCTGCCGCTTCGGTGAACATAATTTTCCGGATCATCCGGAAGATGGTAGTGGATGACGTGTGTCAACTCTGTGACATCCAGGCCTCTGGCGGCGACATCCGTAGCTACGAGAATCTGCAGGTGTTTTTTGCGAAACCGTCCCATTACCAGGTCTCTTTGGCCCTGTGACAGGTCTCCGTGCAGTGAATCAGCATTGTAGCCGTCTGCAATCAGTTTGTCAGCAATGTCTTTTGTTTCCTGACGGGTGCGACAAAAAACAATGCTGTATATGTCGGAATGCATATCAGCAAATCGACGCAGTGCTGGATAGAGGGTGGGAGGAGAGGTGACCATATATTTGTGGTCGATGTTCTCCGCTGTTTTGTTTTGACTGGTTACGCTGATTTTATGAGGAGTGTTCATATATCTTCCGGTCAAAGAAGCGATATCAGGTGGCATGGTTGCTGAGAAGAGCAGTGTTTGCTTCATAGCAGGTGTTTGAGCAAGAATGGCATCCATCTCATCTTTAAATCCCATTTTCAGCATTTCATCGGCCTCGTCCAAAATCAGAAAGCGAACAGAAGATAAATCCAGTTTCTCTCTGTTGATGAGGTCGTTTACCCGTCCGGGAGTACCTACAACCATATGACAGCCCTTTTTGAGTGCTCCGAGCTGGCGATATATTGGTTCTCCTCCGTAAACCGGCACTACTGTAATATCGATATTGTTGCTGAATTTGTGCAGGTCACTGGTTATCTGCAGGCACAATTCTCTGGTAGGACAAAGAACGATGCTTTGTATCTCTTTCTTGTTGATCTCGATTTTGTTGAGAACAGGTAGTCCGAAAGCTGCGGTTTTTCCCGTTCCTGTTTGTGCCAGAGCAATCAGATCGTTGGTGGAGTCTAAAATGTAAGGAATGGTCTCTGCCTGAATGGGGGTTGGTGTTTCAAATCCCATCTCATCCAGAGATTTTAAAATTTCGGGCTTTAACCCTGTTTCTTTAAATGTAATCATAAATGATAAATTAGAAATCACCTTTTTGGTGATATACATTTTGTAAGATGGACCCAAATACTTGTCTTGCTGGAAAATGACATAATAAAATTCCATAATGTCCGAAAGGGTGTTCATCAGACATATTCCGATACGACAGATAAAGCCTGACGGTACCTTTAAAATCCCAAAATGTTTCTTTGATAGAATTTGCGGAAATGCTTACAACCAAAAAAGAAACGTGTTCCCAGTAATGAGTTTCACGCTTTCACAACCGCCCATCTTTTTTGGTTGAATTAACGTGAAGTAAAAAGCCGGACGATTGGATGTTCTATCGTTTTGTCCGGGAGGCCGGGCAATTGTAACTTCAATATCTGACCCTTTCAGGATCCAGTTGATTGAATAAACAACTTGAGCGACCTGTTTCAGAAGTTTCTTTGTTTACTTGAATTTCTTCCAAAACCGATGCAAATGTAGTCTCTTTATTTGTTTTATTGCCCTTGGAGTCTTTTTATTAATGATATTTAACCAAACCTGTCAAATAAAGTCTTCCATAAACTAAGCGTTTTTCCCATGCTTGAACTAGAAAGGTCAAATTCAAAGCGTGTTAAAAATCTAAACTGCAGAATTCTAATGTATTTGTGGATTTAGGTTTTGAGCAACAACGCAGAAGTTGGACTTTATGGACAGACACTAAATAAAGCTTATGTCAACTCAAGAAAAAAAATATGTGAGCTAATTATTTTTAGACCAGTATTTTAGTGATTGATGTCCCGGTGTGTGGAATTTTTTTATTGAACATTTTATGGTCGTAATTATAAATAAACTATATTTGCACTGTCCACATACCAGAACAGAATGGCTGAAAATAACAAAATAAATGACTTTAAGTTCCTGATTGATAGCACTTCGGATGTCCCGAAATTTCGTCAATTGGTAGAGTCCGTAAACAATGCAATTTCGGAAAAAAAGCTTAGTATTGGTGACCATTTGCCATCGGTAAATCAGGTTTGTAAAGAATACACGCTGTCCAGAGATACCGTTTTTAAGGCTTATTCTTTATTAAAAGAGCAGGGAGTTATCGAAAGTGTCCCGAATAAAGGTTACTTTATAGCAAAAGAGATCCGGAGGGTGTTTTTGTTTCTCGATACTTTTAAGGCTTATAAGGAAGTATTGTATGATTCCTTTTTTAAAAATTTGCCCAAGAATGTTATTGCGGATGTTCATTTTCACCATTATAAACCGGATGTTTTCAAAAAGCAGATTGAGGAAAGCATCGGGAAGTATGCCAAATATGTGGTAATGCCATTTGATGACCCATCGATGCAGGATATTCTTGGAGTCATTCCCCAGGATAAACTTTTGCTTATTGACTGGAATCTTTATTCTACTCCGGAAAGCAATATTCTTTATCAGGATTTTGGACGACCACTGTTTGAAGAGTTTGAAAAGGCCCTTCATCTGATCAAAAAATACGATCACTTTGAGTTTGTGTATCCTGAATATACCAACCACCCCTACGAATCAGTCAATTATTTTATTAAGTTTTGTAAAAAGCATCATGTCAAATATGATGTCTTAAAAAACAGTGATTTATTTGATATTAAGAAAGGTGTTGCTTATATTAGTGTAAGTGACCGGATTCTTGGTCGTTTTTTGGAACAAACGCGGGAGAAAAATCTGGAACCTGGACAGGATGTAGGATTTGTTTCATACAATGAAACCCCGATGAAAAAGTTCATCTACAAAGGAATAACAGTCTTGTCCACCGACTTTGCAGAAATGGGAAGAAGAGCTGCCGAATTTGTTGCCAATGATGAACCAATGCGACTCTGCATACCTACAACTTTACGTATCCGGGAATCTTTGTAACAATGAAAAATAACAAATAGAGTTTGAAGAATTTATATTAATATCTAACCAGAACAGAACAGAGTAAAATGAAGTACACACTTGGTTTTGACATAGGGAGTTCATCAGTTAAAGTAAGTCTGCTGGATATAGAAAAAGGTACCAGTGCCGCCTCGGCGTTTTATCCAAAAACTGAGATGGCCATTTCGGTTCCGCAGGCTGAATGGGCTGAACAGGCACCCGAAGATTGGTGGGAAAATATTAAAAATGCGCTTAAAGAAGTTTTGGACACCGCAAATATTGAGGTGTCTGATATTAAAGCCATTGGTATTACCTACCAGATGCATGGGCTGGTTGCCCTGGATAAAGATGGAAACGTAGTTCGGCCATCCATTATCTGGTGTGACAGCAGGGCTGTTGATTATGGTCGTGAGGCATTTAAGACGCTGGGTGAGGAATGGTCTTTGAATCATTTGCTCAATTCTCCCGGTAATTTTACTGCTGCGAAATTGAAGTGGGTTAAGGAAAATGAGCCTGAAGTTTATCAAAAGATTGATAAGATTATGCTTCCGGGTGATTATATTGCCTATCGGCTCACCGGAAAGAAAACAACTACGCTCTCAGGGTTGTCTGAAGGAATATTTGTGGATTTTCAGTCAGACTCCATCTCCAAAGAGTTGCTCCAATATTTTGGATTTGATGAAGGGCTCTTACCCGAACAGGTTGGGACTTTTGCCCCTCAGGGAGAGTTGACCTCCACAGTGGCTTCTGAACTGGGGCTTCCTGCTGGTATTCCAGTGGCATACAGAGCTGGAGATCAACCAAACAATGCTTTCTCGTTGAACGTGCTTGAGCCTGGTGAGGTTGCTGCCACTGCGGGAACTTCAGGTGTGGTTTACGGAGTGAGTGACCGGTTGGCTCCCGACCCCAAATCGAGAGTGAATACATTTGCTCATGTGAATCATACTGCAGATCAGCGTCGTCTGGGAATTTTGCTTTGTATCAACGGAACCGGTATTCTCAATGCATGGTTGCGTCAGAACACCGCAAAAGAACTGGATTATCCTCAAATTAATGAGGTGGCAATGCAGGCACCGGTTGGAGCTGAAGGATTGCGGTTTTTCCCTTTCGGAAATGGTGCCGAACGGGTTTTGGAAGATGTGAACCCCGGAGCTGTTCTTAAAGGACTTAATTTCAATATTCATAAACAGGCACACCTGTTGAGAGCCGGACAGGAAGGAATTGCATTTTCTTTCAGGTATGGAATGGATATTATGGGCGATATGGGAGTAGATACAAAAGTTATTCGAGCCGGAAAGGCCAATATGTTCCTGAGCCCTCTTTTCCGTCAGACACTTGCCAACCTGGCCAATGCAACCATTGAGTTGTATGACACTGATGGCTCATTGGGAGCTGCCCGTGGTGCTGCTGTAGGTGCCGGAATCTGGAAGAGTCCCAAAGAAGCTTTCGATAATCTTACACGCCTCGAGGTTATTAAGCCTGATGCCGACAGAGATAAAGTGAATGAACATTACGAAGACTGGAAACAACAATTAAATAAACTTTTAAAATAGAGAACAATGGATGTATTAATTGGAAAACAAGAGTACTTTCCCGGGATAGGGAAAATTAAATTTGAAGGTAAAGATTCAAAGAATCCTTTGGCTTTCAAATGGTACAACGAAGAAGAGGTTGTTGCCGGAAAAACCATGAAAGAGCATTTTCGTTTTGCCCTTTCATACTGGCATGCAATGACCGGTGATGGTGGTGACCCGTTTGGTGGCGGTACAACCAAGTTTCCCTGGGATGCTTCTTCTGATGTAGAAGAGCGTAACAAAAACCGTATGGATGCTGCTTTTGAGTTTATGACCAAGCTGGGAATGCCTTTCTGGTGCTTCCACGATATTGATGTTGTTGAAGATGGCGCTGTTGGCGACATTGAGAAGCGTCTGCAAACAATGATTGAATATGCCAAAGAAAAGCAAAAGGCTTCTGGTATCAAATTGCTTTGGGGAACTGCCAATGTATTCAGCAACCCCCGCTATATGAATGGTGCCGGAACCAACCCTGATTTCAATGTGTTGGCTCATGCCGGAACTCAGATTAAGAATGCCATTGATGCAACTGTTGCTCTTGGTGGTGAAAACTATGTTTTCTGGGGTGGTCGTGAAGGTTATATGTCTTTGCTCAATACCGACACCAAACGTGAGAAAGAACATCTTGCTCAGTTGCTCACAATGGCCCGTGACTATGGTCGCAAAAATGGCTTCAACGGAACTTTCCTGATTGAGCCTAAGCCAATGGAGCCTACCAAGCACCAGTACGATTTTGACTCAGAAACTGTGATTGGCTTCCTGCGTCAGTATGGTTTGGACAAAGATTTTAAACTGAACATCGAAGTGAACCACGCTACCCTGGCTCAGCATACCTTCCAGCACGAGTTGCAGATGGCTGCCAATGCCGGATTACTCGGAAGTATCGATGCCAACCGTGGTGATTATCAGAATGGTTGGGATACCGACCAGTTCCCCATTAATATTTATGAGACCATCGAAGCTATGCTCGTAATTCTTGAGTCTGGTGGTTTTACAACAGGTGGTGTGAATTTCGATGCCAAATTGCGTCGTAACTCTACCGATCGTGACGATCTCTTTATTGCTCACATTGCTGCCATGGACGTATTTGCCCGTGCTTTGAAGTCGGCTGACAAACTTCTTACCGACTCAGATTACAAAAAAATGCGTGCAACCCGTTATGCTTCATTTGACAACGGAAAAGGTGCTGAATTTGAGAATGGCAAACTGACTCTCGAGGATCTGCGTAAAATCGCTCTGGAGGCAGGTGAACCTGCCATGACCAGCGGTAAGCAGGAGCTTTATGAGCAGTTGATCAACCTGTATATCTAAATCATGCCGTAGATTTTTCTCTAAATAAGGAAGCGACGCTGTGACTCACGGTTGTCGCTTCTTTTTTGCTGGGAGATTAATTGTTAATATTGTTTAGTTAATTAAAATTATTGTAGTTTCGTAGTGTATTTTATAAACTAAGTATAAAAGTATATTCATGGAAGGACAAAATAAGTTTTATGTTATTGCCATCACTCTTGTTGCCACCCTGGGTGGACTTCTTTTTGGCTATGACACGGCTGTAATTTCAGGAGCAGAGAAATCTGTACAGGCATTCCTGATAGACAGTCAGGGATTGAGCACGTTGGTTCATGGAATCACTACCTCCAGTGCTTTAATTGGATGTATAATTGGAGGTCTGATCTCCGGTATTCTTGCCTCTAATTTCGGGCGAAAACGTTCCTTGCAATTTGCTGCCATTTTGTTTTTTATCTCTGCGCTGGGATCTGCTTATCCTGAGTTTCTGTTTTTTGAGGCCGGAGAGGCCAGTATCGGTTTATTGGTAATGTTTAATTTCTACCGGGTAATCGGAGGAATCGGAGTGGGACTTGCCTCTGCCGTGAGCCCGATGTATATTGGTGAAGTTGCTCCTGCCAAAATTCGGGGTACATTGGTATCTCTGAACCAGTTTGCCATTATTTTCGGAATGCTTGTGGTTTATTTTGTGAACTGGGGTATTGCGCACGGTCAGACATTAGAGTGGATAAATGAGGTTGGTTGGAGAAGAATGTTCTTATCTGAAACTGTTCCTGCGGGTCTGTTTGGTTTATTGCTCTTCCTGGTTCCTGAAACACCCCGCTATTTGGCGTTGAACCATCAGGATGAGAAAGCTTACAGTATTTTGAGCCGTATTAACGGTAAGGAAATTGCCCGGTCAATAATGCAGGACATCAAAAGCAGTGTGGAACACCACTCCGGGAAATTATTCTCCTTCGGTAAAACTGTAATTGTTGTAGGTATTCTACTCTCTATTTTTCAGCAGTTTGTGGGTATCAATGTGGCGCTGTATTATGCACCACGTATTTTTGAAAGTATGGGGGCTGCCAAGGATGCTTCCATGATGCAGACTGTAATTATGGGTCTTGTAAATGTTGTATTCACAGTTGTTGCAATATTTACCGTTGACAAATGGGGAAGGAAACCTTTGCTGATTGTTGGATCTTCAGGTATGGCCATCGGTATGTTTGCCATTGCCGGCCTGGCTTATTTTGATGTTATCGGCATCAGCACACTTGTATTTATGATCGTTTATACTGCGTCCTTTATGATGTCATGGGGACCCATTACCTGGGTGCTGATCTCCGAAATATTTCCCAACAGGATACGGGGTAAAGCTGTTGCTATCGCTGTGGCAGCTCAGTGGTCTGCCAACTACCTGATTTCATCTACTTATCCGGCCATGATGGAGTTCAGTGGGGCAATGACCTATAGTGTATATGGTATCATGAGTATTCTTTCTTTAATCTTTGTGTGGAAATATGTTCCTGAAACAAAAGGAAGGACCCTGGAAGATATGGAAGCCATTTGGGAGAAAGAAAAATAAAGAATCATAGTAAAACAAAAAAAACCGGCTTAAAACACCGGTTTTTTTGTTTATTCAGGTTGATGAATGTTTTTCATTTTATCCGAATGGCAATGGGGACAGTTCTGTACCGGATCGGGGGCGGTGGTTAATTTGGAACACTTACCGCAACGGACCCAATAGTTTTCGGAAATGTAGGTTCCACCTTCAATCAACAACGCTTTTCCTTCTACCAAAGCTTTGGCTACGGTTTGCCTTGCTTTTTTGTATATGCGCGTAAATGTAGGCCTTGACACATCCATTCTTGCTGCAGCTTCTTCCTGATTCAGGTCTTCGTGGTCAATCAGTCTGATGGCTTCATATTCTTCAAAAAGCAAAATAACCTTTTCCATGTTTCTCATCCGCACTCCATAGGGCTTAAAACCATCCATGGGCGGGGGAGACTGAATCTTTCTTTGGCGTCGTTGATTTGGCATTTACTGAAATTTTATTTTGCAAATATAGGTAAATTCATCGAATCCTATTGTTGCGGTAGTGAACGATTGTTCGGAGACTCGAATTTTATAACTATTTTTGCAGCAAAATTAAGCGTTATGTCACATCAGGAATTTTTTCGGGAAGCTGAAACAAGGCAGTGTAAAATGGTTTTTCCCGGAACCTTAAATGCCAATGAAACTCTTTTTGGCGGAGAGTTGATGAAATGGATGGACGAGGTAGCATTTATTTGTGCCACACGTGCTACGCGTCAGAAAATGTTTACCGCCAAGGTTGAAAATGTGGAATTTATTTGTCCTGTTCAGGAAAATTCTATTGCTGAAGTGGTGGCAAATGTCAAAAATGCAGGAAGTGTCAGACTTGAAGTTGAGGTGAAAATATTTAGTGAGTCTCTGTACAGCACCGAAAAAGATCTGGCAGCAAAAGCTCTCTTTATTATGACCGCATTGAATGAAAAAAATAAAGTTACCAGGTTGGCTATTCCTGAGTTGTTACATACCTGCGAATAAAAGTTCAAAAAAATTTGCTTTTTAAGTGAACATTTGTTCACTTTGTAGTATCGAATTTTTATTAAAACTATGTTTTATGCCACGAGGAGATAAAACCGGACCAATGGGACAAGGATCCCGTACCGGTAGAGGCAAAGGCCTTTGTAGCGGAAATGACAATCCCGGATATACCAATGATGAAAACAGGCGTGGTGCGGGGCGTCGTTCCGGAATGGGGAATAGTGGTCGCGGCCGCGGAAGAGGAATGAGCGGACGCGGTAACTTTTAAAGGTTTTTTTCAGTGCAAGTGTGTCTGTTGTTAAATTATTGAAGAAATTTATTAATTGGCACACAATCTTTATGATTGATTTCAACCGGCCGGTTTTCCGATTGTTTTATAGCGTTTTGTTTGAAACCGGCCGGTTGTTTTTTGTTAATTATCTAAATGTAAAATATGGAGCAGAGAGTTGCAGTTCCCGTTGTTAACGGTCTATTGAGTGCCCACTTTGGGCATTGTGAGTTTTTTTTCATCGCCGATGTGGTAAACGGTGAAGTTCGGCAAACCAAAGAGGTTGTTCCGCCTCCTCATGAGCCGGGTGTGATTCCGCGTTGGCTCAGTGAAGAAGGAGTGAATGTTGTTCTGGTAGGCGGGATTGGTCAAAAGGCTGTTGATTTGTTTAATCAATTCGGGGTTAAACCCGTCATTGGTGTACCTGCAAAAGTTCCAAAAGAATTGGTTGATGAGTTTCTGGCAGATAAGTTGGTGGCCGGTGTTAATCAATGTAGTCATTAATAACTGTGTATGATTGATGTAAATTGCGTGCCTTGTTTGCGCAAGCAGGCTACTCGTTTATTTGAAAAGTATAAAATTGCTAAAGACAGACAGATTGTTTTAAAGGGTGTTTTTGAGGATTTCCTGCAAAACGATGGAGTTAACCAACCTTCGCCGTTGAGCGCTCAGTTCTTGAATAAGCTTGTTCGTGAGGAGACCGGGATAAAGGATCTTTATTTTGAAGAAAAAGAATTTTATAACAATGTACTTTTGGAGCGGTATGAGCAATTGAAGAATGGTGTTTTGAGTAGCGATAACCCGCTTAAAACGGCATTAAGATACGCACTTGCAGGTAATATTATTGATTTTGGCCCTCCGCATGAGTTCGATTTGGATTCAACATTTTCAGAGGCACTGGATAAAAAAATAGGAATAGATCACTCCGATGAATTGTTTCGGGATTTGGAAGCAGCCCGGACTGTCCTTTATTTGGGCGATAACGCCGGTGAAATAGTGACAGACAAGCTTTTTATTGAAACCCTTAATCATCCGAATGTTGTTTTTGCGGTGCGGGGAAATCCGGTTTTGAATGATGTAACAACCTATGAGGCTGAAGCAGTAGGGATGCATGAGTTTGCAACAGTTGTGGATAATGGGTTTGACGCCCCATCTACTTTGACTGACTATTGTTCAGAGGAATTCATGGAGATTTTCAATAAGGCAGATGTCATTATTTCCAAGGGACAAGGGAATTTTGAGGGACTCTATGGACAGGTGGACCATAAAAAGCTGTATTTCCTTTTTATGGTAAAATGTGATGAGATTGCAAAGGCAACCGGACGTTTAAAAAATGAGGCGGTGGTCTTAAAAAATGAATAGTTTTTTTGTTTGTTGACAATTGGTTGGAACGGGATTCTTCGTCTGGAGAATCCCGTTTTTTTGTTTTTGCTGTTAATCGGAACAAAACCATTAAATTTGCAGTCCAAAACAAAGATGAATGACAAATCAAAAGAAACGTGTAGTTGTTGGCCTTTCGGGAGGTGTTGATTCCAGTGTTGCAGCTCGTGTGTTGCAGGAGCAGGGGTACGAGGTGATTGGTCTTTTTATGAAAAACTGGCACGATACCACGGGGGTGTTGGAGTCCGATTGTCCCTGGCTCGATGATAAATTTGATGCCGAGGCAGTTGCCCGTAAACTGAATATTCCTTTTCACTTTGTGGATTTGAGTACGGAGTATCGGGCCAGAGTGGTGGATTACATGTTCTCAGAATACGAAAAAGGACGTACCCCAAATCCCGATGTGCTATGTAACAGGGAGATTAAGTTTGATGTTTTTATGGATAAGGCCTTCGAATTGGGGGCTGATTATGTGGCAACGGGACATTATTGCAGAAAGGAGACCATACAAACCGAAAATGGGGAGGTTTACCGGTTGTTGGCCGGAGCCGACGGGAATAAGGATCAGAGTTATTTCCTCTGTCAGTTGAGTCAGAAACAGTTGGCCAAAGCTTTATTTCCTATTGGAGAGATGGTAAAGCCCGAAGTTCGTAAGGTTGCCGGTGAACTGAAACTGGTTACTGCTCATAAAAAGGATTCACAGGGTATTTGTTTTGTGGGAAAAGTTGATTTACCGGTTTTTCTTCAGCAAAAGCTGGAAGCAAAAAAAGGCAGGGTCTTTTTGATTCCGCCCGATAGTGAGTTGTTTCAGAGAGATTGGAGCAAAGCCGAACCGGAAGCTGACACTGCTGCTTTGGAGGAATTGTCTGCATCTTATTCGTTTCATCCCCGATATGGCCAAAGAATCGGCGAACACAATGGTGCTCATTTTTATACCATTGGCCAGCGTAAAGGTTTGGATATAGGCGGTTTCGCTGAGCCCTTGTTTGTGATTGGCATCGACGTGGAATTCAATCAGGTATTTGTGGGAATGGGGAAAGAACATCCCGGTCTTTTTCGGCGAGTATTGAAGATAAATAATGCGGAGGTACATTGGGTTCGTCCCGACCTGGCATTGAAAGATAACGAATCACGCAGGCTGAAGGTGCGTATTCGCTATCGTCAGCCACTGCAGGATGGCGTGTTGATAAAAAGGGGAGAAGGAATGTTTATCGTTTTTGATGAGCCTCAGCGTGGGATTACTGCCGGTCAGTTTGCTGCCTGGTACGAAAATGATGAATTGACAGGATCGGGGGTGATTTCATGAAAAATTATGATCCACAAATGCATACGGCCGAACACATACTGAATAAGACAATGGTTCGGTTATTTGGAATTGAAAGAGCTTTCAGCAGCCATCTTGAGCGGAAAAAATCCAAATGCGATTACAGATTTAACCGGGCGTTGTCCGTCGGGGAAGAGAAATCAATTGAGGATTTGGTAAATGAACAATTGATGCGTCACCTCCCGGTTGAAGAGCATTGGCTCTCAAAGGAAAATGCAGAAAAGAGATACAATTTGACACGGTTGCCTGAAGATGCTGAGGATGAGATACGGATTGTGACCATTGGAGATTATGATGCATGCCCATGTATTGGGGCTCATGTGCAGAATACTGCAGAAGTGGGAGAATTTGTTCTTGGGTCGAGCTCTTTTGAAAATGGTGTTCTGAGAATCAGGTTTAAATTAAACAGACCTGCAGTCAACAAGTAGGGAAAAAACTGATATTGTCAGGTGTGGTCGTTGGCCTATTTTGAGTCCGTCTATAAAGTCGGGAAAACATTTTACAAGTACTGTGTCTGTTCATAAGGTTTCGTTTACAAGGCTTGCCATTCACGGAAATGCGGAGTTTACCTGAGTAAATGAGTAGTTTCCGTGAATGGTATAACGCAGTAAACGGGATTTTATGGACAGACACTATTTTGTTTTAAAAGCACACGGTAATATATTCGGTTACCGTGTGCCTTGGTTCTTTATACAACTTCCACTTTAATAGGAGTGGTGTTGGCCAGGTTGTCATTCACCGGACAACGTGATTCAACTTCATCAATCCATTTTTTCAATTGTTCCGGGGTTGCTGTACAGTCAGGTTTTACCTGAAGACGGATCTCCTGGTACCCGGCTCTTGCATCTGTAGGTTTTCCAAAGAGTTTGTCCGGATCCAGATCACCTTCAAGAGTAATTTCCAGACCATTTAGCTCAATGCCCTGCTCTTTGGCGATGATGTGGCCCATTACATTGATACATCCTGCATAACCTGCCAGAATATACTCCACGGGATTGGGGCCCGCATTGGTTCCTCCGAGGTTTTCCGGTTCGTCAATAACGATTTCAAAATTTCGTGCTTTTGCTACGAATTTTGTGGGATTATCATTTTTTCCGGTAATGGAGAATTTTGCTTTTGCCATAACTATTTTTTTATTGGTTCGTAATTTTTGTTTTAATTAGGTAGTAAATTACCTGAAATCAAATTAAAGAATTTTTTCTTAATTGGCCTAACGTATATAGAAAAAAATATTTAGTGCACCTTCTCTCATTAATTGGACGCGTCGCGACCAATAATGAGAGGGACGCGCATGAGGAATACCTCAAAACCCGGAGTGTTGCCCGGGCTGTTGCTCTCAGGCTTTCAGCCTGTTTACATTGTACTTGTTTTATGTATAAGGTAGGTTAGATAAATTATATACTGATTGAATGATAAAAATAGGTTTGATATCAGATACCCATGGTTACCTCGATCCGCGGTTCTTTGAATTGTTCAGCGAAGTGGATGAGGTGTGGCATGCCGGAGATATAGGGGATGAGAATGTGCTCACAGATCTGGAAGCTTTCAAAACATGCCGGGCCGTTTATGGCAATATTGATGACTGGAATATTCGCATCAGAACCAGCGAGCATCAGCGTTTCGAAGTTAATGGCCTGAAGGTATGGATGACTCATATTGGTGGATATCCTGGGAAATATGCTCCCGGAGTTAAAGCAGATATTTACAAAAATCCTCCCAACTTGTTTATCTCAGGCCACAGTCATATTTTGAAAGTCATGTTTGATAAAAATCTCAACTGTTTGCATATCAATCCCGGAGCTGCCGGCAAATCCGGGTTCCACCAGGTTCGAACGGCGATTCGATTTGCCATAAATAACGGAGAAATTAAAGATTTGGAAGTAATTGAGTTGGGTAAGAGGTAGTGCAATCAATAATCCAGATTGAATAATGCTTTCACACTTAATTGTTCAATTTTACGATTATTAAGTTATAAATTTTGTCAATATGGTATCGGTAATTAATAAGGTAAAAAAGTACCGAAATAGTTTGAGGTAAAGTTCTCTTTTGTAAATTTGCTGATAGAAACAAATCAGAATTTTAATTAGAAACGTATAAAAACTTAAACTATGTCTGTATTAGTAGGAAAAAAAGCACCGGAATTTACAGCTCCTGCTGTGGTTAACGGTGGAGAAATTGTAGAGAACTTCTCATTGAAGCAATACGAAGGAAAAAAATATGTTGTGTTTTTCTTCTATCCCGCTGACTTTACATTTGTTTGCCCGACTGAAATTGTGGCCATGCAGGAGAAGCTTGCCGAGTTCGAAAAAAGAGATGTAGCAGTAGTTGGTGCATCTACCGATCAGCAGTTCAGTCACTGGAAGTGGTTGCAAACAGAGAAAAACGATGGTGGAATTAAAGGCGTTAAGTTTCCATTGGTTGCAGATAGCGCTATGACCATTTCAGAAAATTATGATGTATTGGCGGGTGAATGGGATTATGATGAAACAGGAAAGGCTGTTTTCAATGGTAATCCTCAAGCATACCGTGGATTATTCCTGATCGATAAAGAGGGCGTGGTGCGTCACCAGGTGGTGAATGATATGCCATTGGGACGTAGCGTTGATGAAGTATTGAGAATGGTTGATGCTTTGCAGTTCTTTGAAGAAAACGGAGAAGTTTGCCCTGCCAACTGGCACAAGGGTGACGAAGCTCTTCAGGCAACCCAGGAGGGTATTGCCAACTATTTAGGCAAAAACTAATAACCATTTGATTTTTCGGATACCATAGCTTTTTGAGAGGCTGCCCTTCGGGGTGGTCTCTTTTTTTTATCCCAATCTTCGAGCCACCGAACGCATTGTTTTACGAATGACTTCACAACCCGGCTGATAATTTGTGAATGAGACCCGTTACGCTTAAATTTGCAAGCATGCGTAAATGGTTTTCTTTTTTCCCGGGAGAGTATTCCCGGAAGTTTGAACAGCGACTCTACCAACTGGTAAATGAATATAAACATGCTGCGGTGTTGACGGATAAATATCCGTTTTACAACGGACAGGCATACCTCTACCATGAATTTGATTTTCTTGCCGGATTTGATGCTTTATGCGTGTTTGATGGGGCCCTCGGACATTTGGCAGAATCTGCTGCATCACTAAATGATTGGTTGCTTGGATATTTCTCTTATGATTTGAAAAATGACCTGGAACCGGATCTTTTGTCCGAAAACAACGATCCCATTGGCTTCGAGAGGTTTCGATTCTTTCAGCCTCGTTTTATGGTCCGGAAGAGTAATGAAAACTGGCAACTTGGTTTTCAGACCGATCATGATGAAATGAAGGATGCTGAGCGCTTTCTTGATGTTTTGCGCCAAATTGAAATCCCTGACGAGGAGCTTCCTGATGTACGTTTTGAATCCAATGTTTCACGAAACGAATATCTGGAAACTGTTGATAAGTTAAAGGAACACATTCATAGAGGGGATATATATGAAATCAACTATTGTATCGATTTTTTTGCCAAAAAAAACAAGCTTAATCCCGGAAAGGTATTTTCTGAGTTGGTTCATGTTGCTCCAATGCCTTTTGCTGTTTTGCTGCGGGATAATGATTCCTTCCTGATGGGGGCATCTCCTGAACGATATCTTAGAAAACGGGGAGCCCGATTAATCTCACAACCGATGAAAGGGACTGCCCGAAGGAGCTCTGACAATCAGGATGATTACAGTGTGATGAAAAGTTTGGCAGACTCAGACAAAGAGAGGGCGGAGAATATTATGATTGCCGATCTGGTGAGAAATGATCTCTCCCGGGTGGCTGCTCGTGGCACCGTAAAAGTTGAGGAGCTTTGCTCTGTTTTACCTTATCCCGGTGTCTATCAGATGATTTCTACTGTTTCTGCTCAGATGCATTCTGATGCCAACTGGCTGGATCCTGTAAAGCATAGCTTTCCCATGGGATCGATGACCGGAGCACCCAAAATAAGGGCAATGCAGCTTATTGACAGGTATGAAAAGAGAAGTAGGAGTCTTTATTCCGGGGCTGTGGGGTATGTTACTCCTGAATTGGATTATGATTTTAATGTGGTCATTCGCAGTTTGTTGTATAACCTTCGTTCCGGACATCTTTCTTATACTGTCGGAAGTGCCATAACGGGAATGTGTGATCCTGAGGAAGAATATGAGGAATGTCTGCTCAAAGCCGAGAGATTGCGGTCTCTTTTTACTAAAGATAATGTATATGATTCCTTCAGGGGTTAAAAGAATATTGGAAAAACATCAGGTAATGCCTGATCAGCGTATTTTGGTGGCTCTTAGTGGTGGCGCCGACTCCATGGCATTGCTCAATGCACTTCTAATGTTAGGATATAACTGTGAAGCCGCTCATTGTAATTTTCACCTCAGGGGTGACGAGTCTGATGAGGATGAACGTTTTGTGACGGATTATTGCCGTGAAAAACAGGTCCCGTTGCATATTAAACATTTCGATACGCAGGAGGAGTCCAGGCAAAAAGGAATCTCCATAGAAATGGCCGCCCGGGAACTTCGGTATCAATGGTTTTGGGAGCTGGTTGAGAAAATGGGATTTCATCGGCTTGCTACCGGGCATCATGGCGATGATATGATAGAAACTTTCTTTTTGAACCTTGCCAGAGGAACCGGTGTGCGTGGTTTGCGGGGAATGCGGGAATGCAATGAAGCTTTGCTTCGGCCGTTGCTTGCATTTCGCCGGGAAGAGATTGAAAAATGGTGTTTTCAGAATCAAATTCCCTTCAGAACAGATTCTTCCAACCTGGATACCGCCTATCAGCGCAATTTCATTCGGCATAATATCCTTCCGGAGATGGAGAAACTGAATCCCTCTTTTTTCTCCACGATGCAACGAAATTTCAAAAACATTGATGATGTCTGGCAGGTTTTCCTGAATCATATGGAGGAGCTGAAACACCAGTTGCTAGCCAGGGAGGGGGAGCATATGCTGATTCCCATCCGGTTGATCCGTGAGCATCCGCAAAGAGAGGTCGTCTTATTTGAGATTCTCAGACCATACGGATTTAACGGGGCTACCATTTCCGAAATTATAGAAAGCTTTGAAGGCATCCCGGGAAAACAATTTTTCTCACAAAATTATCGGCTGGTTCGCGACCGCTATAATCTCATACTATTGCCCCGCGACACAGAGGAAGCAGAAGTCTTCTATATTGAAAATGGACAGGGGGAGGTGCTTACCGGTTCTCTGAGCTTGAGGTTAAAGCAATATGAAGTAAATAAGGATTTTAAATTCTCCCGTGATCCGCAATGCATTCATCTTGATGCTGACTGCATCGATTTTCCGCTGAAAGTGCGGCGCTGGCATCAGGGTGATCTTTTTAGACCTTTGGGTATGGAGAAATTTAAAAAGCTGAGTGATTTTTTTGTGGATGAGAAGCTCTCCAGGGTAGAAAAGGAAAAGGTTTGGTTGCTCCTTTCGGGAGAGGATATTGCATGGGTTGTCGGATACAGAATTGATGACCGGTTTAAGGTAACTAAGACAACCAAAAATATTTTGGAGATCAGGATATAACCAGTCCGCCTCCGATTACTATATTTTTTTGGTAGAACACAATGCTTTGACCGGGTGTTATTCCCCATGCTTCTTCTTCAAAATCCACCAACAGCTTATCGGAATGCAAGGTTATGAATCCCGGTAACGAGGGAACCTTGTCAATTCCCCGAATTCGGATGTCCACCTGATATTTCCGGTTTTCTTCCAGATTCGGAATGAGGTTGAACTCGGTGAGCTTTAAGGTGGATGTGGAGAGGGTGGCCGTTTTTGATACAATAATCCGGTTGGTTTCAGGGCCCATCTCTTTTACAAAAAACTTTTTGTCCGGAAGTCCCAGTCCTTTTTTTTGACCGATGGTAAAAAATGCCAGGCCGCGGTGTGTCCCCAGTATATTTCCTTCCTCATCAACGATTTTTCCGGGATGTATGGTCAGTTCGTTGTTTGCTTGTTTTTGTGTAAGAAAATCTCTGTAATTGGTTCCTCCCAAAAAGCATACACCCATGCTCTCCTGCTTTCGGGCTGTCTCTTTTAATCCATAATCCAATGCCATTTGGCGAACTTCACTTTTTGTTAAATTGCCCAATGGGAAGATTGCCTTTTCAAGAATTTCCTGACTGAGATTCCAAAGAAAATAGGATTGATCCTTGGAAGGATCTGCTCCTTTTTTAATGTACCACTTTCCGTTATCTTTTACTTTTTGCACATAGTGGCCGGTGGCAACAAATCTGCAGTTTAATTCTTCGGCTTTTTTTATCAGCCAGGGCCATTTGATGACCGGGTTACAACGGTTACATGGATTGGGTGTACGGCCTGTTTGGTATTCCCTGCAAAAATAATCCACCACTTCTTCGTGAAAGGAACGGCTAATGTCCAAAATGCTGTGTTCAATATTCAGTTTTTTTGCCAGAGAAGCAGCTTTTTGAAGTTCCTGCTCGTATTTCCCGGGATGCAAATGCCAGGTTTTTAAGGTAAGGCCTATGACCTGATAACCCTGTTGTTTAAGTAAAAGGGCCGACATAGTACTGTCGAGCCCTCCACTCATGCCTAATAATATCCGGTTATTGACTTGCATTCAAATATTACTCTTCGATGTTTTGGCGTACCTTTTTCAGAAATCCCTGTAAGCCTTCTGTGTCTTTACTCTCAATCAAAGCCAGGAGTCCTTTCAGTTCCTGTCTGATTTTTTCCACCTGACCGGTGGTAAAGGGGTTCATCAGGATTTCCGTCAACAGATAATCATCCTCAGAAAGGAGACCTTTGGCTATGTCATGATGTTTGCGAAAGGTGGTTCCCGGAGCATCCTGTTTTTTCATACAGGCGGCAAACACCAGAGTTGAAGCAAATGGAACCGACAAAGAATATGCAATTGTCTGGTCATGTTCTTCAAAACTGTATTCATGGATGTTGAGTCCCAGTGAACCGAAAAAATCTTTGAAAAAAGTCTTTCCCATATGGTCCGATTCGCTGATGATAATCGCGTGATGTTGGCGCAATTCTTTCAGGTTTCCGAATGTGGGGCCAAACATAGGGTGGGTGGAGACATATCGCTTCCCGGTTTCTTTATAAAAATCTTCCAATCCGGTTTTCACAGAGGCGATATCTGATAAAATGCAACTTTCAGGTAAATAATCCATCACCGACTTAAAAGCCGGGATGGTATATTTCAGGTTGGCTGCATTAATCAATAGTTCCGGAGCAAATGCCGTGATTTCTTCAGGTTTTGTAAGTCGCTGGGTATTGAATACAAAGCGCAGACGCTCCATGTCGGGATCGTAAATGGCTACTTCGTGCTGCAGGCACAAAGCGTCGGTAAGCCAGGTTCCCATTTTTCCTGCGCCCAGAATACATATCTTCATTCCAAAAAGGTTTTCTTATTTCTTAGTGGTTGCCTTATTCATGATTTCATTCTGACGATGAATGGATTCCTCATGAATGGATTCAAAAATACGGGTAATAAACTCCTCGTCCAAACCGCGCTGTGATCCCCGGTCTCTTCGGTTGTTCATTATTTCGTCGTACCTGCGGGTCTGAAGAATGGTAATTTTGTTGTCGTATTTGTATTTTCCGATGGCTTCCGAAATATTCATCCTTTCTTTCAGCAAATCCAGTAACTGGTCATCCAGCAAGTCAATTTTTTTACGCAACTCATCCAGTGTTACACGAGGGGTATCACCAATTTTAGGACGTCTGAGAACAAGATTGTCAATGATTTCTTTTAGGCGTACCGGGGTGATTTGTTGCTTGGCATCACTCCATGCTTTGTCGGGACAAGTATGAGACTCGATGATCAGTCCGTCGAAGTTGAGGTCCATAGCCTCCTGGGATATCTCTTCGAGCAGTTCACGGTTTCCTGCAATGTGACTGGGATCGGTGATGATTGGCAGTTCTGGGATTCTACGTCGCAGTTCAATAGGAATTTGCCACTGTGGGTGGTTGCGAAATTCGGACTGATCATAGGAGCTGAATCCTCTGTGGATAGCTGCTATTTGGGTAATTCCTGCTCTGTTGATGCGCTCAATTGCACCAATCCACAACTCCAGGTCGGGGTTTACGGGGTTTTTTATCAGTACGGGAATATCCATTCCCTTGATGGCATCTGCAACCTCCTGAACAGCAAATGGGTTGGCCGAGGTGCGGGCACCAATCCATACCAGATCGATACCGAATTTTACGGCCTCATACACATGGTGGGCAGTGGCTACCTCAACACCGACAAACATTCCGGTCTCCTCTTTTACCCGCTTGAGCCAGGGTAATCCTACTGTTCCTACACCTTCGAAAGCACCGGGACGGGTTCGGGGTTTCCAGATGCCGGCACGGAATATTTTAACGCCTTGTGCGGCGAGTTCCTTTGCAGTGGTCATTACCTGCTCTTCTGTTTCTGCACTGCATGGGCCGGAAATGATGATTGGCCTTTTCAGTTCTAACCCCGGAAGGGTGATTGGTTGAATGTTCAAATTATGCATGGTTAATTGGTTATTATGTTTTCAATTCTGTTTATTGACTCTTGTAATTTTTCTTCGGATGTACACAGGGAGATGCGGATGTATTGTCTGCCGTTGTCCCCGAATATAAAGCCCGGCGTTATGAATACGTTGGCTTCGTAAAGGATTTTGTCTGATAATTCCTCGCTGGAGGAGTATTTTTCCGGAATTTTGGCCCAGATAAACATTCCCACCTGATCTTCCTGCCAGGTACATCCCAGAAGCTCCATGATTTTCAGAACCAGCTCCTTTCTTTTCTTATATACCGCATTTACTTCATTATACCATTTCTCTTCAAGCATTAGAGCCTTTGCTGCGGCTTCCTGCATAGGACGAAACATCCCTGAATCCATGTTGCTTTTGATGCGCAGGATGTATTTAATGAATTCAGGATTCGAGGCTGCCATGCCAACACGCCATCCGGCCATATTGTGTGATTTGCTCAACGAGTTCAACTCGATGGCCACTTCTTTTGCTCCCGCAATGGCAAGCAGGCTTTGGGGCTCTTCATTTAAAATGAAACTGTAAGGATTGTCGTTGCATATCAGGATGTCATTGCGCCTGGCAAATGCTATTAGTTTCTCGAAGAATCCTCTGCTTGCTTTTGCTCCGGTGGGCATATTGGGATAATTCACCCACATTATTTTCACCGAAGAGAGGTCCTCTTTTTCCAAAGCATCCAGGTCGGGTTGCCAGTTGTTCGCTTCCAATAAATCGTATGAACGCTCTTTGGCTCCTACTATTCGTGTAACTGCGGAGTAGGTAGGATAGCCGGGATTGGGAACCAATACTTCATCTCCGGGGTTCAGAAAGGCCATGGAGATGTGCATGATACCTTCTTTGGAGCCCATCAGAGGCAGTATTTCAGAGTCAGGATTCAGCGTTACGCCATAGAACTTTTTGTACCAATGTGAAAAAGACGCTCTCAATTCAGGAATTCCGATGTATCCCTGATAGCCGTGGGTGTCGGGTTGTAGAGCTGACTGGTTAAGGGTTTCCAAAACCTCGGGAGCCGGTGGTTGATCCGGATTACCAATGCCCAGATTAATGACGGGTTTGCCATCTTTAATCATTTCGGCAATTTCCTTCAGTTTAAGGGAGAAGTAATACTCTTTCACTTCGCTTACTCTTTGGGCTGGTGTTATCATAATATGTTCTTTTAAATCGATAATAATGCTTGTTGAACTTTTTCTTTTTTCACAGTCTCGCCATTGGTGGAATGGGTGGTTTGACAGGCTTCATATTCACCCAGTATCCTCAGTTTTTTACACAAGGGGCGAATGGCATCCAGCGATTGTAAATAACGATCGTAATCATTATAGTTGACATCGATGTAAAAAAGATATTCCCACTCCACTCCAACTACCGGTAATGATTGAATTTTGGTGAGATTAATGTTGTAAAATGCCAAAATGGTCAGAACTTTTGACAAGCTGCCCTCTTCGTGAGGCAGAGAGAATACCAGAGAGGATTTATTGATTCTTTTTTGTTTGATCAATTCCGCTTTCTCAATATGATCTTCCTGTCCAATGATTAGAAAACGGGTGTAGTTGTGTTTGTTGGTTTCAATTCCGCTTTCAATGATATCCAGGTGATACAGCTCTGCTGCCAGCGAGGAGGCTATGGCTCCGATTCCTTCCAGTTGGCCGTCTTCGATAACTTTGGCACTGTATGCGGTATCTTCACTTTCTATGAGTTTGATATGCGGATAATCTTTGAAGAATGCTTCGCACTGGGCAAGGGCCATGGGATGCGAGTGAACTTCTCTCAGGTCGTTAATGGTTTGTCCCGGCAATGCCATCAGGTGATGTTTGATTCTTAGCTTGTGCTCGCCATGAATGAAATAGCCTGACTCCCGAAGCATGGTGTAATTGGGGAGAAGGCTCCCGACGAGTGTATTCTCGATGGCCATGATTCCCAATGTGTCAGGGTCTTTGTGCATAGCGTCAAAAACTTCCTGGAAAGTGTGGCAGGCCACCGGTTCAACTTCTTTGTTGGCAAACCAGGCCCGGGCCGCAATCTCATGGTTGGCTCCCGGAATACCCTGTATGGCCACTTTAATGGTTTCTTTTGTACTCATAGTTTAGATAAAAAAAGTCCCGCCTTGTGGGGCGGGACGTATATTTTTGAAAAATCCTTTTCGTTATTGTTTATACACGAGCCTGCCCCTTCTGGTTGAATAACCAAAAAAATAAAAGAAGAAATAAAAGAAAGAGTAGGCATGTTTTAACATGATAAATCGTCTTTGTTTTTGTTTGCTTTGCAAAAATAATTATTAATTCAGTCTAAAACAATAAAATTGATAAAAAATAACGGGTTTTACTTATAAAATTAAAGTTGTGGTGCTGATTTCTGTCATTAATAACCTGGTCTTAACCCATTTTATGAATAATGGGGGTTAACCGCTGACATCAACGGCTAAAAATCTTCATCTTCCTCCGACCCACTCAGAGCCTTGAACGAGGTGGTAGCATTTAGCAACTGATGAGACATTCCCTGAAGTTTATCCGAGGTTATATTTATTTCATCGGCGCTGGAGGCATTTTTTTGTGTTATTTGATTTAGTTCCTGTAATGCCAGGTTTATTTGTTGCACTCCGCTTACCTGTTCTGCCGAGGCTGCTGAAATCTCGCTGACCAGTTCTGCGGTTTTTTCAATTTGCGGTGTCAGCTCATCAAGCATTTCAGTAGAAAGCCTGGAGGCTTCAATGGTAACCGAAGATACTTTGCTGATTTCCTGTGCTGCTGCCTGGCTGCGTTCGGCCAGTTTGCGGACTTCTGCCGCTACCACAGAAAATCCTCTGCCTTCCTGTCCTGCGCGGGCTGCTTCCACCGCAGCATTAAGGGCAAGAATATTGGTCTGAAAGGCAATGTCCTTAATTACCATGATTTTGTTGGTAATCTCTTCCAATTGCAATGCCGCCTCTTTGCTGCGTTTGTTACTTTCGCGCATCTGGGCAGCTGCTTTTGCCGATATGGTTTCTGTTTCCTTCGAATTCTGGGTATTTTGTTCAATTACACTGTGCATTTCTTCCATGGATGAAGAAACTTCTTCTGCTGAAGATGCCTGTTGGTTAGCCCCTTCTGCAAGGTCAAGAGCTTTCTCATTCAATTGTTCGCTGTAGTCGGCAACGGTTCTCGAGGTGTTTATAATATCTGATATTAATTTGTTCAAATTAACTGTCATGTTGTTCAAGGCACTTCCCAGTCGGCCAATCTCATCTTTTCTGTCTTCCTTCATTTTAACGGTCAGGTCTCCTTTGGCCACTCTTTCTGCCAGTTCTATGCCTCTGATGATTGGGCGACCAATGGAGTTTGAAAGTAAGAAAATGAGGGATACTCCAAGAACAATGGAGAGGATTAGGGTGATTACCTGAATGGTTCTTTGTTTGTTGGTGATGTCATTGCTGGTGTTTCCTACCACCTGTATCTGATCTAATCCGATGTCTGATGAGGCTCTTACTTCCCACATCACATTTTTCGAAGCCTCATAGTTTTTGAGTTCAGCAATGCGCATTTGCTTGTAAGTTGCCAGCAAATTTTCTATTGTGCTGAAAATTCCGGTGGTTAATTCTTTTATTGCAGTCCTGGCCGGAATGGATGATATTTCAGACCGGAAAGAAGGCAACGCAATGGATAACTCAATTAATTCAACTCCGTTTCTGTTTAAAAAGTGATCATTGAGTTTTACACCCAGTTGATTGACTTCTGCCAGAATTCGCGCCTCATTGAAAGATCTGATGTTGGCGGTATTATTCAGATTATCCAACTCTTGGTTGAAACGGTTCCGCTGATTTTCAAAATTTGAAGACAAATCGAGATAGTGTTCTCTGGTCTCTTTATATTGAGTCAGGTATTGTTCTAATAAATCCAGAAAGACCCCTTTCTTTTTTAACTCTTCTTTCCGTTCGGTTGTCAGCTCATTCAAGTTACTGAAGGCTGTTAGTGTTCTTTCAAAGGTTATATCTGCCTGATTGTTGAAGTATGGGTTTTGGGAGAAATCAAAAGCTTTTGCATTTTCGCTCGTTTCCTGCCAATAACGCATCAGATAATTAACTTCATAAACGGTGGGGATGTGGGTCTCAGAAAGGTTTTTTGTCTGACTGGAGATTTTATTCAGGTTGCTTAACAAAACAAGTCCTGTAATTACAGAAATTGCAATAATAACAGTAAATCCCAGTCCTATCTTATGGCGGATGCTTATATCCTGCCAGCTCCAATTGATTTTCTGCATTGTAAAAATGATTTTGGTCAGGGTAAAAATATGTATATTTTATCGGAATTTAGTATTTGTTTGTAATTTTTTAATATTTTTAGGCAGTTGAAAAATTTGTTTGTATTATGAAAATCTATAAAACCATCTTGTTTGCCTTTTCTCTTATTTTTTTATGGTCCTGTTCGGATACTTCTGATTATACGGTAGGCTACCTGAACCCTGCTCAAAACAGAGAGCGATTTGTAAAAGAGGGGAACTTCATGGCTGAAAAGTTAAGGGAGTATGGCATTGAAACGCTGATAAAACATGCCGAAGACAATGATATCACCCAGCTTGAACAGGGGTATGAGTTGCTTGCCGAAGGGGTTGATTTATTGGTTATAGCTGCGGTGAACGGAAATACCATTGCTCCGCTTGTTCGCGATGCCAGATCGCAAGGAGTTAAAGTGATTGCCTATAACCGACTGATCAATAATTCGGATTATGATATGTTTGTTACCGGAGATAATGAGGAGATTGCACGTATATTTTGTGAAGGGGCATTGAAGGCGGTTCCTTCCGGAAATTATGTGGTATTTGCAGGCGATCGTTTTGATAAAAACGGTTTCGAGGTAAAAGAACACATCGATACCATGTTAAAACCTCATGTGGAAGCGGGTGAGATAAATGTTATCTACGAAACTTATATTGAGGGATGGAACAGGGAACGGGCAGCTTTTGAATTTCAGGAAGTACTCGACTCACATGGGCTTGTAGTGGATGCAGTTATTAGTTGTAATGATCCTATGGGACTTGGAACCGTTGATGTATTGAACCAGTATGGAATTGCCGGTAATGTATTTGTTACAGGTCAGGATGCCATTTTGGAGGCCGTCAGGAGTATTGAAGATGGAGAGATGAATCTCACTGTTTATCATCCGCACAGAGAGTTAGGCTATAAAACCGGGGATTTAATTGCTAAAATTCTCAGAGAAAATGAAGATCCTGAGGAGCTGGCAAATGCGGAGACTTTTAATGGTACAGAGAGTATTCCTACTTTTCGGGTTAAATCGATGGGCATTAACCGGGAAAATCTGGGGACATTGGTTGACTTGGGCGAATATTCCTGGGAGGAGATCAGGAATTAACCCTCCTTCTCACTTAATTCAAGCCATCGCATTTCACAGCTTTCCAGTTCTTCCATCAGTTGACCAAGGTCGGCTGATGTTTGAAGTAGTTCATCTCCTGTAAGCGTACCTGAGTTGAGTTGGGTCTCTTTTTCTTTCTTCCGGTTTTCCAGCTCTTCAATTTGTTGTTCCAGGTTTTCCAGCTCTTTCTTTTCTTTGTACGTGAGTTTGTTTTTATCCTGTTGTCTGGCGGGTTTCTTCTTTTTGGGGTCTTTAACAGGTGCAGAAGTGTTTTTTTGTTCCTTTGCTTCCTGCTTTTTTTGACCGTGATAGTCTGTATAGTTGCCCGGAAAGTCTTTGATTCGGCCGTTTCCTTCCAGAACAAACAAATGGTCGGTAACCTTATCCAGAAAATATCGGTCGTGCGATACCACCATTACGCAACCATCGAATTGGAGCAGGTAATCTTCAAGAATGTTAAGGGTCAGTATGTCCAGGTCGTTTGTGGGCTCATCAAGAATCAGGAAGTTTGGGTTCTTCATTAAAACAGTCATGAGGTAGAGCCTTTTTTTCTCACCTCCGCTGAGCTTTTCCACCAGTACGTTGTGCATCTCATTGGGGAATAGGAAGTATCTTAAAAACTGGGAAGCCGACATCGACTGATCTTTCCCCAATTGAATATGATCTGCGATCTCTGTAATGACATCCAGAACTCTTTTGCTGTTGTCAAGGTTTAATCCTTCTTGTCTGTAGTAACCAAAAGCGAGCGTTTCTCCCGGTTCTACTTCTCCGCTATCGGGCTCAAGTTTTCCAGTCAGAATATTAAGAAAAGTTGATTTTCCGCTTCCGTTTTTCCCGATAATCCCCACCTTTTCTCCCCGGGCAAACTTGTAGGAAAAGTCCTTAATCAGGGTGAGGTCTCCGAAACTTTTGCTTATGTGGTGCAGATTAATCACTTTCTTTCCCAGTCGGGCAGACTTGATGTTGATTTCCAGATTTTGTTCTTCGGTACTCTGTTCTGCCGTTTTCTTTAAGTCGTAGAAGGCATCAATCCGATACTTGGCTTTAGTTCCACGAGCCTGTGGCTGGCGGTTCATCCAATCCTGCTCCTTTCTCAGCAGATTTTTGGCCCGTTCTACTTCCTGATTTTTCTGGCTGATGCGTTCCGCACGTTTTTCAAGATAGTAGGTGTAGTTTCCTTTATATTGATAAAGAGACTCGTCATGAAGTTCATAAATGGTATTGCAAACGCTGTCAAGAAAATACCTGTCGTGCGTGACCATCAGCAGGGTCATGCGGCTTCTTTTCAAATAATCTTCAAGCCATTCAATCATATCCAGATCAAGATGGTTGGTAGGCTCATCCAAAATCAGGAAGTCTGGGTTGGTAATCAGCACTCTTGCCAGTGCCACACGCTTTACCTGGCCTCCGGATAGTTGGCCCATGGGCTGATTGAATATGTCAATCTTCAGTTGCGAAAGAATTTGTTTGGCTCGTTCTTCATAATCCCAGGCGTTTAGTTGCTCCATCTTTGGCAGCAGCTCCTGAATGGCAGTATCGTCATTTTCCGCTACTGCTTTTTCGTAGCTGCGAACCACAACCGCAGTTTCATTTTCGGAATGAAAGAGGGATTCAAGGACTGTTTGCTCGGGTTCAAATTCGGGATTTTGGGAGAGATATCCGGTGACAATGTCTTTTCGCCACGTAACCAACCCTGAATCTGCAGAAAATTTGCCTCCCAAAATATTTAAAAGAGTTGTTTTTCCGGTTCCGTTTCGGGCTATCAAAGCTGCTTTATCTCCCTCTTCCAGTCCGAAAGTAAGATTGTTGAATAACCGTATGTCGCCCCAGTTGTGGGTGAGATTTTCTACTGATAATATGTTGGCCATGTCTTATTTTAATTCTTGTGCCAACAAAGATAATAAGATTGGCGATAATGCAGGAGGCAAAAGAGTAGGAGACTAATACAATCGTCCCGGAGGGGGATAAAGTTTTTAAAAAACAGTGGAAGTTAGAAGGAAAATAAGCTGAGGAAGAACTTCTTGTTCAACCTCAGCTTGTTCTGATTATTTCAAAATTTTCTCAATGTCATTCAACTCCTCATCGGTGAATGCTGTATTGTTGAGTGCATCCAGGTTGTTGCTGAGTTGATTCACACTGCTGGCGCCTATCAGAACAGAGGTGACTCTTGTGTCTTTGAGCAACCATGCAATGGACATTTGTGCCAGTGACTGACCTCTGGCTTCGGCAAGGCTGTTTAGTTTATTAAGCTTAGATTGAACTTCCGGAGTAAGTGCATCTTTCTGTAGAAACCCGTGAGGATTAGCCATGCGGGAATTGGCGGGTATCTCTTTCAGATACTTGTTGGTTAACAGACCCTGGGCCAGAGGTGAAAAGGCAATTGAACCAACTCCTCGCTTTCCGAGTACATCAAGAAGACCATCATCCTCCACCCAACGATCCAGCATGTTGTAACGGGGCTGATGAATGAGCAAAGGAACTCCCATATCACGAAGAATGGTTTCTGCTTTTTTTGTCATATCTGCCGGATAATTGGAGATTCCTGCATACAGAGCTTTCCCCTGTTTAACTGCATGTGCCAGAGCTCCCATGGTTTCTTCCAGGGGAGTGTCCGGGTCGGGACGATGAGAGTAAAAAATATCCACGTAGTCCAAGCCCATTCGTTTCAGACTCTGATCCAGACTGGCCAGAAGATATTTTCTGGAACCCCATTCTCCGTATGGTCCGGGCCACATCAGGTACCCTGCTTTTGAGGAAATAATCATTTCATCGCGGTAAGGTTTGAAATCGGTGGCCAGAATACGGCCAAAATTTTCTTCCGCACTTCCCGGAACAGGTCCGTAGTTGTTGGCCAGGTCGAAATGGGTAATTCCATTGTCGAATGCATGGTGAAGAATGTTGCGACCATTTTCAAATAAATCTACTGATCCGAAATTGTGCCACAAGCCGAGGGAAAGTGCGGGTAATCTTATTCCACTTTCACCGCAACGGCGGTATGTCATTTTTTCGTAACGTTTGTCGTTGGCTAAATAATTCATAAGTTGTTTTTATTATTGATGTTTTTAGTGTGTATAAAAATTGACAATATTTTCAATGGACAGCCTGCATACTTCACAAAAACCGGCTGCCTCATTTGATTTCATCCGGCAATTAAAGGCTGGTCGGTAAATTCCTTTGGCGGTATAACCTGCACCTTCGAACACCCCGGTAATGTTTTTGTATTTGTGTTTTGCGGGGGTGGGAATCAGTATTGAATCCTCAAGCAAATTTTTCCATTTGCTGTCAAAATCAACTAAAGTGGTAATGTTGGGATGCCAGGGTTCGGTATCCAGATCAAAAAAACCGGAATAGGTTACCTCGGAGGAGTAATATTCATCTCCTAAACCGGCGAGACCATGCCCGATTTCGTGAATGAGAACTTTCGCAGACTGGGAGTGACCGGCTGAGGTAATGGAAAAATGGTTGTAAACGCCGCCGCCGCCATATTTTTTCGTGTTGACCAATACTATAATGTGATCGCGCGGGTGGGCTGCGGCATAATCGTATATTTTCCAGGTGGAGAGACTTTCCAGATAGCGGTCGGTCCCAAAAGTGTTGAATGTACTTTCCATGGCTGTGTTTTTCCATTCATCCTTTACCGGATCGTCTGTTCCTGATTCAGCCGATGAAACAGCCATTGCTCTTACGGTAATTTTATTCTTAAGCCGATCGTATGGAGGAGTCTTAAAAAGTTCTGAAACCATTTTTTCCGCATCATTAAAAAAAGTTTCTGCCTCTTCCTTGGTGTATCCTTCGGCTAAAATCAAAAAATCCAATTTTTTTGACGGGGCAGCGGTTCCATGAATAATCCTTGACGGAAATTTTGTCGGGATTAGTTTTGTGATGAGCGATT
The DNA here is from genome assembly GCF_003003035.1 of Marinilabilia salmonicolor. Lineage (GTDB taxonomy): Bacteria > Bacteroidota > Bacteroidia > Bacteroidales > Marinilabiliaceae > Marinilabilia > Marinilabilia salmonicolor_A. The sequence goes on along the minus strand of NZ_PVTS01000006.1, from coordinate 267,300 downwards.
CGGGAGAAAACTCCTCACTCAGCAGGGAGGTAAATTTCCCGTTTTTCTCTCTAAAATCGAGGTTTATGATTATTTTTTGCAGGGGGAAGGGGGTTTCAATCGTTTGTTTGAAGGCCCTTTTCTTTTGTTTGGCCCCAGGTGTGGCCCGCCATTCTTCAAAAAGGGTGCAAAAACCTTTTATATAGAGGGTGTCCCGGTTTGCTGATGAGGTGAGCACAATTCGATAGGAGCCATAATCGAAATCAGGAATGGATTGTTCAGGACTGTCAAAGTAGTTTGGTGTCTTCAGGTAATTTGCAATGGTTGCTGTTTGTTCCTGTTTGTCACCGGAAAGGACGAAGTCTATTCGGAGCGCCTTTTCGAAATCAAAATTGCCCTGGCTGTAAGACCATGTCGAAATAAAAAAGATTGAAAAGGCTATTGTCTTAAATATATATTTTGTGTTCATAGCTTCATTATGATAGGTTACATCCGGTGGTTTCGTTATTTTTGTGCTGAACATCGGATTTTTGAAGTGATATTTATGGGCTTCAACTTCTTTTCGGCATTGTAAATGAGGTTCAGGAGTTCCGGGTTAAGATTCGGTTTAGGTTAAAGTTGTAGTACAAACAAAAATATACAAAATCATTGTAATAATTAAAGCATGGAGACGATAAATTCTAATGTTACATGGATGACAGAGTGGTTGCATTCCCGGTTGGAGTTGCTAAATCTATCTGAGTTTTGGACTGAGGTGCTATTATTTGGGGTTTCCGCAGTAATAATGCTGTTACTTTCGTGGCTGTCTTTTGTGGTTGTCCGTCGGGTTTTGATTTTTTCAATTATTAAGATGGTCCGAAAAACCAAGTCAAAGATTGATGATTATCTGGTTCACCGAAAAGTTTTTCACAGGCTTGCACATTTGGCTCCGGTGATTGTTATTTATTTTCTTTCCGACCTTTTTTGGGGAGCTCAGACCGCTCGTCTCGCCGTTTTTCATGACATCGTTTCTCTTTATTTGCTTGTGGTCATCATTATGGCTTTCCAGGCCCTTCTCAAGGCATTTGAAGATATTTATAATACTTTTCCTTTTGCTTACGACCGGCCAATAAAGGGGTACTTACAGGTTATTCAGCTATTGGCAATTATAGTTGGAGTGTTGATTGCTGTTTCTATTGTTTTTAATGTTGAGGTAACCGCAATTATTGCTGGTATGGGTGCTTTAGCTGCTGTGTTGATGTTGGTGTTCCGGGATTCTATACTGGGGTTGGTTGCCGGTGTGCAATTGTCAGCCAACCGGATGGTCAGGGTAGGAGACTGGATATCCATGCCGGGGCACAATGCAGATGGTACAGTGTTGGAAATAACACTGAATACCGTGAAAGTCAGGAATTGGGATAAAACCATATCCACCATACCTACCTATGCTATGGTTTCCAACTCCTTTGTCAACTGGCGGGGGATGGAGGAGTCCGGTGGACGCCGTATAGCCCGGTCTGTGTTTATCGATACTCATAGTGTTAAGTTTTGTACTCCTGAAATGTTGGAGAAATTTAAAAAGATTCATCATTTAAAAGCATATATCGAGGAACGACAAATAGAAATAGAGAATTACAACAGACAACATGAAATTGATGAATCCTTACCTGTAAACGGGAGAAGGATGACGAATCTGGGGATTTTCAGAAAATACCTGGAGAACTATCTGATTAAACATCCGAAGATTAATGATAAAATGACGCTGATTGTTCGTCATCTGGATCCTACAGAAAAAGGAATTCCTATGCAGATTTATGCTTTTTCAAGGGAGCAGGAATGGGCTAAATATGAGGCAGTACAAGCCGATATTTTTGATCATGTTTTAGCAATAATTCCTTTGTTTGAACTCCGGATATTTCAGAATCCCAGTGGCGACGATTTGAAAATGTTAGGCAGTTTGGTTAAAAATTGAAAGTGAAACCGAAAGGAAGAAAATTATTAGTGCTATTTTTGCCGCAGATTTATTGGATTATTGGAGAAAATCCCGTAAATTCGAAAAGAATCATTAAAAAAAAAGCAGAAATTCTTTTAATTTCTAACATTTGTCATTTTTAGTATGGAGAGCAATTTACAGATTGATAGTCTTGACAAAAAGATTTTGTCAATGATTACACATAATGCCCGAATTCCGTTTCTTGAAGTTGCCAGGGAATGTAAGGTGTCCGGAGCCGCTATTCATCAGCGTATTCAGCGCTTGATGAATATGGGAGTTATTAAGGGATCTGAGTTTATTATTAATCCCAGTAAAATTGGTTATCACACCTGTGCTTTTATGGGAATATTTCTCAAAAAAGCCAGCCTTTTTGATAAGGTGGTAAAGATGTTGGAAGAGATTCCGGAAGTGGTGGAATGTCACTATACTACAGGTGAGTACGCCATGTTTATCAAGATCTTTGCAAAAAGTAATGAGCATTTAAAACGTATCCTTCACGATCGTTTACAAAACATTCCGGGTATCTCTTCAACAGAGACCATCATCTCACTGGATGAGTCATTCAAGAGACAATTACCGATTGAGTAATTAAATTATAGATTAAAAAAACGCGCAAAAAGCTCATTGCTGAGGTTTTGCGCGTTTTTTTGTGAGATGAGACGGGCTGATTTTTTGCGTACTCAATTATTGTACACTTTTGTTGCCAATAATTATTTTGAGGTAAATGTTCCTAATGAAACGAGCATGGAAAAAGAAGTCACGAAAGAAAATGTATAAATCCTTTACATCCTTGGTCTCCCGATGCTTCAGAGGCCAATAATTTATATGAAAAATCTGATTTTGCACGCCACTTGATCTTCATCAATTCTGTAGGATCGAGTTAATAGGAGGACCGTGGCACAGTCTTTTTTCAAGAATTATATTTTAGCCGGACAATAATGATTTTCTCTCAGACTAAATTCAAAAGTGCCCAAAGCAACATTATTTTAGCAGATGTTGTGTTGAAAGAAAAGTTGTTTTGCCTTTGCTTAGCGTAATGTTTAGTTCTCCCAGAATTACTCCGCCCCAGCCAACCTGGTTAATGATGACATTTTTGCCTGCTTTGTTTTTTATTTGTTCAGGTTCGTCAAGAAATGTGTGTGAGTGTCCTCCTATGATGATATCTATGGAGGATGTTTCTGCCGCTAGTTTTCGGTCCGAATCGGGCCTTTCGGAGGTGCTGTTGATGCCCAGGTGCGATAACGCAATGATGAGATTGCAGTTCTTTTCATTTCTCAGGAAGGCTCCTGTTTCCTCTGCTGTTTTTATTGGATCAAGCCATTTCATTCCTTCATAATTTGCCGGGGATACCAGCCCTGAAGGGTTGATTCCAATGCCTACGATGCCAACTCGGAAGGGGCCATTTTCAATGATTTTCCAGGGCCGGGTTTTGCCTTTCAGGATGGTGTTGTCGAAATTATAGTTGCTACAGATGAAAGGAAAATCGGCATATTTCAACTGGTCAGAGAGGTGCTGAATGCCATTATCAAATTCATGATTGCCGATGGTTGCTGCATCGTATCTCATTTTCGACATTAATTCCAATTCGGGTCTTCCTCCAAAGAAGTTAAAATATGGGGTACCCTGAAAAATATCACCTGCATCCACCAATAAAACGTGATTGTTTTGTTTCCTGATTTGGTTTATGAGGCTTGCTCTTCTTGCAAATCCACCCATGTCAGGAAACCTTGGATGATTGGCTTCAAAGGGATCGAGATGGCTGTGGACATCGTTGGTATGTAGAATGGTTAGTGTATGATAATTACGCGACTCTCCTTTTACAGCAAATGGGAGGGTGGCAGCCAGACTCCCGGCAGCCAGGGTCTTTATGAATTGTCTTCTGGTGGTTTGCATGATCTATGGCTTTTTTTATTGCATTTCGATTCGCTGATCTGATGGAGATGGAATCTGTTTGTTCTGTTCATTTAATTCCCGAATGTGTCGAATGATCAAATCTCTGATTTTATTCGATGATTCATGTTTTTCAACGGCGTTGGCAAAAACGGTGTAATGGTCGCCTCCGGTGGCCAGGTAATCTGATGTCACCACATAATAAAAGGCCTCGTCTCTAACCGGTTGGTTGTTGATTCTCGGATTTTTTACCGATTGACCGGTGAAAGTAAAAGAACCGCCACTCAGGCCGTCCCCGTTGGATTCGCCTATGTGCTGATAAAGTTTTTTGATGTCTTCGCCTGACATTTTTAAGGTAACCATCTGATTTTCGAATGGCATCAGGGCATAGATGTGTTTAACTTTTATGGAGCCCTTTGGGAGGGGAGCTCTCAAACCCCGGATGTTTATGATGGAAATAACCGGTAATTTTTCTTTGTTCAGGTCCTTTAATTCTTTTAAAGCTGTTTCCCTGAGAAGGTCAGCAACAAAGCTGGATAGAGGGGACTCTGGTTTGTCTGCAAACATTTCTTCCGGTGACGTTCCGATGACTTCGTTCATTATTGCATTTACCGAATCGCGAAGTGGTGTAATGTAAGATGCAACCATCGAATCTGCTACAATCGTACTATCGATGGTTATGTTCTGAGTCGAGGTAAGTGATGGTTTTTCTGGTGACTGACAGCTGATTGCTGCGAGTGTTAGAAGAATGAAAATAAAATGATGGTGTCGCATTTTTTTGTTTTCAAAGCTAACAAATCAGAGGGAATATGTGTTTATCCAGGGTTACAAAATTGTTAATGTTCTCTTTATCCGGAAATGATTGCTGAATGAGGGATGGTATGATTGGAAAAATACAGGATTAGTTATATTTGAACTTTCAACCTGAAAATTTACCGGATACATCAGGTTAAGTCCCAAGTTAGTGCCCGTCTATAAGCAAAGCTAAGTTTGTACATGGTCATGTGTCTGGTTAGAAAGTGCCAGTTGCAAGGCTTGTACAGCCGCCAAAAGCGGAGTTTACTTGGGTAAATGAGTATTTTGGCGGCAAGCGTAACGCGACGCAAGTGGTACTTTATGGACAGAAACAAGTTAGAACTTGAATAATGCAGATGATTTTACCTTCAGACATTCATCCTTCCTGGAAGCCTTTTTTTACTCAGGAGATTTCGGCAATACTTGATGATGTTGAAAGCCAAATTGGAATTACGAACAGCGAAGATTTAACGCCTGGTAGAAATAGAATGCTTCGGTTTTTGGCCCTTGATCTTTTCAAAACCAAAGTAGTGATTCTCGGTCAGGATCCCTACCCTCAGCAAGGGGTTGCTACGGGCAGGGCATTTGAGGTGGGGCCATTGAAGAATTGGACCGAAAGTTTTCGGAATACCAGCCTGCGTAATATTGTTCGTGCGCTTTATGCTGCTGAAAGGAAGGATTTCAAAACTTTCAAAGGCATCAAAAAAGAAATGGCTGCCGGGGAATTTTCTTTGCTCCCGCCGGATGAGCTGTTTAAGTATTGGGAACAACAGGGTGTTTTGTTACTGAATACCTCATTTTCCTGTCATGTAGGTAAACCCGGAAGTCATTCGGGATACTGGAAACCCTTTACCGACCGATTGTTAGATTTTATTAATAAAAATTGTCCGGATGCCGTTTGGTTTCTATGGGGAAACCACGCCCAAAAAGCAGTGGAGCATCTTGAGATTAAGCATAGCATTTCCACAACACATCCAATGATTTGCCATGAGCGCCCTAATGATTTTTTACTGGGAGAAACAAACGTTTTTGAGGCTACTTCCGGGTTGATTGACTGGACAGGAGGAGATAAAAAAGCCTCTTCGGTGCAACGACAGAAGAGGCTTTGGTAATCATTAGTGTTTGTCCATAAACTAAACGTTTTTCATGTGTTTGAACGAGTAAGTTCAAATTCAAGGCGTGTGAAAAATCTAAACCGCAGAATATTAGTGTATTTTAGGATTTAGATTTTGAGCAACAACGCAGAAGTTGGACTTTATAGACAAACACTAATTTTGTTATTTAATGCGTTCCAGATACTTTTTCCTCACTTCACGCAAATAATCCAGACTCATTTCAGGATAATAAATTCGAATCATATCCTGAAGTCCAAATTTTACATGAAAGTGGCCTATGGCAGCATCGAAAAACGGCTTTTCCCAGTTAAACTTTACTCTGCGGGTAATGTCTTCAAAATGCTTCCATGTTAATTGATTCGGAATCAGAAAATATCCATGATCTTTTTCGATGGTGTCAAAAAATAGTCCCTGTTCCGGTTCATCAAGAATGAAAAACTTTTTGATGCGGATTACGGCCGGACCTTCCACTTTTCTGTTGGGCTTGCTTTTAAATTCTATCCCCTGATCCATGTAGCTTGCCTGCAAGTCGGTGATCTGAGAGAAGTTGTCCAGATGGCGCACCCTGATGACATCAAACTGCTTGTTGTAGATGTTTACAACTCCGGGGGTGGCGTTGAAATCGGTATCGAAATACTTCTGAATATTCTGAGTTGCCCGGGTAATTTCCTCCAGTGTATATAACCTTTTTAATACCAGGTAGATATAAAGCGGTTTGCTGTCCACCGGATGGTCGGAATAGTAATTAAAAAACCCGGGGAAGGGTTCCGGAGCTTCCAAAACAAAGGTGTTTGGCCATATTTTGTCTTCCAGTGTTCTCAGGCTTTCCTGTTTCAGAAGATTTCCATAACGTTCAATATGTTGTGTTTCACTCATAATAACTTAGTTTTTGTATGTACAAAAGTTAAGAAAAAATCATGGGTTTGTCACGAAATTGTGCGTTAAAAGTGGTTTGTATTTTTTGTTTTCTGTTCTTGAATACCGACCAATAGTCCGATAAACCCTTTAAAAAATTTGGGGCATTAAATCTTTATGTTTAAATGAGTTTTCCGGTAATGCTTAGAATGTCAGCGTAATACGTTTTTTCTAACTTCTAATTTCCAACCTCTAACGTCTAACCTCTAACGTCTAAAAATCTAAAAATCTAACGAACTATTGAACGTGAATGTTGAAGTTTTTAGTGTCTGGTAAAGACCATTTCGTTTCCTTTTGAAAGATCGTTGTTGAAATGGTAGCCATCTTCATCAAAGGCTTTCAGGTCTTCAGGTTGGGTTAGTTTGTTCTGTACGATAAATCGGACCATCATGCCTCGTGCTTTTTTAGCATAAATACTGATGACTTTGTATGTCCCGTTTTTGTTTTCTTTGAAAACGGGGGTTATTACGGGTTTTTCAATTTTATCTTCATCAAGGGCTTTAAAATACTCCTGGCTCGCAAGGTTGATGAGTGCTTTATGTTTGCCTTGTTTCAGGTCTTCGTTAATTTGTCTTGTCAGTTTTTCACCCCAAAATTCATAGAGGTCTTTCCCCTTTTCATTTTTGAGTTTAGTGCCCATTTCAAGTCTGTATGGAAGTATATTATCCAATGGTCTTAATACACCGTACATTCCCGACAGAATGCGCAACTGCTTTTGAGCTGTTTCTATTTCTTTGTGATTAAGTGACCATGCATCGAGCCCGTTGTAGGCTTCACCATTAAAAGCATAAATGGCCTGACGGGCTTTCGTTGAATTGAAAGGCCAGCTCCATTGAATGAAACGTTCTGCATTGAGTTCTCCCAATTGTCGGCTTATTTTCATGAGGTTCATGAGTTCATCGGGTGAGAATTTTTTCAAATCATCAGCCAATGAAGATGCTTCATCAGAAAAGAGTATTTCGGTACTTTGCGATGTTGGAACTTTCTTTTTAAAGTCCAGTTTTTTTGCCGGTGATAATATTGCAATCATACTTTTTTACAGAAAAACGCAACACACTATTAAAAAGTTCAACCGAAAATTATTTCCTTTCCAACAAAGCCACATTTTCCACATGGTGCGTGTGGGGAAACATATCAACCGGTTGAATTGCGGTAACGCGGTACCGGGCATCCAGAATATTGATGTCTCTGGCCTGGGTTGCGGAGTTACAGCTCACATAAACTATTTTCTCGGGAGCGGCATTGAGGATGGTTCTGACCACATCTTCATGCATTCCAGCCCGTGGAGGATCGGTAATAATTACATCAGGGAATCCTTCTTTCTCAAACAGGTCATGGTTGAGAAGGTCTTTCATGTCGCCTGCAAAGAAACGGGTGTTTTCGATGTTGTTAATTTCCGAGTTGATGTGGGCATCCTCAATGGCTTCTGGCACATACTCTATTCCCACTACTTTTTTAGCGTTGCCGGCAATAAAGTTGGCAATGGTTCCCGTGCCAGTATAAAGGTCGTAAACGGTTTCGTCTCCTGTAAGTCCGGCAAAATTCCGGGCAACCTTGTAGAGATTGTAAGCCTGGTCAGAGTTGGTCTGATAAAATGATTTGGGTCCGATTTTGAACTTCAGACCTTCCATCTCTTCAAAAATGTGGTCCCGGCCATATTGAAGCACCACTTCCTGATCTGTAATGGTATCGTTTTTCTTTTCGTTGATTACGTACATCCATGAAGTTACTTCGGGGAATTGTTCTCTGAGATGTTCAAACAGCCTGTTTCGTTTTTCTTCATCTTCGTGAAAGAATACCACAATAATCATGGTTTCGCCGATAGAAGTTGTGCGGATAATCAATGTCCGCAAAAAACCTTCCTGGGCTCTGAGGTCAAAAAATGTCCAGTTGTTTTGAAGGGCATAATTTCGGATGGCCAGACGAATGTCGTTGGATGGTTGTCGCTGCAGATGACACTCCTTTATGTCAATAACTTTATCGAACATCCCGGGAATATGAAATCCCAGGCCGTTTTTGTTGTCAATGACCTCTTCCGACTCCATCTCCTCTAATGAAAGCCATCTTTTATTGGAAAAAGTAAACTCCAGTTTGTTGCGGTAAAAACGTTCCTGTGGGGAGGCCAAAATGGGACTGATTTCCGGCAACTCAACTTTTCCGATTCGCTGAAGATTGTTAAGTACTTCACGTTGCTTGAACTTTACCTGTTCGGAATAGGGGAGATGTTGCCATTTGCACCCGCCGCATATGCCGAAATGTTCGCAAAAAGGTTCGGCACGCATTTCCGAAAGGTGATGGAATTTAACAGGGCGTCCTTCAAAATATTTTTTCCTTTTCTTTGTTACCTGAACATCCACCACATCCCCCGGTGCTGCCAGTGGCACAAATACCACCGTGTCATTGACTCTGCCCAGGGCTTTGCCTTCTGCTGCTACATCGCTGATCACCAATCGTTCGAGCAATGGTTTGTTTCGTCTTGATCGTCCCACTTGTTTTTTCTTTTCTGGTTTTGCGCGCAAAGATATGTGAATCCGTTAAGATTCACTAATCTTTTTGTTTCTCTTAAATTGTTAACTTTGCACCGATTTTATCATCTATTGGTGCTTTGCCATTCTGTTTCCGGTTGCTGATAATGAAACCGGATCATGCAAAGTTGTTTTTTACTTCAGATATAATTTTTTTAGTTCATCAAATCGAATAATGTCATGGCAGATAAAGTTTTAACCTACAAGGATATCGATAAAAGCATGCTGAAATCGTTGCCTAATCCTACCAATCAGGCTTACGAAATAAAGGTGAAGATACCTGAGTTTACTTTTCTCGGGGTAAAGGATCAGCCGGATTTTGCTGATGTTTACATTACTTTTTATCCAACCGACCGCATTATTGAATTAAAATCCCTGAAGATGTACGTTCAGGCACTTCGGAATATCACTGTTTCTTATGAAAGATTGATTAATGTTTTTTACGATCACCTGATGGAGGTTTACAATCCGGACAGAATACGAATTGTAATGGTTTGTAACCCCCGTGGTGGTATCAGTTCCCGTTTGACCATCGACAGCGACTGGAAAGTACGCGGCGGTCAGGAAAAATACAGCGACTGGAAAAATCATATGGATGACACCTGGAGTGTGACGTTGTAAGGAATCAGGGTTGAGGAATGAGGTTCTGGCAGAGAAGCACGATTGTGCGTCTTTACTGAAGTGATAAGGATGAAGATGGTGTTTTGAGGGTGATATTTCCGAAGTCGATATTTCAGTCAAAAGTTACCCTGCCTTCAGTTTTAAAAAACTATGATGGTGAATAATAATGATTCTGACCATTTGAATTTGGAAAATAGTAATAAAGCGAGCACCTCAGTGCTTGCTCCGGAGTCGTTTCTGGAGGAAGCTGAGGTGTTTCCGGTTATTGATGTTCGTACGCCGGCGGAGTTTGCCCAGGGGCATATTCCGGGAGCCATTAATATGCCCATTTTTTCCAATGAGGAGCGAGCTGTGGTTGGAACCTTGTATAAAAGAGAGGGGCGTGATGCAGCCGTTTTAAAGGGGTTGGAGTATGTCGGCCCCAAAATGGCTGAGTTTGCCCGTGCGGCAAGGCGTATTGCAGTTGACAACCAGGTATTGGTTCATTGCTGGCGGGGTGGAATGCGCAGTGGAAGTATGGCCTGGCTATTCAGAACGGTCGGGTTGAAAGCCACTACCTTGGAGGGTGGCTATAAGGCATACCGGGCATCGTTCAGAAAAATGCTGGAAGAACAGAAATGGCGTTTTATGGTAATTGGCGGCCCTACCGGAGGTGGGAAAACCGAAGTTTTGAAGGAGCTTGAAAACCATGGAGAACAGATGTTGGATCTGGAAGGCCTGGCCAATCACAAAGGATCGGCCTTTGGTGCACTGGGAGAAGAGGACCAACCAACATCAGAGCAGTTTGAAAATGATATCCATGCCCGTTTTCTGAAATTTAATCCCGACAGAATAATTTGGGTGGAAGGTGAAAGCCACAGTATCGGCCGTGTCTATATTCCCGATCAACTCTTTGAGTTGTTGATGCAGGCACCATTGGTTATGTATGATATTGACCGAAAACTTCGGGTGGATCGGCTTGTTAGGGATTATGGTTGCTTTGATAAAGAGTTACTGCAGGAATCTGTTTTGAAAATTCAGAAACGACTTGGAGGCCAGAGAACCAACGAAGCATTGGAGGCTTTAGATGCAGGTGACTATCGCTCCGTGGCTGACCTTACCTTGCAGTATTACGATAAAGGATATGCCAAATCTTTGGCAAAAAGAAATGAACCGGTATTGGTCTTGAAAGAAATGACCGATGAGCCTGAAAATGTAGCCCGAAAATTGATAAAACAGTTTAGTCATGAAGACAATAGATACTAAGGGACGGTTGTGTCCCGAACCATTGATTATGGCCCGAAACGGACTGAGAGAGGTGAATGAGGGAGAGAAAATGCAGGTGATTTCCGACAATGATACCTCTTATCAGAATCTGATGAGCTTTCTGGAGGATCTTGGTGCCAACCCGGTTGCCGATAAGAAAGACGGCATTTATACCATTGAAGTCACGAAACCTGCAGAATCTGCTTCCGTCGCAGAAAGTAATCCCGAAGCATATTGTGCGGTGCCCCAGCCTGCCGGAGGAAACACTGATTATGTGGTTGTTGTCCGCAGCTGTCGTATGGGAGAGGGCGAAGACGATCTGGGTTCCTTGTTGATTCGGGGATATTTTAATGCTCTGAAGGAGATGGATCAATTGCCTACTCATATTATTATGTATAACGGAGGAGTGAAACTGGCCGTGAAGGATACCGATACCGCAGCTGCTCTTGCTGAACTTGAAGACAAGGATGTGAGTGTATTGGTGTGTGGTACCTGTGTCGATTATTACAGTATGAAAGAGCAAATAGGGGTGGGGCGTATCAGTAATATGTATCAGATTGCTACCACACTTGCCGAAGCAGGCAAAGTGGTTTATTTATAGAAGGCACGGAATGTAATTTCCCGAAATCGCTTAATTGCAGGATTTATTGATTTGGGGTCAATGAACACTTGAAGAAATTTTTTTTTATGCCTCAATTCACCAACACTTATTTCGACAATGCAAGTACCGGTTGGCCAAAACCTCCGGAAGTTGCCGGGGCACTGTCCGATTTTATCCGGAATACTGCCGGAACCTATGGTCGTGCTGCCTACCCAAGGGTTTACAAGACTTCGTCAATGATTGAGGAGTGCAGAGATGAACTGGCAAAGGTAATGGGTGTTGGAGAGGCCGGGAATATTGCTTTTACGCAAAATGCAACGCATGGCATCAATACGGTTCTTTTTGGTCTTGATTTGCACGATTGCGAGGTGTTGATATCACCATTGGAACACAATGCCGTGATGCGTCCGCTTGAGCGTCTTAAAGAAACCTGTAATGTACACTGGAAAGTGATTCCGGCCGAAGAAGACGGAACAATTATCCCTGAGCAAATTCCCGGAATAATCAGCGATCGAACGCGTCTGGTAATTGTCAATCACGAAAGTAATGTGAACGGAGTTATTCAGCCGATAGAAAAGATTCGGGAGTATATAGGTAATATTCCTTTTTTGGTTGATACCACCCAGTCGTTGGGCAGTGTTTCGTTTGAAGGTGACAGGTGGGACGTGGATTTTATAGCATTTACCGGACATAAAGGGTTGCTGGGGCCAACAGGAACCGGGGGCTTTTATGTGCGTTATCCGGAATTGCTTTCTCCTCTGATTTTAGGTGGAACGGGGAGTCGGTCGGAGAGTGTTGAGATGCCTTTGTTTGCTCCTGATAAGTTTGAAGCCGGAACACACAATGCGGTTGGTATTGCAGGTCTTCTGGCTGCCCTTAAAAACCGACCGAAACCGGAATGGGATTCCTACGATATCAATGCTCTGGTTCAGGGAGTACAGCAGATTTCAGGAGTCAGGGTGCTGACAGCTGAGCATTCGGTAAACAGGGGAAATGTCTTTTCGCTGGTTCATGAAAATCTTACCCCATCTACCATTGCCAATCGTTTGTATGAACGATTTGAGATAGAGATCCGATCCGGATTGCATTGCGCACCCATGGCACACCGTTTTCTGGATACTTTCCCAAAAGGTTCTGCACGATTTGCTCCCTCCTTTTATCATACAAAAGGGGATTTGCAAAATCTGGGTGAAGCGTTGAAAATAATACTAAATGATAGGAATTATGTCTGAAGAACCGCTGTTGCTCTTCCCGAATGTGCACAAAGTGATGCGTGCTGATCGAATCTGTAAAGCGTTAGGAATTGCCACAAGGGTTATTCCTGTTCCGGAAGAGGTCTCTTCCGAGTGCGGAATGTGCCTGGTTGTTGCAGACAGTAATTTGAATGCCTGCAGAGAGGCTTTGAGCAAAGAGAATATTACTTTTGAACTACATAAGAGAGGCAAACAATGAGTGAGCAAATAATTGATTTGTTAGAGACAGTGGAATATGGTGGTTGTTCAGCAAAATTACCACCCGGAGAACTTGCCGGAATTCTATCAAAGCTTCCGCAGATGCAGCATCCCAATATTATGGTGGATATTGATACCCACGATGATGCTGGGGTTTATCGGCTTAACGATGAAACGGCACTTATCTTTACCACTGATTTTTTCCCTCCGGTTTGTTCCGATCCGTTTGAATTTGGTGAGATTGCTGCTGCCAATGCGCTGAGTGATGTTTATGCAATGGGCGGGACTCCCTTGCTGGCTCTTAATCTGTTTATGTTTTCGTCAGCCAAAATGCCATTGAGTGCCTTTGAGCAAATATTGCAGGGAGGCCACAGTAAGATTCAGGAAGCCGGAGCCCTGGTAATGGGAGGTCATACCATTGAAGATCATCCGCCCAAATACGGATTGGCCGTGGTGGGTACGGTGCATCCGGATAAATTAATTACCAATGCATCAGCAAAACCCGGAGACCTGCTGGTACTTACCAAGCCACTGGGGATTGGAGTGCTGGTTGCTGCCCAGCGATTAAAGATGGTACGTGAGGATGCATATCGTAAAGGACTTGACCAAATGAAGCTGCTGAATAAGTGGGGGGCTGAGGTGATGACCAAACACGCACTCACCTGTGCCACTGATGTTACCGGTTTCGGACTGCTCGGTCATGCACTCAAAATGGCTGAGGCAAGTGAGGTGAGCCTGGCCATTCGAAGCCGGGATTTACCCATAATTGATCAGGCTGCCGAACTGGCCAATGATGGCTGTTTGCCCGGGGCGTCCTTTAGAAATCTGGATTTTGTGCAATCCTCGTTGCATGTAAATAAACTGGTGGAACCGCACTTGAAAATGCTTGCTGCGGATGCTCAAACATCCGGCGGACTGCTGATGTGCGTACCTCCGGAAAAACTGGATGCCGTGTTGGCTGATTTGAAAGCTACCGGAAAACATCCCCAAACAAAAGTGATTGGAGAAGTACTTCCAAAAACAAGGAAAAGGATCTATCTGGAGTAAGCATAGTTTTTCCGGAAGAGAAAATTAATCAGCCCTTACCAACCCCCATAATCGTGTAAATTCGCGTCATTGCGAACGTAGTGAAGCAATCTCATTTTTTTAACCGGACACCAATGATATTTTTATTAATTTGCATCTGATATCATAATTATTTTTAAGGATAAAAGGAACCATTTTTAGAGAAAAATAATGATAGAAAAAGAAATCCGGGCTTTATTGGAAGCTGAATCCCGTGCAGTAGCACAAATCCCTGTTACAGAAGGTTTTGAAAAGGCTGTTGGCCTGCTTTTTGAGTTTGTCCACAATCGTAAGGGTAAACTGATTACCAGCGGAATGGGTAAGGCTGGTCAAATTGCCAACAATATGGCCACAACCTTTAGCAGTACCGGTACTCCCGCCGTTTTTTTACATCCCAGTGAGGCCCAGCACGGCGACCTGGGGGTTTTACAGGACAATGATATAATGCTCCTTATTTCCAATTCGGGCAAGACACGGGAAATTATTGAGTTGATTGACCTGGCTAAAGGGCTCAGACCCGATATCCCGTTTATCGTAATTACCGGGAACGAAAATTCCCTGCTGGCAGAAGCTGCTTCGGCTTGTCTCTTTACGGGAAATCCTCCCGAAGTTTGTGCTTTGGGCCACACACCAACAACTTCCACTACTACAATGACCGTAATTGGTGATGTTTTGGTGGTGTTGCTGATGAAAAAAATCGGGTTCAATAATCATGATTATGCATTAAGACATCATGGCGGCTATCTGGGCGATAAATCCCGTCAGGCTGCCAATCTCGAAAAAAAATAAACTATGAATCTGACCATGCCACAAACTGACTGGAAGAAATTACACAACGGCTCTGATATTCTGGGGGTCGCTCTGGACAGAGTAAGGGGAGATGAAGTAAATTTTACCCCCGAAATTGCCGAAAGGCTCGGCAGAGCTTTTGTTGTCTGGTTGCAAACCTATTTTTCAGGAAAAAACAAATTGCGAATTTCTGTGGGACGCGATCCGAGATTATCGGGTCCTGAACTGCTGCAGGCACTTATCAAAGGAATTAGTGAGGGTGGAGCAGATGTGGTCAATGTTGGACTTGCCTCCACGCCAGCTATGTTTATGTCCACTCAAATTGGGGAGAAACCAGTGGATGCAGCGGTTATGGTGACAGGCAGTCACTCGGCTGCTCATAAAAACGGATTGAAACTGTTTACCTCCACAGGCGGCCTGGATAAGGCTGATATTTCAGAAATTCTGACCCTTGCAGATGGTCACCTAAAAAAAGGAAGCAGGAAGGGAACAGTAGGAGAGTATGATTTTATGGCTGTTTATGCACAGCACCTGGCAGATGTTATCCGCCAGGGAGTTAATCATCCCGATCACTATGAGACTCCTCTTGAGGGATTGAAGATTGCGGTGGATGCAGGTAACGGATCCGGTGGTTTTTTTGCTACTGATGTATTGGAGCAGTTGGGTGCAGATATTTCCGCCTCCCAGTTTTTAGAGGCTGATGGAAGATTCCCCAACCATTTCCCCAATCCTGAAGACACCAATGCCATGAATTCTCTTATCAACAAGGTAAAGGAGTCTGAAGCTGACCTGGGAATTATCTTTGATATGGATGTGGATCGTGCTGCACTGGTTGATTACACCGGACGCCCCATTAATAAAAATTCCCTGATTGCACTGGCTTCAGCGATGGTGTTACAGAAGAAGCCCGGAAGTACCATTGTTACCGACTCAATCACTTCAGATGGGTTGTCATGGTTTATTCAGGAGAAGTTGGGTGGCAAGCATCATCGCTATCAACGGGGGTATAAGAATGTTATCAATGAAGCGGTTCGTTTGAACGGAATCGGCCAGGAATCCTGTCTCGCCATTGAGACTTCCGGTCATGCTGCTTTCAGGGAAAATTTCTTTTTGGATGACGGAGCCTATCTTGCCACCCGGATGATTGTAACCCTTGCAAAGAAGAGGGCCGAAGGCAATCGCTTGACCGACCTTATTGAAGGTCTTCCAGAGCCGGTTGACAGCTGTGAAATTCGATTGAGAATTAATTCTGCTGATTTTATTCAAACCGGTTCGGATATTATTGCTGAAGTTGGCATTATGGCCGGAAATAAAAGCAACTGGGATTTGTTGCCCGAAAATTACGAAGGTGTACGGGTGAAATGTTCCGGTAACGGTCAGGATGGCTGGTTCTTGCTGCGTTTGTCGTTGCATGATCCGGTTCTTCCGTTGAATATTGAATCTAACGAACCGGGTGGGGTACAAAAAATCGCTGAAGAATTATTTGAATTTTTCGGACGTTTTGACAATCTTGATTTATCGGCATTTAAAAGATTTGGAGTATGAGAATTATCAGAGACAATACACTTGCCATGGTTGTGGATGTTCAGGAACGCTTGTTTCCTCATATTTATGAACATGAGCAACTGGCTGCAAACATGAAGATTTTGGTTGAGGGACTTAAACTTTTACAAGTTCCTGTGATGGTAACCGAACAGTATAAAAAAGGCCTTGGTGAAACCATTCCTTCACTCGCTGCTTTGGTGGACGAATATCCACATAGTGAAAAAACTGCCTTTAGCTGCTGTGATGATCCCGCAATTATGGAGAAGGTCGAGTTGTCGTCTAAACGTACCGTGGTTCTTGCCGGTATCGAGGCACATATTTGTCTGTTGCAAACAGCCCTCGATTTGAAGGAACGTGGTTTCCATCCTGTAGTAGTGGAAGATTGTGTAGGGTCCAGAAATCCTGAGAACAAAAGGATAGCTATGGCCAGACTTGTTCAGGATGGAATCATCATTACCAGTTACGAGTCACTGTTATTTGAGATGTGCCGTGTTTCAGGTACGGATGAGTTTAAAGCCATTTCGAAACTTGTTAAGTAATGGTTGCTGTATGGGACGGATTTTCGGGCTGGGTGAAACGGTCCTCGATATTATTTTTAAGGATAACCGGCCGGTGGCTTCACGCCCCGGCGGTTCTGCCTTTAATGCCCTTGTATCTCTTGCCCGGGCAGGGGAAGAGGTGGCTTTGATTAGTGAAATAGGCCTGGAGGAGGTTGGTGACCAGATTGTGGAATTTCTTCGGGAAAACGGTGTCGGAACTTCATGGCTTCACAGGTTTTCTACAGGTAAGACACCCGTTGCTCTTGCTTTTCTGGATGAGGACAACAATGCGTCCTACCAGGTTTATAAAGATTTTCCCGATGAAAGGTTTCAGATTTCCGGACCAGATTTCCTGCCGGGAGACATTCTTCTGTTTGGTTCTTTCTTTGCCGTGAACCCTGTACTTCGTAAGCAGGTGGTGCCATTGCTCCAAAAGGCACGTAAACAGGGAGCTTTTCTTATTTATGATCCCAATTTCAGGAAAAATCATCTGAGCAATATAGATGTTTACCGTCCCCTCATTGAAGAGAACTTTTCGTTGGCTCATTTGGTAAGGGGAAGTGATGAAGATTTTGAAAATATCTATCCCGGATTGGATACAGATAAGGTGTTACAAAAAATTCGGGAATTTGATGCAATGGGACTTATTACTGCCAACAGGGATGGGGTATATGGGCTGGTTGGTGAACAATATTTTCATGTTGCTGCCAGGACGATAAAGCCTGTTAGTACCATTGGTGCCGGTGATAATTTCAATGCAGGGCTGGCTTATGGCCTTAACAGACAAAAACCTGCTGAAGGAGATATGGACCGATGGAAAAATATTGTGGAAAACGCCATTGAGTTTTCCACAAATGTTTGTTTATCTTTTGATAATTATATCTCGAGGGAGTTTGCAGCCACGTTACCGAGGAACAAAAAATAAGCCTACCCATTCGTAGAGATATTTCTTTCAGATAGTTGACAGGACAAAAACAATTTATTCCTCCGGAATAGTGAGCTTTTTTCAAATCAACTTTATGGAGGACGCCGGAATTTGGAAGGTAGTTGAACATCGCAACAGATAATTTTTGAAACGAAGTTCGACGAAGTCAATAATTCAGTCCTCCCAAAAGTTGGGCTTTTTCCTGTTAGGGAAATACATAATGTTGTTGTGTTTTTTTTAAGGCCGAAGGTCTTTAAGCAATAGCCTGGGGCAACGCCCCAGGGAAATTATAATTACCTCCCCCCTCATTATTGGTCGCGTCGCGACCAATAATGAGGGGGCATGAGGAATACCTCAAAACCCAGGGCGTTGCCATGGGCTGTTGCTCTCAGGCTTTCAGCCTGTTTGCATCGTACCGGTCTTATGCATAAGGTAGGTTACAATAGTTTTTCAAAAAACTCATCAACCTCTTTAGCTTTATCAAAAACCTCACTCGCACCGGCATCAAACAATACCTGCTTTTCCAGAGGACCTGTATTGATGGCAATGGTGTGGATCCCTGCCGCAACAGCTGACTCTACTCCGAGTGGTGCGTTTTCTATTACGATGGCTTCATCCGCCGAAACGCCCGCTTTGTTTAGTCCCATGAGATAGGGCTCGGGATGAGGTTTACCATGTTTTACATCGTATCCGGATACAACTTCATCAGGATGAACGCCGAAGTCTTCCTGTAATCTTTCCAGTAAGATTGGTTGCTTGCTGCCGGTAACCACAATGATTCTTCTTCCGGCATCCCTGATTTTTTTCATTAGTGCCTGCATTCCCGGAATCTTGTCTGCTTTTGGACGCAGATGCATGAGTCTTGTCTTCTCCTCGTAAATGCCCTCAATTTCTTCGGGGGTGGCCTCCCTGTGACAAAGCTGTTTTATGGCCTTTTTTATGGTGAAATCTCCGGTGCTTCCTTCATTCAGGTAGGCTTCCTCTAATGGGAAATTTATGTTGTAGGCATTGAATGCTTCAATCCATGTGGCGGCATGGTGTTTCATGCTGTCGTAAAGCACTCCGTCCATATCAAAAAGCACAGCATTTATTTTTTGAGGTATTGTCTTTGTCATCGCTTATAACTTTAAGTCTGCAAAAATAGCAATAATACCTGCCTGTCCGAAATCCACCCGTTGAGTTTTGAGGCGGATTCATGAAAATTTGGTATTTTAGCAGAATAAGAGAAAAACATCAATTTGTACAATGGAATTTCCTAAATTAAGTCTCCAGCCCGAAATCGCTGAAAATTTTCCGGATCTTAAACTGGGATGTCTGGTTTCTGAGGTGCTGGTCGAAGAGCCCGGAGCTGATTTACTGCAAAGTATGCAGAGCGAAATTGAAGCACTTTCCACTCAACTGGATGCGGAGAAAATCAGGGAAATGCCGGCTGTAAAGTCCTTGAAGCAAGCCTATAAGAAACTGGGAAAGGACCCCAATCGATACCGTCCGGCTGCTGAATCATTGCTTCGAAGGGTAAGTAAAGGCAAGGGTTTGTATCAGGTAAATAATGTAGTGGATTGTTTGAATCTGGTTTCTGTTAAAACCGGATTTTCCATTTGTGGCTACGACCTTAGTAAAATTAGTGGAGATGTGACATTGGGCAAGGGGAAGCCAGCAGAACCCTACCAGGGAATCGGAAGGGGAGAATTAAATATTGAAAATTTACCGGTTTTCAGAGATTCAAACGGAGCATTTGGAACCCCTACAAGTGATTCTTCCCGGACTCTGATTGATGAAAAAACCAAACGGGTACTTATGATTGTTCCCTCTTTTGACGGGGATGGTGACGGATTGGAGGAGACTATGGCAATGCTTTCGGAATTGTTGAGTAAGTATGTCAGCAATGCTTCTCCTGAAATAAAAGTGATATAAAAGATGATTGAAATATGTGCACTGGCATCGGGTAGTAACGGAAATTGTTATTACATAGGCAATGAAAATGAAGCGATACTTGTGGATGCCGGAATCAGCCGACGCCAGGTGTTGGAACGAATGAAAGAACGGTCTTTGAATCCTTCAAAGATCAAAGGAATATTAATTTCTCATGAACATGCCGATCATTTTAAAGGTGTGCGGGTTTTGAGTAAGCAACTGGATGTTCCGGTCTATATTACTCACAGATCATTGGAGAAAAGCTGGGGTCCCAATCGTCCTGCTTTAATTAAGAATTTTACTCCGGGAGAACGCATCGAAATAGGAGATTTTATTATTCATACCTTTTTAAAGCAACATGATGCGGCAGAGCCGTGTAGTTTCAGAATCGAACATGACGGGGTTAATGTGGGAGTAATGACAGACATTGGGTCGCCATGCGACAATGTGATTCAGCATTTTTCTTCCTGTCAGGCTGTGTTTCTGGAATCAAACTATGACGAGGATATGTTGTGGAACGGAGTATATCCCTGGCATCTGAAAAACAGAGTTGCCTCTGAAGTGGGACATTTGTCCAATGCACAGGCAGTGGAACTTTTGGATATACACGGTGGAGCCGATCTGGAAGTTGTTTTTTTATCGCATTTGTCGGCCGAAAACAATACTCCGCAACTGGCATTGGAGGCTTTTAACAGCTTGTCACACAGGTTTGATGTGAGATTGACCAACCGATATGCTGCAGCAGAGGTGTTTAGACTGGAAAAGAAACCAGTGACAGTTTAAAATTAGAGCTCGGCTGACAGAGTTCAGGTAATAAAGAAACAATTTATGAGTAAGATGGATTACAAAGATATTTTAATAAAAATCAGGCGCATTGTTCGTTCTATTAATCTGGAATCCAAGAAAGTGCAGAAAGATTTCGGGGTGAGTATTCCCCAGATTTTATGTCTTGAATTTTTAAAAGCCTCTCCCGGTTATCAGGCTACTCAGCGCTCTATTCGTGACCATCTGAATCTGAACTCCAGTACCGTGACAGGAATAATCGGGCGCCTGGAAAAAAAGGGTTTTCTTGCCCGGTTACCAAAGTCGGGGGATAAACGGGTTATGCACATCGCTCTAACCTCTTCGGGCGATGCCTTGCTGGAGCGTACTCCTGATTTGTTGCAGCAGCGTTTGGATGAAAAATTGAAAGGACTTTCTGCCGATGAACTGGTCAGAGTAGGGGGTGCTTTGGATTTGCTTATTGAGATGCTGGAGATTGAAGCCAGTCAAGCCGATGAAATGCCTTTAATCACCGGTGATTTTGAGTCAGATACCACCCCGGAATAAAGCGTGGGGTGTTTGTCTGATGCCATTTACATTTGTTTGATTCCTGCACGGCCCCATTCGACAGGGGGCTTTGTGATACTCCCTGATTCTTACTTGCCCACTTTCTGTACAATAAACAAGGTTATGATGGATGCAATCACTCCGGGTACAACCGGATCAAATCCGTAGGGAAGCTCAATTTTCAGAAAGTGAAAAATGGCAAACACTGCCGCTCCCGCCGCCATAGACAACAATCCTGCCATGGGTTTGGGCTTTTTGAAGAAGATAAATCCTATTACCGGAGCCAGCAAACCACTTACCATGAATGAGTAGGAGAGCAGCATCAGATCCAGAACACTGGGCATAAACAAGGCCAGAACAAGTGCCAGTGACCCGAGTACAAAAGTCATGATCTGAGAGACCTTGAGTGTGTTCTCCGACCTTTTTACCTTAAAAATGTCTCTTACAAAATTTCCAGAGGATGCCATCAGGCAACTGTCAGCAGTGGAAAGGATGGCTGAAAAATAGGCTGCCAGAATAATTCCGAGAGCTCCTGTTGGCAGAATGTACTTAAGCATCATGGGCATAGCCGTTTCACTGTCGATGCCAATAGCGGCTTCAGCGGGCACAACTCCGTGATCGATGGATACCTTAGCCATCAGTCCCAGAAAAACACCCAGAAATGCCATTACGGGATATTCAAACAACCCTGCCACAAACCATGCCTTTTGTGCTTCTTTGCGGGAGGATGCCGCATAAATCCGTTGGTAGAGCGTCATTCCAATAAACCAGATGGGGATGATGGAAAATGCCCAGTTGACAATTACCGACCCTTTGATGTTGGTCAGAGAAAGCATTTCTTTGTCAACCGATTCCCGCAATACGTCAAGCCCGCCCACATTGTAAATGGCAAAGGGAACTCCAACAAAAATGAGTCCCGAAAGCAATATGGTCCATTGAATGGTGTCGGTATAAATAACTGCTTTAATTCCTCCCAAAGCTGTGTAAACCACCGCAATGATTCCCATTATCAAGGCCGCATTGTTGACGCTGAGTCCGTCAATGGTGCCTGAAGTGAGTTTGGCGCCTGCCAGAATCTGGCTGCTGGTAAATCCCAGGTAACCTATTGCACTGATGATACCTGCCCAAAAAGCTACTCTTTTGCCGTAGTGGTGGCTCAGCATTTCAGGGAATGTCTGGAATTTGCTGGTAAAGGCAATTTTGTAAACCCGCGGAATTAATACTGCTGCGGTGAGCCAGGCTCCTATCAATCCGGTAAAGAGTATCCAGGAGCCGGACAGACCCATTGCGAAGCCCAGTCCTCCCAGTCCGATGGAAAAGCCACCACCCACATCTGTTGCCACAACGGATAATCCTAAGTGCCAGCGGGTCATCTTTCGGCCACCTACGTAATAATCCTCAGAACTCTGATTCTTTCTGTGAAACCAAAGTCCCACCATGAGCATGGCTGCGATGTAAACAAAGATGATGATGAAATCTATCGGATGCATAGTATTGTTTTATTCTATGGTCTGCAATGGAATTCTGATTTTAATCTCCCCGGGATTGTTGGAGCTTTTGCTTTTTTGCCTGTTCCTCAACCCTCAACTCTCAACCCTCAACTCTCAACTCTCAACTCTCAACTCTCAACCCTCAACCCTCAACCCTCAACCCTTCAACGCCTGCTTATACCACACATTCATACTCTCTATCTGACCTGCAATGTGCGTATTGTTCACCAGTGTGCCGGTATATCGATATCCGTTGTTGAGAAAGGTTTTATTCATGGAAGGAGATTTAAGACGTGCAATGGTGTAAAAGGACTTAAATCCATTGTTTTTCAGGTGCGCCTCCATGGTTCTGAGGAGGTGTATGGCAATTTTTTTTCCACGTTGGGAGGGAAGTACCGCAAAATCGGTCATTTCCGCATTTTTAAGCGATTCGTTGCACTCAGCCGAACTGATGCCGACCAGTTTGCCATCCTGAAATACACCAAAATAGCGGGTCTCTTCGCTCATCTCCTTTTTCAGGAATTCCGTGTCGAAGATGGGGAAGGGGTAACTCTCAAATACTTCGGAGAAAACCTTTACCATTTCAGGAGTGTCTTCAGGAGTCAGCAGTCTCAATATGTGTGTGCTGTCCAGTTCCGGTATCTCACTGTTTGCATCTGATAGCAGCAGATTCTGAAAGACCTCCATCTCTTCCCGGTTGGGGTTTTTCCTCTCCGCATCCCTGTATTTTACCATAAATAGTGCATCTTCCGCACCATTGAAAAAGCCGGGGACCAGTGCTTCTGTTTCATATCCGGCCATCCGGAAAGCGGCACCGTATTTTGAAGGAACTTTGACAAAGAGCTTGGTATAACCATTGCTCTTTGCCAAAGTATCTATCTTGTCAATAATTCCGGGAAAATCGGTTGGCCACAGGTGCATGAGATAAATTCTGTTACTCTCAGGTCCATGCTGTATGGTCGATTGTCCGAGTTTCTCAGTCTTGTCCATTATCGTCCCTTCTTTGAATTCGTTCATTGTCTGATGGTACCAGTGAAATGGCATCATCGTAATCGGACAGAAGTTTTTCTATTCCGATGGCATTCTCTTCGTAGCCCTCCTGCAAGTCGAGCTCCAGGTTGCAATTGTCACAATTTCTGTCACATGTGGTTTGCTGATAATTGTCGGGTTCTTTGTACGAAGTAATTACCCCTTCGTAGTTTCTGAGAATTACCCTGTTGGTTGACCATGAAATGATGTAATTTGGCATCACCGGTATCTTACCGCCACCGCCGGGAGCATCAATTACATAGGTTGGAACCGCAAAACCACTGGTATGACCTATCAGGCTTTCTATGATTTCAATCCCCTTGCCTACCGGAGTGCGGAAATGTGACAATCCTTCTGACAGGTCACACTGATACAGATAATAAGGACGTACCCGGTTGGCAACGAGCTTGTGTACCAGGTCTTTCATGATTCTGGGGCAGTCATTCACATCGGCCAGCAATACCGACTGGTTACCCAAAGGAATACCGGCATCAGCAAGTTTCCTTAGTGCCTCTTTCGAAGATGAGGTTATTTCCCGTGGGTGATTAAAGTGTGTGTTGATCCAAATCGGGTGGTGCTTTTTCAGCATATTCACCAGGTCATCTGTTATTCGGTAAGGGAGTACAACAGGAGTACGTGTTCCGATGCGGATGACTTGTATGTGGTCAATTTTTCTTAGTTCTGTCAGAATCCAGTCCAGATAATCATCAGAAAGCAGGAACGGATCACCTCCCGAAAGGAGTACGTCTCTTACCTGTGGAGTTTTTCTGATGTAATCCAATCCTATTTCCACTTGCGATTTGCCGGGTACAAAATCCTGATCACCCACTTTTCTTTTGCGGGTACAATGGCGGCAATACATGGCGCATACATTGCTGACATGAAAAAGAACTCTGTCGGGGTAGCGGTGGGTAATTCCGGGAACCGGGCTGTCGGTATCCTCGGAAAGCGGGTCGCCCATTTCATATTGGGTGACGTGTAATTCTCTGTTGTCCAGAAATGACTGTTTGTAGATAGGGTCATGTCTGAAATTCTCTTTTTTAATTAGAGAGAGATAGTAAGGAGTGATGCTGAGAGGGAATTTCCCCTTAGTTTCTTCAAGTTGTTTTTTTTCCTCTTCCGGAAACTTAATTCCCGTTAGCTCTTCAAACTTGTCAATGGTTTTAATGGAGTGTTTGAGATGCCATTTCCAGTCCCGCCAGTTCGACAGTTCGGAAGAAGAATCAATTTTTGTTGCAATTCTTTGTTGATTTGCTGTGAAGATTGCCATAATATTCAGTTTGGTGAATAATCAGTTTTTTGGGTCAGGGTTGAAAAGTCATTTTTTGATGGGATTTTTAACTCCGAAACCTGATTGTTTCTGCGCGACAAAATTAATCATTTTTTTTGAAACGGGAAACGGGAGGCCGGTATGGTTAATGGTTTGAAAAGATTTTGTCCGGGTTAAGTGCCTGTAAAAGTGAACATTGTGTGATTTTTTGGTTTTTGTGTTTTGAGATTCATGGCTGATTGAACAGAACGGCTGTTTTTATTTGTTTGTATGCGAACTAAATTTAGATTGATTTGTAATTTATTGTTGTCTGCACACTTCCGTTGTTGCGGATGAATGTTGGTGTACAAACATAGTTGTGTTGAATTTTTCTTTGTAATTGGAAATTACGACATTTTCGGGAAAAGTGCCATTTAAAGATAATGACACGCTAAAAATTCAGCGATACGCATTTTGTAAGATTCGATTTCATGGATTATTCATTGAATTTTTCCCCGAAAATTGATAAAATTGTATGGTGGTGATGAGTGAAAAACCTCTGAATGTAGTTTCTTTGTAAGAAAAATATTATGGTTATAGATACTTTTGAAAATGCAGCACGTTATTATATGTTGCATCCGGCCATGGAGATCGTGCTGGATTATTTGGAAAATCTTGATCCTTCTGATTTTGAGGCCGGAAGAGTTGAGTTGAGTGGCAGTGATGTTTTTGTTAATGCCATGGAACAATCCACTGTGTCGGAAGATGAAGCAGTGTGGGAATCACATGAGAAGCATATAGATATTCATTATCTGATGGAAGGTCATGAAATGATTAAGTATGCCGAGGAGTATAAAATGGAAGTGGAAGTCCCTTATGATGAGGAGAAAGATTGTACTTTATTCACAGGCGATTCCGGAATGAAAGTCAATCATCCAAAGGGGGCTTTTATTATATTCTTTCCCGAAGAGATTCACAAAGCAATGGTTACCGATGGTATCCCCTCGAAAGTGAAGAAGCTGGTAGGAAAAATTAAAGTGGATTAAACCGATAACATGAAAAAAGGGGCGACTGCACAATTGCAATCGCCCCTTTTATATTTTGCAAATTATTTAGTCCGTCTATAAACTAAGCAAAATTTGTTTCTGGACAGAAACTTTTTAGTATCTGCGTTGTCCCTGGTTGCGGTTCCCACCACCGAATGAACGTTCACGACCTTCGCCTTTCGGACGGGCCTTCTTAACCACGATGGGGCTGTTGTCGAAGAGGCACTCGTTCAGGTCTTTGATGGCCTTCTGAGCAGCGTCATCTTCTTTCATTTCAACAAAACCAAAGCGTTTTGAGGATCCGGTTTCCCTGTCCATAATTACTTTGGCTGATACTACTTCGCCATATTCGGCGAACAAATCGTTTAAGTCTTCGCTGGTTGTTGCGTCACTTAACTTTGCTACAAAAAGATTCATTAAAAAAATGTTTGAGATGACCGACACTTCAGAGCACTGACAATGCCCGCACCCGTATGGGATGAGCCGTGTATTTGCACTGAAATATGTGTGATCATAAAATGTAAATAAAAAGAACTTAAATAGAAGTGTAGCAAGGCAATTCAGTTTAAGGAAGCGTAAAAGAAGTGCAATACGTATAAATCTATTGGGTGCAAAGAAACAACCTTTTTTCTGTTTTTTAGTTATTTTGGTATGTGAAAAATGTATAAATAATTACTTGCTGTTATGATGTTAAAGCCCGTAAGGACTGTTTTTGCTGCTGTTACAATGATGTTAGCTCTGGGTAGTATCTATGCCTGGAGTATTTTTGTTCCCCGGTTGGTTGCCGACTATGGTTTTTCTACCGGACAAACTCAACTTATTTTTGGTGTTTTTATTGCCGTTTTTACCGTGGCCATGGTTTTCGGCCGTTCATTGCTTGCTACGATGGGGGCTAAGAGACTGGCACTTCTTGCTTCCGGATTATATACCGTCGGATTTCTTGTAGTACCTGTGTTCGGAATTCACTTTCCGGTAATGCTTCTGGGAATCTCTGTTTTTGCAGGTGTCGCTACCGGTTTTGGCTATCTGATATCTATTACCATACCGGTGGAGTGGTATCCCAAAAAAAAGGGGCTGGTTACAGGACTTGTTTCTGCCGGCTTCGGAGGTGGAGCTATTGTTGAGTCTATGGTGGTTCAGGAGTTGTTTGTTGCAGAGATTCCATTGCCACAGGTGTTTCTGTTGATTGGGCTTAGTAAAGGAGTTATCCTGGCTGTGGCTTCATTTTTTATAGACAGACCCTCCCTGAGTGATGATTTAAGCCCTTTGGTACCAATGAATCGACTATTAAGGCAAAGTCAATTTTTAAAAATGTTTCTTGGTATTTTTACCGGAACGTTTGCCGGCCTTCTTGTGATTGGGAATCTCAAACCCATCGGAGAGCAATTCCCGATTGATGAAACAACTCTTGTATTGGGCATCACCGTATTTTCGGTGGCCAATTTCAGTGGTCGTTTATTTTGGGGATGGCTCAACGATTTTGTTAGCGGTAATGTTTTGATTCCGCTTTCTCTTCTTTTAATGGGCATTTCTACTCTTTTGATCGGACTTCTTCATTTAAGTCCGTTGCTCTACCTGGCCATTTCTTTTGCAGTTGGCTTCAGCTTTGGTGCCAATTTTGTAATATATGCCAAAGAGACTGCCCAGATATACGGGTTGAACAATCTGGGGAAGATTTATCCCTTTGTTTTTCTGGGATACGGTGTGTCAGGATTTGCCGGTCCCTTTACCGGAGGCGTGCTGAGAGATATTTCAGGGAATTATCAGAATCCGGTATTTGTTGCCTTTGCTTTGTGTATGGTTGTTTTTCTGGCAATGATCTTATTTTTCCGAAATCAATCTAAAAGTAAATGAAGGTACCTCCGGGGGGTATGGCTTTCCGATATTTCTTCGGTAAAATGATAAATTGTGGTTATTTTTGTTCTCTTCTCCGATGTATTTAACACTACAGTTTTATCGGCAGTTGGTGAAAAAAAACAGCAGAGAAGAGTGTTTTTTCAAGAAACTTCAGCTTTTGATATTATGCAAAAACTTACATTTTTATTTCTGACAATTATTCTTTTTGGTTCGGTGGTTAACGCTCAGAAAAAGCAGATTACCATTGAAGATATTACCAAAAACGGCACTTTTTCTGCCAAACGAATCGACGGTCTTCGATCCATGAAGGATGGTTTACACTATACTGCATTGGAGGATGGCGGAACCAAAATCGTTAAGTATTCCTATAAAACGGGAGAGGCTGTGGAAGTTGTTTTTGATATCGAAAAAATCAAGCGAAATCCATCAGAAGTAAAGAATATCAGTGGTTATGAATTTAGTCCGGATGAAACAAAAATATTGATTTACAATGATGTGGAGCGGATTTATCGTCGTTCCTTTCTGGCCAGCTATTACGTTTATGATCGAAAATACAAAGAACTTGTTCCTCTGGCAGAAGAAGGGAAGCAGCAGGTACCAGCTTTTTCGCCCGACAGTTACAAAATCGCTTATGTCCGAAACAATAATATTTATCTGAAGAAGTTGCGCTTTGGTACTACCAGTGCTGTAACCGAAGATGGGGAAGAGAACAAAATTATCAATGGAATTCCTGATTGGGTTTATGAAGAGGAGTTCGGATACAACAGAGCTTTCGAGTGGTCACCTGACAGCGAGAACCTGGCTTATGTGAAGTTTGATGAGTCTGAGGTTAAACAATTCTCCTTCCCACTTTATAAGGGCACTCATCCTGCCCGGGAAGAGTTTGCACTTTATCCGGGGCAATACAAATTCAAATATCCAAAGGCTGGAGAAGCCAACGCTAAGGTCTCGGTTCATGTGTTTAATGTGAAAAACCGCACCACAAAAGCGATGGATGTCGGAGAGTTGGATGATTTTTATGTGCCCCGCCTTCGCTGGAGTTACCATCCCGACAAGTTGGGGGTTTTGAAAATGAACCGCATGCAAAATCAGCTGGAGTTGTTTATCGCCAATCCGGCTTCCGGAGTTGCCAACGTGCTGCTGACGGTTCGGGAGGATAAGTTTATCACCGAGAATGTGCTGGACAATATTCAGTTTCTTCCTGATGGGGAGCATTTCTCCTATGTTGGTCAGGATGATGGTTTTAATCATTTATATCTGTATTCCATGGCCGGCATTCAGGTTCGGCAACTAACCACCGGAGAATGGGATATCACCGATTTTTACGGGTTTGACGCTGATGAGGAGTTGTTCTATTTCCAGGCCGCCAAAAAATCACCGCTTAAGCGCGAAGTTTATTCTGTGGATTTGGAAGGAGAGGAGCTGCTACAGCTAACTCCGGATGAAGGGTATAATTCAGCTGATTTTAGCAAACACTTCAAATACTTTGTGAATACGCGATCATCGGCCAACGAAGTTCCTGTTGTTTCAGTTTTTGAAGCTGATGGTGATCTGGTTCGTGTTGTAGAGGATAACAGCGCATTGGCCGAGCGATTGGCCACTTATGAAGTTCCTCAAAAAGAGTTTTTCCAGTTTGAGACCTCTGAAGGTATTCAGTTGAACGGATATATGATAAAGCCCTTGGGTTTTGATGAGCAAAAACGTTATCCGGTATTGATGTCTCAATACAGCGGGCCTAACTCGCAGGAGGTGTTGGATCGTTATGGTATCAACTGGGAGCAATATCTGGCATCCAACGGCTATCTGGTGGTTTCAGTGGATGGCAGAGGAACCGGAGCCCGTGGAGAAGAGTTTCAAAAATCCACCTACAAGCAATTGGGGCGACTGGAGTCGGATGACCAGATTGAGACTGCCCGGTATCTTGGTTCGCTGAATTATGTGGACGCTTCCCGAATTGGTATCTGGGGATGGAGTTTTGGCGGTTATATGTCCTCTATTTGTTTGAGCAGAAGTGATCTTTTTAAAGTGGGTATTGCGGTTGCTCCTGTGACCAACTGGCGTTATTATGATACCATTTATACCGAGCGTTTTATGCAAAAGCCGCAGCAGAACGCCCGGGGGTATGACGATAACAGTCCCATCAATATGGCGGAGAATCTTAGCGGACGGTTGTTCCTGATTCATGGTAGTGCGGATGACAATGTGCATTTTCAGAATACCATGGAATATGCCGAACAATTGATTCAGGCCGGAAAGCAATTTGACATGTTTGTATATCCAAACCGGAATCACAGCATCTATGGAGGAAATACCCGTCATCACCTCTATACCATGATGAGTCAGTATCTTTTTGATAATCTTTAGTAATGCAAAATCCTGCCCGCCAGTTCTTTGACGACCTGATAACCATTGAAGAAAATGAAGCTTTTTCGCTTGTCGAAAAGGTTGTCAGGCAGCGGATTTCTCTGGAACGATGCTGTAAGTTTCTTACCAAAGAGGATGGACTTACTTTTTCCAATCTTTTCGGGCGATTGGAGTATCTGTGCAATAAAAAACAGCTCAATAAAAGGCAAAAGAGCCGGTTGCATGAATTCAGAATCTTTGCCAATAAAGTCGTTGGTCAGAGACTAAATCCGGGAACGGAGGAATACTATCGGGGGCTGAAAATTCTGGCAGAATCATATGGACTGTTCTTTGGAGTGGAGATTCCTGCCGAAGTAAGTCATTTGTATGCTACGCACAACCATGGAGAGGAGGTAAAAGGGAGCTACCACGTTAATCCTTCAGGTTTTCGGGCGATATTACTGAAAAAGGACACCGAAAACCATGAATTACTGGTTCAGCCTGATGTTCCCGGCGGTTCTTCTCCATTGGTGATATTGTATGACCTCGAGAACGTGAACCACGAATTGACACCATCTGTGGAGTTGATGCAACCGGGACAGCAACTCCAGTTGTTGGAAACGCACAGAAATGACGATGGTAAAGTGGTAGCCGGACTTATTGTTCTGGAGCCGGATTACCTGCTCGATGTTACTTCGGTTGCCAAATGTTTTCAGAATATTCAGGGGCGAAAAATCAGAGCTTTTGAACTGTTCTTTGTGGGGCGTTCAGAGACAAGGAAGTTATCAAAGGCTATTCATAAAGGGAATGTGGCCAACCTTTTTTTTGACGAGTTATTGAATGAACGGCCCGGTGCAGAAAAGAAGTTCCGGAGTGTCCTGATGGATTCGTTCCGGTTCTTTCCACTGCCTTATACATCTCTCGATGGAATTAACAGAGCGTATTTTGATGAGTTGGAGCAGCAGTTTGTCAATCTCAGACGGGTGGTGGACAGCGATTTCCTGAAAGGCGACCATCAGCCCATCGACCGGCAGAAAAGTAATCTGGAAGTTTCCCTGATGAGTCCTGAGGTAGGTCTGCAGGGCCGGATGGACTTATTTGATGAGACTGCCAGTGAAAGCGGAAATTATCAATCCAAGATTATAGAACTTAAATCGGGGAGACTGCCTTTTCCTGCACAAGATCCTTCGGTGGTGGCCGAAGATCATGCTGCACAGGTGCGGATGTATAATTTGATGGCCCAGAGGGTACTGGGTTATGATCCAAAAAAGATTTTTAACGCGGTACTCTATTCTGCCTCCCCAAATAGTGGTGAAGCCTTACGCTATGTCTCTCATTTTAAAAGCTTCGAGCGTGAAATATTGAATGTCAGAAATCAGATTGTTGCCTGGGAGTATAGGTTTGCAGCTGATAAGGAACCCTTTTTATTTTGTGAGGAATTTGTTCGTAACCTGGATGTAAAAAAGTATGGGTTAAATGTTGGCGACAAGAGATTCTCCTGGTTTTTTAATAAGTTTCTTGATTTTAAGCATCTTATTTTGGAACGGATTACCCCTCTGGAGCGCGCATATTTCTTTTCTTTTGTCTCGTTCATCAGCCGTGAGAAAATTCTCAGTAAAGTGGGCGACGGCGAATATACCAAGGGCTTATCTGCCCTTTGGAACAAGACAGATCTGACAGATGAGGATGCATTCAACGAATTGCGCAATCTGACTATCACTGAGAATCATGCCGATACCGAAAGTGCATCCATCAGACTTCAAAGGCCGGCGACCGGCGATAAGTTCATTAATTTCAGGAGAGGAGATATTTGTGTTTTGTATCCTCATGTAAATGAGAAATCGCTTGCCACACAACACCGGGTGCTGAAGTGCTCCATTGAATCGCTTAGCAATGAGGAGGTCTCCGTACGTTTACGACAGAAACAGAGTTCTCTGGATTACTTTAAGGACTTTTCCTCATGGGTGTTGGAGCACGATTCCCTGGATAATAATTTTGAACAAATGCATGCCGGTTTGTTTGAATTTCTTAAGCTTCCCGAAAGTCGCCGGCAATTATTACTGGGATTGATTCCTCCCCGAACTTCAGGAGGGGAGGTGAAAGAGCTTGTTGCTGAAGATTCCGGGTATCTTGAGGAGAGCCGAAATGAGCAAAACCGGGTTCTTTCGGAAGCTTTGAATGCCAAAGACTACTATCTGTTGGTGGGGCCCCCCGGAACCGGAAAAACCAACCTTTTTTTGAAACGTTTGGTTGAAAATCTTGTTCAGGAAACCGCCCTGAATGTCCTTTTGGTCAGCTATACCAATCGCGCCGTTGACGAAATGTGTTCTTCCGTGCGTGATCTGGTGAGTGACCGGATGATTCGCATTGGTTCCTCTCTAGGATGTGACAGGGCGCATGAGGATTTGTTGCTTGATAGACAAATAGCCTCTCTCAGCAACAGAAAAGAGATTCGGAAACTCATAGAAGATACCGGACTTTTTGCCGGCACATTATCTTCTGTGTTGGGGAAGAATGAGTTGTTTGAGTTGAAGCAATTTGATGTGGTTATTGTGGATGAAGCTTCTCAAATTCTGGAGCCTAATATTATTCATCTTTTGGGAAGAGTTAAAAAATTTGTGCTGATAGGTGATGAAAGACAGTTGCCGGCTGTTGTAACGCAATCACCCGAAGAGTCGGTAGTTAAAGATGAAAAACTGAATTCCATCGGATTGTTTGACCGTCGAAATTCTTATTTCGAGCGATTGCTTTATCTGTGTAAAAAAAACAACCGGGATGATGCCTGGGGTGAACTGACTTTTCAGGGGCGTATGCATCCCGATTTATCCGGCTTTGCCAATAAGTTTTTTTACAACAATAAGCTCAGGACTGCTGCATTGCCCCATCAAAGCGGGCAGCTGGTTGCTGACGGATTTGTTGCCGGGACTCAACTCTCCTCATTGATTGCATCACACAGGATGGTATTTATTCCTTCTGCTTTTGCAATGCGGGATATTTCCGAAAAATACAACCCGCTTGAGGCAGCCATCATCAGTAAGTTGTTACAGGAGTTGGTGACTATTCATGGTCTTAAAAGTGATGAGGAAATTGTGGAGCGTGTCGGGATTATTACACCGTACCGCAATCAGATTGCGGCCATTCGTAATCAGCTGGAAAGAGATGGCTTTAGTTGTTTTGACTCCATACAGACCGATACCGTTGAGCGTTACCAGGGAAGTCAGAAAGATTTTATACTGGTATCGTTTTGCATGAACAAATCATCTCAACTGGATTTCCTGGTGCAAAACCGGGTGAAGATTGAGGATAGATCCAGAGACCGGATGGTGCCTGTTGAGGTGGATCGAAAGCTGAATGTGATGCTCACGAGGGCCCGTAAGCAAATTATCCTAACGGGAAATGAAGCTGTTCTTGGCTATGATTCCATTTACGGAACTTTGATTGAAGACATTCGGGCGAATGGGGGATATTTTCAGAAAGGGGGCAAGGCTATTGTTGAAGATTAGTAGTCCGTCCATTACTAAATACATATTAAGACCAGTTTTAAATTACATCCTCTTCTTTATTTTATTTCCATTTCAACCCGTGATTACCTCTTTTCTTTATGCCGAATTATAACTATCTGAGGGGGCGTTTTTTAACAGTATTTTGTTCTTTTTCTTCGGGGGAAATCCGAATGTTCGAATATTTAAATATTTGTATAACAGAATCTTTGATGTGTTTGGGGATTGCACTGTTTTATTATATTTGTGATGCTTTTGAAAGAAATATTATCAAATTTAAACACATTATAGAAAATGGGATTAAAAATTATTGTTCTTGCCAAGCAGGTGCCCGATACCCGCAATGTGGGCAAGGATGCCATGAAAGCTGACGGTACCGTGAACCGTGCTGCTCTGCCGGCTATTTTCAACCCGGAGGACCTTAATGCGTTGGAACAGGCCCTGAGACTTAAAGACAAATATCCGGGAACTACCGTGACATTGCTGACTATGGGACCCGGACGTGCTGCCGATGTTATTCGCGAGGGTTTGTTTCGTGGTGCCGATGATGGTATTTTGTTAACCGATCGTGCATTTGCCGGCTCCGA
The DNA here is from genome assembly GCF_003003035.1 of Marinilabilia salmonicolor. Taxonomy (GTDB): domain Bacteria; phylum Bacteroidota; class Bacteroidia; order Bacteroidales; family Marinilabiliaceae; genus Marinilabilia; species Marinilabilia salmonicolor_A. The sequence goes on along the minus strand of NZ_PVTS01000006.1, from coordinate 232,984 downwards.
TACACTGGCCACTTCATACGCCATATCCTGTGCCATCAGAAAAATTGCAAAGTATGACCTTATTATCGCCGGTCGTCAGGCTATTGATGGTGACACCGCGCAGGTAGGGCCGCAGGTTGCCGAGAAACTTGGTATTCCGCAGGTTACTTATGGAGAAGAGATTTTTAGTGTTGAAAAAGGAAAAGTTTCCATGAAACGCCGGCTTGAGAGAGGTGTGGAGACCGTTGAATGTCCGGTGCCTGCCGTGGTTACCATCAACAGCTCGGCTTCTTCCTGTCGTCCGCGTAATGCCAGACTGGTGCAGAAATACAAACATGCGCAAACCATCACAGAACGTCAAAATCAGGCAGAAGATTACATCGATCTGACCAATGATCGTCCCTATCTTAACATTCCGGAATGGAGTGTCAACGATATTGAGAGTGATCTCCAGATGCTTGGGCTGTCAGGTTCGCCTACCAAGGTAAAGCAGATTGAGAACGTGGTTTTCCAGGCTAAGGAATCAAGGAAGATTCAAGCCAATGATCAGGAGATTGAAGATCTGGTGAAAGAACTGATTGCCAATCATACCATCGGTTAGAGACGGCTTACGAACTTAAAACGAATTTAGAAATGGACAATATATTTGTTATTTGTGAAATTGAAGATGGCAAGGTCGCCGATGTAAGTCTTGAATTGCTTACCAAAGGACGGTCGCTGGCCAATCAGCTCAATTGCAAATTGGAGGCTCTTGCCCTGGGCCATAAACTCAAGGGAATTGAAGATCAGATCTATCCTTATGGTGCCGATGTGGTGCATGTGGGAGACGATAAACGTCTGGAGCCTTATACTACTCTGCCTTTTACTTCCATCATAGTAGAACTCTTCAAAAAGGAGAAGCCACAGATTGCTCTGTTGGGAGCCACCACTATGGGTCGTGATCTTGGACCCCGCGTCTCTTCTGCTTTGCAGAGCGGCCTTACGGCTGACTGTACCTCACTTGAGATCGGTGATCATGAGGATAAAAAAGCCAAAAAGACTTATAAAAATCTGTTGTATCAGATTAGACCTGCTTTCGGAGGCAACATTGTGGCTACCATTATCAATCCCGACTGTCGCCCTCAGATGGCCACCGTTCGGGAAGGGGTAATGAAAAAGGAGATTTTCTCTAAAACCCAAAAGGGAGCTTTAAAGACTATTGACGTAGGGGCAATACTGAAGCCTGAAGACACCGTGGTAAAGGTAATTGAGCGTCACATTGAAAAGAATCGTGTGAATATTAAGAATTCCTCTATCATTATTTCAGGAGGTTATGGAATGGCTTCCAAAGAGAATTTCTCTGTCCTGTATGAATTGGCAGAGGTGCTGGGAGGTGAAGTAGGGGCTTCCCGTGCAGCCGTTGATGCCGGCTTTGCCGATCACGATCGTCAGGTTGGGCAAACAGGAGTTACGGTACGTCCCAAACTTTATATTGCCTGTGGTATTTCAGGACAGATTCAGCATACAGCAGGAATGGAGGAGTCGTCTATGGTCATTGCCATTAACAATGATCCCGGAGCTCCCATCAATAAAATTGCCGATTATGTCATAACCGGTGATGTGATGGATATTATTCCTAAGCTTATCAAGTCGTATAAAAAGAACTCCAAGTAGAGTTTTTTTAATGTTGTATCTTTTGATCCGAAGGCACTGGATGCTTTTTCGGACCGATAAATAAAAGAGAAAAAATGGCTAATTTTTTTACAGATAATCCGGATCTTAAATTTCATCTTTCACACCCGTTGATGAAAAAGATCGTGGCCCTCAAAGAGAATGATTTTGAGGACAAGGACAAATTTGATTATGCGCCGCTGGACTTTGAAGATGCCATGGACAGCTACGAAAAGGTGTTGGAAATTGTGGGTGAGATTAGTGGCGATATTGTGGCTCCCAATGCGGAAGGTGTTGATGCCGAAGGGCCTAAGATTGAAAACAATGAAGTGGTTTATGCAAAGGGAACTCAGGAAAACCTGGATGCCCTGGTAAAAGCCGGACTGATGGGAATCACCCTGCCCCGAAAGTATGAGGGACTTAACTTTCCTATTGTGCCTTACATCATGGCAGCGGATTTGGTTTCGCGTGCCGATGCCGGTTTTGTCAATATCTGGGGACTTCAGGATTGTGCGGAAACCATCAATGAATTTGCAGATGAAGATCAAAAAATGCGCTTCCTGCCACGGATCTCACGTGGGGAGACTGCCGCAATGGATCTCACAGAACCTGATGCCGGATCTGACCTTCAGGCTGTACAGCTGAAAGCTACTTTTAATGAAAAGGATGGGAAATGGTACCTCAACGGAGTAAAGCGCTTTATCACCAATGGTGATGGCGATGTTTCACTGGTTTTGGCCCGTTCTGAAGAGGGAACTACTGACGGCCGGGGGTTGTCCATGTTTATCTATGACCGTGCCCACAAGGCTGTGAAAATACGCCGGATTGAGAATAAAATGGGTATCAAAGGATCACCTACCTGTGAACTGGTATTTAAAGATGCTCCTGCCGAATTGGTGGGATCCCGTAAATTGGGGCTAATCAAGTATGTGATGGCCTTGATGAATGGTGCCCGCCTGGGAATCGGTGCGCAGTCAGTTGGTATCAGCGAAGCGGCTTACCGTGAAGCGTTGGAATATGCCAAAGAGCGGGAGCAGTTTGGCAAAAGCATTATTAAGTTTCCTGCCGTCTATGAATTGCTGGCCACTATGAAAGCTAAGCTGGATGCTTCCCGTACCCTGCTTTATGAGACCAGCCGTTACGTGGATGTCTATAAGGCCTATATGCATCTTTCCGAGAAACGTCAGTTGACCAAGGAGGAACGTGATGATATGAAGTACTATCAGCGGTTGGCTGATTTCTTTACTCCTCTGCTTAAGGGAATGAGTAGTGAATATTGTAACCAACTGGCTTATGATGCTTTACAGATTCACGGTGGTAGTGGTTTCATGAAGGATTACCCCATTGAACGCATCTATCGTGACGCCCGGATTACCACCATTTATGAAGGTACCACACAGCTTCAGGTGGTTGCTGCCATTCGTGGAGTGACAACCGACGGATACCTGAAGCGAATTCGTGAGTTCGAGGCTATGTCTTTGCGCCCTGAGTTGCACGGTTATCGCCGTACGCTTATCGGCATGACCGAGGAGTATGAAAAGGCCGTTAAAGCTGTTGTTGCAGTGAAGGACAATGAGTATCTGGATTTCCATGCCCGTCGTTTGGTGGAGATGGCCGGACATATCATTATGGGGTATCTGCTTTTGCTTGATACCGAACGTGACGATAAATTCCGCAATTCTACAGAGATTTATATCCAGATGGGACGGGCCGAGAACCGTGCACGTGCTGAGTTTATTGCCAACTCGTCGTTGAATGACCTGGGGCAATTTAAACAGGTTCAGGAATCGGTTTAACGGAATCCCGGATTTTAGAATAAAAGAAATGCAGCACTCCTGATGGTTTGCTGCATTTTTTATGACGTAAGGCTCGTAGAAATCCCTCACCTCTCATCCCTCATCTCTCAACCCTCACTGATTAATCCACTCCTTAAAACTCCTGGCTCTTTCGCGGCTGACCACAATCCTGTCCTGTGCATCGGGTTTGGTTTTCACGATTAGTTTTCCGTTAAACCAGTTTTCCACTTTATGAATCGCATCGATGTTGAGGATATACTGGCGGTTGGCTCTGAAGAACATGGTCGGATCCAGCTCTTTTTCAAGCTTGTCGAGAGTAAAGTCCACGATGTGATGGTGCGAGTCGAAAGTAACTGCCGTGGTGATTTTATTGGCACTGACCAGCCACGCCACCTTTTCTGTATCCACTTTTTGAAATCCGTCAGCCAGATTGGTCAGCAGCCTGGAGCGGTAAGTGCTGCTTTGTGAGGCCAATAGCTTGGAAAGGGAACCGTAATCAAAACCCGCATTGGATGGGATCTCTTTATCCTGAAAGAGCCGTTCGTATTTTTCGATGGCGTCTGTCAGTTTTTTCTGGTTGATGGGTTTCAGCAAATAATCAATACTGTTGACTTTAAAGGCCTGAATGGCATATTCATCATAAGCAGTGGTAAATATAATCATTCCGGTCACTTCGGTTTTTTCAAATATTTCGAAACTACTGCCGTCCGATAGTTGAATATCCATGAATATTAAATCGGGTTGTGGGTTTTTCTGAAGGAACTCAATGGTTCCTTCCACACTATCGGATTCACCGATAATTTCCCATTCAGGCCGTATTTTTTTTACGCTATCTTTGAGCAGGCGGCGGGTTGAGAATTCGTCCTCGACAATCAGAATTCTCATATTTCTTTGGTTTTATTCATATTGATAAAGAAGTGGAAATTCCACACAAAAGGAGGTTTCGGTCTTCGTTATTTTCACTGAGTCTCCTGTAAGCATTTCGTACCTTTTAGAGATGTTTTCCAGACCTGTACCTGTTCCGTGAATGTTTGTTTTGGGTTGCAGGTTGTTGCATACCGTTAGGTTTTGCTGGTCTTTTATTCCAATTTGAATGGTCAGCGGATGCTTTTCCGAAGCCTGATTGTGTTTAATGGCATTCTCAATAAGCAATTGTAACGACATGGGAGGGAGGTGATGATCCAAAAAGGCTTCGGGAATATGGATAAGCACTTTCAACGAGTTGCCCATTCGTTGTTCGTGGAGAAAGATAAAATCTTTTAAAAACTCCAGTTCTTCCCGCACAGGTACCGTAAGGCCATTTTTCTTTTGCAGAAGGTAGCGGTAAACGTCAGCCAGTTTTTGGGCGAATTCGATGGCCGTTTCCGGATTGTAATGAATCTCCGAAATTAAAGTGCTGAAACTGTTGAAAAGAAAATGGGGATTGAGTTGGTTTTGTAATACTTTATAGTCGGATAGTAGTTTGGCCTGTTTGAGGGCTTCAGCTTCCAGAACAGATTTTTTCCAGTTAAGAAAGAAACTTTTGAGAAACAGGGTGCTGTTGAATAGGAGTACAAAAATTAATCCGAAGATAAAAACCAGCAATGCCGACATGAAAAAGTGTTGCTGCTGGTAAACGTCATCTGGGAGACTGCTGAAAGCGATTATCCCTATAAAAAGAGTCCACAATATGCTCCATCCCAGTTGCTGTCGGGTTCGTAAGGCTATCTTGAAAAACCATGGAGATTTCCTGTCCAGAACCCTGTTGATGATAATGTTGCCTTCGCTGATAAGGTTGAAGGCGATAACAGATATGATGAATGGAGGAGCCAGGGGCTCAGGAGATTCTCCATATAAAAAATAGACCAGCAAAATTACGAAGAACCCAATGGCCGAAACAATCAGAAACCGGAAAAGGGTAGGCTTAATACCTTTTCCGATTATCGATACGGGTGGTCTGGTGAATTCTTCCGGTATTTGGTTGGGCTGTTTTTTCATCCCTGTTGTTTATTATTCAGATAAATGTCCTGTGGCTTTTAAATAGTAGGTGTGCATGAGCTTAACCGAAGTTTTTGCATCAATATATTCGCTTTCGGCCTTTTGCCATTGTACCTGAGCCTCCAGTAAATTGACCAGCGGTTCCATTCCTTCTTCGAAAAGAGACTCGCTGGTTTCCAGATTTTCCTGTGCCTGCTCCAATGCCTTTTCTGTCAGTTGAAGGCGGGTAAATGATTCCTCCAGGTTAAAACGGGCTCGTGCAATATCCAGTTGCAGGAGTTTCTCGTTTTCTTCCAGCTCCATTCGGGCCACTTCCGTTTCAAGGCGGGCTTTTGATAGCTTATTTTGCTCTTCGAACCATTTAAAAATAGGAATTTTAACGGATGCCATAGCTGAAAATGCCATCTCATCTGTTTCCTGACCATTTATTTCCAGCCCTCCTAAATAGCTGTAACCCGCAGAAATACCAATTTGGGGCAACATCCCGGCCCGCGCCATTTTTTCCTGATACTGTTTTGCTTCAATGGCATCGTTGAGGAGCTGATATTCCGGGCGATCAGCAGGGTTGTTGTCTTCTATGATTTGAATGTCGGGGAGTGTCGTCTCTTCCGGGGCATCTATGATCAGATTTGTATTCAGCGGCAGCCCGATAAGGCGACACAGATTCATTTGAGCCAGCTGTAGCCCGCTGTTGGCTTTCTGTTTCAGCAGTATTGCCTCATTGCGTTTTACCTGAACTTTCAACAGCTCATTTCGGGTGGACATACCCTCCCTGTTGGTTGCTTCGATGGTTGCTTCCAGTGAATCGAGCAATATTTTATACTCATTGGCTGCAAGGTGTTTTTCTTTGACGGCCAAATATTGAAACCAGGCTGCATCCACGTTGGCAATGACTTCAGATTTTTTCAAATCCATTTGTTTTTTTGAAACCTCAATGCCTGTATTGGCCAGTTTGTTGGCAGTTCTGATTTTGCCTCCCATATATACGGGTTGTTCTATCTGAACGCCTGCGGTAGTAACTCCCTCCAGTCCGATATTCAGATTCATGTCGGGCATCATGGCATACATGTTGAATACCGGGTTGCCATCGGGACCGGTAACCGGTGCTCCGGTATTGGGATTGATCTGAACGTTGGGCTGCATTTCGCCGTTTGGCCCCGGAGTATAGGTGGGCAGGTAGCCGCCCTCCAGAGAATATTCCAGCGGATCAGGTTTGTAGAAATACAATCCTGAGGCACTGAGCTTTGGCAGATGCTGAGCTTTGGCAATTTTACCCGAAAGAACGGCCTGTTGATGGCGGTTTTCCGAAATTTTAATCTGGCGTGAATAATCCAGTGCCATTTCCCGGCATTTCTGCTGATTTAATTCTACCTGAGCGGTTGCTGTTAATGATGTCAACAGGAGAAGCGCAAAGATTGTGATGTATTTATTGATTTTCATTGAATCAGGCATTTTCTTGTTTTTTGGCTTTTTTGCTTAGTGGATGAATAACGTTGTAAAACAGGGCATAAAGCACAGGAATCATCAAAAGAGTAATGATTGTTCCTATGAGCAGACCCGACATCATAGTGACCGCCATGGAGCCAAACATCGCATCTGTAATCAGTGGTATCATTCCCAGAATTGTGGTCAGTGATGCCATCATAACCGGCCGTAGTCGTGATGTAGAGGCATCCATTAGGGCTGCAAACCTGTGTTTTCCTTCTTTAACCTGCAATTCTACCTCCTCGAGCAGTACCACTCCGTTTTTAATCATCATACCCATGAGTCCGAGGGCTCCGACGATGGCCACAAAACCGAATTCTTTTCCCGACACCAGCATTCCTAGCACAATCCCTATGGCTGCCAAAGGAAGGCTAAAAATGATGATGAGCGGTTTTTTATAATCGTTAAAGAGGGCAATTAAAACAGCAATCATCAAAACAATGGCCAGAGGAAGATACATAAAGAGGTATTTCTGAGATTCTGAGCTTGCTTCATATTCTCCCTGCCATTCCATCTTATATCCTGCCGGTAAAGGGATGTCTTCTATCTCCGGAAGAATGCTTTTGCGAACATCTTCGGCGGTCAGTCCGGGTACCGGATTGCATTGTGCCTTAATGGCCCGTTGACCATTGTATCTTCGTACCACCGGTTCTTCCCAACCGATATCAATGCTGTTTACCGCCTGGTTCATGGGAACAGCCCCAACTGTTGATTCCACCACTTCTGAAATGGATATGGCACCCGACATCACTGCTTTAAGATTATCCGGATCCAGGTTGCTCAGTGACGGAAGCATACTGAAAGCAGGTGATGTTTCCAGGTTCTCCACCGGTTCTCCGTTGTTTTTTGTACTTTTTACATAAATGGGAATGGAGCGTGTGCCGTCGTAGAAGTTTCCGATAGGCAGACCGTCTGTGGCTGTCAGAAGTGAAAGTGCTATGTCCGGACGGGTCAGTCCTGCGCGGCGAGCCATCGGCTGATTGTATTTCGCCATAAGTACCTTCGATGCGGGTTCCCAGTCATCCGTTACGAGTATAGCTCCCGGTTCTTCTTCCATGATGTTTTTTGCCTGTGCCGTGAGTTCTTTTAATACGGCAGGATCCGGTCCGGTGAAGAGTACTTCCACGGGGAATTTTTTATACATCAGGTTGTAACGCTTCACTCTGGCATAGGCCTGTGGATAGTTTTCGCTCAAATGCTTTTGTAGCTTCGGCAACATATCCGGCAGTTCATCGGCATCTGCAAAATCCACAATCAACTCACCATAGTTCATTGCCGGCTCTGCAATGGAGCGTACCAGGTTGTAGCGTGACGGAGTTCCCCCCAGACTGGTGGTGACATTGGTGATTTCAGGCTGCTCCATCAGGTATTGCTCTATTTCGGTTAAGTCGGCATCTATCTTTTCTATGCGTGTTCCTGCCGGCATTTTGTATTCAATATAGAGCTGATTGTAGGTCAGATCCGGGAAAAAGGTCTGGGGAATCAGCGGAAACAACAACAAGCTTCCGCCCATTAACAAAGTGACAATTACAATGGCCACGGTTTTATGATAAAGCAGGTAACTCAGCCATCGTCTGTGAATGCTGTAAATTTTAGTGCTGTAGAGTTTTTTCTTTTCTCCGTCAGACTCCTCTTTTTGTTTAAACTGCTTGTCGGCCATTATTGGTGCCTGGGTCAGTGCCAATACCCAGCTCAGAAGGAGCGAAACAGCCAGTACTATGAATAAATCACGGACATACTCTCCCGAAGTATCAGGGGAAAGAAAGATAGGAAGAAAGGCAAAGATGGCGATGAGCGTAGCTCCCAACAGTGGCCATGCTGTCTTTTTGGCTGTGTTGATAAGCGCTTTCTTCTTTTTCATGCCGTTTTGCAGGTCAATGAGGATGCCGTCAACAATAACGATGGCATTGTCCACCAACATACCCATGGCCACAATGAGAGATGCCAGCGAAACACGTTGAAGCGTGCCGTTAAACAGGTTCAAAACCACAAATGAACCCAGAATTGTCAGCAAAAGGCCACTTCCGATAATAATTCCGCTGCGCCAGCCCATTGACAACATCAGGATGAGAATGACAATGGCCACCGATTGTGCCAGGTTGAACATAAATGTGGAGATGGCATTGCTAACCTTCTCGGGTTGGAAAAACACCTTCTTAAAGTCAATACCGGCCGGAATTCCAGATTGCCGGAGGTCGGAAAGACGCTGATCAACCAATTCACCGAGTTTAATGACGTTTCCGCCACTCTGCATGGCAATGGAGATGCCAAGAGCTGGTTGAGAATTATAGCGCATAGCTTCCCGGTAGGGAGTGTCAACTGTTCGTTCGATGTCAGCAATGTCGTCCAACCGAACCTGATCGTCTTCGTGTCCCTGTATAATCAGGTTTCGAATGTCATTGATGTTATTAAAATCGTTGGTGACATCCACCCTGATTCGCTCCCGGCCTGCTTCAAAATACCCTGCATAGACGGTTTCATTCTGACTGTCAAGGGTCATCAATACCTCGGATGGGTGAACTCCCAGATTTGCCATTTTTTCCTGATGGATATTGATGTTGATGCAGGGGGGGCGGTCTCCGAAAATTTTTACCCGTTTAACATCCGGAAGGCTTTCTATTTCCTGTTTGATGAGCATCCCGTAGTCATGCATCTCATCATATGAGAATCCATCTGCCGTCATGGCATAAAACAACCCGTAAACATCTCCGAAATCATCCACTACGATGGGAGGATTGGCTTTTGCAGGCAGTTGAGATGCTGCACGCTGTACCTTCCGACGCAGAATATCCCATTTTTGTTCTATTTCATCCGGTGAAATGGTCGGATCCAGTTCTACGGTAATCTCTGAGTAGTCAGCTTCCGAACGGGACTCTATCTTTTTGATGTCACCCATTGTTTTGATGGCTTTTTCAAGCACATCGGTCACTTCCAGTTCGGTTTCATGCGCCGAAGCTCCCGGATAAATGGTTACTACCAGGGCTTGTTTTACTTTTATTTCAGGATCCTCCAATTTACTCATCGATTGAAAGGACATGATTCCTCCAACTGCGAGAACTACCAGAAAAAAGTAAAAGAGTATTTTGTTTTTGAATGCAAATTCTGTCATGGTTGAGCAGAGCTATTTGTTTGTTTTTTCTTTTTAAGAAAGTAAATGATTACAACAGTCCTCCCACGTTGCTTTCAGACGGCTCGGGTAACCGGCGGACTTTCTGTCCCTCTTTTAGACTGTTTACTCCTGCGGTGACAATGATTTCGGTTCCCTCAAAGTCCCCTTTAACCACTGCAGTACCGGATGTATTCACTTTTATAATCTCAATTGTTTTGGTGGTGACGGTTTCGTCCTCTTCATTAAAAATCCAAACACTGGCGTTTCCCGATTGCTCAAATATGGCCGGGGATGGCAATTCAAAAATCGGTTCTTTGTCTGTTTCGTATTCTATTATGACTTCCGCACTCATCCCTGGAAGGATGATCTCTCCGGCATCTGCTTTTAAACTAAAATAAGCAGGATAAAGTCCGTTAAGATTGGCTTGAGAGACGATATTTCTCAATTCCAGCGGCCATTCTTCTCCGGGGAGGGACGAAGACTGACAGGAAAATCGGGTGAAGTCTTTCTTTTTCAGAAAGTCAGATGCAGGAAGGTGGGCAATAATCTCAAACGCTTTATTGTTGTAAATAGATATTATGGGCATTCCGGCATCCACGGTTTCTCCCTGCTCAAAAAATATTTTGCTGATGTGCCCGGAAAAGGGGGCCCTCAGTTTGGTGTCTTCCAGTGCGTTTTTGTGTGCTTCATATTTGGCCGTAATCTGTTTTAATCCCGAAACGGCTTTGTCGTAGTCGTTCTCCGAAATTTTATTTTTTTGATACAGTGCGGTGATTCTCTCCACTTCACTCTTTACCTCATGGTATTTTGCTTCAGTTGCCTGCAGTTGAATCCGGTAATCGCGCGGATCTATTTGTGCGATAACATCTCCTTTATTTACCGTATCTCCCTCTTCAATATTGACTTTTAAAATGGGGCCGGCCACTCTGAAGGATAATTTAACTTCGGAGGCCGACTTGATTCTTGCGGGGTATTTCTTTGTCAGAACCGATTCAATTTTCCGGATTTCCGTTGTTTTTACAAAAACCGGAAGTTCCTTTTTTTTCTGCTGTTGGGTGCAGGATGTAAAAATGAGTATTGCGAAAACAATACAGATCTTGAGCATTACAGGGTTTCTCATTGTTGATTTTCGTTTACTTGTTTCGTGTTTGCGTGCAAAAGTATTTTATCAGCTACTTAATTTAAGAAAACAATTACTGAAGTCCAATAATCTGTACCTGAAGTGTCGGTATTCAAATAAAAAACGGACTGCAATCGTGCAATCCGTTTTCATTTTTTGATTAAGCCTTTTCAAACATCACCGGAAAAGGAGTGTCCTTTTTTGCTTGTGGTACAATGCTAATAAATTTCTTCGCGTGTGTAAAAACCGCTCTCAATCAGCACTTCATCAATGTTCTTTTTGGTAACGGGGATGGAACTGATCTGAATGGTGGGGACATCTTTAAAACCGTTGTTGGAGTAGGATATTTCATGTTTTTTGTCCAGCTTTTCTCCGTTCAGAATATCCACTGCAACTTCTGCGGCTTTGTAGGCTATTTCTTTGAGCGGGTGATACATGGTCATGTGCTGAGTGCCTTCCACAATGCGACGACATGACTCTATCTGAGCATCCTGTCCCGTAACGATAACTTTGCCGGCTAAATCATATTTTTCCAACACATCTATGCAGGCAACCGACATCCCATCAAAGCCGGATATAATGGCATCAATAGGTTCGGGATTGGCTTTCATGAATTGATTTAGTTCGTGCGCTGCATGGTCAGGATTCCAATTTTCAATATAAGTTTTGTAAAGGATGTTGATTTTACCCGCATCAATATGTGGTTTAAGGGTTTTATCAATAGATTCCATCAACTCCACGGCATTTCGGTCAAAGCGGTCACCATTTAGGATTACATAGTTTCCCGATGGTCTTTGTTTTAAGGCATAGCCTGCCATGTCTTTTCCGAGTTCATCATTATTTCCACTGATGTAAACATCCAGGTCCGAATTGGCAATCAGCCTGTTGTAGGCAATTACGGGAATGTCTCTTGCCTTAGCTTCCTTAACAATGTTTTCGGCGGTGTTGATATTTACGGCAATCAGTGTCAATAAATCAATACCTTCTTCCATCATCTGAATGGCCTTCTCATATTGTACGGCATCGTTATCAGCGGCATGATCAATGACAACCTGTGCTCCCAGTTCTTCGGCCCGCTCTTTAAAAAACTGGCTCTCTTTGTTGAACCTTATGGTAATGTTTGAACTGTAAAGGAAACCGATTTTCTTTCCTTCACTTTTTTTGCAACCCGGAAGGCAGGTAAACAGTATAAGTAATAGGGTTATTGAAAAAATCGAAGAAAACAGTTTTTTTGTATTCATTTTTCTGTTGCTTTTGATAAAAAAATAATGCAGTCCTCCTTTAAGTGAGGCTTTTCCTTTTTTAAGGAATACGTATTGTTGTTGCGTTTTTTAAAGGCTAAAGGTCTTTAAGCAAGAGCCCCTGGCAACGCCTCAGGCTATTGCTCTCAGTCTTTCAGCCTGTTTACAACTGACCTGTCTTATGAATAAGGCAGGTAGTTTCAAGGTATTTTGAGCGAAAATAAGCCTTTTTTACCTTTTTATTTTGAAATGGTGGAAAATTTTTAAAATTTTGAGGAATTATTTTTCGAAATCATTGTTTTCGATAAAAAATACTTCGGTGTATCTGCACAAACACGGTGTTTAGGTACTTAGGTTCTTCTAAAACCGATGAGGTGTTTTTTGTAAATGCAAAGAATGATCCGACTATTGACTAAGATGTTGAAATACAGGTTTATATCCTGTGTAGCAAAGCAATATCAACCTTTTATCCTACACCCATGATCATGAACATCAATGAAATTTATGGTTAAAATTATCAATCTTAACTTTTGATATTTGCGTTAACCCGCTGATGTTAATTGCCGACAAATTGGCACAATCCGTATTTTTTGATATAATATAAAATGTAATCCGCAAGAGATGAATTGGAGAGATTTGAGTATTAGCAGCAAAATCAGAGGAAGTATAGGGGCCGTTGTAATCCTGACCGTTTTGATGGGAGGTTTCACTTTGTACAGTCTTTTTGAAATAGGCAGTGGGGTCAATGATTTGTCAGATAAGTACATCCCTACGGTTAATGAGGCCAGTTTAGTCGATCAAAACTGGCGAAAACTTACTGAAGTGACCCGTTCATACGATTTCTCTTCTCAACCCTATTTTGATGAGGTTTTTGACCGTTATTACACACAAATGATGGTAGCCCTGAATAATTTGATAGAAATAGAGGGGGAGGGCTCACGCAGTGAGGAGTTTAGTGTTTTGAAGAATAAACTGGAGGCTTACGCTGATATTTATGAAGATTACAGTCAGGCTCAAAAAAGAGCTTCCGACCAGCGTATTTTAATGAGAGCTGCAGGAGAAGAGTTGGTGGAGTTGTCAGATAATTATAGGTCAAATATCCGTTATCAGCAATATTTCAACAGAGCTTTGGGACTTTGGGGTATTGTACAGTCAAAGGATTACAATCGGGAATCTGTGGCGCTCGACAGTGAATTGTCGCTGGCCAGAACTCTTCAGAATGATATCAATACGGCTTATTTATCGGGTTCCGTAACTTCAGTTTTGAATGACTTTGTTTCTTCTTCCATCGCTTTTATTGAGTATTATCAGGCGGCACGGTTGGCAGAAGTAAAAAGATACGAGCTTGGGAAGGAAATCATGTGGGATACCCGGGCCATTGCCGATATGGGGCAGGGTGATATTAAAGGAATGGGAAATCAAAGTGCGCGTATAGTTGACAATATTCAAACACTGGTTATTGCCGCACTTATTGTGCTTTTATTGGTCGGGTTAATTCTTGCCCTTTTTCTTCCCGGGTCTATTGCAAACCCTATTATTCAAGGGGTTGGTCTGGCAGAGAAAATTGCAGCAGGAAACCTTTCCGTCCGTTTTGATACCAATCGCAAAGATGAGGTTGGTCGATTAGGGGTAGCTCTGGATAATATGGTAAAGAACTTGCGGATTATTATTGCCGACATTACCGAAGGAACAAAAGAGATGGTGGAGGCGAGTACTTCTCTCTCCCGCGAATCAACAGAGCTTGCTGAAGGTGCCAGCGAGCAGGCATCTGCTGCCGAGGAGGTTTCCTCTTCCATGGAAGAGATGCATGCCAACATTCAGCAAAATACGGATAATGCCAAACAAACGGAATCCATTGCCCGCAAAGCTTCTGAGGATATGAACAGCAGCAATGAAATTACCGAAAAAGCGGCTGAATATCTGGAGGAGATCACTTCCAAGATTTCAGTAATTGGAGATATTGCTTTTCAAACCAATATATTAGCGCTGAACGCAGCTGTTGAAGCAGCCCGGGCAGGTGTTGAAGGTCGCGGATTTGCTGTTGTTGCAGCCGAAGTGCGCAAATTGGCCGAACGCAGTCAGCAGGCAGCAAATGATATCAACAAGGTTTCAGCAATGACTATTAATTCTTCGAGGGAATCGCGTGAGATGTTGCTGGCACTTACCCCGGAAATTGAAAAAACAGCCGGTTTGATTCAGGAGATCTCCGTGGCATCGCTTGAACAGGTTACAGGGGTTGAGCAGATCAACAATGCGCTCCAGCAATTGAATCAGGTAACCCAGAGAAATGCCTCCAATTCGGAGGAGATCAACTCTGCTGCTCAAAGAATTGAAAAACTTTCTGAACGTCTGGAACGCGCCATCTCTGTTTTTAGTTTGTCGGAGAATGAACGTCAGGAGCATTTTAATGTTTCTGAAAATTCTGATGCATCTGAAGAATCAACGAATGCTTCAGTTGCCTCTGGTGAAGAGGAGGGAGCAACCTGCGCTGTTTCTCAGAGTCAGATGAAAGCCAGGGCGAAAGGCAAAACTCCCGACTTTGATCTGGGTGACTTTGGAACAGAAGATTATGAGAAATTTTAATCAGGTAATGTCGAGATCTATTGATTTTCAATAAATAATACAGGCGGGTGTTGGTTTTTGGAAAACCGGAAAGCAATTCCCGCCTTTTTATTGGCTGTATGCCTTAGCTCTTGGTTTTCAGGGCAGCTGTGACTTTATCTGGTTGAGAGCATGGGAGAGGATAGAACAAAACTTTCAATGTGCTGTGGATGCCACGGTTGGCGCATAACAACTTTATTTGTGAATTTATATCTACCCATTTAGATTTCTCTGTGCTTTTAGTTTTTGCAAATGTGTCTGTGGATCAAAATCAGAGGCAACTCCACTGTCAAGTCCCTCTTTAATAGCTTCTTTAAGCACAATTATTCTATTCTCCTCTTCCTCCAACAGTCTTAATCCTGCTCTAACAACTTCACTTGCGTTCTTGAACCTTCCAGCAGAGATTCTACTTTGAATAAAACTATCAAAATAATTTCCTAACTATATTGAAGTGTTTTTATTCATAACATGGAAATTTTCAAGCTACTACTGGCCCGCCATTGGTTATATTGCGTGTAGCAGTAGTAATTAATTATACAAATATTTTTCCATTTTCGCTTCTTTAATTGATGTTATCCAGCGTTTATCTTTTGTCCAGTAGAGTTTATCATTTCCAACATAAATCAAATTTAACAAGTCGAAGAAATCATTTGGTTGTATTTTCATATTTTTCTCAAGGATACTTTTTTTTGCAAAAGTCTGTCTTGTGTAAATGAAGCATTCTAATTGAATCTTAATTGT
The DNA here is from genome assembly GCF_003003035.1 of Marinilabilia salmonicolor. Taxonomy (GTDB): domain Bacteria; phylum Bacteroidota; class Bacteroidia; order Bacteroidales; family Marinilabiliaceae; genus Marinilabilia; species Marinilabilia salmonicolor_A. The sequence continues at coordinate 217,285 of NZ_PVTS01000006.1, read as the reverse complement.
TTCTAATGTTCTATGAAAACTATCATCATCAGGGAAAACGATCTCTAATTGTTGCTCTTTGTTAAGATAATCCCTAATATCAGATAGCAAACCTAGAACATGTTCTTCAATCTGAGCTGAATCTGATTTTTTAAAACTTTCTCTGCTAGCTCTATTGTATATTTCCTTGGAACGAATATTCCTCTTTTCTCTATTATATGTATCAGCAAAATTATTCTTCATATCAATAAAGTAATCATATCTATATTTATGTGTGTGATATGTCGAATTACTTGGCAAGCCAGTATCTGCTATGTCTTTAAGTATCGAAAGGATTGAAGGTTGTGATTTAAGTTCTACTCCTTTTTCAACTTTTGCGCAAGGATAAGCAAATGCATTCTGTTCTATAATTTCGTCAGAATAGTTCAATATTGCTTTTGCTGCATTAATGGTGTCATCTGGATTTAGTTTTTCTTTTATTTCTGGATGGGAGAAACCTAGCTCAATTATATTGACCCAAGTAGCTATCAGTTTTACATTCTTCGGTTTTTGAATCAATCCTTTTCCCAGATCGTACCAAATATTCGTGTCACAAATGATCTCTTTCATCTATAGGAGGCTTTCTTTGGTTTATTACTGGTAACTTTTTTATAAAGTTAATCATTGGTGTCCGGTTAAAAAATTGAGATTGCTTCACTATGTTCGCAATGACAGGCTTTTGCAGGATATTGAGGGTTGGTAGGGGTTGATTTTCGGCTTTGCCGAAAATCAACCCCTACCAACCCTGCCAAACAATTATTGTAATGGTTTTTTTCGGACAATAGTGAAAGTTAATATAGATTGCATTAAGGCCGTTTGAATTTTTCTGCCTTCTGCCTGGATAGCTATTCAAACCCGTTGTCTGTCTTATAGACTTAAGCTCATAGCTCGTAGCTCATGCTTCGTAGCTCACCTCTCATCTCTTGTTCCCCTTTACTCATCCGGCGCATCCGGAGGGGTTTGCGGTTCCCTGTTTTCTGAAGTCTGCGGGGTATCCTGGTTTTTCAACTCAGGATATTCCACTCTGGCGTGGTAGATGTTCTTGAGTTTTTGCTTGAACACCTCTTTTACCTGCGTTATTTCACGGAATGTGATGGGGGCGTTGACAAACTGGTTTTCATCAATCTGACTTTCAATAATGTTTTCCACAAGTTTCTCAATTTCCACGTCGGTATATTTTTTGAGACTTCTTGAAGCAGCTTCCACGGCATCCGCCATCATCAATATGGCCGTCTCTTTGGTAAAAGGTGTAGGGCCGGGGTAGGTAAATTGAGAAATGTCCGGTTTTTTGTCAGGATTTTCATTAAGATAGGAGTTGTAGAAATATTTGGTCTTAGTGGTTCCCTGATGCGTCCGGATGAAGTCGATGATTTGTTCGGGTAGTTTGTGCTTTCTGGCAATTTTCACTCCTTTTTCAATGTGTTGAATGATGGATTGGGCACTTTTTTCATAATCCAGATTGGTATGAGGATTAAAGCCGGTATTCTGGTTTTCCGTAAAGAAGATGGGAGAGACGGTTTTGCCAATATCGTGATACATAGCACCGGCCCTTACCAGCAATGGATTTCCACCAATACGATATACCGCCTCCTGGGCCAGGTTTCCGACCTGCAGTGAGTGTTGGAAAGAGCCCGGGGCTTTCTCTGCCAGTTTGCGCAGCAGAGGATGATTGGTGTCAGACAGCTCCACCAGTGTTACATCCGAAATAAATCCGAACGCTTTCTCAAACACATAAATAAGAGGATATACCAGCAGTATAAAGGCACCGTTAATGAAAAACTGACCGTACAAAGATAAATCGATGTTTTGCAGATCCCCTTCCTGCAGGATAGCCATGGCTGTGTAGAAGCCCGAGTAGGCAAGTACAATGAAAATGGATGCCCGCACCAGTTGTTCGCGGCGAACCATTCTGAACAGGCTGAAAATGGCAATCAGCCCGATTGGTACCTGCATATACACAAACTCAAAACTGTTTTGAGTGAAGAAAGCCCCCATCAGTATGGTGATTACATGCATGAAGAAGGCCAGCCGTGAATCAAAAAAGGTCCGGATGATTATGGGCAATATGGCAAACGGGATGATGTAAAGCGGAAAAAAATCGAACAACCTGGATAATCTTACCAGCAACAACATTCCAATTACCATGATCAGCATAAAGGATATGGACAGCAGGTTGTTGTAAACATCTCGTCTGAAGAAATAAAGGAACAGATAAATCAATCCCATAAACAGTAATGTGAAAAGTACCTGGCCCAGCAAGATGAAGTAATAGCCCGACCCGCTTCCCAGAGATGTTTCGTACTCTTTCTTTAGTGAGTCCAGTATTTTTACTGTTTTGTCGTCAATGATCTCTCCGGTATCTACGATTCTTTGTCCCGACAACACAATGCCACTGGTAAGGCTCATGTTTTTGAGTATCTTATCTCTTTCACGGGTTGTTCTTTCGTGGTCAAAATTAATATTTGGCTCCAGGTATTTATTAATCTGAAGGTCGGAAACCAGATTGTCCAGCACCTGCTGATCCACCTCTGTTAACTCCTTCATCTGCCTGAATATGTGTAGTGTAATTTGCTGATAGGCACTCTGATAATTATGGAATTCACTGAGTCCGGAAGGTTCTGCGAAATTATTCCTGACCAGTATTAACTCAAAAGCAGGACTTGCATTGATGTATTGTTCAGGTAGGTTGATTAATCCTTTGTTGTATATTTTTATCAGTTCCTTTTTTGTGGTTTCCTTGATGATGCTCCAGAGATTGGAATCTTTTCTCGCCGGAGTATCCAGCAGGAAAGGATATTTTTCTGTCAGTTCATCCTTTTTATTGTCAAATTCAATCCGGATTCTGTTGGTTTGCTCTGCTTTACGGAGCGTGTCGAAATTGAAATAAGGACGGAAATTATCAAGAATACTGTCTCTTTCGTTCTGTAATTCGTTCTGGCTTTTATATACGGGGAAGTCAAAAGGGGCAATGAGCATTTCATGCTTCCAGGGTTTCCCTTTGCTGTACTCATAAGGAAATTTTCCTTCACGCGGCAGGATATAAACCACCAATGCAATGGCGGATAGAAATATTAATATCCGGTAGATGGCTGTAGCGTTATCTTTGATATTAGAGAAAAAACCTGACATACTATCTGTTGTTTTTGTCTTGTAAAACCTTGGTTTCCCGGGCCGGTTGATAAAAATGAACCGCGCTGCGGTAATGTGACTTTATTTTCTTAATTTAAAGTACTAATATAGTGAAAAGGTTCAGCCCGATGGTTCATTGGCTCTACTTTTTGGTCTGCTTTTTGTTTTAAAAGACGGCACGGTATTAAAAATTCATTATAAATGACACAATCCATATGTACTTACGGATTTATTCCGGTACGCACAGAGCCATCGGAAGGGGCTCAACTGGAAACCCAGATATTGTTTGGTGAAAGTTTTGACATATTGGAACATCAGCCCGGGTGGGTTCAGATACAATGTCATTATGACGGCTATAGGGGCTGGATTGACAGCAAACTGGTTACCAAAATGGAAGAGCGGGATGTTGAGCACTGGAATCGTTCCTCAGGACATATTGTCACAAAGCCATTTGTAAAAGTAATTCGGGAGTCCGATTCTACACCTATGCTCCTTTCATCCGGGAGCCGTGTGGTATTTAACAGCGATGATCGCAATGCCATCAGAATCGGTTCTGACGAATATTTCTGGCAGGGAACGCTGCCTTCCGGACGCTTTGACTTGGAAGAAGTGGCCCGTGGATACCTAAATGCCCCATATCTGTGGGGTGGGCGAACTTTTTATGGCATCGATTGCAGCGGATTGGTTCAGAATGTATATAAAGCCGGCGGTGTGTTTTTGCCCAGGAATGCTTCTCAGCAAATTAATTATGGTGAAGTTGTGAGCTTTGTGGAAGAAGCGGGAACCGGTGATCTGGCTTTTTTCGATAATGAGGAGGGAGCAATTGTGCATGTTGGATTGTGTCTTGGTCAGGGGCGCATATTGCATGCCAGTGGTTCCGTTCGCATTGATGCTTTTGATCATCAGGGCATTTACAATAAAGAGGAACGTGCTTATACTCACCATCTAAGAGTTATAAAACGAATCATTCAAACCTCCGAATAAGTCATAATTTCGTCTGATGCAACAAAAATATTGTTACGATTATCCCCGTCCTGCCGTCACAGCCGATGTGGTCGCATTGGCAGGTAGTTCTCTGAAGGAAGCAAAACTTTTATTGATTAAACGGGAGAAACCCCCTTTTCAGGATATGTGGGCCTTGCCGGGCGGTTTTGCAGAAATGGATGAAGACATTGAGACCACTGCTGTTCGTGAACTGGAAGAAGAGACCGGCCTTCGAGGGGGCAAAGTTCATCAGATTGGTGCTTTTGGAAAAGTCGGGCGGGATCCCCGTCACCGAACGGTTACTGTGGCATTTTTATCGGCTCTGGAGGGGATTGCTGATGTAAAAGGGGCTGATGACGCATCGGATGCCAGATGGTTTCCGCTTGAGGAGTTGCCCCCACTGGCTTTTGATCATGAAGAAATTGTAAATCAGGGCGTGGAACTGTGGGAGAAAATGGATGGGAAGGATAGGGGGTAGGAGGCAGAAGGCAGAAGCTCATAGCTCAACTCTCATCCCTCATTTCTCACCACTTACTCCACAACACAGAACCCAAAACTCTATTCCCCTTTCATTTCCTCAAGAACCAAAAACGCTTCGGGGCCTTTATTAAATAATAAATCGAGAATGCTCAGATTGGGCTGAAACCCGTGGCGCTCATCAAATACCTGCTTGTAAGGAACTGTTGAGGTGCCGGTGAGTATAGGATTGATTGTTTTTTTGGGATGGATATGTTCTCTCAGGTCCAGTATTTCGTCTGATTGCGAGTTCACAAATTCTTCAGTGAAGTTGATTTCAACATCAATTCCCAGTAAATCGCAGATTAGGTTTGTGGAGTCCAGATTGAAATCAAAAAGACGGGAATATTTTTTTGTGAAAAAAGGTTCAATCTCGTCGGCATAGAACTGAAAGAAAGGAGACGAATTATAGGCAGAGACCAACGATTGCCAATGGTTGTGTTGCCAGGGGGTGTGATAGGCAATTTTTATATCTTTGTCATGTACCTTTCTGTTTTTCTCCTTTTCCACCGGTATGGTAAGGGATAAAGAACCGTTTGCCGCCATGATGTTATAGCGGTTCCGGTATGTTTGTCTGGTGTAGTGAGAATGTTTCTCAATAATGGCTTTGCCCTTTGATAATTGCGCAAAATATTCCACAGGCCCAAAGCAGGCCTGGCAAAGCAATGGTGTTTCCAACATAGGGTAATCTTTCTCAGTTTTACTCTTTCTCAGTGTTTTCCGTCCATTCCGGTTTGATATCTTCTTCCTTTGGAGGTTCAATTGGTTTTTCTTTGGATTTTTCTTTCTTTTTTCCGGAAGAACGGAATGAGAAGATCATACCCACAATTAATCCCAGCAGGAAAGCCACAATGAGCAATACCGATAAGGGAAGGTAGGGTTCCCATATAAAAAACTTAAAGGCAACTTCACCGGCATTCTGCACAGAGAAGAAAACAAGTATCAGAGCCGCTATAACAAAGCCCCAAAGTGAAAATGACTGTTTGCGCATGGTTGTGGTATTTAATGGTTTATTATGTTGTAAATCATGAGTGTCCGGTTGAATGATTTATTGGATGTGATTAGAGGAGCACCTAAACCCTAAAACTCATTTCTCTTTGCTCATCCCTCATTCTCCCCCTAAATGTATAAACTTTTCAGGTATTTTTCCAATGATGTGGTTTTGGGGGAGTAACCCCCAAAATCGGCTGTCGAAGGATTTTGGCCGGTTGTCACCCATCACCCAGTAATAATCCATTTTAAAAGTGTAATTCTTTCGGGGCCTGCCGTTAATAAAGACCTGTCCCTCTTTAAGCGATAAGCTGTTCCCTTCATGAACGGTAATGGCACGTTTGTAAATATTTATGTTCTCAGGTGAGACATCAATGGTAGTTCCCCGGCCCGGGATAATTACCGGCCCCATGAAATCGGTGTTCCAGCCGGTTGATTTATCAAAGGGAAAGGTGTGAATGTCCGGAACATTTCTTTCGAGCAAGGCAGGATTCAGATGCTGACTGATACTGTCCGGTAATTGTTGAAAAGCTTCCCGGGTCATCTCTACAATGAGATTGCCGGATTGTTGATAATGGTTTAGAAAGCACTTGCGTTGTTCAGCTTTTTTAAAAGCCTTTTCCGTATTGTCCCAACGAAATTTTTTTATGACCGTGCCGGCAAGATAGGCTTCCTGATTGTTTATCAACAGCACTCCGTTGTAAATGGTAATGGTATCTCCGGGCAGCCCTGCAACACGTTTTACAAAACGGGGACGGTTCTTGACTTTCAACGGAACCAGGTTGCCCCATTTGCGAATCTGTCTTAGCCGGTCAAAATTGTTGTAGTGACGCTTCAGGTAGTAATAGCTTTCATCGGGTCTGTTCTCCAGAATGGTATCGCCTTCCGGAAAATTGAAAAGAATGACATCACCTCTTTTCAGATCCGACGTTCCCTTCATCCGGAAGTATTTTTCCGGGTCTTCAGGAAACCTTCTCGGTCCGGGTATCAATTTATTGACGATGATGTAGTCGCCGGGATTGATGGCTTTTTCCATGGATGCGGAAGGGACTGAAATAAGTTCCACGCCGAAGCGATATATTAAAAGTCCTATTCCTAAGCCTATCCCTGCAATCCAGAGAGCTGACAGGGTAGTGAATACCTTGGGATGATTTCGTACAAAATCACTTTTCAATGTGGCATACCTGTGTCGGTATCTCCATTTGAGCCATAACAAAATTAATGCTGCCAGTGGTATCCAGATGATGTGGAACCACAGGGCAGCAAAAATAATGAATACTGAAAGCGTTATTGTGTAAATCAGTCGGATCATTTTATTCTCCTGCGTATTTGAAGAATCTGTTCCAGCGGATATTCATCGGAAAGGACTTGTTCTTATCCAGTGAGAGCCAAACCAAAAGCGGCTTGCCGATGATGTGGTCCTCGGGCACAAACCCCCAGTATCTCGAATCGGCTGAGTTGTGGCGATTATCACCCAGCATGAAATAGTAATCCATCTGGAAGGTGTACTCTTCAGTCGGTTCTCCGTTTATGTATATTTGCTGATTCTTTACCTCCAGTGAATTCCCTTCGTAGTTGCGGATTACTCGTTCATATAAAAGAATATTTTCCATCGAAATGGAAACAGTAGTTCCTTTCTGAGGCATCACAACCGGACCGTAATTGTCGCGACTCCAGGGGAAGTTTTTGCTGTAGGGGAATACCTGCATTCCGGAACTGTCAGGTTCCGATTCGGCAATGGCAATCTGTTCTATGAAAGGCATCTTTTTTATTTCGTCCACCATGGACTGTGTCAAAGGCAGCGAGTAGTAAGGGCCCTGTCGTCCGGCATACCGCTCCGGATCGCTGATATCCAAACGTTCATAAAACTTTTTGTTCAGCGTGGTTCCATCGGTGATAATGTGATAATTGTGCTGAACACCTTCTGGTTCCTCAAACAATGCTCCGTTGATGAAAATTTGATTATTCCTGATTTTAAAGGTGTCGCCCGGAAGTGCTACGCATCTTTTTACATAGTTGTCGCGTCTGTCAACAGGACGACCAATTACTTCTCCAAAATCGTTGGGATTGTTTTTTACAAAATCGGCACCCAGTTTTCGTTCCATCAGGCGTTGCTGGTATTCCGGAAGATTTTGATAGTCTCCATTTTCTGATCCTCTCAGGCGGCTTTGACCGTATTGTCTGATGATGTTGAAGTAGGATGGATTGGGCTGTAGAAATGCCACGGTATCTCCTGCAGGAAAGTTGAAGACCACGATGTCTCCTCTTTCGACCTCTCCAAAACCTGCCAGGCGCCTGTAATCCCATTGTGGCTTTTCACTGTACGATTTGGTATTGATGATCGGAAACGTATTCTGAACCAACGGGAAGGAGAGGGGAGTCTGAGGAATTCTCGGACCATAACTCATCTTGCTCACAAAAAGATGGTCCCCAACCAGTAGCGTTTTTTCCAGCGAGGAGGTTGGAATCTTGTAGTTCTGAAAGAAAAAGATGTTGATAAGATAAACTGCAACCAGAGCGAAAACCAGTGCGTCGAGCCACTCTTTCCATGCTGGTGGTTTGCTGCCGTCCTTGGTTTTTTTCCAGGCATCCCAGGGGATAAACTTTGTGATGTAAAGGTCAAAAATAACAGGAAGTCCCAGTAAAAACCAGAAGTTCTCCAACCAGATGACCCATAAAACAAATAAAAGGGCCGCTAAACTGAATTTTATCCAACTTGCCCTTTTTACATTCTGCAGTTTTATCATTGTAGGTTATGTTTTTGTTGAACGCATAGACACAATGCCGGTATGACATTGTGCCTCTGTGTTGTATTGTTAGAATTTAAGCATGTCGCGCATGCCCAGGAAGCCTTTGTTTTTAGCTGCGAATTCCGCAGCAAGAACCGCGCCAAGAGCGAATCCCTGACGTGACTTGGCACTGTGATGAATAGTTATTTCATCCACTTCCGATTCGTATTTTACGGTGTGAATTCCCGGCACGTCGCCTTCTCGTTCTGCCCTTATAACCAGATCGCTCTCTTTTTCTCCTTTGTCGAGTTTCCACTCTTTCTTCCGATCGATATTTTCCAGCAGATCTTCAGCAAGGGTGATGGCAGTTCCACTGGGGGCATCCAGTTTCTGGGTGTGGTGCACTTCAGTCATCTCCACATCATAATCGTCGAGATCGTTCATGATTTTCGCCAGGTGACGGTTAAGTTCAAAAAGGATATTTACTCCCACACTAAAATTGGAGGCATAAAAGAACGTCTGGCCGTCCTTTTCACATGCCTTTTTTATTTCGGGCAATTTATCCAGCCATCCGGTAGTTCCGGAAACCACCGGCTTGTTGTACTCAAAGCATTTCTGATAGTTGGAAAAAGCAACTTTGGGAATGGTGAATTCGATGGCCACATCTGCCTTCTCAAAATTGCCATCGCCAAAGTCCTCTCCTGTGGCCACAGGGTCAATGCGTGACACAATTTCATGACCGCGCGACTGAGCAATTTTTTCAATCTCTTTCCCCATTTTTCCGTATCCAATCAATGCTATCTTCATATTGTAAGGTTTTTGTGATTACTAGATTGACAAAACACAAAGATAACAAAATATGATAAGTGGGGGCAAAGGGTAGGTGGCTATTGGGGCTTGGTTTTTATCCTCCGGAATCCCCTGGAATAAATTCCAGGATTATAATATGGTTCGCTCCTATGGAGCTTTAATGGAAATCAGGTAATTATTAAATCAAATTTTACATAGGACATAGGACATCATTTCAACTCATCAAAAATATATCTGGGATCATAATCTATCTTGAAAGCTTGCAGTAATTGAGTGTATTCTTTCAGAAATTGTTTTTTCCGGTGATGTTCTTCCTGGTTTTGGATATATCGGTAAACCCGGTGGATGTGAGATTGGTTGTAGGTAAAGCATCCAAAACCTGTTTGCCATTCGAAACGATGGCTTAAGTAGAGTCCGTCAATAAACTAAGTAAAGTTTCTCAAGTTCGCTGTTTCTGTTCAGAAGGTTCCGTTTACAAGGCTTGCCATTAACGGAAATGGGGAGTTTACTTGAGTTAATGAGCAATTTCCGCTAATGGCGTAACGCAGTAAACGGGACTTTATGGACAGAAACTAAGTAATTGGTTTCATTGAGCCATTTGGATGATTTTGCCTTAACTATCTTCATCAGGTCGGAAACAGCCCAGGTTGGTTTGAGACCAATAAAACAATGCACGTGATCTTCCACTCCGGTGACAATGATGTTCTTGCAACCTTTTTCGTTGATTAGGTTTCCCATAACACCGAAAAAGGTTCCTCTCCATTTCTTTTCCAGGACTGCATCTCTGTATTTGACTGCAAATACAGTCTGCACATACATTTGGTGATATGTATTTGCCATTGTTTTGGGTTTTAGGTTGAAGGTAGTTGTTGTTTAGTTGTTTTATGTTTGTTGCTTTCGGTTGTTAGTAAAAAATAATTTGACATAAGTTTGCTCTTTTGGGGGAGAATGTCAAATGGATAGGATTTCTCTGTTTTTGAAAATTTAAGGGCCGAAAATAGAGAATTTTGGTCGATGGTTCATGGGAATGGGAAATTCTACCAGAACAGATGGTGTGAGATTTATGTATAATCTCTGTTATTGGATTTGGACCGAAGAAAATTACCTCATGCGGCAGTGAGAGAAAGGATGAGGTAAAAATTAATTAATCGGTAAAACCAAAACTTGTAATTTATTTCAAAATTTCTTTATTTTACTACTCATTATTGTTGAATTAAAACCCTAATACCCATGAAAAAGATTCTTTCCGCCACAGGTGTGGCCTGTTCTTTTTTTCTTTCCGTGTTTTTTATCAGTTGTGAACAAGATGAATTAATAGTTGATCCTGCTCAGGAAGAAGTGGTTCCTGACTATGAGTCCCTCTCCTCGGCGTGTGACTGGTTTTACAGTCAGACAGGTGGAGATGTTCTAATGGAGTTTAAATCTCAGACCAAGAGCACCGGCAGCCCAAAGCAGACTCTTCCATTGCTTGGCGACTGGGAAAGTGGCCTGACCCGCCGTATTGAGCATATCAGGAATGTGGAGGTTCCCGTTTATAGTGTGTAGGATGAAGAGGCGTACATCGAGGCCTTAAATGGCATAGGTGACTTAAAAAGTGGCCAGTCTGGTCCTAAAGATGAAGATTTGCCTTCCCGCACCCGCTTTGTGGTTCAGACCAACGAAGAAACCGGAACCACCCGCGGCTTTATGATGACCGTAATTCCTGATCAGGAATACCTGGCTTCGGGTGGAAGCATCGATTCCATCGATTATTATTACCGTGGAGCTGATTTCTCGGGTTTGATTGTTTTCAATCATTTGGATGGTAGTTTTGCCAATGGATGGAAGTATGAGGAGGGAGAAGTGAAAAATTGTTTTTTGCCTAGTAGAAATCAATCATCTAATCTGTTGAAAAGTGTAACAATTTTACATATAAGGTATTGTTACAATTTAGAAGTCTCTTATGCCGGTTATTCTTCTACCAAGAGGGTTTGTCATTCCGAAGATCAGTATGTTTTCACAGCAGCCTTTAGTTCTGCAGGTGGTGGTAGTTCTTTGTTTACCCGACCTTCTTCCGAATTTGGGACTTTAGGAGGTGGAGGAGGAGCATATTTGCCTTCAGCTTCATTACAACCACTTACCAATAGTATTGCCTTAAACAATATGCTACTTCCGTCTCAGACTCTTTTATTGGAGGATGCATTGGATGAGTTGATAGGAGTCTGTTCAGATGAATACATCTACAATGAACTGGTGGCTCAAGGAAAGAAATTCAATTTCAAGATGGATAGTTCATTAGGTGGTTTTGCCGGTTATGATCCCGCATCTAAAACTTTTTCTTTTCGGAACAATGATGCCATCTCATCAGGCAAACTGAAAGAGGAGTTTTTTCATGCTTTTCAGGATGCTTTTTATGCCGGAGGGATTTCGCAGTATTATAACGCGGCGGGAAATGTTAATATTGAGTTTGAGGCGAAGTTGTATAGGGATATTACTGCAGCAAATTGTTGTATGGCATTTTATGAAAGCTCTGCGCCGCAATCGGTTAAAGATCAATATACAAGATGGATTCAATCTCTTCAGGAAAATCCTTTTAGCATAACTTCAACTGATTATCAAAAATGGCTTAAATTGTTTAATCAATATACCAACTCGTATAGTTCACCTTTAAGTTCGAATTTAAGCTATCCTCATGCAATAGACCATATTATTAATATATCAAACTGTTTTTAAAAAACATCATTTATGCGAACTTCAATTATAATAGTCCTGGTTCTTATATTTGGAATTACCACAAAAAGTCAGAGTCATTTTTTAGGAGATACACTAATAAAAACGATATCTGTTTTTGATAATGATACAATTTATAAGTATGTAAACTTTGATGGGGAATTTAATGAGTTGCCTCGTCCAAGAACTGCTGCGGGACAAATTCCTGAACCTGTAGTATTCAACTATAAACCCAAAAGTTTAATAATTAATTCTATCAAAGAAATTTTCAATCCGAAGGAGATTGATGAACTTATCGAAAGCAAGTGTAGTGTACAATGTATTTCGACATCCACCGGAAAGGTTGAAAGTGTTTCTTTTATGTTTGCAGAAAGAGAACCTGAAATTTGTTTTAATAAATTTGTGAGTCTCTCTCAAAAAATAAAAGAGAAATTGACAATCGAAACAGAATTTAATATGGAAATTGAAGAGGGTGGTTATGTACTTTCTACTAATCCATTATATGTTGAACTAAAGAGGGAATTATCTCATTAGTTCAATTTCTATGTTATGTGAAATTTTGTTTTCCTTGATAAAAAGAAAGTACTCAAAGTTCACATATAAGTCCGAATCCGCTCTCTCCCCCTCGATTCCGATCGAGGGGGCTGCAACCCCTTGTCTCTGACGAGAATTCCGAATGATATCAATTATTTAGAAAGCGGTGTGCTGATATCCTGAGTTTTGTCGTCAGGAGACGACGGAAGGAAAGCCCCTCGTTCGGAAACGAGGGGCAGAGGGGCAGGGGAAACGAAATGCAGAGAGACAAAAAAAGCCCGCAATCAAAATAATTGCGGGCTTTAAAAATGTTATCTGAACGTTTAGTTCTTGTTCATGGCTTTTTTCACCACAGCTTTGAAAGCATCGGGGTGGTTAACAGCCAGGTCGGCAAGAACCTTACGGTTGATGTCGATGTTTTGATCTTTCATCATTCCCATCAGGCGGCTGTAAGATACGCCTTCGAGACGTGCAGCAGCGTTGATACGCTGAATCCACAATGAGCGAAAGTTTCTTTTCTTGGCTTTACGGTCACGGTAGGCATAAACCATACCCTTTTCCCAGGCATTTTTGGCAACTGTCCATACGTTTTTACGACGGCCAAAATACCCTCTGGTGAGTTTCATCACCTTTTTTCTTCGTGCTCTTGAAGCAACAGTGTTTACTGATCTAGGCATTTTTACTGTTTTTTAGAATGGTTAGCGTCCCTTTCTGCGGGCTCTTCCTGCTAATTCATTCAATGATTAAAAATAATTTTGTAAGCAACTGGTTATTGAGATTTGAGAAGCTTTCACGGAAATTGGCATTTTCTAATGTCTAATCTCTAACTTCTAATCCCTAACCTCTAACTTACTTCATGGCAAGCTGAAGCTTCACGTTGTTTGTGTCAGCTTTGTGTACCTCACCAAAATAAGTCAGGTTACGCTTTCTTTTAGTCGATTTCTTAGTCAGAATGTGACTTTTAAAAGCGTGCTTACGCTTGATTTTTCCGCTTCCAGTGATTGAAAAACGCTTTTTCGCACTGGAATTCGTCTTCATTTTTGGCATTGTTCTATATATTTAGTTCAAAAAATAGACAACTACTTTTTCTTCTTGGGCGAAAGAAACATGGTCATGCGTTTTCCTTCCAGTTTGGGCAGCTGTTCCACTTTTCCTAACTCTTCAAGGTCCTGAGCCAGGCGGAGCAATAGAATCTCGCCTTTTTCCTTAAACAGGATGCTTCGTCCTTTGAAGAATACGAAAGCTTTCACTTTATCGCCGTCATTGAGGAATTTTTCCGCATGTTTCAGCTTGAAATTGTAGTCATGTTCATCGGTGTTGGGGCCAAATCTGACCTCCTTAACCGAAACCTGAACTGCTTTCTGCTTCTGTTCCTTTTGTTTCTTCTTTTGTTGATAGAGGAACTTTTGATAATCAATGATCCGACATACTGGAGGATCAGCCTTTGGTGAAATCTCCACCAAGTCCAATTCCAGTTCATCAGCCATTTTCATGGCTTCCTGTGTCGGGTAAACCCCCGGATTCTCAAGGTTATCGCCTACCAGTCGTACCTGAGGCACCCGGATTTGACGATTTGTCCTGTACCTGAGTTCATCTTTGGGGTTGCGTCCGGTATTTTTTCTTGGTCTTCCTATATCTAAACCCTCCTTTACTTTTAGGTAATCTTTAAAAATGCAAACTTTCGCTTTGATCCGAAAAAATCAGGGTAATCATCCTAAATTTTAATCATCTTCTGAATATTGCCTGTTTTAAAGATCCCTTTTAGTTAAACAATTCGATTTGGTTAATTTATTCTGTAACCTCTTTTGCTGAGGTCTTACTTTTCTATTTCTTCCAAAAGTTTCTGCTCTTCATTTTTAATGAAGGAAGCAAATTCTTTGAGCGACATAACACCCTGGTCTCCTTCACCTTGTCTGCGTACAGATACCTGGTTGTTTTCTGCTTCTTTCTCACCAACAATCAACAGGTAAGGGATGCGCTTTAATTCATTATCGCGTATCTTTTTACCTATCTTCTCATTACGCTCATCTAATACGGCGCGAATATCGGAATTATTCAGGAAATTTGAAACATTTTTTGCGTATTCATTGAATTTTTCGCTGATGGGCAGAATAACTACCTGCTCAGGAGTCAGCCACAACGGGAATTTTCCTGCTGTGTGCTCAATCAATACGGCCACAAAACGTTCCATACTTCCAAAAGGAGCCCGGTGGATCATGATGGGACGATGCTTTTGATTATCCTGACCGATGTATTCCAGATTGAACCGTTCGGGCAGGTTGTAATCCACCTGAATGGTTCCCAGCTGCCACTTCCGTCCTATGGCGTCACGCACCATGAAGTCCAGTTTAGGCCCGTAAAAGGCTGCTTCTCCGGTTTCAACCACTGTTTCCAGACCTTTTTCATCACAAGCTTCGATAATTGCCTGCTCTGCTTTTTCCCAGTTTTCATCAGACCCGATGTACTTTTCCTTGTTGTCGGGATCGCGTAAAGAAATCTGAGCGATGTAATCTTTAAAATCCAACGCCTTGAAAATGTAAAAGATGATGTCAATCACTTTCTTGAATTCATCTTTTAACTGATCGGGGCGACAGAAAATATGGGCATCGTCCTGGGTAAAGCCGCGTACCCGTGTTAAACCGTGTAACTCGCCACTTTGTTCATAGCGGTAAACCGTTCCAAATTCGGCAAAACGAACCGGAAGGTCACGGTAGGAGTGGGGTTTAACGTTGTATATCTCGCAGTGGTGCGGGCAGTTCATGGGTTTCAACAGAAACTCTTCACCTTCGGCGGGTGTGTGAATAGGCTGAAAAGAATCGGCTCCGTACTTTGCATAGTGACCGGAGGTCTCATACAACTCTTTCTGTCCGATATGTGGTGTGATCACCTGCTCGTAGCCGTATTTTAACTGGACTTTTTTCAGGAAATTTTCCAGACGTTCGCGCAGTTTAGCTCCTTTGGGTAGCCATAATGGCAGTCCCTGTCCTACGCGTTGTGAAAAGGCAAAAAGCTCCAGCTCTTTCCCCAATTTCCGGTGATCCCGCTTGGCTGCTTCTTCGAGCTTTTGCAAATGTTCTTCCAGTAATTTTTGCTTTGGAAAAGTGATACCATAAACACGGGTAAGCTGTTTGCGTTTCTCATCACCGCGCCAGTAAGCTCCTGCAATACTCAGAAGTTTGATGGCTTTGATGGATGCTGTGTTGGGCAGGTGAGGTCCACGACAAAGGTCAGTAAAATTTCCCTGCTCATAAAATGTGATGGTACCGTCTTCCAGCTCGCTGATCAGTTCCACTTTATAGGGATCACCTTTCTTCTCAAAAAACTCGATGGCTTCCTGTTTGGTGACATCGCGTCTCTGATACTCCATTTTCTGGCGGGCCAGCTCCTGCATTTTTTTCTCAATCTTTGGCAGGTCGGCATCTGTAATTACCCGGTCGCCCGGATCCACGTCGTAATAAAAACCGTTTTCGATGGCGGGACCGATACCAAATTTGATTCCGGGGTAGAGCGCTTCTAAAGCTTCGGCCAACAGGTGGGCTGATGAGTGCCAGAATGCATGTTTGCCTTCTGCATCTTCCCACTTATGGAGTTTGATATTGGCGTCCTCTTTAATCGGTCGGTGAAGATCGTACAACTGATCGTTCACAGTGATGGCCAGTACTTCTTTGGCCAGGCGGGGACTGATATCCCTGGCGATTTCCTCACCGGTGATGCCTTCCGCATATTCACGTACCGATTGGTCAGGTAATGTTATTTTTATCATTAGTTATCTGTTTAAAGTCTTTTCGAACGTGCAAAGATAAACATAAGGCGGGGAAAATAAAAATGGGCAGGAGGGAGGTTGGGGGTTGAGGCTGAGCTTGAGAATTGAGAGTTGAGGCTAAGGTTAAGGCTGAGGTTGAGGTTGAGAAATGAGAGCTGAGGATGGCGTGAGTGTTTGAGATTAGTCCTGTCAGGGAGGTGAGATTATATTTTCTAGAAAGGTGTCAGGGAAAAACTATTACTTTGTTTGTCCACGAATTAAAAGCTGAAAACCAGCTTTTCTTGACGACGAAGCCGTTTAAAGTCGCACTTCAAGTGCGACTCAAATTCGTTTAATTCGTGACGCTCGGCTATGCCGCTTGCTTGCAAGAATTCGTGGACGTCAAAGAAAATGGCGTAGCCATTTTAAAAATATTTTGCCAAAAAAAACACGAATATTAGAAGTAAGACACTAAATATTTGTATGTTCGGTATTTCTGATTGTTGTAAATAATTATAGACCACACATTATAATATGATATCATTTGACAATGTTACTTTGAAATATTCAACCGGAACCATCTTTGAAAACCTTTCTTTTTCTGTGCAGGCAGGAAGTAAAGTTTGTATTACAGGCCACTCGGGTACCGGCAAATCATCAGTCCTGAAAATCATACAGGGATATGTGAAGCCTCATAGTGGATCGGTGCAAGTGGGAGGGATGAAACTGGGAAGAGATACCGTGAAAGATATTCGCTCACAGATTGCTTATGTTCCCCAAAACATCAATTTACCTGTTTCCAATGGGGATGAACTGACCAGGATGTTGAATGTTTCATCCAAACGAAGGGACGTTGAATTACTTATGGGGCAGCTGGGGTTGGAAAAGGAAATGTTTGTGCGCCCCTTCGATGAAATGAGTGGAGGACAAAAACAACGGGTGGTTATAGCGGTTTGTCTTTCGTTGGATCGGGATATTGTTTTACTGGATGAACCCACTTCCTCCTTAGATGATGATGCCATCCTTAAACTATTGAAAGTTGTCAGTGGACTTAAAGATAAAACGGTTATTTCTTCCAGTCATCATCATGAATGGGGGGCAGCCATGGAGCAGGAGGTGAGGTTAGGGGTACAGGGTTGAGGAATGAGCTAAGAGCCAAGAACTATAATAAATTGCTATGATTGATATAAAACTTTGGGATTTACTTTTAGGGTTTTCAATTTTGGTTATTCCGGTTTTGATATTCCGTTATTATAAGGTAACGTTAAACGGTGATCTTATAATAAGTGTGCTCCGGATGATTGTCCAACTTTTTTTGGTCGCTGTTTACCTGGAATGGATTTTTGAGAAAAACAATGCATGGATTAACACTGCCTGGGTTTTAATAATGGTTATGGTTGGAGGAGCAACCGTGGTAAAAAGAGTGGGAATCTCCTGGAAGCAATTTTTGCTTCCTTTTATCATTGCCGGGTTAATATCCATGACTATTATTGACGGATTCTTCCTGGGACTGGTTATAAAGTCCGGTTATTTCTTTGATGCCCGTTACTTTGTCCCCATCTCGGGAATGGTACTTGGGAACTCTCTTAATCATAATATAGTCGGTTTAACGGCCTTCTTTAAAGGACTTCACAAGGACAGAGAGTTGTATTACTTTCTCCTGACCAATAGCGGGAGTTCCCGACTTGCTCTGAGGCCTTTTATACAGGATGCTCTAATAAAAGGCCTCAATCCGTTACTTGCAACGATGTCAGTAATTGGACTTATTTCACTTCCCGGCATGATGACCGGACAAATTCTTGGTGGAGCTTCCCCCGCCGTTGCCATTAAATATCAGGTGATGATTATGTTGGCCATATTTGTGGGATGTACGTTAACGCTTGTTCTGAGTATCCTTTTTTCAAAACGAATGGCTTTCGATGAGATGGGGAATGTGAGGGGAGAGAGTTGAGAGTTGAGGAGTGAGAGGTGAGCTAAGAGCTGACAGACCCCGTATTCTAACCTCCAACTTCCAACCTCCAAATTCTCAAACATCAACTACTCTTCTGATAACAAACTACTGACTACTGACTACTGACTACTGACTACTGACTACTGACTACTGACTACTGACTACTGACTACTGACTACTGACTACTGACTACTGACTACTGACTACTGACTACTGACTACTGACTACTCACTACTCACCAAAATCTCACTAACATTTAAACCAAATCTTCTATTGTTTGTTTTTTTAGGGTTACAGCAGAAAAAAAACATACCTGCTGTTGTGCAAGCTTCGTTTATGTAGGGTGGACTCAAGATAAAAAGGCTTGTTTGTGTTATGTTACCCCATTTTTTAGGGGTGTAGTCTGAATAATAGTTAAAAAAACGACTATCTGTTTGGCAGAATAGGGGGTAAAACTGTGATAAAAATCAAAAAAAACAGGTTAGGTTATTTTTTGAAAGCAAAAAGTTATATATTTGTGACAGAAACTTGCCAAAACCTCCCTTCGCCTTAACGAAATGTTTGAAAAGACCTGATAAAGGTCATGATTCTGCTTTTGAGCAGAATTTTGTGATAAAAATCATGTGTTAAATTCTAATAAAAGTTGGAAACATTTCCTAAATTGGAATGTTTTCTTATTGTTCTATTTTTTAATTTTAAACCTATAATCTATGAAGAAAGTACTTTTAGCACTTTCGTTCCTCATGGTTTTTGGGCTTGGTAGTGTTTTAGCACAAGCACAAACTATTACAGGAACTGTTACGGGAAGTGAAGACGGTATGCCGATACCCGGTGTCTCCGTTTTTGTTAAAGGAACTACTGTGGGTACAGTTACCCAGGTAGATGGTACATACTCATTAAATGTACCGGAAGATGCAGAAACTATTGTTTTCTCATTTATTGGAATGCAAACCCAGGAGGTTATTTATGAAGGGCAGAGCACTATAAATGTCGGAATGGTTGATGAATCATTTGCTATGGATGAAGTAATTGTAGTAGCTTACGGTACTTCTACCAAAGGTTCATTTACCGGTTCTGCAGCTGAGGTTAGTTCTGAAAAAATTGAGAAACGTCAGGTTTCTAATGTTTCGCAAGCATTATCAGGAGCCGTTGCAGGTGTGCAGGTGTTGAGTAATAATGGTCAGCCCGGTTCTGAAGCAACAGTTAGGGTTCGTGGAGTCGGTTCTATTAATGCCGGTACTGATCCGTTATATGTTGTTGACGGAATTCCGTTTGATGGAGATTTGTCTTCTATCAATACTTCCGATATTAAGTCAATGACTGTTCTGAAGGATGCCGCATCTACAGCTCTTTATGGCGCTCGTGGGGCCAATGGTATTATAATGATTACCACCAAAGAGGGTAGTGGTAAAGCTAAAGTTAACTTGAATGTTAAATATGGTTTTAATTCACGCGCGGTTGAAAACTATGATGTTTTGACCAGTTCCAAAAATTATATGGAAACTGCTTATAGAGCTATTTATAATGCTGGAATCTATAATCTTGGCTATTCACCGGTTGATGCTAATATTTATGCCAATTCAACAATAACATCTGAAACTGAAGGTGGATTGGGCTATACCGTGTTTACTGTTCCTGATGGGGAATTATTAATTGGAGCGAATGGAAAGTTAAATCCACATGCTACTTTGGGGTATAGCGATGGAGAGTATTTTTATACCCCCGATGATTGGGCTGATGAGACTTTCCAAAATAATCCACGGCAGGAATATAATATTTCAATTTCCGGTGGAACCGAAAAACAGAGTTATTATGTTTCTTTCGGTTATTTGGATGACCAGGGAGTAATCTCAGGTTCCGGTTTTGAACGGTTTTCTGGCCGTTTTAAAGGAGACCATGAAGTTACTGAATGGTTGAAAGTTGGTGCTAATGTTAATTATAACAATGTACAGAGCGATTATCCTGAGGAACAAACCAATACCAGTTCCAGCGGAAACGCTTTTTTTGTTGCCAACTATATCGCGCCAGTCTATCCGTTGTATGTTCGTGATGGCGAAAATGGCCAAATTATGATTAATAATGGGCGTAAAGTTTATGATTATGGTGATGGTGTGAGCACAAATTATTCACGATCTTTCATGTCAATCGCTAACCCTGCTGGTGACTTGACTTACAATAAGACAGATTATTTGATGGATATTGTTAACAGTTCGTGGCATGCAGAATTAAGTCCTGTTCAAGGATTGAAGTTAATTGCCAGGTATGGTTTGAATGTGGATAATACCAGATATGGTGATTTAGGAAATGCTTATATGGGACAAAGTGCTTCTTATGGAGGTACTGCTTATCAAGAACAAACCCGGACAGTTGGATTTAACCAACAGTATATTGGAAGTTATCAAAAGACAATCGGAGAGGATAATAGTATTGATGTTACTATAGGATATGACGGTTATGACTATAGAACGGAGTACATTTATGCTAACGGACAAAATTTATATAACCCTGAAAGTTACTATGTTAATAATGTGATTGATAATGTCAATGGTGGTGGCGCTTTAGATACTTATGCCACACAGGGAATATTTGGCCGTGTGAATTATTCATATAAGGAAACTTATTTTGGTAATGTTGCTTATCGCCGTGATGCTTCAAGTCGTTTCCACCCCGATAATAGATGGGGTGATTTTTGGTCTGCGAGTGCTGCATGGATTATTACCAAGGAACCTTTTTTGTCAGCTGACTGGCTTGATATGCTCAAATTGAAAGCCTCTTATGGCGAGCAGGGTAATGATAATATTGGTAACTATTATGCCTATCTTGATCAATTCAGAATGTCTGGTGCCGATGGTGTATTCTCTGATGGTGCTTTAAGTTATAAAGGGAATAAGGATATCACATGGGAAACTTCAACGTCATACAACGTAGGTCTTGACTTCGCAATGCTTCGCAACCAATTAATTGGGACTGTGGAATATTTCGGAAGAAAGTCAAGCGATATGCTTTATTACAAACCGGTTGCCGGAAGTAATGGGTATACATCTGTTCCTATGAATATTGGGTCAATGACCAACTCCGGTATTGAAGTTGATCTCAGCTACAATATTTTTAACAGAAATAACCTGGTTTGGAATGTTAATGCCAATGCCACATTTGTAAAAAATAAGATTAATGAATTGCATCCTGATCTTGAAGGGGAAATGATTGATGGATCCAGAATCTACAGAGAGGGTGAGTCTATGTATCATATGTATCTGGTAGATTATGCCGGTGTAGATTCTGAAACCGGAGAGGCGTTGTATTGGGCCGAAAATGAAGAAGGTACCCGGATAAGGACAGCTGATTATACATTAGCTCAGTCTTACAAAGTAATGACTGATGATCTCTTGCCTACCGTTTATGGAGGTCTTGGAACTTCAGTTGAAGCCTTTGGTTTTGATGCTTCTGTTCAGGCTTCGTATCAGTTGGGTGGTGATATTTACGATTCAGGTTATGCTCGATTGATGCATGGTGGGACTTCAAGCTTTGCGGGAAATAACTGGCATAAAGATATTTACAATGCCTGGAGGCCCGATAACAAAAACACAGATGTGCCTCGACTGGATGCTAATGACAGGTATGCGAACTCAACCTCTACTAGATTCTTAACCAGTTCAGACTATTTAAGTATTAATAATATTACAATTGGTTATACGCTTCCTTCCGACTTAGTTAGCACATTTAATATTGAGAAGCTTCGTATATATTTTAGTGCCGATAATGTTGCTTTACTTACAAGTCGTAAAGGGTTAGACCCCCGTCAGAGTTTTACCGCTGCAACTACTGCGCGTTATACTCCAATCAGAACAATATCAGGAGGTCTTAGCTTAGTATTCTAATAATTTTAAATGATTTGTACTATGAATAAAAAATATATTATTGCGTTAATGGTTCCTGTCATCTCGCTGTTTGTTGGATGTGAGGATAAACTTGATACGCAACCGGAAGGATCCATTATTACCTCTGATCAGAAGGAGGAAGTTGTGAGTAAGGATCCCGATAAAGCTGTTGCTGGGGTGAATGCCATTTTTGCTCAGTTTAGTCAGTATATGCCCAATGAGGATGCAATTGGTGCTGAGCGTCATAATGATTTCGGGTATCCCTCTGTTATGTTATTCACTGATGCCAATGGTTATGATGTGGTGAGTGAAGATAATGGTTATAACTGGACAGGTAACAGCCTGGATTACTCCGATAGAGACTATACTTCCTATGAGAGCCAGATTATTTGGAACGATATGTATTCAATGATCTATGCAGCTAATAATGTTATTGCTAACATTCCAGCTGATGTTGAGGATCCTACTTCTCAGTTCTATTTGGCACAGGGGTTGGCAACCCGGGCTTTCAATTATTGGGTTTTGGCCCAACTATATCAGTTTAAATATGTTGGGCATCAGCAAGAGCCTTGTGTTCCTATTATAACTGATGAAAATGCTGAAGTTGCTGCCCAAAATGGAACACCTCGCAGCAGTGTAGAAGAAGTATATAGTTTAATTAGTTCTGACATTTCAGCAGCTTTGGAATTACTGGAAAGTGCAAAACAGTCTGGAATAACCAGAACTGTTATAACAGAAAAGGCTGAGGATAAACGATTCTTTAGTTTATATGTTGCTTATGGCCTTAGAGCACGTATTAATTTAAGTATGGAGAAATGGACTGAAGCTGCCGCCGATGCCACTAAGGCAATTGAAAATGCCATGGCGGATGGTGTTAGTCCTGCCGGGATTTCTGATGTTAGCAAGCCTTCTTTCTGGACCATGGACGAGCCAAACTGGATGTGGGGAATTAAAATAGCAGAAACTGACGATGTTGTTACTTCAGGTATTGTGAACTGGTTATCTCATATGGGATCTCTAAATTATGGATATGCCTGGTATTCGAAAGGAAAACAAATCAATAAAGCTCTTTATGAAACTATTGAAGAGGATGATGTTAGAAAAGGTTGGTGGTTAGATGAATATCAAGAATCTCCGAATCTTAATAATGCTTATGAAGGAATAATTGCTGATTATGATTTTGCCCCTTTTACTCAAGTGAAATTTGCACCGTATAATGAAGAGGCTGGTTCTTCAACTAATGCCAGTGATATTCCTTTGATGCGTATTGAGGAGATGTATTTGATTAAAGCCGAAGCACAGGCAAAAGGTGGAGCTCCTGATGCTGGAAAGACTACACTGGAGGAATTTGTTAAAGCTTACCGAAATCCAGCTTATGTTTGTGAGGCCACTTCTCCAGATGGAATTCAGGAAGAAGTCTTCCGTCAACGTCGCATTGAATTGTGGGGAGAAGGATTAAACTGGTTTGATGTTATGCGGTTAGAAACAGGTGTTGATCGTAGAGGTGGTGGTTTTCCAAATGCTACCATGGTGTTTAATATTGCACCGGATGATCCGATTTTGTTGTGGAGAATACCTGAGTCAGAGATTCAGGCCAATCCTGGATTGTCAGAAGGCGATAATAATCCTTCTGTTCCTGCTCCGGAACCGGTTGCTGATCTTTAATGTTTTACCCTAAAGAATATTCAAATATGAAACTAAATAAAATTTTTATAGCAATTTCAGTCCTGGCAGTTTTTACATTTAGTGCCTGTGATGATTTTGAAGATTCGGTTACTCCAAGTCCTGAAGTGCCGGAAGGATGTCAGGGAGTTTATTTTCCTGCATCTAATCCCCAATTGATAGAATTGGAGCCAACTGAAGCTACAGAGATGACTCTTACTATAGCGCGTGAGGTTTCTTCAGGTGCAGTAGAGGTTCCTATTGTTCAGGAAATAAATGATGATGATGTATTCGAGGTTCCTGAAACAGTTAGTTTTGCAGATGGCGAGACAGAAGTGGATTTTAAAGTTACTTTTCCGACGGCTGCTGAAGGTACAACATATAACCTGAAACTTGCTGTTGAAGGAGATGAATTTGTAAATCCTTACTCTTCTCAAATACCCTATGTTGAAGCCAATGCTACAAGGATTCAATGGGTTTCTGTTGATGAGCCAATGATTTATGTGGATGGCGCATTTTCCGGAGGATATGGAGTAAGTTCTTATCCAATGTATGTTCAGGCAGAAAAAGCAGAAGTCTCAGGGGCTGTACGTTATAGGTTTAAAAATGTTTATGACGTAGCTACTGGCACTGATGAAGATGGAATTCATGACGGATATCCGTATAACGATCCAGGCGATTTTGATGAAAGTAAAGATTATACTACTACAATTGAGATTGATAATGCAACAGGAGAAGTTTTTATGTTTGCCCATGAGATTGGTGTTGACTGGGGGTATGGAATGATTTCTATAGGATCATTGTTTGGAAATATCTCTGATGATAAAGATGCAAATCCACTTGGGAGGAAAAATGGAGATGTAATTACATTTCCAGCATCATCTTTATATTTCAGTGAAGCTGGATATAATAATGGTGCTGCTTATGGAGCTTCAAGTCCAACTATTATTTATATGACCAAGGAAGCTTTCATTGCTGCTAACCTAAAAATTGAAGACTTCAATGATGTCGAATATGAAGAGATTCCTGGTGAAGTAGGAGAATATGAATCTAATGCTTATAGTGATGTTTGGAGTCAATCTATTTCCGCAGCAATAGATGCTGATCCTGATAATGAGGAGAGTGAATACAAAAACTTATTCTATCTCTCTGATTTATATGCTGGCGGTTACGGACTTGCTTTTTACTATTACGAAGAAGATGGCAAGGTTATAATTCCTGAAAATCAGGCTACCGGCCTAGAGTATATGGGACAAATGGTTTACGTTTCACCCAGCGGTGATATTGATACTTCTGTTGAAGTTAATTCAAAAGGTGTAACCATTTATTCTTTAGGACTGATGTTCCATTATGAAGATGGTACCATCCTCGGCGAATTCTCTGAGATCTTTTATTACTCTGAAGAAGCTGTTTCTTATAGTAAATCGGACTTTATGGGTGATTTTATAATGTCTGGTGAATCTCAATTTGGTGATGGTCCTACAGAAATGGAAGTTTCAATTTCAGAAGGTAGCGATGAAAGCTCTTTGATTATTACTGGTGTTGATTATGCCGTTGAAATCATTGCTGATTTTGATGCTGCAAACAGTATGTTGTCTATTGCTCCACAAACTTTGCCTGATTTTGAACTGAGTAGTGGCGTTTATGATGCAACTCTTTACACTACTGATGCCGGTGGTGTTAGTACTACCTCAGTGATTGATTTTACCTTCAACATGCAAGGCAACCTTATTATTGCTGAGTCTAGTGTAGGTGATGGATATTTAATTGATAGTGAAGCCGCAGGTGGCTGGGTTGATGGATATTATGACTTGGTATTCACACCTGTTGAGGAAGAAACGAAATCAGCTAGTGTAGAAGCAGGAAGTTATAGAGGTCTTACTGTTTTCTCTACCTTAAAGGAAAGAACCGAAGATGTAGTATCCGGTCCTGATTTTTCAATTCAGGGAAATAAAATGTCTAAGAAATCTTTAAAGAAGAACCTGCCAAATAGTGTGATTTTTTAATTATTTCGATATTTGATTAAGGAAAGGGATCGTTTCAGTTTTAATGAAACGGTCCCTTTTTGATTTATATATGGTTGTATTGATGTTTTTGGAGAGTAGAAAAAACTGATTTTACTAGTTCCGTTCGACAAACGTTTTATTTGCCTGATTTTGGTAAAGTGATGTTCATTTTGATATAGGAAGCACCGGCAAAGATCTTTTGTCGGTGCTTTTTTGTTGACTGATAACCCAAACTTCCGCTTCATCCAGCTGTCCCGTTTTCGCCAGCAAAACGAATGAACTTTGTTTTTCTCCCAGGATAAAGGAAAAGTATGGTGATGAAACTACCTTTCAATCCGTTTGTTCCAGCTCCGGGGGGCGACAGCATGGTAGCTTGTATATGACAGGATAAAGGGTAAAGCCCCGGCACGGGTGAAAGAATTAGATTTGGTTGTTGTGTTTTTACCGGAGCTGTTCTCTTTCTTTCGGTTATTGTTGGCCTCTTTCAGAGACCTCGTAGTGTCGGTCGATTATCCCCGGGCTCATTCCGGCTTCGCCTTCATGGCCCGGGGTTATTCAAATTTGCCCCTTTCAGGGACGTTAGGAGAGGTGTTTTAATCGGAGCTGTTCTCTTTCTTTCGGTTTTTGTTGGCCTCTTTCAGAGACCATGTGGTGTCGGTCGATTAACCCCGGGCTCATTCCGGCTTTGCCTTCCTGGGCAGGGGTTGTCTTTCAAAGATCTGAAATTAAATCGTTAAGTTTAAATGATTGTTTTTGATAAAACACAGAATGTCAATGTCTTACGATTTTATCTAACCTATAGCTTCTAATGTCTAAAGATCTATTGATCATTCCTTCCCGGGTTTTAATCTTAGAGATTTTCTTTCCTTCTATTATTTTAGATGAGCTTACACCTATCTGCTGATTTCTTCTGCTATTACTCTTTATAGGATATTTAACTTTTGTTAGGTGTTTTGAGGTTTTGAGAGGATTGTTGCTTTTCTTTATTTCATTTTCAGGGGTAATAAAATGAAACCAAAAAATTTTGTAAGTAATTGAAATAAAGGCTTAATGAAAAAATTAAACGAAACATATAAAAACAGGGGGTGGCGATCAATTATTTGTATTAAACAGATTGATGGAGTGAAAAAATGAAGGGGTGGTTCAGCAAAAAGGTAATTATTTGGAGGAATTTAGGCTTTATAAATTGTTTTTTGCTGTAAAAAATACTTTTAATATTTTGAGTTGTTGAAAAAAAGCCTAATTTTGTAACAAACAATAACCACGACTTATTGTTTTGTCAAGAGCTTTAGAGACTTTATTGTTGACATTATTGTTGATGAAAATTGACATTTGTTTTCAGAAATTGTAATTTGATTTCATTGTCCTATATTTTTAATTTTAAACCTATTAATCTATGAAGAAAGTACTTTTAGCACTTTCGTTCCTCATGGTAATTGGGCTGGGGTCTGTTCTGGCACAAGCCCAAACCATAAGTGGAACTGTTACGGGAAGTGAAACCGGGGAGCCTGTTCCGGGTGTTTCCGTATTCGTTAAAGGCACTACTATTGGTACAGTTACCAATATTGATGGTGCTTATTCTTTGAATGTACCTGAAGGTTCAGAAACTTTGGTCTTTTCCTTTATTGGTATGCAGACTCAGGAAATTGCTCTCAGCGGACAAACCACCGTTGATCTAGCAATGGTTGATGAGGCCATTGCCATGGATGAAGTGGTGGTAACTGCATTGGGGATTTCAAGAGAGAAGAAATCTTTGGGGTATGCGGCTCAGAACGTAAATGCAGAGGAGTTGACTGCTGCAAATAATTCAAGTCCGATCTCTGCCCTTGCAGGTAAGGTGGCAGGTGTTCAGATTTCAGGATCTAATTTTGCCGGTTCACAAAATGTTTTGATTCGTGGAGCAAGTTCGCTGACAGGGAACAATCAGCCGCTTTATGTGGTTGATGGTGTGCCGTTGGATAATCAAAACTTTAATACTACCAGCACTCAATCAGGAGGTGGTGGAATTGATTATGGATCAATGGTCAATGACCTGAATAGTTATGATATTGAAAGTGTGAATATACTTAAAGGTAGTGCTGCTTCTGCTCTGTATGGTAGCCGTGGACAGAATGGTGTGATAATGATAACCACAAAGTCAGGTACCAGAGGAAGGAAAGACTTTAGTGTGGAAGTTAATTCGGGTGTTACATTTGAGGAAATTTCAGTTTTGCCTCCTTTGCAAAGAGAATATGGTGGAGGATATGGTGGTTTTGGTTCTACCACTATCAACGGAGTAGAATATCAAACGGTGTCGTATGATACCGATGAAAGCTGGGGCCCCAGATATGAAGGGCAACAGGTTTTGCATTGGTGGGGTATATCTGACTACGAACAGGGGATTACATCAACCCCGCAAACGGGAGAATGGAAAGCTCCTGAAAATGATGTGGAAGATTTCTTTGAAACAGGAGTTGCTTATCAAAATTCTGTTTCTGTAAGTACTTCCAGTGAAAATTCTGCTTTGCGGGTCGGGTATAGCAATGTTAATAAGACAGGTACCATCCCTAATTCCAGCCAGGATAAGCACACATTTAACATCAATGGTTCATCAAGTTTCTTTGATGAAGTTTTGGAAGTGAAGTCAACCGTTAATTATGTTGATACCTATACAAAAGGCCGGCCTATTTTCGGGTATCATGATAATTCAGTTTTTCAGAAGTTCTTTCAATGGGGACAGCGTCAGCTGGATATGGATAAACTCAGTAATTATAAAAATCCTGATGGCACTCAAAGAACCTGGAATAGAATTTCGGTAAATAATCCAAATCCTTTGTATTCAGACAACCCTTACTGGACTGTTAATGAAAACTATTCAGATGATGACAGAAAACGGATTTATGGAACCGCTGGGCTGAAAATTAATATCACTGATTATTTAAGTGCTGAAGGAAATGTCTATCTGGATACTTATACCTTTAATACCAGGGAGCGTGTGGCTCCGGGATCACAGGCTTTGTCGGCTTATGAATCCAGTACCCGCCAGTTTGTTGAAACCAATTATGAAGGAAAGATTAGTTTCAATGACAATTTTGGCGACTTGAATTTAATGGGGACGCTGGGAGCTAATAGACGAGTTTCTGAATATAACAGGGTTACTTCCGAGACCGATGGAGGATTGGCAGTTGGTGGTTTGTGGAATGTAAATAACTCCAATAACATGCCGATTGTTGAGACATATAAGGAAGAACGTGAAGTTAACAGCTGGTTTGCTATGGCAAGTGTAGGGTATAGAAATTTAGCATATGTTGATATTACTGCCCGAAAAGATTTTGATTCTACTTTGCCAAATGGAGATAATAGTTATTTTTATCCTGCTGCTTCATTTAGTTTTATTCCTTCAGAGGTTATTGACGTTAATTGGATGAACTTTGCCAAAGTAAGGTTTAATATCTCACGTACAGGTAATGGTACCGATCCTTATCGTGTAATCCAAACCTATCTTGTTGGTGATGCCTTTAATAATACCCGGCAATTTTCTAATAACAGACGCCTCAATTATCCTGATCTGAAACCTGAATCTACGTCAGAGATAGAGTTTGGATTGGAGGGAGCTTTCCTTGCAAACAGAGTCGGATTTGATTTTAGCTGGTATAAGAGAAATACTACGGATCAGATTGTACCAATTGAGATAAGTGGATCCACCGGTTTTACTTCAAAGGTTATTAATGCCGGAGAAATTGAGAATAAGGGGGTTGAAGTTTTAGTTTATGGTACACCCGTGAAAATTTCCGATTTCCAATGGGATATAAGTGTCAATTATTCTAAAAATGACAATGAAGTTGTTGAACTTCCTGCCGGTCTTGATAAACTTCAGATTGCTGCTGCCCCCTTTGGAGGAGCTTACCTGAATGCTTCAGTTGGTGATCCTTATCAGATGTTGTGGGGCTATGACTATGTGTATGATGACAGTGGAAATAAAATTGTTGATCCTGATACCGGATTTTATCAGAGATCAGCTTTGAAGAAGATTGGTTCTGCTTTGCCTGATTACAATTTGGGAATCCGGAATGCTTTTAAATATAAAAATTTTGATGTTAGTGTATTGTTGGATATTCAGCAGGGAGGAACTTACTACTCGCTTTCTCATATGTGGGGGATGTATTCAGGTATGTTGGAAGCTACTGCACAACCTACATCTGGTGGAAATACAATACGTGAAGATGGAATTGTTGTGCCCGGTGTATTGCCTTCAGGAGAACCTAATGATATAACAATTGCTGCCGAAGATTATGGTGCTTATCATTACCATGGTATGGGAACGCCTAGTGCCACAAGCTTTTTTGATGCCTCTTATGTGAAGTTAAGGGAGGTGACATTTGGCTATACTTTGCCGAAATTTGCTGATTTTGTTGAAAAAGCAAGGGTTTCTTTCTACGGACAAAACCTTTTTGTCTGGGGACTGGATCAGGAAGGTGTTGATCCGGAATCAACAGTAGGAGGATCCGGTAATATTCAGGGAATGGAAGGCGGCTTGATTCCCGCAACCCGTTCTTATGGGATGAATGTTCAAATTACATTTTAAACATTAAAAGAAGTAAATTATGAGAATTTCAAAATATATAACATTCTTAGTATTGGGAGCTTTTTTGTTTTCGGCTTGTGAAGTTGATTACATTGAGAACCCCAATGAACCGGAAGTGCCTCCTACTGCCGGATTGATGAGCCGCGTTCAGAAGCAGCTTATGAATGATACCCGTGATGAATGGTTCTCGGGACGTATGGCACTCCTCTGGGTGCAATACTGGAATCAGGTTAACTATACCGAAGAAGATCGTTTTCAGTATCGTGAAACTGTAAATAAAGCCGGATGGGATGATATTTATGGTAATGCACGTGATCTAAAATCGATTATTGATATAAATACCGATCCTGAACTTAAAGTTGATGCTGCGCTTGACGCACCTAACGACAATCAAATTGCCGCTTCAAGAATAATGCTTGCATATATTTTTCAGCTTGCAACTAATGTTTGGGGGGATATTCCTTATTATTCTTATGGTGCCGGAAATGGTGATTTCACGGCATTGCAAGGTGATGCTGATGTACTTTCTCCTTCTTATGCCCGTCAGGCTGATATTTATGCCGATTTACTGAAAGAGTTGGACGAGGCTCAGGCAATGATTATTGAAAATGCAAATATGATTGGCGGAGATAATCTTTTTAGCGGCGATGCTGTTCAATGGAAAAAATTTGCCAATTCTCTTAGACTAAGAATTGCTAACCGGATAAAGAGTGCTAACCCGACTCTGGCTAATGAGCACATTACCGGGGCTCTTGATGCCGGTGTTTTTGAGTCAAACGGGGATAATGCTGTAATTAACTTTGAAAATTCTGCATTGAATGGGGCCCCGATGTATCGGGCTTTCTATGTTGAAAATCGAACCGACTTTGCACCTTCTTATTCTTTCGTGGAACTATTAAAAGGTAATCGTGGTCCGTTTGGTATGGAAGATCCTCGTTTGCCAATCTATGTTGCTCCCAATGGAGATGGGTTTTATTATGGTGTACCTTTGGCAAGTGGAAACGGTCCTGTCAGAACCTATGTTCATGAATCTCTTCCTGGTGATAAAGTTCTTTCATCTACTTATGGAGAAGTATATATGGAGTATTCAGAAGTATGCTTTATCATGAGTGAACTTAACGGGTGGGATCAAACCTGGTATGAACAGGGAGTTGAAGCTTCTATGAGAAAGTGGGGAGTTGACGGGACTGATATACAGTCTTATCTGGATAATCTTCCTCCGGCTTCCGAAGAAAATGTGATGACACAGAAATACATTGCCTTATATATGCAACCTTATGAAGCATGGACCGATCTTCGTCGCACCGGATATCCAACAACGTTGATAAAACCAAATGAGACTTATACTGTGACTACTCAGTTCTATAATGATGAGGATCAACTTGAAACTCTTGAACAGGAATTTACTTTTGATCCGATTGTTGATTTGAGTACTGACTTACCCGCCAGAGTGAGTTACCTTTTAAATGAGGCGAGTGTAAACTCATTTAACTTGGATGAAGCTATATTTAATATGGGAGGCGATGCTATGGATACGCCCATGTGGTGGATGGAATAAGCAAAGATTTTTAATCTGGCTATTATTTCCCGTAATAGTTTTTGTGAGGGGCAGTGCTTTCGGGCGCTGTCCCTTTTTTTGTGTGGGAGGCTTCCGGGATTTTCTTTCTGGCCGGGGCGGTAGAGGATGGAAGAGGTTGAGCCCTGAGGCTGAGGCTAATATTGAGGAAAAATGTTTTTGATTCGGTCAATCAAACTTGTATCAGGGGAAAAATGTTTTGTACGTGTCGCCCCATCCGGGGCTTATTTCGTTTAACTTGAACAATCTATCTGCCAAACTGCCGCCCCATCCGGGGCTGTAACATTCAGTCAGGAAAAAATGATGTGAGCTGTTTATTTTCTTTGGTAAGGAGATTCCTCCTGAAAACATCCGCAATTATCGATGTATTTGCTCCAGCCCCAGCGGGGCGACAGTATGGTAGAGAATGTAACAATATAAAAGATGAAGCCCCGGAGGGGTGACAGAAAGAGATTTGGTTGTTGTGTTTTTCCCGGGATTGTTCTCTTTCTTCCGGTTATTGTTGGCCTCTTTCAGAGACCGTGTGGTGTCGGTCGATAAACCCCGGGCTCATTCCGGCGATGCCTTTATGGCCCGGGGTTATTGACTATCGTCGATCTTCGATTCATGTTTGTCCCTTTCAGGGACGTGAGGTTTACAATACAACAGATGGATGCTTTTTTACAAAGTTTGTTTTCACTTTGTTTAAAGGGTTTGCCTTAGTTATGGATTACGTCCCCGGAGGGGGCCAATATGAGTAACCCCGGGGGAATCCCGGGGTGTGCATGACTACAAGAACCCGGGTCCCCGGAGGGGGCCAACAAATTAAGTCATTAGAAATTACTATCTTTAAGATAACCTTAGAAATTAACTTAATCTTATTCCTATGTCCAGTTATCGTCAAATCTATTATCATCTTGTTTTTCGCACCAAGAATAGTCAGCGGGTATTATTTGAAGATGGCCGTTCTTCACTATTCGGATATATATGGGGAATTGTGAAAGAGAAACAATCTCATTTATACCGGATCAATGGTGTTGAAGATCATATTCATTTGTTGACAGATTTACATCTCTCCATTGCTCTTGCCGATTTTGTTCGAGATATAAAAACAGCTTCTTCCAGTTGGATTAAGGACCAGGGGGGCTTTCCACTTTTTAACGGCTGGGGAGTTGGATACTGCGCACTTACCTGTGGATATCAAGATAAGGATGGCATAATAGAATATATTAAAAATCAGCAGTCTCATCATAAAAAGGAGACCTTCAGGGCGGAGTATGAGCGACTTCTTATTGAAAGTGGGGTAGATATTGATTATCGGTATTTTCTGAATGATTAGTAGTTGGCCCCCTTCGGGGACCGTGTAATGCCATTGCTCAAGCCCCGGGCTCATTCCGGCTTTGCCTTCATGGCCCGGGGTTATTCAAATTTGCCCCTTTCAGGGACGTGAGGAGAGGTGTTTTTACCGGGATTGTTCTCTTTCTTTCAGTTATTGTTGGCCTCTTTCAGAGACCGTGTGGTGTCGGTCGATTAACCCGGGCTCATTTCGGCTTTGCCTTCCTGGCCCGGGGTTATTGACTATCGTCGATCTTCGATTCAAATTTGCCCCTTTCAGGGACATGAGGAGAGGTGTTTTAATCGGGATTGTTCGCTGTTTTAGTTATTGTTGGCCTCTTTCAGAGACCATGTGGTGTCGGTCGATTAACCCCGGGCTCATTCCGGCTTTGCCTTCCTGGCCCGGGGTTATTGACTATCGTCGATCTTCGATTCAAATTTGCCCCTTTCAGGGACGTGAGATTTACAATGCAACAAATAGACACCATTATACCATATGTTTTTCACTTCTTTTAAAGAGTTTGTCTTAGTTATGGATTACGTCCCCGGAGGGGGCAAATATGAGTAACCCCGGGGGCATCCCGGGGTAGCCTGAACGTGAGCAATCCGGGTCCCCGGAGGGGGCCAACGAACATTCCTGAAATGGCCTCCCTTCTCTAACTGCCAGCCTCCAACCTCTAACCTCCAGCCTCCAGCCTCATTCTTTCTCTCTGTTCACTTAATAAATCCCTCTTTTTCCTTTCATATCTTCCTTTTGATGCTTAAATTGTAATCGACTAAAAGATTAATAAATAATCAAAAAGAATCAATGAAGACTGATAATCGGCATGTTGTACATTTTGACCTGGACTCATTTTTTGTATCGGTGGAGCGGTTGATGAACAGTCGTCTTAACGGGGTGCCGGTAATTGTGGGGGGGATGAGCGACCGGGGAGTGGTGGCAGCCTGTAGTTATGAGGCCCGGCAGTTTGGAGTGCATTCCGCCATGCCCATGAAGCTGGCCCGTCGTCTTTGTCCCCATGCCTTTTATGTGCGTGGCGACATGGATGAATACAGCCGTTACTCACGTATGGTGACACAGATCATTGATGAGTCGGCACCCCTGTACGAGAAAGCATCTATTGATGAGCACTACCTCGACCTTACGGGGATGGATCGTTTTTACGGCTGTCTGAAATGGAGTCATGAATTGCGCAACAAGATCATCCGGGAGACGGGCTTACCCATTTCTTTCGGATTGTCGGTAAACAAAACCGTCTCGAAAATTGCCACAGGTGAGGCCAAGCCGAACGGGGAGAAACAGGTGCTTTTTGAAGAGGTAAAACCCTTTTTGTGGCCACTATCCATCAGTAAAATACCGATGATCGGGCCTGCCACCTACAAGTTACTCCGATCGATGGGCATTGAGCGTATTGAAACGCTGGGACGCATGCCTCCCGAGATGCTGCATCATGCTATGGGGAAGAACGGGCTGGAACTCTGGCGACGGGCCAATGGCATAGATCTTTCACCGGTGGAGCCTTACACGGAGAGGAAATCCATTAGCAGTGAGCGCACCTTTGAGCAGGATACCGGAGATATGAAGATGTTGATGGGGCTGGTGGTTAAAATGACTGAAAAGCTGGCCTATCAGTTGCGCGCCGGGGAGAAATTGACCGGGTGTATCACAGTCAAGATTAAGTATAGCGATTTTGATACCCGCACGCTTCAAAAAACAGTTCCTTACACATCCTTCGACCATTTGCTTATTCCCATTGCCAAGGAGTTGTTGACGCGTCTCTATACGCGCCGTGTGATGATACGCCTTATAGGAGTGAAGCTCTCACACCTGGTGAGTGGGGCCCCTCAACTTGATCTGTTTGAGGATACACCCCGTCAGGTGCAGTTGTACCGGGCGCTGGATTATGTGCGACACAGGTATGGGGCAGGCGCTGTGGGAAGAGCGGTGTAGGGGCATGGAGCGAGGTGAATGGAGCAAAGAGCTGAGGCTGACTTTTTATAGTTCTATTTTTCCTTTTCATGGTGGGTCAGCCCTGGCGGGGCGATAGTTTGGCAGCAATAATATTGTTGTGTTTTTAAAAGGCCGAAGGTCTTTAAGCAATAGCCTGGGGCAACGCCCCAGGAAAATTTTAATACCTCTCTACCCGCGGTTTATTGGTCGCGACGCGACCAATAAACCGCGGGGTTGGGAGGGGAATTGCAACCCCAGGGCGTTGCCCAGGGCTGTTGCTCTCAGGCTTTCAGCCTGTTTCCGTATTCCCTGCTATATTGTTTTATGTATAAGGTAGTTTAAGTTTTCTCGTTCGGAAAAGAAGGAGGAACAAGAAAATCTCAACAAGAAACACGATAATTGATAACTGCAAAATCATACTATAGTCTCAGGTTCGGGACACTTTCGCCCGAAGAGCTGGCAGCACAGGCTGCCGCTAAGGGTATTGATACGCTTGTTTTTACCGATATCAACAACACCTCCGGGATGTTTGAGTTTGTGAAAGCCTGCCGGGAACAGGGGGTCTCGGCTCTGGCAGGCATAGAGTTTCGCAACGATAACCGATGGTTGTACACAGGTATTGCCCTGGATTTTGACGGTTTTGGGGAGTTGAATCGTTTTCTGAGTCACTCCCGGTTGCAGCACCTGCCATTGCCGGCGGAGCCGCCTGTGTTTGAGCATGCGGTGGTGGTGTGGCCCTGGGGAGAGCGGGAGCCATCGCAACTTCGGGAGCATGAATATGTCGGAATCCGCCATTTTCAGCAGCGACAGTTGCTTACCTCCAAATGGCGATATCATCAGGATCGTTTGATTGTCTGGCAGCCCGTTACTTTTGCCGATCGCAAGGGGCTGGAATTGCACCGGCATCTGCGGGCCATCGACCGCAATACGCTGCTCGACCGCATCACCCCTGACGATGTGGCATCGGCCTACGACTGGATGGTACCGGAGGGTAAACTGATGGATGCTTTTCAGGATTATCCCGAAATCATCAAAACCACTGAGCAGTTGAAGGGGAACTTGTCCTTTGATTTTGATTTTTCCGGAATAAAGAACAAGCGTACTTATACCGGTAGTCGCCGCGATGACGAGCATCTGTTGCGGCAGTTGGCGCTGGATGGTTTGAAAGAACGATACGGGTTGGCTCATTCGGAAGCCCGGCAACGAGTGGAGAAGGAGCTGGAGATCATCAACAAACTGGGATTTTCGGCTTATTTTTTGATTACCTGGGACATAATCCGCTATTCGCTGGCACGGGGGTTTTATCACGTGGGACGGGGGAGTGGAGCCAATAGTGTAGTGGCTTATTGCTTGAAAATCACGGATGTGGATCCCATCGAGCTGAACCTCTATTTTGAGCGTTTTCTGAATCCTAAACGCTCATCACCTCCCGATTTTGATATCGATTATTCCTGGCGTGAGCGTGAAGAGGTGCAGAACTATATTTTTAAGCGTTATGGTCAAAAACATACGGCGCTGCTGGGGGCTATTTCTACATTTCAGTCCAGAGCTGCCATTCGTGAGCTTGGCAAAGTTTACGGACTGCCCAAAGAGGAGATTGACCGGTTGGTGGTGCAGCCTGCCGGTTTCGTATCCGGCTCTCCCGAACAGCGGATTTTGCAGATGGGCCGGCAGATGGCCGATTTTCCCAATGTGCGTTCCATTCATGCCGGTGGTATTTTGATTTCTGATCGACCTATAACAGATTATACCGCACTGGATCTGCCACCCAAGGGATTTCCGGCCACTCAATGGGATATGTACACCGCTGAGGATATCGGGTTCGAGAAGTTTGATATTTTGTCGCAACGGGGAATTGGGCACATTCGTGAGTGCATCGATATTGTACATGAAAACAGAGGTGAGAAAATTGATATGCACCGTGTGGAGGAGTTTAAGCAGGACGAACAGGTAAAAGAACTTTTGCGCAGTGGGGAGACTACCGGATGTTTCTACATCGAGAGTCCTGCCATGCGTGGCTTGCTGAAAAAACTCCGGTGCGATGATTATCTGACGCTGGTGGCGGCCAGTTCGATTATCCGGCCGGGGGTGGCCCGATCGGGGATGATGCGGGAATACATCCGGCGTTTCCATCAGCCCCATGACTTTGAATATGCCCATCCGGTGATGAAAGAGCAGTTGGGAGAGACTTACGGCGTGATGGTCTATCAGGAAGATGTCATTAAAGTGTGTCACCATTTTGCCGGACTGGATCTGGCAGATGCCGATGTGCTGCGTCGTGCCATGAGCGGAAAGTATCGTTCCAGATCTGCATTTCAGGCCATTGTGGATAAGTTTTTTGAGAATTGCAAGCAGCGTGGATATCCCGAATCGCTGACGGCTGAAGTGTGGCGTCAGATTGAATCATTTGCAGGGTATTCCTTTTCCAAGGCACACTCTGCATCGTATGCAGTGGAGAGTTTTCAGAGTCTCTATCTGAAAGCCCGTTACCCGTTGGAGTTTATGGTAGCTGTGATCAATAATTTTGGCGGGTTTTACGATACCTGGTTGTATGTGAATGAGGCACGCAGGTGGGGCGGAGTCCTTCATCTTCCCTGTGTCAACCGGGGGCAATATGCTACAGCCATTACCGGGAAGGATATTTTTATGGGATTTGTTCATGTGCGGGACCTGGAGCAGAAAACAGCCCGCCGGATTGTTGAAGAACATAACAGAAAAGGCAATTATCATGATTTGGGTGATTTTATCCGGCGAACGGGTACAACAAAGGAACAATTGATTCTTTTGATACGCCTGGGAGCGTTGCGGTTTACCGGAAAAACAAAGCCGGAATTGCTGTGGGAAGCTCATTTGTTGCTTGCCGGCGAACGGAAGCAAACAAAGGGAGAGCGACTTTTTCATGCGGCGACACCCGATTACCGGCTGCCGGAATTTGAGCAGAAACACATCGAAGATGCTTATGATGAGATTGAATTACTGGGTTTTCCTGTCAGTTGTTCCCTTTTCGATCTGCTTCAGACTTCATTCCGGGGCGAATTCAAAGCCGGGGATCTGGAACAGCATGTGGGTAAGCAGGTGCGTATGGTTGGCCAGTTGGTTACCATCAAATACGTACGAACCGTGAACAGACAAATAATGCATTTTGCCACATTTATTGATGCCGCCGGAGAGTTCTTTGATACGGTTCATTTCCCTCAAACACTGAAGCGATGGCCATTTAAGGGGCATGGTATTTACCTTATTTTGGGGAAAATTGTCAGTGAGTTTGGACAGCCTTCCATAGAGGTGGCCAAGATGGCCCCATTGCCCTTGCAGCCCGATCCAAGGGGAGGGAGGTGAGGGATGAGAATTGAGGTCTTGACCTACGAGCTAAGAGCTAAGACCTACGAGCCAATAATGTCTTGCCATCTCATTCATTCCTTTGTAACTTCAGTTAAACAAAACCAACAAGGAGGACCAACAATGACACATTTGGAAGAATATTTGAAAAGAGAGCAGGTCGAATACCGGCGAATCATTCACTCACGCGCCTATACTGCTCAAAAAACAGCTGCCTATGCTCATATTTCAGGAAAGGAGATAGCCAAAACCGTTATGATAAAAATAGACGGACGACTGTGTATGGCTGTTATTCCCGCATCCGGATCTCTGGATACCAGAGCATTAAAGGAGGCTTCCGGAGCCAAAGAGGTAAGACTGGCCACAGAGCCTGAATTCAAAGACAACTTTCCGGATTGTGAAGTAGGGGCAATGCCGCCCTTTGGGAATCTTTACAATATGGATGTGTTTGTATCCACAGAACTTACACAGGATCCATTCATTTCATTCAATGCCTGCAATCACTCGGAGCTGATCCAGATCTCTTACAAAAATTATCAGCGGCTCGTAAATCCTGTTGTGCTGGATATAACCTATCATCCGATTATACATAATTAGTGTCTGTTCATAAAGTACCACTTGCGTCGTTACGCTTGCCGCCAAAATACTCATTTACGATTAGTAAACTCCGTTTTTGGCGGCTTCGCAAGCCTTGCAATTGGCACTTTCTGAACAGACACATGACTAAAAACAAACTTTGCTTAGTTTATAGAAAAACTCTAACAGAATCTGTCTATAAAGTACCACTTGCGTCCCCGAAGGATCGGGGCAGGCTGTTATGCTTGCCGCCAAAATACTCATTTACGATTAGTAAACTCTGTTTTTGGCGGCTTGCCCCACCCATCGGTCGCCAAAGGCTTGCCGACGGCACGGCGCTAAAGCTTTAGGCGGCACGCGGTCGCAAGCCTTGCAATTGGCACTTTCTTGACAAACACATAACCAGAAATAAAATTTGTCTATAGTTTATACAATAGTCCGTTAAACTTTTTCAAAGCTCTGGAAATTAAATCTTTAAGTTTAAATGAGTGTTTTTGATAAAATACAGAATGTCAACATCTTACGATTTTATCTAATCTCTAACTTCTAAAATCTAACGATCTATTGTTATAGACAGGCACTAATTCATGGAATTTTCCCTCCCGTTTTTTCTAATCTGAAAAAAAATTGACAAATTTGCAGTCCGAAAGGAGAGAAGTTATAAAGTATTAAATATTAATGCGCTTTATAGTTTCAATTTGTTACTTTTGAAGAATATTTGTTTAAAAATCTTATAAATCAAATTCGATGAAGATTAAAAGCCCACTTCAGATTGCCAGGGAAAAATATGCTCCCAAGGTTCCGGCTGCATTAAAAGGCAGTGTGAAAGTAGTAGAAGGAGACAAGACCCAATCGGTTGCCGATCAGGGCGAGATAGAAAAAATGTTCCCCAATACCTATGGAATGCCTATTTTGTCATTTGAAGCTTCAGATGAGAAGAAGAACTTTCCTGCGATGAATGTTGGGGTAATTCTTTCAGGTGGTCAGGCACCCGGTGGACATAACGTAATTTCCGGTCTTTTTGATGGTTTGAAAACCCTCAACAGCGATAGTAAACTGTTTGGTTTCCTGGGAGGCCCCAGCGGGTTAACTGATAATGAATATAAAGAACTAACTTCTGATATCATTGATGAGTACCGCAATACCGGTGGTTTTGATATCATTGGATCGGGACGTACCAAACTGGAAGAAGAGTCGCAGTTTGATCAGACGTTGGAAAACTGTAAAAAGCTTGACATTAAAGCACTGGTGATTATTGGTGGAGATGATTCCAATACCAATGCCGCTGTATTGGCCGAATATTTTGCTGCTAAGAATGCAGGTGTTCAGGTGATTGGTGTTCCCAAGACCATTGA
Source organism: Marinilabilia salmonicolor (assembly GCF_003003035.1). GTDB lineage: Bacteria > Bacteroidota > Bacteroidia > Bacteroidales > Marinilabiliaceae > Marinilabilia > Marinilabilia salmonicolor_A. The sequence goes on along the minus strand of NZ_PVTS01000006.1, from coordinate 176,952 downwards.
TGGTGACCTTAAAACTGATATGATTGAGACCTCTTTTGGTTTCGATACTGCCTGTAAGGTATATAGCGAGTTGATTGGTAACATTCAGCGTGATGCCAATTCTGCAAAGAAATACTATCACTTTATCAAACTGATGGGACGCTCTGCTTCTCACATTGCATTGGAGTGTGCATTGCAGGCTCAGCCGAATGTGGCCATTATCTCTGAAGAAGTGGAAGCTAAAAATATGACCCTCGATCAGGTTGTTGACCAGATTGTTGAGGTTGTGGTGAAACGTGCCGAAAAGGGAGAAAACTTTGGTGTGGTACTTGTGCCCGAAGGTTTGGTTGAATTCATTCCTGCCATGAAAGCTTTGATTGCCGAGTTGAACGATATGCTGGCTAAGTACGAGAATGAAGTGAATGCACTGGATTCTAACAAGGAGCGCCGTGAGTTTGTTGCTGGTAAGCTTTCAGCAGAGTCATCCAAGGTGTTTACCGGACTGCCCAACAGCTTTGCCAATCAGTTGCTGCTTGACCGTGACCCTCACGGAAACGTTCAGGTTTCTATGATTGATACCGAGCAGTTACTCAGTGATATGGTTAAGTCGAGAGTTAAAAAGCTTAAGAAAGAAGGTAAGTTCAATGGAAAATTCAGCGGCCAGTCTCACTTCTTTGGATATGAAGGACGTTGTGCTGCACCGTCAAACTTCGATGCAGATTATACTTACTCGCTGGGACGTACTGCTGCAGTATTGATTGCCAACGGAAAAACCGGTTACATGGCTTCAGTTCGAAACCTCACGGCTCCTGCTGATGAGTGGATTGCCGGGGGTGTTCCTGTTACGATGTTGATGAATATGGAGCGTCGTCACGGTGCCATGAAGCCTGTGATTCAGAAAGCACTGGTTAAACTGGATGGTAAGCCGTTTAAAACTTTTGCCGAAAGCCGTAAAGAATGGGGAGAAAACACCGAGTTTGTTTATCCCGGACCCATTCAGTACTTCGGACCCACTGAAGTTTGTGATCAGACGACCAAAACATTGCAGCTGGAGAAGTAAAACAGCCGCAAATGAAACGAGCATGGCAACGATTGCCATAAGAGAACATGTATAAGTTCTTACATGCGAGTTCCATCAGATCAATTACTTAGTTTAATTATATACTGATGAAATAAATTACACTCAACCCGCTTTCAGGCTAATTGCTCTGAAGCGGGTTTTTTCGTTTTTATTGTTATTTTTGTTCGAACAATGGTTCATACTTACCCAATAACTGTCAAACACTAAATAATTAGATGTAGATGTCAAATATTGTTGCCTTAACCGAAGCAGCTTCAATAGGACTGCACAGTATGGTTTTAATTGCCCGTTCTGATGAGGTGTTGAATGTTTTGAAGATTTCTGAATTTATCGGAAGTTCTAAACATCATGTTGCCAAAATTATGCAACGCTTGTCGAAAGCAGGCTTTGTTTCGTCCAACAGAGGTCCTTCCGGAGGCTTTGTGTTAAAGCAATTGCCTTCCGAAATAACGTTGTTGAACATCTACGAAGCCATTGAAGGGCCTTTATCGGTGCAGACCTGCCCGATGGATCGTCCCACTTGTCCTTTTGGTGAGTGTCTTTTAGGAGATATGTCGTTACGCGTATCAGGCGAAATCAGAGATTATCTTGCCGGGCGAACGCTGCAGGATTATTTATAGTATTCAGCCATTTTTACCGACAAACAGGCAGCAATCCCTGCAGTCTCTGTTCGTAATCGGTTTTTGCCCATTACCACCGGTACAAATCCGTTTTTAACGGCCATGTTTACCTCTTCCGGAGAGAAATCTCCTTCCGGGCCAATCAAAATCAGGACATCTTCCTTTGCGCTGTTTTTTGTTAGTTCTGATATTAGTTCCCTGCGTTCACCTTCCATGCAGTGGGCGATGAATTTGTATTTCCCGGGATGATCTGCTTCCAGAAATTTTTTAATGTTGGTTAATTCGTCGATTTCAGGCCGCCAAAGCCTGAGACATTGTTTGGTGGCTGCTGTAATCACCCGCTCCAGACGGGGAAGTTTTATCTGTCTGCGTTCCGACTGATGGCAAAGCAGGGGAGTAACCTTGTCAACACCCAGTTCGGTCGATTTTTCCAAAAACCACTCAAAACGATCAATGCTTTTGGTGGGCGCTATGGCAATGTGACAAGCCGGAGCATCCGGCTCTGCGGTTTCTGTTTGGTCAATTTTGATACTGCATGCCTTTGGTGAGGCTTCTGTGATGGTGCCTAAAACCCTTGTTCCCCTGCCGTTGATTACATGAATCTGATCGCCGGCTTTGTGCCTGAGTACTTTGATACAGTGTTTGGATTCCTCTTCGTTTAGCACACCACCATTGGTGAGTATTTCGGGCTCGTAAAAAATCTGCATATGCTTTATTGATTGAATTCGCATGGTAGGGAGAAGTAGAATTCTGACCCTTTGCCGGGTTCCGAATTAAACCAAATATCTCCTTTCATCATTGCAATCAGGCTCTTTGTGATGGCAAGTCCCAGGCCTGTTCCGCCGAATTTGCGCACGGGTGTTTCATCTACCTGCCTGAAGCGTTCAAAAATAATGTTTTTGTATTTGGGAGCAATGCCGTGTCCGGTATCTTTCACAAAGAAAACGAGGGTTTTTTCATCCCGGATGGTGTAACCGGCTTCGATGGTGCCATGGGTAGTAAATTTAATGGCGTTGGTAACCAAATTCAATAAAAGCTGATGAAGACGGTACTGGTCGGTGACGATGGTAAATACCTCTTTTCTGCTTCCGGGAGAAAGCAAAAACCTGATCTTTTTATCTTTCTGAACCAATAAGCTCTCTGCTATATTTTTAATATTTTGAAGTACCATGTGAAGATCAAATTTCTCATCCTTGATTTTCAGTTGTCCTGATTCAATTTTGGAAATATCAATGATGTCGTTAATGATATTCAGGAGGTTTTCGCCACTGTTTTTGATGACCCTCAAATATTGATATCGTTCATTTTTGTCTAACAGATCGTTTAATATCAGGTCGGTAAATCCCAATATTGCATTCATGGGGGTGCGAATCTCATGCGACATGTTTGCCAGAAAAGCCGATTTTAGGCGATCACTCTCTTCAGCTTTTTCTTTGGCATCTCTGAGTTGATTTTCAAACTCTTTTTGTGACTGAATTTCCGTGATGGTTCCTACCATGCGAAGAGGTTCACGGTTCAGATCTCTTTCGGTTATTTTACCATGAACGGAGAACCATACATATTGATCTCTGTTGTTGATGAGTCGTGCTTCGCACCTGAAAACGGTTGCCAGCCCTCCCTTGTGCATTTGAAAAGCTTCAGAAACCTGTTGATGGTCATCAGGATGAAAAAAGTTCTTGTAATTGGTGGTGTTAAACCCGATTTCGTTGGGATTATTGTATTTTAACAAGCGGGCAAACCGGTGACTGAGAAAGACTTCTCCATTAATAAAATCCACATCCCAGAGTCCTTCGTTGGCTCCATCCAAAGCCAGTTCCAGACGGCTTTCGCTGTAGGCCAGTTCTTTCTCCGCTTTTTTCTTTTGGTTGAGCACCCGGAGCAGAACAATAATCACAATAACCAGAAAACCCAGGACGGAAATAATTATTATAATTTCCTGTTTGAATCTTTGGAAAGGATTTTCCGGTTTATTAAGTAATATACCCGGAGGTGTAAGGCTGTTAAAGTTGAGTCCGTTGCGGTTTGTTTGACGATAATCCAGCGCCAGAATTTCCCGTCCGTGCGTTAACCAGGGTCTGCAGTAGGTTCCGTTTAATGTTTCCTTCATAATAGAGGCTGCTTCACGTCCCTGGTGTATGCCTCTGATGACCACTCCTCCCACGATGAAATTATTGAACAGAAAATCCCAGTTGCTGTAAACCGGCACTTTGCAGTTGTCGATAATCAACGGGGCTTCTTCCAGCATTTCGCGGGGAAATCCGTCCCTGTTGATATACAAACTTAAAAGGTAAATTGCTTTATTAGATGTGCAAATGGCTTGAAGTTCTGAACTAAGTTGTTCGGGAGAATCAGCATGAAGGAATCGATAATTCAGCCAAGTATGTCTTTTGGTGGCCCCGGCAAATTGGTTGGAGAAGATTTGGCCGGAATGAGTGGAGTCAGAAACCACAATTAATTCTTCCAAATTTGGTTGCAGAACCTGAATAATGCTCAGTGTGCTGTCGATGTTTATTTTTTCATCAACCCCTCTAAACTTTGATGTATCCAGACTATATTCGTGTATGTTGTTGATCCCGCAAAATGAAACCGGGACATTACCCCAGATCTCATTTCCGTATTTCAGGAAAAAGTCAAGTGCATTATTGTCACTGAGGATAACGCCGTCTATATTGATGGAGTCGTATTTCTTTGAGAAGAGCTTGTTCAACCCTTTCAGGTAGTCATCACTTTGAAACCTTTTGGAATCCATATATTCTACAAAAACCCTGTAATTTTCTTCAGGAGGTAATTCCTGTAATACCCCTCTGGTGATGTCGGCAGTCCATTTGAAAGTAGGATGATAGGAATTTAGGAGTACAATGTCCTTAAAGTTGTTTTGTGCCGACGGTATTCCCATGGAAGCCAACCATAGCAGTGTTGTGAGAATGACATTTTTCAGGGCTCTTTTTGGGACCATACCGGATTTGTGTTGTTTGAACCAGAACTAAAAGTATATAAATTATTATTAGCCTGCAAGAAGCTCAAAATCTATTTGATTAATTAGTTTCGCAAGCCTGGCAATTGGCACTTTCTGACCAGAAACAGCTCTAAAAACAGAATTTGCTTAGTTTATGGACAGGCACTAATTAGTGAATGTGTTCAGTATAGGACACCTTTTGCCTGATATCGTACACTTTTATGTCAAGTAGGTTTGCTTTAATAATTTGATTTTGTTTAATTTGTTGTTTCTGGTTCGTTTATTGAATAATGACGAGCAAGATAAGAAAACCTGAGCTTTGGAACTACAAATAAAAAACCTTAACAAGATTTACGACAACGGGCATCAGGCCCTGAAAGACGTAAACCTGACTATCCGGGAAGGAATGTTTGGCCTTCTGGGCCCTAATGGCGCCGGGAAGTCAACGCTTATGCGAATTTTGGTGACACTTCAGGAACTGGGCTCCGGTGAAGTGACCATAGATGGTTATTCGCTTTCACATCATCGCAGACAAATCAGACAGATGATTGGTTATCTCCCTCAGGATTTTCGGTTTTTTCCAAAACTAAAGGCCAACGAATTTCTTGATTATGCCGCTTCCCTTGCAGGCATCAAATCTAAAAAAAAACGACGTATGGAGGTGGATCGTCTGCTTGAGCAGGTGGGGTTGACAGATGCTCGTGAGCGTTTTGCCAATAAGCTGTCGGGAGGAATGAAGAGGCGTTTGGGAATTGCACAGGCCCTGATAGGTAATCCTCGTCTTCTGATTGTTGATGAACCCACTACAGGACTTGATCCCGGCGAACGCATCCGTTTTCGTAATATTCTGAGTAATCTGAGTCAGCAGGGAGTCATTATCATTCTTTCCACACACATTGTGGCTGATATTTCCAGTACTTGTCGCTCTATGGCATTATTGGATAATGGCATGGTGAAATATGGCGGCAGTCCCGATGATTTCATTGCACAGTCGAAAGGTTTGGTATGGCGAGCTTCTGTTGGTTTTGAGGAGTTGAAATCTTTAAAAGAGCAATTTCCGGTTATTACCACCATCCCGTCTGTAGAGGGGTATGAGGTGGAGTTGATTGCCCGGGAGAAACCGTTGCGAAATGCCGAAAATATAGAACCCGGACTGGAACATGCTTATGTTTGTTTTATGGAGAATAATGCTTAGACTATGAATTCCGACCTTAAAAATAACTCTAATCCTGCTTTCTCCGGAGAATCGCTCCTTACCCGATTTTCATCCTTCTTTTATTACATTTCAAAAGTAGGGCAATATGAAGCTCTGATTTTATGGAGGAGCTGGTTATTTCGTATTTTCTCGCTGCTGATTTTGGCTATTCTCGTCCTTTTCGATGTTTTTGGGGTATTGGGCATTGCTGAATCGGAAGCCTGGAGTGGCCGGTATATGTGGGGAGGTGTGTTTTACATGAATTTTTACCTTTTCACGGTTGCTCAAGTGGTAATTGCCGCTTTTTTATCTGCTGATTTTCTGGGTAGAGAGCGTAAAATGGATACCACAGAAGTGTTTTATACACGTCCCATGTCGAATTTGCAGTATGTATTGGGAAAAACCTGGGGTGCGCTGATGGTTTTTATGGGCTTAAATATGGTGGTGGCGTTGCTTGCAACAGTGGTAACTCTCATCTCACCGGATGCCGTTTTTGTATGGCAGGCAATATTTATTTATCCTTTCATCTTTTCTTTGCCATCGCTTGTTTTTATTTTGGGCTTTTCTTTTGTGTTGATGGTGCTGGTTCGAAATCAGGCGGTTGCTTTTGTGATAGTTTTGGGTTTCGGAGGGATGGTGCTTTTTTACCTGGGTAACATGCATTGGGGGATATGGGATTTTATCGGCTTTTTTATTCCGGGTTATTATTCCGGCTTTTCCGGGCTTTCCAATCCTGATTATTTATTGTTTCAGCGTGGTGGTTATTTCCTTTTAGGCTTATTGGGGATTTTACTTACTGCTTTTTTTCTGCCACGCTTGCCCGGTACCAGACGCCGTTCAGGTTCTCTCCTTTTATTTTGTGTTGTCTTAACAGGTGGGGCCGCGTTTTTATTTTTCAACATTGTTTCAAAAGGAATTGACGGACAGGATCTCAGGGAAAGAATCAGAGGTACAGAGAAATTACTTCCGGCTTTACCTGCTTATTCTGTTGATTCCTGTTATCTGCGTGTACATCACGACGGAAATGACCTTATCAACGAAGCCCGGTTGTTGCTCAAAGAAAAGAGGGCCTCGGATACATTGTTCCTGCATCTCAATCCCGGCTTTGAGATAAGTTCTGTTACACTGAACAATCAACAGGTTCCTTTTACTTTCTCAGATGGGATTATAGCTGTAGGTACATCTTTGGTATCTGAGGATGATTCTTCCGGAATTACCTGTAAAATAGTTTATTCGGGTCATCCTGACAAGGAGGCCATTTACCCTGAATTTGAAAAAGAGAGAGAGGCTTTGAGTCGCTTTGAACCTCTGATTGGCGGCAAAGAACATTTTTTCATCCGGTCTGATTATGTTTTGCTTACACAGGAGTCGGGATGGTATCCAAAGGTTGCCTGGCGCAATTTTCGTCAACAGCCCGATTTTACCAACTATGTACTTGATTTTTCATCAGGTAACAATCTGGAGGTTATTTCGCAGGGGGCAGGGGTTGATTCCGGTGAAATGGTTCGCTATTCATCAGGCAAACCACTCAATGCTTTGACATTGATTGCGGGGTATTATAAAACCGATACTTTGCTGGTGGACGGAGTGGAATATTCACTGTCAATCCATCGCGACAATGATCTGTTTGAAGAGGCTTTCGGGGAGTTGGGAGATACCATTCCCGCGATCATCAGAGACTTGAAAGGTCAATATGAAAGAGGTGTAGGTCTTGAATATCCATTTGAGCGGTTGAAGCTGATTGAGGTGCCGGTACATTTTTACACCTACCTGCATTCGTGGCGCACCGGGACTGATCACATCCAGCCGGAAATGGTTTTGATTCCTGAAAATGGAGGAGGACGTTGGTTTCTGGATGTGGGAAATACACTGAATGATTTTAAAGATGAAGCGGAGTCACAGGGAGAGGAGGTTGATGAACAGGAAGTACAGACCAAGACGATGATGACAATGGCCGGAAATCTGTTTTTTTATCCGCAGTGGAATGTGTTTTCGGGATCTGAGGCGGATGGACGATTGATGACTGAGTGGAATCGGTTGCAAATATTTCCCCTCTACTACTATCATGCCTACCAAATAAGAGAGGAGGGATGGCCTGTTTTTCAGATAATGATGGATGAAGCACTGCGCCAGCAGGCAAAAAGAGAGAAAAATGAGGGGTGGAGGGCTGAACGTGATCAATATAAAGGGTTGCTGGCATTGAGAGAGAGGAGCATTTCGGAGTGGTTGACACGCGAGAATGCTGGTGATACGGTGGCAGGAATTCTTAATTTGAAAGGGATTCATTTCTTTTCAAAGATTTCTGCGCAAAACAGTCAGGATGATTTTGTCGGAGTCTTTGAATCTGCATTTTCCAGGTTTCGATTCCAAACAGGGAGTCCTGAACAATGGCTTGAAATGGCCGGAGAAGGCGGTCGTTTAAAAGAAGAATATCAATCCGTGATTACCGGGGAGGAGCTTGCTGCCTTTCAATTTGGCAACGTAAAAGCATCTACTTTCCGGAATCAGGGGAAAAAGCAGTTTCTCGTTTCTCTGGAGGTGAGCAATACCGGGAATGTGGACGGCATTTTGAATACAGAAACGGCATTTCTGGATCTTTCCGAGAACAACAACCGTTCGTTTTCACAATGGAGGTATCAGGCTCTTAAAGAGGAGGATAATACGGATAAAAAGTTCTATGTAGTAGGAGCAGGAGAGCAGTTGCGCATAAAGCTGGTTTATGACAATCAGCCGCGTGAATTGAAAGTGTTTACCGGTGTTTCACGCAATATTCCCCCGGTTTTTGTTTTTCCTTTTACGAATATCGGGGAGGAACTCTTCGATCTAAATCCGAAGGAGGGTGTGGAAAATGTTGATTTTGAAATTGGTAAACAGGATGGGGGGCAGACCTACGTGGTGGATAATGAGGATGTTGATTTCGAAATCAACAGTCGCGATGAGGTGAAAACCCTGAAAGACTTGTGGCTTAGACGTGAACGTAAAAAGGCGGATAAATACGAGATGTTTTATTACTGGCGACCCCAAGCGGTCTGGACCAATACCCTGGCTCAGAATTATTATGGTGACTATTTACGGTCTGCAGTTCTGAAAACATCCGGAAATGGCAATGATATGGCACGCTGGAAATGCGAACTCCCGGAAGCAGGCCGGTATGAGATTCAGGTTTATATTCCCACAGGCTTAAATACCGGATGGAGGAGCCGTAATTCAGGAGGTCGTTTTCATTACCTGATTCATCATGCCAACGGTGAGGAAAAAGTTGAGACCCCGCCTGTTCGTGAGCGCAGTGGCTGGGTTTCTCTGGGAAGGTTCTTTTTTAATGAGGGAGATGCAGTGGTGGAGTTGTCTGATGAATCGGAATTTCCCTATGTGGTGGCTGATGCGGTAAAATGGGTTAGAACAGACGGTTAGGTTTTGAGGTAGTGGAGAGACAGAAGATAGAAGGCAGAAGGCAGAAGATAGGAGTTAGTTTATAGTCAGTAGTTAGTAGTCAGTAGTCAGTAGTGGGTAGTGGGGATTTTAGTTATAGGTATATTGATCAATCTCTACCAACCCTCAAAATACTGAAATGTCCCGTCATTGCGAGTAAGTACCTCAACTAAATTTTGAGGCATAATGAGAATATGACAGATCTGGGAGGTCCCTGGAAGGGGCCAATTTGAATCGAAGATCGACGATAGTCAATAACCCCGGGTGGGTAATCCGGGGTTGGCATAACAAATGAATCAGGTCTCCGGATGGGGGCCAATAATTAATTGTCCGATTTTTTGTTTATTACAAAAATCTGTCATTGCAAACGTAGTGAAGCAATCTCAATTTTTAACCGGACACCAATGATAAATTATATACGAATGAACTTAACACTAAGGATTTTGAAGGTATCACTGCTTTTTCTCATCCTGTCTGTTTCTACAGGTGGTAAAGCCTATGCCCAGCAGGTGTTGACGCTTGAAAAAGCTTTGAATTACGCCCGACAGGAGAGCCCGGATATCAAAAAAGCCCGGCTTAATCTGGAACAGAGCAGAGAGAACCTGATTGCCCGGAGGGCATCTCTTAAATCGAGTTTCCGGCTTAATCTGACTCCCATAGAGTACAGTCACAACCGTCAGTACAATGACCCGTTGTCCGAATGGTACACCACCGAAAGTTTGAACAGCTACGGAACATTCAGTGTGCAGCAACCCATCGCTGTTACTGATGGAGTCCTTACTTTGAGCAACAGTTTGCGCTGGCAGGATTCTCAAAGCAATAGTTCGTTTAGCGGAGATCCTTTCCGCGGATTCAGTAACAACCTGTCTCTGCATTTGGATCAGCCTTTGTTTACCTACAACCGCACCAAAATGGAACTCAAGGAGCTGGAGTATGCACTTGAAAATTCACAAATCAATTATGCTCTGCAGGAACTGAATTTGGAACGTACCGTTTCACAGGCGTTTTACCAGGTGTATGAGGCGCAGGTGTCGGTCAATACAGCTCGTGAAGAGTTTGAAAACAGGTCGCAGAGTGTGGATATTATACGAAATAAGGTCGATGCCGGCCTGGTGGCCCGTGAAGAGTTGCTTCAGGCGGAACTGGATCTGATGACCAGTCGTTCAGGCTATCAAAACAGGCAGGTGGAACTGGAGAATGTTAAAGACCAGTTTAAACAGATGCTGGGAATGCCGTTGGAGGAGGAAGTGCTTGTTTTGGCCGAGGTAAATGTGATGGCAGTGGATGTTGATCTGGAAAATGCCATGCAAAGGGCCGTCGAAAACCGCTTGGAAATCAGACAACGAAAAATTGATATTGAAGCAGGACAGTTCGATATTATCCGCACCAATGCACAAAATGAATTTAAAGGGAACATTGGCGTTTCTGTAGGGCTCTTCGGGGAAAATGAAGAACTGACCGGCGTATTTGATCGTCCCACAGACAACCAGAACATCGGTTTCTCGCTTGAGATTCCGCTGTGGGACTGGGGCGAGAAGAAAGCCCGTATGAGAGCAGCTCAGGCAGCTCAGCAAATCAGGGAAATAAATATGGATGATGAGAAAATAAATATTTCCCTGACCATCAGACAGGTGCATCGTAGTCTGAAAAATCTGTTGACCCAGATTGATATTGCCCAAAAAAACCTGGAGAATGCCAAACTGACGTATGATATTAATCTGGAGAAATATAAGAATGGTGACCTTACAAGTATGGATCTGAACCTTTATCAGAATCAGCTGACACAGAAAAAAACAGACCTGACAAGTGCCCGAATCAGCTACCTGCTTGAATTGCTAAATATGAAAATTCAGACGCTCTATGATTTTGAACGTGGGGAGGGGATTGTGCCTGATTTGTCGAAGTATTGATTTGTATCTGTCCATAAAGTACCACTTGCGGCGTTATACTTGCCGCCAAAATACTCATTTACGCAAGTAAACTGCGCTTTTGGCGGCTTCGCAAGCCTTGCAATTGGCACTTTCTGACCAGACACATGACTAAAAACAAACTATGCTTAATTTATAGATAGTACCAAATTTTAAAAGAATAAAGCGAACATATATAAGTTCTAGTATGCGAGTTCGATCTGACATTAACAATTAAATTTTATACGGATGAAACGAGCATGGCAACGATGGCCTCAAAAGAGAATGTAAACAATCAACCATGCGAGTTCCATCAGACCAATAACTTAGATAAATTATTTGCTGATGAAACGAGCATGATATTTTTTAAATATAAATATCACAAGAGAATATGTTTAAAAGAATATTATGCGAGAGCGAAGCGGTTCCATTCGTTCTCAAATTTTTAATTAGTTCTTTATCACATAATTACAAAATTTTAAACGGATGAAAAATATAATTGCTGCTTTAATCTTCGTTGTAATTCTTGCCGGTTGTGGCAATCAGAATCAACGTTTTAATATGGATGTGGCTGTTGATGTAACAGTTCAGAATCTCTCGCCCGGTACGGTGAGAGAAGTGGTAACCGTTACAGGGGACTTACTACCGGCCGGATCTGTAACACTGACCAATGAAATGTCGGGAGAATATTTTCTACAAACAAATCCTGCAACAGGCACTCTTTTCAGAATGGGCGACAGGGTAAAAAAGGGAAGTGTGATTATCAGACTGGAAGACAAAGCCTATCGAAATACCACCGACATTGAAGGGGAGCGACTCAACCTGGAAATATCGGAACAGGAATATGAAAAGCAGAAAGCCTTGTATGAAAAAGGAGGCGTTACGCAAAGAGAATTGGTAAATGCAGAACGTAATTTGGTAAGTGCCCGAAAAACCTATGAAAATGCACAAATCAATCTGGCAAAGATGAGCATAGACTCGCCAATTGACGGGGTAATCACTTCTTTGCCATATTATTCACAAGGGGTAAGAGTCCAGCAGGGAGTAGAGATGGTCAGTATTATGAATTATGACCGGATGATTTTAAATGTAACCCTTCCTGCAGCTTCTTTCGGCAAAGTGAAGGCCGGCCAGACAGCCTTTATTACCAGCTATTCATCAGCTGAAGATACTGTAACAGGAACCATATCACAGCTTTCCCCTGCCCTGGATATTGCTACCCGTTCTTTTAAAGGAAGGATATCTGTTCAAAACAGCACCAATCTCCTGCGTCCAGGAATGTTTGTCAATGCCGGCATAGTGGTGCAACAGAGTGACAGCACCTTATCGGTACCTCCCAATGTGGTTTTATCACAGATGGGCGGAAAGTTTGTTTATGTGGTGGATGGAGAAACTGCCCGGAAACGCATTGTGCAAACCGGACTGGAGAACAAAGATCGTGTTGAAATTGTGGATGGTCTGGAAGCCGGTGAACAGATTGTGGTTAAAGGTTTTGAAACCTTGCGGGACGGATCTAAGGTAAAGATTGAAGATGAGGTGAAGTGAGTGGGGAATGGCTCTTAGCTCTTGGGTCTTAGCTCATCTCTCATAGTTTATGGAACCCAATGGGCAGGGATGTTAATTTGATATTTCTAATTAGAGCCTACTGAATAACATATAATATCTTACAAATAAAGAATTTAATAGGTGGGAATTTATTTAAAGTGCAAGGTTTTTCAAGTAAATCATTAAATAAGTCTGCACTTGAGAAGGTAAAATATCAACAACTTACTGGTTACAAGCATGTTTTATCTTTGAATGAGTTTTACTGTTCAAAAGGCGGGGAGGCCTGTCCGTTTTCCGGGCCGGCGGTTGGCGAGAAGGCTTAATGGGCGATTTCAAGGCCTTGCGGGTTAGCCGGAAATTAAGCTTGATGCGGGCGGATAGGTTTAAACGGACTATACTTTTTTGTTTTTGGGGCAATGCCAAAAAGAAAATCAATAAAGAAATAAAAAATTGGTCTGCTGACTTTTTCAGTAGGCACTAATTAAAACATAATGAGAAGTTTACCTCGATTTTCTATAAAAAATCCTGTTACGGTATCCATGATCGTTCTGGCGGTGTTGTTGCTGGGATTTATCTCATATTCCCGTCTGGGAACCAATCTGATGCCCGAAATTGATAATCCCCGGTTGTTTGTGGATATAGATGCAGGGGAACGTCCTCCGGCTGAAATTGAAAAGCAGTTGGTGGTGCCCATTGAGGCACTTGTGGTTAGACAAAAAGGAGTGGCCAATGTGGAGTCGGGAATCATGGCCGGCAGGGCCCGGTTGACCATCTCTTATTCCTGGGACAGTGATATGGATCAGGCATTTCTTGAGCTTCAGAAAGTTTTGTCGCCCTATTCCAATCGGGAGGATGTGGAAGAATTGAATATTTCCCGGTTCAATCCAAATGCTGACCCGGTGGTGCAGATTGCCCTGTACGATTCGCTTGGACGAAATTTGAATCAGTTGCGATTGCTGGTGGAGAATGTGTTACGTCCTGAACTGGTGCGCCTGGAGGGAGTGGCCGATGTTGCCCTTGCCGGCGAGCGTGAATTTGTTGTGGAGGTTCAGGCAAACAGCAGTGCCATGAGTGCATTTGGTATTACGCTGGAGCAGATTGCGGGGAAGATTAATGATTTCAACCAGAATGTAAGCGGTGGTTATATTGAAGAGAAAGGACAACGATATGTGGTAAGGGGAAGTAGCGCTATTTCAAAACCTTCCGATATAGAATCTCTGGTCATAAAAATGGCCGGGACGGATCGTGAATCAGGAAATGCAGGTTCGCCTGTTTTACTGAAAGACATTGCTGATATAAGAATAATGGAGGATCGTCCTTCAAGTATGGTGAGCATTGATGGGGAAGATTGTCTGGGTTTATACATTTACAAGGAAAACCGTTACAATACTGTTGAAATGACCGGTTCTGTATTTGAAACACTGAATGAATTTTCTTCCAACCATCCGGGGATAAAAATGGAGATAGTCGAAAATCAGGGTGAATTTATTGAGGCATCGGTTGCAGAGGTGAGTGAAAGTGCCATGCTTGGAATTCTTTTTGCTGTGGTGGTACTGTTTCTATTTCTCCGGAACTGGGGAGCAACGCTTGTTGTGAGTATTGCCATTCCGTTGTCGGTGGTGGCTACCTTCGGATTAATGTATTTTAATGATTTGACACTTAATCTGATGACTCTTGGAGGGCTGGCGCTTGGAGCCGGAATGTTGGTCGATAATGCGATTATTGTACTGGAAAACATCTACCGCCTGCTGGAAAAAGGGAAGTCGCTCAAAGATGCAGCCATTGAGGGGGCCGGCAGTGTGGGTGGTGCCATCGTGGCATCTACGCTAACCACCGTGGTTGTTTTTTTACCCATTGTTTATCTCCAGGGTGTTTCAGGTGAGTTTTTCAAAGATCAGGCCTGGACCGTGGCGTTTAGTCTTTTTTGCTCATTGGGAGTTGCCCTGATGGTGGTCCCCTTGTTGAGTACCAAATTGATTGGACGGAAACGGTCGGTGGCAACATCAAAACCATTGAAATGGGGATTTTATCATAAAATTTTGAGAAAGGCGCTGGACCATAAAGGATTTGTACTTATTTCAGCAGTTCTTCTGATGGCCGGTAGTTATGCTTTACTTCCTTTTGTGGGCTCTTCTTTTTTACCTGATGCTTCTTCTGATGAGCTGGAAATTGAAGTAACCCTGCCTCCGGGAACACGCCTGGAATCGACCAACGAAACTCTTTTATCGGTATCGCAGTCGATTCGTCAGATAATGCCGGAGGGCTCCCTTCGGTGGATTTATGCGCATTCGGGACCTGCGGTGACAGAGTCGGGACAATCCTTCTCAAGGGGAGAAAATGAGGGCTTTTTGAAGGTTGCCTTTTCTGAGGTATCCAAATCAGCTTCCGGGGTATTGGCTTCTGCACTGGACAGTTTGTTTGCCGGTGTTAACGGGCTGGAATTACATTACGGACAGACAGAGCCCGCACTGCAGTCACTTTCGGCCAATGATGAGTCACCTTTTGTACTTGAAGTCCGGGGGGCTGATGCCGATGTTTTAAAAGCTACTACCTCAGAAATTGCCGATATGCTGAGTCAATCATCTGATTTAATTAATGTTTTCACCTCATTTGAGGAGGAGGCCCCGGAAATAGATATCCGCATTGACCGGATGAAAGCCGGAATGCTTGGATTGAGTATTCAGAACATTATTTCACAGGTTCAGGCATCACTTCAAAAGCAGGATGCCGGTTCTATTGAGGAAAGTGGGAATCGTACTGAAATAAAAGTATCGGGTAAGGAATTGAATATTGTTGATCTGGCCTCGCTGGAAATTGTCAACGGTGATGCGATTTATCGCCTGAATGAACTGGCCCGCATTGAAGTTGGTCATGAACCGGGAGAAATTCTCCGGGATAATCAGAGCAGAGTGGGGAAAGTTTACGCAGGGGTGTTGCCGGGTGAACCGTTCGATAAAGTAGTAGAACGAGTCGAGGCACTGGTAGCAGATATGGCGATACCTCCCGGCTATCGGGTAGAGGTAACCGGGGATGAGCAACGCAGAAAAGAGTCTTTTTCACAACTTTTGTTTGCTCTCATGCTTTCTGTGGTTTTGGTTTACATGGTAATGGCCGCCCAATTTGAGTCTCTGATACATCCCTTTACCATTTTGCTGACTATCCCATTGGCAGGAGTAGGGACCATTCTGACTTTTTTGTTGCTGGGAATCAGCTTTAACATTATGGCTTTTATTGGTGTGGTAATGTTGGGGGGTATTGCGGTAAACGACTCCATTATTTTGGTGGATGCCATCAATCAATATAAAACTCAGGGTTTACAGTTGCGTGAGGCGGTGCTGAATGCCGCCCGTGATCGGCTGCGACCAATCCTGATGACCTCCCTGACCACCATGCTGGCTCTTTTTCCTTTGGCCTTGTCCATAGGGCGCAGTGCTTCATTGCGCTCGCCGCTTGCTATTGCCGTTATTGCGGGTCTTTTTACTTCAACCTTGCTTACACTGGTGGTTATTCCGTGCGTTTATGAATTGTTCGACAGAGACGGACGCAAACAGAGGAGAGCGATATGAAGCAACTGATTAACAGGAAAGTTCTTGTAAGCATGTTTTTTGTGGCGCTCACCATGCTGGGCGTTATCAGTTACCGATCCTTATCGGTGGAGCTGATTCCTGCCATGGAGTTGCCGGTTCTTTTTATTCGCGTGATGGCACCGGTGGAGCGTGATCTCCAGTATGTGGAGCGCGAAGCTGTCATCCCTCTTGAAGGGGCAGCCGGACGTCTGGATAAAGTGGAGAAGATTGAATCGCGGGTTATGCCGGATGGAGGTATGGTTTCTGTCTATTTTGCGCAGCAGGCCGATATGAGGTATGCTTATCTGAAACTGAGCGAACAGGTGGATGCTGTCAGAAGTCGGTTGCCGGAGGGATTTATGGCCGAAGTGATGCGGGTGGATATGGAGCAGATCAATACTGAATTTATGCAGATTCAGGTGATAGGAGAAGGAGGGGCTGACCGTATTCGCACACTTCTTGAGCAAGAGGTAAACGATCGCTTTATGGCGGTTGACGGGGTGGCCTCGGTACAGGTATTTGGTGGGCGTGAGAAGACCGTAACGGTTAAGGTGAATCGCGATGAGTTGGAGAGTTACGGTTTGACGATGAATGATATCCGTCAACAGATCAGATCCGGTCAGCAATCTAAAACTTTTGTGGGAGAGGTGCATCAGCACGGAACCCGCTTCTTTGTCAATGCCGGCGCTGAGTATTTATCACCAACGGATATAGGACAAATTGTTATCAGGGAAGATGGACCATTGCTGCTTTCCGATATTGCTACTATCAGTTACGGATTGCGCGAACCTGATTCTTTTAGTCGTGTTAACGGAAATGATGTGGTCACCATTTCGCTTGTCAGAGAATCTCAGGTTAACCTGATTGAGTTGTCCGATAAAGTGAAAGATGAATTGGCTGCTGTCAATGAGGATTTTGCTCCCCGCGGACTGACTTTGGAGATTCAGTCAAACTCAGCTGAGGAGATTGAGAAAAACATAGACCAAATCATCCAACTTGCTCTCATCGGTGGCTTGCTGGCCATATTTATTTTGTGGATATTTCTCGAGAATCTGCCCCTGGTTTTGGTGGTAATGGTTGCAATGCCCGTATCTGTGTTTGGGGCATTTAATTTTTTCTATGCAGCTGATATAACTATAAATATGCTGACCCTTATAGGGCTGGCGCTTGCTATGGGGATGCTGATCGACAATGGGGTGGTGGTGATGGAGAATATTTACCGGATGACTTCGCGTGGAGGAAAGCCGGAAGATATTGTGGTGAAAGGAACCTCAGGTATCTGGCGATCAGTTACTGCGGCAACATTTACTACCATTGTTGTTTTTCTCCCCTTTGTTTTTGCAACCAATCAGGTGCTTAGCGAAGTGGCCCGTCATGTGAGTGTATCGATTGTGTCAACGTTGCTGGTCTCATTGTTGGTGGCGCTGGTGTTGATTCCAACCATTGTCAATGCCATTTTGAAACGTCAGAAGGGACATTCGTGGCGGCTCTCGCGGCTTCCGCTTCACAATCATTTGGTACAGATCTATATCCAGTTGCTGAAAGGTGGATTGCGTCATCCTGCCCGTTTGGTGATGGGCGGATTGGGGCTCTTTTTTCTGGTTGCTTTTCTGAGTTTTGCCTACAGCATTGCCGGTAACAAGCCTGTAGAAAAGAGCACTGTCGAGGTAAATGTAAGTATGCATGAGGGTTCAACATTGCAAAAGGCTGATGAACTGATACGAACCATGGAAGAACGCCTTGCAAGGTTGAATCTGCCAGCCGATGTGATCAGTAAAATCTATACCGACAGGGCGGTGATAACTGTAGAGGTGGATAAAGATTCCATGGATTATCAAAAGCTCTCTTTTCAGGAGATCAGGTCAAAAGTTGAGAATGAGTTGTGGGTGGAATGGCCGGGTGCTTCCGTTAGTTTCGATACGGGAGGAGAGAGTGGCGGTGGTGGTGCCGGCATGGGCGGTGGTGCAATGTCGATGCTTGGTCTTGCTGATGAACAGCGGCAGGTGGTGATAAAAGGTGAGAATTTTAATGATATGGTGCTTACCGCCAATGACCTGGTGGACCTGATGAAAGAAAACCTGACAAGTCTCGATGGTGTCTGGGTGGAGGGAAGCTGGCAGCGTCCGGAAGTTATGCTCGATCTGGATCCATACTGGATGGGGATAAATGGAGTGCAGCCGGCTCAGGTGGTTGCACAGTTGACCACCTTGTCGCCTCAAACAGAATCAGGAGGCACTTTTAAGGCCGACAATCAGGAGTACGACATCATGCTTGCATACGAGCAGACAGAGGAAGACTCGTTGGAAAGAGCTAAGGCTGCGGATATGCAAACCCTGGCTGATACCCGGATCAGAACTGGCGGCGGGGAGCGTGTAGAACTGGAGTCGTTTGCCGATATTGCTTTGCAAAACAGTGAGTCTCAATATCACCGGGTAAATCAGGAAAAACAGATTGTGGTTCGGTTTACCATGAAGAAGGAGGTGGAAGGATCCCGTGAGCTGGAAGAGATTGCTCTAAAGGAGATTGAGGAGTTGTTACTTGTCGCAGGCCTTCCCGAGGGTGTTACTGCCACTCTTCAGCGAGACGAATCCACCAAAGAGTATTATTTTCTGGCCGGGATGGCCATTTTGCTGATATTTATGATATTGGCATCTGTTTTTGAGTCATTTTCGGCGCCCGTGGTGATGTTGTTTACCATTCCGCTGGCAGCGGTGGGATCTATGCTGGCACTACTTTTTACAGGTAACTCGTTGCTCAATTTTAATACTTTTATCGGATTCCTGATTTTACTGGGAGTCGTGGTTAATAATGGTATTATTCTGATTGATTATGCGATGCAGCTTCGTCGCTCCGGCGTATCTGTAGTACGTTCCTATATGGAAGCCGGGATGGCTCGTTTGCGTCCAATCCTGATTACTGCCACAACCACTATTGTTGCCATGCTGCCGTTGAGTCTGGGGGAGGGAGAATACGTGGGTGCTTTGGGAGCGCCTTTTGCCATAACGGTAATCGGGGGGCTGGTTTTTAGTTCTGTACTTACCCTGGTTTTTGTTCCTGCGTTTGGATTGGGATTGGAAAGAGCGCTCAACTGGATTCGTTCGCTTAAACAGGTATTAAGAGCTGCTTTGATTGGTGTTTGGATTTTTCTGTTTGTATGGATCTGGTGGGGGAGTGATATGTCGGTTCTTTGGCAAATGGTAACCACTGTGTTGGCGGTTGCCGGTGTGCCGTGGGTGCTTTGGTTTGCCCTGAATAGTCTGAAGCGTGCCAGTAGCAAGTTGATAGGAGATGGCGATGATATCCGGATTAATATCAGAAATATTGTGAAGGTTTACGGGCGTCCAAACCGTTTCAGGCGGGAGTGGAAGCAACGAACGAATCTCAGACATCGATTACTTAAAGTACCACTCAGTTCTGCTGAGTTGCGTGCAGGTCTTATCTGGCAGATTCCTTTACTGGTTTTTCTCAGTTGGTTTTCACTAATCTATCTTGAGGATGGTTTCTGGCAGCTGTTCTTTTGGGTGGTCAATTATTTCGTTATTGCAGGCTATTTTGATGTTTTGCACCAACGGTGGTTCAAATGGCGTTTTTCTGCCGGACATTTGATCAATCGTCGCAGGTTTTTGAAAATAATCCGGTGGACGTGGAGAATTGGTTATCCGTTGGTTTTATTGTTTGTCATGTTGCAAAGCTGGAAGAATCAAGGTGGAGCTGTTACCATTATTGTGCTGTGGATCATTATCGGATCCGTGGTGTTGGTAAGTAAGAAAACCCGTGCCGGCAGTTTGAAACCTGAAATGATTCGTGGCTGGTTTAAAGTAATTCGGCGTCGGTTTGTGAAGTTGGTAATGTTGTTGCCGTTTGCAAAGGAAGCCAAAGAGCCGTTTAAGGCGGTAAAAGGGGTTTCTTTGGAACTGTCGAGTGGTATGATCGGACTTCTTGGACCCAATGGTGCAGGAAAAACGACCATCATGCGTACATTGTGCGGAATACTGGATCAGAGCTATGGAAAGATATTCATCAATGGTTTTGATACCGCCGATTACAGGGAAGAATTGCAGGGGCTCATTGGTTATCTGCCTCAGGAGTTCGGAACGTATGAGAATATGACGGCCCTGGAATTTCTGGACTATCAGGCCATTTTAAAGAATATTACAGATGAGACCTTGCGTGAAGAAAGGGTTCGCTATGTGCTGAAATCAGTACACATGTGGGAGCGGCGCAACAATAAAATAGGGGCTTATTCGGGAGGCATGAAACAACGAATCGGGATAGCCATGATATTGCTGCATCTTCCGAGAATTCTTGTTGTTGATGAACCCACCGCCGGACTAGACCCCAGGGAACGCATACGGTTCCGGAACTTGCTGGTGGAGCTGAGTCGCGAAAGGGTAGTGGTTTTCTCCACGCATATCATTGAAGATATTTCCAGTTCGTGCAACCAGGTGGCGGTAATGTCGAAAGGCGCCTTGCGCTATTGGGGAGAACCGCGCGACATGGTGAACATAGCTAAGGGGAAGGTCTGGCAGGTGGAAGTGTCGCCGCATGAAGTAGAGGAAATGACACAGCGGTTTACTGTCATCCATCACATGAACCAGGGCGGACAGGTAAGGTTGCGCTGTCTTTCTTCCGAAAAGCCTGATAACCGTGCCGTGGAGGTAACTGCCGTGTTGGAGGATTCTTATTTATGGTTGTTAAATAGTGTTTGTCCATAAAGTACCATTTACTACGTTACGCTTGCCCGAAAATTACTCATTTACTCAAGTAAACTGCGTATTTTCGAGCTTCGCAAGCCCCCGAAGAAAAATCGGGGCAGGCATTGTAGCTGGCACTTTCTTGACAAACACATGACCAGAACCAAATTTTGCTTAGTTTATAGACGGGCACTAAATAACGAAGACAAATAGTAGATACAATGGAAAATCAATTTCAACCCTCCATCATACGTGATTTGATTCGGTACAATATCAAAGTGATATTCGGGAATAAGTTTGTTTACTTTCTGGGTGGAAGTTTCATCTTTTTTCTGTTGATTACCGGCATCAGTTTGTTTTCGTCATCCATTCCTGATATTGCCTCGCTCTATTATCAGTTGTTGTTCCCTGCGTTGTTGCTCATTTTTTTTCCTACGGTTTACGGGATCCAGAATGATGAGGATGTCAGGATTCTGGAAATTCTTTTTAGCATACCCAATTATCGATTCAAGGTTTGGATGGTTCGGATTTTGATAATTCTCCTGATGGTTTGGTTGGTCATTGTGCTGTTGGCATTTCTGGATTATTTCATTTTGCTGCGTCACAATATATTGCTGTTGTCTATCCAGCTGATGGTGCCTGTTACCTTTTTCGGAACTGTTGGCTTCCTTTTCTCCACAATTATCCGCAACGGACATGGCGCTGCAGTGGTGGTAATTATTCTTGCCATTATTGCCTGGTTCATGGAAATAGTGTCCGGTGAGTTGTCGATAACCACCTGGAGTGTTTTTTTTAACCCTTTTGACATGCCTTCCGACACCAGTACCGTGGTCTGGGAGCTTGCTGTGGTTCGCAACCGGACGTTTTTGCTGGTGGTTTCAGCCGTTTCTGTGCTTTGGGGGTTGTTGAGTCTTCAGCGACGTGAGAAGTTTATGAGATAGATGTTGGAGAATAGAGAATAGAGAATAGAGAACGGAGAATAGAGCATGGAGTATAGAGTGTGGCTTGAGGTAAGAGTTAATACACCTCATCACTTCAACTTCTCACCTCTCATCTCTCACCTTTCAACTCTGAACTCTGAACTCTCAACCCCCAATCTCTGTTAGAATAAATCTGTCTAAAAGAACTTAGAAATAATAGTTATCAAATGATTGGGATTAATGGGTTTAGCCAGATATTCGTCAAATCCATAATCCCTGATTTTTATTTCATCTTCAATCCTGGCATATGCTGTTTGGGCAATTATAATCTGGTCCGGGGCAAGCTCTTTGATCTTTTTAAATGTTTCAAATCCGTCCATTTTGGGCATTTTAATATCCAGCAATGCAACATCAAACCGATGTCCGGTTTTGAAATATTCCAGGGCTTCCAATCCGTCTTTAGCCCAAATAATATTTATTTGAGTGGGTTTTAATACCTCTTTCAAATAGCGGAAATTGGAGCTTTCATCTTCAATAATCAGAAGGTTTTTCCCTTTCCAGTCGGTTTCGAGGGCTTTTAAGTTCATAGAAGGTTTTGGCGTTGATTTATTTGTAATGACAGCCTTTGGAAGGCGTAAAGAGAATACGGATCCTTTCCCGGGTTCGGAGGTGAGTGAAAGTCGGGCACCAAGCAATTGCGCCAGCCGGTTGGAAATTGCCAGGCCCAGACCAATACCCCGTTTTGCCATATATTGATCATTTTCAAGTCTGACAAACTGATTGAAAATGTTTTCTTTTTCTGCTTCAGGGATGCCCGGCCCGGTATCTGCTACGGAAATGATTAATTCTTCTTCACTTTCAGTCATCCTTAATTCAACAAAGCCTTTTTCGGTAAATTTGGAAGCATTGCTTAAAAGATTGAAAATGATTTGCCGGATTCTGAATTCATCAGAGCGGATGGTAATATCCTGGCTTTTTATATCGTTGTTTTCCCTGAGTTCAATGGAGGTATTTTCGTTTTGTAAAGAAAATGATGAGAAAGTATCCTCCAGCAAGGAGTTAATTTTAAATTCTTTGAGATGCAATTTCATCTGGTCAGCCTCAATCATTGAAAAATCCAGGATGTCTTCCATTAGATAGAGCAATCCGTCAGCATTGGTTTTTATCAGGTTAATAAATTCAGCTCTTTGTTTGGCATCTCCGGACTCATCTCCCAAAAGCGTTGCAAAGCCGACAATGGCATTCATCGGAGTGCGTATCTCATGCGACATATTGGCCAGGAAATAGGATTTTAGTTTATCCGATTTTTCCGCTCTTTCCTTGGCAAGCTTGAGGTCATGTGTTCTCTCTTCCACCAGTTGTCCGAGGTGTTCCTTGTGTTTTACCAGCTCATCATGCTGAATCTGGAGCTCTTCTTTCTGATCTTCCAGAACCCTGTTCTTGTCTTCCAGTTCCCTTGACTGGTGCTCAATTTTTTGAGTTCTCTCCCGTACTTTTTCACCAAGGCGTATTGTTTGGAGAAAAAGTTTTCGGTTTCGCCAGCGAATTATAAGCAGAACTAAAAGAATGCCAGTGAGTACCAGGAGAATAATAAAAGCTCTGGTTTTGTAAAAGGGTGGGGCAATGGTAATCTGTATTTGCGTGGGCACAGTGTTCCATATCCCATCGCTATTGGCAGCTTTTACTTTAAAAATGTAGTCTCTCGGATCCAGATTGGTATAGTGGGCTTTTGTGTTCAGCCCGGTTGTTTCCTGCCATTCCTTTTGGTAACCTTCGAGCTTGTACCGGTATCTTGTTTTGTTTGAGAAGGTGAAATTAATGGCCTGAAAATCAAAGGTTAAAGTTCTTTGATGATGTTTCAGCTCTATTTCATTTACATATTTTAGCGGTTTGTTGATGGGGGCATCCTCATCCCGAAAGTCAACTTTTTGATTGTTGAGGTATAACCCGGTAAGGTAAACTTTGGGGATGGCCTTGTTTTTAGTTATATCTTCAGGATGGAAAGAGATGAATCCGTTGACTCCCCCAAAGAATATCTCCCCTTCTCTTGTTTTTAGAAAACTTTGTGTGTGAAAGTGATTTCCAGGCAGTCCGTCATCGACAGAGTAGTTGGTAAAGGTACTGTTTGCCTTATTGTAATAGCTAAGCTTATTGTGGGTAGCTATCCATGGATTTTTCAGGGAATCCAGAACAATAGCTGAAATGAAATTGTCTGCCAGACCGTCTTCTGTTTTGAAATGGTCGATGATCCGGCCATTTCTTGAACAGAGAAAAAGTCCCTCTTTCTGCGTCCCAACCCATAAATACCCGGGATCCTCGGCATTTACAAAAGATACTTCGGGAAGAGAAACCACTTTTTTGAAGAATTTACCCTCTTCCTGAAATTCAAAAACGCCATTGATGGTGTTTATATAAATATGGTTATTGGGATCTTCAAAAATTACGGGGGTATGGAAAATTTCCGGATTGGGAGTCATAAAGTATTGGCCCAGAAGGTTTTTGTCCTGGTCGTAAAGATCTACCTGACCAACCGGATTGGTTACCCAGAACCGGTTTCGGGAATCGTTGACTATTTTCCAATGGTTGTTGCCGTGATAACCGCCATCATTTTTTCGATCGAATTCTTCAATGGTAAATTGGCCGGTTTGTTTGTTGTATTTATTGATGCCTCCATCCCAGGTTCCCACGTAGATATTGCCATCAGCATCTTCTGTGATGCTGCGTATTACATTGGATGATATGGAATGTGGATCGGAAGGGGTGTGGAGAAAGAATCGGAACTTCTTGGTTTTCCTGTTAAATTGTGCAAGTCCGCCACCATCAGTTCCGATCCAGACAATTCCTTCCGAGTCTTCAAAAAATACCGGTACAATATCCATCAGCGGGTAGTTGTAAATTCCGTTTTTTATCTCTGTGTTTACTCCTTTGTTGGTATAGACCTTAAATATATCTTCCTTGGGATTCACATAGTTCACTCCGCCACGAGAAGTTCCTATCCATAAGATTTCTTCACGGTCGTAATGGAAGCAATAGACTCCGTTGGAAGAAAGCGAGCCGTTCAGCGGGTCATTTGCTTTGATATATTTGATTTTATTGGTGGTTAAATCTAGAACATTGATTCCACCCTGATCCACAGCCAATAATATTTTATTGTTTCTCCATTCCAGGATGTCCATTATCAACTGTTTGTTGGTTCCGGTACCTGTTTCATTGACCGGCCAATAATTAAAGATCCGGGTCTTTGGAATAAATCTGGATAATCCTGTGCCCCAGTTTGCGATCCAGATGTTATTTTCGGAGTCAATAAGCAGTTTCTTATTGTAAAAACTTCCTTTTTCTGTCTTATTATCCCGAAAATGAATGAACTTATTGTCTTCCGGGGAAAATTGATAGATTCCGTTGGAGGTTGTTACCACCCAGTAATTGCCGTTTTGGTCCTGATCCATCCCGGTGAAATTGTTTGCATTTAGATTGTCCGGAATGAAAAAGCACCGGAACCGGTCAGTTTCCGGGTTGTATTTGCAGAGCCCGTTGGTGGTTAGTACCCACAGGTCACCTTTGTTATCCACATAGAGATCGTTGATGTAATTTCCTGATAGAGAGGTGGAATCTTCTGGTGTGTGCAAATATCTTTTGAAGTTGTCGCTCTTTCGTTGATAAAGATTCAAGCCAGATATAGTTCCTATCCACAGATTTTGGAGGGAGTCTTCTGCCAAAGCCATAATGCCGTCATTGCTGACAGACGTGCTGTCGGAGGCATCATGAAGATACCTGGTAATTCCGTGACTGTCATGCTTCATCAACCCCACACCATTGTTGGCAATCCACAGATATCCTTCCCGGTCACGATGAATGTCTCGAACCAGACTTTGATGTACCTCGGATGGAAGTGATCTTATGGTGGGTTGTGCCCATAATAAACCTGCACAATTTGAGAGAATTATGAAAAGGAGAAGGACGGGTCTGCCGGACACCATCCAGTGGGCTCTTTTTTTTAATTGTCGGTTGTTCAGAATTAGTGCTTTTTTGTTTGTTCCTGATAATAGGGAGGGTACGCATGGGGGGTTGGGTTTGTTTTGGTATTTACTTACTTTAAAGGCTAAAGTTTCGGAACAACTGAATTTTTTTTTGAATAGTTGACGAAGAGCGAATTTAGGTTGAGGAAATAATCAAAATCAGGGAGTAACAGATTATATGCAAAAGCCTGTTAACCAAGTAGTGTGAAATATCGGTCAACAGGCTCTTTATTTGTCTTTTGGATTACTTTTTTTCGTCTCCGCGAATTTCTATACGGCGAATTTTGCCACTGATGGTTTTGGGCAGCTCTTTCACAAATTCAACAACACGGGGGTATTTATAGGGTGCAGTAGTTTTCTTTACATGTTCCTGAATTTCTTTGGCAAGTTCATCAGAGGCATCATATCCATTTGCCAAAACTATGGTTGCTTTTACTACCTGACCGCGGATCTCATCAGGTGTCCCGGTAACTGCGCATTCGACAACTGCCGGATGTGTCATCAGCACGCTCTCCACTTCAAATGGTCCAATTCGGTAGCCTGAACTTTTAATTACATCGTCGGCACGACCCACAAACCAGTAAAAACCGTCCTCATCGCGCCAGGCAATGTCACCGGTGTAATAAATACCATCCTGCAAAACTTCGCGGGTGCGCTCCTCATCACGATAATAACCTTTAAAGAGACCTATGGGATGTTCATCCCCGATGTGTATGACAATCTGGCCCTCTTCTCCGTCTTCGCACGAAGTGCCATCGGGTTTCAACAAATCAATGTTGTATTGGGGAGTTGGAATGCCCATTGCCCCTGGTTTGGGCTCCATCCAGGGGAATGTGGCCAGCTGAACTGCTGTCTCAGTCTGACCAAAAGCTTCCATCAGTTTGATGCCTGTGAGTTCACGGAATGTGTCAAAAACCTTAGGGTTGAGGGCCTCGCCTGCTGTGGTGCAATATTCCAGGGCTGACAAATCATATTTTGAGAAATCTTCCCTGATCAGAAAACGGAAAATGGTGGGCGGCGCACAAAAGGAGGTAACTTTATATTTGGCAATTACCTCCAGCATATCTGACGGAGTGAATTTCTGATGATCGTACACAAAAACACTACATCCGGCCATCATTTGACCGTAAAGTTTTCCCCATACCGCCTTTGCCCAGCCGGTATCGGCCACTGTAAGGTGACGGCCATCTTCCTTTACATTGTGCCAGAAAGAGGCTGTGATGATGTGTGCCAATGGATAGGTGTAATCGTGTGCCACCATTTTGGGATTACCGGTGGTTCCGGATGTGAAGTAGAGAAATAGCAAATCATCATTCTGTGAGGGGACATCAGGCTTTTTGAATGGCGCTGCTGTTGCCACCTCTTTCTGGAAGTTTTCCCAATTCTTTGGATAATCCGGGCCCACCGAAATTAGCTTTTCAACAGTGGGGCAATCGGGCAGCGCTTTTTCCACATGGTTGATGACATTTTCTTCTCCTACGCACACCAGTGCTTTGATGTCTGCTGCATTGCAGCGGTAAATGATGTCTTTTTCGGTAAGCAGGTGGGTTGCCGGGATGGCAGTAGCTCCAATTTTGTGCAATGCCAGCGTGGCGAACCAAAATTCGTAGCGTCTTTTCAATATCAGCATCACCTTGTCACCGCGACCTATTCCGGAAGCCTGAAACCAGGAAGCTGTTTCGTCCGATCTTTCTTTCAGCTCACGATAGGTGAAGTTCCGATGAGCCCCTTCGTCGTTTACCCAAACCAAAGCAACTTTATCAGGCTCCAGACGGGCATATTCGTCCACCACATCGTAGGCAAAGTTGAAATTGTCGGGAATCTTTATCCTGAAATTCTTTTGAAAGTCAGCGAGCGATTCAAATTCAGGTTGTTCTAAGTAATTTTTATATAACTGCATGATTGTTTTTTTGAAATATTGGTAATTAGTGTTTGTCTAAAAAGTCCAACTTCTGCGTTGTTGCTCAAAACCTAAATCCTCAAATACATTAGTATTCTTCAGTTTAGATTTTTTACACGCCTTGAATTTGAACTTTCTATCTCAAACACATGAAAAATGCTTTGTTTATGGACAGACTTCTATTTAGATTCTGTCTAAAAATCGGGATAATATTTTACAAGCACTGTGTCTGTTCAAAAGGTTCCGTTTACAAAGCCTGCCCCGATTTTTCTTCGGCGGCTTGTCATTCACGGAAATGCGGAGCTTACTTTAGTTAATGAGTAGTTTCCGTGAATGGTATAACGCCGTAAACGGTACTTTATGGACAGGCACTATTTACAAAATGATTGCGAGAAATTCGCAGGGTTCGTTGTTTGCGGCTTTCATGCCATGGGGCAGACTGGCATCAAAATAAATGGTGTCACCTTCGTTAAGCAGCATCTCCTTGTTATTCAGATTCAGTTTCAGACTGCCTTTCAAAATTAAATTGAATTCCTGTCCCGGGTGGCTGTTGAACTCTGTTGCTGTATCGTCTGATTTGGGATCTACAGTAACAATGAAAGGGTCGGCTTTCCGGTTGATGAAATTCGCAGCCAGCGCCCGGTAATTGTATGCTTTTCTGCGTTCTACTGATACTCCCTGGCCTTTCCGGGTGAGCGTGTAATAGTGCATTCGGGGTTCAGAGCCACTCAGAAATGAGGTGACATCCACCCTGAATTTTTTGGCCAGCAAATGCATGATACCAACAGGGATGTCAACTTTTCCTGATTCAATTTCGGAATATTCCGCTGTTGTTATTCCGCAGCAATCAGCTGCTTCTTCCTTCGAAATGTTTAGAATCTCGCGCAGGTCTTTGATGCGGGTAGCTACCTGCTTAATTTGTTCTTCCATATTATTGGGTTTTGTTTTCTGATTTTTTACCGGAATTTTTTAGCCTGACTAATCCGGTCCCCTCATAATTCAGGCTCTTCCTTTTGGAGGAATACCCAACTTTGTTGTGCTTTTAAAAGGTCTTAAGTTTTTAGGCATTAGCATGGACAACGCTCCGGGGGAATTGTAATAAATACTCCCTCTTTCATTATTGATCGCAATGCCACCGATAATGAGAGGGGTGTTGGGGATGCCTCTAAACCCGGGGTGTTGCTCTCAGACTCTCATGCTTTCAGCCTGTTTTAAGCTTTACCTGTCTTTGGTGTCAGGCAAAGTGATGAGTCAAAAATAAGGAATCCATGGGAGGAATGACAGAAAAAGGTTGGATTTTTGTTTTTGAAACAATTTTTGGCAGACCATCATTCTTTCCTTCAATCCTTCTTTAAGACATTTGAGCAATTACTTTTGACCATTGTTCCTCGAAAACTACTACCTTTGTCGTTGCAAAAATTAAAACCTGAAGAACCATGACAGATCTGCACCTGTTGACAGCCATTTCGCCCATCGACGGGCGCTACCGTACCAAAGTGGACGGACTTGCCCTTTATTTTTCAGAATATGCCCTTATCCGTTACCGGGTGATGGTGGAAGTGGAATATTTTATCGCTCTCTGCGAAGAGCCTATTGAGCAGTTGAAGAATTTTGATCACAGTAAATTTGATGCTTTACGGGATATTTATCGCAATTTTCAGCTGGAAGATGCTGAGCGAATCAAAGATATTGAATCGGTTACCAATCATGATGTTAAGGCAGTGGAATATTACCTGAAAGAGCAGTTTGATGGTTTGGGACTGGAAAAATCCAAGGAGTTTATTCACTTCGGACTGACTTCGCAGGATATTAACAACACTGCTGTTCCTGCATCTTTGCGTGATGCGGTCAACGAAGTTTATTACCCGTTTTTGGAGGAGTTGATTGCTCAGCTGGAAAAAATGTCCAATGAATGGAAGGAGGTCACCATGCTTGCCCGCACCCATGGACAGCCGGCATCGCCCACACGTCTTGGAAAAGAGATCCGGGTTTTTGTGGAGCGCCTGAAAATTCAGCTTCAATTATTGAAAGACATTCCCTGTCCTGCCAAATTCGGTGGTGCAACAGGAAATTTCAATGCACATAAAGCAGCCTACCCCCAAATTGACTGGGTAGCCTTTGGAAACAGATTTGTTGGGGATAAGCTGAAGCTTGAAAGAGAGCAGCTTACTACCCAGATTTCCAACTACGATAACCTCTCCGCGATTTTCGACAACCTGAAGCGCATCAATGTGATCCTGATTGATCTGGCCCGTGATTTCTGGTCCTACATCATGATGGAGTACTTCAAGCAAAAGATCAAGAAGGGAGAAGTTGGTTCCAGTGCCATGCCGCATAAGGTAAATCCCATCGATTTTGAAAATGCGGAAGGTAACCTGGGGATTGCCAATGCGCTGTTTGAGCATTTATCGGCCAAACTTCCCGTATCGCGTTTACAACGAGACTTAACGGATAGCACCGTGTTGCGGAACATCGGTGTGCCTATTGCACATTCTGTGTTGTCTATTCAATCGTTGCAAAAAGGTCTTGGCAAATTGATCATTAACCAGGGAGCCATCGACAGGGATCTGGATAATAACTGGGCTGTGGTGGCTGAAGCTATGCAAACCATCTTGCGCAGAGAAGGATTTGCCAATCCTTATGAAACGCTTAAAGATCTTACCCGCACCAACGATGTGATCAATGGCGAATCAATTGCCAGATTTATTGATACATTGGAGGTGAGTGATGAGGTAAAGAAAGAGTTGAAACATTTTACTCCGAAGAATTATACCGGAGTAGATCTATATTAACGATAATTGTAACCTGAATCCCTGACGGAGCTTTTTGTGTGTCAGGGATTTTTGTTAATTAAACGAACATCCCGAAAATGAGAGATTTTATCAGGGTAATGAAGCGGTATTTGCCACCGTACAAGCATCTTTTAGGACTGAACTTTCTGTTTAACATTCTGTCAGCAAGCTTTGCAGTTTTTTCGGTGGCATTGATGGTACCTATGCTTGAGATTATTCTTTCACAAAACAATGAGGTCTATTCCTTGGTTGAATGGAAGCTGAATTTTAATGATCTGAAGCACAATTTGTACTATTATATTACCAGCCTTAAATCCTCCTACGGTCCCGGTTGGTCGTTGCTTTTCGTGGGTCTGTTTCTGGTTGTCGGAACTTTCCTGAAAACCGGTTTCGCTTATTTAGCTGCTTATACCAGCATTAGCATTCGCAATGGGGTGGTTCGTGACTTGCGACACAATATTTATCATAAGATTCTTCAGCTGCCCATGGCCTTCTTCAGCGAAGAGAAGAAAGGGGATATTATTGCCCGTTCCACCGGAGATGTGCAGGAGGTGGAGGCTTCTATTATGTCGTCACTAAATATGTTTCTGAAGAATCCGGTGCTTATAGTGGTGTTTCTTATAGCGATGTTGCTGTTCAGTCTTAAATTGACGCTTTTCGTTTTTGTTGTTTTGCCTATTGCCGGATTTATTATCGGCCGTGTGGGTAAAAGTCTTAAAAAGACTTCCCGTGAAGGTCAGAACAAAATGGGGGAGTTGCTTGGCATTATTGAAGAAACACTTTCAGGATTAAGAATTGTTAAGGCTTTTAATGCTGAAAAACGGATGGATCAGCGTTTTGACGGAGAGGTGGATGAATACCGGAATATTATGAACCGGCTGATGCGTCGTCGTGATTTGGCACATCCCATGAGTGAGTTTTTAGGAACCATTGTGGTGGTGATTGTGGTATGGTTTGGTGGAACGCTTATTCTGACAGATCCGGATGCCTTGAATGCAGCCGAGTTTTTGGCTTATCTTGGTATCTTTTATCAGATAATTAATCCTGCAAAGGATTTTTCCAAAGCCATGTATAGTATTCAGAAAGGTATGGCTGCCTACGATCGGATTGATGAAATTATGGGAGCCAATGTGGCCATCCATGAGAAGGAAGGAGCCAAAGAGATTCATGAATTGAAGAAGGGGATTGAATACCGGAATGTAACTTTTGCTTACAATGAGGCTCCGGTATTGAAAAATATCGATGTTTCTATTCCCAAAGGAAAGACCATTGCTCTTGTGGGGCAGTCGGGTAGCGGAAAGTCCACCTTTGTTGATTTGCTGCCACGGTTTTATGATGTGCTTGAAGGAAGCATTTTAATTGATGAACAGGATATTCGTGATCTGAAGATTCATGACTTACGAAACCTGATGGGCAATGTGAATCAGGATGCTATTCTGTTTAACGATACCATCTATAATAATATCGCCTTTGGAGTGGAGGATGCCACACCCCAAAAGGTAGAAGAGGCCGCCCGGGTGGCCAATGCTCATGAGTTTATCACCTCTTTCGATAATGGTTATCAGACTATTGTGGGTGATCGGGGCGGACGTCTTTCAGGAGGTCAGCGCCAACGCATCAGTATTGCCCGTGCCGTACTGAAAAATCCGCCGGTCCTGATTCTGGATGAGGCTACTTCAGCTCTTGACACCGAATCAGAAAAGCTGGTGCAGGAGGCTCTGGAAAACCTGATGGCCAATCGCACCTCGATTGTGATTGCTCACCGTCTTTCCACTGTGCGTAATGCTGATTGTATTTACGTGTTTCATGAAGGGGAGATTGTGGAGACAGGTACCCATGATGAATTGATTTCCATGAAGGGTATTTATCAGAAACTCAATGACCTGCAGATGAGGTGATGTTGCACAGGGTGAGCTTATGAAACCCCTTGGCTTTTGCTTCGTATCATCAAAAGAATTTTTTGATTGGAGAGGATGAGACGAATTGTTATTGCATTGTTTTTATTGATTGCCTGGTTTTCCAATAGTTCCGTTAAGGGACAAACTCCGGAAAACTGGGATTTCCCCGAAAAGTATGATTCGCTTGTTGTTTTTCTTGCCGACAGTCTGGATGATATTCGGGATGTGAATATCAAAGTAAAGGAAAAACGCATTGGGACTACCATGGCCATGCGCCCTTCGTTTTTTTCGTTTTTCAAAAAGCCTGAGAAGCGGACTTATGTCTTGTGTATCAATAACAAGGCAGATTTTTCCGGCGTGTTGTTTCGGGATGTTCCGCATGAAGCCCGTGTGGGCTTGCTTGCACATGAGCTGATGCATGTGCGCGATTATCAGTCAAGAGGATTTGGCGGGCTGGTAGAGCGAGGCTGGCAGTATCTTTCCAAACGAGGCAAGCATAAGTTTGAGCACGAGATTGATCAGATGGTTATTGATGCGGGGTTTGGCTTCTTTCTTTACTACTGGAGCTCTTATGTCCTTGACGAATCAGACGTGGATGAAAAATACCGTGAGTTTAAGCGCAGGGTTTATATGAAGCCAAAAACCATTCTTTCGGAACTGAATAAGCTCGGCGAGTTGGAAGTGATGTAATTTGGATTAACGGATATTTTTAACATTCTTCTGGCAGAGAGTTGCTTATGAATGAAAAATAATATAATTTAGGGTCCAAAGATGTGACCCATGAGAAAACTCTACTACTCCTTAATTTCTTTGTTGTTTATCCTGTTTTTATCACAAGAGTTGTATGCTCTTGATGTGTCAGGAT
The DNA here is from genome assembly GCF_003003035.1 of Marinilabilia salmonicolor. Lineage (GTDB taxonomy): Bacteria > Bacteroidota > Bacteroidia > Bacteroidales > Marinilabiliaceae > Marinilabilia > Marinilabilia salmonicolor_A. The sequence continues at coordinate 143,589 of NZ_PVTS01000006.1, read as the reverse complement.
TTGTTACTACCAACACTACCTGGGGACCGGAACAGGTAAATGTGACCGGTGATGTTACCATTTCTGCTTCAGTGACGATTGTGGCAGGCACAAGGATTGTTGTGGCTGATCAGACAATGATTACAGTTACCTCTGTCGGCAGTATTCAGGCAAATGGGACTTCCGGCAGTGGGATTGTTTTTACTGCCGAAAATCCAAACACCGGATGGAGAGGGATATTTTTTGACAGTGGGACGGGGGATGATCCTTCCTCATCTTTTGAATATACTACGTTTGAATATGGGAATGCGGATGGAGCTTCAGGAGGTGCTGTTTCTATTTCTTATCACTCTGATATTTCATTTGTGAATTGCCTCTTTGAAAATAATCAGTCCGATAAATATGGAGGAGCCATTAATTCAGCTTATTCCCAACTTATTCTTGAAAACTGTACTTTTAAATCAAATCAGGCAGGAGTGTTTGATGGTGGTGGTGGAATCCGAATTATGAACTCGGACGGGCATGAACTCCGGATCGAAAATTGTGAATTTTATAACAATAATGCGAATACCGGTGGTGCTATTCATGCTGAAAGTGCTGCCGGCCTCACTGTTTCAGGCTCTGTTTTTGCAAATAATGAATCGGATAATGGAAGTGCAGTAACCATTAGTCAGAGTTCATCCAATGATATTTCTTTCATCTCCAATACTATTGTAAATAACCTTGCAAATAATACTTCGGGTGCTGCTATAAATGTTTCCAGTTATACAGAACGTCTGTCATTCGTAAATAATATTGTTTTTGGTAATAAAAATGGTTCCGGTGAAGCTATGGCAATCAATTTTGGCAGCCAACCTTATAATCCGGTCTTTCAAAACTGCCTCATTGAAGGAGGACAGTCTTCGGTATCCGGTCTTCCCGGGGCTGTTACCTGGACTGATATAATTGATGAAGCTCCGGAGTTTCTTTCGGCTTCTTCCGGTGTGGGGACTGCGTTTGACGGAAATTCTGCTGACTGGCAACTGTCTGATCAATCTCCCTGCATCAATGCCGGTCTCGAAGATGTGTCGGGGTTGGGGTTGCCTGCTTACGATCTTGCGGGAAATCCCCGCATTCAACAGGGGCGCATAGATATGGGAGCTTTGGAGAGTTCTTTTGTCCCCACCTCAGTTGTGAATCGGTTCGATAATGTGGATTTTAACCTTTGGTATCGTCGTGATGCAGGACAAATCGTTGTTCAAACAGAGGATCACGAATACTTTACCGGTGCTCTTTACAACATTACCGGTGCTCTGGTCGATGATAAAAGACCTGCTTCTTTTCAAAACCAGATGATATTTTCAGCTGCTGGATTGAACAGGGGGATTTATGTGGTCACACTTTTCCGCACCAATGGCAAACCTCTTAAGGTTGCAAAAGTGGTCGTTGATTAATTAGAAGTGTCTGTCCATAAAGTCCCGTTTACTGCGTTACGCCATTAGCGGAAATTGCTCATTTACTCAAGTAAACTCCGCATCTCCGCTAATGGCAAGCCTTGTAAACGGAACCTTCTGAACAGACACAGCGAACTTGAGAAACTTTACTTAGTTTATAGACAGACTCTAATTCGTGTTTGCCTATAAAGTCCAACTTCTTCGTTGTTGCTCAAAATCTAAATCCTCAAAATGCATTAGTATTCTGCGCTTTATATTTTTCACACGCTTTGAATTTGAATTTTCTATCTCCAACACGTGAAGAATGCTTAGTTGATGGACAGGCACTAATTGTTTATATCTACAGAGTCATATACCTTCACTCGGCCCCAAAGATGTTCGTTTTGCTCAACAAACTCAAGGTGAGTCGGATGTTTTTGATAGATGTCCTGATCTTGTTTGTTTTTAAAAATTACCATCAATGAGTAGGAGTAGCTGTGGTCCACCACATCACGTTCTTCCGTGGAGGCGGGAACTCCAATGTGGTAATCTCTGATTTCATCAATGGTAACCAGTTTCTTCAATGCTCTTTCGAACTGTTCACGAGCTTCTTTATCCTCAGGACTTTTAAGCCAGAAATAAACATGATGAATCAGAATGTTGGAGAGTGGTTTCATGGGTTGCTGTGCTTTAAGTGAATGTGATACCAGGCCGGCCAGTCCAATGGTGGCGGCAGCCTTTTTCAGAAATGTTCGTCGGTTATTCATGGTAATTGTAAATATTGAGACTGATAAAATCTATTTCTGAAGGGCAGAGTCGGGAATAAACTCCATCGAAATACTATTCACACAATGTCGTGTATTTTTTGCTGTAAAACCTTCTCCCAGAAACACATGGCCCAAGTGGGCGTCGCAGCGTGCGCACACGATTTCGGTTCTTCTTCCGTCGGCATCCGTCTGTCGCTTTACCGCTCCCTCAATCTCATCGTCAAAGCTTGGCCATCCGCATTGAGCATCAAATTTGGAACTACTGTGGTAGAGGTGAGCCCCACATCTTTTGCAAGTATAGATCCCTTTTTCCTCATGCTCGTAGTATTTACCTGTAAAGGGCCTTTCTGTTCCTTTATTGATGATGACATACTCCTCTTCGGGCGTAAGTTGCTTAAAATTAAAGCGGGTGCTGTCGTTTTGTGCCATAACAGAGCCTGTTAGTAGGGTGAATAATAGAATTGTTAGTGTTTTCATCCGTATAAAATTTATTAATTAAGGTCGGATGGAACTCGCATGCAAGAATTTATACATGTTCTTTTGAGGCAATCATTGCCATGCTCGTTTCATGTGGTTGTTTATTTTGAGTTCTGAGTATCGGGTTTTGCATAAACCCGAAACTCAGAGCTCAGAACATCAGATCATCTCTGCCTTATATCCGGCATCACTCAGAAGGTTTTGTACTTCTTCGGAATCACCTTCTGTCTCCACTGTTAATATCCGTTCCGGATTCTCTAAATCAACACTCCAGTTGCTGATATTGTTTGATTTTTCCAAAAATGGAGTTACCGCATTGATGCAGCCGTTGCACTTGATGGTTGTTTTGAATTTAAGTGTTTGCATAGTTATTGTTTTTTATAGATTCTTAAAAAAAGCCACGGTTAAGGCTAAGAAAATTCGTTTTATCCGATCATTTTTGTTTTCCAGATCAAAATCTCCTAGCAGAGTAAGAATGAAAATACCAGAATATTTGCTCAATCTCAGCCTCAATCAATTCTGGCTCTCTTCAGCCTTAGACTATTGCTGACCACCGATACCGAACTGAATGCCATTGCTGCCCCTGCAATCATGGGATTAAGCAGAAACCCTGATACAGGAAATAAAACGCCTGCAGCTACCGGAATGGCAATCACATTATAGAAAAATGCCCAGAAAAGGTTTTGCCTGATTGTTTTTACCGTTTTATCAGACAACTTCATTGCCTCGGGGATCTTCATCAGGTCGGATGAGGTGATGGTCATTGCTGCCACATCCATGGCCACATCGGCTCCTTTGCCCATGGCGATGGAAAGGTCGGCCAAAGCCAGCGCTTCCGAGTCATTGATGCCATCGCCAACCATGGCTACGATTTTTCCTTTTTGCTGAAGCTCTTTCACAAAAGCCGCCTTTTCGTTGGGCATCACCTGTGCTTTGAAGTTTTTGATGCCGGTAGCTTTTGCGACTGCTGCGGCAGTCTCCTGATTGTCTCCGGTGAGCATATGTACCTCTATGTTTTGCTTTTGGAGCCGGAGGATGGCCTCTCTGGAAGACTCTTTGATTTTATCTGCAATGGCCAACAGAGCAGTGATCTTACCATCCAGAGTGACAAGGATGACAGTTTTTGCCTCACTTTGCCATGCTTTGATTTGATCAGATATCTCAGATGGTATTTCTATTTTGTTTTGCCTGATCAGTCCTTCATTGCCAATAAATACTTTTTCTCCGTCTATGTCAGCGCTGACGCCATTTCCCGAATGGTTTTGGAAATTTTCAGCTTCAAATTTGACAAAATCCCCTTCCTGCTCGATAAATTTAACTACAGCACCGGCGAGTGGATGTTCGGAGTGGCTTTCAACGGCATGTATCATTCCATGGACCTTACTTTTAGAAGCTTTTGAATCGATCATCTGCATATTGGTGATTTCAGGCTTCCCTATTGTTATGGTTCCTGTTTTGTCAAGAACAACTGCGTTTGCCTTATGAGCCTTTTCGAGACTTGTGGCATCTTTTATCAGGATTCCTTTGTTGGCGCCTTTTCCCACACCAACCATAATAGCTGTCGGGGTTGCCAGGCCCAATGCACAGGGACAGGCAATGACCAATACAGATACAGTGGCCAGCAAGGCTTGTGTCAGGTATTCTGTTCCACCGAAAAGCATCCAGACTACAAATGTGAGCAACGCGGTGGCCATTACTGCCGGCACAAAAACGGAGGCCACTTTATCCACCATCCTCTGTACCGGAGCTTTTGTTGCCTGGGCATCCTGCACCGTTTTGATGATTTGGGCCAGCACTGTATCTCCTCCAACTTTTTCAGCTTTCAGGTTGAAGCTTCCTGCCTGATTGATGGTACCGGTATAAACTTTGGCTCCGTTCTTCTTCTCCACAGGCATAGATTCTCCGGTTACTGTACTTTCATCCACAAAGGAAGTGCCATCTGTAACCTCTCCATCCACAGGAATCTTATTTCCGGGTTTTACTCTCAGAATATCGCCCTTTTCCACCAAATGGATATCTGTTTCCTGCCAGCTGCCATCTTCCATCTGTTTGATTACCTTCCGGGGTTGCAATCCCATGAGTTTTCGAATGGCAGAGGAGGTGCCCTCTTTGGCGCGCTCTTCTAACCATTTCCCAAGCATGATAAATACAATGATGACTGCAGCGGCCTCAAAATAGACATGTGCTTCCAATCCCTGAGAAGACCATACTTCAGGGAAGAGCGTGTTGAAACTGCTAAACAGATAGGCCATTCCGGTACTCAGAGCCACCAGGGTATCCATGTTTGCAGCTCCATGACGGGCCTGCTTGAATGCGTTTACAAAAAAGTGACGACCAAAGATAAATAGAACCGGTGTGGTTAAGGCCCACATAATGTAGTTGGCGTAAGGGATATTCATAAAAAACATCCCAATCATAAAAACCGGAAAGGCCAGAATTCCTGCCCATAAAAGTCGCTTCAGGGTCTGAGCACTTTTCTTGCGACGTGATTCTTCTAATGCTTCCTCGGTGCTTTCTTTCTCGTCGATGATAAGGTCATACCCAATAGATTGTATGACTTTCTTCATCTGTGAAAGTCCGATGTTTTCCGGAATCCATTTTACTTTAACCGTGTTTTGTGCAAGATTAACGTTGGCCTCCAGGATTCCCTGTTGTGCATTGAGCATGCTTTCCACGCTGGAAGAACAGGCAGCACATGACATACCCTCTACAGGGATGGATTTCTCATGGATGAGAACATCAACACCAAAATTTTCCAATTGCTCAACCGCGGTTTTGGGAGCTTTCTCATCAACTGACTGTAATACGATTCGTTGATTGTTGGGCTCCCAGTTCCATTCTTCGATGGTGGTAATTTCTTTAAATGCTTTTGCGATATTGGACTCCTGCACATCACTGCTTGAAGTGGTGATGGGAAGTATCCATTGTTTGTTTTTATCGGACATACTTATCTTTTTTATACAAAGGTAATGTCCGATGAGGGGATGGGTTTTACAGTATTTTCGGAAAAACTTACAGGGGGGAGTAGATGGAGATCCAAGGTGTTTGATGGCATTATACCACAACTTTGGCTTTGGATGGGAAAAGGAAGCCGGCAGAACCGGCTAATAGATCTTTTTTGTTTTGCACAGGATTAGCAGGGTTGGCAGGGTTGATTTTCGACTTTGCCAAAAATCAATTCTGCCAACCCTCAACATTCTGCAAAAACCCTTCATTGCGAACGTAGTGAAGCAATCCCACTTTATTACTCTGATATCAATGATTTTAGTGGTTTCAAATAAACCACTTTTTAGTAAATCAATACCTTCTCGTGATTAATAATGTATATTCCTTTTGGAATTCCGTAAAAAGCGTTTTGTCCCGGTCGGATTTGAATGGTTCTGATTATTCTTCCGGAAACAGAATAAACGGGTAGTTCTGTTTCAATGGTGCTTTTTGCAAATAAAATACCGTTGTTGGAGAAGAAAACCAGTTCATTTATGGATATATCATAGATGTTTGTTGGGACTGAGCTAAGGGTATGACTTAATCCGGAGGAAGTATAGTATCCACCATTTACCACATCAAAACCCACACTTGAGGGAGCCTGATTATTTCCGTCGTTGAAGAGTACTTTCCAGTTAGTGATGGTTCCTTCAAAGGTGTATTTGTAGATGTTGTTTCCCAGGTTCGTCATACCTGATCCCGGCCAAGCTGAAGTGACCATTACCACGCTTCCATTGTCATCGTAATAGATGTAAGTATTTACATCATTCCCCCAATGGTCCGGGGCTTCAAAGAAAATTGCCTGCTCATTATCGTAAAGAACCGGTTCTGTGGGTTCCACAGGATTTTCTGCTGAAGCCAGTAAAGGTTCTGTTTCATCCGGGTAAGTTCCAGGATTGGTTTCAATAGGACTGCTTGAATAAAGGTACTTTCCATCTTCTCCCACCTTTCCGGGTGCCGGTGTTTGTGGGGTGTCTAAAACGTATGCTCTGATATTTCCCTGACCTGAAACAGAAATTGATAAAGTGTTGTTGGAAACTGTTTTAACATCTCCTGTAATCACATCGGTATATGTTCCGTTGAGGATATCTGAGAATGTGGCATTGCCCGATATGGCGACCAAAACATAACTGTCGGTCGAAGCATCTGTATATCTTCTTTTAAATGCGATACCGGAACTGTTGATGTTGGCTGTTGAATACTGCCCTTTGCGCAGAGCCGGTACTGCCATTCTGATTTTGCTCAAACGTTGAATGTGTTTTGCCAGTGGATGTTGAAGGGTGACGGCCACGTTGCCTGAAGCGTTGGTGTAATCTGCAAAATCATTTACTGTGAGGTTTCCCGAGATATATCCACCGTAATAGGCGCGTCCCGACTCCTTTAATGGAATCGTAGGTCCCTTGTCTATGGGATATCCTTTCTTAAACTCTATTTCACTTCCGTAGTAAAGACAGGGGATTCCGCGAAATGTGTACATGAGTGACAAGTTTTCGGCCCAGACGCTTTGGGGTTTGGCAAAACGTTCACTTTCGGGTGCCTGGTCGGGGGCATAGTCGTGCGAATCGACATAGACAACGTTGAATGTTGGATCGTTATAGGTGTGATCTCCTCCCGTAGCCACTCCAAATGCAGTGTTGGCGCTTTCAAAGTTCCAGTGCATGGGGAAATCGATGACATTAAGTCCTGAGTGCATGGAATAATCGGGAGCGTGGTATTCATTTCCGTTCAGAAATGCATTGTCTGAAACAGGCTGTGTGCCGGTATTTGTGTTGTCATTGTAATTGGCAATGCATGATTGTTGATTGGTAAAGGGGAATTCTCCCCCGGGAACGTGCACATCCATATATTCTGAAGGGTCATCGTTCCAGGTATATGATTGTGAATCTTTCCACGTGTAAAAAGGCGTTGACATAGGAGGTGTACCCCGGTACCAGTAATTCCGGTCACGGGTGCAGATCTCAGCAAACATAAAGAAGTTGTTGTTGCCAACAGCTTCGGCGGCTGCTTTAAAAGCCGGATTAAATACTTTATTGAATACCAGTCTGGAAATATGTCGGCCTGTATCAATGCGGAAACCGTCCACGCCCATCTCGATAAATTGGGAGTATGCCTGGACTATGTAGTTGTAAACAATAGGGTTTTCGGTATTCAAATCCACGCAATCTCCTGCTATTTGTGCCCACTGGGAGGTGATGTCATCCCAGTTGAAATTACCGAAATGGTGATAGTGATTGTCTGAGTCATGATTCTGACCATCGGTATTTTTCATGAGTGCCAATCGTGCCTGGTATTGTTCTCCGGGTGTTAGATTGTCATAGTTTTCGGGTAGTTTTTCCGGTATTTTTACCATGCAGGCATCCGGATCGGCCAGATCAGCTGTATAATCCTTTTCAAACATGGGGGAGAGAAATGCCTCACCGAAATTTCCGGTATGGTTGAATACCACATCCAGGATGATTTTCATGTCCCGGTTGTGTACTTCATCAATGAGATCCTGAAAGAGCACATCGTCTGACTCATAGCGGGGATCCACTTTTTCGAAGTTCATGGCATGATAGCCGTGATAATCATAGCCGCTGGCATTCTCCACCACCGGAGTAATCCAAATGGAGGTAAATCCGAGAGCCTTGATGTAATCGAGCTTTTCTATGAGCCCTTTAAAATCACCTCTCCAGGCAGGATCCCCCTGATTCAGGCTTTTGCCATCCCAGCATTGTACATTGTTTTCGGGATCTCCATCATAAAAACGAGTGGTCATTACGAAGTAGATGGTTTCATCGCGAAAGTCGGTGCGGGAAAAATCCTGGCTGAAAGTCAGGAAGGATTGAAAGGAGAATAATAGTGTTAAGGTTAGGAATAGGTCTTTAAATAAGGATTTCATTTTCTCGGTTTTGGTTAAATTAAACTTGAAGAATTACCGGACAGTCTGTTTTTGCAAACTGTCCGGAATGGTTATGAGAAAAAGCGGGTTATTGCTTGATGAAACGGCCGATGGTCTCTTTCCCTGTGACATCCTGAACGATGATGAAATAGAGTCCTGGTGACAGATGGGAGACATCAATTCTGGTGTTTTGGTTGACAGCTTCAAATAGATCCGTGATATTTCCGTTGATCGAAGCTATCGAGACTTTTTCAACTTGTTGGGATGAAAGTATCTGAATGAAGTTTTTTACAGGATTTGGGAAAATCTCCAATTGATTGCCTGTATTTTCTGTTTTTGCCACCGAGGTTACGACAGAGGGACATTCCACATAATCCGGTGTTGTTCCGGCGTAGCAACTGGTGGATGTAATGCCTTCGATGTTGCCTGTTTGACTGCCGGCTCCATTGTTGAAAATGACATTAACGTGGTTTACCGAAGCCTCAAAATCATAACGATACCATCCGTCCTGGAATTCAGTGATAGCAGTTCCAGGCCAGGTGCCGGTTAATTCTGCTCCTGTGTTATCCCAGGTGTAGATGTAAATATCACTCCATGCTTGAGTGTTTTGATAGGCTACGGATATAGGGGCTGTGGTTGTTCCGTCAGTACAATTTACTTCAATATGATGGAGGTGTCCATCACCATCAGTGGTTGTTGTCGTGCTGAAACAGGCATCTGCATCAATATTGGTGATGTCGATGGTTTGATCGGTACCATCATTGAAAATGACGTTCAGGTATCCTGTTACACTGGAGAAGGTGTAAGAGAACCAGTTATCTCCTTCATTTGTCATGCTTTCTCCGGGCCAGGTGTTGAGCGTACCGGAATCGTCCCATGCATGAACATTTACATTGCTCCATGATGTATTATTATTGTAAAATTTTACAGTAATGGTACTTGTTGGAGTCGGTTCCGGATTGGGGGTTGGGTCTGTGGCGGTTTTTGTCCAGACTGCATAATCCGTTCCGGATGTTTGAAGTGTATAATCTGTGGGAGCATCGTAAGAAGCTGTTCCTATTTTTACAATCAACGACCCGTTGTTTCCGGTTGCAGTGGCTACGTAAATATCTTGTGCACTTTGATTTACGGTTACGTTACTTTCGCTGTGAAGACCCGCCAGTTTTCGGGCTTCGATGAGTTCATTGATTTTTGTCGTGTAGTTGGCGTCATTCCAGTGATTCATCCATACACAAGGAATACCGGGACTTGACAGAATAAATGCATAAGCGGCTAAAACATTTCCGGTGAATCTGGACGCATTGTCAGACCGTCCGGTATCATGATTATCCACAAAGGTGATTGCATATTTTTTATAGTAATCGTTGTGGATTAGTCCTGCCGGTTGGTTCTCAGTTCCACTTAACCAGGTTAGTTCAGTGAGGTTATAACCGTTATTAAAAGCATTGTTTAGAGCATATTTTGCAGGGAAGTCAAAAGCAGTTGAAGTGGCATTTGTAGCATCAATCCATCCGGTAACAAGATCATAGTTGCCATCCCAGAATTCACCAACAGAAAGATAAGCATTTGCAGAATTGTTGTACATTGCTGTGTAGCCGCCTTCATAACCTTTTACCAGATCATATCGCCATCCGTCGTAGCCGATTTCATTTTTCAGAAAATCCAGATAAGCTTTTATGGTGTTTTGGACATTAACATTTGTGTGATCCACATCCCGGGCAGCCGCATAATTCTCTCCGGTATCAGGGTTTCCGGTGGGGGTGTGATCATAGGCCAGATTTTGATCCTTTACTTCATCTCCTTCGCAAATAGCTTCCAGTCCCCATGAATGAGTCGTACCATTGTAGGTCTCAACGGGGAAATCTACCCAGTTGGTCTCTCCGTTTCGGTGATTGATAACGATGTCGGCAATGGCTTTGGTGCCGTTGTTGTTGAGTGTTTGGATAAGTGTTTTTAGTTCAGCCTGGGTGCCGAATGAACTGTTTTGATCGAAGTAGAAAACGGGAAGGTATCCCATAGAATTAGTGGTTAAGTCGTTTCCACTTGGAGGCAGCCATATCAGATCGAAGTTCTGACCAATTTCGGGCGCCATGGAAGTTAGCGTTGCCCAGTTGCTTGCGGAATAGGAGTCCCAGCCAAAGCCTTGCAACATTATATCAGTTGATTGGGACGGAACCTGGGATTTGGCAAGGGGTGTTAAAGCAAATAGGGAAAAAATTAAAAGTAATTTAATTGTGTAGTAGGATTTCTTCATAATGTAAGAATTTTGGTTTGTTAAAAAATGTAAGTTTAAAATCAGGTAAATCTAATAGTCCTGAATCTTGGATTTATATACAAAATTAGAAACTTTTTAACAAATAAAACAAGGTGATAGTCAATTTTATAGGAAAAAATACTGCAAAGGTTACCGCAATCGTTTGCGGTAACCTTTGCAGTATTTTTGTTCTGGAAAAGGGATTTGAAAAAGGTCCGTGATTGATGAAAGTTAATGTGTGTTAAAATGGAGAGGTGGGGTGAGAGGATTTATGTTATAGAAATTAATTCCACTTGCAGTTCCTTAATTTTATTTGTGCTAAAACATCGTTATAGATAATTTATGAAACGAAGTTCGAGGAAGTCAATAATCCAATCCTGTCAAAAGAGAGGCTTTTCCTATTAGGGAATAAATAATGTTGGTGCGTTTTTAAACCGTCAAAGTTCTTTAAGCAATAACCTGGGGAAGCGCTTCAGGCAGTTGCTATCAGGCTTTCAGTCTGTTTACATTTCGTAAATAACTGTTTTCAGAAAGGGCGTAACGCTGAAATTGGACTTTTTGGGCAAGCACTATGTATAAGGTACGTTAGAACAAGTCATTGATGTGCCTGAATTTTTTCCGGTTACAAGTTATCTATACCCTTTCGGGTTGGTTTTCTGAGCTTTTTGAAGTCTCCCGGAGCCATTCCGGTGATTTTCCGGAACTGGTTCGACATGTGTGCAGGACTGCTATATCCCATGGCATAGGCTATTTCTGAGAAATTCATCTGGTTGTAGGCAATGAGTTCCTTCACTTTTTCAATTTTCTGGCGAATGATGAATTGTTCGATGGTAATGCCTTCCAAAGATGAGAAGAGATGACTCAGAAATTTGTAATCGTGATGAATTTTATCGGACATCCATCTGGACCAGTTAAAGCCTTGATGCAATTTGTCGTGATGGATTTTTTCTATGACCATGGTTTTAACCTTATCCACCATCTGTTTGTTGCGGTCTTCAATTCTTTCAAAACCAATGGATTCAAGCTTTTCGGTAAGTTCAGAGATGGTATCCTCAGAAAGTTCTTCTTCAACTTCGGCCACACCAAGTTCCACCGAAAGGGGGGTAAGTCCCATTTCGGTGAGCAGATCCCTTACTGCCATGATACAGCGTGGACAAACCATATTTTTGATGTGGATGGTAGTCATCTTTTTAAATTATCAATTATCAGTTATCAATTATCAGTTATCAATTACCAGTTATCAATTACCAATTATCAGTTATCAATTACCAAATTGATCATTGATTATTGATCATTGTTAATTGCTCATTGTTCATTGTTTAAGCCCGTTTCGTTTCAATAAAGGTTCTATCGATGGCTCATGGCCTCTGAAAGAAACATAAAGTTTCATGGGGTCTTGGGTTCCACCTTTAGAAAGGATATTTTCCCTGAACTTCTGTGCTGTGGTTTTATCAAAGATACCATTTTGCAGAAACATGTCAAAAGCGTCGGCATCCAGTACTTCAGCCCATTTGTATCCGTAATAACCAGCGGCATAACCCCCGTCGAAGATGTGGCCGAAAGCAGTGCTCATGCAACTACCTTCCACCTCAGGAAACAATTCGGTGCGTTCCATGGCATCTTTCTCGAATTGTGCCACTTCCTGGTTGATTGGCTCTTCGATGGTGTGCCAGGCCATGTCGTTCATTCCGAAACTTAACTGACGAACGGTGGCATACCCGCTTTGGAAATTACCGGCAGCAATGATGTTATCCACCAGCTCACCGGGGATGGGGCCTCCGGTTTCGTAATGCTTCGCCACATCATGGAGCCACTCTTTTTGTTGTGCCCAGTTTTCCATAATCTGGGAAGGAAGCTCAACAAAATCGCGGTAAACCGATGTTCCGGCCATGCTTTCGTAAGTTACATCGCTCAACATTCCATGCAGAGCATGTCCAAATTCATGGAGGAAGGTGGTTACCTCGTTGTAGGTGAGTAATGAAGGTTTTGTGGAGGTGGGACGTGTAAAATTGGTTACCACAGAGATGTGCGGACGTACATCTTCTCCGTTCTCTTTGTATTGCTCGCGGTAGGAGGTCATCCATGCACCTCCCTGTTTACCTTCGCGCGGAAAGAAATCCAAATAAAGAACAGAGAGGAAAGAACCGTCTTCATCAAAGACTTCATAAGCCTGAACCTCTTCGTGGTAAACGGGAATTTCTTTATTTTCTTTGTATGTAAGTCCGTAAAGCCTGTTGGTAAGATCAAAAATGCCCTGTTTGACCTTTTCCAACTGGAAATAGGGTTTGGTCATTTCATCACTCACATTAAATCTGGCTGTTTTAAGTTTTTCTGAATAATAGGCAAAATCCCATCGTTGCAGTTGACCATCAAATCCTTCTTTTTTGGCAAACTCTTCAACTTCTTTCACCTCTTTCTGTGCGAAGGGCAGAGAGGCTTCCAGTAATTCATTCAGGAAGTTTTCCACCCTGGCAGGGCTTTTGGCCATTCTTTCGGTCAACACATAATCGGCATGGTTTTTATGGCCAAGCAAAGCGGCTCTTTCCATTCTTAGAGCCACTGTTTTTTTGATGATCTCATTGTTGTCGCGATCATTTCCGGTATTTCCCCGTGAAGTATAAGCTCTGAACATTCTTTCCCGCAATTCCCGGTTATCCGCATATTTCATAAATGGGAGATAACTGGGGATGTGAAGTGTGAAAATCCAGCCTTCTTTATTTTCCTTTTGGGCTCTTTGTGCTGCAGCTTCAATGGCATCACCAGGCAGACCAGATAAGTCCTTCTCATCCGTAATGTGAAGCTGAAAACCATTGGTTTCTGCAAGTACATTTTCTCCGAATTGAAGAGAAAGTCTGGATAATTCAGATGAAATTTCACGGTACCGTTCCTTGTCTTTTCCGTTAAGCAAAGCACCTCGTCGGGCAAATCCTTTGTAGGTATTTTCCAGAAGTTTCATTTGCTCATCTGTCAGTGATGAAGCGTTTTTATGTGCTTCATACACTTGTTTTACACGCTCAAAAAGTTTTTCGTTGAGCCAGATGTCGTTGGAGAAATCAGAGAGCATCGGGGAAACCTCGCGGGCAATGCTTTGTATTTTGTCGTTGGTTTCGGCAGAATTGAGATTAAAAAAGATGCTGCTGATACGTCCCAGAAGTTCTGCTGCCTTTTCCATTTTTTCAATGGTGTTTTCAAACGTTGGTCCTTCCGGGGTGTTGATAATTTCCTGAATGTCAGCCCTGCCATCTTTTAATGCTTTTTCAAAAGCAGGCATGAAGTGCTCTTCTGTCAGTTGGTCAAACGGGGCTGTCTGGTGCGGTGTGTTAAATGATTTTAATAGGGGATTATTATCGGCCATATCAGATTTATTTTTACATGCAATATTCATAAACGCAATACTTGTAAACACTGCGAAGATAATAATATTTGATCTTTTCATGGGGTGTATTATTTGTAATAATTCTTAATGGTAGAATGTCCTGTTATTAAATGGCAATTTTAATAATTAGGCGGGTTTAAAATTATGATGAAAATCAATGGCTGTCACCTACAACTTAAGCTCCTTATTGGTTTTGGTGCGACCAATAAGAGAGGGGGCGGTGGGGGATCTCACACCCTGACTGCTTCGCCCTCAACCTTTCAGCCTTGTTTACATCCTGCCTGGCTAATCATTTAAGGGAGGGTAGATGAAAAATCTTTAAAAAATTGTAAAGGTTTAAAAAACAAATCAGAGTTGATGCCGTTTCTTTAAGTAAAGAAGAAAATTCTGGTTTCAACGAAACCGGATGGACATATTATCGTAGAAAAAACTCATATAAAGGGTCGGCTATATAAATTGTTGGCTGGTAAGAAGTAATTTTGAAAATCTATGTTTATGAATTTGTTGAAGAGAACTTTAATGGTGGTGGTTGCAGGCTCTCTGAGTATTGCAACAATGGCGCAGGAGCCATTGCGTGATTTTTTTCAGGCAGGGAAGGCAAATGCCGAAGTGTTGACAAAATCCTATTTGCGCCCATATGGCGAGATGTTAGGCACATCTCTGAATGCAGGCTGGTATAATACTGCTAAGGTACACAAGCTGGGTGGTTTTGATCTTACTTTTAGTGTCATGAACTCAGTGGCACCTTCTTCTGCAAAAACTTTTGATGCGAATAATATAGGTTTGTCGAATGTAAGTGTGTCAGGCGACGGAATTGCGCCTACAGTTGCGGGTGAAATGGATTCACGTCCTTCTATTTCACCTGTTGGTGGTGATAGCGAAGGTGTTCAATTTGTTTTGCCCAACGGTTCCGGAAACGACAAATTACCATTGCCCATGCTTCAGGCAGCTGTTGGTTTGCCTTTCAATACCGAAGTGATGGCCCGTGTGGTTCCCAAAATGAAATTTGGTGATGCCGGAGAAGTGAGTGTACTCGGGTTTGGGGTGAAGCACAGTTTAAAAGATTACATCCCTTTTGTGAAAAGGGTTCCGTTTCTTCAGCTTTCACTTTTGGCGGGATATACCAGTTTTGACAGTTCTACGGATATCCCGGGAACTCCACAGGTTGAAGTGACTGATGGAGCATTGGATATCTCTTCCGGTGCTTTTACCTCGCGTCTGCTGGTAGGGGCTAATTTCCCTGTGATAGCCATTTATACAGGTGTAGGGTATGGCTCTGCCAATAGTGATTTTTCTGTAAATGGTCAATATGACGTGAATGTGGAATCGTATCAGAAGACTTTTACCGATCCCTTCACATTGGGATACAAAACTTCTGGCATTGATTTTAATGCAGGGCTCCGGCTACGCCTCGGATTCCTGGCCTTACATGCTGATTATACTGTTGCCGACTATTCGGTGTTGACAGCCGGTGTCGGTATTAATATCCGTTAAATCTGACCAGATCAGTTAGCGGTTTTCGCTTTTTTGGAGGTATCTCAGCCTCTTCGGGCCTTCCAATCGGCAACAACACTGCCGGTTCAATGTGTCCGGGGAGGCTGAGTGCTTTTACCACCTTTGATGGTTCAAAATTGCATACCCAGCAGGTTCCCAGCCCTAATTCTGCTGCTCGCAGTGTGATGTGATCAGTGGCAATGGCCACATCGATATCGGTATGGTCTTTCCCGTCGTTTCCACGCTTCCATGCAGTCTCATGATCTCCACAAATGACAATGACCTGAGGGGCTTTTCTGAACCATTCACGTGGATAAGCTTCGTGAAGTTCTTTAAGTTTTTCCGCTTCATTGACCACAATGAAAATGAAAGGCTGCTTATTGACCGCTGTTGGGGCAAGTCGTCCCGCTTCCAGTACTCATTGAGCAGTTCTTCCGAAAGCAGTTCATTCCTGAAACTTCGAACGGAATGTCTTGTTTGCATTAGAGGTTTAAAATCCATGGTTGTTGGTTTTATTTATACAAATATGCAAAAGTTTTGACGGCCATGTTGGGTTTTATTATTTTTTGTATTTTTGATTAAAATTATCGTGTTCATGTTCTCAATAGTCCGTTAAACTTTTCCAAAACTCTGAAAGTTAAGGTTTTAATACCTACCGAATTGTTTTTGTAAAATTAAGAATTTCAGTGTTGTACGATTTCTTTAACCTCTGACTTCTAAAAATCTAACGATCTATTATGTTCTTCATTCTTTCCAAAATTTTTAACGTACTTTTTTCGCCGTTGGTTTGGGTGTTCCTTCTTTTGTTGGCGGGTCTTTTTTTTTAAAAAAAGGGTTCGGAGAATTATTCACTTTACAGCAGTAGGTATTCTGTTGTTGTTTTCCAACTCTGCTTTGTTTCAGGGAGTGGTGCGACTTTGGGAGTCAACGCCTGTGGAGGTTTCGGATTTATCAGGAAACAACCGGATTGTTGTGGTGTTGGGAGGAATGCTGAGTGAGAATCAGCATAACGGCTTGCCACGTTTTAATCAGAGTGCTGATCGTTTTTGGCAGGCTTTCTATTTGCTCAAAACAGGAGTTGCTGATACGCTGATCATTTCCGGAGGATTGGGGACATTGTTTGATAAGCAAAAGCCCGAAGCTCTGATGTGGAAGGAATATCTTGAAGAGACAGGCCTCCATTCCGGAAATATTTTGACAGAGTCTGAATCGAGAAATACCTATGAAAATGCTTTAAATGCTGCGAAAGTTTTTAAGGAGATGCAGGTATCCGCCAATATAATTCTTGTAACTTCGTCTTTTCATATGCCACGTGCCCGTGCCTGTTTTGAGAAGCAGGGATTTAACGTTGAAACTTTTCCGGCTGATCCGATAGGAAGTACGCGTCCGCTAAAATGGAAAGATTATATTATTCCCTCTGCAGGTGTATTGGAATCATGGAGTACTCTTTTCAGAGAATGGGCAGGCATTGTAATGTACAAAGTGAATGGATATATTTGAATTTACCATGGCTAAACATGTTATTCGCAATATCGGGCTTTTTATCTTGTTGATGATTGTTTCTTCCTGTGATGAGTTGCTGACCATAGATGTGGTCGGGGATGGCAATCTGAAACAGGAAGAACGCAATTTGTCGGTCTTTAATGAAGTCTTGCTTGAAAGTTCAGATTTTGAAGTGATTTTACGCAGCGGAGAGCGTCACAAAGTGCTCATTGAAACTGATTCTAACTTGATAGCTTATGTTTCCACAGAAGTAGTAGATAATCAACTTTTGATAGGGACCAGGACAAATTTTGATATACAGGCCCGTGAGCGGGTGATGCTAACTGTTTATTATCCCGGAGAATTTTTATCTGCAGAAACTGTCAGTGGCGGCTTACTAAAGACTGATTCTCTGGTGCTCGATCGATTGAAATTCTCTGTTTTTGGTGTTTCGAAAGTGCGTACAACGGATACATTAAGATGCGACATTTTTGAGTTGTACTCCGATGGAAGTACCAATGTTGAGATAACCGGCATTTTTAATCAGTTAAATGTGCATCAGCAGGGTAGTGGAAATGTTTTATTTTCCGGTGCTTCGGGTTCCGGGGATTTGTTGTTGGAAGGTTCGGGTAAAATTGATCTGCGGGATTTGTTGATGACAGATGCTGAGATTGAATTGCTCGGCAGCGGCTTGGTACTTTGTAACGTGACAGGTCGCTTGAGTACCAGGATTTCGGGCAATGGCAGAATTTATTATTATGGCCAACCGGAATTTCTGGAAAAAGATATTGAGGGTGAAGGGATGGTTTTACCCGGTAATTAAAGAGTGTTTGTCTATAAAGTACCATTTACTGCGTTACGCTTGCCCGAAAATTACTCATTTACCCGAGTAAACTGCGTGTTTTCGGGCTTCGCAAGCCTTGTAACTGGCACTTTCTTGACAAACACATGACCAAAACCAAATTTTGCTTAGTTTATAGACGGACTTTAAAGAGGCTTTATTGACTTCCTGAATTTGTCAGAAAATACAGTATTTGTAGAAAAATTATATACAGCCACACACAAAACCCTCTGCCAGTGAATCAAGCGCATCTTTTTCGGCTTTTTTTTCAGCATCGGTTCCTTTACATTCTTCACAAACCGGAAGGTTGGTGCGCGCATTGAAAGATTTGTTTTGACTCTGTGACAAATCTTTTTTGCAAACAAAGCACTCCTGCATGATGTTTTTTTGTTCACTCATTGGGATGTTTCTTGTGTTTTGACGGGTGCAAATATAACAAGAAAGTCAACAACCCGGGATCATTTCCATTTTTGAATGAAAGAGCCGTGCGGATCAAATTTTTTGGTCTGGGTTTCCAGATTGAACTTTCTGTTGACGCGGCTGTCCGTTCCCCGACCACTCTGATATGCCCAGTTTCCATAATTGCTGTAAACATCATAGTCGATGAGCAAGGACTCGAACCAGGCAGCGCCCCATTGCCAGTTTACCTTTAATTCTTTGGCAAGATAGAAGCTGACAAGCATTCGGCCGCGGTTACTCATAAAACCGGTCTTTTTAAGTTCGTGCATGAGTGCATCAATTATGGGTTGCCCTGTTTGACCGGATTTCCACATCTCAAAGGCTTCATAGTCGTTGTACATCCCATGGGGAGGTTTTCGGAGTCCGTTGGTGGCAAAGAATTTATTTCCGTAACGCAAAAAGAGAAATCTGAAATTATCCCTCCATATGAGTTGTTCTGTAAGTGTGTTAAAGCTTTCTGAATATTCAGGGTGCTTTTCCTTTTCTTTATGCAGATGTTGGTAAAGGAGTCTTGGTGATAAAGCACCATTGGCCAGCCAGGGAGCCAGAAAGCTGCTAAAATTGGCTCCTTCAAATTGATTTCGGGTGTCGGCATAATGGGCAGCACCTCCTGAGCTTATATACTCCCGCATTCTTTCAAGCGCATTGCTTTCTCCACCTTTGAAAAGCCCTGTTATATCCGGCTTCATCCATTCATTCAAGTCAAGCTCTGTTAAACCGGGGGGCAAAGACATTTTTGATAATCTTCTGAGTTCACCCTCTTCCGGAGTGTCATGAGGTGATGGAATAAATGGTTGGTTAAGAACTTTGTTTTTGAATTTGGTATAATAGAACGGCGATTTTTCTACCGGAAAATCAACCTGATCGGGTTGGTAAAGCATACTTCCCCAATGTAACTCAAGCGGTATGTTTTGGTTTATGCGACTCTCAATGGTTGTCTCTTCACTTGCGATCTCGCGTTGTGCTACTATTTTTGAGCTCCCGGTGTGCCGGATAATTTTTCTGAGAATGGCTGCCGTATCTCCTTTAAAGATATAGAGTGTGCTGCCATATTCATCGAGTGTTTTCTTTAAATCGGCCAGTGACTCTGCAAGAAACTGCTTCCTTAACCTGCCGGTTCTGGGAAAATTCAGTTCCCGGTGCGAGGATTCAAACCAGATATCGTCTGCAATAAATACCGGTATTACCGGACTTCCCTTTGACAAGGCCTTTTTCAGGGCAGGGTTGTCGTGGATTCTCAGGTCGTTTCTGAACCAATAGATTATGGAGGAGTTTGACATATCCTTATTGTTTAATGATGAGTTGTGATTTTTTAAACAAAAAAAACAGGTAAGAGTTCATGAAAAAAGGATATCCGTTAATCAGGCTAAACAAAAAAAGATTTATATTCGCAGGCTTTTTTAATTTTTATACGCTGATGGAAGGACTGTTGCGTCATCGCAACCGTATGGTTGAGCGGAATCGTTTGGAATATGGAATTTCTTACGATGATATCAACTGGATTAATTACCGGGATGCTCTGGAGCTTGAGTTGGAGCGGGACTCCCTTCTGAGTGATCTGAACGATCAAATACAGTTTGGCTATAAGGGATCCAAAACGGATGTATCCCGACTTTCTCCCGGATGTAAGCTTTGTGCTGAGGGCCAGTGGAGCTGCTTGTTTATCAACGGGAAATGTAATTGTAAGTGTTTTTATTGCCCGGCTCCCCAGAATGAATTGGGATCTCCTGTAACCCAAACATTGACTTTTGAAGATCCTTACGAATATGTTGATTATCTGAGACAGTTTGATTTCAAAGGTGTTAGTTTTAGCGGTGGTGAGCCTTTTCTCACCTATGATAAGATGCTTCGCTTTTTAAGGGTTTTGCGCAAAGAGTTTGGAGATCAACTTTACATCTGGGGATATACCAATGGCACTTTGGTGGATGAGAAAAAGCTGAAAACACTCGCTGACGAGGGACTGAATGAACTTCGATTTGACATTGGAGCTACTCATTACGATTTACGGTTTGTAAAACAGGCACTGGGCATCATTCCAAATGTTACCGTTGAAATTCCTGCGGTCCCTGATGAGGTTGACCTTATCACTAAGAGTGCAAGGGAATTATATGACCAGGGTTTGTCTTTTTTGAATTTGCACCAGCTTAGACTGACCCCCTATAATATGGGTAAGTTGATGTCACGCGGGTATAAAGTTGCCCATGGACCCCGCGCCACACTCCCTGAAAGCGAGATTGCCGCGCTTAAAGTTCTGAAAAATTTACGGGCTGTTTCAACCGATCTTCCCGTAAATTATTGTTCGTACGTCTATAAAAACCGATTTCAAAAGTCAGGGCTCAGACACAAACTGGCCCCACAAAGTCTTTTAGAGTGGGAAGATATCACTGAAAACGGGCATATTCGCAATTTGTCGATTGATATGAAAAAATACCCCAAAGCCCTTGTTGAGCTGGAGCAGGCGTTCCCTTCTGGCGAAAAGGGCATCCAACTCGACAACGAATCGGGCCGTTTTCGTTTCAAACTGCAGCATTTGTCCCGAATTCCTGCCTCTTTACCGGTTGAATTGGGCTATCGTGATGTAAGAATCTCTGAAATGCCCGGTGAAATTCCTGATTTCGAGGAAGTGAAACTGCAGGAAACACGAAAGATATTTATTGAAACGGCCTTTGTCGTTAATGATATGGAAATCCTGCCACCCTTACGCGGTATATTGGAGCGAATTGCTCAAGGAAATGCCCGTCCGGAGGAGTGGTATGCCTCAGACCAACTTTTTTGGATTGCCCATTTCGAGATAATTGAGGAAGGGTTATCGGAGTACTATTAATCCCCGCCAACTGGAGGTACCACCATTTTATCCCGTAATTCAGAAGCTTTTTCGGGGCCATAAAGGTTGGCAATTATTTCTATGGAAAATTCCATGGCTGCACCGATTCCCCGGCCGGTTATTATGTGACCGTCTGTGATGGCCGGGGCGGGGTAGTGGTGTGCCTTTTTTAGATGGTGTTCAAATCCGGGGAAGCAGGTAGCTTTTCGACCTTCCAGCAGGCCCATTTCTCCTATAATCATGGGGGCTGCACAGATTGCAGCAATCCATTTCTTCTCCTGGTAATATTTTTTGATTAAATCTGTCAGCCGCACATGATGCTGTAAATTCCGGGCTCCCGGCATTCCACCCGGAAGGATGATGATGTCTTTTGCATCAATGGGTTTGCCCTCAAATACACGATCGCAAACAATGGTCAGTCCATGAGCTCCCGTTACGCTTTTGTCTTCTGTTATGGAAATCAGTTCCACTTCTGCTCCGGCTCTGTGGAGTACATCAGCAGGAGTGAGGGCTTCAATTTCTTCAAATCCCGGTGCAATAAATATGGCTGCTTTTATCATTTTCTTGAATTTTTTAAGTTCCACACAATTCAAAAGTTAAGGATATTCTGGCTTCCTGCCAAAGGAATTCCTTCCTTTTTGAAACAACAAAACACCGCCTGAAAATCATGTTTCAGGCGGTGGTAAAATGCTTTAACAATTTTATTGTCAGGCCACCGACTCACAGTTGGCTACTCAAGAACTCACAACTCACAACTCACAACTCACAACCCACAACCCACAACTCACAACCCACAACTCAGAACTCGGAACCCAAAACTCAGAACTCACAACTCAGAACTCACAACTCACTCCCCCCTCAGGAAGATTTTAAATTGTACTGAATCTGTTCCTTAACTCTTACGGCCAGTGAGTCGTAGGTGTCTTCTCCGGGATAGACCGGCTTCAGAAATTCAATGTCCACTTTTTTAAATGGTTTAGGGAAGAAACTGCCTTTGGGAAGAGCTTCAAAAGCTCCCCGGATAGAGACCGGTACAACCGGAATGTTCAGCTCGCGGCTCAAAATGGCAAATGTCTTCTTGAACTGCCCAAGCTGTCCGTTTTTGGTTCTTGTTCCTTCAGGAAAGATAATCAGGTTTTTATTCCGCTTCAGCACTTCGGCCATTTTTTGGATGGAAGCCTTCAGGTCGTTGTTGAGGTCCATGATGATGATATTGTTCCTGTTCGCGAGGAACTTCAACCATGGAGTCTTCACATGCTTCTCTTTGGCATAAAAATAGGTCTTTTTTATCTGCCTTGTGCGGAGGTAGGATGCCACAAACAACCCGTCAAAAAAGCTTTGATGATTGGGTGCAATGATACAAGGTCCTTCCGGGATGTTTTTCATTCCCCATGCATTGAAACGGAAGTAGGAGTGGAAAAACAATCGCGACAAACGAACCATGATACTTCCTGTAGCCCAGGTTTTGGGGAGCTGCAATGGTACTTTCTCCCGAAGAATGGCTCTCCAGTTGATTTTTTGCTCTTCCACTTTTGTTTTCACTTCTCTTACGTGTTCTGCAAGCAGCAGCACATTGTTGAAGCGAAGCATTTCCACCGGATCAATCTTAACACCGAAAGTTTGGTTGAGGTAAGTTTCAAATCCAACTTTATCAAGGGAATCCAATCCCAGATCCATTTCCAGGTGGTAGTGCGGGAGCACGTCCCGACCTTTTTCCCTGGAAAGGTAATCGGTTATCATTTTGTACTCTTCAAAATCAGGAAGCACTCTCGGTTCAGTACTCTTCTCTTCTTCCAGGGCAAACTCTTCCAGTTTAAATCGTTGGAGTTTGGAAAGTCTTGTTCTTGGCAGATCCTGATCGGTGAGATGAAAGCGCATGATTTTCTTGTACGAAGAGACCTGTTGGTTGAACACATCAATTACCTTCCAGCGCATGATGTCTTCAATGTTCTGTTCTTCTGTTTGGCCGATTGCACTCTTTTCAGGAACAATGACGGCCTGAAGCATATCATCCTTGAAAAACACCCCGCATTCGCGTACCAAAGGCGAATCTTCCAGCTTGGTCTCCAATTCGGAAGGATTGACATTTTTCCCGTTAGAAAGAACAATGATTTCTTTCTTTCGCCCGGTAATAAACAGATAGCCTTTCTGGTCCACATGTCCCAGGTCGCCGGTAAAGAGACGACCCTCTTTTAATACTTTATCCGTCTCCTCGGGTCTGTTGTAGTAGCCCTGCATAATTTGCGGACCTTTGATGGTAATTTCTCCGTCAATACTCTCAATAATGGTTCCTGGAAGAGCTTCTCCCGGCGAGCCAATGAGAACACGCCCGGGACGGGTAAAAGTAATCATTGGTGCAGATTCTGTCATTCCGTATCCTTCCAGCACCTCAAATCCCAGAATCTGATAGTCTCGTGCAACTTCGGGATCCAGCGCAGCTCCTCCGGAAACCAGATATTTCAGATGACCACCCATTTTTTGATGGGCAGCCTTAAATATGGTCTTGGAAAAGGAGGGACTGTTCAGTTTTCCTGCGATGGAAAACAGAAGTCTGGCAACTGCACTAGCATTGATTTTATCTTTAATACCTTTGCGGATGGCAGCATACAGTCTTGGTACTCCAAGGAGAATGGTGATTTTATTGTCCTGAAGTGTTTTGATGATATCTTCGGATGCCATGGAAGGGCTTATGGCAACGCTTCCACCGGCGTAAAGAGGAATAATCATGGTTCCCATCAATGGGAAAATATGATGCAGCGGAAGCAGCATCAGTGTCCTGCTTGCCGAAGTGAAAATTTTAATATCGTGGGCAACGCCTTTGATGTTGGCCATCAGGTTATTGAAAGACAACATGACACCCTTTGGGCTGCCGGTGGTTCCCGAGGTGTAAATGATGACAGCGGTCTGGGTCTTATCAGCAATTTCTATATCGTTGATTGATGACTTCTCCTGCTGAAGAGTAATTTCGTCTGCAAGGATGATTTGGTTGTCAATGGCCGCTTTGGTAATGGCCTCTTTTATTACCGGCAGACTGCCTGCAGAAGTGAAAATCACTTCGGGTTGGCAATCATTGAGAATAAAGGCGACCTCATCGGGGGTAGCCAGATAATCTATGGGTACTGCAATTCCCCCGTTTTTCCAGACTGAATAGAATGCGTAAACCCATTCCGGTCTGTTTTCCATAAAAATAGCAACCCTGGCCCCTTTGCTGATGTTGTATTGATCTGCAAATTGTTCTATGTTTCCTGTCAAACGGCTATAACTAATGTAATCACTTCCGTAAGTGATGGCCGTTTTATTGCCCATGTTCTTTAGCATACTCTTATATCAATAATTGAAGCCGCAAAAATAGATATTTTGCGGCTGTTTGCACAAATGCTTTAATAATTAAACAATTATTATGCCATTTGGTTCTGCTTGTTACTTCTTCATTTTTACGGGTTTGGACTTGTCGGGAAGGATGAGGTTCAATAAAACGCCGGTTACTGCTGCCAGACCGATTCCGGCCAGTGAGAAATTGCCAAACCGGATGACAGCACCACCTATTCCTACGGTTAGAATCACTGAAATAATAACCTGATTACGTGTTTTATTGACATTTGTTTTAGAATCGATCAGCGTTTTTATGCCAACACTGGCAATCATACCAAACAGCAATAGCATAATGCCGCCAAGAACGGCCCCCGGAATGGATTCCAGAAAGCCACTTACTTTTCCCAAAACGGAAAAAGCAATGGCGGTAATGGCTGAAATTCTCAAGACCACAGGGTCGGTAACCTTGGTGAGCGAGATTGCTCCTGTTACTTCTGAATAAGTGGTGTTGGGAATACTACCCATACTTCCGGCAACAGCGGTGGCAATTCCGTCCCCCAGCATGGTGCGTTGCAGCCCCGGGTCCTTAACATAGTTTTTACCTGAAACTGCGCCAATGGCGTACATGTCGCCAATATGCTCAATTAGCGGGGCTATGGCAACAGGAACCATATAGATAATGGCAGACCAGCTGAAAGTTGGTGCCTGAAATGCAGGTAGTGAAAACCAGGGGGCTTCCGTGATCTTTGTAAAATCTACATCCCCTGTAAATATAGAGGCTACATATCCGGCGATGATTCCCAGGAATATGGGGATCAGTTTTATCATACCTTTGGCAAAAACCACAACTATAATGGCAGTAAGTAGTGCTATCAAAGCCAGAAGCCAGTTTTGCGAGGCCATATCCACACCTGTTGAGGCCAGTGATAGACCAATTACGACAATTACAGGTCCTACCACCACCGATGGAAACACTTTGTCAATCAGAGCAGGTCCCCGCCATTTTACGATGGCCGACATGATGGAATAAACGACTCCTACAGCGATTATTCCCGACAGTGTTCCTGCAAAACCAAACAGTCGGGTGGCCTCAACGATGGGAGCTACAAACGCAAAACTACTTCCCAGGAAAACCGGTACTTTTCCTTTGGTGATAAGATGGAAGATAAGTGTTCCGATTCCTGCAGTAAACAATGCAATGGATGGGCTAATGCCGACTAACAGCGGAACCAGGACTGTGGCTCCGAAAGCTACAAATAAAAACTGGATGCCAAGAATGGTCTTTCTGGGAAAGGAAAGCGGACGATTTGAATTCATTGTGTTTTTTTGTTGGTTTAAAATCGGTCACGAAAATATAAACTCTTGATGTAAACACTTCTATAAATTGTTAAAAACTTTTCACAAAAGGTTGTAACTTATTTCCCCATGATGGCGTCAGACTTTTGTTTGAAACTTTAAATTTACTGATATGAAGAAAATGTTTTTGATTTGGGCTTTACTTTCCATAGTTGTTGCCGGAGGATTTAATACGGTTGCAGGCCAGGAGAGAGAAGAGCGCCGGATCTCCGGATCTTTTGATGAAGTGAGCGTTTCCTCCGGGGTGGACTTGTTTTTAAAGCAGGGGGAGGACTATGAAATTATTGTGGAAGGAGATGGTGATGCAATCGATAATCTTGTAACGGAGCTGGATGGAAGTCGTTTGAATGTTTATTTCAAGTCAAGTTTTTTTAGCTGGTTTTCAAAAGGAGATGTAAATGTTTATTTAACCATGCCTGACGTTTCAAAATTGTCATCCTCGGGAGGAGCTGATTTGAAATCAGTAGGGGAGTTGAGGACCGATCGCATTGAGATTAATTCCTCAGGAGGTGCAGATGTTGAAGTAAGTGTGAGGGCTGCCTCCATAATTCTGCACTCAAGCGGTGGTGCGGATCTTAGTATTGAAGGCCAGACAGAGGTTCTCCATGCAGAGTCAAGTGGAGGTGCCGACATTAATGCCAGGGAACTTCATGCGAAGAAAGTTTTTGCTTCCGCTTCAGGCGGTGCCGATATTGAGGTATATGTAACTGAAGAGATTGAAGCTTCTGCCAGTGGCGGTGCCGATGTGGACTATTATGGCTCCGGAAAAGAAGTAAAGATAAGCGAGTCGGGTGGAGGAGATGTGAGAAAACATTGAACTGGTTCAGACCCGTTTGATCTATCGGAGGTCCCTGGAAGGGGCCAATTTGAATTACCCCGGGTGGGTAACCCGGGGGTAGTTTTGTTTATTACAAAAATCTGTCATTGCGAGGGCTCAGCCCGAAGCAATCGTTAAACATTCACACGCAACTATAAACTTAAGCCATATTTTGTCGTAAGTGCTTGTTGGTATAATGATAAAAAAAATCCGCGGGAAATTCATCCTGCGGATTTTTTATAGAAGAGCGTTTACCGGGTGCGTTCAAATTATAGACAAAGGGTATGTATGGTATAGGTAAAGGAACGCGTTCCACAGCAAAGCTCCTGTGCAAATTCAATTTATTGTTTCGGCTAAGAAACTATTGCAAAATTAAACAACTCCCTGGGCAAGCATGGCGTTTGCTACTTTTATGAAACCGCTGACGTTGGCACCTTTCACATAGTTAACAAATCCACCTTCTTCCTTACCATGCTTAACACAGGCGGCGTGAATATTTTTCATGATGGTTTTCAGTTTTTCATCCACTTCTTCAGGTGTCCATGAAATGCGCATTGAGTTTTGAGACATTTCAAGTCCTGATACGGATACTCCACCTGCATTGGCTGCTTTTCCAGGTCCGAAAAGGATTTTCTTCTCATGGAAAAGATCAACTGCCTCCGGAGTAGAAGGCATGTTGGCTCCCTCTGAAACACAGATACATCCGTTTTCGATAAGGGTGTGTGCATCGTCTCCGTTTAGTTCATTCTGAGTTGCCGAAGGTATGGCTATGTCACATTTAACGCTCCATGGTCTTTCACCTTCGTGATATTCAGCTTCTGGATATTTTTCTGCATATTCTTTAATCCGTCCGCGAATAGCATTCTTAAGCAACTTAACGTATTCCAGTTTCTCTGCATCAATACCTTTGGGGTCATAGATGTATCCGCTGGAATCAGAAAGGGTAACAGGTTTTCCGCCCAGCTCAAGGACTTTTTCTACAGCATACTGGGCAACGTTTCCTGATCCACTCACAGTAACAGTTTTTCCCTTGAAGCTTTCGCCTTTGGTTGCCATCATTTCCTGTGCAAAGTAAACAGCACCGTAACCGGTGGCTTCAGGACGAAGCGGACTTCCGCCCCACTCAGCACCCTTTCCGGTAAAGGTTCCCTGGAAGGCATTGGCCAGACGCTTGTACTGACCAAAAATGAATCCGATTTCTCGACCCCCAACGCCAATGTCACCGGCTGGTACGTCTGTGTTGGGGCCAATGTGACGCTCCAATTCAGTTACGAAAGACTGGCAGAAACGCATCACTTCATTGTCTGATTTTCCTTTAGGATTGAAGTCTGATCCTCCTTTTCCTCCACCCATGGGGAGTGATGTAAGGCTGTTTTTAAGTACTTGTTCAAAAGCAAGAAACTTCAGGATACTTTGGTTTACTGAAGCGTGAAAACGAAGTCCTCCTTTGTAAGGCCCGATGGCGCTATTCATCTGCACACGGTATCCTTTGTTTATCTGAATTTCGCCCTGATCATCAACCCAGGGTACACGAAAACTGATTATTCTTTCCGGCTCAGTCATTCTTTCCAAAACCTTGTTTTTCATCAATACAGGATTTTCAAGAATAAAAGGAGCAAGGCTTTCTACTACTTCATGAACTGCCTGATGAAATTCCGGTTCATTTGGATTTTTGGCTTTTACATTGGCCATAAAATCCTCAACGTACTTTAGTACTTTCGAATCATTCATAAGAAATATGTTAGAGGTTTTGACTTTTTGGATGTGCAAATGTAATAAAAAATGTGTTTTTACTTAATAAAATGAAGTGAAAATGTGTTTTTATTGATAATTTGTTGAGTAATTCGCATTTTTTCGAGACAAAACTCTGTTTTAGTATTATGTTCGGGTAAATTTAGTACAACTTTCGGCAGGTCGTCAAATTATTTTGGAGTGTGGGCTGCTTATTATGAGGATTCATATTTTTATCGTTAATTTGGTTGGTGTTTGCGCATTCTATGAAGAAGATTTATTCTCCTATAATTGAACTATGTTGTATAAACACCTTGTATTTTTGATGATCACGACGATGATTATTTCGGGTTGTGACAATAAGGATAAAGTGAGTCTCAGAACCGGCGATTTGCTTTTCAGGGGCAAAACACCATCTGCTTTTTCCACAGCCATTGATGATGTTACGCAAACCGATGCAGGCAAGCATTTTTCTCATGTGGGACTTGCAGAGGTGGTGGATGAAGAAGTTTTTGTCATTCATGCCGAAGGATCCCGGGGCGTTTGTCGTGAGCAGTTGTCGGATTTTATGTCTGATCCCGAAGGGAATCAGCTTTATGTGGAAGCTTATCGTTTGAAAGGAGACAAAAAGCGTGTTGTTGATTCTGCTTTAGTGAGAGCTTCATCGCTGATTGGAGAGCCCTATAATTATAGTTATATTATTGAGGATCCCGGGTTTTATTGCAGTGAATTAATATGGTATGCATTTGCAACGGACTCTGTTTTTTCTCTGGAACCCATGACTTTTAAGGATCCGGCTACCGGAGAATTTCATGATGGCTGGAGGAAGCATTATTCCAGACTAGGGATTGAGATCCCAGAAGGACTTCCGGGATGTAATCCGAATGGTATGGCTGCTTCTGACAGACTAGATTTGCTGGGTGTTGTGGAGTCTCAGCCTTAGCTACAATCATAGCCACAGCCTCAGCCTCAGTCACAGCCACAACCTCAACCTCAGCCTTGCCATCAACCTTAGCCTCAACCTCAACTTTAGCCTCAGCCTCTTACTGCTACGGCGGTAAATAAATTTCATGAATTTTATTTACGAACAACCATGACTTATAACGTATATCAGATTGACGCCTTCACCGACCAGACTTTTAGTGGCAATTCTGCAGCTGTGGTGCCACTAGACACATGGCTTCCTGATGAAGTATTGCAAAACATCGCTATGGAGAACAACCTCTCCGAGACAGCTTTTTTTGTTCCGGAAGAACGGCAATATTACATACGGTGGTTTACCCCTGATGTGGAAGTTAATCTTTGCGGACATGCTACCCTGGCATCTTCTCATGTGCTTTTTAAGCATTTGGGATATGCCGAAAAAGAAATCAGGTTCAGGTCCAGGAGTGGAAATCTGACCGTTCAATTAAAAAATGAGCAATATGTGCTCAATTTCCCCGCCGACAAACCGGTAAAACAAAGCTATTCCGAAATGTTTTCATCGTGTTTTGATCGTGTTCCTGATGCTGTGCTGAAAGGAAGTGCTGATTATCTTTTCGTTTTTAATGATGAGCAATTTATAAGAGATGTCCGTCCCAATCTGGATGCCATTCGCAGGCTAAATGCTGAAGGGGTTATCATTACTTCCCGAGGCAGTAGCAATGTTGACTTTGTTTCCCGGTTCTTTGCACCTCAACTGGGCATTCCTGAGGATCCTGTTACCGGATCGGCACATACCGTTTTGATTCCTTACTGGTCCGAAAATCTTAAAAAAGATGAGTTTCTTGCCCATCAGGTTTCAAAAAGAGGAGGTGTTTTGAAATGTAAGTATCTGGAAGATCGTTGCGAAATTGGCGGAAATGCAGTTACTTTTCTGGAGGGTACTATCCGGTTGTGAAATTAAAGGTTAAACGCAGGTAAGCATTTACGGGGGCTCCCGGGTAGTAGTATCTGGGCAGGGAATTTCCGAAAGAAGGGGCATTAACCAATACCATGGCAGCGTAATGCTGATTGAAAAGGTTGTTGATTCCTCCCTGAAGAGATGCATAGGATGAGTTTCCCGTATGGATGCGCCGGGAGAGAGACAGATCAAAAACATGATGACCGCCGTACTTTTTTGTGTTCGCATCATCAAGAAATAGGGAACCTGAATGTTTCCAAGTGAGCTGAAGATGAGTAAGATCTTTATACCCAATTTTTAAACCTGAACGCAGATATTGCTCCGGAACACCCGGTAGTTGATTACCGGAGTAATTTGTGTCATCATCAATGAACGTTTTAAATTTGTTTTTCATCCAGGTATGATTGATGTTGAGGGTGGCAGACCAGGGGGAAAGCCCGGAAATAATTTTCATATTCAACATCGATTCTATTCCATAGTGGTTGGTTCGTCCTGCATTGATCCCATAAAAGATTTCTTCGGTTTCTCTTTTGGTAACCAATAGGTTGTTTAAAGCAACGTAATAGGCTGTAATGTCAAAATTTAAGCGGTTGTTGAGCAGGTTGCCCCTGATTCCGGCATCGTAGTTCCACCCTTCTTCAGGTTGCAGATTCGGATTAATATATCCTTCCGGAAGTAACGTCTCTTCCACACTTGGAGGCGAAAAACCGTGACCACCGGAACCGTAAACGGTAATTTTGGTGGTTAAATCGCCGGTAATGCCAAGACGAGGTGAGAAAACCGGATTGTAACGGTAGTTTCCCGAAATATCTTCGTCATCGGAGAAATTGTCTGTCAGTTGAAATTTCAAAAAATGAAGATTGCCACCAGCGGTTAATTGCCATTTGTTGGTAAGACTAAAATCTGCTTTTGCAAAGATATTTACAAAAAAGCGGGTTTCAAGATTGTCGGAGAATAGCTCTCCGGGTGTGCCTTCATCTGTCTCAATGAGTTGCCAGTCGTATCGTTCATTGAAAACTTCGACTCCTGAAGTGAGTCTGCTCTGACCAATGTTGATAGAGAATTCATCCCGAAAACCATAAGTCAGCATCCGGTCGTCGAGAATGTTGAAAGGCCTGCTTTCATAGGCATTGATGTGATTCAGGAAAACCGAGATTTTATTGGTGCTGTTGTTGAAGTCTGATTTTAAAGTCAGACCGCTGAGCCATTTATCGTATTTTTCATAGCCGCTTACAGCGAGCCAGTTGGCTGCTGCTTTGTGTGGTGAATCCCTGTAGTCGGATTCGTTGATGGAACTGGGAATCTGAGCATTCAGACGCGTATAATTGGTTAAAAAGAAGAGTGCATGATTTTTGAAATGATGCCGGAACAAAAGCTGCCCGTTCCAGCGATTATAATTGCTGTTCTCTCTGAATCCGTCGGTTTGCGTATGGGCAATATTGGCCTTCACAATGGATCTGTTCCTTCGCAAGCCTGTATTTACCAGGGCTTTTGTTCCGTCAAAGGGGCCGTATTGCATTACTGTTTCTGCGGAAAACGGAGTTGTTTGCGTGTGGTCGGGGTGAAAAATAATGACTCCTCCCAGACCACTTCCGTACAATGCTGAGGCAGGGCCTCTTACAATTTCCGTTCTGGCAATGTTACTCATCTCAAGGTCCTCCACAGTGGTGTTTCCATCTCCCGAAGTGAGTGGTATGTCATCCAAATAAGCTCTTATGCGGGTGGTAGCATAGGGGGAGCGACTGCCAATGCCACGAATCATTATACGTCCTGTGTTTAGTGCCCCTTTTTGCATGAAAACCCCCGGCGATTGTTCCAGTATTTCTATTGCCGAAAGATTGGGCTGTATGGAATCGGCAGTAATGAGAGAAAAACCTGCAGGGACTTTTCTGCTTCGATAATTGAGAAGTGGTGCAGAAACGGTAATTTCATCTATGTTATGTTCTGATGGTGTCAGTAGAAAAAACAATTCGCGGTTGGGTGATATATGTTCCCTCATGCTTTTGTAATCGGGATGCTCCACGATTACCCGAATGGAGGAGTCTCCCTGAAACGAAAAATGTCCGGACGGTTCACTGATAGCAATTATTTCGCCGGAGTGCTGTATGGTGGCTCCGGATATAGCCCTGCCTGTTTGGGCATCGATGCAACGGCCAAAAAATTGCCCGTAACTACCGGTGGAAAAAACCGGTAGTACGAGCAGAAAGAGTATTCTTAAAAATAATTTTATCAGTGTAAAATTCATCTAAATCATTGGTCTGATGGAACTCACATGTAAAAAAATATACATTGTCTTTTGTGGCATCCCTTGCCATGCTCGTTTCATCCGTATAAAATCTGTCTATTATGGTCGGACGGAACTCGTAATCTTTTTATTTGTGTTCTTATGAGGCAATCACTTCGTGTTCGTTAAATATAACGTTGATTTCCGTACGAGACTTTTCAACCCTTGTTCACTAATTGTTGTGAACTTCCCTTTCGGGGGATTTAGGAACACTGCTTTATCAATTCACAGGAATCAGCCTAAAGACATAGCCCGGTTTTTCGACCCCAATGTAGAGGTAACCGTCCGGACCTGTTTCTATGGAGCGCACGCGACCTGCTTCTCTAAGCAGAATTTCATCTTTTACTGCTTCCTGATTGTTTAAGGACGTACGTACCACATACCTGAAACTCAATGATCCTGAGAAAATATCGTTGGCCCACTGAGGATAAGTTTCAGCATCCGCAAAAGCCATCCCGCATGGAGCAATGGACGGCGTCCACTGCAGTACCGGTTGTTCCATGCCTGCCTTGACAGTATCTTCAGTAATGATGGTTCCGTTGTAATTGATGCCGTAGGTAATCTCCGGCCATCCGTAATTTTTCCCTTTCTCGATGATGTTGATCTCATCCCCACCTTTGGGACCGTGTTCTGTTTCCCATAAAACTCCTGTTTCGGGATGAAAAGCCAGTCCCTGAGGGTTGCGGTGACCGTAGGACCAGATGCTGGGCATGGCGTCTTTTGTATCAACAAACGGATTGTCCGATGGAATACTTCCATCATCATGGATGCGATGAATTTTTCCGCAATGGTTGGTTAAATCCTGTGCATTTGGCGGATTTCCACGCTCTCCGACAGAGAAAAACAGGAAGTTGTCCTTATCGAAGGCCAGCTGGCAGCCAAAGTGTACGCCACTGCGTGTATTGGGTTGTGCCTTGAAGATTTCCTCCTTGTCGATGAGTCTGTTGCCATATAACTGTGCTCTCATTATTGCTGTGTTACCGCCTCTTCCTTCAGGTTTGGAATATGCAAGGTAAATCCATCCGTTCTCTTCGTAATCGGGGTGGAGTGTAATATCCAGTAATCCTCCCTGTCCGTTGGCATACACTTCCGGAACCTCTTCGATAAGTCCCTGGAAAGTTTTGTCTTTAAACCTGAAAAGTTGTCCGCCTCTTTCAGATACGAGCAGGTCTCCACCGGGTAACCAGGTCATTCCCCAGGGAATGCTCAGGCCTGATGCCACGGTATCAATCCGGAAGGATAAGTTTTCACTTTCCACGACCTCGGGAAATCCCGGCCGGTATTCGTGCGCTTCCGCATCGTTTTTGATGTCTGTAAGAATGTGTTCTGCTAATGCTTTCGTTTCCTCTTCAGAGAAAACCTCTCCGAATGCAGGCATTCCGGTTTCATAATCTCCTTCACGTATGATGCGCTCCATTTCGCTTTGAGGCATGGCAAACATAGCTTCCCGGTCTTCTCCGGCGAATCGTTCCATATACATACCGTGGCAGCTGGCACAATAATTTTCGTAAAGTTCTGCTGCCGGGCGTGGTCCGTCATTAGCTTGTTGTGATGTGGAAGATGCACAACCTGTTGATGTGGTGGAGGAAAGAATCAGCCACATAAGAATTGCAAATGCGGAGAAAACTCCCGTGAGGGTAATGTGTCTTTTTTCGAGCATGACGATTAGGTTTTAGAAGTGGAAATGTTATTCGTCAGTGTTTGTCAGAAAGCTATTATCTAAACACTTATTTGCTCCTTTTGTTTATCAGAACTTTAATTCCACTTCTGCCAGAATGCAGTGCGGTTCTCCGGAAGAGTCGGAGGAACTGGCATCAATGGCATCACCCCAATTATCAATGGCCCGCTCCTCCTTTTTCATTGGTCACAACACGACCAATGAAACGAGCATGGCAAGGGATGTCACCAAAGACAATGTATAAATTCCTTGCATGCGAGTTCCATCCGACCTTGAAAAATTAATTTTATACGGATGAAACGAGCAT
Source organism: Marinilabilia salmonicolor (assembly GCF_003003035.1). GTDB lineage: Bacteria > Bacteroidota > Bacteroidia > Bacteroidales > Marinilabiliaceae > Marinilabilia > Marinilabilia salmonicolor_A. The sequence goes on along the minus strand of NZ_PVTS01000006.1, from coordinate 108,991 downwards.
GATATTTTTTAAATATAAATCACAAGAGAACATGTTTAAAAAATATTATGCGAGAGCGAAGCGGTTCCATTCGTTCTCAAATTTTTAATTAGTTTTTTATCAGATAATTACAAAATTTTAAACGAATGAAAAGGGGAGATTGATTTATTATAGTTTTCCCGGGGCGCTGCCCCAGGCTATTGCTTTTAAACCTTCGGTCTTTTAAAAACAAAGCTTCGCCTTTTTAATGTAACATTTTGTAGTTACCTAAATGGGGAAAAACTCACGTTTTGGGAGAACTGAGCTATTCATAAATTACTTTCAAAAATGGATTGTGTTTAGTTTACACCCGGTTAAAGATTAATTTATGATACGAATTTCGATGAAGTCAATGTCCCGCATTAGAAGTGACTTTCTTGAATGGATTAAATTATTTAATAGGCAACCCTATTGGTGATGATTTAAAAATTTATACGAATGATTTTTAGTTTTCGGATGTCTCAAGAACAAATGAATGGATTTAGATGTTTGGTTTTATTGCTAAACGTATAACAATTAAAAAGATAGTTATGGGTAATCGTGAAAAACTGGCCGTAATATGGTCAAGCAGAGACAAAGATGTAGCGGAAAAAGTTGTGCTAATGTACACACAGGGAGCCAAAATGAAAGGTTGGTTCAGTGAAGTTGTGCTGATTGTGTGGGGGCCATCCACCAAATTACTTGCCGAGGATGGTGAGCTTCAGGAGAAGGTCAAAGGTCTTATGAAATCCGGGGTAAAAGTTCAGGCCTGCAGTGTATGTGCCGGAGAGTATGGAGTGGCTGAAGATCTTGAAAAATTCGGGTTAGAAGTTATTCCAATGGGAGAACCTTTGACAGGATACCTGAAAGAGGATTGGAAAGTTTTAAGTTTTTGATTTTGCAGGTTAAGATCAACCGAATCTGTTTATCGTCACGAAAAATACGTATATTTCCATCTGAGATGCTCCTCCATTCTTGACTATTACATGGAGGAGCTATCCTATATTATTTTTCAGACAATTACTTCTATTGACGATGACAGAGCATCTTTCCAACAGGGAACTTGAGGTTCGCGTAAAATACCTTGAAGAAAAACTTGGCTATTTTATGGATGAAAACTCAAAGAGTTCCTTTTGGTCTATGGATTATAGGTTCAGAATTTTGGCTGAAGCTGCCTATGAAGGGATTTTTATTCTCGAAAAAGGGTTTTGCATTGAGGCCAATCACAGTGGCTGTGAAATGTTTGGTTATTCCTATCAGGAAATAATAGGAAAAGCTGCCTCTTCTGTTTTTATTCCCGAACACCGGGATCTGATCCGAAAGAAGATTGAGAGCGGGGATTCGGAGACATACGAAGCCACAGGAGTTCGAAAAGACGGTACACTTTTTAGCGCCGAGATCAGAGGACGCACTTTTGAATACGAGAATAGAACTTTCAGAGTGTCCACAGTTGTGGATATAACTGCCCGAAAAATTGCGGAACAAAAATTATTGGAGAGCGAAAATAAATATCGGACGGTGGTTGAGAATGCTGCGGATGGAATCCTAATCGGTGACGCCCTTGGGTATATTGTGGATGTAAACGGTAGTTTTCTGAATATGACTGGTTATGGAGCACACGATATTCTTCATCATCATATAAGCATTTTCTTTAATCCGCAGGAGTTGAAAGAGAATCCTTTACGGTTTGATTTGTTGGATCTGGGACAATCGGTTATTGTTGAAAGAGAAATTATTAGTAAAACCGGTGAACCCATACCGATTGAGATGAATTCTAAACGTACCAGTAAAGAAAATTACCTGGCCGTTATTCGTGATCTTAGAGAACGACGTAAGGCAGAAGAGAATCTGAGAGGTATCAATCGGGAATTGAAAGAGGCCAAAGAAAAAGCAGAGGAGAGTGATCGTTTAAAGTCTGCTTTTCTGGCCAATATGAGTCATGAAATAAGAACACCCATGAATGGTGTTCTGGGATTTGCTGAGTTGCTTAAAGACGCTGATTTAAATGAGGAAAGTCGAAATACTTATCTGGATATCATCATTAGCAGCGGGCAACAATTGTTGCATATTATCAATGATGTATTGGCAATCTCAAAAATAGAAACTGGCCAGATGCCGGTTTTATTTTCAAGGATTAATCTGATGTCCACATTTGAAGAAATCCGTCGTTTTTTTGTTCCGTTTGCTTCAGATACCCGTAATCATTTATCCTATGAAGTAGAGGATCATCCGGCATGTCATTCATTTGAATGTGATGAAATGAAAGTGAAACAAGTGCTTATTAATCTTATTAATAATGCATTGAAGTTTACCCATGACGGTGAAGTAAGATTCGGTGTTTACCCGGAGGAAGACCGAATGTACTTTTTTGTTAAGGACACGGGCATCGGTATTTCAAATGCCGACTACGAGCGTATTTTTTACCGTTTTTTTCAGGTTTATCAAGGTGTTAGCGATAATCCCAAAGTAACAGGGTTAGGACTTTCTATTTCGAAGCGATTGGTGGAAATGATGGGAGGTACAATAAGTGTGGAATCGGAACCGGGCAAAGGCTCTCTCTTTTATTTCTGGTTACCGGTACGATGAATAGTCTCTTTAATTTTAATTGCTTTCTGCGTCACTTGTGAATCAGGTGATTTCCGGATTTTGTAAAAAATCCTGCACTCCCTTAATAATCAGGAATGCAGAATTGTGTTTGTGAATTACCAGGATCACTATCCTATTTTGTTCCATTTTTCATGTCCGCAAACCGGACAAACCGGCAGTTCCTGCGAATCGTTGTCAAGGGAAATTTCTTTCCCACATTTTTGACATTTGTAGGTTCCTTTTCCTGGTTTTTCTCCTGAAGTAAACATAAGTGTTGGTTTTAATTAAAGTTTAGCTGTTTTAAGTCAACAATATAGTAAATTTCATAAGGATTTTGCTAATTTTATTGGTTGATATTTATTTGATTTCTTTTACCCATTTAACCTTTACATTTATGAAGAATTTTAAATCTTTAATTTTTGTTGCTTTTATGGCAGGATTAACAATGGCCGGTTGCGGTGGCTCCATAGAAAAAGCCCCGAAGTTACCAATGGAAGATTTTTTCAAAAACCCTGATAAAACAGCTTATCAGATTTCTCCAAATGGTACTTATCTCTCTTATATGGCTCCTTATGAGGATCGTATGAATGTTTTCGTTCAGGAGTTGGATGGCGACTCAGCGGTTCGGGTGACTTCTGAAACTGCTCGTGATGTAGCAGGTTATATGTGGGCCAACGACAATCGTATCCTCTTTTTGAAAGATACCGGAGGAGACGAAAATTATTCGCTCCACGCTGTAAATCGTGATGGGGCCGATATGAAAGCCCTCACTCAGTTTGATGGTGTCCGGACTCGGTTGATTGATGAACTCCGTGATATTGAAGATGAGGTAATTGTTGGCCTCAATCAGCGGGATGCTCGTGTTTTTGATCCTTACAGACTGAATATTGTGACCGGTGAGCTTACTATGCTGGCTGAAAACCCCGGCAATATCCAGGGTTGGGTAACCGACCATGATGGCAAACTCCGCGTAGCGGTTGGAATTGAAGACGGGGTTAATTCAACCCTCCTTTACCGTGATACAGAGGAGGATGCTTTTGAGGTGGTGCTGAAAACCAATTTCAAAAATACCCTGAGTCCTTATTTCTTTACTTTTGATAATGAGAAGCTGTATGCCGTTTCCAATCTGGAGAGAGATAAGGAGGTGCCTGTAATATTTAATCCTAAGACAGGTGAGGTAGAGGAAGTACTTTATGAGAATGACGAGTATGATGTTTCGGGTCTCAGCTATTCCCGAAAAAGAAAGGTGCTGACCACTGCCTCTTATACTTCCTGGAAACGCGAACGTCACTTCTTTGATGAGGAGACCGAAAAACTTTTTAATCGACTGGAGCAAGAGCTGGGTGACTATGAGATTGGTATTGTAGGAACAGACCACGAGGAAGAAAAGGTAATGATTCGTACCTACAGTGATCGATCAATGGGTGCTTATTATTTCTATGATTCTACTACTGATGAGCTGAAGAAGATTTCTGATGTAAGTCCCTGGTTGGATGAAAATATCATGGCTAAAACACTGCCGATCAAGTATCAGTCACGTGACGGGCTGACCATTCATGGATATCTGACCTTGCCTAAAGGATATACCATGGAAAATGCCAAAGATCTTCCGGTAGTAGTGAATCCTCACGGTGGACCATGGGCACGGGACAGTTGGGGATTCAATCCCGAGATTCAGTTTTTGGCCAATCGAGGTTTTGCCGTGCTGCAAATGAATTTCCGTGGTTCGGTAGGTTATGGAAAGAAATTTTGGGAATCATCCTTTAAGCAGTGGGGACTCTCTATGCAGGATGATATTACCGACGGTGTGTACTGGTTGATAGAAAAAGGCATTGCTGATCCTGACCGGATTGCTATTTATGGTGGCAGCTATGGCGGTTATGCCACACTGGCAGGGATGACATTTACACCGGATTTGTATGCTGCAGGAGTTGACTATGTTGGTGTTTCCAATCTCTTTACTTTTCTGAATACCATTCCTCCTTACTGGGAGCCGCTTTTGGATATGATGTACGAGATGGTTGGACACCCCGAAAAAGACAGTGTTCAGCTGCGCCAGACCTCACCTGTTTTCCATGCCGATAAAATTCAGGCACCACTCTTTATTGCTCAGGGAGCCAACGACCCCAGAGTAAACAAAGATGAATCGGATCAGATGGTGGAAGCCTTGAAAGAACGCGGTATTGAAGTGCAATATATGGTAAAAGACAATGAAGGACATGGTTTCCGAAACGAAGAAAACCGTTTTGATTTTTACGGTGCCATGGAGAAATTCCTGGAAGAGCATCTGTTGACGGAAGAGGAGAAATAAAAATTTTCTATTTAATATTAAGGGCTGTCTCAATGATTTTTTTGAGGCAGCCTTTTTTGTTAGTAAAAAACGAAATGCCGGCACTGGAGGTGTCGTATGGTTTTATGAATATTGGAAATTCCTTTCTTTATGATGGAAATTTGTACCCTGCCTTTTACATAAGACAGGCAGCGCAATCAAAGAATTTAATAAAGCGGGTTAAGAACGCCCTACTAATTTGATATGTACCGGCTATATTTTCACCGAAACTTTTCGAATTTGCCGGCTATCTTTAATTTCTGTTTTTTCCGGAACCCCGGTATTTCGCAATTTAATAAACCGGCTGAGCAGATCGAACCAAAAGGGGGCTCCCAAAGAAAGTGCAATGACTGTCAGCAGACATCCAAAGATATAGACAAACCATTGATCAGGTGTCTTTGGTTGAATATTCATATCAAGAATTGATTCGGTTTTTCCGGCTTCGGCCAACAATATTTGCATTTGGTTATTCAGACTGTCGAGTTTGGCGAGATTGTCCTGGTTGGTTTCGTTTACAAGGCTGTAGGTTTGGATGTAGTTGCCGGCAGCCTCTACCATTTCTATCCTGGCTTCTTTATCAGAACTGAGTTTGCGACTTATCTCGATGGTGTTCAGGTTTAGCGGAAACACGATGATGGCAGCAGCAATGAGAGTAATCAGTTGAGTCTTTCGTTTGTACCAACCACTGGCTCTGTCCATGGTGTCATTGAACCATTGGGCAGATAATTCTTTAAACTTTGCAATATCTCCATTGGCTTCATCAAGCATATTGATGATGAGTTTGTGAGTGGGGGTGTCGGGGTTAAGCTTCTCTTTAAGGGTTGTGAGATCAGTGTTTTCGGACCAGGAATAATCAATGGTATTTAGCAACGCTCTGGCAAATGTTGCAGGCTTAATGTAAGAGGGACAACGCTCCTTCCCGTTGTTTGAGATGCGTCCCAGAAATCGTATTTCCGGTTGATTGAGGAATTTCCGGCTAAGGTCCGTCTCCAGTTTGTCACTGGTAGTGGAAAGCAACTGTTTGGTAGTCTGATTTTTATCAGTTCCATTGTCCAGCATCCTGATGATTGCAGTTCTGAGATTCTTTCCGCGTAGTTTTAGAAATGTGGAAATGATTTCGGTGGCTACAGTAGCGATAAGACTGTAAATGCCGTAGGTAAAAGCCAGGCCGATGGCAATATCGAGGGCCGGATTGTCAATCATATGAGTGGTTTTTGAGTGGTTTGGTTTTATTTTCCTCCAATCAGAAGGGCTGTTTTATTATTCTTTTGGTCGGGATATTGTATGGTTAATGTATTGATGACAGAAGTTGTGATTTTCGGAAATTCTTTGACGATACTTGTTAGCAGATAATATCCCATCCATCGCTGTGCAAATCCTGACGGGTCCTTCACAATGGTATGGAAGGACTCAAAGAAGAACTTAAGTACCGACTTTTCAAGGTTTGATTCAACAACTTCATTGTTTTGTATTTGATGGTTTAATAAGTTGATTGCTGAAATAAATTTCTGAAAATGTTTGAATGTCCGGTTATTGGAAATCCCCATAAAACTGTCGGAACCACTAAAATTCTGATTGTTAATCTGTGTTATTTCGTATTGTTTCCATTTCGGGTATTTTTGGGTATAAAGAGGCTGGTTTAAACTTTCAAGGATGTCTTGTCCCTCAAAGGAGTTTAAAATCAGAGGAGTGTAGAATTCTTTTCGTGCTGAAATGAACAAGCTTCTTTGGTCCGATTTATTGGGAAGAATGGAGGCTGCTATTGCCTCGCTGATGGCCTCAATCGAAGCATTTTTGGAAAGAGATTGAATAGTCTGCCGGAAAATTTGGTGAGGTATGTGTAGCTTACATTCATATTCCACGTCTCTGTTTTTTAGAAGGTTTTCCCAGATGGATGTAAAAAAATCTTCTGATTCATCTTCATCAAAGATGTTCCAAACAAGTGCTGTTTGCAGAAACTGTTGAAGATCTTTTTTGTCCCATGGACGTATTCTGCGATCACTTTTCCAGGTAGTCAGGGTTAGGCTGCAATCAATTTCACTGTAGGTAAGTGTGGATTTTGGAGTAGGTGTTTCGGCGTCAAGAGAGGCTCTGACAGTTGCTTCTTCTCCAAAAACAGTAACTTTTCTTTCATCCAGAAAAGCAATCTGAATTGCTCTTTCACGCTCCAGTCCCGAAAGCTTCTCGTCGTAAACAAATATCTGTTTCGTGGCAGATTTGAGTGCCATATTTCCCAAAGAAATTCCGAAAGTGAGGTGTTCTTCAATGGTTAGATTTTTTTCCTGCAGATAGTTTTGTACTTCTATGCCGGGAACATTTTTCCGGGCTTCAGATATGAGATGAGTGATGTTTAATTTGAGGATGTTACCAATTTGCTGAATCAGAAAATCGCCTGAAAGGGTTGCCTCAAGCAGGGTGCTCTGGTTAGCAGCTTTTCTGTACTTGTATTCTACCCCGGCTTCTACGGTCGCGGTAATTGTTTCCAGCACTTTCTTGCGGGCTTCGTACATCTTATTTTTGTAAATATCGAATTGTTCCCGGAGTTGCTCTATTCCCGTGCCATTGAATGCAATTTTATAAGCCAGTTCTACCAAAAAACTATCTTCTTTAAGCTCTTTGGCCTGATTCAGGAAATTTTCTATTTCACTAAAGGGTTTTCCTAAATATGTTTCAAAATAATCATCGATGATCTGTGCTATGCTCTCTGCATCTTTCTCACGAATGCTGATGTTCAGACCGGCAGAAACGCTAAATGTTTTGTCATTCAGAATTTCTTTTTGAAGGAAAAGTTTGAATCTGTCGTCTGCCTGTTTGGAAATTTGTACCCGGAAAGAGTCGTTTTTGATGGCGTTAAAGCCTATTTGAATGGATGGGTTAATTGAAAGCGGTGTTTTGGGGCCTGGTGTAAGTGAAAATACAGGTGCAAAGGCTACAGATAGCAATTTTAGCAGATTTACAGAAATTTCAAAAGTTAAATTGCCGGTAAATGCGTATGCCATAGCTTCATGTACCTTGAGGGAATTGAGTAGTGACGCTTGGTCCGCCCCGGTTAAAAGGGCTGTGAAATGTTTGAGGTCTTTAATCAGTGCTATATCTAAGGAAATATCGTTGGGGTGGGAGGTGGTTTTGGATATTTCTGCTGTTTGACCTGCGGTAATGTTGAGGCCTCCTATATCCCCGCCCTGCAAATCTCCTTCACTTTGAAGCCTTCCCCAAAGCCTGTAGGATAAGAGGGATTGATCTTTGAAAAACTTTTCAGCTTCCCCTTTCTTAAAATAATCCGGGATGGATGCCTCTTTCAGATCCTTTGCATGATTAAATACCTTTAGAGAAAAAGCAGCATCCTGGTGAAGTTCGAATATAATTTCCTTTCCCAGGGCAGGCAGCTTTACCGTTGTGGTTTTATCCAGCTTTAGTTTATCATATATTGTCAGCGGGGCATCGCGGAGGAGATTATTCCGGGATGGAAGATGATCGGGTAAATAGTGGAGCAGGTTCATAAGTTTTGGGTTTTTAAGCAGGTTAAATTTAGCTAAGAATTTTCAATTGTGGAAGTATAAATAGATAAGTAAGGTGTTTTTTCGATTACCAAAGCAACTTGTATGAGAAGTATGGATAGACCATTGTAATGCCATATTCCACTACCTTTTGTTGCTCAAAATCGTAGGCCCAGCCAACAGGAAGAAAGAAGAAATAAAAACAGAGCAAACCATTTGTTGCCCCGTTGATTTATCTTTAGCGGGTTGGTAAAGTTGATGAATGCAAGTAAATTTAATCCTCCAAAGATGATTATTACAAACAGGTTATTGATGTTGGTTAGTGCCATTTCTGAGATTGTTTAAATAGATTGGTCAAATACTTGGTCAAAGATATTTCAAAATTCTATTATGAACCGGGATCACTGTAAAGACGTAAATAATAACAATTTTAGTATTTCGTGTCATCATGAGAGGGAGACAGGGGATGCCTCAAAACCCGGGGCGTTGCTTCGACTATTGCTCTCAGGCTTTCAACTTCCTTACACCTTTTCTGTTTTATGTATAAGATAGGTTAAAAACATTTTTTGCAGAAAGTTTTGTTTGTTGGGATGCAAATTACTGTGCTAAAACAACTAATTTTCCGGTCGCCTAATTTTAACAGTGAAGTTAAGACAGGCAATAACATATAATGAGTATAAGTTGATGAATCTAAATAAAATAGTAGTTGGGAGTGAGGAGTGGTGCAATTTGCCACACTTGAATATTCCTGCCATAAAAGCGAGGATTGACTCGGGAGCCAGAACATCGGCATTGCATGCTGTAAATATTACCCCATTTACCAAAAACGGAGAAGCCTGGGTTAGTTTTGACGTTCATCCTTTGCAGGATGATGGTCGTACAACCATTAATTGCGAAGCTCCGGTGCTGGGTAAGCGAAGAGTGAAAAGTTCCAGCGGTGTCAGTGAGACCCGCTTTGTGATAGAATCGGCATTGGCTGTAGCTGATGAAGCATGGACCATAGAAATTACACTGACCAACAGGGACTCTATGGGCTACAGGATGCTTTTGGGCCGGCAGGCTATGGCCGGAAGAATAGTGGTTGATCCAGAGGCCTCTTTCCTGTTGGGGGAAATGACTTCTCAAATGCTTGATGGTTTTTACAATGCTCATGTTTCGCGACCCACCGGCTTAAAAATAGGTCTTTTGGCCAGTGATCCTTCTTTGTACAGCAATAAACGTATCATGGAGGCAGGACAGGAGCGGGGGCATGAGATGGAGTTTCTGAATATCAAAGATTGTTACATAAAACTGGATGGACGTAATCCGGAGATGCACTACCGTGGCGGACGTATCCTGAACGATTTTGATGCCATTATTCCCCGCATCAGACCCAGTGCTACATTTTATGGTTGCGCCCTGACCAGGCATTTTGAGGCCATGGGGGTTTACACCCTTAATTCTGCCAGAGCAATTACGCAGTCCAGAGATAAACTTTACTCTCTTCAGTTGCTGATCAACAACGGCTTAACCATTCCTACTACGGGGTTTGCCAATTCTCCGCTTGATACCAATGAGCTGATCAGGATGGTGGGTGGTGCCCCGTTGATCGTTAAGTTGTTGGAAGGGACACAAGGCAAAGGGGTGGTGCTGGCAGAGACTAAGAAAGCTGCTGAGAGCCTCATAAATGCTTTTAAGAGTCTAAGAGCTAATATTCTGGTTCAGGAGTTTGTGAAAGAGGCCGGTGGTAAGGATATTCGCTGTTTTGTGGTGAATGGTAAAGTGGTGGCCAGCATTATGAGAACTGCTGCGCCTGGTGAGTTTCGTGCCAATATTCACATGGGCGGGGTGGCCTCCCTCACTAAAATAACCCAGGAAGAGCGGCGCATGGCTATTCTGGCTTCCAAAACACTGCATCTGAAAGTGGCCGGAGTTGATATTATCCGCGGAAAGAATGGCCCCATGTTGCTGGAAGTCAATTCTTCCCCGGGATTGCAGGGCATAGAAGGGGCATCCAACAAAGATATTGCCGGAATCATGATTGAGGCAGTGGAGAAGGAATTGAAGTTTAAGCGGTGCTAAGGGTTAAATCAATTTATTCACTTCGTGGTGAATGTTGTAACGAGGGATATATAGTCCGCTTAGATCCAGGGAAACCGGTTTTTCCGTATCGGCAGATTGATAAATGGCTTCCAGTATCATCATATCTCTGAGTCCCATATCTCCTGTTGCCAGAATGGGGGTGTCCCTGATAATGCTAAGGGCAAAGGCATCCATCTGCCGCGCCTGTTGATTGACATTTGAGAAGTTCATTTCGCCCTCGGTGGTTGTTCCACTAATGTGGCTGTAATTGTATGCCGGTTTCAGTTCCCACCATCCGTTTTCGGCTGTTGTCTTCAGGTAATTGGCATTGTCGGCATAGCTTGTGTTGTGTTTAGATGTGGTGCCATCAGGATATTTAAGCGTAAAGGAGATGGATTGCTCCACTGAATTAAACAACTCTGGTTTGGTTACTTCTCCATATCGGGCTTCCACTTCCACCGGCCATTGCCCTTTGGTGTAACAGGCACCCTGAATGGTGTAGATGCCTATGTCCATGAGTGGGCCGCCACCTGCCATCTGCTTGTCCAGTCTCCAGCTCTTGTTGTTGAGCACAAAACTGAATGCGGCATCGGTGTTGAGCACTTTACCCATTTCTTCTGTCTGCCCCAGTTCCATTGCTCGCAAATGATGAGGTTCGAAGTGAAGCCGATATCCAACAGATAACTTGACGTTATTTTCTTTGCAGGCTTTAATGATGGCTCTGGCATCCTCAACAGTAGTGGTCATGGGTTTTTCACATATCACATGTTTCCCGGCTTTGGCGGCACGAATGGAATATTCGGCATGCATACTGTTGGGAAGCACAATATAAATGATGTCGATGTCATCATTGTCGGCTATGCTGTCGAAATTGTTATAATTATACACATTCTTTCTGGGGATGTTGTATTTTTTCATCCATTGCTCCTCCTTTGCAGGAGTTCCGGTCACAATTCCGGTAAGTTTGCAATGTTTTGTTTCCTGCAGTGCAGGCGCCAGTTGCCCCGTTGCATATCCGCCCAATCCAACCAGCGCAATTCCTGGTATTTTGTTGTTACCATTGGTATTTCCGGAAGTGCTGGCTCCACAGGCTGTATTCAAGATGCCTGTTCCAAAAAAGCCTGCAGCACTAATTATTCCCAGATTTTTCAGGAAAGTTCTGCGATCAGTGTCTTTTGATTGTTTTTGGTTTTCCATGGTGTTGGTTTTTTTGAACGGTATTAAAGGAAATTGAAATACCTGAGGCTGTCCCAAGAGTCCAGTTTTTATGTTATTCTGAGCTTATTGAAGAATCTGCTCGTTTGAAATACAGATGTTTCAACTAAGCTCAATATGACACTTTTTTTTAGACAACGCCTACTGGGGAAACCCCCTGAGCTATTTATTCCAGGCTTTCAGCCTGTTTTTATGGGTAAGGTAAGAAGAATTAACCTTGTTTTCTAATAGGTCTTATATGGTTTAATATATTTTTTTTCTGTTTCTCAAAGCCATAAAACTAACAACCTTTTGATGGAAAAGGTTTTAGCGTCCAGACTATAAAAAAAGCCACCTGCACGAGATGCAGATGGCTGAATATTTGAGAAAGTCAACGATTTACTGAACCACTGTAAGCGCCGCTTCATGTAAATCCTGTACTTGGGATGAGCCGCCAACCAGCAGACGATAATCGCCTGCAAGCGGTGTCATGCGCTGAGCATCGGCATTCCACCATTCCAGAACATCTTCGGTAAGTTGAAATTCTACCTCTACGGTTTCCCCTTTGGGAATAAATATCCTTTGAAAGCCACGTAATGTTAACAGTGGTCCTTCTTTGTCATCAGGCTTCTGAAGATAAAGCTGAACTACTTCTTCTCCGTCATAGTCACCTGTATTGGTAACCGAAACCTTCAAAGACGCTTCTTCATCAGTTGAGATAGATGTTTTGCTTAATTCCGGTTGATCATAGCTGAAGGTCGTATAGCTCAAACCATAACCAAACGGATATAAGGGCTCTCCCTTGAAATAGCGGTAAGTGCGGTTGGCCATGTTGTAATCCTGAAAATTGGGGAGCTGATCTACGCTTTTGTAGAAAGTGACCGGCAATCGACCGGCAGGGTTGTAGTCACCAAAGAGCACCTCGGCAACGGCTTGCCCGCCCGCCTGCCCTGGATACCAGGCCTGCAAAATGGCTGAAGAATAATCAGCTGCTTCCTCAAAGCCGATGGCAGAGCCGGAACAGTTGACCAGAATTATTTCTTTTCCGGCTTCGTGCAGTGCTTTGAGCATTTCTTTTTGAATGGCAGGTAAGGCTATATCTGTGCGGTCGCCACCCTTAAAGCCCGGAAGATCCACGCCCATCTCTTCACCTTCGAGAAAAGGTGAGATGCCGGAAGCAAATACCACTACATCGGCACCGGCTACGCGTGCTACAGATGCGGGAATATCCACTTTGGCCATGTAGCCAATGTTGAAATTCAGTTCAGCCTCTGACATATGGTGTGCAAATTCCAGTTCAATTTCGTAGGATTTTCCTGCCTCCGTTTCCATTTTGTATTCCTGCTTGCGGCCGCCATGACCTGCCCTGTGTTCGAATACAGGTTTTCCGTCTATCAGTAAACGGATAATGCCGTTGACGTAAAAATTGAAGAATACTTCGCCTGACTGTTCCGGCGTAAACACACTTTTGTATTTGGCTGAGAAATCTGTCAGGTTAACTCCGGGAGCAAAAACGGTCGCTCCGCCGGTATGAAAATTGAAAGGCGTGTTGACAATCGTTTCCACATCAGGTTCTCCCTCACGATCGGGATTGTTCCAATATTGTGCCGAAAAGCCCTGTCCTTTTTCACTGATGCACTGGTCGAAAACACTTTTGAAAATGCGGTTGTCCACCCATTCTGTTCCCTGCTCGTAAATGACCTGAGCATCATTGCCTAAAGCATTACGGATTCCCTGTAATATGGTGGTTGTAGCTGTCGGGGTTCCGTTGTAGTTTCCCCATTGCATCAGTGAATCGTTGGCATTGGGGCCCATAACTGCTACAGTTAGTCCTTCTTTTTTCAGAGGCAGGGCGTTATCCTTATTCATCAGCAAAGTCATAGATTTGCGTGCTGCCTCTAGTGCTTTGGCTGCGTGCTCCGGAGAGGAAACTATGGAATGAGGAATTTTTGACCATTCCACCTCTTCATCCGAATCCATTTCGCCGAGCTCAAAACGGGCAATCAGCAACCGTCTCAGGGAAACATTCAGTTGTTCTTCAGTAATCAATCCCTGTTCTACGGCCTCCACCAATGCCGGATAGCTATCCCCGCAATTCAGATCCGTGCCTGCCAAGACGGCATCTGCAGATGCCGTTTTTGCATCAGGGTGGGTGGCATGTGCATTTTCATTATAAAAATCATTGATGCCCCAGCAATCAGAGAGGATCACTCCGTCAAATCCCCATTCATTGCGCAGGATATCTTGCAATAATTGATCGTTTCCGCAGCAGGGGACACCTTCAAAACGATTGTAGGCACACATGACCATGCGTACATCACCATCGATCACCAATTTTTTAAATGCCGGCAGATAGGTCTCATGCAAATCTCTCGGCTTGATGTTTTTGGCATTAAAAGAATGGCGGTTCCACTCGGGGCCTGAATGAACTGCATAATGCTTGGCGCAGGCATGAAGCTTATCATATTTCCCGGTGCGATCACCCTGCAGACCTTTCACTACAGCTGTGCCCAGAACTCCGTTCATAAATGGATCTTCACCGTAAGCTTCCATGCCACGTCCCCATCGGGGATCGCGAAATACATTAATGTTGGGTGTCCACATGGTTAAGCCCTGATATCGTTCACGTTCTCCACGCTCTTTAAAATAATGGTGTTTGGCGCGGGCTTCATCCGAAATTGTAGAAAACACATCCAGTACCATGTCTCGGTCAAAAGCTGCCGCCATACCTACCGGTTGAGGGAAAACTGTTGCTCTGCCGGCGCGGGCCACACCATGCAAAGCTTCGTTCCACCAGTTGTATTCTTTAATCCCTAATCGTTCAATGGGGGCATTCTGATCTACCATTAGCGACACTTTTTCCTCAAGCGTCAATTCCTTTAGTAAATCATCTGCTCTTTCTTCAGGGGAATAGCTGTTGTCCTTCCATATTTCTGTGGTACATCCTGTGCCTGTAAGAAAAAATAGTCCCAATAATAAGATTCCAGGTAGTTTTTGTTTCATGGTTTTTGTTAGCTATGTTTTAATTAAATGATTAAAGGGGGATTGGCTGTTAATCTTTTACAAGACTTTTGAATCAATTGTTAGTGTTCAAAAGGTTTTTGTGATTGAGTGAATGCTTTCTGCAATATACAATTTGTCTTATTTCTTATGGTTTAAAAAATCTAAACGGTCTAATAATAAAGTGTCAATTACAATCTCCAATTCAGGTTGTTAACCGCCAATCTTGTGCAAAATGCTATTCATGATATAAAACGAAACAATTATTGTTTTTAGGGTTGGGTAAAGTTGAATTCAAATATGGGGAAAATTTAGGACATGCCGGAACAGAGCAGAACAAAACATGATTCGACTCGGAAAGTTCGAACGAATTGTTAATTTTATGGCAAAATATATTTTCAAGAAAAAAGAAAGATTCCACTCAGAAATCTGCATAATCTGAATTGATTCAAGACTTTCGGTGGTGTGTTTGAAAGTCCTTGATTCAAAAAAAGATAAAGTGCCATGTTGGGATTTCCTGAATGCAGTTATTGGCGTTTTTATGTGGAAATTTTACAAAACTTAAAACAAAATGATAGGAGCAATAATTGGTGATATTGTTGGTTCGCGCTTTGAATTTGACAATTACCGGGCAACTGATTTTGAATTTTTTACCGAAGAAAGCACATTTACAGATGATACAGTTTGCACCATTGCAGTGGCTCACTGGATATTGGTCTCGAGCGAGCGGGGGGTGACCAGCGCTGATCGTTTTGCCACCACGTTAAAGGAGTGGTGCATTAAGTATCCTGACGAGAGTTATGGAACTCGTTTTTCTCAGTGGATTGCCTCGCCTAAAGATTTACCGGAACCCTACAATAGTTTTGGGAACGGGGCTGCCATGCGGATTAGTCCGGTGGGAGATTATTTTACCTTTCTTGAAGACGCGCTACAATACTCTGACATGGTTACCGGAGTGACGCACAATCACCCCGAAGGACTGAAAGGAGCACGGGCAGTGGTAGAGGCCTTGTCTTTAGCCAGAAAAGGAGCTCGAAAACAAGAGATAAAATCGACTATTGAACGGACATATCGCTACGATCTCTCCGCCGGCTGTGAGACCATTCGGGCGCATAATCAATTTGATGAAACTTGTCAGGTTACCGTTCCTCAGGCGATTGTTGCATTTTTGGAGAGTCGAGATTTTGAGGATGCGATTCGGCTGGCTGTTTCGATAGGAGGGGATAGTGATACCATTGCAGCGATAACAGGCGGTCTTGCAGAAGTTTATTACAAAGAGGTCCCCCCGGCATTTATCCATGAGGTTAAAGCAAGACTACCGGAAGAAATGCAGGAAGTTTTAAGAGACTTTTATAGGAAATTATCCTCAAATGATGAAGAAACTTTTGGAGGCGTTTTTTTAACCTGAACTATTGACCTCGTGGAACTTCGTTTCAAAAATTATTTCACTTATGAATAATCCGAGGTAAGGCTCTAATGATATTTGCTGGTTTTATGAGGCTCAGAAGAAAATTATAACGACTGAATGTTTTAATCAAATATATTATGACAACAATTACAACCAGCCCGCTTGAGGACGGGTATGATTTTTATATTTCAGACAAGTGGGGCAAAGAATATCATTTTAAGATAATATCTTTTGAGGTTCCCAGTGGAATGTTATCATTGGCTGTTGAAGTTGCAGAAGAAACGGAGAGTTACTATCCCCGAAGAATTGAGATATTATCAGATTATGATGCTGATATAGAATTAGCGGAACTGCAATTGAAAGGAAAAGTCAAAGAAGAAATCAATCAAAAGTCTCTAAAAATGGGTGAGGATTGCTCTTTAGATTTGGAAGAAAAAAGTTTGACTGGTGTTATTCTGGCAGATCATGAAGAAGATTGGTCAGAACCCCTGTTCGCTGTAGATGGCAGGAAGATTTCTTACCGGAAGTTTTGTGAGATGATTTCTCTTTATTGTACTTTCAAGTTTAGGTTTGAAATAATAGATCCAAGTGAATAGAATTAGGTATTGAATTAAATTTTTTGACTGGTATTTCTTGGAAAGTTATATCAGAAAGTATGTGGTCTGTTTGTCCTAAGCTGCGATAATGATCCTTCTGATAAGGTCACTCCGCGCCTCGTTTGCCCCCTCACTCTCAGGCAAAAAAAAACCACCCTTTAAAAAAAGGATGGTTTCTTTTGCGGAGAGAGAGGGATTCGAACCCCCGGTACCTCGCGGTACAACGGTTTTCAAGACCGCCGCATTCGACCACTCTGCCATCTCTCCAGTCGAATAACGTATTTGCTTATTCAGTTTGTGAAACCGTGTGTTTCTCTGTCAAAGCGGTTGCAAAATTAGGTGTTTTATTGAAATCACAAAACCTTTTGGGTAAAAAAATCAGACTATTTTTAAAGGGTGGCTTAATCTTGTTGTATCTCAGAATTTTGAGAGGTTGCTTTTTTTTCAAAAATTTCATCCAGTTCTTTGGCCATGGCCACTCCCTGTTTAATCCGGTCGGCCATTCCGATACCGTCCCGGAGGTTTCCTCCCAGCAAAAGACCGGGAAAATGATTTTGAATATCCTCAACAGCTTTTATTCTCTCTCCTGTTGAGGCACCATATTGAGGAATGGCGTGTGTATGGCGGAAAATCCGAAAGAGTTCGGGTTTTCTATCCGTAACCATCATCATTTTTTGCAATTCAGGAAATACCAGTTTTTCTATTTCCTCATCCGTGAGGTTAACCATCTCGGGGTTTCTTACTCCTCCCAGAAAAACCGAAAGTAGTGCTCCGCCTTTGGGGGCCCTGTTTTTCAGAAAGGCGGAAAGAAAAAGAACCCCCAGAACATCGCGATGCTCACGGGAGGGGACAAGACCTCCAAACGCTTTCAGCGGAATGCCGCGCCACTCTTTGTAACCGATGGCTACCTGAACCACTTTGGCGTAAACCAGATTGGTGATTTTCTGTTTTTCATCATCACGGAGGAATGGCAGGATGTTGGGTACTTCGTGTGCGCCAGTAGTTGTAATCAGGGCATCGCTCTCCATTAGTTTTGTCTCGCCCCGGTGCTCAAATTTAGCAGTAAAGATGTTATTGGCAGGACATATTGTGAGGTTGTCACAACCTAACAGAATTTCTTCTTCCTCAAACTTTCCGGTGAGTGCGTTCACCAGATTATCAAGCCCTCCGGCCATGGAGAACATCTTTTTGTTGGCTTTTTTATGGTAATTGTATAATTCCGGATCGTTTTTCTTCTCCCGAATCAGCTCTGAGTGCTTTTTAAAGGTTCCTTTGATAAAACTACCGTAGTTTTGCTCCAGGTTGTAGAGCTTTGGCAGCGCATACCTGGTAACTAACTGGGATGGGTCGCCTGCATATATTCCCAGAATGAATGGATCAACGGCATAGTCGAGAAATGATTTACCCATTCTTCGTTTGACCATTTCGGCAAGTGTCTCATCGGGATTTTTCCCCGGCTTTCTGAATGGTTCAGTTAGTAACCTGAGTTTGTCCCTCCAGGAGAAAAGCGGTGTTTTGATACCTGCTTTCATGCATGAGGGGAGGTCGTGCCAGCGGCCCTCTTTCCAGATAAGGCGCCGTTTAGCCTCTTCATTGGCCGGTTCCACCTCTACCTGATTGCCTAGTTCCTCAAACAGTTCGGCCACTTCGGGATGAGAAATCATGCCTGTGTTTGGTCCGCTTTCAAAGACAAAACCATCTTCCCGATGGGTATGAATAGCTCCGCCGGTTCTGGTATCTTTCTCCAGAATGGTGACTTTCCATCCTGCCTTTTTCAGATAATAAGCCGTGGTGAGTCCTGTGAGTCCTGCGCCAATGATTGTTGCTTTCTTCATAGAATGCGGTGATGTTTTTGGGCCCTGTAAGGGCTGGGTGTTATTTAGTGCCTGTCCATAAAGTCACGGTTGCTTCGTTACGCCATTCCCGAAAAGTACTCATTTACTCAGGTAAACTCCGCATTTTTGGAAATGCCAAGCCTTGCAACCACAACTTTCTGAACCGACACAGCTTCAATTACCATTTTTCCCGACTTTATAGACGGATTCTATTTAGATTGGGGTTGAGACTAAGGTTGAGGTTGAGAGAAACTTAGCTCATAGCTCTTGGCTTATCTCTCATTCCTCAAATTGTCTTAGAGAAACGTTTTTCCCCTGCATTAAGTTTAGGGTCAAAAATGGCTGCGATGTTTCGAATGAGGAAACGACCTGTTGGTGTGACGGTTATCTCCTCATCATCAAAACTGAGTAATCCGTCTTCGGCCAGTGGTTCAAGCTTTTTTGCATCAAAAGCAGTCAAGGTTTTCAGCTCTTCCGCAGTTTTATTGATGCGTCCGGATACTTCCTCCCAGTTTAACCGGTTGTTACACATAATTTCGTTGATGACCTCACGAACTGCAATATCAGTATCATCCATCAGGTAACCCTTTTCTACCGGGGCTTCTCCTTTTTTTATGGCCTCGATGTATGCAGGTACATTCTTGGTATTTTGTACGTAGGCATTGTGCAGCTGACTTATGGCTGACATTCCGAAGGCATAAACCTGTCCAGTGGTGTCGCGGGTGCAATATCCCTGGAAGTTCCGGTGTAGTGTTTTGCTTTTGATGGCTATGCTCAGCGGGTCTTCGGGAAGTGCGTAGTGATCCATTCCGATGGCAATATAACCTGCCTCCAGTAGTGTCTCTCTTGCGTTATCAAACATTTGCATCTTTTCATCGGGCCCCGGAATACCATTTTTTTCCAATGTTTTCTGATGGCTTTTTACCCAGGGAACATGTGCATACGAAAACGTTACAATTCTGTCGGGACGGGCATCTATGGCCTGTTTGATGGATTCATTGAACGATTCCGGCGTTTGATAGGGGAGGCCGTAAATGAAGTCGAGGTTTACCGAAACTCCGTGGTTTCTTAGTATTCGAACGATGTCTTTGACCGGCATGGCTGATGGTTCCCGGTTGGAAGCTAGCAAAATCTTTTTATCAAAATCCTGAATCCCGAGACTCATGCGATTGAAGCCCATTTTTAACAACCGGTCGATGTACTCAATGGTGAGATACGCCGGATTGCATTCGATGGCAACTTCTGCGTTGGATGCCATGGTGTAATTGCGATAGATGGCATTCATAATCCGTTCAATCTGATCGGCAGAGAGCGCATTTGGGGTTCCGCCGCCCCAGTGAATCTGGGTAACCTGTCGCGAGTTATCAATATGTCCGGCAATCAGCTCTATTTCTTTGATGATGGCATCGATGTAATCCTCATACAGATTGTTGTTGCGTGATATGAGGGTGGTGCAACCGCAATAAAAACAAAGTTGCGTACAAAACGGGATGTGCAGATAAAGGGAGATCGCTTTGGGCTGATGCTCGTTTGATTCTTCAACAGCTTTAATGTAGTCCGATGCCGTAAATCCATCCTTAAAAAAGGTGGCCGGTGGGTAACTGGTATATCTTGGTAAAGGTTGGTTGTATTTGTTTAAAAGCTTTTGGTCTATCATTTCTCTACTACTTTCCTAAATAATGTTCGTGACAATATTAATAATATGATGGCTATGTGTGCTTCCAGGATGTACATCCCGTGATAGCCGTATGTGTTTGCAAATTTGCTGAGACCGATGGTCAAAAACAGACTGCTCAGGTGAGTGATTACAATTTGAATGGTGAAATCTGTCCCTTCAAGTCCTTTTCGAACTTTATCCATGGCAACGGTATAAATGAATACTGAAGCCATTCCGTAAGTTCCCCAAACCATGGAACTGGCAACATAAATTCCCCACAGTGGAACCTGCCCGTGCATCTTCCAAACAAAAAACAGGGAAGAGAGGAATCCGGCCAGTAGAATAATCTGCAGTGCAGTTGTTCTTTTTACTCTTCGGATAATCCATCCGCCTCCAAGGGAAAAGACTGCACCCACTGCTGTTCCGTAAATTCCTGAAATCATCCCTATTTCTTTGGTGGTATATCCCTGATCAACCATAAAAGGTTTAAACATGGATAAAAGACCGATGATTCCGGAATAATATACAAACAACAAAAGCAAGTGGCGTAAGTTTCCTTTTTGCTTAAAAAAACTGAACCCATCATCCCATTTGGGACGTCGTTTGGGGGTAGTGGTGACTTGTTCAAGCGGTAATCGCGCAAATGTTACCGGCATTAGTGCCATGGTTACCAGAAATGCAAGCAGTAAGAGTAATGCCTGCCAACCAATATAGTAATAAGCCATAAGTAACACACCGCTTCCGATAGTGGTGCCCAGAAAACTTCCGCCCGATTGCATGCTGTTGCCGTAACTGCGTTCTTCCGATTTGAGGGTGAGTATGGCAAAAGCGTCGGTTGCTATGTCCTGGGTGCCTGATGCAATAAAGGCGATGACCACCAATATTATGATGGTTGTGAAATCGCTGGATAGGTTGAAGAAGCTGATCAGGACAATTACCATTGCATAAAACACCTCAGATCCCAGAATCCAGCGACGGTAATGTTTTCTCGATGGGCTGGTATGATCCACCATTGGGGCCCATAAAAATTTTAATATCCAGGGTATCTTAATGAGCTGAATGAGCCCTATGGAGGTAAGCGAATACTCTTCCTGGCGCATGATTACAGGCACAACGGTTGAGAAAAAACTCATGGGAATGGATTGCGCCAGGTATAGACTCAGAAGAGTTCCGTATTTTTTAAATGATTGGTTCATTGAATGACCTGCTTTTTTGTTTTGTATTCCCCTTATTCAGGGGCATATTTTATATTTTAATTTCTCAAACCTCCCGCTTCCAGGCAAACCTCTAATCTCCAATCTCCGGCTTCTAACCTCCAGTTTCTAACTTCTAAAACATCACTTTCAAACGGGCGCTAAAGTTAGCAGGAATTCCACGTTGAGCATAATTGTTGCCCAATGCACTGAACCTGAATACCTGGTAATTCTTATCAAATATATTCCGTGACCGAAAAGAAAGACTAGCGTTTTTTCTATGGAAAGTAACTGAGGCATTCCAGATCCCGTAATATTCTTGTGAAGCACTGTTCTCATCATCCCAGTATAGTTTTCCGGTTCCCTGATAGTTGATGTTAATCTGAGCTTTGTTGAGCAAGTTGCTCTTGATGGGAATGTGGATGTTTTGTCCGGCATATAGTGTTACACGTGGGGCATACGGGAGGTGATTTCCCGAAAGGTCGGTGCTGTCGTTCTTTTGATACTCCGAGAAAGTAGCCTCTGTGTATCCTGTGTTGATAGTGGTTTCCAGAATTTTATTGGGTCTGATGGCCAACTCTGCTTCCAGGCCTTTGCTTTCTGATCGTCCGGCATTTTTGAGCATGGAACCCCGTCCGCTGGGCACCGGTTGATAAATTTGCTGATTTTTCCAGTCGATGTAAAAACCGGTAATGCTGAAACGCATGAGATTGAGAACCCATTTTGACTTTAGACCGGCTTCGTAATTCCAACTGTGTTCGGCATCAAAAGTCTGGTCTTCCGACCGCTCAAAGGTGCTGTTGAAACCTCCTGTTTTGTAACCTTTGGTTAGCGAAGCATAGATATTAAAAGCATCCAAAATTTGATAATCGATTGTGATGCGTGGCAGAATTTCAGAGAATTTCATGTCTGAGTCGGTAGTGTCCATGGGGATGGTTGCGCCGTCCCGAATCATTTCGTGATAGTAGTCCTGCGTATTTTTTTCCCAGTCTATCCTTACACCAGGTGTGATTGAAAAACCGTCGAACAGAAAGTCGCTGACAGTGCTTTGTGCAAAAGCGGCTACACCGGCATTTGTGTGTTCATAATCTTTTCTGATTTGGGTTGAGTAACCAGGTCCGGTTCCCACGCTCACATTTTTTTCCAGAGAATGGTAGAAACCAAAAACACCAAAAATTGTTTCTGTTTTGTCTCTTTCCATCTTAGCGGTTATTTCTTGTGATAACACATACTGGGTCTGGGGTTGAGATACAATATACCGGGAGTCTGTGGTGAAGTCCTGATCGATGGTTTGTTCATCATCTATGTACTGCCCGCTTGTTACCGCATTCAGGGTTAATTTGTCCATTGACCAGGTATTTACCAGTCCGGCAGTGGTCAGGTTTCGGTCATAGCCGCTGGTTTCGTTGTAGTTGACCGGCTGAAGCTGATTGGTTAAGGGGTTAATAACTCCGTAAGGATAGCCATTTTGCGTACTATTTTCTGTGGAGACGATCAGGTCGCTTTTAAAGTTTTCGTTCCAGCGATGGATAATTCTGGCCCGACCGTTATAAACATCCATTTTGTCGGCCATTTTTCCCGTATAGATATTTTCAAAATAACCATCTTGATGGCGGTATTGTCCACCTATCTGGAAATCGGTTTTTTCTCCCAGGGGTTGGTTGATTGTCAGACCAAAATTCTGCTTTCCATAGTTGCCAAATTCTATTTCTGCATTGGTGCTTTCATTATTTTCGGGACTTTGCGTGTACACATGAATCAATCCTCCCAGGTTATTACGTCCGTACATGGTACCTTGGGGTCCGCGAAGAACTTCCACACGCTCAATATTGTAAAACTCAAAGTCGAAGGAGGATTTGTCAAATTGAGGCACATTGTCCACATAGAGCCCTATGGCCGGACTATTGATGCGGGAACCGATGCCTCTTATATAAATGGGGGAGGTAAGTTTGCTCCCGTAAGATGGCATGTATAAGTTGGGAACCCGGGAGGTCAGGTCGGTAAGTCCGGTTACCTGCTCCTGCTCTATCTGATTCACCGGAATAAGACTGGTGGAGATAGGGAGTTCCTGTAAAGGCCTTTGTTCCCGTGCACTTTTAATTACCACCTCCCCGAGTTGGACTGTAGGGAAATTCAGGCTGTCCAGGGAGACCAGCATTTTATCTTTATCGTAAGCTTGTTGTGCCTTAAGTGGGGTGGAGTTCAATATCAAAACGCCAATGATCAGAAGGAGAGTGGATTGAGTCTTCTGTTTTTCCATTTATTGTATTTTATTCTGTCGGGTCTTGCTGTTTTCGTGCTTTGCAGGTGCAAATACGTTATTCATATTTGATTACAACAGCAGTTCAACAAGATGTGTTTATACCGAAATTTCTGATGGTACAAAAAAGTATTGTAAGCAGCACCATCATGGTTATTGTCTCATTAAGATAATCAAAGATATAGCCTGTAGCCGGATTGAATAATCGTTAGCTGTAAACCCGCAAAAAAAATTGGCAATAGGTAAATATTTGTTCAGGAAGTACTGGTTGCAGGCAAAACACAGCAAATGGTACTTTGAGGAGATCTACCAATTAAGAGAAGTGCAGGCGCAATGGTGCAGGGGGTGCCCGGTCCGGATGGTTTCCGGAAAGTGTTAAATCGTAGAGCGTGTTAGGATATGGCGTTTGGAGCTTTTCTCCAGGGCTGAATAGGAGTCTGGAAATGGTGTTTTTATTCGTTTGTTTGAAACATTGCTTTTTGCAGGTCGGTGTGGTATCGGTAACCTCAGGTTCAATGTTTCTCAGGAGAAAAGAATGGTCGTTACAGGAAGTATAAAAATTATGTTCCGGAATGTTCAGGCATAATGAATCCTTTTCTTCTTCCGGAGCAGATTTGAATAAAAATGCCCAGGCAGAAAAAGCAATGATTAGGATGTATGGAAGATGTGTGGTAAAAAGTCCTAGTTGGAACATATCAAATCCTTTTCCGAACTGCCAAAGGTATAAAAAATGCAGAATTTTTCGGAATTATGGTGCTGATATTTCAATGGTAAAGCTTTTAACCGGACATCAGTGATTTGAACCAATGTAAGATGGTGTTGATTTGAAAAAAATAATTGTCCCGGTTTTTTCGGAGTTTTAAATTTAATGAGGTTTGAGTAGGGGGGTGTCTTTAAAAGTATCAAGAATACTATAACACTAACCCCATTGAAATGGGGGGTGGTTGTGAAAAAAATGTAAAAAAATTCATAAACCCTCTTTGAATATGTATATTTGTCAAAAATAATCCTGAAAAACTTTTAATAGTAAACCGACCAAACATTAAAATTTAAACTATGAGAAAACGATTGATGATGTTGGCTGTCTTTTTGAGTGTTGGGTTTTTCCCGGCATTGGCAGCAGCAACACCGGAGATTGACACCGGAGCCACCGCATGGATGCTTACATCTACCGCTCTGGTGTTGTTGATGATTCCAGGACTGGCCATGTTTTATGGAGGATTGGTAAGATCCAAAAATGTATTAGGAACCATGATGCACAGCTTTGCCGCTATGGGAGTAATGAGTGTGCTATGGGTAGCTGTCAGCTATAGTATGACCTTTGGAGAGAATGTGCTTGGAGGATGGATTGGCTGGAATTCTGACTATTTGTTCTTGAGAGGTATTGATCATACCATCATGGAAGAAGGAGTTCCGGAATATGTTTTTTCCATGTTTCAGGGAAAATTTGCGATTATTACTCCTGCACTGCTTGCCGGTGCCGTGGCTGAACGTGTTAAGTTCAAAAGTTACTTGCTATTCATTACGTTGTGGGGGCTGTTGGTTTACAATCCGCTTTGCCACTGGGTTTGGGCGCCCGATGGATTTTTGTTTAATCTGGGGGCCGATGGGGCGATCGATTTTGCCGGAGGTACTGTGGTACATATATCAGCTGGAGTAAGTGGTCTTGTTGCCGCGCTCTATTTGGGTGCCCGTCGTGGTTATCCACAACGTCAGATGCGTCCGAATAATTTGGTTATTACTTTGATTGGTGCGGGCTTGCTTTGGGTTGGCTGGTTTGGCTTTAATGCCGGTAGTAGTGTTTCAAGTGGTTTGACAACCGCCCAGGCCCTGACTGCCACACAGGTAGCTGCTGCTGCAGGTGCTTTGATGTGGATGGTCATCGAGTTGACTCACCAGGGAAAAGCTACTGCGCTGGGGTTTGCCAGTGGTATTTTAGCGGGTCTGGTTGCGGTAACCCCTGCGGCCGGTGTGGTTCAGCCTGCCGGTGCCCTCATTTTGGGTGCCGTGGCTTCCCTGGTTTGCTATTTTGCTATTATTCTGAAAGATAAATGGGGATACGATGATAGCCTGGATGCCTTTGGCGTCCACGGTGTTGGCGGTATTGTGGGGGCATTGCTGCTTGCTTTTTTGATTCGTCCCGAGTGGATGACAAATGCATCAGAACTGGCAGGTGGAATCTGGACAGCATGGGATCAGTTTGTTGTTCAGGCTGCGGCTGTGGGTATTGCCATCGTATATGCGCTGGTTGTGACCATGGTATTGCTATGGATTGTTCAAAAAACAGTGGGTCTCAAATCCACTCCCGAAGAAGAGATGCAGGGACTTGATCCTTCCTATCACGGAGAAAGAGGTTATGGAATGTTGAATCCAAATTAATTAAGACACCGGAATATGAAACTAATTACAGCTATTATACGAGAGCCGCAACTGGATCAGGTGCGGGAATCATTGATTGCATCAGGGATCACACGTATTACCGTAAGTCGTGTCTCAGGTCATGGTGCTCAGCGAAAGGAAGAAATTTATCGTGGTAAAAGAATTGTTCCCAATCTGATTCCTAAAATCAGAATTGATATTGCAGTTAATGAGGACTTTGTAAATCCTACCATTGATGCTATTGTTGTTGCTGCCAGGTCGCACAACGGTATGGATGGTGAGATCGGAGATGGGAAAATATTTGTGACTCCTCTGGAACAAGTAGTGCGTATTCGTACCGGTGAAAGAGGTGGAGAGGCTATTTGATGTTGAGATTTGAAAAGAAAATGGGGCTTCATTTTAGGTTGGAGTCCTGTTTTTTTTAATGGGTGGCAGATTTAAAAATAAGCTTGTTTCTTTCTTTTGTTGTGTCGATATTCTTTGATTGCTCTTTTCTGTGTTATATCCTGAAACCAGAATACAATACCGTGATAAACAATGTTGGCGATAATTGATGGTTGCAAAATTCCCATTACTCCTCAAATGATTGAGGAAGTCTGTGCTTTTATAATTTCGGAACCCAACTCAAAACCCCGAGCTCTCAACCCTCAGCCTTCAATCCTCAAAACGTTCCCTTATTCCATCCCCAGAAACTTCTCGGGGCATCTGAAAATTCAATGTAAATGCGTGAGGCATCAATGCCAAGATGGTTTTCAATGATGGTGGGAATCTCTTTGGCCAATATTCCTGCCTGACCGTTGGTTAATCCAATACTCTTGATCTCCACAAATGCGGCATCTTCATCTGTGCCACCAAAGGTCATAGGTGTGGGTTGATCAAATTGCGTCATTACAAATTTCTCGGGTTTCTGTAGTGTTTCAGCAATTTGTGCTGAAGCGGCTTTTAGAAAGGTAGTTTGTGCCGTGATGTCAATGGCTTTGTTGGTGCTGATTTTTAGAAATGGCATTTTTCAAGTTTTTATGGTTTTTCTTAAATCCTGATAAACGGGAATGGTCTCCAGTCCGTTCTTATCCATGAATTTGCGGGTTGATTCATAATCTCTGGTAAATCCCAGAATAAATCCTCCGCCTCCCGAACCACAAAGTTTTAAAAAATATTCCTGCGAGTCAATGCCCTCCTCCCATAGTGTATGAATCGATGGGGGAACCATAAGTGACAGATGCTTCTTTTGAAGTGAGGAGAGTTCTTTCAGGCTTTGATAAAATTCAGTTTTGTCGTTGTTTATCAGGTTGTTGATACAGGCATTGTTCAAAGGTGTAAGTTGATGGTCAGTGAAATCCCGAAAAGCATCATTCTTGTCATAGCTTGTCATGAAATGTTGTACCAATGGGGCGGTTTTGCCCGGCTTTCCGCTGTTAATAAGAAAAATGGCATCCGATCTTTCTTTGTCGTACCGCGGGAGTCCCACAGGTTCAATATGATCCAGGTCTTTGAGTAGCAACGGATGTTTGAAGTAGCAAATGAGCGGATCTATACCGGAACTGGTGCCGTGAAACCACGATTCCAGTTGTGAAAGCTGCTCTTTCAAAGATCGGATCTCCGAAGGTGTCATATTATCCCGGTCAGCAAAATTGTGACTGACGTATCGCTGAAAAAATGCTGCCACTAAGGCACCGCTGCTGCCAAGTCCGTAACCTTCGGGAATGGTTGATTCAAAATAGAGACCGTTGTCCAGATCCTCTTTTAGTTGATCCGTGTTGAAGTTGCTAAGCATGGAATTGTTGTTGACCAGAGATTGCAGGTAGTACCAGAAATCATAAAGGTGCTGATTGCTGCGCTGGGCAAAAGCCAGGTCTGTGTAACTGTCCTTATTGGGAAAGGCCAGTTGCCCGTTGAAATGAGCATAAGGAATGGTCAAGCCCATGGATCCTTTGATGATGGTATATTCACCAAAGAGCATTATTTTGGAATAAAATATTTCGCCTGCTTCGTTCTGCATCGTTGTCAATCTTTACGAATTTATGATTTTTTGTGGCCCATTGCCCACATTATCCCTGATGATACGGCTTTTTTCACACAAAGGTTGTAGCTCTTTTTCCTGCCATCCTGAAATTTCTTTTTGGTATTCATCAGGATACAAAAGGTGAATATTGGGGCCGGCATCCATGGTAAAGGAAACAGGGATGTCTTTTGTTTTACGGAACTCCCTGATTTTTTCTATCAGTAAGAGTGAATTGGGTTGCAGGAGTGTGTAGGAAGGAGTACTACTCATCATCAGAGCATGAAGGGAGAGTGCTTCCGATTCTGCCATTTCAATAAAACCCTCCAGATTCCCAGTTTCCAGGTATTTTATGAGGTTAAGCGTGTTGTCGTGTGCCTGCTTAATTCTTCCGTTTCGGTAGGGGTGATGGTTCATCAGTGCATGTCCGGCAGAACTGCTAACGGGCTTCTTTTCACTTTTTACAATCAATATGTCATCGTGAAACTTCTGAAAAACAGGATCTACAGAAACCGGAACCGGCACAGCGTAATGATCGGAACTCTCGGGGATTTCCGTTAACCGGCCCCACAGATTCCAACCACCGTAAACCGATCGTGCAGCGCTTCCTGAGCCCAGACGTGCCACGGAGGAGACCTCCGAAATATCCAGCGGATTTTCAGGGGTTATTTGATGTTGTAAATCTGCAAGACAAAATGCCAGGGCACTCATGGCACTCGCCGAAGAAGCAATACCTGTACTGTGTGGGAAGGTGTTGCTGCTTTCAATCTTCAGAAAGTGATCTTTTATTAGCGGAAGCCGGACCTGAGCCAACTCCAGAAATTTCCTGATTTTCTTATCGAAGCTTCCTTGCTCTTTCCCATCAAACAGGAAAGTGAAACCTCCTTTTTCCGAGGGAGAGGCCGTAACCTTTGTGGTTGTTGTGGCTTCGGAAAGAGAGAAACTGATGGATGGATTGACAGGCTCCTGGACATCTCTTTTGCCCCAGTATTTAACAATGGCAATATTTGATGGCGTTTTCCAGGTGGTATTTGATTGAATGCTATGTTGCATGATTTGTGTCTAGTATTATATCTGACAAGTTAAACAAAACGTGAAAGCCTTTTGTTTGAAAATACTTTTTTGTTTCGGTTGGTGATGTTTGTGACAGCGCAAGAATAAAGTCTCCTCCCCAGGCTCCCAGCGATTTCACCTGTCCCGGGAAATTATGAAAAATTCTTGACTGAACAGGCTCCATTCCTGTGAATTTTCCAATCAGTAACTCATGTTCTTTCATCAGTTTTATGAAGTTGTTTTCTGATCTTTCTGAGGTCATCAGCTCAGTGATTTCAGAGATACGCTGAATGAGTGATGGGTTAATGGGGCCTGATTGTGTATGCTTTCGTATGGAATCAGCTGAGCTTTGTTTCCGGTTAAGATAAACCACCCAAAATTTATCTGCGAAAGGAGGGGAGAATATGGTTGTTTCTGCTTTTGGATTTTCATTGGTGACAGAATAGAAGAGGGGCGAGTGGTTTGTTGCACAGGCAATATCGTATCCTGAACCTCCGAATGTTTTTTCCAGAAGCTTGTATGGATCCACATCCATCCAGCGGGAGATATTACTGATCAGAGTTGAACTACTGCCCCAGCCCCATTCAGGAGCAAACTGCAGATGGGTGTTGACTGTGATTCCTGAAAAACCAACAGGGTTTTTGGCCTGTTTCCCGGCTTCTGAGAGAATTTCCTTTAATTTTAGGGCTTTTGCTTTATCGTTGGTGCTTAATAATTTCAGTTGTGGGGTAAAACGGGCCTCAAACCAGTCTCCTTTGGGATGAGTTGCCTTCCATGTGAAATCTGCTCCGGAATGTTCATTTATTTCCATACTCTGCCCGTATTTTAAAGGTACTGCCAGAGCTTTGGCACCGTAGAGTACCACGTATTCACCCGAGAGCAGTAATTTCCCGTTGGCATGAAATTTTAAAGAATTCCGGTTGCTTTCTTGTTGCATACTATCTTTTCAAAAACTCTTTCACCTTCAACGCAGAAACCGTTTCATTCTTAAAATGGTCCATTGCTGCTTTCTGTTCTTCCTCAGTTGCATTGAGCGACTTTAGCAAATTGGATAGATGCAGTTTCATGTGCCCTTTTTGAATACCTGTTGTAACCAACGAGGCGACAGCTGAAAAATTATTGGCCAGACCTGCGGCAGCAGCAATTCCCATTAATTCATCTGCTGATGGATTTCCCAGCATCTCGAGGGCCAGTGCCGCCATGGGGTGAAGGCGGGTCAGGCCACCAACGGTCCCCAAAGCAAGAGGGAGGGTAAGATCCATTTTGAAGGTGCCTTTTTCAGTGATTTCGCAACTGGAAAGCGAACGATACTTTCCGTCTTTTGCAGCCCAGGCATGTCCTGCTGCTTCAGCTGCTCTGAAATCATTTCCTGTTGCTATTACCACTGCGTCGGTACCGTTAAATATGCCCTTGTTGTGGGTAACTGCGCGGGATGTGTCTGACAAAGCAATATCTACGGCTCGTTTGAATTTCTGTGCAAATCCGGCCGGCTCCATTCCTGCGCTGAAAGGGCTGAGTGCCTCAATGGGGCATTCCACGGTGCTGGTAACGAGACATTCAGTAGTGTAATTGGACAGGATGGCCATGATGATTTCTGTTTCACCGTATTGTTTGAAATCTTTATTGATGTTGAAAAACTCTTTTAACGGCTCTTTCATCTCTTCCAGACAGGAATTGATGAAGTTGGCGCCCATACTGTTCACCGTTTCAAAACTTATATGCAGTTGGAATAATCCGTACTCACCTTCCAAAGGAATAATTTCCATGGCCCGGACTCCACCTCCTCTTTTTTCCATATTTGCAGTAAGGGGGACAACTGCTTCTCGCAGTTTCTCTTCTAATCCTTCGGGCATATTCGCGAAAAAGCTTTTAGGTCCGTCCCATTTAAACCAGATATGTCCTTTTTTCAGGGTGTTGTGAATGGTGGTTTTGAATCCCCCGTTTTTTGCCCAGAAAGAAGCCGCTCTGCTTGCAGCTGCAACCACAGAACTCTCCTCAACGACCATGGGGACCACGTACATGTTGTCGTCAATTTTAAAGTTGGGCGCTACACCAAATGGTAAGTAGAAGTTTGAAAGGGTGTTTTCCGAGAAGTCATCAAAAAGTTCCTGCCGGTCAGGATGCCGGAAGGTTTTGAGTATTTCGGCGAAATCTTCAGGTAGTTGAAAATGTCTCCTCAGTATTTCTATTTTTTCCTCTCTTGATAATTTGGAAAATCCTTTGATAATCTGGTCCATAGATATTGGTTTATCAAAAATATAAACGAGTATTAAAACGACTGACGGATTTTTTCATTCGTTTAAAATTTTGTAATTATGTGATAAAGAACTAATTAAAAATTTGAGAACGAATGGAACCGCTTCGCTCTCGCATAATATTCTTTTAAACATATTCTCTTGTGATATTTATATTTAAAAAATATCATGCTCGTTTCATTCGTTAAATTTGTGGCCCCAAAAATTATTTCTTGTCACTAAGCATCATTTGAATGAATCAGTGTTTTAATATATTGGTCTCATGAAATTCTGAGCAATACCCAGTGCTTTCCTGAGTTGTTTTACAAAGGTTTGCAGCGTTTCATAGTCGTCCATGGCATGCTTTAAAAATGCGGATCCCATTCCAAATACTGCTTTTAACTTACTTTGTTGCGTCAGATACCACCCGTCAGGTACATTGGTGATACCACCGGATATTATAATTTGTTGGCACTTTGCAGCTCGTTTTGCTACAATTTCGTTAATAAATCCTGTCATTTCCGAAGCTGTATGGCCTATTCTGCCGAATGCATCAAAGTGAGATGCCTTATCGCCGGTTACCCTGGATAATTCCAACCGGGCGAAGTTCGTTCCACCTAAGGCTCCGAATTCTATTGCTTCCAGTGGCAGGGCCATCAATCGTTCAAGGCTTGCGGGCCCCATTCCTTGTCCCACCTCTTTAACTATAACACTCAGGTCGGTTTTGGCAAGAAAAGCTTCGATTGTTTCGATAGGTGGTGCCTTTAGGATATCACCTTCGGGTTGAAATGCTTCCTGAAGAGGATTTACGTGAATTATCAGTCCATCAGCCTGGAGGTTGTGAACCAGCACTTCTGCCTTATCTTCAGACCCTGTTGCGATCAGTTTCTCTATCTGGGCAATTCCCAGGTTTGC
The DNA here is from genome assembly GCF_003003035.1 of Marinilabilia salmonicolor. Lineage (GTDB taxonomy): Bacteria > Bacteroidota > Bacteroidia > Bacteroidales > Marinilabiliaceae > Marinilabilia > Marinilabilia salmonicolor_A. The sequence continues at coordinate 76,798 of NZ_PVTS01000006.1, read as the reverse complement.
ATAAAGCGGTGCGGATTTCCCCATATACCGACGGACATCAAAGTCAGGGAAATGAGTGTCATCATCTAATAATGACCGACAGGAGCCAAGTCCCATACCCATCCCAAACTCTCCACAGGCGGTTGCCAGATTGCGGTTAATTGTGCCGGCACGCTGGGTGCCACCGGTCATGCTGCTTACCCAGATGGGTAACTTCATGGTTTTTCCTGCAAAATCAAATTCATCAAATTGACCGTTGTGATGTGCTGCCAGCATGGGTTCATAATGAAACCTTCTGTCGGCATCCGTTGCTTCAGTTCTCGAAGAGAATGCCAAATCGATATGGTCTTTTTTTCTGTCTGTCATTTTTATGAGTTGTGGTGTTTTGGGTTTGGAGTTTCGTGTTTTGGGTTCTGGGTTGTGTTCAAACCCGGAACTCCAAACTCGGAACTCACTTAATTCCCAAATGCCTTGCAATTACAAATCTCAGTATTTCAGATGTCCCTTCACCAATCTGCAGAATTCTCTGATCGCGGTAGAACCGTTCAATGGGGTTCTCTTTGAACAATCCGGAACCGCCAAAGATCTGAATGGCCTCATCAGCAATTTCACGGGCAATTTCAGAACTGTATAGTTTTGCAATGGCAGCTTCGCGTGCAAATGGTTTTCCCTGTTCCTTCAGCATACAGCCTTTATAGAGTGTGTTTCGTGCCAGCTCCAGTTTCATATCCATGTCAGCCAGTTTAAAACTGATGCTTTGGAATTTTGCAATGGGCTGACCGAATTGTTCTCTTTTATGGGCATGTTCCAGCGCCATTTCAAAGGCTCCCTGCGCCAGACCAACGCCCATGGCTGCAATGGACAAACGACCGGCATCCAGTGTTTTCAGCATATAGCGGGCACCCTGACCCTCTTTCCCAAGTGTATTGGTGACTGGCACACGGCAGTTATTGAGATTTATACGACCGGTATCAGATGCTCTCCACATCATTTTTCCGGTCATTCTTTCCGACGAAAATCCGGGTGTGTCCTTTTCCACCAGGATGGTGGTCAGTTTCTCTTTTCCGTTTTCATCCGCTGTCATTACCTGAAGGGTGACACCCAGCGTCAGTTCGTTGGCCGAATTGGTTATGTATCGTTTACTTCCGTTGATGACCCATTCATCCGCTTCTTTTACTCCGCGTGTTTTCGTCCCTCTGGCATCTGATCCTGCTGTTTCTTCTGTCAGACCAAAGGCCCAAAGATGATCTCCGGTGGTTAGTTTCGGGAGGTATTTTTCTTTTTGCTCCTGAGTACCGTACTCGAAGATGGGTGTGATGCCAAGACTGTTGTGCGCTGCAATTGTGCCGGCCTGCGAAGCATCCACTCGTGATAACTCTTCGATGGCAATGATGTAGGAGAGGGTGTCAAGATCCTGTCCGCCATATTCTTTTGGTAGTGTTATGCCAAATAATCCGGCCTGACCCATTTTTTTTGTCAGTTCTGCAGAAAATAGTTCTTCCCTGTCCAGTCGCTCTGCCTCTGGTTTTATGACGGTTTCTGCGAATTCTCGCACTTTTTGCCTGTAAGCTTCGTGTGCTTCGGTTGTGAATATCATTGTTGCTGTTTTATGATTGATTGTATGAAAGTTATTTCTGATGTGATTGTACAAGCTGCGGAACCTGAATTCTGGCAAGCAATTGTCCCGCTTTTACCTGCTCATTTAAACTTACCAGGATTTCCTCGATGACACCTCCTTTTATGGCTGACAGTGTATTCTCCATTTTCATGGCCTCTAAAACTACTATGGGCGAGCCTTTTTCAACGGTATCTCCCTTATGTCCGGGGATAGAGGTGATCTTTCCGGGAATGGGTGCTACAATGTCCGTTTCGGCATCAGGATTACTCTCTGGCAGATGACTTTTGGCGGAAAGCATAAATCCGGGTTTTAAACGATACGTATATCCTCCGGTCCCCAGCATCAGTTCTCCGCTGGCCAATGAATACCATGAGAGTATCTGTTCCTGGTTTCTTATTATAAATTTCATGCCGCTTTCTTCGAAGCTGAGTAACCTGATCTCATCCATTGGTTGTCCGTTGACTGACCATTGGAGTGTTTTATCCATTTTTTTGGTTACGGCCAGAGAAAAGGTTTCCTCGCTGAAGCGGACGTTATAATGTCCGTTCCAGCGACGATGCCCCAGTCGAGAAAACAGATTGTCCGCATTTTGGTCTCTGAAATTAAGAACCCAAATCAGATATCCTGCCAACAACAGATTTGTTTTGTCTGTGCCGTTGGGATGAATGGCTCGCTTCAGCGCTTCCTTATGAAGCGTGGTAAATTGTGTTGTGGTTTCACCGGAATTGAAGGCTTCCGTTTTTAAAACTTCCCGTAGGTAAGGGAGGTTGGTGGTAACACCGAGTATGGTGGTTTGTTCCAATGATGCGGTGAGTTTTTTTATTGCCATCTCCCGCGAATGGCCCCAGGCAGTAATCTTGGCCAGCATGGGGTCAAAATGGGGTTGTATCTCTGTACTGCTGTCAAAAAAAGTGTCGGTACGGGCAATTCTTTTTTCAGGCCACCTGATGAAATTTATTGTTCCGGGTTCCGGACTGAAATCATTTAGGGCATTCTCTGCATAAATGCGGGTTTCCACAGCATGACCGTTCATGATAACGTCCACATTCGTAAATGAGAGCGGTAATCCCATGGCGGTCTTTATTTGTTCTTCAACCAGATCAATTCCGGTAATTGCTTCAGTTACTGGATGCTCCACCTGAAGGCGGGTGTTCATCTCCAGAAAGAAGTGGTTTCCTCTATCATCTACCAGAAATTCAACCGTTCCGGCATTGTAATAATTTATTTCTTTACAAAGTTTCAGGGCATCAGAGGTGAGTTTCTCTCTTAGTTCAGGTTTCACAAAAGGGGAGGGCGCTTCCTCAATGATTTTTTGATACCTTCTTTGGATTGAACATTCACGCTCAAAAAGATGCAAAATGTGGCCATGCTGATCGCCCAAAACCTGAACTTCGATGTGCCTTGGGTTTTCAATGTATTCTTCCACAAACACAGTCGCGTTGCCGAAGTAATTCAAAGCCTCTCTCGAGGTGTCTTCCAACATGGATCTGAGTTCACTGCCGTTTTGAGCTATCTTCATTCCTTTTCCACCACCTCCGGCAGCAGCTTTAATCAGAAGAGGGTAATGAAGTTTCGCCTGATTGTTGAGGATTTCCTCAATGGTTCCGGAAAGAGCCTTTGTAACTCTGACCCCGGCTTTTTCGGCAATTTTCCTTGCTTCCAGCTTATTGCCCATTTGGGCTACCGAAAGCGGTGCTGGACCAATCCAGGTGAGGCCTGCATGTTCAACTGCCGAAGCAAATTTGGCATTTTCAGAAAGAAATCCATAGCCCGGATGGATGGCATCTGCCTGGTGTTTTATGGCAACATCAATGAGTTTTTGGGCATTGAGATAGGTGTCCGACAGATTGGAAGTGTCAAAAATAAAGATTTCATCTGCCTGACGTGCCGGCAGGGAGCCTGCTTCATCTTCTGTAACAGGCAATACAGTTGAGATTCCCATTTTCTTTGCCGTGGAGATGATGCGCGATGCAATCTCCCCGCGATTGGCAATCAGTATTTTATGTATGTGTCGTTGGCTCATTGGTTGCCTGATGGTTTTAATTGTTCCAGGATGGTTTTCTCTTTTCAAAAAAGGCATTTACTCCCTCTTGTCCCTGATCAGATATTCTTGCCCTTGCAATTTTTGTTGAACAATACTGGGTTAAATCTTCGTCAATTGGAACAAACTGATGGTCGATTCTGTTCAGAAGATTTTTTGTTTCTTTAGTTGCTTCAGGACTGTTACGGGCTATTTGGTTGGCAATCTCACGGGTTTTGGGAACTATTTTGTCTTTTGGAAACAGGTATTGCACTAGTCCGCTGCTAAGTGCTTCGGTTCCTGAAAACGAAAGGCCTGAGAGCAGAGCAGATCGGGCAAAGGCACTTCCTGTTTTGCGAATAACCCAGGGGGCTACAGTTGCCGGAACCAGGCCGATGGCAGTTTCTGAAAACCTGAATGTCGCATCGGGGGTGGTGGTAACAATATCAGCACATGCCAGTAACCCGATGGCACCTCCATAAGCACCTCCCTCTACACACGCAATAATCGGTTTGGGGTATTCTGAAAGTGTACGGTAGAGCTGGTTGAATAATTCTGCATCTTCCAGGTTTTGTGTTTCATTCTGCTCTCTGCCCTCTTTCATCCATGCAAGATCAGCCCCTGCCGAAAAGAAATGATTACTTCCTGATATCATCAGCACCCGGAACTGATTGCTGTCGGCAGTGCTTTTCAGATAATCTGTTAACTGCACCATCAACTCCTTGTTGAGGGCATTTCTTTTTTCCGGCCTGTTCATCTCAAGGTAGCATACATTCTGAGCGTATTTTTTCGTTAAATGATTCATAAGTATTTGTGGATGTTTGGTTACATTCTGAAGATTCCGTAGCGTGGATGGGAAATGGTACTTCCTGTAGCTGATTGAATGGCAAGTCCGATGACATCTCTTGTCTCTGCAGGATCTATAATTCCATCGTCCCACAGGCGGCTGGTGCTGTACCAGGGAGATCCTTCCGTTTCGTATTTTTGGTTGATTTCATCTTCTATGGCTTGCAGTTCTTCTTCGCTAACGTCTGTACCTTTTATTTGTGCCTGATCTTTCTTCAGGGTTTTTAAAACGCCTGCTGCCTGACGTGCACCCATTACAGATATTTGTGCGTTGGGCCACATAAATAAAAAGCGTGGATTGTATGCACGGCCACCCATGGCATAGTTTCCTGCTCCGTAGGATCCTCCTATGATGACTGTGAAAAATGGCACCACAGAATTGGCAAGAGCATGGACCATTTTAGCTCCGTTTTTTGCAATTCCTCCCTGTTCATACTCTTTTCCTACCATAAATCCGGTAATGTTTTGTAAAAAGACCATTGGAATTTTGCGATGATTGCATAATTCTATAAAATGGGTACCTTTTAGAGCGGATTCTGAGAATAGGACTCCGTTGTTGGCCAGAATACCTACTGGGTATCCATGAATGGTGGCAAACCCCGTCACCAGCGTGGTTCCGTAATCGGGCTTGAATTCATGAAACAGACTTCCGTCGGTCATTCTGGTTATAATCTCTCTTACATCGGGGAAGGGGGCTTTTCCTGTGGGAATTAATCCGTAGAGTTCTTCAGCGGAGTAAACAGGCTCATCGTAATTGTTCTGACCACTTTGGTTTTTTGGCTCTTTCGGTCCAAATGATTCTATAATGTCGCGACAAATGGTGAGTGCATGTTCGTCGTTTTCTGCCAGGTAGTCGGCTACTCCGCTGATGCTGGTGTGTACCACTCCGCCACCCAATTCTTCTGAGGATACTTCTTCTCCGGTAGCTGCCTTAACCAATGGGGGACCGGCAAGAAAAATGGTCCCCTGGTTTTTTACAATAATGGTTTCATCACTCATAGCGGGGATATAGGCTCCTCCCGCAGTACATGAGCCCATTACTATTGAAATTTGCGGTATGCCCTGTGCCGAAAGTCGGGCCTGATTGTAAAATATTCTTCCAAAATCATCTTTGTCTGGAAAAACTTCTGCCTGCTGTGGCAGAAAAATGCCCCCGGAATCAACCAGATAGATACATGGCAGATTGTTTTCGCCTGCTATTTCTTGTGCCCTGAGGTGTTTTTTTATGGTTTCTTTGACATAAGTTCCACCTTTGACTGTGGCGTCATTGGCAACCACCATTACCTGGCGTCCATGAATTGTGCCGATTCCGGTGACAATACCGGCCGAGGGAAATTGATCCTTGTATTGCCCAATCGAAGCAAGTGGCGAAAGCTCCAAAAAAGCGGTATGCGGATCCAGCAGCTTTTCTATTCTTTCGCGGACAAGCAGCTTTCCCCGTGAAGTATGTTTCTCTCTCATTCCTGATGGCCCACCAGTTGCGGCTGTTTCCAATGTGTTTTTTAAGGTGGCTATAAGAGCTTTGTTCGCCTCCAGATTTTTGATATAGGCTTCAGTATCGGTATTTAGTTCACTTTTAAGTAACTGCATCTTGACAGGTTTTATTGATTGGCTGCTGCCTTTGAAATATTTCTCTGACGGAGGTTGCCTGAATTTTCCCCGGCGTTTTATTAACCCGGAAGATACTGAATTGTTTTTTTGTTACCTCAATTTATTTAACCTGTTTTATTAAAATGATAATTTCTATCTTAATCAGGAATGGCACTAACTTATGATGAGCTTTGCTAATTAAAAGAGCAGTTGCCTTTCCTGAAAGAATGGGGACTGTTTCAGGAACAGGTTTGCAGTATTCAACAGAATGATATAATTTTGATAGGATCAATTCTTTTATTGTTACTTTTTTGAATGAAGCATTTGAAATATATAATTCTGTTGATGACCGTTACCCTGTTTATCGGATGTTTTTCCGCAAATAAGGAAAATCAAGGTCAGGAAAATAATGTGAAAGAACCATCAGCCGATTGTGATTTTGCTGTAATCTCAAGCGCTCAGGATTCTGTGGTGTTTGAGGAGTTGCTTGCTGATTTGGATCTTGAAAATCTTAAAACAAGGGAGTTGTCAGAGGTTGTTGTGGATATTGCATTGTACTTTGAGGATGCCCCTTATGTTGCCCATACCCTGGAAATCTCCGATCAGGAATGTCTGGTGGTTAATTTGCGTGAATTTGATTGCACTACTTTTGTTGAAAATGTTTTGGCACTGTCATGGGTGGTAAAATCAGGTGATGCTTCATTCGATCGTTATGTGGACTTACTTAAGGAACTGAGGTACAGAAATGGGAATCTTTCCGGTTATCCTTCCAGATTACATTATTTTACCGACTGGTTGTATGATAATGAGCAGATAGGTATTGTCAGAGTGGTTAGTAATGATTTTGGTGATGCTGATTTTGATGCATCCGTAAACTTTATGAGTGAGAATTTTTCCAGATATCCTGCACTTGCAAATGATTCTTCCTTTGTTGACGAAATGAGGTCTGTTGAAAAGCTGGTATCTCTTATTAAGTTTAAGAAAGTTTCACCCGGCCACATTTCGAATGTCACCAACTCTATTCATGATGGCGACATTGTAGCTTTCTCAACCAATATAGATGGTTTGGATATCGTACATTTGGGTTTTTCATATTTTACTAATGGGCAGCTCAGGTTTATTCATGCCTCGACCAATGGCAACAGGGTGCGGATATCAGAACAGACCCTGGAGGAATATGTGAATTCTCAAAAACACATAGATGGCGTTCTGGTTGCAAGGCCGCAAGAAGATCTTTTGTTTAACTAAAAAGGAAATAGTCATGAAAAAAATTGGACTTGTATTGTTAATTATCGGAATCATCGGACTTATATTTTTTGGAATTGAGGCCTCTCAGGACTCTGAATCTTTCAGTGTGGTTGGGGTTGATGTTGCTGTAAGTAAAGCCGACTGGACCCCCGTGATTGTAAGTGGTGTGGTTACTGTGGTAGGAGCTGTACTTATGATTTTCTCGAAAAAGAGGTAGTTCTATCGTATCGATAATTGAATGATTGAAAAGTGTTACATTTTGTGGCACTTTTTTTTGTTTCTCTGATTCGGTATGTTCAGAATCAACTCCTGTTAATCCTCAATGTACTGCAAAAGCACATCATTACTGAAGCAGTGATGCAATCTTAACTCTTTTCAGGAAGCCAATGAGTTAAAAAAACAGGCGGAATTATTTGCATTTTAAAAAATACACACTAAATTTGACCAAGTGGTTAAACTAAATGGTTTTAATATATGGTTAATAAGAAAAAGTCTGAAAAAGAGGATACTGAAGAGTTGATTCTGATTGCGGCAAGGCAGGTTTTTGTTCGAAAAGGGTATGAAGGTGCCCGGATGCAGGAAATTGCTGATGAGGCAGGTATCAATAAGGCTTTGTTGCATTATTATTTCCGGAGTAAGGAAAAGCTTTTTGATAAGATATTTTTAGAGGCCTTCAGGAATTTTTGGCCTTCTGTAAAGGAGGAACTGGAGCGGGGAAACGGAACAGTAAAGTCATTGATCAGGGCAGCTGTTCATTCTTATACAGATTTATTGATGAAGATGCCTTTTCTGCCAGCATTTGTGATCGGAGAAATAAACCGGTCTCCCGAACGAATGGAGGATTTGTTGCTGGCAACGGGAATTAATCCCCAATTTGTTCTTGATGTCATTCAAAAAGGTATTGACCGGGGTGAAGTGATTCCTCTCGAACCTCGCTCATTGCTTATTAATATTGTGGGATTGTCTCTGTTTCCTTTTATTTCCAGACCGTTGTTGTCGCGTATGTTCTTCCAATCGGATGAAGAGTTTTTTAAATTTTTGGAAAACAGGAGGACTGATTTGTTTGAGTTCATCTGTCGAAGTGTTTTGACTGAATATCAGTCATGAAAGGGCGGAAAAAACAACAAAAATCAAAGGGGAATAGAGATAAGGTATTTGTTTTGAGCCTATTGTGTTTTTCCATTTGGGTGTGGTTTATTGAATTTAAGGGTTAATTCCGTCTTAAATGAATATATGAAAGTACTGACGGGCTTGTTGGTTATCTGATTTCCCGGATTGCGGAGTGTTGAATCAGGAGTATCTAATAATAAAACTAAAACAGCAAATGATGTTTCCGTACATAGTAAATCGGTTCTTTATTGGTAAAAGTGCAATAACTATTTTTCGGGTTTTCCGGTGGTTCCTTTTTTCCTTCCCTGGGAGGAAAGTCGCTATGGGCATAATGATTTTATGGTTAATTCTCGCCTCAGAGCAAATATCTGCGCAAACTCTTACTTTGTTTGATTGCCTCGATAAGTCGGAGCAAAACTTTCCATTGCTCAAGGGCAGGGAGGTTTTGCTGAAATCATCAGATTTGAATATTCAAAATCTTAAAAACAACTGGTTGCCCCGAATGGAAGTTACCGGACAGGCTTCCTGGCAAAGTGATGTTCCTTCGATGACCGCTGATGTTCAGATTCCAGGTTTCTCTGTTCCGCAAGCCCCTAAAGACCAATACAAAGTTGCTCTGGATGTTAGTCAGACACTTTACGATGGTGGAAGAACCGGAAAAGCAGTTGGCGTGGAGAAACTGGCAGGTGATATAGAAGTTCAGAATATTGAAGTACAGATGCTTGATGTTTCCAAAAGAGTTGCAGAATTGTTTTTCAGCATTTTGATGCTGGAGGAGCAGAAGCAACAAATCAATCATAAATTAAAAGTATTGGAGAGTCGCAGGACAGAGTTGGATGCTTTGCTGGCCAATGGAGCAGTTTCTGAGAGTGACCTTAAGAAACTTGAAGCGGAGGTTCTTCTGGTTCAGCAACAGGTAATCTCTGTTGAAACCAACGAAGAAACCTTACTGGCAAATCTTTCATCGTTTCTGGGAGAGACGGTGGAGCGTGCCTCGGTATTGAAAGAACCCTCTGTTGGCGAATTGCTGACTCCTGAACCGCGTCCTGAATATTCATTGTTTTCGCTTCAGAAAAAACGGCTGGAACAAATGACCGAATTGCAGCAAAGAAATCGCTGGCCGGTACTGGCTGCATTTGGACAGGGAGGTTATGGAAATCCTGGTTACAATATGCTGAAGGATGAGTTTGATATCTTTTATGTGGTAGGCCTGAGGTTGAAATGGACTCCCTGGGACTGGAGCTCAACTAAACGCACCAAAATGGTGTTGGAAAACCGGATTCGCCTGGTGGATATTGAGGAGGAAACGTTCCGGGTAAACCAAATACGCGCGGTTAATCAACTGGATGGGGATTTGTTGCGTTATCAGCAATTGATTGAACTGGACAGTGAAATTGTGGAACTCCGCCGTGGAATCGAAGAAAACAGTAGCCACCTGCTAAAAAATGGTAGCATCACCACTTCCGGCTACATTGATGACCTGGATGCTTACATCAGTGCACAAATTAATAAAGATTTGCATCAGCTTGAGTATTTACAGAGAATGACCATGAAGTACCTCACGGGAGATAAAAAAATTAAAGAGTAACGACCTAATCTTAATATGTTATGAATTCAGAAATTTTTCAATCTGCGCAAAAGCATTTTAATATCTTTTTTATGACCGGACTGGCAGCCTTTTTTTTACTTTCCTGTAATGGAGATGATTCTTTGTCGGATGCCTATGGGAATTTTGAGGCTGAAGAGGTGGTGGTCAGTTCCCGTGCCAACGGAACGATTGTTCAATTGAATGTTAATGAGGGAGATGTTTTGGATGAAGGTGTTTTGGTGGGTCTCGTTGATACTGTTTTGCCCCGGTTTGAAATGGAACAGTTGTTTGCTTCTGCAAAAGGGGTGGATGCCCGTATCACTCAACTTCAGCGGAGTATTGATGTACAAAGGGAACGGCTTGCTGTGTTGAAAAAGGAGTACAACAGAGTTACCAATCTGCATAAACAGCAAGCTATCCCGACTCAAAAATACGATGAGGTGGCCGGGCAATACAACGTGGCACTTCGGGAAATGGAACAGGTTAAATCTCAAAGGTTGGTGCTGGAGTCAGAAAAGGCCATGACACAATCCCGGATTGATGCGGCGAAAGAGCAATTGATTCGTTGTCGCATCAATACTCCGGTGGCGGGTACTATTCTCGAAAAGTATGCCGAACAGGGAGAATTTACTACCGCCGGTAAGCCTTTGTTTAAAATGGCGGGATTGGACGAGTTGACACTTCGGGTTTATGTGTCCGGATCTCAGCTGGATAATGTAACGATTGGTCAGGAGGTAACCGTAAAGTTCGATAAGGATACTGAAAGTGAGCATCAAACCCGTGGGGTCGTTTCATGGATTGCTTCTTCGGCGGAATTTACCCCAAAAATCATCCAAACCAAAGAGGAACGTGTGGATTTGGTGTATGCGGTAAAAGTAAGAGTCCCCAATCCCGATGGAAAAATGAAAATTGGAATGCCGGGAGAAATAATCTTTTAATTAGTTTTTCAATCCTGTCCAAAAATGAAACAGGATGTTGAAGCCGACCTTATTGTTTGTTATTTATGATTGACATAGATTCCATATCAAAAAACTACGGAAAGGTTCCTGCCCTTCATGACCTGAGTTTTAAGGTTCGAAAGGGCGAGTTGTTTGGTGTTATTGGTCCCGATGGAGCAGGTAAGAGCACTTTGTTCAGGATAATTCTCTCGCTGCTGCTTCCCGATTCAGGTAAAATTAGCGTTAAGGGACTGGACCCTGTGAAGGATTACAAATCGTTACGAAAAATTGTAGGGTATATGCCCGGACGCTTTTCGTTGTACGAAGACTTGTCGGTAGAAGAGAACCTTAACTTTTTTGCTTCTGTTTTCGGAACCACGGTTGAAGAAAACTATCATTTGATAAAAGATATCTATCAGCAAATTGAACCGTTTCGAAAAAGGCCTGCAGGAAAACTCTCCGGAGGAATGAAACAGAAGCTGGCACTTTCCTGTGCGCTTATCCACCAACCCGAACTCCTGATCCTGGATGAACCTACCACAGGTGTTGATGCAGTTTCCAGAAGTGAGTTCTGGTCTATGCTTCATCAGTTGAAAGAGTTTGGAATAACCATTATTGTATCAACACCATACATGGATGAGGCGTCACTTTGTGACCGGGTGGCACTTATGCAACAGGGCAAAATTCTTGAAGTGGCTTCACCACAGGAGGTTGTGGATAGTTTTCGGGGAGCGTTGTTTGGTGTTTCGGGCGGAAATATGTATCGGCTGATTCTTGATTGCCGCGATTTTGAGCCTGTTGAAACGGTATTCCCGTTTGGGGAAGAAATCCATCTGACTTTTAACGGTGGAGGGGACCGCAGCTCTGAGTTGCTTGAGTTTTTGAAGAATCGAGGTAACGATGAGGTTGGAATTCGGGCCATCCAGCCTGGTATTGAAGACCGGTTTATGGCTTTAATGGGAACTACCTAGAGTCTGTCCATAAAGTCCCGTTTACTGCGTTACGCCATTAGCGGAAATTGCTCATTTACTCAAGTAAACTCCGCATTTCCGCTAATGGCAAGCCTTGTAAACGGAACCTTCTGAACAGACACAGCGAACTTGAGAAACTTTACTTAGTTTATAGACAGACTCTAATTAGTGCCTGTCCATAAACTAAGCAAATTTTGTTCTTAGAGCTGTTTCTGGTCAGAAAATGCCAATTGCCAGGCTTGCGAAGCCGCCAAAAACGGAGTTTACTAATCGTAAATGAGTATTTTGGCGGCAAGCGTAACAGCCTGCCCCGATCCTTCGGGGACGCAAGTGGTACTTTATGGACAGAAACTACTTAAGGGAAATAGCATGTCGTGTTTAGTCGTCACTAACATTAGGTTTAGAAAATGGAAACATCATCTCACGTAATAAATGTCAAAGACCTGGTTAAGAAATTTGGAGATTTTACAGCCAATGACCACTTGAATTTTCAAGTTAAAAAAGGAGAGGTTTTTGGTTTTTTGGGAGCCAACGGAGCCGGCAAAACAACAGCCATAAAAATATTGTGTGGTCTGTCATTGCCTACTTCCGGCCTGGTGGAAGTTGCCGGTTACAATGTGAAAACACATCCCGAAAAGGTCAAAAGCAGTATCGGCTACATGAGTCAGAAGTTTTCTTTGTATGACGATTTAACGGTTTTTGAAAATATCCGATTGTTCGGGACCATTTATGGGTTGTCATCGGGTGAAATTAAGAAACGTTCCGGTGAAATGCTTTCCCGACTTGGCATTGAGGAACAACGTAACCGATTGTTAAGTACCCTTTCGCTGGGATGGAAACAGAAACTGGCTTTTTCGGTGGCAGTGTTGCATCGGCCCAAAATTGTTTTTCTTGATGAGCCTACTAGTGGGGTGGACCCCATAACCCGAAGACAATTCTGGGAATTGATATATCAGGCAGCCGATGAGGGAATTACGGTGTTTGTGACGACGCATTATCTCGATGAAGCAGAATATTGCAATCGCGTGACCATTATGGTGGATGGGAGAATTTCTGCGCTGGATACTCCGGCAGGTTTGAAGACTCAACTGGATTGCGATACGATGAATGATGTATTTTTAAAATTAACCCGTCCAAACTGATTGAATGTGAAACAACTTTGGAGTTTTATCAGAAAAGAAGCCAGACACATTTTACGGGATAAACGGACCCTGGCTGTTTTGTTTGTCATGCCGCTGGCTCAAATTCTTATTTTCGGATATGTCATCTCCACCGAGATTAAAGATGCGCGAATAGGGGTGCTCGATCATGCACGGGATTATTCCAGTCGTCAGGTTATCGACCGTTTGGTTTCTTCTGGGTATTTTATGGTTCAGGATTATTATTCGGGTCGCGGGCAGATGGAAAGTGCACTTCGCAAGGGCGACATTCAGATGGCAGTGGTTTTTTCTCCCGATTTCGGAAGTAGCATGGAAAGACCGGGAGGGGCTAATATGCAGTTTATTGCTGATGCTTCAGATGCCAATACTGCGCGTATGCTGGTCAATTATGCAGAGGGAATTGTGGCCGGTTATGAATTTGAATCCACCGAGGTTTCAAGCAGACGGATTGCGCCACTTATTGTTGAGGCCCGGATGTTTTACAACCCTTCCCTGAGAGGGGTTTTGATGTCTGTTCCCGGCATTATGGCCATGATTCTGATTCTTGTGTCAGCCATGATGACCTCCATTTCCATCACCCGCGAAAAGGAATATGGCTCCATGGAGGTGTTGCTGATATCTCCATTGCAGCCCTGGCAGATAATTCTTGGGAAAGTTGCGCCCTATGTAATTCTTTCACTGGTCAATGCCATTACCATCCTGGCTGTTGGTGTTTTTGTGTTCCAGGTGCCCATGTCCGGCAGTTATCTGGTACTCGCTTTTGTGAGTCTGTTGTATATCCTGTTGTCTCTCTCATTGGGAATTTTTATTTCAACTGTGGCCCCCAATCAGATGGTGGCCATGTTTATCTCTTTGTTTGCACTGATGTTGCCAACCATTTTGTTGTCTGGTTTTATTTATCCCATCGAGAATATGCCCGTATGGTTGCAGTGGTTCAGCTATATTATGCCGCCACGCTATTACATATCAGCACTTAAGGACGTGATGTTTAAAGGTGCAGGATTGTTTGTTGTCTGGAAAGAGGTGCTCATAATGACCGGCTTTCTGGGGGCCTTTTTGCTTTTGAGTATCCGTAATTTTAAAGTCAGGTTAGAATAAGGCATAGCATTAGAATTATAGAAATAGGAAGTTAGAGATAGGCAATATCGGAGATATTAAAAACTAAAACAATGAGAATTCTATTGGCTCTTTTACAGAAAGAATTTATTCAGATACGCAGGAACAAAACCATCCTCAGGCTTATCATTGTTCTTCCCGTGGTTCAATTGCTGATTCTGGTTAACGCTGCCACCCTGGAGATGAATAATCTTCACATAGCTGTTTGTGACAACGACCACTCAGCCCTTAGTAACCGGTTAGTTAGTGAACTGGATGCATCACCGTTTTTTAGATTGTCTCCCGAGCCCCGGAATGTTGAATCGGGTATCCATCAAATAGAGGAGGGCACCGTTGATTTTCTGTTGGTAATTGCAGCCGGTTTTGAAAAAGAGGCAATAGCCGGACAAACATCCCGGATTCAGTTATTGGCCAATGCCATAAATTCGCAACAGGCACAACTGGGGTATGCTTATTTGCAGCAGGTTGCTCATCGGTCAATGCAAAACTTTGCAGTAGAGATGAAGGGCGTTGAACCTGAATCCAAAATTTCCACTACCTCGGCTTTTTGGTACAATCCGGAACTCAACTATAAATTCTTCATGGTTCCCGGAATTTTAGTGGTTTTGGTATCAGTTGTGGGTATGTTTCTTACCTCAATGAATCTGGTTCGTGAAAAGGAAATGGGAACCATTGAGCAGATAAATGTTACGCCGGTAAGGAAATCGACCTTTATTGTTGCCAAGTTATTACCTTTTCTAATCATTGGACTGTTTGAGTTGGGGCTGGGACTTATAATAGGAAAACTTGTTTACGATGTACCCATTGAAGGGAGTCTCTGGCTTATTTTCGGAATTGGAACACTCTACCTTATCGGTTTGCTTGGGTTGGGGTTATTGCTCTCGACCTTTTCATCTTCGCAGCAGCAGGTGACCTTTGTCAGTTACTTTTTTCTTCTTGTTTTTATTCTGATGAGTGGTATTTTTACTTCCGTTGACAATATGCCCGAATGGGGCCAGAATGTAAATCTGATAAATCCTTTTTTCTATTTTATTGATGTGATGCGCAGTATTCTGTTGAAAGGCGCAGGTTTGGCCGATTTATGGCGTCAGGTGGGGGGCATTTCGTTTTTGGCTGTCACACTGGTTACGCTTGCTGTTTTCAATTACCGAAAAGCTTCCTGATTTCTTTGATCCATTAATGGTTTGGTTAGCTTTAGTATTGTTGCGTTGGGGGTAACGAGATTGCTTCGGGCGGAGCCCTCGCAATGACCTCAGCATAGAGACGGATTGGGAGCGGGGCATTGCGAGTTCGCACCTCAATTAAATTTTGAGGCATAATGGGAATATGACAAGCTGAGATGCTCAATTAAAACTCCAGGAAAGATTATTTGTGAAGCAGGTTCGGGGGATCGGAATCCGCCGCACCTAATCTGTCATTGCGAGGGCCATGCCCGAAGCAATCTTTACGAACGAAAACACTTCTTTAAGCAAGAATAAAAAATTTCATTAAATTTATACTTTTGAGTCTGACACAGTTGTAATGTTAAAAACCGAAATCATGAGCAACAAGAATGTGTGTAATTCACAAAGCGGCAATGCCGTTTATGGCCTGGGACTGATTGGTGCCGCAGTATTTTATATTTCGCAGGCAACGACCTTCTGGATGGGGGTGTTAGGTTTTCTGAAAGCGTTGGTATGGCCCGCTTTTCTGGTGTATGAAGCATTGAGATATATTTATATGTAGTCGTAAAAGCAGCTGTTATCCAAATAATTCTAATATCTTTGTGCTTTTAATACTATTAGATGACATTTAAAGATTTAGAAATTATAGATCCTATTCTGAGATCTCTTCAGGAAAAAGGCTATACACAACCAACACCAATTCAGGAACAATCCATTCCTATTTTATTAAGCGGTAAAGATTTATTAGGATGTGCCCAGACAGGTACAGGGAAAACAGCAGCTTTTTCAATTCCGATACTTCAGAACATTTACTTGAATACCCCTTCTGATCACCAATCCAGACGGCGAAGAAAACCGGGTTTAAAGGCTCTTATTGTCACTCCGACAAGAGAATTGGCCATTCAGATTGGCGAAAGTCTTACGGATTACGGGAAACATACCGGTATTCGAAACACAGTGATTTTTGGTGGGGTTAAGCAGGGTGCCCAAACACAAGCGTTGCAGCGAGGCACAGATATTTTGGTGGCCACTCCCGGCAGATTACTGGATTTGATTTCCCAGGGTTTTATCAATCTTCGCGAAATTGAATATTTCGTGCTTGATGAGGCTGATAGAATGCTGGATATGGGGTTTATTCATGATGTGCGGAAAATTATCAACTTGCTTCCTTCCAAAAGGCAGTCCTTGTTCTTTTCTGCTACAATGGCACCGGAGATTGTTAAACTTTCCGGTAAAATTTTAGGTGGAAATCCCGGAAAAGTAACCATTACCCCCAGGCAGAATACTGCCGAAAAAGTGGATCAGTCCATTTATTATGTTGACAAGAAAAGTAAGTCAAAATTATTGGTACACCTGATGGAAGAAAATCCTGAAGACTCCACTCTGGTTTTCTCCAGAACTAAACATGGTGCCGATAAAATTGTTAAAATATTAAAGAAGGCGGGAATTAATGCGCTGGCAATTCATGGAAACAAATCTCAGGGCGCCCGTCAAAAGGCATTGGGAGATTTTAAATCAGGTGAAGCCAGTGTTTTGGTGGCCACAGATATCGCTGCGAGGGGTATTGATGTGTCCGGATTGGGAAGGGTCATCAATTATGATCTTCCAAATATTCCGGAAACTTATGTGCACCGAATCGGACGAACCGGTCGGGCCAATGCAGAGGGAACGGCACTTTCGTTTTGTGATGTGGAGGAGAAGCCTTATCTTAAGGACATTCAGAAGTTAATCAATCAACGCATTCCCGTGATTGATGGTCATCCGTTTTTGCCTCAGCCTGATACCAACACAGAGGTAAAAGTTGAGGAAAAGCCTTTGGGGAATCGTAAGAAAAGTTCTTTTAAAAGCCAGCAGTCCGGAAACAGATATAGAAAACAAAAGCGAAACCGCAATGCGGGAAATTAATATTCCGCAAGGCATTTGAATTTGTTTCGTTCTTTGCATGGCGGATGAGCTTGTTTAAGGCAGTTAATTGCCGTATTTTTATGAAAATTTTAAATCAAATAAATTAATTTATGGGTAGATCACAAGAATCGTTTAACAAAAAGGAAGTTAGAAACAAGAAAGAGAAGAAGCGGAAAGAGAAAGAACAGAAACGTCTTGCTCGCAAAGAGGGAGATAAGAGCGGTAATCTTGACGACATGATTGCTTACGTTGATGAGCATGGAAATATTACATCAACTCCTCCCGATCCTACTAAAAAGAAGGAAGAGATTGATGTGGATGATATCCAGATAAGTGTTCCGAAGAAGAGTGAACAAGAGGAGGAAGATCCGGTTCGTAAAGGCACTGTGAATGCATTTTTCGACTCCAAGGGATTTGGTTTTATTAAAGATATTGAAACGAAGGAGAGTGTTTTCTTTCATGTCAGTAATGTCGTGGACGATGTTATTGAGGGCAACCTGGTTAGTTACGAAGTGGAAATGGGACCAAAAGGACCGGTTGCCGTGAATGTGAAACAAATTAAGTAGAGTCTGTCTATAAACTAAGCGTTTTTCACGTGTTTGAATTAGAAAGTTCAAATTCCAGACGTGCGAAAAATTTAAACTGCAGTCCCGAAGTAGCTTTTTAAGGTTTTTTGAACAAAAAACCAACAAAAAGCACAATCGGGATGAGGATTTAGATTTTGAGCATCAACGCAGAAGTTGGGCTTTATAGACAAACACTAAGTAGTTGGTTTTTTTGTCTCTTTTATTGTTTTTGTTTTTTGAATCCAGGTGATGAAAAATAAACTTATTGTTACTCATCAACTTCCCGGCAAACCTTTTTCTGCACTGAAAGACAGGTTTGATATTGTCTGGCCCGATGGGGATACATTTGGCCGGGATGACTTGTTGGAAAATCTGAAAGATGCAGATGCTGTGGTTACTGTTTTTGGAAAGCCATTCAAAAAAGAAATGATAAAAGCTTCTCCGAAACTTAAATTGATTGCCAATTATGGAGCCGGAGTGGATAATATTGATTTGGAAGCAGCGAACAGGGAAGGTATTGTCGTTACCAATACACCGGACGCTGTTACAGAACCAACTGCTGAGCTGGCAATAGGATTAATCCTTGATGTGGCTCGCAGGATCTCCGAATTGGATCGTGAACTCAGAGCAGGTACTATTCGTAACTGGGGAGTTATGGAAAATCTGAGTACCACACTTCAGGGTAAGACTCTTGGTATTGTTGGTATGGGGGCTATCGGTCGGGCACTCGCCCGAAGGGCCTCCGCCTTTGGCATGAATATTATCTATCATAACCGAAACAGAGTCTCTGCAGAAACTGAAGAAAAGCTGGAGGCCCGTTATACCGATTTGGAGAATCTGTTGAGAAATGCGGATTTTGTATCTTTAAACATGCCGCTGACTCCCGAAACCAACGGTATGATAGGACTTTCTGAGTTGAAACTTATGAAAACATCGGCTTTTCTTATCAATACTGCACGCGGAGCTGTATTGAACCAGAGTGCTTTGATTGAAGCTTTGAAGAACAGAGAGATAGCAGGTGCTGCTCTGGATGTGTATCAGAATGAACCGGAAATCCCAGGTGAGTTATTGAAAATGGATAATGTGGTAGTGACCCCGCATGTGGGAAGTGCTACTCATGAAACCCGGGAGATCATGAGCCGGCAGGTGGTTGGTATTATTGAGGATTTTTTCCAGGGTATGACCGGCATTCCTGTGGTAAACCCAGGGGTTTTAGATTCTGATCAATACAAATTTAAGCAGGAGAATATTTTATAGAGTAAAAGACCCATAATCTTCCCAAATTAGTCTTTTAGATGATAGTATGCTTACCAGGTAAAATGCATTAGAAATGATTCAACAAGTAAATATTACATTACCCGAGTTGGGCCGTGGATTTCATTTGGTAACCAGTTACATTAATTCTGAACTTCCCGAATTGCCGGAAGCCGGGTTGGTGAATATATTTATTCAACATACCTCAGCCGCTCTTACACTGAATGAAAATGCCGATCCTTCAGTAAGAGACGATTTTGAAACCATATTTAATAAACTGGTTAGGGAAAATGATCCTGATTACACACATACACTGGAAGGTTCTGATGATATGCCGGCACATGCCAAAGGTTCCATTCTGGGTGCTTCACTGACTATTCCGGTGGCTAAACATCGCCTGGCCCTGGGTATGTGGCAGGGGATTTATCTTTGTGAGTTTCGAAATTACGGAGGTCCAAGACGGCTTGTTGTTACTGTTTATTCCTGATTATTCAGACTGTCTTACATGGTGTAATACCTCTTTTATCCCCTCTTTTTCATTTTCCCAGGTAAATTGATTGGCGGCTTTGGGTAAGGTTTGCTGCCATGTTCTGCGCAAATCGGTGTTTTCACAGGCTTCTTTAATGAAAGATGCAATCACTTCCGGTTCCAGCCTTTCCGTTATTAGGCCTGTTTCCGACTTTTGTACAATCCCGCCCATATCTGGGAAATTATTGGTTAAAACAGGTATGCCTGCCTGGATATAGTCAAAAATGCGATTGGGCAAAGCATGGAAGTAATTGAGTCCCATGTTTTCATGCAGGGCAAGGCCGACCATTGCATTTTTTTGAAATTTGTGAAGTTCTTCAAAAGGAACGGGCCCTGTGAAATTGACACGCTTCTCCATATTCATGGATTTGGTGAGTTGCATCAGTTCTTCGGTAATATCTCCTCTTCCAACGATTACCAGCCGATAACTTTTATCCAAAAATGCCAGGGCTTTTATTGCTTGCTCCAGTCCTCTTCCTTTATTCAATACTCCCTGATAAAGAATTACTTTTTCCTCCGCCATCAGAATGGGGATGTTTATTTCATGTCGTCTTAAGGGGAAGTTGCGCAATAACCGAAAATCAAGGTTGAGGTTTTGCTTATACAACTTTACAAGCCCGGGAGAAACCGTGAAATACAAATTGCATCCGGGAAGAAAGAATTGTTCCATTTTGGTCCAGATTTCTTTAATGATCTTTCTGTCGGTTAGTTCCGGTAGCTCGGAAAAGTATTCATGGCCGTCAAAAACAATAGGTTTTCTTTTGATTAAGGCGGCTGTTTTTGCAGCGGGAAGGGTGTCCATATCTACTGCCCATATTAGGTTAAACCGACTGAACAACAGAAAAAAGAATGTGTATATGTTTAGGAAAAAGTAAAACAATGGCCCTTTTTTAAATGGAAGATTGAACAGCTTCTCTCTTCCGGGACGATTTTGGGGCTTGCTGATCTTTGGATTGTTTGAACCTGTTTTCAACACCTCAAAACCTAACTCCATCAGTGCTAAAGTGATTTTGTGTACCCTGTTGTCGAAATACAGGTTGTTGGAGGTGGTTATGATGACTTTTTTCAATTTGACAGTTTTAGCTTTTGTTGGTTACAGGTATCAGGTACAAATGAAGAGATTTTTTTTATTTCTTCTCATTATCCTTTCGGATTTTTTTCGATGAAAGCAGACTTCCTATACCGGATTAATAAGTGATGCCTGTCTATAAACTAAGCAAATTCTGTTTTTGGATGTGCTTCTGTTCAGAAAGTGCCAGTTACAAGGCTTGCGAAGTCCGAAAATAGGGAGTTTACTTTTCGTAAATGAGTACTTTTCGGGCAAGCGTAACGCAGTAAATGGTACTTTATGGACAGACACTAAGTGGGGGGGTATCATATGCCGGAGGCTGTGCGAAGACAAAGAAGCATGAAAGCATTTTTTCAAATATCAACTGCTTTTTGGTTGTCGAAACCTCATTGAATGATTATGTATCGTGTTATATTGTTGTAATACTCGTTAAGGATTTGATATACAAAGATTTGGGCTGTTATTGTGGTTGAAAAAATGTGTCTGATTCAGGCGGCTTTTAACACATATTTTGTTATATTTGTGTGGCAAAAAAAGATTGTCCGGTAAGTAGTCGGATAACAAATAAATAACTTAGTAAAATGAGTGATAACATTAACGAGGGCAACCTGGAAAAAACGAATGGTTATAGTGCCAGTAGTATTCAGGTGCTTGAAGGCCTGGAAGCAGTTCGTAAAAGACCGGCAATGTATATTGGAGATGTCGGATACAAAGGACTCCATCACCTGGTTTATGAGGTGGTGGATAACTCCATCGATGAAGCTTTGGCCGGGTATTGTACTTCAATCGGAGTTACTATAAACGAGGATAACAGCATTACCGTGGTGGACAATGGTCGCGGTATTCCTGTTGATTGGCACGAAAAAGAAGGTCGTTCAGCTCTTGAAGTTGTAATGACAGTACTCCATGCAGGGGGTAAATTTGACAAGGATAGTTACAAAGTCTCCGGTGGTTTGCATGGTGTAGGTGTTTCTTGTGTAAACGCTCTTTCCATAAACCTTAAAGCCGAAGTTCATCGGGATGGCAAGATCTACCGCCAGGAGTACTCAAAGGGAAAACCCCTTTCCAGTATAGAGGAGGTTGGAACTACTGATATCACCGGAACCTGGATCACCTTTAAGCCGGATGACAGTATTTTCAATGAAACAGAATATAAATATAGTGTTCTTGCCAACAGAATGCGGGAACTCTCATTCCTGAATGCCGGATTGGAAATTGTCCTTACCGATAAACGTGAAGTTGATGAAGAGGGGCAGATTAAAACTGAACGTTTTTATTCTGATGAGGGGTTATTGGAGTTTGTAAAGTTTATTGATGTTAATCGTGAACACCTCATTGATCTACCGATCAGTATCTCTACTGAAAAAAATGAAGTGCCCGTTGACATTGCAATTGTTTATAATACTTCATTCAATGAGAATATTTACTCCTATGTAAATAATATCAATACCATCGAAGGAGGAACACACCTTACAGGTTTTCGTCGTGGATTAACACGGACGCTTAAAAACTGGGCAGATAAGTCGGGGTTGCTTTCCAAGTTGAAATTCGATATCAGTGGTGATGACTTTCGTGAAGGACTCACTGCCGTTATTTCTGTTAAGGTCGCTGAACCCCAGTTTGAGGGTCAGACCAAAACAAAACTTGGTAACAGCGAGGTAAGTCTTGCTGTGGATCAGGCGGTAAGCACCATGCTCTCCAATTATCTCGAAGAGAACCCTAAGGATGCTAAGGCCATCGTAAATAAGGTAATTCTTGCTGCTACGGCTCGCCATGCTGCCCGTAAGGCGAGGGAGTTGGTTCAGAGAAAAAGTGTACTAACCGGTGGTGGTTTGCCCGGTAAACTTGCGGACTGTTCAGAAAAAGATCCCGCTCAATCCGAGATTTTCCTTGTTGAGGGAGACTCTGCCGGAGGTACCGCTAAGCAGGGACGGAATCGTCGCTTTCAGGCTATTCTGCCTTTGAGGGGGAAAATTCTTAATGTTGAAAAAGCCCTTCAACACCGGGTTTTTGAAAGCGATGAAATCAAAAATATTTTTACTGCTCTTGGGGTTAATATCGGAACTGAGGACGACAGTAAGGCGCTGAATACTGAAAAGCTCCGGTATCATAAGATTGTGATTATGACGGATGCCGATGTGGACGGACGCCACATTAATACGTTGATTATGACCTTCTTTTTCCGATACATGAAGGAACTGATTAAAGAAGGGTATCTTTACATTGCAGCACCCCCGCTTTACTTCCTTAAGAAAGGTAAGAATGAACAATACTGCTGGACGGACGCTCAACGTCGTGAATTTGTGGAGAAATATGCAGACGGTAAAGAAGATTCTGTGCACATTCAGCGCTACAAAGGTCTTGGAGAGATGAATGCCGAACAGCTTTGGTTTACCACCATGAATCCTGAAAATCGTCTGTTAAGACAGGTTACTTATGATAATGCTGCCGAAGCTGATCGTATTTTCAGTATGCTGATGGGTGACGATGTGCCACCACGCAGGGAATTCATTGAAAAGAACGCTACTTATGCCAATATTGATGCATAACGTTGCATAAATAATAAAAAACCGTCCTTTGACAGGGCGGTTTTTTTATTTATAAAAGAAAAAGCCTTTCGGAGAAGCTCCGAAAGGCTTTTTCCTTTAATGTATATCGTTTATCCCAGATATGATTTCAAGAGTTTACTTCTTGAAGTATGTCTCAGGCGACGAATGGCTTTCTCTTTAATCTGGCGAACACGTTCACGCGTCAGACCAAATCTTTCTCCGATCTCTTCCAGAGTCATTTCCTGGCAACCAATTCCGAAGAAAAGCTTAATAATGTCACTCTCTCTTTCAGTCAGAGTAGCCAAAGCGCGTTCAATCTCACGGGCGAGTGACTCGTTAATCAGTGTTTTATCTGCGTTTGGTGAATCGCTGTTAACCAGTACATCCAGCAAGCTGTTGTCTTCACCCTCTACAAAAGGTGCATCAACAGAAATGTGACGACCTGAAACTCGCAATGTGTCTGCCACTTTTTCAGCAGGGATTTCCAGCTGATCTGCCAATTCTTCCGGCGATGGTTTACGCTCATGCTCCTGCTCAAACTTTGAGTAGGCTTTGTTGATCTTGTTCAGCGATCCTACCTGATTCAACGGCAGGCGAACAATCCGCGACTGCTCTGCCAGTGCCTGAAGGATGGACTGACGAATCCACCAAACAGCATAGGAGATAAATTTGAATCCCCGGGTCTCATCAAATTTTTCAGCAGCCTTGATTAGTCCAAGGTTACCTTCATTGATGAGGTCAGGCAGACTTAACCCCTGATTCTGGTATTGTTTTGCCACTGATACCACGAAACGCAGGTTGGCACGCGTAAGCTTCTCCAGGGCAACCTGGTCGCCTTTTTTTATCCGCTGTGCCAATTCCACTTCTTCTTCCACGGAAATAAGGTCTTCGCGGCCAATTTCCTGAAGATACTTGTCCAACGACGCGCTCTCGCGGTTAGTGATCGATTTAGTTATCTTTAATTGTCTCATAAAAATTTCCCAAAAATACGCCGCAAAAGTACAACAATTCGGTGACTATTGCAAGCCTCCGGGAGTGCCTTATCAGTTACGTCCGTTTATCTGTCTAAGTTTATTGCATAATAAGCAACCTGTCCGTTGGGGTAAATTCCGGTGAGGAAAAGTCCTTCTTCCACCATTTCCACAACTTTTCGTAAATCCTCTGTGCTGTCAATCGGCACCCGGTTGGCTTTTGTGATAATATAGCCCTCCTGAATTCCTGCCTCTCTGAGTTTTCCGTTTTCCAGTTTAGAAACTTTGATTCCGTTGCTAATTCTGAGACGCGCTTTATCCTCGTTTGAAACTTCTTCAAACGTTGCTCCCAGTATTGAAAGTGATTTGTCTGCTTTTACAACGTCAGTGGAGCCATAAATGTTTCGTAAAGTGACAGAAAAATCTTTCTTTTTACCATTTCTTAACGCCGTTACATTTACTTTATCTCCGGGGCGGAAGCGACTGATCTTTTCCTGAAGCTCTGATACTTTCTTAACTTCTTCATTGTTTACACTGACGATGACATCGCCTTTTTCTATTCCGGCCTCTTCAGCACCACTGGCTTCTATTACATTGGCTACATAAACACCCTGACTTACACTCAGATCCAGTTCTTCTGAAAGCTGACTATCCACATTGCGAATGTTAATGCCTAAAATTCCTCTCTGAACTTTTCCAAATTCCATCAGGTCGGCAACCACTTTACTTACAATGCTGACAGGTACTGCAAATGAATAGCCGCTGTAAGAACCTGTCTGAGAAGCAATGGCTGTATTGATGCCAATCAGTTCTCCTTTTGTGTTTACCAGCGCTCCACCACTGTTTCCAGGATTTACTGCAGCATCCGTCTGGATGAAGGACTCTATGCCAAGTGTTCCGCGCTCATTGGCCAGGATATTTATACTCCTCGATTTGGCACTTACGATACCTGCGGTAACGGTAGAGGTCAGGTTAAAAGGATTACCGACAGCCAACACCCATTCCCCGATTTTTAAATTGTCCGAATTTCCATAACGCATATACGGAAGATCTTCTGCATCAATTTTCAACAGAGAGATGTCGGTAGAGGGATCTGTTCCAACAATTACGGCTTTGTAGGTCCGGTTGTCGTTGAGGGTAACTTCAATGTTGGTCGCATTGTCGATAACGTGATTGTTGGTCACAATATATCCATCGGTGGTGATAATTACCCCTGATCCTGACCCCATGACGGGCTGCTGTTGCCGTGGCATAGGATTTCCCGGTCCAAAGAAAAAGTCAAACAAAGGACTTCCCGAGTAGGATTGGGTTTGTGTACTCACTGTTTTTACGTGAACCACCGCATGAACTGAATTTTCAGCTGCTTGGGTAAAATCCGGATACTCTCCTGCTGGTTCCGCTGGTAAGGATGCATACCTCGCGGCGGGTGTTTGCTCTCCCGGTACCTCGATAATTCTTGGCTCGGGCTTTACAAAATAAGAATAGGCAATTACGGATACCAATGCACTTATTACGGCGATTGAAAAAACCGAAAATATTTTTTTTGTATTCATATTTCAGAATTTTTTGGTTAAACAATTTACGGTATTTACAAATCAAATGATATGCCTTTATTGTTGTTGTTGTAAAACTTAACTTTTTTTACAAAATATTAGTAGTTGATTTTATGTGGACGCAGTTACCTATTAATTAGTGCCTGTCCATAAACTAAGCGATTTTCACGTGTTTGAACTAGAAAGTCCAAATTCAAGGCGTGTGAAAAATCTAAACCGCAGAATACTAATGTATTTGAGGATTTAGATTTTGAGCAACAACGCAGATGTTGGACTTTATAGACAAACACTAAATAGCACAAGGTAGCCATGGGGGTGGATGCCCGTATTGGTCATGAAAGAGCCCCGGATAATGCTTCCCGTAACCCTAACCCTAAGAAACCGGAAAGCATCAATTGCCGGGGCTGTTGAGCTTGTTTTATTTATTATTGGTGTCCGGTAAAAAATAATGGTTTTCCGGGCATTAGTGTTTCTTTGTATTAATTTACAACCCTTTCAGTGGCTTTGTCAAATATTTCCTTTTATTTTGGACTTCTCTATTCGTAATTTTGTTGATGCTATCATTCATAATGGTTATGACGAAAGATAGTTTGAGGGTGAGTTGCTGAATATTAAATGATAAAGAAGGTAGATATGAAAAATATAGAGTTTTACAAGTATCAGGGAACAGGTAATGACTTCGTTTTGGTTGATAATCGTGAGGGCTCTTTTGACGGAGATAACAATGAGTTGATTGCAGCATTGTGTCACCGGAGATTTGGGATTGGAGCAGACGGTCTAATGCTGCTGGAAACATCTGACAAAAATTCGTTTACCATGCGATATTACAACAGCGATGGAGGAGAGGCTACCATGTGTGGCAATGGAGGTCGTTGTATTGCCGCTTTTGCCGTTCACCGTGGAGTTGTCCCTGAAAAGGTGTATTTTTCCTTTGATGCCGTTGATGGAGTTCATGAAGCTTTTGTGGATGGGGATATGGTAAGTCTGAAAATGATAGATGTGGCCGGCTATGAAGAAAAGCAGGATGGATTGTTTTTAGATACCGGATCTCCACATTTCATAAAATTTGTGGATAATCCAGAGGTTGTTGATGTTTTCAAAGAGGGTAGTTTCTGGCGAAACCATGATGTCTTTGCCCCCGGGGGAACCAATGTTAATTTTGTTGGAAATCCTGACGGAAAGGAAGTGGCTATGAGAACTTTTGAACGGGGAGTGGAAGATGAAACCTGGTCTTGCGGGACCGGTGCGGTAGCCTCTGCAATTGCTACTTACATAAGGAGTGGTGCAGGTAAGTGTTTCGACATGAAAGTGCCGGGGGGTAAACTAACCGTGAGTTTCGATGTTGTAAAATCAGGAGGTTTTGAGAATGTATGGTTGAAAGGTCCTGCTAAATATGTGTTTTCGGGGCAGATTGATGCAGAACCAATTCTCTGACCAAATTTTTAATCGGATTAAATGGATTTAAAGATCATATCAGATTTTCAGCCTACGGGTGATCAACCCGAAGCCATTCGTCAGCTAACTGCGGGTGTTAACGATGGAAACCCTTTTCAGACCTTGCTTGGAGTTACCGGCTCAGGTAAAACTTTTACCATTGCCAATCTGATTGAAAAGGTTCAGAAACCCACCTTGATTCTTAGTCACAATAAAACACTGGCGGCTCAATTGTATGGTGAGTTTAAGAGCTTTTTCCCAAATAATGCCGTTGAATATTTTGTATCCTACTACGACTATTATCAGCCGGAAGCCTATATTCCTGTATCGGACACCTATATTGAGAAAGATCTTTCTATCAATGATGAGATTGAGAAACTTCGGCTGAGTGCTACTTCGGCATTGCTGTCGGGACGACGGGATGTGATTGTAGTATCTTCGGTATCCTGTCTCTATGGTATTGGTAATCCTGAAGATTTTCATGCCAATGTCATCTCACTGGAAGTGGGCAAGGAGATTGGTCGGAACAAATTTCTGCGACACCTGGTGGAAGCTTTATATTCCAGGAATGAAGTGGAGTTTCAGCGAGGAAATTTCAGGGTTAAGGGAGATACGGTGGAGATCTTTCTGGCCTATGCAGATCATGCCTGCAGAGTTATTTTCTGGGGTGATGAAATTGAGACCATAGAAACTTTTGATCCGATTAACAACATAACCCTTTCTTCGACTGACCAAATCCTGATATATCCTGCCAATATTTTTGTTACAACAAAAGAGCGGATCAATCAGGCCATCCGAATGATTCAGGATGATCTGGTAAAACAGGTGGAGTATTTTCGTGAAATTGGTAAGCCCCTTGAGGCTAAACGGTTAGATGAGCGAGTGAATTATGATCTGGAGATGATACGGGAGTTGGGCCATTGCCCCGGAATAGAAAATTACAGCCGGTACTTTGATGGTCGCGCCGAAGGAACTCGTCCTTTCTGCCTTCTGGATTACTTTCCCAATGATTTCCTGACCGTTGTGGATGAAAGCCACGTTACATTACCCCAAATCAGGGCCATGTACGGAGGAGATTACAGCCGGAAACAGAATCTCGTGGAATATGGCTTTCGGCTTCCTGCAGCATTGGATAACCGGCCATTGAAGTTTGATGAATTTGAACGAATTACCAATCAAACAATTTTTGTCAGTGCTACTCCTGCAGATTACGAACTCGAAAAATGTGAAGGAGTGGTTGTGGAACAGGTTATTCGGCCCACCGGGCTTCTTGATCCTGTTATTGATGTTCGCCCCAGCCTGAATCAGATTGATGATTTGCTTGAAGAGATCAGAATCAGAGTTAAGGCGAATGAGCGGGTTCTGGTGACGACGCTCACAAAGAGGATGGCTGAGGAGCTCACCAAATATCTTCAAAGACTTGATATCAAAACCGAATATATTCACTCGGATGTGGATACTCTGGAACGCGTTAAAATTATGGAACATCTGCGAAATGGTATTATTGATGTTCTTGTTGGCGTCAATTTACTTCGTGAAGGATTGGATTTGCCTGAAGTTTCGCTTGTTGCTATTCTGGATGCTGATAAAGAGGGGTTTTTGCGTTCCACACGCTCTTTAACGCAGACAGCTGGTCGTGCTGCGCGGAATTTGAACGGAACGGTTATCATGTATGCCGACAAGATTACCAAATCGATGCAGGAAACCATTGATGCCACCAATTATCGAAGAGAAAAACAGCTGGCTTACAATGAGAAGCATGGGATTACTCCGGCTGCTATCATCAAAAAACGCAGTAGTGCATTTCAGAATCAGGAAGAAGAGGAGAAAACATCCGGAGTTTCTCATTTTTATTCCGGTCCGGAGGATCAGGGAGTGGATGCTGCTGCAGATCCTGTATTGTCTTATATGTCGGCAGAGAAGCTTGAAAAAACCATCGCCGAAACCAAAAAAGCCATGCAGAAAGCTGCCAAAGAACTGGACTTTATTCAGGCTGCTCAATACCGTGACGAAATGTTTCGTTTAGAGAAACTGTTGAAAAAGAAGAAAGGATAATGGTGGATGGGAAACATTCACAAGGTGTGGTGCAGGTTAAATCAACCCCTACCAACCCTGCTAAACCCTTTAAGACGGTGTCATTGCGAGTGACTACCTCAAAGAATTGATGCATAATGCGTTAGTAACAGAACTGGCCCGTCCCCGAAGGGGGCAAATTTGAATTACCCCGGGTTAACGACCCGGGGTAAGCTGAACAAATATGACCGGGTCCCCGAAAGGGGGCCAACTATTATTTTACTGATTTATTGCTTATTACAAAAATCTGTCATTGGTAGCAGAGCGAAGCAATCTTCTTTCCCCCTCTCATTATTGGTCGCGACGCTATCAATAATGAGAGGGGAATGGAGAATATCTCTAAGCCCTGAGCTATTGCTCTCGGGCTTTTTAGTCTGTTTACATCTTATCCGGCTTATGAAAAAGGCAAGTTAGGAGGGCTTAGAGGAAGTCTGACAAAACCTGTTCCTGCGGTCATCTTCTTTCAGATTAGAAAAACAAAAACCGTTTTCTGCTTGGTCTTCTTGCGGGACTTCTACGAGACTTGGACTGATAATACTGTCTTGTTTTGATGTAACTTTTGCGGTTGTATTTTGGATCGTTTCGTAATTTACTGTCCTGAATTACAAAAGTAACACCCACCATGAAATTGTAATAAACGTCATAAGGGTCGGTGGAAACCGGATTTACCTCTGTTTGCCAGTCATCACCAGAGTACCACACATCATGCACATCCATTCTGTCGGAAAATGGCAGGGCACCTGTTATTTCAATGTTGGCACTAATCATGGGATTTATCCAAAAAGAGGCTCCACCACCTGCAGACACCATTGGAGCAATCTCAGAAGCGGATCGCCACTCTTCATCTTGTGGACCACTTCCTGCCTCCCCCCAGTATTCTGTAGAGGAGTAATAAACCAAACCTGCATTCAGATGTACATATGGCTGAAAGGTCCGCTGACGGAAATATCCCATAATATGATTGAGCGGTTTGTAACTTCCGCCAATAGAAAATTCAGTGTAAACATTATCGAAATAGGCATATTCCAGGCCGGATGTGGGGAATACCTGAGTCCCTTGCATTTTACCACCAAGGAGCTGAACCCGGGCCGACAACATTTCATTCATTTCGCGGTCAATCAGCCCTCCAACGGTAAAACTTCCACGGGATTCATCCACCAGGTCTCCAAAAAACATGTTGTAACCTCCCCGGGCTGTAACACTCATTCCTTCAGCAATGTTAAGAGATCCCCTTCTTCGCTGGGAATGACTATTGCTTGAAAACATGAGTGTTGTAGCAAATATTAATATGGCAATTTTTGCGCTTTTATGCATGAACAGTATAAGTTAGTGTGTCTTAAACCGACTGTAAAAATGGGAAAAACTTTACTAATACAAAAACTACATACGTTGGTTTGTCACTAAAGTTGACTTTTTTCCTTATCTTTTTTACAAAATGCCGAAAAAGTTATTTCACTGTCTTTGTTTTTTACATATAACCAGTAACAAAAAATATGTTCAGACAGGCTACTGATTATCCCTTATGAGCAAAATACTTAAAATTCCTGAAAACAGGAACAATATTTTTATTTTTGATAAAATTCAAGACGAAATTTTAAATCTGATTTGTTGACTTCGTCGATTATTTTAATCATTCTTTGCGGTTTTGGGGTTCTGCAAAACCAATGATTCCGGAAACTTTTGTCATCGTATTAAATTATTTGCCAATAAACCTGGCAAGGTTGTTTTTATTTCTATCCGATAAAAACTCCTTTCCCTCGGCTGTGTAAAGATAATCTATTTCATCAGAAAAATACTCTTCCACTTTTCGTCGAACTACTTTCATGGTGCTATTCAGGAGTTTATTGCTCTCTGTAAAGGGTTCGGGGAGAATAATGCTGGCTGCGGGAAGCCATCTTGCGGGGAATAGTTCCTCGAGTTTACCTCCCTTTTTGAATTCAGCCATCTGTTTCTGTATTTCCTGTAATATTTCCCGGTTTTTTTCTTCCTGAGACATATCATTGTCCAGCTCCTTTGCAAATTGGTTTACCTTTTCTGTGTTGGGAACAATTAGTCCGATGGTATATGGATTCTGATTGTTGTGCAAAACAAACTGGTCAATCAAAGGGCAGTGATCAATGATGGCCTCTTCTATGCCTTCAGGACTGTACTTTTCACCGTCAGAGCCAATCAGCAGACTCTTAAAGCGCCCCAGAACGTATAGGTATCCTTCGTTGTCGAGATAGCCCAAATCTCCTGTGAACAGCCAGCCCTCTTTTATGGTTTCGTTGGTAGCTTCCTGGTTTTTCCAATAACCAAGCATCACATTTTCTCCCTTTACAACAATTTCTCCTGAGGTTCCTGCCGGAAGTTTATTTTCTTCGGAGTCACATATTTTTACCTCCAGATTTTGGACGATTGGACCTGAAGAACCCAGTTTGTGATGGTTGGGGGTATTGGCAGAAATAATTGGGGCAGCTTCACTGAGTCCGTAACCTTGAAACATTGGAGTTCCCAAAGCATAGAAAAACCTTTGCAAGTCAATGTCCAGCAGTGCCCCTCCACCGATGAAGAACTGAAGATTTCCTCCAAAACGAACTCTGATGGTTTGAAAAAGAATTTTGTCGAACAATTTGTACAAGGGTGCGGTAAGTTTTTTGAGCCCCTTTCCTTTGTCATTTCCTTTCCCGTTGTACCAAATGGCAAATTTCATGGCAAAGTTAAAAAGTGTAGAGACTCCCTTTCCTTTGGCCGCAATTCCTTTTTCGATGTTTTTACGGAAATTCTTGGCCATGGCCGGAACACTCATCAAAACATGAGGCTGAATCTCCATGATGTTATTGGAGAAATTCTTCAATGTTTCAATCTGATTTCGTCCTGTTTCAACAGATGCAATGGAGGCTCCTTTATACATAAAGGCATAAAGGGCGGCAGTATGGGCAAAAGCATGATCCCAGGGAAGTACAACCAGCGTTCTGAAGTGAGCCGGAATGTCGATAAAACTAAAGGCCTGCTCCACATTGGCAGTGTAATTACGATGAGAAAGCATAATGCCCTTGGGTTGGGCTGTGGTGCCGGATGTGTAAGAAATGTTGGCTATATCATTGAAATGGACACTGTTTTTGATTTCCTCAACCTCCTGTCGGTGATTCTCCAGGTATTTTTTCCCTGATTCTACCAATTCGCTGTAGCGCAATTCTTTTTCCCGGACATCTTCAATGTCGTCTAAAACGATAATTTTTTCAAGGAAAGTAAGTTCATGAAGAATCTCACGAATTTTTGGGAGTTGGTTTCTGGAAACAAAAATCATTCTGGATTCAGAATGTTCCAACCTGAATATCAAATCCTGATCAGCTTCCAGTTTTGCACTTAACGGGACATTGATGGCTCCGCAATATAAAATGGCGAGTTCGGAAATAAGCCATTTATTCCGACCTTCGGATAGCAATGCCAGTCGATCTCCTTTTTTTATGCCCAGGTCAATTAATCCTGCTGCCAGATCCATGACCTGACTTCTTGTTTCTTTATAGGTGGTGGGTTGAAAACGTCCTTCGCTCTTTTCCCAAAGCAGCGGATTGTCCCCAAATTTATTTACTCTTTCTTCAAAATAGTCGATGATACTAACCATGGTCTTAAACTTTGTTAATGTACAAAAATAAAAAAATTGTTCAAACCTGATTAAAGGATAGCTTCAAACTCCTCATTGCAGGAATATGACCATCACGGAGAGCTGATTGTTATGAAAAAAAAGACCGGAATGTTAAAAACAAACCGGTCATTTTTTTATTCGACACCAAACTTAAAAACGGTGGTGTGACTATAAGGTTTTTCGGGGGTCACTATGCAGGATGGGAAAGATGGATGGTTGGGTGAGTCCGGAAAATACTGTGTTTCGAAGCACATGGCCGAAAAACGATCGAATTTTTTTTCTTTGTTTTCATAGCTTCCATCCAAATGGTAACCGGAATAAAACTGCATTCCGGGCATGGTAGTATATACCTCCATCAGCCTGCCTGAAATGCTATCTTTGGCTATTGCTGCTCGTCTTAAATCTCCTTCATTACCATTGATTACCAGGTTGTGATCGTAAGCATCTTTTGGCAGATGTTCCAGCCGTTCTCCTACTTTGTGGAATTCCTTGAAATCAAAGGGAGTCCCCTTGGTGGATATAATATCTCCTATGGGAACATCGTCTTTTCTCGGGGTGTAATCATCCGAAAAAATCATCACTTCATGATCCAGAATATTGTTGTCTGTTCCTGATAAATTAAAATAGCTGTGATTGGTCAGATTTACGGGAGTTGCAGCATCTGTTGATGCATCATAATCGATGATGAGTTCATTTTCATTACTTAAATAAAACCTGACTTCCACATCAAGATTTCCGGGGTATCCTTCATCATTATCCGGACTTTTCAGGCGCATAACCAATACCTGACCAGCATCTGTCTCTTCGATCTCCGTGCTCCATACTTTTGAATGGAATCCTGTAGGTCCTCCGTGAAGATGATGGTTGCCGTTGTTGATACGAAGTTTATACTTTTTTCCGTTAAGTTCAAAATGCCCTCTGGCGATTCTGTTGGCAAACCGACCGATGGTGGCGCCCAGAAATACACAATTGTCGAGATAGTCTTCGTCAATGTATTGCATTGGGTCATCAAAACCAAGTACAATGTTGGCGAGTTGACCGTTTTTATCTTTTGTCTCTATTCGGGTAATGGCCGCCCCTGCATTGGTGACGTGAATGGTTGTGCCCTCATCGTTTGTAATCTCAAACAATTTAACATCGTGTTTCCGGGCATTTTCGGATACATTAAGTTCTTTAATATTCATGTTGACTCTTTTAATTTTCTTTAAACAATTGTTTAAGCCTAATATGAAAACAGTATTTTTTATCTGATGAAACGAGCATGGCAAGGGATGTCACAAAAGACAATGTATAAATTCCTTGCATGCGAGTTCCATCCGACCTTGAAAAATTAATTTTATACGGATGAAACAAAAAAATGCACACCAGCTTTTATGTCAATAAATCAATCTCTTCCACATAGGATTATTCCTTTTAGTTCAGAAAATAGGCGACAACGGGAAGAAGTTTTCCTCCGGAAAATAAGTTTACCGGATGGCAATGTTTAAGAAATGACTAACATCTGTAAAAACAAAAGTAAACAAATTTTGCAATTTTGATGATGCAAAAGAAGTTAGCTTTTTAATACGTGTTTATTTTATTATTAATACAGGTTGAGAACAATTTCATATAATAATTCCCTTAAATGTGTTAATTTTGCAGCTTCAAAGTAAAAACTGCATAAAACTGAAAATCTCATGATCCTTTTCTTTCAGGGGGACAATCGACTGGTATTGGCAGTAGGTTGTAATAAAACCCTTTCTCAAGCCGATTTGGAAAAACTTACATGGCTTTTTGACGGAGCGCGTCTGATATCTGACAATAACCTGGATGGCTTTTTTATCGGCCCCAGACGGGAAATGATTACTCCCTGGAGTACCAATGCGGTGGAAATTACCCAGAATATGGGAATTGAAGGGATTGAGCGTATTGAGGAGTTCTTTGAAACGGACAACGAGCAGGCCGAATTCGATCCAATGCTTCAGGTTCGTTACAAAGGTCTGAATCAGGAGATTTTTCACATTAATAAAGAGCCTGAACCGATTGTTTTTATCGACGATATCGAAGCTTATAATCTAAAAGAGGGTTTGGCCTTAAATGAGGAAGAAATCGGATATCTGAATGGTTTGAGTGAGAGATTGGGGAGAAAGCTTACCGATAGTGAGGTTTTTGGGTTTTCGCAGGTGAATTCAGAGCATTGTCGTCATAAAATTTTTAACGGCACTTTTGTTATTGATGGAGAGGAGAAAGAGAGTTCTCTTTTTCAGTTGATAAAACGCACATCAAAAGAAAATCCAAATTACCTGGTTTCTGCCTATAAAGACAATGTGGCTTTTATTCAGGGGCCTGTTATGAAGCAGTTTGCTCCCGGTCGCCAGGATACCGCAGACTATTTTGTGGAGAAAGAGATCGAATCGGTTCTCTCATTGAAGGCGGAAACACATAACTTCCCTACAACAGTGGAGCCATTCAATGGTGCTGCTACCGGCTCCGGAGGTGAGATTCGTGACCGCCTGGGGGGAGGTAAAGGAAGTTTGCCTCTTGCCGGAACGGCGGTTTATATGACCAGCTATTCCAGATTGGAGAAGGGGCGTAAGTGGGAAGAGAATTTTAAGGCCCGTCCCTGGTTGTACCAAACACCTGAACAGATACTGATTAAAGCTTCCAACGGTGCCAGTGATTTTGGTAATAAATTTGGTCAACCCCTGATTTGCGGATCTGTTCTCACGTTTGAGCACTTCGAAAATCAGCAGAAATTTGCTTTTGATAAAGTGATAATGCTGGCGGGCGGAATTGGTTTTGCCAAAAAGTCCGACAGTCTGAAGAATACACCCGCTAAAGGAGATCGTGTGGTTGTTTTGGGTGGAGATAATTACCGGATTGGTATGGGTGGGGGAGCAGTTTCCTCGGTTGCTACCGGTGAATTTGCCAATGCCATTGAATTAAATGCGGTGCAACGCTCTAATCCGGAGATGCAGAAACGGACCATGAATGCTATCCGTGCTATGGTAGAGGGAGATGAAAATCCTATTATCTCGATTCATGATCATGGAGCGGGTGGTCACCTGAATTGTTTGTCAGAGCTGGTAGAGGAAACAGGTGGTACCATTCATCTGGATAAACTGCCTGTAGGTGACCCAACGCTCTCGGCGCGTGAAATAGTGGGGAATGAATCTCAGGAGAGAATGGGACTGGTACTTCATGAGAACCATGTGGAGATATTGAAGAGGGTGGCCGAGCGTGAACGTTCTCCGTTTTATGTAGTCGGAGAAACCACCGGAGATATGCAGTTTAAGTTCGAAGATAATAAAGGCAATGCTCCCATTGATCTTCAGCTTGCCGATATGTTTGGGAATCCTCCCAAAACGGTTATGAATGACGTCAGTGTGGATCGCAAATACCAAGAATTGCATTATTCTGCCGATGAGATTGATTCTTATCTTGAATCTGTACTTCAACTGGAGTCGGTTGCTTGTAAGGATTGGTTAACCAATAAGGTTGACCGCTCTGTGACAGGAAAAGTGGCCCGTCAGCAAACCATTGGAGAAATTCAATTGCCATTGAGTGATTTGGGAGCTACCGCCATCGATTATTCTGGTACTAAAGGGATGGCAACCTCTGTGGGGCATGCTCCGGGAATCGGACTCATTGATGCTGCCGCAGGTTCTGTTGTTTCTGTAGCCGAATCTTTAACCAATATTGTGTGGGCACCTCTTACTCATGGTATTGAAGGAATCAGCCTGAGTGCTAACTGGATGTGGCCATGCAGGAATAAAGGAGAAGATGCCAGACTTTATGATGCTGCCGAAGCAGTAAGCGATTTTGTTTGTGATCTGGGCATCAACATTCCCACAGGTAAGGACTCCCTCTCCATGACCCAGAAGTATCCAGACGGCGATGCTGTAATGTCGCCCGGTACAGTAATTATAAGTGCTGCAGCTGAAGTGGAGGATGTCCGCAGGATTGTTACTCCCTTGTTGAAGAAAGATGTTGATACGCATTTGTTGCACATCGATCTTTCGTTTGATGCGTTAAAACTTGGCGGAAGCAGCTTTGCCCAGATTATTAACAAGCTGGGTAATGAAGCTCCCACAGTTACCGATGCAACCTATTTTAAAAATGGATTTGAAACGATTCAGAAATTAATTCGGGAAGGCTTTGTGGTTGCCGGACATGATGTTTCTGCCGGGGGATTGGTAACTACACTCCTTGAAATGTGTTTTGCCAATAAAGACTTTGGAATAAGTGCCGATTTGTCCGAAATGGAAGAGAAGGATCCTGTGAAGTTGATGTTTAGTGAGAACCCCGCAGTCGTTATTCAGGTTGCTGAATTGGAGAAAGTTTCCTCTATTCTGGAAAAGGCAGGAGTTCAGTTTAGTGTTATCGGAAATCCCATACAGGAGCGTCGTCTGAAAGTAGCCACGGCCGATAAGGTTTTCGATTTTGATATTGATGAATTACGGGATGTCTGGTTCAGAACCTCTTATTTACTGGACAGAGACCAAAGTGGAGATCAAAAGGCGAAAGAGCGGTTTGAGAACTATAAGAATCAATCGCTTTCCTACCAGTTTCCTACGCATTTCAAAGGAACGGAGTCTTCTCTTGACCTGGAGAATCTTGAAAGAAAGGCTAAAGCTGCCATCATCCGGGAGAAGGGAGTTAACGGTGATCGGGAAATGGCATATTCACTTTACAAAGCAGGTTTTGCTGTAAAGGATGTTCATATGACTGACTTAATCAGTGGCCGTGAGACACTGGAAGATATTGATTATATCGTTTTCGTTGGTGGATTCTCCAACTCCGATGTTCTTGGTTCGGCCAAAGGATGGGCCGGTGCATTCCTATATAATGAAAAGGCCAAAAAAGCACTGGATAATTTCTATGCAAGACCAGATACATTGAGTCTTGGGATATGCAATGGTTGTCAGCTAATGGTTAATCTTGATCTGGTAAATCCTGAGCATGACCGGAAAGCCAAAATGCTTCACAACGATTCACATAAGTTTGAATCCATTTTCCTGAATATGAACATACAGGAAAATAATTCTGTAATGCTTAAATCTCTTGCCGGATCACGGATTGGGGTGTGGGTCGCTCATGGAGAAGGAAAATTTGATCTGCCGTTGGAGGAAAGTGCTTACCATATCCCCGGAAAGTATGCTTATGAAGCTTATCCGGCCAATCCCAATGGAAGTGATTACAATGCTGCTGCTATTTGTTCAGCTGATGGACGTCATCTGGCGATGATGCCGCACCTGGAAAGAGCTGTCTTTCCCTGGCAATGGGGATATTATCCTGAAGATCGTGCCGGCGACGAAGTAACTCCGTGGATGGAGGCCTTTGTGAATGCACGGAAATGGATTGAAGGGAAGAAATAGTTTTGAAAAGAGGCAAGGGAGCTACTTCTATATCCTGTAAATTAACGTGGGCTTTTACTCAGAAGTTTCTTTTCAATAGGTTAATGGATTGAGAGTGATAGCCTTGGGCAACGCCCCGGAAAGCTTCTAACAACTCTCCGTTCTCTCATTATTAGTCGCATCGCGACTAATAATGAGAGATGGCGTGAGAGATGGCTCAAACCTTTAAGGTATTGCCGTGGCAAGCTGCAATCAGGCATTCAGCTTGTTTATGACTTACGTGTCTAATAAATCATTCAGGTTAAAAGTAAACTTCTGCATGAATTTTTTCGGAGGAAACTCCCTGGGCCTCCAGAATATCATATACATCATGAATCATACTGCTGTTTCCGCATAAATAGCAACGGGTTTCGGCATCAACAGGGTGTTCCTCCAGCCAGGTGGTAACCCGGCCAAAATAGGAGTTGTCACTTTTTTGTCTTGATGTGCAGGAAATATACCGGGATGGTTCATAAAAATCAGCTTCGTATTTTTCTGAATTATCCCTAATGCCATGTAACAGGGTATAATTTAAGTCAGGATGGGATTTTATAAAGCTGTGGAATGGCGAGATTCCCGTTCCACTGGCAATGAAGAGCAATTTTTCACCGGGAACTTTTTTCACGGGTAGTGAAAAATATCCGACAGGCTCCTCAACAACCAACATATTGCCCGGTTGCTGCTTCTTTAATACCGGAGAGATGAAGCCATCGGTTACCTCTTTTACCAGGATTTCCAGAAAATCATCATTTTCACCGCTGTAAATGGAATATTCCCTGGTGTGAATACTGTTGGCCGGTCCTACATTTATGTGTTGTCCGGCTTTAAATTTCAAATTGTTTTTCTCAAGTTTTACTACAAATGTGGAATCGTTCAGATGACGCATTTCCAGGATTTCATGCAATTTGGTGGAAATTTTGTTTGCTTCAGATACTTCATTCATGATGCTGAATATATTTAAATATTTTTCGGTTAATAATCATCAGATCTCCCTTAATATGGGGTTTTTCTGCTTTTTGTGTTTGGTCAGGTGATAGGTAAAACAGATCTGATAAAGCTGCTCCGTGATAGAAACCATAGAACCATTAAAAGGTTTAATATATAAGGAGGAAAAAATCCGAAATCCGAAATAGAAACAATATTCGGTATTATTTTCTTGGAACACTTCAACAAAATATCTATATTTTAGTTTTTCTTATTGTCTGCTAAATGTAGAATCCATGATATATTCCAAATACAGGTCCAAAGAGTTGAGCTGGCTCTTTTTCAACGGCAGGGTGCTTCAGGAAGCTTCTAAGAAGGAAGTTCCTCTTATTGAGCGTATTAAATTTCTGGGTATTTACTCCAATAATCTGGATGAATATTTCAGGGTTCGCGTGGCACTGTTAAAAAGACTTGTCCAGCTGCGGAAAGATTCCGAAATAGATGGCACTTCCCCTTTGGAGACACTGAGGGAGGTTAACCGGGTTGTTCGTCAGCAGGGGCTTGAATTTGGGAAAATTTACGAGCAGATTATCCATGAACTGGAGGACCACAACGTTTATATGCTCGATGAGAAATCCCTGAATCAAAAGCAGGGTGAATATGTACGCCGGGTCTTTGAACATAAAGTCAGGCCTAAACTGATGCCGATAATTATTTCAAAACGCAGACCTTTGCCTGATCTGGAGGATGATGCCATATATCTTGGTGTGATTCTTCGTAAACATAAGACAGGAAAATCAATCTATGCTTTGCTTGAACTTCCTGTGGATGCATTGGGGCGCTTTTTTATTGTACCCTCTAATGAGAGAACCACCAGCATGCTTTTGCTTGATGATGTTATTCGGTTTGAGCTGAAGGATATCTTTTATATGTTTGATTTTGATGAAATCGGTGCTTATACATTTAAGTTGACTCGCGATGCGGAATTGGATATCGATGATGACATTTCCGAAAGTTATGTGAGTGCTATTGCTCAAAGTCTGGAACGCAGGAAGGATGCTCCCCCGGTTCGTTTTGTTTATGATCGGGAAATGCCGGAAGATTTACTTGAGATACTGCTCCGAAAGTTACATTTCTCCAAGGATGATACCATCATTCAGGGTGGACGTTACCATAATTTTAAAGATTTTATGGACTTCCCTAAAATTGGAGGTGCCGATATGGTTTATGAGCCACTTCCACCTATCAGGCATGAATATTATCCCAACGGTCAATCGGTATTTCCTGTATTGCACCAACGTGATATTCTGTTGCATTTTCCGTACCATTCATTTCTGCACTTTATTGATTTTCTTCGGGAAGCAAGTATTGATCCACTGGTTCAGGATATGAAAATTACCATTTATCGGGTGGCAAAGCATTCTAATGTGATGGATGCGCTGATTAATGCCGCTCATAATGGTAAAAGAGTTACTGTGGTAATGGAGTTGCAGGCTCGCTTTGATGAGGCACACAACATTAAATGGGCCAATAAACTGGCCGATGCCGGTATTAAGGTCATATACGGAGTCAAAGGACTTAAGGTGCATTCAAAGCTTTGTTATCTTACCCGAAAGGAAAAAGGGAAATTGAAGCGTTATGCTTGTGTTGGAACCGGCAATTTTAATGAGGATTCCGCCCGGGTCTTTAGTGACCATTTGCTGATGACAGCCCACGAAGGCATTGCCAGGGAGGTTGGATCAGTTTTTGAATTTTTTGATAAGAACTACCGAATAGCGCGTTACAGTCATTTGTGGGTTTCCCCTTTTTACCTGAGGAAAAGAATCAATGAATTAATTAATAAAGAGATAAAAGTTGTCAAGCAGGGCGGAGAGGGACGGATTTGGTTAAAGATGAATAATCTTGCGGATTACAAAATCATCAAAAAATTGTATGAGGCCCATAGGGCAGGAGTTGATGTTCGTTTGAATGTGCGGGGAATGTTTTCCCTGATTCCAGATTATGACAATAATGGAACTCCGATACCTTGTATTGGCTTGATAGACAGGCTTCTTGAGCATAGTCGTTTTTATATTTTCGGAACGGGGGAGCGTCAACGTATTTATATCGCTTCTGCTGATTTGATGTCACGCAACCTGGATCGACGGGTTGAAGTTGCATGCCCCGTTTATGATGAAAACCTTAAAAATGAATTATTAAATATGTTTCTCGTTCAGTGGAAAGATACCAGTGCTGCCCGTATTCTTGATAATGACTTGTCCAACAGATTAAACAAACCTGCTGATGGAGAAAAACCCTTCCGTTCACAGATTGAGTTTTACAATTATCTGAATCGTATCAACCAGGAGGTGGGAGATGAAGCCGGAACAAATTAATAAAAAGTCCCGGAAAGCTGATATTTGTGGTTTTTTGATGCTGCTTCGTTGTTTAAATTTGTATTCATTAAGGTTGCAGTTCTGATTAGAGCAATCTCTGCTTTATCATCTGTTT
The DNA here is from genome assembly GCF_003003035.1 of Marinilabilia salmonicolor. GTDB lineage: Bacteria > Bacteroidota > Bacteroidia > Bacteroidales > Marinilabiliaceae > Marinilabilia > Marinilabilia salmonicolor_A. The sequence goes on along the minus strand of NZ_PVTS01000006.1, from coordinate 35,132 downwards.
AATTTAAGTGAGAATACTCATGGGTTTTCTTACAAACATTAATTGATGTTTTTCATTTTTTTAAATTCAATTTCATGGGAATGAAGACTATGCGTGCACTTGTAAAAGCCAAGCCTGAAAAAGGTATCTGGATGAAAGAGGTTCCGGTGCCGGTGCCCGGTCATAACGATGTGATTATCAATGTAACCAAAACTGCTATCTGTGGAACCGATCTGCACATTTATAAGTGGGATGAATGGGCTCAGAAAACGATAAAAACTCCGATGATCATTGGTCATGAATATGTTGGTTATGTTGCTGCCGTAGGATCGGAAGTGACCAATGTTAAAGAGGGTGACCGGGTTACCGGTGAAGGACATATTGCCTGCGGACATTGTCGAAACTGTCGCCGCGGCCGTCAGCATATTTGTGAAAGGACTGTTGGCATTGGGGTTAACATAGACGGAGCATTTGCCGAATATGTTAAAGTTCCTTCCAACAATGTGATGAAGATTAATCCGCAAATCCCTGACGAAATTGTTGCCATAATGGATCCTTTCGGGAATGCTACCCATACCGCGCTGTCGTTCCCATTGATTGGGGAGGATGTCCTGGTTACAGGAGCCGGACTTATCGGAAGTATGTGTGTGGCTATTGCAAAATTTGCCGGTGCACGTTATGTGGTTGCCACTGAAATGAATGAGTTCAGAGCGGATCTTGCCCGAAAGATGGGTGCAACAAAAGTAGTCAACCCCAAAGAGGAAAATCTTTCGGACGTGATTAGCGATTTGGGAATGATTGGTTTTGATATAGGCTTGGAGTGCTCAGGATCGGAAGCTGCATTTAATCAGATGCTTGCCCATATGTATAATTCCGGAAAGATTTCCTTACTTGGTATTTTACCTCCTTCAACTGTGGTGGATTGGAATACCATTATATTTAAAGGACTCATGCTGAAAGGTATTTACGGGCGCGAGATGTTTGAAACATGGTATCACATGGAACAGATGCTGATGTCCGGACTGGATTTATCTCCTATGATTACGCACCGGTTTTCTGTTGATGACTACCAAAAAGGGTTTGATATTATGGAGGCCGGTAACTGCGGAAAAGTGATCCTGAATTGGGACTAAGAATATAGCATCAAACAAAAAAGACGCACAAGTATGCGTCTTTTTTGTTTTGTATCTGTAAAGATTATTTGATGGTCCAGATAGCTCCCAGTACCATGCCGGCAATGGTGCTATTCCACGGATTACTTGTAATGGGGCAAGTACCTCCGTTGCATCCGATAAAATAATAATATCCATATCCCAACGCAGCTCCCACAACTAATCCGAGACTTATTTTCAAGAGTCGCGGTATTTTTTTTGTTTCTTTGTTCTCCATTTCTTTTTGTTTTGCATATTATTTGCTATCACAAAAGTAATTAAAATAAGATGTATTTAAAAATATAGATAATTAAAAGTATTCCTGATGAAGTGGAGGCTGTTTTTCGGAATTTCTGTTTTGCTATTTTTATTGTTTTCCTCTTTTGGTTTTGGTCAGACCAACCACGCTCTGGATGACAACTGGGAGGCTTTGATAAAGGCTGATGATAATGAAAAAGATTACCGGTTTGGCTCATTTCTGAATTTTCTGGAACAGGGTCTCCTTCAGGAGGATAATACTTTCGGTGAAGGCAATTTCCCTGAGGATTGGGCGGTGGTTGATTTATTGTCAGGTAGTTTGTCGGCCTGCGCGGCGCTTGTGGACTTTGAAATGCGTCCCGACAGACTGATCTACTGTTTTGTGGATAATGAAAAGAAAGTGGCCGTTGTAAACTATAAGGAGGTTGAATCGGAAACAGAAGAGATTGATCTGATCATTGAATCGGAAAGTTTTGGTGATCTGAATTCCGTAAAGATTTTTGATGATAAAAGAAAACTTCTGGATATACCTGACTTGAAATCTGTATTCATTTTGAAGAGAATCCGTGAAAGCAGAGGGGTAAACACGGTTTTTAATCAGGCAGACTCTCTGAGGATAAGAATGGATCTATTGATGAAGAACCCAGAGCTTTTCAATCATGATTTTTTAGATTTACAGGGGGTATCGACATTGATTTCGTCTGATGAACAGCTTAAACTTGTTACCTGGAATGTTGAGGAACTGAACGGGGATCATCACCTTTATGGACTTGTGGCAGTGCGGGTTGAAGACAGGATACGTGTTTTCAATCTTCAGGATAAAAGTGATGAAATAGCTTCACCGGAATATGCGGGACTCAGCCCTGAGAAATGGTTTGGTGCAGTCTATTATAAGGTAATTACGGAGAAATACCGAGGAGATACTTTTTATACTTTGTTGGGATATAACGGAAATGATGCTTTTTCGAGGCTTCGTGTGGTTGATGTTATCACTTTGGGCAGTAGCGGACGTCCTCGTTTTGGAGCGTTAATATTTGATGATCATGGCAGGACAAAAAGGCGTCTTATTTATGAATACAGCAATAAAGCTAATATGATGTTGCGATTTGATGACAGATCAGAGCGCATTGTGATGGATCATCTCGCTCCGATGGAGCCTATGTATGAAGGCGATTATAGCTATTATGGCCCCGATTTTTCCTACGATGTGCTGAATTGGGAAAAAGGGAAATGGGTGCTGGAGAAAAATGTGGAACTTCGAAACCGTTAGGTAGTGTTTGTCCATAAAGTACCATTTACTGCGTTACGCTTGCCCGAAAATTCCTCATTTACTTAAGTAAACTACGTATTTTCTGGCTTGCGCCACCGCAAAAGCTTTAGGGGACACGCGGTCGCAAGCCTTATATCTGGCACTTTCCTGAAAAACACATGACCAGAAACAAATTTTGCTTAGTTTATGGACAGACTCTGGTTAGCTTGTAAATCTCTCAAATTAATGTAATTTTGCAACTGATGTAACAGGTGCTTTATGTGCCTAACAGGGAATCCGGTTAAAGTCCGGAGCTGTACCCGCAGCTGTAAGCTCTTTTTTTGAGATTGAATAAACTGATGCCACTGGAAGTAATTACCAATTATCAATTACCAATAATCAATTGATAACTGATCATTGATCATTTTTTTCCGGGAAGGCTATTCAATCCTGAGCAAGCCAGAAGACCTGCCTGTGCATTTTATTTTTAACCAAGAAAAGCTTTCGGGAGAAAAAGTGATGGTATTAAGATCTTTCCTGGGCGCATTGGCGCTTTCTTTGTTTTTTGCCGGATGTCAGTCGGGCACAGAAAAAAATCCTGTGGAAGAATTATTTGGTTCGCAGCAGCCCGATTCGGTTTACACCCCTTCGTATGCAAAAGGTTTTTCAATTGCTTATTTTGATGATCTGAAACTGGTACATGTTGCCGACCCCTGGGACAGCACTGCTGTTGGGGATTATGTGCTGGTAGGTGATGAGCAGACTGCTGATCGATACAAAAATTCAGAAATACCGTTTGTCGAATATCCCGTAAAGAGCTGGGGTGCTTTTTCTTCTACCCAGGTGGTTTTTGCGGAGAAGATCGGTGAATTAGAATCCCTGAAGTGTGTTGCAGAGCCGCATTATATCTCCAATACCTTTGTTCAGCAGCAACTTCAGAAAGGCCATATCCGGGATGTGGGACTTGCCAGTGCTGCTGATGTGGAAGTGTTGTTGGCTTCTGCGCCTCAGTTTGTTTTTGTTTCTCCTTTTAAGGATAACCGGTATGGAACACTCAAAGAGGCAGGACTGTTGTTGATTAATGATTGTGGTTATCTGGAAACCACCCCGCTGGGAAGAGCAGAATGGATGGTCTTTTTCGGTGCTTTTTTTGATCAGGAAGAAAAGGCTGCCGGACTCTTTTCCGAGATTGCTTCAAGCTATAATTCCATCAGAAAAGAGGTGGAAAACTCGACATCCACACCCTCTGTCTTAACCGGAACCCTTTTCAATGATGTCTGGTATATTCCTGCAGGAGACAGTTATATGGCTGCCTACTTTAAAGATGCAGGCACAAAATATGCTTATGGTGACAAATCGGGAACAGGTTCTTTGGCGCTTGACTTTGAAACCGTATTTAATGATTTCAGGAAAAGCGATTACTGGTTGATTACAGTTAATCATGATGGCCGTTTTACCAAAGAAGACTTTCTGCAAATGGATGACCGGTATGGCGATTTTGAGGCTTTTCAGGGTAATCAGGTGGTATTTTCCAATACTGCTTATTCAATGTTTTTTGAACGTGGAATTGTAGAGCCTGATGTTGTATTAAAAGATTTGGTGGCTTGTTTTCATCCGGAAATATATCCTGATTACGAGCTTGTTTATTTTGAATTTTTGAACGAGTAGCCGGATGCAACAGTTTCTTGAGAAATATTTATCCGGCAGACAGTTGACTGTATTTTGGTTGAGTGGTTTGGCTGTTTTGTCACTAACACTCTTTGTACTTAACCTGATTCTGGGGTCTGTAAATATTCCGTTTTGGTCAGTTATTCAGGCCCTGGCAGGAGACACGCAGATGGATTACAGCTGGCGCCTGATTGTTCTGAAAAGTCGCCTTCCACAGGCGATAACTGCGATATTGGCAGGAGCAGGGCTTGCCGTTGGAGGTCTTCAGATGCAAACATTGTTTCGCAATCCACTTGCAGGCCCGTCTATATTAGGAATTAGTTCGGGAGCCGGCCTGGGTGTTGCACTGGTTTTACTGGTAGCCGGAAAAATAGGCGGGGTGGCCCTTAGTCACCTTGGGTTTACCGGTCATTTGTCCGTGGCTTTGGCTGCCTTTGCTGGTGCTTCATTGGTGCTGACCATGGTGTTGTTTTTGTCCAGACATCTGAAAGATAATGCCATGTTGTTGATTGTGGGTATTATGGTGGGATATGCGGCCTCAGCACTTGTGGGAATCCTCAAGTTTTACAGTATGAAAGAGGATGTGCATGCTTATGTAATTTGGGGTTTGGGAAGCTTTTCCACGGTTTCCTGGTCACAAATGGGTGTTTTGTTTCCGGTGGTTACCTTGGGTCTGCTTGGTTCCTTTTTCCTTGTTAAGCCGCTGAACGTGATGTTGCTGGGAGAACAATATGCCGGTAATCTTGGGATTAATATTTCCCTTTCCCGGCTATTGATTATTCTGTGTACAGGTTTGCTGACTGCAACCATAACCGCTTTTTGCGGGCCGATTGCTTTTTTGGGGCTGGCGGTACCACATCTGACCAAGGGATTGTTTCGCACATCTGATCATAAAGTATTGATCCCTGCGGTAATCCTTGCCGGAATTGCCGTTGCACTCTTCTCAAATCTGATTGCACGCTTGCCTGGATTTGACGGGGCGTTGCCCATCAATGCAGTAACCAGTATGATTGGTGCTCCGGTTGTAATTTGGGTAATATTAAAAGGTAAGAACTTAAGAACCCCTGGGGTTTAAGCAAAGGAGTCATTATGCAGGAGGAAAAGAAATCATTAATTGAGACCAGAGACCTTTCGATTGGATACCATCATCCAAGACATGGGCAGAAAGTGCTGCATTCTAATATCTGTGTGAAGCTTGAGGCTGGTGAGTTTGCTTGTGTGCTTGGACCAAATGGTTCGGGTAAATCCACTTTATTGCAAACACTTTGTGGATTTTTACCCCGTTTGTCCGGTGAGGTTTGTATCGCCGGAAATCAGATCGACAAGGTTTCCAATCGGCAAATGTCATTGCTGGCGAGTGTGGTACTGACAGAGCGGGTTACTGTTTCCAATATGACGGTTTCCGACCTGGTTTCTTTGGGACGGACACCTTATACAGGTTTTTTTGGTCGTCTGAAAAGCAGGGATCAGGAATTGGTAAGCGAAGCGATCCGATCCGTCGGGTTGGAAGGTTTTGAAGAACGACTCATTACCAATATGAGTGACGGGGAGCGTCAAAAGGCGATGATTGCGAAAGCACTGGTGCAGGAAACACCGCTGATTGTTTTGGATGAACCCACTGCTTTTCTGGATCTGCCCAGTCGCATTGAAATCATGCATCTGTTGCGCAAACTGGCACATCAGCATAATAAAGCCATTCTTTTATCTACCCACGATCTGGATCTGGCTCTCCAAATGGCGGATAAGGTATGGTTACTGGCTGAAGGTCGAAAAATGGAAACCGGAACTCCTGAAGATCTGGTGCTGACCAACGAGTTCCGCCGATTTTTTGAAAGGGAGGGCATTCTTTTCGATAACGATACAGGTCAGTTTACTGTGGAGAAACAAAAAGTTAAAACCATTCGGATTGTCGGTAAGGGGATAGAATACAAATGGGTAAGCCGGGCGCTTGCCCGCCGTGGCTTTGCTGCTTCTGATGAGCCGTTTAGCGGATTTCAGGTGGAGGTAAAATCCGACGGAAAACGCGAGTACCTGTTGACCTGTCCCGACGGCAAAATTCAAAAACTCCGTACCATTGAAGATTTGCTGACACAACTGGAATATGAGGAAGCTACGTTGCTGACAGAATAGACCTGCATTCTGCCTATCTGTCAGTCCGCCCCCTTTGGCATACGCTTTGCTTTTTTGACGACGAAAATTTCGTCTAATCAAATTAAACAAAATAGCTATGCAAAAGGGAAAAATTGGTATTAGTACCGAGAACATCTTTCCGATTATTAAAAAATATCTCTATTCTGATCATGAGATCTTTTTGCGTGAGTTGATTTCCAATGCTGTGGATGCCACGCAGAAATTAAATACCCTGGCCCGTATTGGCGACTACAAAGGGGAAGTTGGTGATACGACCATTCGGGTTTCCATCGACGAAAAAAAGAAAACCATTACTATTTCTGACCGTGGCATTGGTATGACTGCCGATGAGATTGAGAAGTACATCAATCAGGTAGCGTTTTCGGGAGCCAACGAGTTTCTGGAAAAATATAAAAATGATGCCAATGCCATTATCGGGCACTTCGGTATGGGATTCTATTCTTCATTCATGGTGTCCAAGAAAGTGGAAATTCACACCCTTTCCTATAAAGACGATGCCAAGGCAGTGAAATGGGAATGTGACGGAAGTCCTGAATATACCCTCGAAGAGATCGACAAAAAGGAGCGGGGTACCGATATTGTGCTCTTTATTGACGATGAGAATCAACATTTTGTCAGCAAGGATGAGATCAATCGTTTGCTGAAGAAGTATTGTGGGTTCCTGCCTGTTCCTGTCGCTTTTGGTAAGCAAACCGAGTGGAAAGACGGAAAAGAAGTAGAGAAGGATGAGGAGAACGTCATCAACGATACCAATCCACTGTGGACACAATCGCCTTCAAATTTGAAGGATGAGGATTACAAAGAATTTTACCGGAAACTCTACCCGATGGCCGAGGATCCGTTGTTCAATATCCATCTGAATGTGGATTATCCTTTTAATCTGACCGGAATTCTCTATTTTCCCAAGATTAAAAACAATATAGAGATTCAGCGAAATAAGATTCAGCTTTATTGCAATCAGGTGTATGTAACGGATTCTGTTGAAGGTATTGTCCCTGAATTTCTCACTTTGTTGCACGGGGTAATTGATTCTCCGGATATTCCATTGAATGTATCGCGGTCCTACCTGCAGAGTGATTCCAATGTCAAGAAAATTTCCAGTCACATCACCAAAAAAGTTGCGGACAGACTGGATGAGATTTTTAAAACTGACCGTGCCTCTTTCGAAGCTAAGTGGGACGACCTGAAAGTGTTCATTGAGTACGGAATGCTGACCGATGAGAAATTTTACGATCGGGCTCAGAAATTTACTTTGTTGAAAAATACAGATGGTAAGTTCTTTACTTTCGATGAATACAAGAACATTATCAAAGACAGTCAGACCGACAAAGATAAGCAACTGGTTTATCTTTATGCCACCGATGCCGAAGGACAGTATTCTTTCATCGAAGCTGCCAAAAACAAAGGATATGATGTGTTGCTGATGGATGGTCAGCTGGATACGCATTTTATCAATCATCTGGAGCAGAAGTTTGAAGGGGCTCGTTTTGTGAGAGTGGACAGTGATGTGCCTGAAAAACTGATTCCTCAGGAAGAAGCCACCGAACTTAAATTGTCTGACGCCGAGAAAGACAACCTGACAACCATTTTCAGTTCTCAGATTCCCAATATGGACAAAGCCAATTTTGTGGTTTCATTCGAGGCGTTGTCGGCCGATGACAAGCCGGTGATGATTACTCAGCAGGAGTTTATGCGCCGTATGAAAGAAATGAGTCAGAATGGTGGCGGTCCAATGGCCTTCTATGGCGAAATGCCGGATAGCTATAATCTTGTGGTCAATGGCAACCATTCTTTGGTTCAGCGTATTGTGAAGGATTGTGAAGAGGAAGTTGGTGAAAGTGTTGGTTCAGTCCGTAAGAAAATGGATAGTCTGGAATCACGTAAAGCCGAATTGGAGAAAGCAAAAGCTGACAAGAAAGAGGAGGAAATCCCCCAGGCTGAGAAAGAAGAGCTGGAAGATGTGGAGAAGAAAATTACGGAACTCCGCGGTAAGAAAGATGAGTCGCTCAAAAGCTTTGCTTCCAAAAATAAGCTGGTTTCACAACTTATTGACCTGGCGTTGTTGTCCAATAACATGCTGAAAGGTGAAGCATTGAACCGTTTCGTGAAAAGAAGCATCGATTTGATTTAATATAATCATGACACCAGAATAGAAAAGGTTGCCGGTTTGCTGGCAACCTTTTTTTCTTCCCCTACCTGCACAATGTCATTGTTGATATTTCTCATATTTTTTATTTTTGAGATTATACAAAAAATATGACTATGAAGAGACTATTTTTAATCCCTTTGGCAGTAGGTGTTTTAGCTTCCTGCCAGAGCAAGGACTCTGAAGAGAGTGTGAATCCTTTTTTTGCAGAGTATGAGACGCCTTTTGAGGCACCTCCTTTCGATGAAATTGAGGAATCACATTATTTGCCGGCCTTTAAGGAAGGTATCAAACAGGCACAGGAAGAGGTGGAAACCATTGCTGTTAATCCTGAGGCACCAACTTTTGAGAATACAATCCTGGCACTCGACCAATCAGGTGAGTTGCTGACCAAAGTAAGTAGCGTGTTTTATCCCTTACGTTCTGCCGTGAGTAACGACAGTATACAATCTATTGCACGCGAAATCTCTCCATTAATGAGTCAGCACCGCGATGCAGTAATGATGAATATGGATCTTTTTGCCCGGGTAAAAGAGGTCTATGAAAATATGGATACGGCAGGATTAGATGACTCTCAAAAACGTGTTGTCACCAAGTATTATCAGGATTTTGTACGCAGTGGTGCCAACCTGAATCCTGAAGAACAAGAGCGGCTGAAGGCGATTAATACTGAGCTTTCTTCGCTTACCTTGAAGTTTGGAGAGCATTTGCTTGCTGAGACCAATGAAAACTTTGAATTGGTAATTGAAGATGAATCCAAACTGGCAGGATTGCCTGATGGCGTAAAAAGTGCTGCTGCTGATGCAGCCAATGCTGCCGGATACGAAGGAAAATGGCTGTTTAATGCTCAGAAACCAAGTTGGATTCCATTTCTGACTTATGGCGAAAACCGTGAATTACGCGAAGAGTTGTACCGTGGCTATTTTATGCGTGGCGATCGCAACGATGAGTATGACAATAAGGAGATCATTAAGCAAATTGTTGCATTGCGTGCTGAAAAAGCTGAGTTGCTAGGCTTTGATAATCATGCCGATTATGTGATCGACGTAAATATGGCCAAAGAACCGGATGCGGTTTATGATTTCCTTCATAAACTCTGGAATCCGGCATTGGAAAAATCTAAAGAGGAACTGGCTCAGATGCAAGCCATCGTTGATGCAGAAGGCGGGAACTTTGATATTGCTCCCTGGGATTGGTGGTATTATGCCGAAAAACTCAGAAAGCAAAAATATGACCTGGATGAATCGCAGATGCAGCCTTACTTCAAATTGGAGAATGTAAGAGATGGCATGTTTTGGGTGGCCAATCAGTTGTACGACATTACTTTCGAGAAGCGTTCAGATATTCCTGTTTACCACGAAGATGTAGAAGTTTTTGAGGTGAAAGAGAGTGATGGTTCGCATATTGGTTTGCTTTATCTTGATTACTTCCCACGCAAAAGTAAGCGGGTAGGAGCCTGGTGTACAGGATTTCGGGATGCCGGTTACGATCATAAAGCGGGTGAAGTGGTAGATCCTTTGGTTTCGATTGTTTGCAACTTTACCAAACCTACCGGTGATACCCCTTCATTGCTTACCTGGGACGAGGTAAACACCCTTTTTCATGAATTTGGACATGGCTTGCATGGTCTTTTTACTGAAGGAAAATATAGCCGTACTGCCGGTAATGTACCCCGCGACTTTGTTGAGTTACCCTCCCAGATTATGGAAAACTGGTGTGGAGAGCCTGAGGTGCTTCGCCATTACGCTAAGCATTATGAAACAGGTGAGGTATTGCCTGATGAATTGATTGAAAAATTGCAGAACAGCAGCCTGTTTAATCAGGGTTTTGCCAATGTGGAGTACCTGGCTGCTTCGTTGCTCGATATGGACTGGCATACGCTTACCACTGAAGATCAAGTGGATGATGTCAATGCTTTTGAAGAGGCTTCCATGAACGAAATAGGGCTGATTCCTGAAATACTGCCTCGTTATCGATCCACTTACTTTTCTCACATTTTCAGTGGCGGTTACTCTGCCGGTTACTACGTCTATAAATGGGCCGAAGTGTTGGATTCTGATGCATTTAATGCCTTTAAAGAATCCGGTGATTTGTTTAACAAAGAGCTGGCAGCCAAATTCCGCAAACACTGTCTGCAGGAAGTGGGAGAGGGCGAAGGCATGGTTCAGTATAAAAAGTTCCGTGGACAGGAGCCTTCTATCGAGCCGCTGTTGGAGAAACTGGGGTTTGAAGAGTAGAATTTCACTATTTTTTTTAGAAAGGGATTATTCCAGTTTGGGAGTAATCCCTTTTTTTGCTCAAAAGTCTGAGATGCAGGGTAAATTCAGTTTGTTGATTTCGAGGTTAATAAGGTACCTTTCAAGGTGGTGCAAAGAGAAATAATTCTGGTTTTTTTAATAATTCCACTTGACATTTAAAATAGTCCGCAATATTTTTGCTCAAGATTTTAATTACTAATCCCAAATAAAACTAACCCAAATGCAAAGGACACAATTCAAGCATCTGCTTTTCTCAGATTCTATCCAGTCATTTTTTCATTATTTAAATTGTTCCAAACAATTCACTCCTTCATAATCAATTGAATGGAATGAGTATTTCTGTGTTCAAGAATCACCGATATCACTGAATTCAGAACTGTTTATTCTTTTCGTTTGATTCCGGGAAGGAGGTATGCGCTCTTTTTTGGGGGAGAATTGATCCTTCTTGAATTTTGAATAAAGAAGTGTCGGAATCCGGATTCATTTATTGATTTTCAGGAAAGAACTAAGTTTACTTAGACAAAACTCTTTTAATCTGTTTTTAGGGCCTGGCAGGTTTTCATGAAAGAGGTTTAGCATAAAAATATTTAAGTTGTTGGGAGTTTGTATGGAGGGTATGGGGTTGATTTTCTTCCGCATCTACTCTTTATTCTTTTAAAATCAGGAGGAATACAGGCCGTGTTTTAAGTAAGTATTAGACGTCATTAAGAGAGGATGTTCCAATGTTTTTGTTGTCATCAAATCAACTCTCAGAAAGAAATTTGTAAAATACTATGTTAATAAAATATATCTTATATCCATTAATAGGAATTCTTTTGATTTTTGTTGGTGTCATAGTAGCCAAAAAGAATAATCTTTTAAAAAACAAGAGGTTAATCTTATTCTTTCTTCTTTGTTTGATATTGCTCTGTGTTCCCTCATTGTTAGGGCTGCTGGATTATGATTTTATGCCTTTTGGGTATATTTCATCAGCCTTAATCTATTTTATTTTTGGTTTGATTGCTCTACCTGTGGTTAAATGGGTGAAGAAATCCGAACCGGGATTTTTGTTTGAGATCATACTTCTGAGTCTTCTTTTGTTCGTTGGAATGATTGCCTATGGCTTCATGTTCAACATTTTTAATGAATTGGACTACGGCTTTTGGGCTTCTACTTCCTTAATATTATTTGTTCTGCCATCATTGTTTAAGAAAACATTTTTGTCATTTCTCGGCATTCCTGCAGAGATTCATAAGGTTTGGGATTACACCAAAAGTGAAAAGTTTGAGGGACATGATTACATCGATTATAATAAGCTGCAGGTCATTCAATTGGAACTTTTTAAAAAACAGAGTGATTCAGGCCCAATAACGATTAATGCAAAAGCTCCTGAAGATATTCCTTTTGGAATGTGGTTCAAGCAGGTTTTGATGGATTATAATTTGAAATCTCCCACTGAACCAATTGTTTATCAGACTGGGAACAGTGATGAGGGATGGATATTTTATGTCAAGGAATCATTCTTTAAATCAAGGAATTACATCGATTATGAGAAGACTTTCAAAGACAATAAGATAGGAGAAAAGTATAAAATCGTGGCCAAGAGGGTTGAATTGTTTAAAATTGATCAGCAATAACTTATGGAAAATACCCCTAATAATAAACTGGTAAACTGGCAGGATTGCATGAATGTGTCTGCACTGCATTTTCGACAGACAGAAGATTTCTTCCTGAATTATATAAGCAATGCTTTTAAGCTTAGTTTGTTGCCTGGTGTATATGGTTTCATACCGTCTTCCGGTTTCGATTTGGAGCAAATGATCAGGATTTCTGGCAAGGCTGATGATAGTATAAATATTGAAGTCTTATTCTGTAATGCGATTACTCCATCCGGTATTTTGTTGAAATATAATTCAGAAGCAGACGGATACAAATTGAATGCTGGTTTTAAAGGTGGCAAGGAAGAGAATAAATATCCCTCTAAAATACAGTTCTGGAATATCATTCTGACTGCCGAGCCGTTTAAGCGTTCCCCAGCAGGAGAACTTGACCCGATGGAGACTCCGCCTCGTCAGCCTGATGTTGATTTTTCGTATTCTCTTGCCATTGCTCCTTCCTTTGGTTCTGAAATGAAGATTAAAGGTCATTCGCTAATTATCGGACGGATCCGGAAGAGTTCTCAACATTATGAAATAGATCATAATTACATTCCTGCTTGCATTACAATGGGAGTAAATGAAGCACTGAAAAGTTATTACCATCAGTTTAGTGATTTATTGCATAGTCTCATTCGAAACTCTAAAACAATTCTGTCAAAGATTTACAATTCCGGCAGAGAGCAGGTTTTAGCTTATAATATTGGTCTTGTTTGTAAGGAAGTATTGCGTTTTAGTTCAGGTATTTATTTCGATTTTAAGAATAACGGGCTCAAAGAGGCCCCTCTTAAAACTGTAAATTACTTTTCATCCCTGGCACATACACTTTATGTCTCTCTAAGCTTCTTTAAAGAATCTGACAAAGAGGAGTTACTTAAATATTTCTATGAGTGGAGTGATGTTACTCCCGGGTCTTTTGAGGAGATCCTTACAGATATGGTTGATCTTGATTATGATCCTGAAAATCTTAGAACCGTAATGTTGCAGGTCGAAGTTTTCTTAAGAGTACTTAGCGAATTGTGGGGTAAACTCAGTCAATTGGAATTTATTGGCAAGCATAAAGAGAATATTGTTGTTTCGGAAAGAATACAAATGACTGGAAAAGAGTCTAAAACCGGTTATACTTTTCTTGATTAAATATTGTGATGACACCTAACCTGAAAAAAATAAAGTTATTGCAGAATATTAACAAGTCCGGAGCTGATTTTAAACCGGAAGTGATTGCTGCATTACTAATTGACCAGGGATTTCGTTTCGACCAGTTTATTTTCCTGCGCAAAGGGGGTGCTAAACGAGGCTTCTCAAAAGATATTAGTGAGGTTAATCTGAAGCAGCTGGGGGGTGGATTTAACGAAAAGTATGTTGAAATAGGTGTTAACAGACGTGGAATTTATGACGGGTTGCCTGAAGGAATTTTCCATAAAAACGCTCAACACAATCCTGGTAAGTCAAAACAGCAGGTCTTGCAGGAGTTTAACAAGCACCGTGAAGAGGAATTTTTTGCCAGGAGGTTTTTTTGCCTCTTTGAGGTTGAATGTGATCGCACATCTGTATTGACGCATCGACTGGAATTGTATTATGATAAGAAAAGTCATCGACGGAATTTTGTTGAAGTATTTTCCGAATATTGGCCGGTTTTGAGTGAGATTCCCCTGCACAAAGCTGTATTATTCCTAAAAATGGTTCCGTTCTTTTCATCGATTCGTAACAGCTTTCTGAAAATCGCTGATGTAATCTCTCTTATTACCGGTGTGGATATTGAGATAGGCATTGCCCGGAATCGGAAAAAACCACAGATTGCGATAAATACCGGGGGTCTAGGGAAGGTGCATTTGGGACAAAACTTTGTATTGAAAGGATATTGTGAAGAGGGGTTACAGGACATTGAAGTTTTGATTGGACCAGTTGATGCTGACAGTATGCAAAATTTCTTGCCTGGAGGTGTTGATTTAAAGATTATCAACTGTTTATCAGACAACCTGTTTTCGGCCAATAAGCATATTGATTTGAAATATAGAATGAGTCCTGAATCCAACAGATTTATTTTGGGGCGGAATGAAAGAAGGGTTAATAATAATTTCTTAGGTATCAACACTGTTATGGTTAATTAGTGCATGTAAGAAAACCCCAATTGCTGCGTTGGGATTGCTTTCAAAACAGTCATTTACGAAAAGTAAACTTCTGTTTTAAGTCATCGCCCGCCTTGCAATTGACGCTTTCTTATTAAGCACAACCAAAACCAGGGGTTTTCTTGCAGACACTAATTAGTCTGTCTATAAACTGAGCAAAATTTGTTTTTAGTCATGTTACTAGTTAGAAGGGGCCAATTGCTAGGTTTGTGAAGCCGCCAAAAATGGAGTTTACTAATCATAAATGAGAATTTTGGGGCAAGCGTAACAGCCTGGCCCGATCCTTCGGGGACAAAAGTGGTACTTTATGGACAGAAACTAATTCGAAAATATAAAATTGATGAGAGCACAAAATCACAAGGAGATCGTCGCTTCCTACCTGAAGTTTGCCGTTTTTCTGGTCGTGACTGTATTTATCTCTGTTTTGTCAATGTTCTTCTTTTTCAGAACTGCAGATGCAGAGTATAAAAATATTGCCTTGAAAACAAGAGAGTATGATGCCATCCGATCGGTTCAGTTGGAGGCTGTTACAAAAGTTGATTCATTGATTGATCAGCTCTCTTTAATGGGCAGAAATAAAAATCTTAATGAGGGTCTGTTACTGGATGTGGTGAGCCGAAAAAAATTAACGCTTCAAAGGTTTTTGGAAAACACTGATGATGAAAATGTCAGATTGCATTTGATGATGGTTTCCCAGCTTTCCGATTTTTTAAGAGTGAAGGACTCGGTTAGGAGTGTTTCAACACAACTAAGAATGGTTAAAGAGGATTTAATCAGATGTATTGAGTCAAACAAGAATGCAAGCTTGTACGATACTGAAAACCAATAGTTAAAAACAGCTGAACGCCATGGATGAAAATAAAAGAAAAGTGTCAGGAAATTATGTTAATCAAAGAGAGAAGCGCATTGCATTGGTTTATGTTTCAGTTTGTTTTATTGCGCTTTTTAGTATTACCTGTTTTTTCTTTCTCAAGAACAATAGCAGTTCGAGAGTATTCGGAAGAAAGGAAAAACTGGTTACCAGAATGGAAAGAATTGAAAGCTTTCGAGAACTGCAAACGATGGCAGCCCTTCAATGTGATACCTTATACAACGGTATAAAAAAGTTCAAACCGAATGTTTATGCCAGTTATGAGGAGAACGACATAAGGTATGAGTTAAACGATCTGAAGGGAATCTACTTAAAGAACAGTTGGGACAGAAGATATAAAATGTTTGAACAGATTTCCACTTTGTACGATATGTGGTTGACGGACAGGAAAGAACTTTGGTGTCAAAAAGAAAACTTAAGAGATTTTACCATCAATCTTCAGGATTGTGAAATGGGACTGCAGAAACACAAGAAAAATTAGTCAGATACTGTTTAAATTTTGTTTTTGGCAGATGTTTTTGAAGGATGAGAGTTCAATACTCGAAAACATCTTAAAGGATAAAACTTAAAACAGTTTCTTAATCGAAGTACCAATAAATGGAAAGGATGTAATGAGTCCCGATTTATCAGGATGAGTTCCATCCGACCTTAATTAATAAATTTTATACGGATGAAAAGAGCATGATATTTTTTAAATATAAATCACAAGAGAACATGTTTAAAAAATATTATGCGAGAGCGAAGCGGTTACATTCGTTCTCAAATTTTTAATTAGTTTTATATCAGATAATTACAAAATTTTAAACGAATGAAAAATACGCACAATACATTCGTGTTTTGGATTGTGTCCGGTGTAATAGCCACGGTGGTGCTGTTTATCTTTATTCTTCGGGTGTTTGCGCCCCAGAATATTATAGAAGCTGATGCATCAAAGACGATGGTGGATCAGGGGGAAGTCATTATATTTTCCGATAGTACCTATAATGCTCAGGAATGGTTGTGGGAATTCGGAGATGGGAATTCTTCTTCGAAGCAACAAGTGAGATATATGTTTCAGGATCCCGGTAGATATAAAGTTAGGCTGACTGTTAACAAAAAGATGGAAAATTATTTTTTTATCACGGTAAAACCCGGATTTCAGGAGAAGGAAAATCAAATGGTTTCCATTCATGCACCTCATGTTGCCTTTGAAGGTGAATTGATTTTGTTTGAAGGGATTGGAGATGCAGAACAATGGAGATGGGAATTTGGAAAAACCGGAATAGTTGATGCCCGCTCCAAAAGTGCTGTTTATTCCTATTCCGAACCGGGTGTTTATGAGGTGATGATTAACACTGAGAAAACTAAATATCCTGTCAGGCATCAGATAGAAATTCTGCCCAAATATCATGAAGACGACACCAACGATGTATTGGCCGGAATTTGTAGAGAAATCAAAGAGAAACTTCAAAATATTGTAGATGGTAAGTCCTTTAACATTAACTACAATTATATTCTTCATGAATATCTGGACAATAATCCGGATAAGATAGTTATTGTTAATAATGAGCGTTACAACGATTTTTATTCCTATTGCCAGGGATTGCGGATTGTTGGACGAAACAACAATACTATTATTGAAAAAGTTTCTGTGGAGTTATCAGATAAAGAAGAGAAGAAAATCAGTAAAATTTTTGTTTTTCAACTGGATAGTTAGCATTTAATTTCGGTTTAATCAATAAATTATGACCCAACCCAAACAAAATCATTATCATAAAGGAATTGCACTTTTAAAGATTCTCCGGAGAAATTGTCCTTTTTCAGGACAAGGAACAATTCGTCCCGGAATTTCATTATTGTTTCTTCTGCTTGCTATGGGATCTTGTGCTCCGGTGAACAGATTAACATGGATAAAGTCTTATCCCCGGCAATATTCGCACAATTTTTACGGAAGACATCAGGTGGAGCCCCAGAGTGGTAAGAGTAATGATCCCTGGGTTGTCTATTCAGCAAATTTGTCTAATCATACCGTGACCCGGCCACAAAAGTTGGAGAAAAAGGAAGATATTTCTTTGCTGGAACCTTTCTATGTTATCGGTCAAAGAGGTGAGTTTCTCAAGCTGATCAAATACAATCCCGAGATTGTCAGGGGTCGAAAACCGGATCGAAAAAAAGCGGAGTTTATGGGATGGATTCACCAATCCAAAATGATTCTCTCTTCATCTTCCTTTACGAATTCTTATTCTGGTTTTAAAAACAAGACGATTACTGCCATTACTGATACTTTTTCTCTTACCAATGCTTCTAAACTGATTCGGAATGATTCCGTGCTTTTATTTGCAAATCAAAATCTTAAGAAATCTGTGGGAGCCATCGGATTTCATGAGGTTGTTTATGTGATGCAAAAGTCTGTGGATCAAAAGAAAGTATTTGTTACCAATAAGCCGGAGATATCGGCTGATGAAATTGAGGAGATTACCGCCGGGTGGACAAGCGTTTCCCTCATTCAAAATGTGGGGGAGCGACTCTTTTGCATCCTGGATAGCCCAAGTGCTCAAAAAGAGCTTTTCGGGAATCGTCCCGGAGTCTCGACCTATCAACCGGTTTATGAGAAATCAAAGTTAGGAGACTATTTCGTGATTAAAACCGGATATCCTTGTCCGGTAATCGACCGATCAGATAATTTTATTTTAAATGTTAATGGTAATCCTGTTTATTATCCTGAATATAAAGAGATTGAGCGGAAACTGCACGATATCAATGTGATTTTTGTTTTCGAAGTCGCACATAACACAATGCAACAGTTTCCTTCCCTGGTAAATACTGTCCAAAATCTGCAGATGCTTTTTGCGAACGATACGACCGACTTTAAATACCGGTTTGGAGCGGTTATGGCAATGATAAAGGGAGATGATTTAAAGGTTGATAGCTATGGTCTGCTGGATGATTACACAGGGATATTCAATTTTGCCTCTGACAGATTATTGCTATTGAATGATTATTCTCCTATTACCAGTAGTAATGCATGGAGCGGTTTGAGAGAAGCGGTAAAAATGGCAGGTCAGGATCCGGAGGCTACCAATATCATTGTTCTTATAGGAGAAAACGGGCAATATTACAATCAGTCTTATGCTTCATTGATAAAACAACTGGGGGATAATAATTGCCGATTGTTTTGTAACCAAATTTATAGTGGTGGAGCAAACAGGTATAACAATTTTTCCCTGCAACTTACTGAAATTATTGAGAAGTATGCCGATCAGGTCTCTGACAATAAGAAAGAGCTTATTGTGGATGCCAGTCAATTTTGTCCTGAAAATCTTTTTACCGAAAGTCAGAAAAACTATTTCCGGCTCGATTACCCCGAGCAGAGTATGACTCAGGGAGCCATTGTCTTTCCTGAAAAAGAAAAAATGTTGTCGCTGGATATGTTTGCTGCTTCATTGGACTCTTTTATTTCTGAAGTTAAGTTTGATAATCAGACTCTAATCGATAGCTATAAGGATGCTTTCCGGGATTTGGGAAATAGCAAGAACCGGTGTGATCCAGATTTTCTCAAACGTTTTGATTTGACGTCACCTGACTTGTTTAAAGAAGAATTGGCACAAAACTTTAAGGCAGTTAATCCCATTTGGATTAAACCTCAGGAAATAAAAGTTTCTAAAGAAGATCTTGGTTTTGTTCTTTTACTGAATCAGCAGGAATATGACGATTTACAGGGCTTTTATGATGACCTGACGCGCTTCCGAGTGACCTCTCAATCACCCGCACGTCTTGAATCCGGAGCGGAAATGTTTTCACTGCCTGTGAATGATCAGGAATCTGCAAATGAATCCAATTCTCTTCCTGTTTATCATTCCAACGTAAAGGTTCGGGTCTATCTGAAAGAACTGCTTACACGAAGATTGTTGCATGGAAAAGTTAAATCTTCACTGGCACCGAATGTTCAGAATCTCAGTATCGGGTATGCGGTAGAGATGAGTACCGGCATGCCTGTACAGTGGGAATTTTTATATCAGGTCAGGATACGTGATTTAATGGATAAGAATGTGCTTTCTGATAAAAAACTGGATGAGATGATCAGCTATTTTGAGGACCAAAAAGATTTATATGAATCTTCCGATTTTGAACGCTTTGGTTCTCTTGGGCAAAATTATTACTGGGTCACGGAGGAGAGTATGTTGTGATATTAATGAGGCTTGCTGGCTTTTCAAAGGGCCAGTGCTTTTGCAAAATACATACTGTTTTCCGAAATCATTTGCGGCATAGCTTTGGAAGTGAATGGCTTGATCTGTATTGAGTTGAATACCAATATTATGTATGTTATTTGAAATACTTTGAAGTTTACTTTTTATCTCTGCGCAGAGATGTTTTTTTATTGTTTAATTATTTAAATTTTTACTTATGGCTTTTAGAGCAACTTTAAGTCTGGGAGGCAAAGAGTTTGATGTCCTGGACTGTAACTACAAACTGGAAAGAGATGTTGATGTTAAAGGACGTCCCGCGTCTAACATCTATGGTGGAAAAGTTCGCGTTCGTGTTGAATCTACTGATGACACCTCTATTCTTGAACAAATGGTAAACCAGTTCAAGCCGGTTTCTGGCAGCGTTATCTTCAAAAAAGGCGATGAAGAATCCAAAATGAAAGAATTGATGTGGGAAAATGGTTACATCACTTCTTTCGAAGAAGGTATCGACATTAGTGGAACTTCTCCTATGTCAACGACATTTGAAGTCTCTGCGCAGGTGTTGAAAATTGGTGGTGCTGAATTTGAGCAGAACTGGCCTCAGTAAAGATAGTACTGTGAAGAGGAAGGCAGCCGGAAACTTTTTCAGAATAAAGCTTGCGCGCTGAAACTGATTTAGCTTCCGGCACCTCCCTCGTTTTAATTTAATGTGTTACAAATCTTATAAAAAAAATTGAGATGGCAATTCTTGATTATGAAATAGGTGGAAATGAAGTGAAGATTGAAGGAGGGGAAGGTATTGCGGATATTCCACAAAACAGAACGCTTCTTGTTGAGAAGCTTACTTCGGATGACCCAGTAAATCCTGAAAAAGCTGAAGGCCTTACTTCCGTGGAGGATGTCTTTGATCATTTTAAGCCCAATGTGGATGTTGAGTTTCAGGATGAAACAGGACAACCCGTGAAGGAAAATTTTAAGTTTTCAAATGTTGGAGACTTTAACCTGAAGAACCTGACTGTTCAGAGTAAATTTCTGAATGATCTGAACGAAAAGAAGAACTTCTATGCAAGCTTTATGAAGCAACTTCGCACCAATAAAGTTTTGCAAAGAGCCCTCCAAAATGAAGAATCGAGACAGGCTTTAATTGCTGCCCTTGAAGAGTTGAAAAAAGAACTGGATGCAGAGAAATAGAGGCTTTCCAACGATTCATTGAAATCTTGAAATTATTAATGTTTTAAATCACAGTACAATGGCTGAAACAACTGCAAAAGCTGCTCAAACCGCTGAAGCTGCCGTCGGTAAAGTCCAGGGAAATGGTAAGCAATCACGATTTGAGGAATCTATAAATAATCTGGCCAAATATGGAGGTTTTAATTTTTTGGAATCTTCTGTTGATGGTATTCAAAACCTGAATCCTGAAAGAAAGGCCCGGAAACGTATATTTTTAACAGATAGTCAGAAAAAAGTTGAGAGAGACAGTCTTAATAGTAAGATTGGGCTCTGGATTGAAATGTTGAAGGACTCTGAGAGTATCAACGACATGATTGAAGCTTGCCAGGAGAAATCTGAGGTTGTTACTCAAAAACTTGCCCAATCGCAGCTTACCGCTGTAAATGCTGTGCGTGATCTGGAAAAGGCTTATCGTGGGGTAATGCTTTTTTATAGAAATACAGAGGTCGATAAGGTGCCCAACCTGACCATTGTGAATGCATCGGAAGAGCAGATTACTGATCTTGACAATACCCGGTTTATCGATTTTGTGGCCAATGAGTTGAAGCAAAACTTTGATAAACTTGATCTGAGAATGAGCTACTCTATTCTGGCGGTTCCAGGGTATTTTGGGTCCAATAAAGTGGTTGAGAAATGGTCGAAAATTGCACATGACAATAAGGCTATGTTGTTTACCGATTTTGCCGATCTGGATAAGCCGGATGATGTTGTTGAGATGTTTTTTGCCTCCAATCTGGCCGGAGGTGATACCTTTAAATGTAACACCACCATGTCCTGCAACTGGCTGGTAGGACGATCAAAATACCAGGAACTGGGTGAAGAGGACGATCTGCATGTTTCACCTTCTGCCGCATTGGCCGGGAAGGTTTATCAGACATTAATGTCGCAGGTTACTGCCGGTAAGAAATTCGGTAGCATCAACGAAGTTGATGGTGTGGTATTTCCCTTGAAAAAGAGTGAAATATCCCAACTCGAAAAAATGGGGCTTATTCCCATGGTAAATGAATATGGAAAAGTGATGGCCTTTTCTGCAAAGACTTTATTTAACGGCGATAACCTTGGCCTCCAGACTTATTCTGTGGTTCGGGTGTTCGATTACATTACAAAAGTATTGTTTGATTTCTTAAATCGTCGCTCTTTTGAAAACTGGAGCTCCAAAACGGAGCGTGACCTGCGTGGACAGATTGTTAAGTTTCTGGACAGTGTACAGGGGCCTGACCGATTGATTGAAAAGTTTAAAATTAAACGCTTTGAACAGGATCCAAACCAGAAAGACCGTATTTTCCTGGATATTCATCTGACTCCTTATTTCCCGGCCAAGAGTTTTGTGATTAAACTCGATGGGATTAAAGGAGATGATGGTGCAGAGTGGAACTCGGATTATGAGCAGGCCTGATACCTTGTATTTTGCTTGTTACGTGAACTTATTGATTATCAAGGGCCGTTTTGTAAAAGTCTCTGGCTGTTCTGAGTGTAAACATCCCGGGCCGGAGTCCTTTACAGAACTTTGCATGTGAATAAGATTAAGTGCAAAGTTTTATCATCTAAATTTTTTGGAGAAGCAATTGTGACGTCAACAAAGAAATACTTTGGGACTGTCCGTGTCGAAGACTTGTCTTTTTTTGAATGATGTTTTGGCTGTTTAGGAATGGTTTAAGGCGTTGAATTTTAGTTTTTATTGATGATAATGGCTCCCCGTTGTGCTTTTTCAGCTTGTTTGAAATCAAGCATTTATTTTAAAGGGTACTGTTTGTTAAACCACATAATATCAGAGCTGTATTAATTGTCTTATGTTGTTTAAGTAACAAAAGACTCATTCATGGTTGAATAATAGAAGGGTTGGATTTTTGCTTATCAGGCTGCCAGGACTTTTCAATTGTCCGGAATTTTGGGCTATGGTTGTTTTCTTCTGCCTTCTGCCTGATTCCCTTCTGTCTGTATTTTTATTCAATTCAAATCGTAAGCCTTTGTAAGTGTGTTGTCTATTCGATTTCGTTCGATCTTTGGAATGTCAGTGTGAGAGATTCCCACTACTGCCTGCTGACTACAAACTACTGACTACAAACTACTGACTAATTTACTTTTATCTAACTCAAATCATAAACGTCTTAAATTGTTCTATTTATATGATTTTGTTAGACCTTTAGGTATGTCGTAGTTAAAAGCAATCACTACTGGCTACTGACTACAAACTACTGACTAATATACTTATATCTAAAAATCTTAAGAATACTAATACTTAAAGATATGTTTGGACACAAATGTTTTTTACGCATAGGGCCGCTCGAAGACAGTAGCATCAACGGCCTCTATCGCGACAGCTACGAACTGCTCTCGTGCGAGTATGGGTTTGCACAGGGCATGGATCGAAATGGGAAACCACAATCGGAGGTTTTGGGTGGAACAATCCACTTGGTTTATCCCAACATTCCTTCCAATGAAATTATTAGCTGGATGCTTAAATCCGGTAAACTTGAAAATGGTGCTATCGTAATTTGCGATGCCAATGATACCCCATTGGAAAAAGTATACTTTGAAGGAGCAGCATGTACTGAAATGGAGGTTGCTTATACACAAAAGGGTAATGGGTACATTACTACAAAAGTTCAACTTCAAGTAAGAAAATTATCTGTTGGAAGTGTCTCATTGGAGAAAAAATGGGTTAATTTAAATTAGAAAGCCATGTTTAATTTACCACAAAATGATAGCAAAGTTAGTGTTTGGTTAACCATTGATGGCGAAGAGTACGAACTCTCCCAATTCAATATAGGTTTTGCTCAGTCGAGTGATCACAAAGGGGAACCACAAAATGAAGTCCGAGGCGGACTAATGCAGGTTACCCTCTCTCAGACTGTTCCAGAAAGCATTTATGCCTGGGCAATGAAAACAACCAGCAAAAACGGTGTCGTTGGTTTCCGGATAGAAAGCGGCAGCGCACCTATGAAGATTGAGTTTACTAATGCCTTTTGTGTAGGGTTTCAGCGAGTAATAAATACCGAAGGCGGTGGATTAGCAACTGCTCTGACTGTCTCTCCGGAAGAGCTGCGAATTAACGGGATAAGTTTCGATAACCGTTGGGTAAAGTATTAGCATTATGCCAAAGAACAATTATGTGATTTCGCGCGAAAAAGCAGAAGTATTTGATGCTATGGGGATTCCCTACGAAGGCTATGTAGATGGAGTCGGGTACCAGTCCCTACATGCTTTTGCATTGGGCAGTTGCTATTTTCAGAATAGTAATTATTGTATTCCGCATTTTCAGCCGGTAATAAATGCATCCCCTGAAGAAAAGATAAAAAGTCTCAGGATAGATGGTGATGACTTGATGGATAAACTGGTAAAAATTAATACCGGTGGAGAACCTACCATCAATATGGGACATGGAAAGTATCTCAAACTTTCCGATAATTGCGAGATTGTAGTCAAAGTTGACGATGGAGAACGCTTTAGGTTTGGATATCGAGACTATACTACCGGGAAAGAAGAAATCATCAGTGGGAAGTTAGCGGAGTTTGAAGATGTTTTTGGTGAAAGTGAGTTGTTGTTTGATTGCCCTTGTGATGGGGCTGGCACAAATGAAGAGGCTACCCCATGGTATAGCATCTACAATTGGCCAGCCTTAGGATCAAGTGCACGTACGATGGATGCGTTGTATGATGGAAATTATCTTGAAGCCGGAATACAATTTTTAACGTGTGCTGCTGAAGTTTTTACATTTGGGTATGCTTCAACGGCGGGTGCGGGAACGAAAGTTACTACGAGAGTTGCTAAGTCAACAGTTGAAAATATACATATCCCTGCATATAGAGTTTATGGAGGAGCATCCAAAATAAATGGATGGTCATGGTCACCAATTAATACTAAGCTCTTGCCTAAAAGTATGTATCGAAAATGGGCAGGATTACCAGATGTGAATTGGGGAACTGGATATATTAAAGGAAGTGCAAAAATAAAAGACATGACCCTATTTAGAAAAGCATTGCCGTTAGATGGAAATCCAGGTGGATTTCCAGAATTAATAATAAATCCGAATAACGTGAATATGTGGAAATATATGAGCAGACCAGGAAATTATAGTAGCTATTGGGGATTCTAAAATATTTTAATTATGGATTATTCAGGAATGACAGTAAATGAACGATTAGCCGTAAGTGGACTTTTCAAAGAATTTGACAAAGCAGTGAGAAAAAAAGATAAAATGAAATTAGTTGAAATTCTTAAGGAAGTATCATTGAGCGATGCTAACATAGATGATATTTTGAGAAAGTATAAAATAGGTCATTAATTGGAATAATATAAAACTTTGCCTTTTAAGCGTATTTGCATTACTTTTTGTACTGCTTACAAATGATAAGGCATTTGCCAATGGGAAGTATTTTGATGAGAAAGGCGAAAGAAAAGTAACTCATGATAAAACATTTGAAAGGAAGAAGCTCCAGTCATTAAAAGATAGTTTGGAAAAGATTTCGATTGATGTTATTGATAAAGAAGATTATTTGGTAATGTTTTATGATAATTCACTTATTTATATAAATTACTATTTCTATCGTAAAGAATTTGAAGTTGTAAAATTAGTTGTTGACCCTGTTCCATCTGACGAAGCTGAAGTGGCAGAAGTTGTTTTCACCTATGTGACAAATAGACATGAAGAAAGGGCGTTCCCATATTCTGCGCGAGGGATAACTTATAAAGAAGCACATTTGTCCATAGAGAATTCTGAAAATGATATAATTGACGATTTTTTTAAATAATAACTGCATTATATATGTAGAAGGAAGAATCACTAATATTTGATGTGATTGATATTATATGCATGTTTATTTGGGCCGGAGATTTTTAAGGTCAAAAACGATCGGTGAAATATGAACTTTTCTGAGGGAACCATATAAAGCATATATGTAAAAATGAACACACTCCCGGTTTCAAATAGAGAGGAAGCTTACATGCGAATATGTGTTATCATTGGTTTGTTCTTCGTGCTCTGTTTTGTCCTCTTTTTAGTCACTTTTTATTCTTTATTTATCACTTCCTTTTTTGTTGTGTTTTTATTGTGGTTACCTTTTTTTATTAAATACTATTAAATCTCAGAACCTAAGAAAGGTAATAGTAGAGAATGGATTTATCTTAGTAAAGTACCAAAAAAAAGGAAAAGATGAAGTAATTCCTGTAAATAGTATCATTGCAATTCAAAGGGGGATTGGAGGTATTAATTTTAGTGGGAAAATGAGTATATGTTATACGATTTCTTTTAATGAAAAATATCCTTTTGGAAAAAAAATATATCTAAGATATAGAACCAATAAGGTTTCAGTTCAATTTTTTGAAAAAGATCCGGAAGAGGTTGTTGAATTAAAAAAAATGTTCCAAAAGGGATGATTTAATTATTTATTTGTTCAATCAAAGGTGTAATGGTCAGTTTCTCCAACGCTTATTGTCTAAATTTTAATCGTTCAATCAACTCAATAGGCGGTGGTGTTTCAACATCACTTACCATATCCCCTGAGGAGGTAATCATTAACGGAAGAAGTTTTGATAATCATTGGGTAAACTTTTAATACTATGCCACATTACAACGATGTTTATATAAGTCAACAAGACTTTGAAATATGTATGCACCATGGAATGCGCTACGATGGATTTGTAGAGGGAGTAGGGTACGCATATTCAAGTAATTTCACCATACCCCCGGTACACTTTCAGAAATACAATCCCCCTGGAAGAGTTCACGATGACGAAAGCTTTTTTCAAAACGGATTTATTCAGTATCTTGATACATCGCCGGAGATGCGTTTAATGAGTTTAAAATATCAACATAAAGTAAAAACGGGGGACACACTTACTTCGATTTCTGCTAAGTATGGTGTCTCAATTCAGTCTATTATGGATGCAAATTCTGGGATTGATTGGGAGGGGGAGAGACGCGGTGACCGGATTTTTGCCGGGGAGGAGTTGGAGTTGCCGAATGAGGCAAAAGAAAACCATTCAGAGAACTCTAAAAGTGAGGGTTTTGTTTCTGGGAATCCTTTTCTTGGGCCTACTGTTGCCAGGGCTAATTTTGAACAGCGCTTGAGTGCTGAATTGTATAGTGGGGATAATGCCCAATCGCAAAGAGGAGGTTTTGGAAATGTTGTTAGTGGTGTTGGGTTGGGAGGTGCTGTAGCGAGTAATATTGATGGAACATTTCGATTAGCAAAAAGCGGAAAGTTTAGTCCTGGTTATTATGCTTCTGGATGGAAAGGCAACCAATATGTTAAAGCTACCTATAGTGTGTCAAAAGCTGGTGCCCGTGTATCTACAGGAGCCAGTATATTATCAACTGGTATGGCGTATAATGAAATACTAAGTGGAAATTCTCACGCTACAACTTATGCTGATGCAGCTATAGGTTCTATTGGACTTTCTTCTAGCTTAGCAAGTTATTATAGTGGTACACAAATTCCTGTCATAGGATTTTTTGTCGCAATCTATGGTTCTGCTAGATTAGGTTGGGATATAGGTGCATCTTTGGCTCCAAAATATGGATTGATTAATGGTTATTATTGGGATAGGAATAAACATTTAAGACCTAGAAAATCTATTCTATAAATCTACCTGAAAAAAGAAGATATTTATGAGTAGACTCTATTATAAAATTTGGGCAGATGCCATACAAAGATATTGGAAACATCACCCGAAGCAACCATGGAAGCTAAATGTTTTCCTGATGATGACTTGGATGCATACATTAAATGCTTTTATTGTGGCTTTGTGGTTGAAATATTTCGATATTTTGGTAATTCCTATTTTAGAGATTGAATTATTTCCTGGAAATCTGATTGATGCTTTTTTATCATTTGCGGTAACATTTTCACCTCCCTTTATCTTAGTTAATTACTTCTTTATTTTTTATAAAAACAGATATGAAAAAATTGTTGAACGTCATAAGGATTTTAAATATAATTATGCGATGATTTATTCATTGTCAATAGTAATTGGAGCTTTTGTTTCTGCTGTATTGTATGGTTTGGTGAAGTGCTATTTTTAAAATATTTTTTAGGTGTTAATGATTTGTTTTTCGCTATTATATTTTTTTCGCTGAATTTATATAATGATCATATCAACTCAATGGGCGGTGGTGTATCAACAGCATTGACTATTTCTGCTGAGGAAATATTAATTAACGGGATAAGTTTCGATAACCGTTGAGTAAAGTATTAGCATTATGCCAAAGAACAATTATGTAATTTCGCGCGAAAAAGCAGAAGTATTTGATGCTATGGGGATTCCCTACGAAGGCTATGTAGCAGGAGTCGGGTACCAATCCCTACATGCTTTTGCATTGGGCAGTTGCTATTTTCAGAATAGTAATTATTGTATTCCGCATTTTCAGCCGGTAATGGATGCATCACTAGAAGAAAAGATTAAAAGCCTCAGGATAGATGGTGATGACTTGATGGATAAACTGGTTAAAATTAATGTCGGTGGAGAACCTACCATCAATATGGGACATGGAAAGTATCTCAAACTTTCCGATAATTGCGAGATTGTAGCCCAGGTTGAAGATGGAAAACGCTTTAGATTTGGATATCGAGACCATGTTAACGGGAAAGAAGAAATCATTAGGGGGAAATTGGCTGAGTTTGACGATGTTTTCGGCAATAGTGAATTGTTGTTTGATGATTTCAAGATGTGTAATAGCGACAATAGAGGGTCTTCTGGTATTTTGCCAGAAAAAGAAAACGATGGTCAGTGGTTAAAGACTGCCAACCAGGTTAATATGATTTCCGGCGAAGTATTCGATATGGGCACGAAGGTGCGAATGAACCTTGAAAGGCTACATACTTCAGAGGCTTTGGTAAATAACCGGTTAGCTAATGGAGGACTTGCCGGCAAGTATGATGTGCTGAGAGAATCTGCTGGTTATATGAGGAAGGTTAAGAATGTTTCGAAATATGGTGGAAGGTTTTTCTTTGGTACAGGCATTTTTTTAAGTGGTGTTGATTTAGGTATGGGGCTTTATTATGGTGATAATAGTAGAGCTACATTTGCTTTTCTGGACATAGTAGTGACGACAACGCTGTTTTTGAGCGGTGTTGGGATTGTGGGAATTCCGATTTATATGCTGTATAAAAGTATTTTTAGTCCGCCACAGATAATATCCCGACCGTTTAATCCTAATGAGTTACACCGACCTTATTATTGTGAACCGGATAATCTTAAAGTAGAATTACCATTTCTTCTAAAATAGATTCAGAATGCGAATATATAGATATTTATTTTTTATTGTTTATTCAAGGTGGTTCAGAAAAGATAGAGATACTTCTCTGGCAACATTTTCAGCCTTATTGGAGTTGTCTATTTACTTGGGAATGACAGTGGCCGGTGTAGTGTTTAATTCTGCACTTTGGTTTGGAACAGCTATGCCGGAGGAAAAAACATCGAAGTTAGAATTATTAATAGGGGTAGTTCCTCTGATGATTTTTTTTTATTTAATAAACTTCTTTTTGTTAGCGCATAGGGGACGTCGTGAAGAAATTTTATATGAATTTAAGGATGTACCTAAAAAGGAATTAAGGTTATTGAGACTTTATGTCGCTTTATATGCATTCATTTCATTGATGTTACTGGCAGGCTTACCATGGCTTTATTACCAGATCTATTGATGTTTAAGGTTTATTTTGGGGGCCAAAGACAATTTTAAAAGAAATGTTTCGTCCACTTCAGCTTCCGTCGCGCTCCTTTAATCCTGACGATTTGGGGAAACCGTATTATCATGAGCCTGATAATTTGGGAATTGACAGGCCATTGTTCATCCCTTAAATATTTTGTTATGAATGCTCATGTATTTCGGATCAACCTGTGGACGTTAGCACTTCGACAGAACAGCTGAAAACAAACGCAGTTCCATCCAAATCGGATCAGTGATTGCCACAAATGACCCTTACTTTTCCAAACGATATGTGCGTGAAAATTTACTCGACCAATATTGGATCAAGTGCAAACTTGCAGTACTATTTATGCTGTAACCCTTTTAATATGAGAAATGGTTTTAACCGATTGGCTGGAATCGTACATAATATGTTAAAGCAGGATTAAGATAAACCCTAAAATCAGATAAAATGGATTTTTTAAATTTAAACGAATCGGTAAAATCGTGTGTGCAGATAGCCAAAGGCTTTGCCCGTGAATACGGCAATGGAGTATATTATCCTGCACATTTGCTCAAGGCTTTGCTGCATAAAGACATTGGCCTGAAAGGTTTTATTACCAGCCTGGGTAAAGATATCGGTTACCTGGAGGAATGGGCAGAAGTAAGAATCGACGATTTACCTAAAGGAAAAGCCGATGGTGAAGTGGATGCTCACGAATCAATTGCTGCTGTTTTTGAAGAAGCAGACAATGTGCGGCTCAAATGGGGACTTCTGGAAATCAACCCGGTTTGTGTTCTTACTGCACTGGCAAGACCCGGCATCGGATTCACCATTGATGAGCTGAAAAGTTTCCCTCTGCGTGAACAGGAAATACACGATTCGGTGATTGCTGATAAGGATGTGAATGTTTCTTTTTCAACGAATGATAAGGATGAAGGATGTTTTGGTGGTAGCACCATGACATCACTCTTAAAATATTGTATCGACAGGAATGCCGATATTCAGAAAAGGGGAGTGGCTCCTGTGGTGGAACGCGACAGTGAGATACGGATGATGATGGAAATACTTGGACGTCACAGTCGCCCCAATGTTTTGATAACAGGTGATTCGGGGGTTGGAAAAACAGCTCTTGTGGAAGGATTGATTTCCGGTATTGTGGAGGAGAAAGCGCCTTCGTTTCTTTTGGGAGCTACCGTTTATGAGCTTGATACCGGAGCGCTTGTGGCCGGAGCTACCTACAAGGGGGAGATTGAAGATCGCCTGAAAGGAATTATTAAAGATATCCGACAACTGGATAAAGCTATTTTATTTATTGACGATATTCATGTATTGCTCGATCCGAAGCAGGGCAACAGCGGTGCTGCCGGTATTCTCAAACCTGAATTGTCCAGAGGCGACCTGACAATTATTGGAACAACATCTGTGGATGAATATCGAAAAATAGTGGAACCGGATCAGGCTTTTAGTCGGCGCTTTGAAGTTCTTGAACTCGACGAACCTGATTTGGATACTGCTTCACGGATGGTTGATGCAGTTTTGAGAAGATATGAGGAATTTCATAAAATAAAAGTGGCCGGAGACAGTATTTCGGAGTGTGTCAGGCTCGCACAGCGGTACGTCAAAGACAGAAAATTGCCTGATGCTGCCATTGATTTGTTAGACCGCACCATGTCGGCTGTGAAAATGATTAATGAAACGGCTGAGGGTAACATCAAAAACTTGTTGGAGCAAATAGAATTTGTTGAGAATAATAAGAAAAAGCAACCTGCACAGAAACTCTCTGAACTAAGGCTAATAAACGCTTCCATGCAGAATTTGCTGGGCCCGGTTTTGATGGGAGAGCTTACCGGAAATCAGGATAGCAATGATCTTGATTCTTATGTGGAGTGGCTTGATTATTTGAAACAATCGCTTACAAAACTTCAAAATTATGCAGGAAACGGGGTGGAAGAGATTACCGTTCATGAAATTGCCGCGGTTATTTCCAGTAAAACGGGTATTCCTATCGGGAAAATTCAGGCAGGCGAGAAAGAACGTCTTTTGAATATGGAAGATATTCTACGTCGCAGAGTTGTTGGGCAAGACAGTGCACTGAAATCACTTGTGGATGCCATTCTGGAGTCACGAAGCGGCATGAACAGGGCAGGTCAGCCCATTGGCTCTTTCTTTTTGCTGGGACCCACAGGAACCGGTAAAACAGAGTTGGCAAAAGCTCTGGCTGAAGCACTTTTTAACGACGAGAAAGCGATGATTCGCTTCGATATGTCGGAATTTAAAGAAGAACATTCTGCCGCACTTCTGTACGGAGCGCCTCCCGGGTATGTAGGATACGAAGAAGGTGGTATGCTGGTCAACAAAATTCGTCAGCAACCCTATTCAGTGGTTTTGTTCGATGAGATAGAGAAAGCTCATGCTTCGGTGTACGATATTTTTCTTCAGATAATGGATGAAGGAAAGCTGCACGACCGTTTGGGTAAAGAAGGGGACTTTTCTAATGCCATTGTTTTGTTTACTTCCAATGTGGGCAGTCAGTGGCTTATGGAGCAAAAAGATGCCGGGCACCATCCCACTACAACTCAACTGATGGAAGTAATGGGTCAATATTTCCGACCCGAGTTTCTCGGTAGGTTGTCCGAAATTCTTCCTTTTTCGCCCATTACAGACGATATACTACTCAAAATATTTGATATTCATTTTAAATCCATTACCGACACCCTCGAAGATAAAGGAATTGGTATTGTCCTTAGCGATGAGGCCAGGGAAATGTTGGCGCACAAAGGATTTACACCAAAGTATGGGGCCCGTCAGGTAAACGGGGTAATCAGAAATTTCATTCGACGGCCGGTGTCTCGCAAGCTCATCAGCGGCAGCTTAAAAAAAGGAGATACACTTGAAGTAAATCTGGATAAAGATGAAGAACTGGTGTGGAGTGTTTCGTGAATCTGAGAAATCTAAAATTTAATCTTGATAATTATTTATGGCATCAAAAAATTACAGTTTACCCTTACATTTTGGTAATTTTTTTACCGAAGAGGGGGGGCGGTTATCTACATGTGCTTTACTTGAATCCATTGATCACCATCTGGAGTTGCTCCTGACCACCTGTCCCGGTGAGCATTATTTTAACAAAGCATATGGTACCATGATCTGGGAACTGGATTTTGAACGTGTTGCATCGCGTAGCCAATGGGAGGAGTCTTTTACTAACTTCATTTACAGAGCTATTGTCGAAAATGAAAAGAGGGTTGTTGATGTGGATGTTTCTATAAAATTACGGGAAGTGGTTCGTGAAGAAGGACTCAGCAAATCCGTTGCCGTGCGACAGCGGGTGGATATTTACGTGTTGGGAAGGTTGTTGGCAACAGGAGAGAAATGTGGTTTTAGTTATACCCTTTATTTGGGGCCATTATCAAACGAGTAAGGAAAGAAAAACATGCAGGATATAAATTTTTCGAAAGAAAGTATTAAGAACAGGATGTTTAAGCGTGTTGCAGCGCTTTGGGAAATAAAAAACATCGATAATCTGGATCCCGTTGTTAAACTGATGATCGAGGGTCTTGCAGGTGAGATCTTTAAACTCTCCGGGGAAATGAAAAACATAGAAACCCGGATACTTGAAAAAGTAGCACGTGCTTTGACTCCGGCTAATATGGTTTCTGTACGACCGGCACATGCCATTATGCGGGTCAGATCAGTTAGTGGAATATCGCAGATTGATAAAACAACTGAGTTCTTTTATAAGAATGCCGGCTTCTTAAAGAAAGCAAATCTAAAACGTCTTGGGTTTACACCTGTTTGTACACCGCAAATAATTAACGGCAAGGTCGCCGCAATTGTAAATGAGAAAGGCTATTACCACGTTGATAATGTTATGACCAGGGATGTGGTGGCATGGCCTGAGCAACCATCGCACTTATTGTCACGGAAAATGTGGATTGGTCTTGACCTGGGAAAAGAGATACGAGTGCTTGAAAATCTTTCTTTTTATTTTGATTTTCCATATATCGAACAAAAAGAAGAATATTTTCGCCTTTTGTCCTATTGTAAATGGCATCAGGGCAAAAATGCCTTAGATGTTAAAACCGGTGTGTACTCATTTACCGATGAGGGAAGTGACCGGAAAGGGCAATTTGCCCATAAATATGAGATGTGCAACATGATTGATGATGATATTTTGAATAAGTATTATCACCGGTTTGTTACCATTAATTCACGAATCCTTCATTGGGAGGATACCACCGAATTATTTCCAGGAGAAATTGTTGAATTATTTCCCGATGATGTAGTTCAACAATCTTCTAAACCATTATTGTGGCTTAAAGTTGAGTTCCCCCCGTTTTTTGAAGAGCATATTATGGACGAGATGACGGTAAATATCAATGCTTTTCCTATTGCTAATAAGTATAGGGAACGGATAGAGTATTCAATAAATGAGATGTCAACAGTTGTGCCGCTGATGATGGGAGAGAATGAATTTTTTATTGCGGTAAACTCAGTTGCCGATTCTTTCGGAAATCATTACTATGAGAACCTTCGTGACAATGAAAAGGACAAAAGCAATTTTACTTACTCTTTGCGTAGAGGAGGATGCGAACGCTTCAGTTCTGCTGATGCCCGGGAATATCTGGTCAGACTTATCGATTTATTACATGATGAAAGCGTGGCTTTTTCAAGTTCTGAAAAAGATACACTGGCCGAAAGTGCTGTTGATTTATTAGAACAAATAAATCATTTGGAACACAAGGTAGATGTGAAGAATAATAGCCAGGAAGTGGTCTCCTATCTGATTCTTGAGCAGGAAGTTGAGGATTCACGGATGTTATTCCCGGAATATTGGCTTTCCAACGGACCTGTAGCCAACGATATTAATGCATCAGAAGTGTTGTTTTATACTTCGGATTCCGACATTGAAAGAGGATCGGCCCAGTTACTTTCAACTACCAGGGGGGGGCAGATGGCTCCTGATAACACTCAGCAAACAGCTATGTATAAATATTCCCTGACATCGCATGGCTCAGTTTACTCTAAAGAAGATATCATCAACTTTTGTAACAGTCGCTATGGAAATTTTGCAGGGAAAGTTGAGGTGAAACGTGGATATGTCGCAAGTACAATTCCCGGGGAAGGAGTCATTCGAACAATTGATGTGTATGTTTCTGCATCTAAGAAACTTGCACATAATGAAAAGGGATATTTTTCAGAAGAATTACATGCCGATTTGAGACGTTTCTCTCCCGATGACTTTAATTACAGGGTTTTTGTGCAGTAGAAGAATTTGATATTTATAGATATATGTGATTCCTAAACCTTAAAAAATAATTTTTACTTCAATGAATTCATCAGAACTTAACAATGTCCAGGTGGATGTTATCGTGGACGGTCAAAAATGTGACTACACCGAAATGCAACTCCATCAGACGATGAGCGGACACCATACTTTTCAGGTGGAGGTAAACTACCGTCCCGGTAAACCTACGGTGTGGACTGAGACACCCGAAACAATATACGATCAGCTTGGAAAAAACCTTGGCATCAGGATGAAACATCGCCAAAGTGGCGAAACCAACGATTTTCGTGGCATCATCACCGATATTGAAGTGGTGGGGAAGGAT
>NZ_PVTS01000005.1 GCF_003003035.1 Marinilabilia salmonicolor | reverse complement strand
CTCTGGTTTAAAGATTTTCTGTGTTGCATGATTTTTTTTGACAAAGGTAGGCGTCTGGATCATGCCAGGAAAGATGTCATTGCTGGGGTGGATACTTTCAAAATGTATCTTTGCAGTAGCGCTGACAGCAAAATCACGGACATATACATTGCCCGTGACGTTGTGAATTGCTTTCAAAATGTATCTTTGCAGTAGCGCTGACAGCGGAGTGGAGTTGACTAATAAAGTAATTCTTGTTGTGAATTGCTTTCAAAATGTATCTTTGCAGTAGCGCTGACAGCCCAGGTTAGATATTTGACCAGTCAAAGAACGTTGTGAATTGCTTTCAAAATGTATCTTTGCAGTAGCGCTGACAGCGCAGTTCCTCTTTGTTATTAATCTCTTTTTGTTGTGAATTGCTTTCAAAATGTATCTTTGCAGTAGCGCTGACAGCACTCATGGCTGAGGGCACAGAACAACAATAGTTGTGAATTGCTTTCAAAATGTATCTTTGCAGTAGCGCTGACAGCGTATTTGGATTTAACCAAATTACCAATTCTGTTGTGAATTGCTTTCAAAATGTATCTTTGCAGTAGCGCTGACAGCAGAAAATTTAAACATATCTTCCCCGTAAGAGTTGTGAATTGCTTTCAAAATGTATCTTTGCAGTAGCGCTGACAGCTTTTGTTATTGTTGTTACCCTTGTGTTCATGTTGTGAATTGCTTTCAAAATGTATCTTTGCAGTAGCGCTGACAGCACAAACCAATATAGTTGAAAGTGTGTTATTGTTGTGAATTGCTTTCAAAATGTATCTTTGCAGTAGCGCTGACAGCAGACCTCGAAACAAACGACTATGCATCAGCAAATTACTCACGAATTTAGAATCAAAAAATGAGCTGTCAGTTTCAATAAAAAAGTCCGGTTCGCCGGACTTTTTTATTTTAAAACAATTCCAACTGCATATATGGAGTTTCCTTTTTGGTAATTTCTTTTCCGTAAAACAGCTCCATATCACCAAACTGTTTGTCTGTAATTCTCATAATCCCCACATTCCCTTTGGGAGGCAAAAAACTTTTCACCCTCTTCATGTGCACTTCTGCATTTTCCCGGCTGGGACAATGTCGGATATAAATAGAAAACTGGAACATCACAAAACCGTCATTCAGCATTTTCTTCCGGAAAGTGCTGTATATCTTACGGTCTTTTTTCGTTTCTGTCGGCAAATCAAAAAGAACCATAACCCACATAACTCTATATTCGTTAAGGCGATTCATATCAATTTTCAAATTGCGGATAAGAAATTCTTCGGCTACTGCCCTCAAAACAACTATAAAGTGAGGCGGTAGTCTGTGATACTGCTACCATCAAAGGACTTCGTTTTCCATTAATCAACACATCTGTCTGCGGAATACTCAACAAATGCCATTTCACTTCCTTACTCAATTCGGAATAATCCAGTCCGGAATCAATAATTTTCAAAACCACCTTATCCACGAATGGACGATATGGCTCCATAATATCATCAGCAAGACAATAGGCGTTATAACGATTGTGATGATGAATGCCTACCGTAGGCAAGAGTCCGGAAGCAACTAAAGAACGTGCAACAATGGCTCTCAAAATGGCGTAGCCATAATTCAGTAAATTATTTGGCGGATTCTCCTCTCTGCCCCTCCTAAAGTTATCAATATCAAAAATATTGCCCCAGTAATATGCTGCTGCTCTGGCTTCATGATTTTCACTATCTCCGGAAGCAACGCAGGAAGCCCAGTGATGCATATTATCAGTATTTACATTCGACCGTACGTCTTTCAACAAGATTGCTTGATTGGTTATCTTGGCTTTAACTGTTTGCTGCCAAAGCTGTTTTCTCAGAGGAACAGAAGAGGATAATTGATGAGCAAACCTTTCTCCCTGAACAGAGTTTCCGGAAAGCGGCATTAACAATCCTTGCGGCATGTGTGACTGATCACAGGTGATAATTGCACAATTATTACTTACAAGCTTTTCTATCAAAGCATGAGTAATAGTAATCTGCCTGTGATCCAAAACAACAACACCGATATCTTCAATTGGAATGGTGTTACGTCCTGATTTATCATCCATTCCGTTGGCATCAGGCAGATTAAGCACAAGTTGGCTGCTACGCAAACTCAGATAGGCAGGATTTCCAAAATAAAGTGTCTTTTTTATCATAGATAGAAGTATTGATTGACATCCCAGTCCAACTAGTGAGGGTTTCACTTTGAGTGAAGCCCTCACTATTGATGGTAAGAAAAGGATGTTAACCTCTACCAACAAATCCCGAACTCCCTGGCTCTTTTCTTATTTATCAACCTTCCCATTCTATTTGAGTAATAATCGGGGGCAGAAGAAAATTCCCATTCTGTAATATTTGATACGAAATTAGAAGTCAAAGGGTTATAATGAATATAATCAAAACAGATTTGAGGATATTCTTTTCGTCAAGTTGCAAACATTCATCAGTGTCCCTGAGTTTGAATTGAAAAATGCAGGAGTAATACCATCCGAGGGATTTAAGCATTCAGCTTTTGACTTCTTTCTAAACAGACTTCCGGAAGTTTGCTCTTGCATATTTATTGCTCTGGTATAGTATTTTATCATTACTCCTATGGACTCATTCATAGTACGTTTTTGAGGTAATTTAGTGAGGGGTTCACTCGAAGTGAAGCCCTCACTAATTTTTCCGACGACAATCTCAATCTTATTAACATAAATCATGAAATGAAAGTGGTTTGGCATTAAACACCAGGCCAAAATATAAGCATGAGGCACAATGTGATTGCGAACTTTTTTGAGAAAAAATAAATAGTTTGCCCTGTTCATAAAAACTTTCTGACGATTATTGCCCTGATTGTAGATGTGATACAATTTTCCTTCTTCCAGATCAATTGGGTTAGGTTTTTCTTTAGTCAGGGTTTCACTTGGAGTGAAGCCCTGACTATCAAGTAAAGCCATTTAGAAACATTTTTGATACCAGACCATCCGCCCCAAAACATCAACCCGAATTTTTACCGGATTCAAACCTGCAAAAGCCTTCAAGCTTTGCACTCTATACCAACGTTTACAAAGCTTCGAATCTGTCGTATCAACTATTTGAGTTTCTAAATGATGCCTGAAAACATAATCGCCCGAAGTAATCTTCTGGACCCGATATAAATAATCACTCAAAAAAGAATAGTTGTCTTTTTGATTAACATTAATTTGTCTTACATTCTCTTCTGGCAACCCCAGAAGGAACATTTCATTCTGCTGAAGGCTGGTAACAAATTGCCATTTTATATCCGGTAGTTTCTCAAGAAAATCATCCGGAAAATAATCTTCTCCTTCAGACAGAACTTTTTCCCAAATTTCATCCGTATTTTTTATTATAACCGGAATATCATACTTCTTTCGTTCAACCGCATGCCAAAACGTACATATATGTTCCTGCAGTTTACCGTTTTCATCCAAATACAGAGCGATATGATGGTTATTTCCCGGCTTTACAAATCCGGTCACTTCATTGTTTGCATTCTTTTTTAAGGGTTCGATACTTGATAAACCTGTAAAACATCTCACTGATTTTATAGGAATATTTTTCTCTTCATTAAACCAAATAGGATTTCCATCCAAATCTTTAAACGCTTCTTTGGGGTTATTATCGAACTCTGAAAGACGCTGTTTTACTATTTCTCTAACTCTATCATCAATGATTTTGTCAGCTTTCTTAAAATCAACATCAACTTTATACTTATACACGTATTCTTCACTGTAACAGCTAGCCCATTCCAAAAGAATGTCATCTTTTATGTAGATAGGTTCATTTTCCAGGCTTTTCAAAGCTTTATCTGGATTGTCATCATACTCACTTAATCGCTTTTGAACTTTCTTCCTGATTCTCTCCTTTACAATTAAATGGGGATTATGAAATAAAAATTTAACTGGATTTTCTCGTTTCAGTACTTTAATCCTTCCATAAACTTGTTCTTCACTTAAAGCTCCTCTTGGTACTAAAATATCAGATTGAACAGTTACTTTTCGTCCATTTCTTTTTACCTTCCTCTTTCCCCATGTTGCTACTTTTTTACCTGGCTTAAAAGAAATCATGATTTTCGATGCAGCCTGCTCAACTTCGTTTGTGGAAAATGGCTTATTTACAAACAGATAATCCTGATATAACTTTCGTTTTTCTATTTCAAATTCACTTCTTTTGTTATCAACCTCTGAAGCATTCTTTTGAAACTCATTAATCGCACGAAGCATTTCGTTTCTGGTCTTGCCCGAATTGAGCGTATTAAGCCTTTGGATAAATCCTTGTTCAGTACAAGCCACTGTTAAAGCATCAATAGCATGATGTCTATGGTCATTTCTTTTATTCCAGTCAGTAATTCTTTCTTTTTTATGCTTTTGCCCGTTATTCTCAAATTCAATTTCTTCAGTTAAATCATATTTCTTGTATTTTGGCATCTGCAAATTCATCAAAACATCATCCCAGCCCCAAATATGACGTAATTCTGCTGTTACAGTACCACTTGTCGTCCAAACATCATGACAAACTTCCATAAGTATTTCACGAGATTTGCGTGCGATATATTGAGATTCTCTCAATTGGCGCTGAATAAAATCTTGTGGTATTTTATCTTCCGACATTAAAAGTTTATCGCGTTTTGCCTTACCAATCAACCTATTCTTATACAAATAATTAACACGCTCAATATACTCATGAAATTCATCCTCCTTTTTAGTTTTCATATAATCAAAGGCAGTTTGCTTGTCTTTTTGCCGGTTACATGATCTATGAGATAAAGTTTTATTACTTTGAGAATCATCAAATAATTTCGCTTTCGGAATAATATGCTCAATATCAACATCATTTCCTTTAATGGCATCGGTAAAACTTATTGGTTGTCCACAATAAACACATATCGCATTCAACTTTTGATTATTCATTTCATGATATAAGCGCCATTTTATGACATTATTTCTGGAAGCACGCAAGGCATAGTTTTCGACCAACTCCTTTCTTATTGACTGATTATCCCTTTCAATCTTCCTGATTGCCTTATCTGCATCAAATCGCTCTTGTCTACTTTGCTTTAATTCCCGGGCCAATTCAATACGTATTTCATCGGGATGTCCATATTCCTCAATTACTGCATTTACCAAATTAATCATCTGATTCAAAATCTTTTCCACAACCGGCTGACGCAAACTATTTTTTTCAAGTAAACTAAGCCTTTCAGCTATTTGGCGATCTCTATTTTGATCTTTTGTCAATGAATTAGAATGATTATATCCTGCTAACATGCATGATTCAGAGTAGTCATACCCCTCAGCCAGATATGGCAAAATCCGCCTAATCGCTCGCACCGATTTATTTCCAAATGCCATTAAAGTAAAATCTAATGCAGAAAGTTTTTCAGCTGAGTCAGGAGGAATATTGAATTTCTTTTTTAATATGTTCTCACATTCCTCTCTGTCTTTAATGGAATAAAGTACATGCCATAGTCTATAAAGTGGCTCTTTCTCGATA
This sequence comes from Marinilabilia salmonicolor, assembly GCF_003003035.1. GTDB lineage: Bacteria > Bacteroidota > Bacteroidia > Bacteroidales > Marinilabiliaceae > Marinilabilia > Marinilabilia salmonicolor_A. The sequence continues at coordinate 303,207 of NZ_PVTS01000005.1, read as the reverse complement.
TCTTCGGCTTTATTTGCAATAATAGATTCTTTTTCCTCATGAATTACTTCACCGGTTTTTCTGTCATAAAGATGAACTTTCTTATCTGTTTTTATAAATGAAATGTCAAAACGAAGTAATTCAGAAAACTCATCCGGATTATTAAAACAATTCAAAATTTTTTGTCGGAGAATATTTCCCTGAATACCGTTTTCAAGTTGTTTATTTGCATAAACATCATCCTTAGATAAACCAAGTAGATTCAATAACTTCGAATAAGATAATTTGCCATTCCGATCTAAGCTGTATTTTGAAAAATTATCAAAATCCTCGCTTCCGGCACCAGGAATATTTAAAACCTTAAATAATTTTTCTTTCTCCCTTATCCCTAACACAATAGGTTGACCATATTTGTCTTTGAGACGGATATTGTTAATGGTTTCCCATATCTTTTCAATCTGAAAAAGCGGGGAGCTCTTGGGAGCCACTTTGGGGCCAACGTATAGATTCTTACCCTCCTTCTCCATCCAGAAACCTTCAAATTCGCAGATGGATACTAGCCCCTTTTGGGATTTTAAAGCTCTTTGATAAAAAATAATTTCATTTCTTATCCGTTGAATAAAGTCTTCAGAAAGCTCTTCAGGGTAGTACCCCTTCTGAATCGAAATAATTCTATCAAATTCCTCAATATATGCTTCTCTGGGATAAACAAGATCTTTTGTCCTAAAATTTTCACTTTTTTTCAACTCCTTTAAAAGATATTGCCCTATTGTAAGGCCTGCATCTCTTAATTCCTCATGCCTGTTTTTTACTTTCTCTACATACTCTGTATCCTTCTTATCAAGATTCTCTTCACTTCTGGCACTTTTATAACCTCTTTTTTGGTTTAGATGCAATAAAATCCGGCCTATTTCAGGCAAAGTCAGCTTTGTTTCCACTGCTTTACTTCTTAATTCCCAAAGCCTGAATTTTGATACATGGATTAAATCTTCATCAGGCATCATATTTTTATTCTTCAATTCTTCAATTAAAGCATTCCGTCTTAATTGATACCGGTCATAAAGTTTTCTTTGAGTTCGCTTTACAGTTCGCCGATGGTTTTTGGAAATAGTATTTCCTTTTGAAAACTCATCTTTATCATCCGGAGATAAAGGAACAATTCTACTCCCCATCCCTATTATCTCCTTTTTCTTCTCATCTTTCTCTACCAGTGCCCATCCAATAGAATTCGTTCCAAGGTCAAGTCCTAAAATGCGTTTCATCTCAAATAGTTTTCAGGGTTATTATTTTAGTTTTGTATTTTAAATAATTTCTTTTTAAACTTGTACTACATTTTGAAGCAATTCACAATAAGGATTATTCCGTTGTGAAAACATTTAAGGCGGGACACCTCTGGTGCTCTCGCCTTCTGTTTTATATCCTTTTTCGTATCCAACACGCTTAATACAGAATCTTTAAATTTATTAAAAAACTTGAACTTTTCGAGCCAACTATTCAAAAAAGACAATCACCTAACAATTTGAGGGCTTCACTTGAAGTGAAACCCTCAATAAAAAAGCCCGAAAACCTGCTTTCACAGATCTCCGGGCTTTACTATATCAACAATCAACAATTATCTAATCGATGCCCCGCATCATTTTCTTCAACCATGGAGAAATGAGGAACAACAGCAATGCTGCCGAACCGGAAGAAATCACCAGGAAGAGGAACAAGTTCATATCGGGCAGATAATTTTCAAGGATTCCCCTTAATGCACCCGCCAGATAGTTGGCCAGGGCAGTAGAAGCAAACCAAAGTCCCATCATCAAAGAGGTAATCTTCGGAGGGGACAGTTTACTGATCATACTTAATCCGATAGGACTGAGACAAAGTTCACCCATGGTGTGCAACAGATAAACCATTACCAGCCACATGGGGCTTACCAGGTTGGAACCGGTAGCATGGCTGTCTGCAGCATACATCACCACAAAACCAAGTGACAAGAGAGCAAGCCCGAGACCAAATTTCACAGGAGTATTGGGGTTGCGACGTCCCAGCCACACCCACAACATGGAAAAGACAGGTGCCAGACCAACAATCATAATGGCATTTACTGATTGAAACCAGCTGGCTTTAACCTCAAAACTGCCAATCATACGGTCGGTAAAGTCACGCGCAAAAAGGTTGAATGTACCACCTGCCTGCTCAAAACCTGACCAGAAAAAGATGTTGAAGAAACAGAACACCAAAATGGCTCCGATTCGGCTCCATTCGGTCTTTCCGGTAGTGTTTTTTATAATAATGTAAGCAATCGCAGTAATAGACACAATGGCAACAATGCGGATAATCCAGGTAGTAGCCTCTTCGGGAATAGTCCACCAGGTTTTAACAAACAGATAAATGAATGCAATTATTCCCAAAGCCCAGGCAAGAATGTGAAGCCAGTCGCGACCATTCAGCTTTGCGGTATCGGTCTGAAAGGTGCGCTTGGGACCAAAACCGATGGTTCCGAGTTTCTCCTGCTGAAGCCAGAACCAGATAGTTCCCAAAACCATACCAACAGATACAGAACCAAATCCCCAGGCCCAGCCAACACTTTCGCCCAGCCATCCGGCCAGAAGAGGTGCCAGAAACGCCCCCAGGTTGATACCCATATAAAAGATGGTAAAAGCTGAATCTTTCCTGGGATCGCCATCGGCATACAAACGGCCAACCATCGTAGAAATGTTTGGTTTAAAGAACCCGTTTCCTACAATTAAAAGACCAAGACCGATAAACAACCAATACTCACGTAACTCCTGCAGTGCATCAGGAGCAAGGGAAATACCGGAACTGACCACATACTCAGAATAGGCCAGTGCAGCCTGCCCCAGAGCCATTATTATACCACCAATAATAATGGCCTTTCGTTGCCCCATGAGCCTGTCTGCCAGAATACCTCCGATAATCGGCGTTAAATAGACCAGACCAGTGAATATTCCGTAAATTTCCAATGCATGATTCTCGGCATAAGCAAATCCACCGTTTACAATAGTCGATGTAAGATACAGTACCAAAAGTGCACGCATCCCGTAATAACTAAACCGTTCCCACATCTCTGTGAAAAACAGCACCCATAATCCCTGGGGATGTTTTTGTGATGGTGTGTCCATTCTTTTCTTTTTTAAAATTTAGGTTTATTGGTTTTTACGTTCTATTTTTTGTTAACTTTTAGGATCATCGATAAATTCTTCATCCGGAGCACAATAAAATCCGGCAGGCTATCGATATTTCTAAGTGTGAAAATTATTAATTTTTACGCAAACAATTTGCTGTTTTGGTTTGTCTTTTTTTCATTAAAGCCTATCAAGATTGGAAATAAAGAACAACTCCCCAACCCAACAAGCTGAAAAAGAGATGCTTTCGCCACAGAAATCATTCGCGCGAAAACAGATCAATTACAAAAATACATTTTGTAAGCTAAGTTTAACGTGTTATTTCTCATATTATGAATGAAACCGGCAAGATATTTTTAAACCCGATTACCATAAACCTCTTGTAGCTAAACCTGTCACATTTCAGCTTCAGCAACCAATATGAAGTACAGGAATATATAAAATACCATGCAGGACCGAAGTGGTTCCAAATTGATTTTAACAAAAAAATTTTATGGGGATAAAAATTCTCACATCACAACAAACCGGGGAAACGGATAATCACACCATCACCCATGAACCCATTGCCTCCATTAACCTTATGGAAAGAGCAGCACACCAGGCTTATCGATGGATCTCAGAACATTTCCCAACCTCTGCATTCAGCGTTTTTGCAGGCCCCGGAAATAACGGAGGCGATGCGCTTGCCATTGCCAGAATGCTGATAAATAAAGGCCATAGGGTTAAAACGTACCTTTACAGGAGGGAGAACCTTTCGCCAGATGCCCAAATCAACCTGGAACGCCTACAACAAATTCCCGAAATCTTCATCACAGATTTATCAAAAGAAGAATTGCCGGCATCTGTGGAGCCGAAAGCTGTGGCCATTGACGGCTTGTTTGGATCCGGGCTCAACCGACCTCTTAATGACAAGGCAGCCAAAATTGTAACCCACATCAACAGCTCCTTTACCAAAATTATTTCCATTGATGTGCCATCAGGGTTGTTTTGTGAGGACAACAGTAATAATCAAAGGGGAAACATTGTTAAAGCTACCTTTACCCTTACATTTCAGATGCCCAAACTGGCGTTTCTGTTCCCCGAAAACAGAGATTTTACGGGTGACTGGAGCGTACTCCCAATTGGTTTGAGCAGGCAAAAAATTGCAAAAACCTCAACTCCCTGGAGCATTGCCACCCCAAAAGAGATCAGAAAAATATTACCGCCTCCCCATCGATTTGCTCACAAAGGAACCATGGGGCATGCCCTGCTCATTGCCGGCAGCTACGGCAAAACGGGTGCGGCATTGCTTGCTTCAAGGGCCTGTTTGAAATCAGGGGTAGGATTATTGACAACCCACGTTCCACACAGCGCGGTCTCCATTTTACAAACCGCCATTCCGGAAGCTATGATGAGCGTGGATCGATCCGACCTAATGTTTACCGAACACCCGGATCTCAAACAATTTCAGGCAATCGGCATAGGCCCGGGGCTTGGAACCCGCGTGAACACCCAAAGAGCCCTAAGGGAGCTATTAGAGGCAGACGGTGAAAAAAGGATGGTCCTTGATGCGGATGCATTAAATATATTAAGTGCAGATCCCGAATTGCTGCGACTCCTTCCCACGAATGCCATTCTTACTCCTCACCCTAAGGAATTTGAGCGACTGGCCGGAGAGTCAGACAATGAATTCCTGCGATTGCAAAAAGCCATCGAATTCGCCGGGCGACACCAGGTTGTCCTGATATTGAAAGGAGCATTCACGGCTGTGATTTCCCCTGAAGGTATAGTCAGCTTCAATCCCACTGGAAACCCCGGAATGGCAACTGCAGGAAGCGGTGATACCTTGACAGGAATCATTCTGGGACTACTCGCCTCCGGAATTGCACCTTTGGATGCAGCACGTGCCGCAGTTTACATTCACGGACTTGCAGGCGACCTTGCTGCCCGCAATGGAATGAGAGGCCTTATAGCTTCTGACATCATTGACCACCTTCAGGAAGCTTTCAGAGATGTTTCGGAGTAAAAATTGCAGGTAGTCAACCGTTGTTGCCCATATTCGATATGATTTCATAGCCTTTGAGCTGTTTAATTTTCGTAACTTTGAGTTTGGAATGAAACGAAGTCAATCATCCAGGCTAAAGCAAAATCAAAAAAAAATGAAAAAAATAACCAACCTTTCTATTCTTGTTCTTATCCTTTTTTTAGGGGCCTGCAGTGCACCCAGGGTTGTTTCCAAGGCCGATTTTTCCGATGCTTCAACAACTGCATCATCAGGGAAATTAATCTATCATTTACCAACCACCGTTGTTAACATAAAAGTAACTGCACAAAAAGTAACAGAGAAACGGGGGCCTTACTACAGATATTCCGAACGATACCTGAATCTTTCGGACATCATCACCGAGGACAGGGAATACTGGGAAATAACCGAGGCAGTCATTTTCACCTCTGGTAACCCCGACCCTGAAAAGAGTTTCAGCATCGCAGCACAAGGTATCCCTGCCGGTGCAGCAGTTAACCTCACCCCTGACGGCACCCTTTTGGGCTTTAACTCTTCTTTCGACAAGGGATTCCATAAAACATCAGAACCAACCAATGATTCTTCGAAGAAGGTTGATGAAATAAACTTCAACGACATTCCATTCACTGAAGAACAACTTATCAAAACATCCAGTGCAGCTACCGCAGAAGAGGTCGCTGCAGCAATATATGACATTCGCGAAACCAGAAGAAGGCTACTCGAGGGTGACGTAAAAAACCTGCCTCCCGACGAAGGTTCCTACCGAAGAATTCTTGAAGGGCTGGATCGTATGGAAGAGCAATATCTTTCTCTTTTCAAGGGCAAAAAACAAACGCAGACAACAACAAAAACATTTACCTTCACCCCGGACATCACCGCATCTGCCAATCAGGTACTTTTCCGGTTCTCCGGACAAAAAGGCTTTACCCAAATTGACGATATGACAGGAACACCTGTTTACATCGAAGTGGTAAACCATGAAGCCACTGAAAACAACAAAATCCAGGTTAACCCCAAAGAACGTACCGGCATGATTTATTGCAAACCCGGAAAAGCAACAGTGAAAGTGATTGACAGAACCAAGCTGCTCACAGAAGAAAACGTGCTATTGGGACAGTTTGGCTCTTTGCATACGATGCCTCCTTCACTGCTCGACAATCCCAACACCAGCGTGCAAATGGATCCGGCAACGGGAGCGATTTTGAATATCAGGGTACAGGAGTGATCGATAAAAGAGGCTGGAGAATAGAGAAGTAGTCAGTAGTTTTTAGTTTGTAGTCAATAGATAAGAGATTCCAAAAAGTCGAATCAATGGTCTGACAGACGCATGAAAGCTGATGACCTATTTCTTAATGAAAGGTGCTGTTAGTTTAGGTTGAGGTTAAGGTTAAGATTAAAGTTTAGGTTAAGAGAAAATTAGCCAGCCTGACTTCTTTTCAAAAATCCAAATCCCTCATGGCCAGATAACTAACAGAGCACTCAGACACTCAACCCAAAACCCGGAACCCAGAACCCGTAACCCTAAACTTTAGCTACAAAAGCCAAATTATTAATAAAAAGCCCTTTTCCGGGTCCCCCCTGGGGGGATTTAGGGGGCCTTTAAACAGATAAAAAAATGAACAAAAACATCGCCAATCTGGAACCTCAGCTGGTATGGACCTATTTCCACAAGCTGACACAAATACCGAGACCCTCTAAAAATGAAGGAAAAGCCATAGATTTTGTTGAACAGGAAGGCAAACGCCTGGGTCTGGAGACCATCAAGGATAAAGCAGGAAATGTGATTATCAGAAAACCTGCCACTTCGGGTATGGAAAATTCAAAAGGCGTGGTATTGCAGGGTCATTTGGACATGGTACCCCAGAAAAACAGTGACAAGCAACACGACTTCGACAAAGATCCCATCGAAGCTTATGAAGAAGATGGCTGGGTAAAAGCCAATGGAACAACTCTGGGGGCCGACAATGGGATTGGTGTGGCCGCTGCCCTTGCAGTTCTGGCCAGTAACAATCTCAAGCACGGGCCTGTGGAAGCACTCTTTACCATTGATGAAGAGACGGGCATGACAGGAGCCAACGCCCTGCAGCCCGGGATTCTTCAGGGCGATATCCTTATCAATATGGACTCTGAGGATGAAGGAGAACTGTACGTTGGATGTGCCGGAGGAACGGATGCCAACGCAGTTTTCACCTACATGGAAGAAGAGTTCCCCGAAAGCTACATAGCCAAAAAAATCAGCCTTACAGGATTGAAAGGGGGGCACTCCGGAATGGATATTGTGCTGGAACGTGGAAATGCCAACAAACTACTTTTCAGACTTCTGAAACATCTGGTAGCCCATGAGCAGGTTCGACTTTCCACCATTGAGGGTGGCAGTTTACGTAATGCCATCCCACGTGAGGCTTTTGCCATCATAGCTATCCCTGAAAGCAAACTAAAGGATGTGGAACAGACTGTGGAAGGATATAAAAACATCTTCATCAACGAACTGAAAAATGTAGAACCTGATCTCTCCCTTAAACTGGAAGATACTGAAAAACCACATTTCGTAATGGATGAGATGACCCAGGACGACCTGATTAATGCCATTCAGGGCTGTCCCAACGGAGTTATCCGCATGAGCACAGAAATGCCCGGACTGGTGGAGACCTCTCTGAACCTGGCCATTGTGAAATCGCACAACAAAGAGGTGGAAGTGAAAGCACTTATCCGCTCCAGCGTGGATACCGCCAAAGAAGACGTTGAATCCACACTCGAAAGCATCTTCTTGCTTGCAGGCGCACATGTATGGTTCGACGGGCAATATCCCGGATGGAAACCCAACATGGATTCAGAGATCCTCAAAACCATGCAAACAGTCTATAAGAACAAGTGGGGAAAAACACCTGAAATAAAAGCCATCCATGCCGGACTGGAGTGTGGCATTCTGGGAAATGCCTACCCCAACTGGGACATGATCTCTTTCGGTCCTACCATTAATTTCCCGCACTCTCCTGATGAGAAAGTAAATGTGGAAACGGTTCAGAAATTCTGGGATTTTCTGGTAGAAACCCTGGAAAACATCCCTGCTAAATAGTGCCTGTCCATAAACTAAGCAAAATTTGGTTCTGGTCATGTGTTTGTCAAGAAAGTGCCAGTTACAAGGCTTGCGAAGCCCGAAAATACGCAGTTTACTTGAGTAAATGAGTAATTTTCGGGCAAGCGTAACGCAGTAAATGGTAATTTATGGACAAACACTAAATAAGCATAACACCAAACCATATAACAAGCCCTCTTTGCCAACCATTTCGCAGCAAAGAGGGCTTTTATTTTTAAACCATTCTGCCTTCTATCTTCTCCCATCTGCTTTCCAACTAAAAACCTCTGCCTATAGGACTCCAATAAATCACCAAAATACCATTCATAATCCATTTAATCAAGGTATCACCCCTGCCGGGGCTTTTCCATTCATTGCAACAAAATTGCTACCAAACTGCCGCCCGCCGGGGCTGGTCCACCTATAAAAAGCAGAGTTAAAACAATATCCGTCTTCACTTATAGATTGGAAAATACCTGGTAATGCCAGAATCCCTCTTACCATATACCCAAGCCCTCTGCTCTTTGCTCCATGCTCTATGCCTCAACTGTCTCCCCTCGCCAACACTATTTAACACCCCATTTTTGAAAATCATCACTTAAAGGCCTACATTTGCACCGCTATTAAATGAAAATCAGGCAAAAAAAGGCCTGAAGCACTCAGATTCTGACATCTACATTTTTTTTTACACACAATTAATTTTTTGGGGAAGTCCTCATGGAAACAGCTTCAAAACTATTAGGACGCTTTCTTATATGGCGGGTCAAAAATGTTTCACAAAAACATTTCACACTATTTTTGTCTTTTGTCATCGGATTGGGCAGCGGTTTGGCGGCCGTAATACTAAAGAACACCATACATTTCACCCACCAGCTTCTGACAGAAGGATTTACCATGGAGCATGAAAACTGGCTCTACCTGGCGTACCCGCTGATCGGAATTTTCCTTACCGTTATTTTTTCCAAATATTTCGTTAAAGACAGCATCAGTCATGGTGTCACGAAAATATTGCATGCATTTTCACGCAAAGGCGGATATCTGAAACCGCACAACTCATTCACTTCCATCATCGGAAGTACCTTTACCATCGGATTTGGGGGATCAGTCGGGGCAGAGTCCCCTATTGTACTGACCGGAGCTTCTATTGGTTCATCACTGGGACGGATGTTTCACCTCAACCAAAAAACCATCACCCTTCTGGTCGGAGCCGGAGCCGCAGGTGCGGTAGCCGGGATTTTCAAGGCCCCTATCGCCGGAATGGTATTCACCCTCGAAGTGCTGATGCTGGATCTGACAATGGCTTCGGTGGTACCTCTTCTGATTGCATCTGTTACCGCTACCACCATTGCCACCTTTTTCCTGGGTGAAGGAGCCGAATTTGCATTTCACCTCGAAGAGCAATTTGTGCTCAACAATCTGCCCTGGTATGTAGTTCTGGGTGTTATTGGCGGGCTTTTGTCACTTTACATGACCTGGGGAAGCATGTACGCCGAAGGGAAAATCCTCAAAATAAAAAACCCGTTTGCACGCTTACTGACAGGAGGTCTGATTTTGAGTTTACTGATATTCCTTTTCCCGCCGCTATACGGAGAAGGGTACACAACCATATCAGCTTTGCTCAGTGGCAACACGGATGTGATTGTTGAGAACACATTCTTTTATACCCTGAAAGAGAACAACCTGGTGATACTTGGCTTTCTCCTTTTGCTAATCATTTTTAAGATAGTTGCCACAGCTGCAACCAACGGTAGTGGCGGTGTGGGGGGTATTTTTGCCCCAACTCTTTTCACAGGAGGAATTGCAGGCTTCCTTCTATCAAAACTATTAAAAGATCTGGGCTGGGCCAGTCTCCCAAGCTCACACTTTACCCTTGCAGGAATGGCAGCCCTGATGGCCGGAGTTATGCATGCCCCGCTTACAGGAATTTTTCTCATTGCCGAAATCACCAACGGATATGCCTTGTTCATACCATTGATTCTCACCTCCACCGTATCCTATCTGACCATCATGTATTTTGAGCCACACTCCATATACACAAAACGTCTGGCAAAAAAAGGTGAACTGCTGACCCACCATAAAGACAAAGCTGTATTGACGCTCATGCGTCTCAATAAAGTTATTGAAACTGATTTTAAAACGGTAAATCCTGACATGTCGCTTGGCGAGATGGTAAAAATAATCGCTAAAGCACGCAGAAACCTCTTTCCCGTTGTTCATGAGGATGGCAAACTCCTGGGAATCGTTCTTTTGGACGACATCAGAGAAATCATGTTTAACAACGAACTCTACGATAAAATGAAAGTGGAAAACTTCATGACCGTTCCCCCGGCATTCATTGAAGCCAGCGAAAATATGGATCAGGTAATGCGAAAATTTGAAGAAACAGGCGCCTGGAACCTCCCGGTTACCGACCAGGGACGATACCTGGGCTTTGTCTCCAAATCAAAAATATTCTCTGTTTACCGACGTGTATTGATTCACTTTTCTGATGAGTAGAAATTAGAGAATAGCCAGTAGAGAATAGCCAGTAGAGAATAGTCTGTAGTATAATTGTTTTCAGATTTTTATTTTTTGAAACGCACTTGTTCAAAAAAACAAAGAATCTGGCAATCAATTATTACCTTTGGAAAAAAATTAACAGTAATATATGGTCTTTTCGAAGACTCCTAACTTTACAAAACAATGAAGAGAGACGAGAAAATTTTCGAACTGATTGAAAAAGAGCACAAACGCCAGCTCAACGGCATTGAACTGATTGCTTCCGAAAACTTTGTAAGCGAACAGGTAATGAATGCTATGGGCAGCTGCATGACCAATAAATATGCAGAAGGCCTTCCCGGAAAGCGTTACTACGGAGGTTGCCAGGTAGTTGACGAAAGTGAAACCCTGGCCATTGAACGCCTGAAAGAACTTTTCGGAGCTGAGTGGGCCAACGTCCAGCCACACAGTGGTGCCCAGGCCAACATGGCTGTGCTGATGACCGTATTGAATCCGGGTGACAAGTTCCTCGGACTGGATCTGGCGCATGGTGGTCACCTGTCACACGGTTCCCCTGTCAACAGTTCAGGTCGTCTCTACGAACCCATTGCGTACGGAGTAAAAGAAGATACCGGACGTGTAGATTATGACATGATGGAAAAGCAGGCACTGGAGCACAAACCAAAGCTGATTATTGGCGGTGCTTCGGCCTACTCACGCGACTGGGATTACAAACGCATGCGTGAAATAGCCGACAAAGTTGGCGCCATCCTCATGATTGACATGGCCCACCCCGCCGGTTTGATCGCTGCAGGATTGCTGGAAAATCCGGTAAAACATGCACACATTGTTACCTCCACTACCCACAAAACATTGCGTGGGCCCCGTGGTGGTATCATCCTTATGGGAAAAGACTTCGACAACCCAATGGGCATAAAAACCAAGAAAGGTGAAATCCGCAAAATGTCATCATTGCTTGATTCTGCGGTATTTCCGGGTATCCAGGGAGGACCACTGGAGCACGTGATTGCTTCTAAAGCAGTCTCATTCTTCGAAGCACTGCAACCTGAATACAAAGAGTACCAGAAACAGGTTCAAAAGAATGCCGCAAAAATGGCTGAGTGCTTCATCGAAAAAGGATATAAAGTTATCTCTGGTGGTACCGACAACCACAGCATGTTGATTGATCTGCGCACCAAATTCCCTGAGTTGACCGGCAAAAAAGCTGAAAACACTCTGGTTATTGCCGACATCACCATCAACAAAAACATGGTGCCTTTCGATGATCGTTCTCCTTTCCAGACCTCAGGTATTCGTGTAGGAACAGCTGCACTTACCACTCGTGGACTGAAAGAAGAGCACATGGCACCCGTTGTTGATTTACTGGATGAAGTATTGAGTGATCCTGACAATGAGGCTACGCTTTCATCTGTTCGCACCAAAGTAAACGAGATGATGAAGGATTTCCCCATTTTTGCCTATTAGACTTAAGTCAGGTTCCGTTTGAACATAAAATAAAAAGCAAAGACGCAGCCACCTTGGGCGTCTTTGCTTTTATTCTTTACAATTACTTCTACCAGGAAAAAATGGAAATTACCGATGCCATACTTTTGGTTGTAGCCGGACTTGCAGCAGGGGTTATCAACACCTTTGCCGGCAGCGGGTCATTAATTACCCTTCCGCTGCTCATGTTCATGGGCCTCCCTCCTGCAGTGGCCAACGGAACCAATCGCATAGGCGTAGTGGTGCAAAATCTGGTTGCCACCCGGAACTTTCTTCATCAAAAGGAGCTGCAACCCCAAAAAGAATGGCCGCTGGTAATACCCACATTGTTTGGCTCTTTGCTGGGAGCTTTGGTGGCGGTTGAAATCAACGAAGACATCCTCAATTATTTCATTGGCGGATTGTTGGTAGTCATGTTTTTTGTGATTCTGCTAAAACCTGCAGCCTGGATAAAAGGACAAGCCGACCAGGTTAAAACCACCAGATCCCGCATCATCAACAGCATTATTTTCTTCTTTATCGGGGTATATGGTGGGTTTATACAAGCCGGAGTAGGGCTTTTCCTTTTAGCGGGGCTGGTTCTTGGTGCCTGTTACAATCTCGTCAGAGCCAATGCTGTAAAAGTACTGATGGTACTCGCCTTCACCATTGTAGCCCTCGTTGTTTTCATCACGGCAGGACAAATAGCCTGGAGCTACGGTCTTTTGCTTGCAGCCGGAAATGCACTGGGGGCCTGGTTTGCCTCCAAAAATGCCCGTAAAATCGGGGCTAAGAACATCAGATATGTCCTTCTTGCTGTGGTATTGATTTCAGGATTGAAAGTATTGGGGGTATTTTAAATATATTTAAAGTGGTGACCCATATGGAAAAAACAGCATTTCTATTCAATAGTATTTGTCAATGCCACCAAACCCCTTAATCAGTTTATTGTCTTTCGTCTTATCCATGAAATGATGTAAGCGTTTCTTAAACTCGTCTGGTCTTTTCCTTGCACTTTCAATGTATGCAATTCTAATTCTTTTGTAAGGTTCTGAGAAATTCTGAAAATTCTCCCAAACAACATTTTGCGACTTTAACTCCCTGATTATGTCTTCCGGAAAAATAAATTTCTTTTGGATTATTTCCTGAACTTCATTTTTCAATGAGTTGTGAATTAAATTGTTTTCAAAAAGCCATTTCAGGCGTTCCACATTGGGTTGTGAGAAAGACGAGTTTTTTCTTCGTTTACAAAATCGTTGAATGGTGGTCTCGCCGTTTAATGATTTGACGGTACTGTCAATCCATCCAAAACATAAAGCTTCTTCAACTGCGTCATTATACAGAATTCTTTCTTTACCTGTTTTCTTCAATGGATATTCCAACCAAATGTCATCTCTCCTTTCAAAATTAATCTCGAGCCATCTTCTCCAATGATGTCTGCTTGTAAAATATTTGGTATGGATCCCGGTCATTTTGAAAACGTCCATTATTTCGATGTAAACCAGGAGATTTTAAAACAAAAATCCTGGATGTCCATTATCCGGCAAAACGTTTACTGCAGATTAAAGTGATAAGTTATGGTTCCTTTCTGGTATGCAGGAGCATTTCCGTCACTATTAAATCTGGCTTTTAACGCTGCCTGACGAGCCACCCGCCACAGGTAGGAATTCTGAGTAGTTGTTCCTTTGAGAATTGGCTCCGCACTTACCACGTTTCCGTTGCGATCTACAGTAATCTCAACTACAACGATACCTTCTTCCTGGATGTTATACTCAGGCTTGGGAAGAGATCCACTCAGACTACGTCCACTCAAATCAAATCCTGTTCCGCTATCGCCTTTCCCGGTTCCGTTGTAAGTTCCTGCTCCGGGTTCTCCACCAAGGGCTCCCTCATTTCCTGCACCACCAGCTTCTCCCTGAGATGTATTGCTTCCATCCGACTTACTAAATGCATTGGAAACATTGTTGCGGGCTTCCTGTGCCTGGCGCTCCTGCTCCTCACGCTTACGGCGTTCTTCCTCCAGTTGACGCTGACGCTCCAATTCCTCCTGACGCTGACGCTCCTCCTCGATTCGTTTTTGTCTTTCAATCTCTTCCTGACGCTTACGCTCCTCTTCCAGACGTTTTTTCTCTGCCTCCTGTTTGGCTTTTTCTTCTTCACTAATTGCAGGAGCCTCTTCAAAATCCTGAGTATTCACTGCTTCATCCGATGTTTCCTCGGTAGTTGCAGGTGGCGGACTCACCGGTTCGGGCTGACTGACAGGTGGGGGTGTATTTTGCTCTCCGGAGGGATTATTGCGAACAGGTTCCGAAGCGCCCCAACCTGTGTCCGAATCGCCAAAATCGACCAATATCCCTTCCTCTTCCCGTGGAATACTGGAAAGACCCAGAATCATGAGCAAAATCAAAATTACTGCATGAAAAATGGTACTACCTATTACTCCGGCTCGCTTATCTTTTTTTGATCGATCTTCCATTTATACTATTCTTCCTTTTCATTGTATTTAAAACCACCATCGTCATTCAAAACATTCGTTTTAGAACAACCCTTTAACCAGTATTTTGGATCTTTATCCGATATTTCAATACCCGTCTTTATTATCTCTGCAGCAAAAGGGTTTGAGAAATTAAAATCTCCTTTACCAATTGGATGGGGTTCAATTCGAACATCAAAGTTTGCAGCAAGGATCATCAGTTCTACCTGCTATTTTGCCCGCGTAGCCAAAATCAGCTTATACTTATTGCGTTTGGCGATGTTCATCACCCTTACCACCTCTTTCATGGGCACATTTTCATCCACATGCAGAGAGATATAGGTCTCGGGATTCTGGCCCACTTTTTCTCTCAGCAAAGGTTCAATCTGACTGAAACTCACCCTCCGTTCTTCCACATAAAACTCAAGGTTTCGGGTAATGGAAACCGTCGTCAGGGGCTTGGCTGCTGTCTGATTTTTACTCTGTGGCAACAGCAATTTTAATGCCGTAGGGTGCACTAATGTGGAGGTGATCATAAAAAAGATCAGCAAAAGAAAGACCACATCGGTCATTGACGACATGCTAAAGGTTGCATTTATTTTACTTCTCGACTTTAAAGCCATGGTGTTTGTTTTCTTTCCATTAATCAATAAGGCCTATTGAGGCCTGTTCGTCCTTCACTACCGCACGGGCTCATTGAGCAAATCCATAAACTCCATGGTGCGGGCTTCCATTTTAAAAACCACCTTCTCCACTCTTGCTACCAGCCAGTTGTAGGCAAAATAAGCAATAATTCCAACGATCAGACCCGTAACAGTGGTCACCAGTGCAGTATAAATACCTCCGGCAAGCATATCCACTTCAATATTGCTTCCGGCATTGGACATTTCCCAGAACGATTTAATCATACCAATAACCGTACCGGTAAACCCGATCATAGGAGCACCGCCAGCCACAGTAGCCAACACAGGCAAACCTTTCTCAAGACGGCTCACCTCCAGATTGCCCACATTCTCGATAGCAATATTCACATCATTGAGTGGTCGTCCGATGCGGGTAATACCTTTGGCAATCATACGGGACACCGGGTTGTCGTTGGACTCACACAGGGCCAGTGCCGATTCAATCTTACCTTCATGAATGTAATCCTTGATGCGATTCATAAAGCTCTTATCCTCACGGGAAGCCCTTTTAATGGCAAGATAACGTTCAATAAAAATGTAAATGGCAATAAACGAGAGTAGGAAAAGCGGAATCATAATCCACCCTCCCTGCATTACCAATTCTATAAGGTCAATGGTTACTTTTTCTTCACCTTCGGCAAGTTCAGCCCCATCGGCAACAGCCTGACCTGCCGCCTGCATCATCATGAAAATATTCATATCCTTCAGTATCTTTGTTAATCTGTTTACACTATTTTGCAGGCCAAATTAGTGATTTTTTTGCCAACACTGAAAAACAAGTGTGAAGAGTTTTGTACTAAAACACCATTTCTTTCACTTCCACACCTTCAAGCTTCTTCATGGCATTAATCAGAAGCTGTGCCTTTTCATTATCCGGAATCAGCTGAAGAATAATAATTCCTCCCTGGGAACAATTGTTTCCGTTGGTATTATGTAAACCCAGTCTGGTTTTAATGGAACAGCCATAGCGGGTAAGGATTTCCTGAACCTGTTGGGCTTCGTCAAAACGGTCTTCCACATGAATTCCGATAATGTGTTCGTTGATTTTTGCCATGATGAGTGGTTTTTTAATTTGGACAATGATTCCTTTAATCCGTAATTCTAAATTTAACAATCCTCCTTTACATTGTCAAAAACTCTTTTCCTCCAAAAAATTACACGTAGTTACCAATATTATAAAAATTCGATATATTTCATTTTTCCATATCTAATCTACCTTATACATAAGACAGGCAAGGAATAAACAGGCTGAAAGCCTGATAGCAATAGCCTGAGGCAGCGCCCCAGGAAAATTGTAACAACTCCCCCCTCTCATTATTGGTCGCATCGCGACCAATAATGAGAGGGGGGGGGGGGGATGAGGGAAACCTCAAAACCCAGGGCGTTGCCCTGGGCTATTGCTTTCAGGCTGTTGGCCTGTTCAAGAATAGTTT
Source organism: Marinilabilia salmonicolor (assembly GCF_003003035.1). GTDB lineage: Bacteria > Bacteroidota > Bacteroidia > Bacteroidales > Marinilabiliaceae > Marinilabilia > Marinilabilia salmonicolor_A. The sequence goes on along the minus strand of NZ_PVTS01000005.1, from coordinate 286,467 downwards.
TGAAAGGAAAAAAGTTGCTCCCAGGGGAATCCAGACCAATTAAAAACGCAATTAGTAACAATAAAATTAGTCCTTTTCCTTCTTGTATGCTTTCCCCAAATGAAGGCTCTGTTTTGCCCACCTATATTTGTCATAGGGCTTTGCCCCAGTCCATTGCTTAAAGATCTTTGGCCTTAAAAAAACGCAACACCATTATGTATTCCCCTAAAAGGGAAAAACCTCGCTCTGGGGAGAAGTAGATTATTCATAACTTCACGGTTACCTTCTTTTTCCGGGGTTTGTTTATTACTTTTGCTAAAAGGAGCATGGAAATGATTATCAACCAAAACGCACACATGTCCTTTTTAAATCAAGCAATAACCGACGTTACACCCCTTTCTCACGAAGCTTTCGCTGAACTTAAAGGAATGACCACCACCAGGAGCCTGAAGAAAAATGAGTTTATCCTGAGGCAGGATGCCATCTGTAAACACATCTACTTCGTAAAAACCGGCATGGTACGAATCTACTATCTCAAGGACGGGCGGGATGTCACCGAATGGTTTGCCTACGACCGGCAATTTTGCTTCTCCATCATGAGCTATTTCCATGAGAAACCCAGCAAACTTATAATTCAATGTCTTGAAGATTGTGAAATCACTTTTTTCCCAAAGGCAGGACTGGAGAAATCATCTGATGAAAACCTGGAAATCAGCCGTTTTTATCGATCATTATTGGCCGGCTCACTTATTGGATCCCAATTGAGAATGGAGTCCATACAATTTGAAACAGCTCTTCAGCGTTACCAGTCTTTAATGAATAATAATCCTGAAATTATACAACGCGCCCCGCTAAAGTATATCGCCTCATTTCTGGGCATTACCGTTGAAACATTAAGCCGTATTCGCCATCAACTTCATCAATTGACATTTATCAATTGAATCATTCCTCTTTTCTGATTCTTTTGTAAAAAACCTTTTGTATAAGTATCTTGAAAAAATCAGGTTATCATGAAAAAAATTTTTACTATCGCGGCAGTTTTGTTCCTGGCCGGAAACATGCTGGCCCAAAAAACCAAAGAAAACAATATCGATAAGATGATTGAAAAATTAACGCTGGAAGAAAAAATAAACATCGTTGTGGGTGTCGGCTTCAATATGCCGGGCATCACTCCCGAATCAGAAATGATTGAAGAAAAAGTTCCGGGAGCTGCAGGTCACTCTTTTGCCATTAACCGCATCAACCTGCCTACCACCGTATTGGCCGATGGCCCCGCAGGAGTACGCATCACTCCCGAGCGCCCTAACGACGACAAGACCTATTATGCTACAGCTTTCCCGATTGCTTCGTTGATGGCTTCCACCTGGGATACAGCGCTAATGCAGGAGGTTGGCCAGGCTTTCGGAAATGAATCCAAAGAGTACGGAGTGGATATCCTGCTGGCTCCTGCCCTGAACATTCATCGCCATCCGCTTACCGGAAGAAACTTTGAGTACTATTCCGAAGACCCGGTAGTTTCCGGAAAAATGGCTGCCGCATTTGTCAGAGGCGTTCAGAGTGAAGGCGTGGGAACCAGCATCAAGCATTTTGTGGCCAACAATCAGGAAACCAACCGGACAACCGTGAATGCCATCATCAGTGAAAGAGCATTGCGCGAAATTTACCTGAAAGGGTTTGAAATTGCAGTAAAGGAAGCACAACCATGGACTGTAATGTCGTCTTACAACAAGATTAACGGCGTATATGCGTCACAACGTCACGATTTGCTTACCTCCATTTTGCGGGGCGAATGGGGTTTTGAAGGATTTGTCATGACCGACTGGTTTGCCGGAGATGATGCCGTGGCACAGATGAAAGCCGGAAATGACCTGCTCATGCCGGGAATAGAAAAACAAAGAGAAGCCATCAAATCTGCCATCGAAGACGGATCGTTATCAATGGAAATCCTCGATCAAAATATTGGACGCATCCTTAATATTTACACACAAACCCTTTCGTACAAAGGATACAAACCAACCGGCAATCCAGATCTGGAAAATCATAAAGAACTTGCCAGAAAAGCGGCAGCCCAGGGAATAATTCTGCTTGACAATAAAGACAATACCCTGCCGTTGAACAAAAACAATAAAACAGCGCTTTTTGGTGTTGCATCTTATGAAACTCTTATCGGTGGTACAGGAAGCGGCGATGTGAATAATGCCAGCGAAGTTTCCCTTTTCGAAGGTTCTCAAAACAACGAAATGAATATTGACGAGAACCTGGCCAATACTTATCTGGAATACATTAAAATCGGTAAAGAAAATCTCCCTCCGAAAACGTTCTTTATGGCTCCCGACCAACAGGTAAGCGAAAAAGACTGGACACCGGAAGAGGTAAACCAAATTGCTGAAAGAACAGAACTTGCTGTTTATACTATCGGAAGAACATCCGGGGAGTTTCAGGACAGAAAAGTGGAGAACGACTTCCTGTTGAACGACAAAGAACTGAATACCATAAAATTACTTTCAAAAGCTTATCACTCCCGGGGAAAAAAGCTGGTGGTAATACTCAACATTGGAGGAGTCATTGAAACGGCTTCGTGGAAGGAGTTGGCGGATGCCATTTTACTGGCCTGGCAGCCCGGTCAGGAAGCCGGAAATGCCATAACAGATGTACTTACCGGCAAAGTGAATCCATCAGGAAAACTCACTATGACCTTTCCGGTAAACTACGAAGATCATAAATCCTCAGAGAATTTCCCGGGCAGAGAATTCGATCTTCCTCCGGTTGGTAACATCAGCTTTATGGAAGCAAAGCCTGCCGAAGTGAAATATGAAGAAGGTATTTTTGTGGGTTACCGGCATTTTGAAACCAACAAAGTTAAGACATCTTATCCATTTGGCTACGGACTTTCTTATACCACATTTGATTACAGCAAACTGAAAGTTAAAGAAAAATCAGGTGGATACGAGGTAAGTTGTACCATAAAAAACACCGGATCGACTCCCGGCAAAGAGGTGGTTCAGCTCTATATCTCTGCTCCTCAGGGAGATTTACAAAAACCGGTCAGAGAACTAAAAGCTTTCCATAAAACAGGATTGCTCCAGCCAGGTGAAAAAGAAACCATTACTTTCAGTTTATCCAAATATGATTTGGCATCCTATCACACCAAAAAATCTGCATGGATTGCTGAAACAGGGACTTACAAGATACAGATTGGTGCTTCAGTTGAAGAAATAAACCTGGAAGAATCAATTGCTTTAGAAAAACAGGTGGTGGTTTCGGATGTTGAAAACCAATTTGAGGAGGTAAAACTGAATTTGGAGGAGAAAGAAAAAGAATTTCAAAAAGCTAAAGCACCATTGCACGAAACAAAAGTCTATCGTGAAATTGAGTGGAGTAGTCCTGAAGGTTTCCCGCTAACAATGGATATTCACGTACCGCAAACAGGCAAAGAGAGCTATCCGGTGCTTGTAATTTACCACGGCGGAGGCTGGCTTGTAAACGACCAAAGCATCATGGAAGAGCCCTCTGCCTATATCTCAGGGCATGGAGAGTATATCGTCTGCAACGTGAATTACCGGTTGTTGGGTGACAACAACAACACAACCCGAATGGATGATATTATCGAGGATGTGTTTGGAGCGCTTTTGTGGATAAAGGAGAATATAGCTGATTACGGCGGAAACCCAAATAAAGTGGCTGTAACCGGAGACAGTGCCGGCGGACATCTCGCCTCGAGCATATTAAATATGGGGCGCAACCTGGGAACAGGCCAATTCAGTCCGGAAAACCTGAAATTCAACCCTACCTACATCCCTGAAGGATTAACCATAGAAGAGATCATCAAAAAAGACATGTTAAAGGTGCAGGCAGCCATCATCAGTTATGGGGCCTTCGACATCTATGAATCAGCAAAAAACGGCAATTTTGAATCGAAGGAAAATGCCTTTTGGTCTTTTGCCAATGCCGAAGCACGTGGACTTTTTGGGCCGGACTACTCTATTGAACAAAATCCTGAACTTTACAAGGCAGTCTCTCCGATATACAACATCCCTGAAGCCGGTGAATATAAATTACCTCCGCAACTATTCACTGTGGGGAGTGAAGATAATCTGACCACCCCAAAAACGGTGAAAGCTTATGTGAAAAAACTAAAAGCCGCGGACCAGCAGGCTGAATTATGGGTGTATGAAGGAAGACCACATGCTTTTCTCGATTCCGGGTCGAATGAATTTCTGGGAACCAGCTTTGAAAAAGATGCCATTCAAGCGATTAAAAAGATGATAGAGTTCCTGGATGGTGTGTTTTACAGCGAATAGTTATCAATAAGTTAACTAAACAAGAGAATATAAGGTTTTCGAACCATATCAGGCATATCAGAACATTTAAGTTTTAAAAAGTCAAAAGTGGGGGTTTCACTCGAAGTGAAGCCCTCACTTTTGTAATATCTCAATCCCATTCACTTACGTTTACTTAAAATGTGTGAATATTTCTGATCCACCTCCCCATCAAACTGAGCACCTTCAAAAATCACATCTCCTGAGTATTCCGTATATTTAAAATCTACCTCTTCGTAGAAATGGGCATTACTGAACATTGCTCCATCAGGAAATTTGGCATATTTAAAACTTGCCTCCTCTTCAAAAGCTGCTTCATGAAAGTTGACAAAACCGGAGAAGTCAGCATATTTAAAATTGGCTTCATCCTGAAACCGGCTTCCAATAAAACTTGTTTCTTTGCGGAACTTTGAATACTTAAAATTGGCTTCATGAGAGAAAATATTGTTATTAAACACCACCTCTTCCGGAAATAACGAGTACTTAAATGACGTCTCACCATTGAAAGTACAATCAATAAAAGTGACCGCCTTCCCGAAATCTGCCCGGTAGCACCTATCCCGGTGGTCTTCACAATAAAAAGCCAAAACATCGTCGGTAAAAGTGCAATTCACAAAAGCCAGTTCCACCTCCACATTGCTAAAAAATGAATCTTTGTTACCCCGTTCCTGCTGGCGGTTTTCCAGATTGGTTAAATCAAGTTCCCCCACCACTTTTACGCCTTTGAGATTTACGGCATCGCCCCGGTTAATCATACCTATAATCTCGTCTGCATCCATGGTTTCCTGTGCAGAAAGATTAAGGGTTAAGAATATTCCAAAAAGAAAAATCAGTGTCTTCATGATATTGAGTTTTGAGTATTGAATAGTAATGCGACGTTGTTACAACTTGAATTGTTACAGGTTCTGGAGAAGAAAAAATTCCTGTCAAAATACAACATAGCCATTGAGGTTGGCTATTATTCATACCTCAAGGCCTCCACGGGATTCCTGATTGCAGCCCGCCAGCAATTCCAGCTTACGGTAATAGCGGCCACTGCAAAAACTATCAGCCCGGTAGCAGCAAAAATCCACCAACTCACAGCCGTGTGATATGCAAAACTCTTCAACCACTCATGCATGCCCCACAAGGCAAATGGAATAGCCAGGAGAAACGACACAGCCACCCATTTCAGCAAACCTTTGTTCAGCAAAACAATCACCTCAGAAACCAGAGCTCCATTCACCTTCCGAATCCCTATTTCTTTGGTGCGGCGCCGTACCAAATAACTTGAGTAAGCAAAAAGTCCGGTAACAGCTATAAGCACGGCTATGATAGCAAACCAACCGGTTACGGACAACAACCGTTCTTCAGACTCATATTGGGACCTCAATTGCTCATCAAGAAAAACGGGTTCAAAAGCAGGTCCGGGATAGATTATGGAGAAAGTTTTATCAATGCCCTCCATGACTTCCAAAGCCCGACCTTCTTCGTATTTTACCAATAAAAAACGATAATGATGGTCTTTGGGACTTTGCACAAAAAAGGCAAAGTTACCAACCTCATCGTAAAGAGAATTATAGTGAAAATCATCCACGACCCCACTAACGAAAAAATCTATCTTCTCAGGAGAATCGTCTTCTGAACCAGGAAAGTTTCCCGCCACGATGTCTTCTTGAGCAAACGATTTTAGAAGTGCAATATAAAATGATTCATTAATAAAAATAGAAAACTCCTGATTTTCACTAAAAACCTCTTCAACTTTAATATCCAACGTATTTATAGCATCAGGATCAACCATTGCAAACTTGAAAGGATAGTTCTGATTGCCCAGTTCAAGATTCAGATCCTGAAGCCGAAAACCGGGATAATGCTGAGCCGTTGCTGCACTCTTAACACCAGGCAGTTTAAGTACTTCCTCTTTGAGCACATTTATTTTCTCGTTACGCGGCCCCGATACTCTTACCACAGCGATGTTTTCAGGATTGAAGCCAAGATCCTTCTCACGAATAAAATTTAGTTGTTTGTTCAACAATAATCCAAATGCAATCAGCCCGGCGACTATGGAAAACTGAAACAACAACAAAGGTACTGAGCTGTTCAATCTGCTCCCCGATAGTACTGACTTCTTAAACACATTTCTCAAATCGCTAAGTCCCGACACCAATACAATGCATGCAGACAAACCTATAACAACCAACCAAAAACCGGAATCACCAAAATCAATCGACCATCCGGTAAACAGACCACTTATTAATTCACGCAATAATTTTACAACCATCACTGCAAGAGTTCCTCCAATAAGAACAAGAAGAACGACTCTCCAAAGATGATACAACCAGATACGGGTACGGGAACTACCCATAATTTGCATAATGTGCGACTGTTTCAGATTGGTATCCCGGATAGTGACATCCATAACCAAAAAATTAAACAAGGCTGTCAGAAACAAAAGAACACCCACTATCAACAAAATATCCAAATGCGACTGCCTTACGCCCAATGAAATATCTCTGATAAGTCCCGGAGTGAAATGAACTTCACTGAGTGGCTGCAACTTAGACTCAAAAGCCTCAAGAGGTGGTCCATGAGCATCTCCAATGAAAGGTTCGAGAAGTGAATTAAATTTATCCGATAAAACAACAGGATCAGCATTTTCATAAAGTCTCAGATATACGTAAGCACCATAAACCTTCATCCCATCGATATGATTCAGAGTTTGTTCATAATGCCCATACTTCGATAAGATCATATCGTATTTCAGGTGAGAGTTCTCCTGATCCTTGCTGATGACACCTACCACCCGGCAACTTCTGTTCTGCGCCTGATCCTGCGCATTGTATTTCAGCTCCACCATTTTACCCAATGGATCAGTATCCCCAAACAAATTCGCGGCAGCCTGTTGGCTCAACAATACCGTATTGGGCTCTTCTAAAAAAGAAACATCACCGGATTTCAGTTCAATTCCAAAGAACTCCATAAAACGACGATCCCCATAAACCGGCTCTTTGATCCTTACCACACGGTCTCCATTCAGCAAATCAAATTGCTCATCGTTTTTATAGAAGGTGGTATAAGACTCAATTTCAGGTTGATCTTCCAACGCTTTGTCAAAAGCAGAAAAAGTAGAAGCCCAGAATGTTCCGTTGTTAATTCTGCTTATAATACGATAGACTTTATCGTAACCCACTACATCCCTATCATACGAATAATGATATCCTACAAAAGAAATAATCACCAAGGCCACTGCCAGGGCCACTGTCAAACCAATAAGATTGACCGTTACAAAGAACTTTTCTTTCAGCAAGTGTCGGATGGCTAGTTTTAAGTTTAACATGGCGCTCGTTTAGATGATGATTAAAAATTCATATAACTTTTAATTTCAATTTTTCAGAACCATCATACTACATATCAATGAAGGAATGAGTTATTGAGAAAATAATTACAGGGCTCACCATTTAACCCTTCCACCATTCACTCCACTCACTACCCTCTGCGTTTTTACTCATACCTCAAAGCCTCCACCGGATTCTTTATAGCCGCTTTATAGCTTTGCCACCACACCGACACAATTGTTACCAGCAAGGCAATAAGACCTGTAAGCAGAAAAATCCACCAACTAATGGTAATATGATAGGCAAACCCTTGCAACCAACCATTCATAGCCCACCAAGCCATGGGGACAGCCAATAAAAAGGCGACAATCTCATATCTGATAAAAAAACCGAATACCAGCTTAATGATATCGATAACCGTAGCTCCGTTCACTTTTCGAATGCCAATCTCTCTGGTACGTTGCTGTGCAAAAAAACTAACCAGACCAAACAACCCGAGGGAAGCTACAATTATGGTAAAAAGTGTAAAGGCCGCCAGAATCATACTCAGACGTTTCTCGTCGTTGTATTGCCTGTTAAAATTGTCACTACTAAAAAAGTAATCCATAGGATCGTTGGGGTAATGCCGATTCCAGAGATGCTCCAACCGGGATAGTAAATCATGCACATCACCACTTAACCGGAAGGAATAAAACCCAAATTCCCAGGGGTGTACATGAGTAAACACTATGGGATAAGCAGGCTTTTTTAATCCTTCATGGTGAAAATCATTAACAACTCCCTTGATAGTGTATAATTGGCCAGCCAATCTGACCTGTCTGTTCACCGCCTCTTCAGGAGAGTTATAATCCAACAAATGAATGATGCTCTCACTTACAATTACATTATTTGAATCGTTGCGAAAAGGTTGTTCAAAATTGCGGCCTGCCAACAAATTCAGCCCATAAGTATCAATAAACCCATCATCGATCTGACTTACGGCGACCTGGCTTTTCAAATCACTTTGTGCTTCTGGCCTGGAAAGGTCATTGCTACTGAATCGAACAGGTTGTCCCGGCACATTCCAACTTGCAGTTCCGCTGGTGATACCCGGTATTTGAACAGCCTCATCGCGGAACATGATAAAGTTCTCTCTGCGAAGGGGATCTCCATGCGTAGAAGCAGTCCCGTTGATAACAACAACCTGATCCAAATTAACTCCCAGTTCAGAATTTTGCATAAAATGTATTTGTCTGGAAACCGTAATCGAACTGATTACCAGAAAAACGGACATAAAAAACTGCAGCGCAACCAGCCATTGTGAACCACTGTTTTTCATGATTTTCCGTTGTTGCTGAAGTGCAGGGTTGACTTTTAACATGGGGATGGCACTGATAACAGCCGTAACGACAATACCAACCGCAATTAATCCTGTAATCGACAGAGTAATTGCACCATAGTCAATAACACTGTTTTTGAAAGGAACGCCCAGCATCCGATCAAAGACTCCACGGGTAATAAAAAAGAGTACTCCGCCCAAAGCAATAGCACCCAGGTTGATAATAACACTTTCGGTAAGGGCGATAACAAACAACTCTTTTTTCCCGGCTCCCAACTTTCTGAAAATTGCAAAAACGTTCAATCGCTTTCGCGACAAAGCGGTCGATAGATTTATATAGTTCATCCATACAACAATCAAAATGAGAGCCGCAATCAGCATCAAAGCATCTATGGTTATTTTTCGGGTACTCACTCCCAGTTCACCCCCACGTTTGGTGCTGTAATGAATATCAGAAAGCGACTGAAGTGTAAGCTTTCCTACCCGGTTTTGACGTGGCAGATGATTGAAATACTTTTCTACAATTGCATCAAGTGATGTTTCGATCTGTTTTGCGGGCACTCCCTCTTTTACCTTCAGGTAAGTCCACCAGTGGGCACCATCAAAACCTCCTCTTTCATCAAGCTCACCCATACTCACCCAGGTTCGTATCGGCATAAAGTAATCAAAGTGGATGTGAGAATTGGCAGGCAAATCCTCGAAAATTCCTGTAATCTCATGACGCATCCCCTGATTCACAAACAATACCTTACCGATGGGCTCTTCATTTCCAAATATTTCTTTTGCTTTTGATTCAGAAATCACACAGGTATTGGGACGATTGAGTATGGCCCTGCCCCGCATCATTTCCAATCCAAAAACATCTACAAAATCGCCCTCCACCCACAAATCGGGCTGATCACTGTAATATCTATCCTCATATCTGACCAACACCTGCTCTATATAACCAATTCCTGCATATTCCACCTCCGGAATATCCTCCTGAATAACTCTGAAAAGACCTCGTGGTGTTTTAGTGGAATGAAGGACCTCTTCGCCCGCCTGGGTAATATCGTAATTTACACGATAGATGCGCTCATGATCGGGCCAAAAGGTATCAAAACCCTTCTCATAACCAAGGTAAACGACTATATGTGAAAAGAATAACAACCCTACGGCAAGACCGAAAATATTCAGCAGTGCATGAAATCTATTCTTTCTTAAATGATTAATCGTAGATCGGATATTAATTAAATTCATAGACTAAAAATTTTCTACTCGTATCGCAATGCCTCCACCGGGTTGCGATTCGCTGCATTCACACTTTGAAATATCACAGTTACTATAGCAACAAAAAGAATAAGCAAACCTGCCAGCATAAATATCCAGATACTCACATCAATTCGATAAGCAAATCCCTGAAGCCACCTGTTCATTAAAACCCATGACAGAGGAATGGCGACCGCAAACCCGGCAAGTCCGGTTATCAGAAAAGGCTTAATCAAACGGCCAACAATACTTGTAACAGGCTCTCCCATACTCTTGCGGATACCAATTTCTTTAGTCCTCTGCTCGGCCATAAACATGATAACCCCAAGAAGTCCCAACACAAGTACTATGACAGAAAAAACGGAAAAGGTCCATACCAAAACTTTCAGGTTTCTTTCAGGTGCCAAAATGCTGTTCATCTCCTCATCAAAAAATCCATAGTCCATGGGAATGTCCGGTTCAATTTTTCTTCCAACATCGCGGATCTGACTTAATGTGTTCTGAATATCACCTCCCCCGGCTCTAATCACCAGATAATTAATGGACCATTCATCGCTGAGTGTTTTAAGCGCAAGCGGTTGAATTTCTTCAGAGAACGAGTTGAAGTGGATATTTTTCATTACCCCTAAGACCCGGAAGGTTGCCCCGTAAGCTTCCAGAGATTTTCCTTCAAAACTATCCCAGCCAATAAGATTGGCAAAGGCTTCATTGATTATCACTCCCTCCTGATCTGGTGTCCTGAAGAAAGTTCCTTCTTTCATTTCAACACCAATGGTTGCCATCATATCTTCATCCACGCGCCAATCAGTAACCAAAGGTTTAAATTCCGGATCTTTTCCTGCCCAGTTCCAGCCTTCCCCGTTGTTACCTATCCTAAACGGCAGATAGGACATTACAGCTGCTTCTTCAACATTTGTTATTCTCTTCACTTCTTTCTTAAAAACCTGATATCGGTCTTTGAGTTTTCCTTCCAATGGGATGTAAAAAACCTGCTCCTTATCAAACCCCAAATCCATCTTTTGCAGGTAGGCAGTTTGTCTCGATATAATTAGTGTTGAACTAAGCAACATTAGCGAAACGAGAAAAATGACAGTGATTAATACGTTTCGAAAAAGTCCTTTACTCCTGGCCGATTCTTTTCCAGATTGAAGTGTGCGTGCAGGAGAGAAAGATGTCAGGAAAAACGAGGGATAACTACCTGCTAAAAAAACAGTTGCAACATAAATCAATCCCAAAACCAGAAGTGGTTCCCATGAAAAAATAACAAACGGGTCGATGTTCTTTCCAATAAAACTATTAAATACCGGCAATGCAGCTGCAACAATGATTATGGCTATTAAAAAAGCAGCCAGACAGATGATTGCGATATCAGCATATATCATCCGGATAAGACTCTGACGTGTAGCGCCGAGCGTCTTTCTCAGGCCGGTTTCCTTAATCTGCTTAAGTGACCGGGCGGTATTCAGATTAATAAAGTTGAGCGTGGCAGCCAGTAGCACCATCAGAGCAATAAGCGAAAATATATGGATGTTTCGGATATGGTCTTTTTCATAAAGATAGTCATTCGCAAACTGATATGCTCTCAGGTAATTGGTTGACTCAGGCATCTCTTCCTGAATCCTGTTGGTTATGGAAGATGCCACTTTTTCGAAATCCTCCGGCTCTCTAAGAAGTCCAAAAGTAATAAAGCTGTTATTGTACCACGTATTCAGATAGTTTTCGCTGTTAAACAGGTTGGATAAGTTACTCATAGGCATGAGTGCAGAAAACTGAATGGATGAGTTCTCCGGAATGTCTTCAATAACCCCCACCACGATTAAATCGATGCTGTTGTTGTATTCGATCATCCTGCCCACAGGATTCTCACTCCCAAAAAACTTTTCAGCAGTACTACGGGTCAATACTACTTTGTTTTTAACACCATCTTCGCCGCGTCCACCTGTCACAAAAGGAAAAGACATAATATCAAACAAGGAGTAATCGGCAAATGCCACCTTCTCCATATACTTGGAATTTCCAAACTCCAGAAGGTATTCATTAAATGGAGGCCGGTAGCGGCTGATGGTCTTAATTTCCGGGTATTCGTCCCTGATTGCAGGTCCTACTGCCGGAGGACATCCATCGAAGGTTACTTTTTCCTGACCTCCTTCCAGAAAGGCATGAACCACAAAAATCCGATCAATTTTGTCATGAAAACGATCATAACTTACCTCATCGACAATCCAGAAAAAGATAAACATCACACATATCAGTCCCACGATAAGTCCGGAAATCCCCAAAAGAGATGCCGTTTTATTCTTCTTCAGTCGCCTGATTGTTAACAATATATTTTTCATCTTGGATCGTTTTTTAATAATTCATGAACTAATAAACTGATGAGTCATCTTTCGCCATGCCCTTTGCACCATGCTCCCGGCTCTAAAGCAACATCTCCCCCAACTCCTTTTTCACTTCTTCGGTAATAATCTGACCATCGAAGAGATTGACTACCCGGTGAGCAAACTCCGAATCGTGTAGTGAGTGGGTTACCATCACAATAGTAGTTCCTTCACGGTTGAGTTCTGTGAGCAGATTCATCACTTCCAGACCGTTTTTGGAGTCCAGGTTACCGGTGGGCTCATCGGCAAGAATCAATTTGGGGTTGGCAACCACGGCACGTGCTATGGCTACGCGCTGCTGCTGACCACCTGAAAGCTGTTGAGGAAAGTGCTTTTTGCGGTGGCCAATTTTCATGCGTTCCAGTACTTCTTCCACACGCTGCTTCCTTTCTTTGGCTTTCATCTTCAGATAAATGAGCGGTAACTCCACATTCTCGAACACATTGAGTTCGTCAATGAGATTAAAGCTCTGAAACACGAAGCCAATGTTTCCTTTTCGCATGCTGGTTCGCTGGCGCTCTTTCAGACCTCCCACTTCGCTGCCGTCGAAATAATACTCCCCTCCTGAAGGATTATCCAGCAATCCCAGTATGTTGAGCAAGGTAGATTTGCCACATCCCGACGGGCCCATAATGGCCAGGAATTCTCCTTTCTGAACATGCAGGTTTACATTGTTCAGCGCACTGGTCTCTATTTCTTCAGTGCGGAATACTTTGGATAGATTTCTTGTTTTTAGCATAATTAAAAATTTGCATGGAGCAAAGAACATGGGGCATGGGCAGACTCCCATGTTTTCACTTCCCTTTGTTTATTGCTCCTTATTTATTATTCAGGTGGTTTCATTTACAAGGCATAGAGCTTAGAGCTTGGTGCATAGGGCATTTTCAATGCTGGTTGACTTTAACTTTTTGCTCAACGTTTATTATTCATAGTTTCTAAAATCCTCTTTCTAAAACAGGATATCTTCCTGCTAAGGATATCCAATTCATTTAGCATTTTATTCAGACAATCATCATCAATATGTTTTCGTTGTTTGGCGACAAAAGCGAGATTGGCGGTTTCAAAAACAGATCTTCTGGCGATATTTAAAAAATTTGCAAAGTCCTTATCCGAAAAAGAACCGGATCCCTCTGCGATATTATTAGATATACTCAGGGATGCTGCTCTCAATTGTTCGGCAAACCGATAACTTCTTGCATTACCTATTTCTTCGGCTAAATCAAAGAACTTATCATTAAGAGCAATAGAGTCTTTCCATATCTCCAGATTCATAAACCTGAATTGTGACATAATAATTGGTTTGAGGTTAAACAATATGTACAAGTTTATGAATTTATCTCTATAATCACTGAATATTGCCCTTGGCTCTTCGCTCCATGCTCTCTGCTGCATGCACTCTGCTCTACCTCAGCTCCAACCGCTCATTCTCCCCAAAAATTTCATATCCCGAAGTGATGACCTGCTCCCCGGGCTCCAGCCCCTCAATCACTTCATAATAACGGGGATTTTGCTTTCCAATTTTAATATTGCGGCGCACGGCTTCCGTACCCGATTCGTTGAGCACAAACACCCACTGCCCGCCGGTACTTTGGAAAAATCCGCCTCTTGGAATCATGACCGCTTCGGTGGCTTGTCCCAGCTGAAGTTTCAAATGATAGGTCTGACCGGTACGGATATTTTCAGGTTTTGAACCATCAAAAACCAGATCAATCTCAAACTGTCCGTCACGAACTTCGGGATAAACCTTTTTCACATGCAGGTTATAATCCTGCCCATTGCGCTCAATGGAAGCCGGCAATTCCCTCCTTACCTTATCGATGTAATGCTCATCCACGTTCGCTTCCACCTTGTAGTCGGACAATACATGCACCATCCCGATGCGTTGCCCCTGAGAAACGGACTGGCCAATCTCGGCATCCAGCATTCCCAACTGACCGTCAACAGGGGATTTTACTTCCAAATTATCCAGTCTTTCGCGCACCAGCCCGAGCATCTGACGCATCTTCTGCAGATCTGTATCCAGCGTTTTCATATTGGTCATAAGCATGATAGAGTCATTCCGGGCTTTCAGATGGTTAATTTCCAGCAGGCCCTCTTCATATTCATAATCCTCTTTAGCCTGCAGAAACTCCTCACGAGGAATCAGCTTTTCTTCGTACAACATTTGTGATTGTTCATAATTCCTTTTTTTCCGCTGCAAACGAAAACGATTATCCAGCAGACTCTTTTTCGATTGGATCATCTCAGCCTCAAAGCTGATGCGGGTATTTCGCAGGTAATTCTCTTTTTCTGCCAATGATGCTTCACTGTTGAGAATGGTCTGGTAAAGCTGCCGGTTCTCCAGCTTTAAAATTACATCCCCTTTCTTCACCATAGCTCCTTCTTCGATTATCTTCTCAACCACCCTTCCTCCTTCAATGGCATCCAGATAGATGGTAGAAATAGGTTCCACCTGACCGATAATTGTGATGTAATCATTAAACATTCCTTTTTCTACTGTCCCAAAGGAGATTTTTTCTCTATCCACACGCATTACCGAACTGTGATCGGCCCATATAATCTGATACAACAAAAACAGAAAAACCATTGATCCCAAAACAATGTAGATATGCTTTTTTTTAATTCCTTTTTTCTTTTCCAGTACCCGATCCATTGACATATTTCTTCAATTAAGTATTACACAATAGTTAGCTGATGAGCTAATGTGTTGTTGAACTGATGAGCAAGTGCAGGTTTACCTATGCTATTTTCTCTAAGCACCATGCACCATACTCTCTGCTCCATGCTCTATACACCATGCTCCATGCTCTCTGCCCACAACCATTCCACAACCATACCAAAACAAACAACAACCTAACAAACAATAAGATAACTTCCTATCCCCCCTCGATGGTGTAAAAAAAACATACGTACACCTGTAAAATATTTTGACACAATTTTGCATTCAGTTAATTTACCCCATACATTTGATCTATCAGAATAGTTTTTAATTAAAAGGCAGAAGTTTGACAGGCTGAAGGCAGAAGAGATGAGTTTTAATCTGACACAGTGACTTTTTGGAAATTCTAATTTTGTAAGTTTGTTTTTAGCCTTATCATCCAAGGTCAAGCTCCAACAAACCCGACAACGCTATTAGAATATTCTTTTTAGCCTGTTATATATATATAAGACAAGTAAGATGCAAACAGCAAACAGGCTGAAAGCCTGATAGCAATAGCCCAGGGCAACGCCCTGGGTTTTGAAGTATCCCTCCACTCCCTCTCATTATTGGTCGCGACGCGACCAATAATGAGAGGGGGGAATTGTTACAATATCCCAGGGGCGTTGCCCCAGGCTATTGCTTAAAGACCTTCGGCCTTTTAAGAAACGCAACAACATTATGTATTCCCTCAAAAAGGGAAAAGCCCCGCTTTTGGGAGGACTGATTTATTCATAAATAATAGTCATGAGATGGTCAAATACCAATAAATGCAGGCAATCGCCAAGAAAATTGGAGTAGGGAATAAAAAAATTATTTTCAAGTCAATTTTATTGAGGACGTCTGCATTTAGCCGATAGTTAAACATCGCAATAGATCATTTGTGAAATAATCAGGTCAGGACAGATTGCAATTTCATTCAAAAAAATAATATGGCTAAAGGAAATATTCTGATCGTTGATGATAACAAAAGTGTGCTAACGGCTCTGGAATTTCTTCTTTCATCGGAGTTCGACAAAGTTGTGTGCATCTCTAACCCCAACCAGATCAACTCCGAATTGGGCAAAACCCCTTTTCAGCTGGTATTACTGGACATGAATTTTAAAACCGGAGTAAATACCGGCAATGAAGGGATTTATTGGCTCCACCAAATTAAGACCCAAAAACCAGATACATCAGTAGTAATGATTACTGCTTATGGCGATGTGGAACTGGCCGTAAATGCGCTAAAAGCAGGGGCAACAGATTTTGTTCTGAAACCCTGGGACAACACCAAACTGTTGGCGACAGTCAAAGCGGCCGTTCAACTCAGCCAGTCACGCGGAGAGGTCAACACCCTGAAACAAAGAGAAAAAGACCTGAAAAGCAGTTTCCAAAATAACCGAAAACACATCATCGGCACTTCCCCGCAATTGATGAAGGTACTCAACCTTGTACGCAAAGTGGCAAAGACCGATACCAATGTATTGGTTACCGGAGAGAACGGAACCGGCAAAGAACTGATTGCCCGCGAAATACACCATCTCTCCTCACGGAACGATGAAATACTTGTAAGTGTGGACATGGGAGCCATCAGCGAATCTCTTTTCGAAAGCGAATTGTTTGGACATATCAAAGGAGCCTTTACCGATGCTAAAGAAAACAGGGCCGGGAAATTCGAAATAGCCCATCGGGGAACCCTATTCCTTGATGAAATCGGCAATCTCCCCCTTCATCTTCAGTCAAAGCTTCTGGCTGTACTCCAAAACAGAGAAGTCACCCGCCTTGGCTCTAATCAGCCTGAACCTGTTGACATACGACTGGTTTGTGCCACCAACCGAAATCTGCCGGCATTGGTAAAAGAAGGACTTTTTAGAGAAGATCTCCTCTACCGCATCAACACCATACACATCGAACTCCCACCTTTGCGCGATCGAGGGGAAGATGTGCTGGTACTGGCAGAATTTTTCCTGAAAAAGTATGCCTCCAAATACAACAAATCACAACTAAAAATCAATAACCAGGCACAGGAAAAACTCTTAAAATACAACTGGCCGGGAAACATCCGGGAACTGGAACATGCCATTGAGAAAGCAGTAATTCTGAGTGATAGCAACATCCTGAAACCCGACGATTTTTTCCTGAGACCTGTTACCGGAACCAATACCGGAAGCCTTGATACCTCAATGAGTCTTGAAGAGATGGAAAAACAACTGATCTCAGCAGCCCTCGACAATCACCCCGGAAACATCACCGCTGCAGCCGCTCAACTGGGCATTACACGTCAGACATTGTACAATAAGATGAAAAAATTTAATCTGGAATGAGGATTTCATTTCTTACACGTTCGGTCATCCTGATACTCCTGATTGCTGTTTCAGCCATCACGGCGACATTAGGCTTTTTCTACCTCAACATCCAGGTCATCGGAATAGCAGCATCCCTGCTTTTTATTGTTTTTACCTGGAACTTGATTTCCTATCAAAACCGGTTCTTTAACAAAATCAGCTATTTTTTCGATGCCGTCCGAAATGAAGATTCTGCGCTTTCCTTCCCAAAAATACAACATGATCCTTTTCTTAACGAACTCAGCTCTAACCTGAACAGAATCAACGAACAACTAAAAGAAATCAAGACCGAAAACCGTCAACAGGAACAGTACTTCCAGACCCTGACAGACCATGTAGCAACAGGTATCCTTTCGTTTGATGATACAGGATTCATCTTCAATGCCAACAAAAACCTGAAGCAGATGCTTGGTCTGGAGCAACTGACCCACCTTCGCCAACTTCAAAAAGTGGACAGTCAGCTGGCACACGTTCTGATGAACCTGCTACCAGACAATCAGCGAATGCACACCATCAAGTCACCATCAGGGAAAAGCATTAATCTGCTACTGAAATCCACCTCTTTCAAAAACAAGGACCGGACACTAAGACTGATCTCTCTTCAGGATATCAATGACCAGCTCAGCGAAAAAGAAATGGAATCATGGATGAAACTCATCCGTGTACTCACCCATGAGATCATGAATTCCATTGCCCCGGTAACTTCTCTTTCCGAGAACCTTAAAAATCTATTCATCCGCAACGGGGAAGTAATCAGCCCTGAAATGGTATCGGAAACAACCATCGCAAAAACAGCCAAAGGACTTGAGGTAATTGAACAACAAGGCATAGGCCTCATCAACTTCGTAGAATCATACCGCAAACTTACCCGCCTCCCAAAACCGGAGCTGAAACCGGTGAATGTCAGAAATCTTATAGAAAACACCGTTCTTTTGAATAAATCACTTTGGCCTGACATTCAAATATCGTTACAAATAAATGATCCTGATTTACAAATTGCTGCAGACGAAAAGCTCTTTCCGCAGGTACTGATAAACCTGTTAAAAAACGCCACCGAAGCCCTGGATGAGCAGGCAAACGGAAACATACAGATTCAAACACGTCGTAATCAGGAGGGAAAAATCGAAATATGCATCAAAGACAACGGGCCCGGAATACCTCCGGAATTGCTGGAAGAGATATTTGTACCATTTTTTACTACCCGTGAATCCGGCAGTGGCATTGGCCTGAGTCTTTCCCGACAAATCATCCGTTTACACGGAGGAAAACTTACCGCCAACTCCCAACCGGGAAAAGAAACCGCTTTTTGTATTGAAGTTCGCCCGGCAGACTAATGCTTTAGGAAACTTTTCCGGCAACAATCCGTAAGTACGCCTTAACCGGAATTGTAATATAAAAATGGTGAACAAATCTTATAAGGACTTGCTAAAAAAACTAATAATAAAATATTACAGCATATAATTTCTTTTCAAGTGCTGTTTTTTTTTAAGCAATCCTTTAAAAAAGTTTGCACTTGCGATGTTAACACCCAACTGTTCAATAGAACGTTTTTATTCAGAAAGAGTTTTTCTGTATAAATGGCGCGGTGGCCCGTCCGTTTTCCGGGCCGGCGGCTAGCAGGAGTCCAAAATGGGCGAATTTAAAGGCCTTGCGCAATGGCCGGAAATTTTGGCCTTCGCGGGTGGATAGGTTAAAACAGACAATACTTTTTCGTCGTTTTTGGGCAATGCCAAAAAGGACAATAAAATATAAACTTAAAAAAGGGTACTGACTTTTTCAGCAGCTTCTAATTATATAACGTATGTTCCGGACAATTATCAGATATTCAGGAGCCTTCCTTTTCCTTTTGCTCTTAGGCTTCATCGCCATACTTCCTTTCCCAGTTCTCTACGGTATTTCCAACTTCTTTTCATGGTTATTAGGCAGCGTTTTCAAATACCGCAGGAAAATTATTGAAGACAATCTCATTAAATCAGATTTACCTCTGTCTGACGATGAAAGAGCGCAAACAATCAATGCTTATTACCGTAACTTATCCGACATAATTCTGGAGGGATTAAAAAGCTTTTCCATGTCGCGTAAAACTTTAATAAAGCGCCATAATGTGCTGAATCCGGAGGTGCTCAATCAGTTTTATGAACAAGGTAAAAGCGTTATTGTGGTTACAGGACATATAGGCAACTGGGAATGGGGAAGCCTGTCGGCCGGTATTTTTACCAACTACAACGTGGTGGCCTTTTACAGTCCCATGCGCAACAAACCCATCGACAAAATGATGCGGTGGTCACGCTCTCGTTTCGGCACCATTCTCTCGCCCACCAAAGGCACCACCAATACTTTTGCGGAAAACAAAAGCAAACCCACGCTTTACCTGATGGCTGCCGATCAGAGTCCCTCAAAAGTCACCTCTGCTCACTGGTTTAATTTTCTGGGACGAACAACCGGTTTCCTTCACGGGCCCGAGAAACATGCGCGTAACAACAACTACCCTGTGGTTTTTGCAGATATTGAGAGAATAAAAAGAGGATATTATGAACTAAAACTCTCTGTACTAACAGAGACGCCACAGAAAACCGAGCATGGTGAAATCACCAAACAGTATGCTACTGTTTTGGAGGACTACATCCGCAGGCATCCTGATAACTGGCTGTGGTCGCACAGACGGTGGAAGCGGAAACCACCGGAGGGATATTAATCAGAAAAGTCGTTGAAAGCTACAAACCAGAGGTTAGAAAAGTTGTTTTCTTTGCAAGCAAAGCGGAGGAACCAGGCAATAGCTTTTTAAATGCTTGCCTCCGGTAATGCCAGGTTTGTGCCTTACCTCCAATTTCCGTGTTATTTTTGGCAAAATATTTTCCAACGTTTTATTGAAAATGGCTGCGCCATCTATTGTTTTGGATCCACGAATTATTCAAATTAAACGAATTTAAAAGCTGTTTTACAGCTTTTTTAAAACGGCTTCGCCGTTTAATGTCGCACAAAGTGCGACTCAAATTCGTGTAATTCGTACAATTCGTGGACAAAAAATAATTGCGCAGCAATTCGCTAATTAGGATAATGCTTATTTGAAATAGTCCGTTAAAAAAAGCTTAAAGACAGAGACGCAAGGTTTTTATTATGAGTGAGACATGCTCTGTTCGCGAGGCTTTTCAATGGATTGACTACCAACTGTTTTTAGTTCCAAAACCTCGGAATAAAGAAGTATTAATTTGAATATTTTATTTGGTTCTGGCTTGTCCAGTTTAGGTAATAGATAACTAGGCATTAGATGATTCCATAACGGCTGAACTAATGACGGGAGATTGACAGCCCCCTCCTCCGCGATCACATAAACTGGGGCTTTGGTCATCACCGATACAGTCCATCAATCACCTCCCGGTACTTCTCCTCAATCTTCCGCCTTTTCAGCTTAAGCGTATTGGTCATCGTACCATTTTCCATAGTGAAAGGTTCCTCCAGCAAAGCCACTTTCTTCACTTTTTCGTAAGAAGCAAGATTTTGCTGAACTTCATGAATATGGTCTTCAAAAGCCTCCAAAACATGGGGATGAGAAAGTAAATCATTCTCTTCCTGAACCTCAATATTTTTTTCCACTGCCAGCTCCTTTAGCTTACTCAGTATCGGAACAATAAGAGCAGTCACATAAGGGCGGTTATCCCCCACTACCACAATCTGTTCTACCAGTTCCTGCTGCTGAAGCAGTGTTTCAATTTTCTGAGGCGAAACATATTTTCCTACGGAGGTTTTCATGAGATCCTTGATTCGATCAGTCATAATCAGGTCGCCGTTCTCATCCAGCATCCCTTCATCGCCTGTATGAAACCAGCCATCGGTCATCACCTCTGCAGTTTCCTGCTCTTTTTTGTAGTAGCCACTGAACACACTGGTTCCCCTTACCAATATTTCACTGTTGTCACCAATTTTGACCTCTACTCCCGGCATCACGGAACCACATGTCCCGAAAGAATAGACATCGTCCCGAAAACAGGAAACGGTAGCGGAAGTTTCAGTCAAACCGTAACCATAGGTCACAAACAACCCAAAAGCGTGAAAAAACTTAAGAATTTCGGTACTCAGAGCAGCTCCTGCACATGGCATAAATCTTATATTTCCACCAAAAACACCACGTATTTTTTTGAAAACCACCTTCTCAGCCAAAGCCAATTTCAACTTCAATGCAAGAGGCAGTCTGGCATTGCAACTTCTATACTTATTGGCCTCAAGTCCTGACGAAATCGCCCAGTTAAAAATCTTCCGTTTAACAGGGGACCACAGCAGCATCTCCTCCTGAATACCCTGATAAGTTTTGTCAAAGAAACGGGGAACAACACACATCATAGTAGGTTTCACCTGACGCAGGGCATTCACCACATCGCGAGGGTCATCAAGAAAAACATTGACCACTCTGCTAAAAAGCATAAAATGGGTCCATAATCGCTCGAAAACATGACTTAAAGGGAGAAAGCTCAGAGAAACATCTTCAGATGAGACTTCCAGACGCTCCTGATGTATTTTCCAGGTATTTACGAAATGAGCATGTTTCAGCATCACCCCCTTGGGCTCCCCTGTTGTACCTGATGAATAAATAATGGTAGCCAGATCATCAGAATGATAATCAGAGATATTATCTGATATACGAATATGAACATTTTCCTTTTGAGATAACTCAAGAAATGTAGAAAAGGAAAAAATCCTGTCATCCACTGTATTACAATCATCAAATACCACGATTCGCTCCAGCATGTTGCCTTCATCCAAAAGGCATTTCAGCATTTCCTTTTGTTCACAGGTGCCAACAAACAGTATCCTAATCTCTGTCTCGTTCAGAATATAGCGAATCTGATCCATGGACGAGGTAGCATACAACGGTACTGTAACTCCCCGATTGGCCATAATGCCCAAATCGGTCAAAAGCCATTCCGCCCTGTTCTGACTGATAATTCCCATATTTTCACCTGCTCTGCTCCCCAGTATATGAAGCCCGGACAATACCTGCTCCACCTTTTCACCCAGCTGGTTCCAACTCCACGATTTTTTTGTTTTTTCTCTGAAACGAATAATCTCTTCATCCCCAAACTCCTCAATTCGATTGAGAAGCATCCTGATCACATGGTTCTCCATAAGTATGTAAATACCGCTAATTTAAGTCCTCCTACAACCTGATTTGCATCCCTTAAATGCCAGCACCTTTATCCCGGAACCACTTTCTCTAAGGACAGATCAGATTACAATTCATTTTTTAAACGAAGAAAACTCTTTTGGGTTACATAGGTTCCCGAGGCTAAGTAGAGTATAAAGCAACCATTTTTGTAAAAAAGCCCTGTGGTCCGGCAAAATCTATTGTTTTGAAAGAAGATTGCTTCGCTCTGCTCGCAATGACTCTTCCTTTAAGGTTTAGGAGAGTTGGCAGGGGTTGATTTTCGGCTCTGCCGAAAATCAACCCCTGCCAACTCTCAACATCCTGCAAAGGCCCGTCATTGCGAACGTAGTGAAGCAATCTCAATTTATTACCCAGATACCAATGAAAAAAAATCATTATCTTTCAAAAAACAAATGATTCCCTGAATCACCCAAGACTCTTCCCTTTCCATCCGAAAAAATTTTAAAACCATGAAACAAACATTATATCTCATACTTTTCTTATTTATGATAGCAACAACTCAATCACAAAATCAAACTCCTGATCTTAAAATTCTGGCTTTCTCCAAAACCGCCGGATACCGACACGGAGCAATTCCACAAAGTCTGATAGCTTTAGGCCAACTGGCAGAACAAAACAACTGGAAAATAATTGCAACAGAAGAAGGAGAAATCTTTACTCCCGAAAACTTATCATCCTTCGATCTGGTGATATTTGTGCATACCACCAAAGACATTTTAGAAGCAGACCAACAGGAAGCATTAAAAGATTATGTGGAAAACGGAGGCGGACTGTTGGCCCTGCATACCGGAGCAGACACCGAATATGATTGGCCGTGGTATGTTGAAGCCATCGGAGCCTCTTTTGTCGGACACCCACCATCACAGCAAGGTAAACTTATCATTGAAGACCGCTCCCATCCTGCCACAGCACATTTCCCCGATTCCACCTGGGTAGTCACCGATGAATGGTACAGTTTCGACCGCAATCCGCGGGAAGACGTACATGTGCTCATTTCTATTGATGAAGATTCTTACGAAGTGGACGACAACCGATGGTTCGAAGGAGCCCAACAACGAATTGGGGATCATCCGCTGGTATGGTACAGATTGGTTGGCAAAGGGAAAGTATTTCAGACCGCCCTTGGCCATGAACCGGAGCTATACCACAATCCTTTGTTTTTACAACACCTGAAAGGAGCTATTCTGTGGACGGCAACGGAGGAATAGTCTCATACATGCTGCAGACCTTGCAAGTCCTCGTCATCGCGAGTGCCTACCTCAATGAAATTTTGGACCATAATACGAATATAACAATTGTTGCGTCCCCGCAGGGAGCAAATTTGAATCCGAGATCCATGCCAGTCAATAAGAGGCTGTCTCAAAAGTCCAAATTCGATGTCATTCTGAATGCCTACCCAAAAAAAAGTTTGGGGAATAATGTGTAAATGACAGAATTGGCTCGTCCCTGAAAGGGGCCAATTTGAATAACCCCGGGTCGATAACCCGGGGTAAGGCTGAACGATTGGAATCAGGTCCCCGAATGGGGGCCAACAATTACAACCTTGACTTCCGATTGTTGAAAAAATCTGTCATTGACAGCTTGTCGAAGAATCTTTTCATTTGAAAGACAGACATTTCGACTTTGCTCAACATGACAAACCTTTGGAGTATTACGCTTTTGAGACAACCTCGTTAAGCTTAACATGAAAGAGGTTCCCGAATGGGAGCAACCATCAATCCATTAACCCATTGATGTAATGAGTTTTACAAAATTACATTTTTGGAAACGCGGTAAAAAGATCTCAAGCTTTTAGCCTTTCAGAAATTAATTTTTTCACTTTTATTATCATTCACTATATAACATAATCCAGGTTTTGGCATTATATTTGGATCGAAATTCTCAAGTTTAATTCACTAACATAAACCCTAACCAGGAGATGAGAACCCTACTTCTTAGTCTGTTGTTCGCAACAGCTTTGACTGCCGGCACTTACGGACAGTCAGTTACTATTAGTGGTACTATTACCGATGCCGATACCGGAGAACCACTATTATCTGCCAATATCTACAACGCAGAAACCCTGAAAGGAACCACCAGCAATGTTTACGGTTTTTACAGCCTCACACAACCCGGTGGATCTGTCCCATTTACCGTTTCCTTTACGGGATATAAAACTTTCCGGACAGAACTCAACCTTAGCAAAGACACCACTCTTAATGTAGAACTGCAACCAGTTATTGAGCTGGAGGAGGTGGTTGTTTCAGCTCAGTCCCCCCTTCAGAATATCAAAAGCAGTGAGATGAGTACCATTCATCTTAGTCCTTCGAAAACAGAGATGGTTCCTGCCCTGCTCGGTGAAACCGATATCATCAAAACCCTGCAGCTTATGCCGGGAACACAGGCCGGAACAGAGGGAACCAGCGGCTTTTATGTCAGAGGTGGTAGTCCCGACCAAAACCTGATATTGCTGGAT
This sequence comes from Marinilabilia salmonicolor, assembly GCF_003003035.1. GTDB lineage: Bacteria > Bacteroidota > Bacteroidia > Bacteroidales > Marinilabiliaceae > Marinilabilia > Marinilabilia salmonicolor_A. The sequence goes on along the minus strand of NZ_PVTS01000005.1, from coordinate 261,270 downwards.
GGGGTACCGGTTTACAATGTCAATCACCTGTTTGGCTTCATGTCAGTTTTTAATTCCGACGCCATCAGAAACGTCACGCTAACAAAGGGAGGTTTCCCGGCCCGCTACGGAGGGAGACTCTCGTCCGTCCTCGACATCAGAATGAAAGAAGGGAACAACAAAGAATTTAAGGGAGAAGCCTCCATTGGACTGATATCCTCAAAGCTAACACTGGAAGGACCTATTGTGAAGGACAAAACATCCTTTATGGTTTCCGGAAGACGTTCGTACATAGACATTCTGTCGTATCCAATTCAAATGAAAGTCAACAGTGAGTCGGACGATGAAAATTACTGGCTTGGTTATTTCCTGCAGGATTTTAACGCAAAAGTAAACCACATATTCAATGACAAACACCGCATCTACCTCAGTCTCTACACCGGAAAGGACAAGTTTTTCATGAATGACAAATATGAATACAAAGAAGAGGATGTATGGGATCAGGGATATGAAACATTCACATACAAAAACAAAGATAAAGCCGGCCTTCAATGGGGCAACACCACCGGGGCTTTGCGCTGGAACTACATCATCAACAACCGGCTGTTTGCCAACTTCACGGGAACCATCAGCAATTACAAGTTCAGTATTTTTGAAGATTACGAGGAGGAACAGATTTCCAATCAAACCAACGAGAAAGAACGCTCCGACTTTTACTATGAATACTACAGTCAGATAAAGGATTACAGTATAAAAGCAGACTTTGACTTCTTTCCATCGCCAGCCCACCACATACGCTTTGGCGCTCAAAACACACTGCATTACTTCTCTCCCGGTGTAACAGTAAATCAGGAAAGTTACCTAAATAGCGAGGCTGTTACAGACACCACCTATGGCAATAAAAATCTGGAATCCAACGAATTTTTACTCTACGCGGAAGATGACATCACCGTCAATGACATTCTGAAGTTTAACATTGGTCTTCATTACTCCGCTTTCAACGTTCAGGGACAAACGTATCAATCCCTTGAACCCCGGTTATCAGCAAGAGTGATGCTTACCGACCGAATGTCCGTGAAAGCCTCCTATTCACAAATGCAACAGTACCTCCATCTGTTGGCCAACTCATCCATGGGACTACCAACCGATTTGTGGGTTCCGGCCACAAAAAAGATAAAACCTCAGGATTCATGGCAGGGTGCGCTCGGATTATCATATTCGCCTCATCCTGATTATGAGATTTCCCTGGAAGGTTACTATAAAAAGATGAACGGCCTCATCGATTATAAAGAAGGAGCCAGTTTCTTTGAACTGAACCAGGGCAACTGGGAAGACCTGGTGACCAGCGGCACCGGAAAAAGCTATGGGGTGGAATTACTGACACAGAAACACGGAGGTACGCTCTCCGGATGGGTAGGCTACACCCTCTCGTGGGCCAACCGCCAATTTGAGGATATCAGTTTCGGCAAAGAGTTTCCGTTTAAATATGATGCACGGCATAACCTGTCAGTGGTTTCAACAATTCGCTTCTCAGAAAAAACAGATATGGGGGTAACCTGGGTTTATCGAACAGGATATCCGCTGACCATTGAAGATGAAAGTTACAGGTCAGTATTTGGTTTTTTTCGCGAGGATAATACTCAGCATTATTATTCCGACTATGCAGAAATCGACCACTTCGAAAACAGAAACAATTACCGGATGCCCGATTATCATCGATTAGATATTGGAATCAATTTCCATAAAAAGAAAAAGCGCGTAGATCGAACATGGAGTTTTGGCCTCTACAACGCCTATGGGCGCAACAATCCATTTATGATCTACCGCGATCAGGAGTGGGACGAAACCAAACAGCAGGAGGTAACCCGACTCAAACAATTAAGCATTTTCAACATCATTCCCTATGTACGCTGGAGTATAAAGTTTTAACCCTAAAGACCACACCCAATGAACAAAATATTTAATTTTTCAGCAATAATTCTCAGCCTGGCAGCAGTAATTCTGGGCTGTGAAAAGTATGTAAACGACTTTGAATTTGATAAAAAAAGTCCCCGACTTGTCGTCAATGCAATTTTGCATCCCGACAGTATCATCAAAGTCAATATTACCAGCAGCAAAACATATAATCCGCAGCGCGAAATCACTTATGTCAACGAGGCGGAAGTTCTGATTTATGAAGATGACAATCCGCTTCCTTCTCCCGAATCCATTGGGAATGGTTATTACATCATTGAAAACGAACACCCCACCCCCGGAATCACCTATAAAATCGAGGTAAGGGCCGACGGATTTGAAACAGCAAAAGCGACAACAAAATTGCCAATGCCTGTTGACTTTTCGGTAACCAACAGGGGGATAATCAACAAACCGGTTGAAGACTGCCCCACTTGTCCACCTGAAAAAAATGCACATTACACTCTGGATCTTAATTTGGACAACCACACCCAATGGTTCGGAATATCCGTAAGTTTTGGAGCTCCGGTATTGGATTACCTCAACGCAACAATGGATTGCATTGAAGTTATCAGCACCCATGACGACGGCTCTGAATTTATTTATGACAGTTGTTTTCAGATCTATGACACACTGGGCATTGAGCAGGAAAATCTTAATTTTCACTCCAACAACAGAACCATTAAGTTCATTAAAGACTGGGGCGATTATGTTATCGATGATTATGACTATGACAACTATGCCGACAGAGCCTATTGTTCCACAGAAAATGAGAGCAGTTCCACACTGCAATTCAACATGGATATTTCGCGAAATTACAGACTTGAAGAAAATCAGAACAGAGAAGTTGAGTTTGTAGTAAACAGCTATGACGAATCCCTCTTCCGGTTTATGTATTCTCTGGCTCAGCAGGAGGCCGTTGACGGAGATCCCTTTGCAGAAAAAATACAAATTTATTCCAATGTTGAAAACGGTCTTGGTATTTTTGGTTCCATGACTCCGTCTTCAGTTACGGAAGAGCTGGATCCGGATTTTTTAAGGCAATAACAGCAAACAATTAATCAGCCCTCCTGTTTTATTTAAAAAAACACATGGCACAAAAAACCGCAACCATTATAGGAGCGACCGGACTCATAGGCAGTCACCTTTTGCAACAACTCCAGGTATCGGATGCTTTCAACACGATAAAAGTAATCGGTCGCCGTACTGCAGGTTACAAAAACCCCAAAACAGAAGAGCTGATTATCGATTTTGAAGATAAAGCAGCTTTCAAAGAAGCGATCAGGGGGAGCCATGTGGTTTTCTGTGCGGTAGGAACAACCAACAAAAAGGTCAGCGGCAACAAAACTGCCTACCGCAAAGTGGACTTCGACATCCCTGTCAATGCCGCCCGCTTTGCTGCAGAGACAGGATGTAATACCTTCGCCGTAGTCTCGGCTGTAGGGGCCGACAGCAACAGTAAGAACTTCTACACCCGACTAAAAGGGGAGATGGAAGATGCCATTCAGCAACAAAACATCCCCACACTGCTGATTTTCCGTCCTTCATTGCTGCTGGGCAAAAGAAACGAAACCAGAATTGGAGAATCCCTCGGAAAATGGATTATGAAACCCCTCTCATTTCTGATTCCTGCCCGTATGAAACCAATTGAAGCAGAAGATGTAGCAAAAGCAATGGTACATGCAACCAACTCGGATTTAATAGGAGTACATTTTTTTCATTATCCGGAGATTAAAAACTATGCAAAACTTCAGACATAACATAAACCCCATAAACCTGATAATTATCGAATAAAAAACAACTCAGATTACTAACAATATTCCGTAAAATAAAGTATAACCGCAGAGACGCAATGGCACAAAGGTCTTGTTACGAGAGATTTACGCATCGCACCACGCATGACACAAACAACTAACTACCAGACACTTGTAAAAGCTTAGCGAAGTATTGTAAAGAAAAACTCTCAGAAACTGTTTAAATTTTACACAGGGAGACACAGAGGTCGATACGCAACGTTTGAGAATCCGCAGATGGCGCAGATGGCCGCGGATGAATTTTTAGTGAAAAATGTAAAATTGGGCTGAAGGCCCAACTAAATACAGCCCGGGGCATCGTCCCGGGAAAAGAATCGGGTTAGGATTTTACGCCCTGCAAGGGCCGATAAATAAGAGGAGGGTATGGGGTCGTAAGGTTGAAGAAATTGTAGATTTAAACGATAAAGCCCCTGTGGGGCGGCACTATTGTATGAAGACTTACTAAAATAAAATCATTGAGACCGATTCAGATAATACTCTTCAATTTATCACTGAATAAAACATTATTCTCCCGTTAGATCACAAGAATTTTCTTCATTTCCCTTATCTTTGCCCCACCACAGACCACTTATTGATCTCCCCTGAGCAAACTTTTACATTAATTTTAAGCTCAAACAGAGATGATAACACATCAGCATCCCCTTTTCCTGAAAAGTCAAACTACATGGATTTTCAGGCTCACAGTTATAGCTGCATTATTCCTGATAGCTACAACTACTTTTGCACAGGTTTCACTCCCGAAAGTATTCAGCGATCATATGGTTTTGCAACGAAATACGCTCATCCCTGTTTGGGGAAAAGGCAAACCGGGAACACAAGTCACCGTTATGCTCGCAGGAAATAAAGCCTCGGCATTTGCAGGAAAGGACGAAAGGTGGATGATTCGCCTTCCTCAACTAAAAGCCGGCGGCCCTTACCGCCTTGAAATTTTTGAAAGTAACAATAGCAAACCTGTTATCAAATTCGAGGACGTACTGATTGGTGATGTATATCTGGCATCAGGACAATCGAATATGGAGTTGCAGGTACAACAAGCCATGAATGCTGATGAAGAAATATCAAATGCTCAATTTCCTAACATCAGACTCTTTAAGGTGGAACACAACAAAACCATCACTCCACAGGAAGAAATCAAAGGCGGGCAATGGCAACGGTGCGATTCAACAAGTATCAAGGATTTTTCTGCGATAGGATACTATTTTGCCAGAGAACTTCACAAGGAGCTTGGCATACCTATCGGAATACTTCAGTCAACCTGGGGCGGCACGCCTGTGGAAGCATGGACCAGCCGTGAAATTCTGCTTTCATCACACATCTCCCGAACCAAAGTTCTTAGCAATGACACCATCACTCCTCAACATTTTGTGAAAGACAGTCTGGACCTCATCCGGTTCTGGGAAATTGTTTACAACCCACAAAACCAAAGCGATCAGATCTACCCTGATCCTGATTTTGATGATTCTCAATGGACTGAGATACAAATGCCCCAAACTCTGAAAAACATGAGCATCCCAGATTATGAAGGGATGGTTTGGCTACGCAAAGAAGTGAATATTCCAAAAGATATGAAGGGACGTGATCTGACCCTCAACCTGGGACATCCGGAATTGAATTACACGCTCTACTTTAACGGTAAAGAAATCTGCAAAACCATCTGGAATGCAGAACCCGAACATATCTACTCCATCCCGGACTCAATTATAAAGGCCGGACCCAACAACCTGACGTTACGCATGGCTTTTCTTTGGGGTGGTGGCGGATTCAATCCTCCTGCCAAAGAGATGTACATTTCTGATGGAGAGAAAAAAATCAGCGTCACAGGTACCTGGAAATATCAAAAAGACCTGGAACCCGAAATACCTTTCATCAACAACTACCATCAATACCACTCATTCCTTTACAACGCTATGATTGCCCCTGTCGTTCCTTATGGCATTAATGGTTTTATCTGGTATCAGGGCGAAAACAATGTGGACAACGCTTATAATTACCGGAAACTTTTCCCCCTGCTTATTAATGACTGGCGCATCCGGTGGCAACAGGGATATCTGCCTTTTATGTACGTTCAACTGGCCAATTATATGAAACGGGATTCTGTACCCATGGAAAGCAACTGGGCATTACTTAGAGAATCTCAAACAGAAACTTTAAAACTCCCTAACACCGGGATGGCCTGCATTATTGACATTGGTGATGCCAACAATATTCACCCCCTCAACAAACAGGAGGTTGGCAGGCGACTTTCCCTAATTGCAAAAAAAATGATCTATCAGGAAAAAATTCAGGCGTCAGGGCCCATATTTAAAAACTTTGAGGTGGAAAACAATCAAATTAAAATATGGTTTTCAGAGGTGGGTCCAGGGTTATCAGTACAAAATGGAGAGGTACTAAAAGGTTTTTCCATTGCAGGAAAAGACAAGAAGTTCCATTGGGCAAAAGCCTCCATAAAGGGAAATCAAGTCGTTGTCACTGCTAAAGAAGTTCCGGAACCGGTAGCCGTCCGTTATGGCTGGGCCAATAACCCTGAATGCAACCTGATCAATAAAGAAGGTTTGCCCGCTGTTCCTTTCCGAACTGATAACTGGAACGCTGCTGAAAAGTAATCCCTATTTCACAAAAACCAAAGGAAGATAGACTGTTGATTTTTCAGGCCTCCCGCTTCCCGATTTGGCAGGAATCCATGCAGGCATTTTCTTTACAATTTTTAAAGCCATATCGTTCAGTAAAGGTGTCAAGCCTTTTTGCACCTTTGCTTTTCTAACTTTTCCTGACGGTTTGACCACAAAGCTGACCATAACCACCCCCTGCTGGGAGACGGTATCCGGTAAATTTACCCGTGACCGTAAAAATGAATCCAAAGCCGATTTTCCATTAGGAAACGATGCACGTGCCTTGAAACCATAGGAGCCGGAATCGAAAGGTTCGTCAACTGAGACCTCGTCCATTAGGAGTTGCTCATCATTCAAGCGTTGTCTAAAATTCCCCTTGCAATAATTCCGGACATGGACAGTTTTCAAATCCCCCATCTGAAAAACACGCTTCTCATCCCACAGATGGTTTCTGTCGTAAATGTACTCTTCACGAAGCACAGGCCCCTTTGATCCTGCAGATACAACACGTTCAGCAGGTAACAAACTGTTTTGATAACGAAGAATCGTATTGCTCATGGTAAATCCCCTGGCCTGCTTAAGAATTATTCTTTCCGGTAATTTGTTCTCCGAATAATAAAAAACCTGAAAAAAAGAGAGCTTCCCTGCATAATCAAACTGGCGCGTTTTAAAAAGAAGTCCCTCTTTATCGTAAATATAAACAGTTCTTCCATCAATCGAACCATCATCAGCCAACTCAACCCGTTCAGTCAGTTTACCTGTAACATCATAATAAAACACTTCACGCCACAACAACTTTCCTTTAGCATTGAAATGGCTTCGCTGCGTCAACCGATCTGATTCGTCAAAAGCATTTACAGAACATTTCTCAGGGTTCCGGAATTGATTGAACTCAATCGACTTAGTGATTCGCCCCCGGGCATCAATGAATACAACAATAAAATGATTTGCCTCTCCCTTTTTTTTACTTGCTTCTCCGGAATACTGATACTCAATAAATCCCGAGACTCCTGTACGCTCTACTCCCTTGATCTTTCCATCCGGCAAAAAGTCCGGAAATTTGTCCAATAATTGTGCATTCAGGTTTGCGAGAAAAAAAAGAAAAAGGAAGCAAAAGGTAAAAAATGGTTTCATGGCAAAAATTATGGGTTTTCCTTGATGATTCCAATTTACAGAAAATCAATCCGGAAAATCCACTCTTTTTACACCAACAGTTCTTCTGCTTTGGCTAAAAACAAAGAATGACTTTATGAATACCCCCTTACAAATCCTTCACACATCTGAATCCCAGATGCATCATTCCACTGTCCGGAGTGGACTTCATTCTGGCGGAAGCTCTGTAGCCTGCGCAATAGGAGTCATTACATAAAAAAGAACCGCCCCGGATGCTTTTTTTCGGAACTCCCGGGTCAGCGGGGTCTGAAGAAACCAATGGTCCCTTTGGATTATCAGCAATTCCCTTTCGGGCCAGAGCATCATAATATTTTGCATGATACCAGTCTGAAGTCCATTCCCACACATTTCCAGCCATATCATACAAGCCATAGCCATTGGGCGAAAACGAACCAACCGGTGAAGCAGATAAAAATCCGTCATCTCCGTTATTGGAATAAGGGAATGTCCCCTGCCAGAAATTTGCTTTCTCAGCAGATACCAACTCATTCCCCCAGGGATAAACAAAAGTGTTATGACCTCCCCGCGCAGCGTATTCCCATTCGGCTTCCGTTGGCAGACGCTTTCCGGCCCATTTTACATAAGCCTGAGCGTCATACCACGAAACATGAACCACAGGATAATCGTCCTTTCCCTCAATGGAACTACCGGGCCCCTGTGGATGCTTCCAGTCAGCTCCCGGAACCCAACCCCACCAACTTTGATGATTATTCAATGACACTCTCGTATCCGGAGAATGGAAAACAAGAGATGCAGGTACCAATACAGAATCCGGGGGTTTTGGTGTCCCCGGTGGAAGTTGTTTCTTCAATTCTTCCCATTCAGGAGCCTGTTCTGCCGTTGTCACATAACCTGTTGACGCAACAAATTCACTAAATTGAGCATTGGTTACGGGATGTTTGTCCATCAAAAAACTATCAATTTTCACTTTATGAACAGGAAATTCATCCAACTTTGAGAATTGTTTTTCCCGGGCGCCCATATCAAAAACCCCTCCGGGAATCAGAACCATCTCTTCTCTATTAGAAGAATCTCTAATTCCCCCATCATCGCTCTGCTCATTGACCTGTCCGGAAAACCTGTCTTCAGCAGTTTGCTTCCCCGGTTTGGAAGTACAGGAAAACAACAATAAAAACATAACAGGCAGAAAGAAAAAAGAAGCTTTTCTCATCACAGATGTAGTTTATTTCAAATCGTAAAAAAACATAACACCCGGCAATCCGAATTAGTTGAACAATTAACCTGCTTTTTACATAAAACAACATAGCCGGCCGTACGGAAACAGGCTGAAAGCCTGAGAGCAATAGCCCAGGGCAGCGCCCTGGGTTTTGAGGTATCCCTCATGTCTCCTCTCTCTCATTATTGGTCGCGTCGCGACCAATAATGAGAGAGAGGGGGTGGGTGTTTCAATTTTCCTGGGGCGTTGCCCCAGGCTATTGCTTAAAGACCTTCGGCCTTAAAAACACAACATTATTATATATTCCTTTAAAAGGAAAAAACCTCGCTTTTGGGAGGACTGCTTTATGCATGAATATTCACCTTTGCAAAAATCTTTTCAAAATCTGTTTTTATCGTTCTTCCACCAAAACTCCGTAAGATTCCAACTCATCTTTATCTTCCGGTGTCAACTCCCAGTTTTCATCAAAAACGCCTTCCACCAGCACCTTATGATTGCTCTTTTCGAACAGTATAAAATCCTTCATTCCCTTTAACGCCTGGGCACCTTTAGCTCCGCCAAAGCGGCTTCCGGTTTTCGGCATCTCCCCCTCCTCTTCTGCAATAAATGTCCAGAAGGGCAATCCCGAACTTACAACCACCAGGTTGCCATTGTGCGGGAAACAATAAGCAAGCCCCAGACTGTCTGACGAACTATCCAGATGCATTGGCAACTCATCTTCCAAATCAGCAATTACACTATTGGTTTTTCGAGTTCCGAATAAAACCAAATTGGAATTGAGCAAATCGTCACGCGTTATCTGCCGATCAGCAATCACCCGGGGATTCACAGTACTGTTCTGCTCAAAATACCCGCCAAATGAAACAGAGAAGTCAGCAGCCTGTTTGGCTGTTTCTTTTCGCTCAGTTACTTCTTCCATCCCTGATGCTCCTTCGGTACCATATACATAAACATGACGATCGGTCACCACTTCATACATGGGACCCTCAAGACCTTTTTTCTTGGCAACCACCGGAGCATGGTAACGCCCGGTCTGCCACTCTCCATCTTTTTTGGTAAAGGAGTGATTGTACTTCGGCAAACTGGAAATGGATTGCCCATCAATTTTCACAGAGAGTTTTTCGGATGCTTCAAACTGTGGGTGCCCCTTCAGTTGAAGAGAAAAAGCCTCAAGATTATCCGTTTTTATACTGACCACATTTTTCGCGGTAAACTGAGCATCAATTCGGGCAAGCATCCCGGGTGTAAGCTTATCCATATTCACCCAGTAAGCCCCCGGTCGTTTATACCAACGAGTAGCATAGCGAACCCTTGCAGGAAACGGATTTCGCTCAATCCCATCAAACCAGTTAAAAAGCCGGCCACCGGCATACGCATTGGCCCACGAATCATGCTGAACACCCGGATATTCATGATATTCAACCATTGTTCCCATATTCTGCAACTCGTCCACAATTTGTCTGGTTCCCTCTGGTCTCACCACCGGATCGGCACCGCCCTGATGAATGGCAACAGGAATGTTCAGTCCATTCTCAGTGAGGTCAAAATACTCCTGAGGTGGAGCCGGACAAACAGGAGCAATGGCGGCAAACAAGTCGGGATAGGCCATCCCGATAAAAAGAGTTCCACCCCCACCCATGGACAATCCTGTCAGATAAATACGGTTGCGATCGATGTTGAAATCCTGTCGGCACTTTTCGATGATTTGCAATACATCATCTTCAGGAATCCCCACATATCCCATGGTTCCACGGGCATAAGGAGCCACAACAATGTATTCCACATCTTCCCATTCGGGAAAGTACCGCGATGCTTCAGCATCATTTTCTCCCGGAAGATTTGTTTTACCAAATACACGCTTCAACGCCAGCCGGTGATTCGACATGGCGCCGTGCAACATCACCACCAGTGGATATTCTTTCTTTGCATCAAAGTTATCAGGAAGATACAGCGCATAAGGTTGCTCCGAATCGTCAATCTCGGAGTAAAATGTTTCAACCTGCGGACCCGGCTGGTAATACTGGGCAGATAAGAAAAGTGTTGTTCCCAACACCATTAGCAGAAAAAGGAATGGTTTTTTAAAATTCATTTTGTTTTAATTTTAGTTGTGTGTGATAACATGACTGTCTGTCTCCCAAAAATAACGAAAGTATTTCATCCGTATAAAAATTGTTTAAATTATTGGTCGGATGGAACTCGCATGCAGGAATTTATACATATTCTCTTGTGGCAATCGTTGCCATGCTCGTTTCATTAAAAAGGAGTGTTATCCAGTATTTTCAGGCATTCCCTTTCTTTTTCGTAAATTTGAGTTTTAATAAAACAGACTAATGCAAAGCGAGAAACATATTGTTACCTCAGATACCAGGTCCATTCGATTAAGCGATTACGGCCCCGGAATTTTCCCCGGTCTCTCCACCAAATCAGCCTTCAAAAAAGCCATCAAAAAGGGAGAAATCATGGTGGACAAACAGCCGGGAACCACAGGACACATCGTGAAGCCGGGAGAGGTAATTACCTGGAATACTCCGGATGACAAACCCGTCAAAATTTATCACATTGACCTCGAAGTAGTGTATGAAGATGAAACGCTGGGTGTGGTAAATAAACCGGCGGGTGTGGTCGTTAGCGGAAATCAATTCAGGACACTTGAAAATGCACTTCCCCTGCACCTAGAACCATCTTCACATACGGATGCACTGGCTTCTCCAAAAGCCATCCACCGGCTCGACGCCCCCACCAGTGGTCTCATCATTATTGCCAAAACTGCCGCAGCCCGTGTGAAACTCTCCCGTCTGATGGAGCAAAAAGAGATTCATAAAACCTACCAGGCTTTGGTTATTGGAGAAACACAAGAATCATGGAGTTCGGAAACACCGGTGGATGAAAAACCGTCAACCACCCTTTTCAGAAAAATCAGGACAGTTCCTTCGCTGCGAAGTGAGACACTTACCATGGTCGAAGCGAAGCCATTAACTGGTCGGACACATCAAATCAGAAAACATCTTTCGGAAGCCGGAACCCCCATTCTCGGTGATAAAATGTATGGCAAAGAAGGGTTAATCCTGAAAGGCAAAGGATTGTTTCTTTGTGCAACGCAAGTGGCATTTCCCCACCCCTTTTCCGGTGAACCAATAAGTATTAAAATTGATCCTCCTCATAAATTTGAGCAGTTCATGCAGGGAGAAAAACGAAGATGGGAGAAGTACAGGATGTGAGTTTTGGGTTATGAGTTTTGTCGGGTTAATAGTCGTCAGGAGACGACGGGATACAAGCACCTCGTGCGGAAGCGAAGGGGCAGAGGGGAAAGAGGAAACGAAGGAGGAAGAATCATTGCTACCTGGTCAGGAAAAGGTGTCACCCCTGCCGGGGCTTTTCTCTTGCATTTCAATTCCATTGCTACCAAACTGTCGCCCCGCCGGGGCTGGTCCACCATAAAAAGGAAAAATCAAACAATAATTAGTACCACCTATAAATTGAAAAAAACACAATCATGCCAGAAATCCAGCTTCAGAGAAAAGTCCCCCTCAACTCTCATCCCTCATCCCTTCTGCCTTCCAAACCTCCTTCTATTCTCTACTAACTACTGGCTATTCACTAATCCCTTAACCCTTTTATTTCCCTCACAATATCATTAGAAAGTTTAAACCCACAGTCATAAATGGGGACCTGAGAGGCAATATCCAGGATGCGATCGAGATGACGGCCGGTCATCTCTTTATCGTAAAAATGCTGAATACCGTTGGCCATAAAGCGCATGGCAGCATTGATCCCGGCAAGTTTGGTTACTTCATTGTCCGGCGACTGCCGGATAAGAAATATTTCATTTAGCGGGGCCATCAAAGGTTTCTGTGCATAATAAGGCATCGGAGTATTGAACATATACCACCTGTCACCAATCTTTCGCAACCACAACCGGTCGTCATTAATAACGGTGGCCCCTTCGCTTTTCCAGATACCCGCCATGGTACTTTTTCCGGTCCCCGAGACAGCCGTGAAGAGTCGCCCTTTCACGTTCTCCAGCACCCCGGATGCATGAACCAGGACATCATCCTGATAATGGGCCAGCACCACCATCAATACAGAGCCAAAAGGTTGAAAGAGCGGATCAATGGAAATTTCCTGAACGCCATCCCCGGGCACAAGTGCGGCTGAAATCGTATTTTGGGAAAAATCAATAACACCAAATACCTCCTCTAATTGTAAATCGTCATCGAAATCAATATGAATCCCCACCTGATGATCCTTTCGCAAAATTGTCCATGTATAGGGAATTTCAGCGCCGGGAAAGGATTCACCGGAAAGGGCTCTGGAAAATCCGGAAGTATCAACCGATTCTGTTGTTGAATAGGAAACATGAAATAATTGATTTCCTTCTGTTAGTGAATCATTAAACAAAGAACTTCCCAGAGGCACCAGTTTTACATCAGCTGAAGTACAGGAGAAATCCAGCTTCAAACCCGGTAGAAATATTACAATTCCTTCAGTATTTTTTGATTCTTCTCTCATCAGGGTTGAATAATCTCAATTACATTTTTTTGAGTAGCTTCAGCTATAAACGCTTCTACATCTTCTATCAGGGTGGACTCATCAACATCATAAAGGTCCAACATCTGACGAATCAATTCTTCTTTAGTCTGGGGTGTTTCAAGAAGCCTCAAAATATCTGCACCAACTTCATTAAGTGTAAGCACACTGGTCATATCTGCCACCTTATCGGTAAGCGGCACCATAACCATCTCATTGCCCATCTGTCGGGTTACAAAATCAGCTCCGTTTACCCGATACCGTATTTCTTGTTGCTCCTCACTCATTGGGTTCCGTTTTGTGATAAAAAAGTTACGTAGAATCAACACACTCTCTCACTCTTAACCTTAGCATTAACCTCAATCTTAGTCTCATCCTCAACCTTTTCAAATCCCCATCCTGGCATACGGGGCCACCTCCTGCCCCACAAACTCCTGCTTTCGAAATTTAAAAAGTCCGGTAATGGCAATCATAGCAGCATTGTCGGTGGTATATGAAAACTCAGGAATATAGATGTTCCAGCCATACTTCTCACGGCCATCCACAAAAGCCTGACGCAATCCTGAATTGGCAGAAACTCCTCCTGCAAGCGCTATTTCTTTAATCCCTGTCTTTTTGGACGCCGCAATAAGCTTATCCATCAGAATATCCACTATGGTTTTCTGAAGGGAAGCGCACAGGTCATTTTTGTTATTTTCAATAAAGTCGGGCTCTTTCTTAATGTGATCCTTTAAAAAATAGAGGAAAGAGGTCTTCAAGCCGCTAAAGCTGTAATCAAAATCAGCAATACGGGGTTTGGAAAACTGAAAGGCATCCGGATTGCCATCTTTGGAAAACTGATCTATCAGTGGCCCCCCGGGATAGGGAAGCCCCATCACCTTGGCACACTTATCAAAGGCCTCTCCGGCAGCATCATCTATGGTCTGACCGATAATTTCCATCTCCAGGTGGTCTTTCACCAGAACTATCTGACTGTTTCCTCCGGAAACGAGCAAACACAGAAAGGGAAATTCCGGCACCTCATGTTTGCTGTCCGACTCCTGAATAAAATGAGCGAGCACATGTGCCTGCAAATGGTTAACCTCGATCAAGGGGATCTTCCGGGCCAGTGCAAACCCTTTTGCAAAACTGGTACCCACCAATAACGATCCCATCAGTCCGGGCCCCCTGGTAAAAGCGACTGCAGATATTTCCTCCGGAGTCACTTTGGCATCCTTCATAGCCTTATGCACCACCGGAATGATATTCTGCTGATGCGCCCTGGATGCCAGTTCGGGGACAACACCACCATACTCCTCATGCACCTTCTGTCCGGCTATAACATTCGAAAGAATGGTATCGCCTTTTATGATTGCTGCGGAGGTATCATCGCAGGAAGATTCAATACCTAGTATGATGGGATTCATGATGTCCTTGATTTTTTTGTTTGGGGCGATAAAGATAATGAAAATAAGCCGGTGGAAAGAATGGTGACGATTTGCATTGACCGGAATAAACCTCCCCGTCAAAAAAGCTCCCGTTGAATTCGGGTAGATTGAAAAAGTGAACAAAAAAATTGACACAAAAAATAACCATTCACATTACAAATTCATTATCTTTAAACTGTTTTAACCATGAATTATTGCAATGAGGACTTCAAAAATCAAGAAATAATCACTGGCATGCGATTTAAAAAGAAACCGCACTACAAAAATATTATACCCGGAATAATAATTGTTTTGCTGGCATTGTGTTCAGCCCACCTAACCGACATCTCCTTTTTATGGTCAGGTTGTTTTATGGGTTTTGGAACAGTGCTCTTTTTAAACGGGTTTCTGGAAAGCAAAAAAGAATCCAAAAGAGTAGGTCTTTTTAACAAAAGAATTAACCACAAATAGACAACGATATCAACTATGGAAATTAAATTCGAGAAAGCCACCCTCAATGACCTGGTGGCCATAAAAGAGATATACGACTATTATATTACTGAGACTACTGCTACCTTTCATACTCATCCGGTGAGTTTTGAGGAACTCAGAGAAATAATCCCTTTCCATAACAAGAAATATCCTTCTTTCATTGTAAAAGCCGATGGAAAAACAGCCGGATACTGCTATCTGTGCCAGTTTAAAAAGCGTCAGGCATATGACAGAACAGCTGAGGCAACAGTTTATCTGAAGCCGGAATATTGCGGTCAGGGCATTGGTTTTCAAACAGTGAATTTTTTGGAAAAAGAAGCCCTAAAACGTGACATAAAAGTTTTACTGGGCACCATTACCGGAACCAATGAAAACAGCATCCGCCTCTTTGCCAAGTGCGGATTCGAAAAATGCGCCCACTTCAGGCAGGTTGGACAAAAGTTCAACGAGTTACTGGATGTGGTGATCTATGAGAAAATTCTGGAATAATTTATGAGTCCGGGCTAACCTGGATTATTGTTTCAGATACTTATCGAACAGTTGCGCTATTGACTTTGGTTCTCCTATCAAAGTCAATGCATCATGTTCTTCCAGTACCGTATCTCCATGCGGAGCAAATGTTTCCGAATCACGTTCTATCAAAGCAACAAGCACATCAGGCGGAAGAGATATCTCTTTTAGCTTTTTTCCCACCAGTTCAAACTGAGCGGACTGAGGCAACAACCTCACGGTAAAGAAACGCTCGTTGTGCAACAAATATTCCTTAATTTTTCTATGACTCTTATGATCGAACATCTCTTCCACAAATTCTTCCCGTTCGATAATGTCCACAAGCCTCGAAAGCATCCTCAGTTGCTGACGTGAGTCACTGGGCGGATTAACCAGGAAAAAGAATATGCGGATATAATCCTCCGAAGAGATTCCTCCTTTGCCAACAGGCTTCCGAATTCCTCTGCTCGACAAAACAATATGCAGAGAGGGATGATCAACCCCTTCACTTTTGGCATATAAGATAGAGACTTCCGGAATAATCAGTGCCGGCTCTATGGCGGAGGTGGTCATAAACTCATTGATCAATGTCTCTTTGCTGGCGTGCATCTCGGTAGAGAACACCTCTGCCACATGTGCTACCAAATCATCAAATTCCACATCTTTCTCCAAAGAAGTAATTCTGGCTCTCGTGATGGTCTCATCAAAGGGATCCCCCTGCCGGAGTCCTTTCTCCTTTAGGATGGTCATAAACTCATTTTCCAGCTCGGAATACTGATACTTACCCAGTAGTGCAAACCAGTGAAAAATAGCCCCCTCACGTTTAACCTTTTCACGGGCGTAATAATAGTACCATAAAAAAGATAAAAGTGTTACAATACCACTGAAGATAACTGCCATCCACCCCATATAAACAATCAACACCAGGGACACAAAAATGCCTGCAATCTGCATCCCCGGGTACCAGGGCGATTTATATCCGGGATCGTATGATTCTATGTTGCTCTTTCGGAATACAATTACAGAAAAATTGATCAGCATAAAAATAAAAAGCTGAAAAGCACTGGCAAGTTTGGCAATGCCCTCTTCCGATACCACAAGTATGAGAAAAAGCACCAACCCCGAAGTGAACAATATGGAAAGTATCGGAGTACCGGATTTTCCAACCCTGGCAAACCGGGGAGGGAAAAGTTTATCTCTGGCCATGGCAAAGGGGTATCGCGATGACGAGAGCAACCCGGCATTTCCGGTGGAGGCAAAGGCAGCCATGGCCGCCCCGACCATCAGGTAAGCACCTGTCTGACCAGGCATCCATTTAAAAAGCTGTTTGGCCGCAGTTGCCGCCGGTGCCAACTCATTGGCAAAATCTTTCGGATCAATCAGGGCAACCATCACAAACACACCCAGGAAATAAATGACGCTGGTAATAACCAGTGACAACAACATACCCAATGGAATATTCCGTTCAGGGTTTTTGATCTCCTCAGCCACACTGGCCACTTTGGTCAATCCAAGATATGAAACGAAGACAAAACCGGCAGTGGTAATTATCCCTTCGATGCCATTGGTGAAAAACGGAGTGAAATGTTCATTTGCCGACGGTCCTTCGATCCTCTCGGTAAAGAATACAGTATATAACCCTTCAAAAACAAAGCCTCCCAAAACCACCAGGAGGAAAATAATGAAGAAGTTCTGAAGGCCGGATGTTTTTTTGGCTCCAATAAGATTGAGCCCTGTAAAGACCATCGTGGCCGCCACCGCCACCAACTGAACCGGAACATCCCAGAAAATGGCCGCATATGCCCCGATACCAATAATCGCAAAAGCAGTCTTAAAAACCAACGAAAGATAAGTTCCCAGTCCCCCGATGGTTCCCATTAGCGGTCCAAGACTCCGATCCAGGAAGAAATAGGCCCCTCCGGCTCGGGGCAGTGCTGTAGCAATCTCGGCCATGCTAAACATGGCGGGTAAAATAAGCAAACCCGAGACCAGGTAGGCAACAAATACAGAAGGTCCGGTATATTGCGAAGCAAGGCCGGGCAAAAGAAAAAAACCGGAACTAAACATAGCACCGGTGCTGATGGCAAAAACATCAAACAATCCCAACTCTTTTGTCAGCTTCTTTTTCCCTTCCATATAAATTGTTTATTCAGTTAAACCGCTGAAAGAACGTTATTGTTCTCCGTTCAAATGAAAAATATATTTGGTTCATCACAATAATTAAATGAACGGGATTCGTCCGATTAACACAAATCCGCATTATACACTCAACTCTTTTATTAAATCTGAAATCTTGGCAATCACATTATTCGACAGCTTTTCCATCCTTTGTCTTAGTCCCAAATGCTCATCGAAGTATTGATGGTCCGCAGTAATCGGAAAATCCTTATTGTAGTATTGAAGCTCCTGTTCCTGAGTTTTAATACGGCCCATCATCTTTTTTATCTGATCTTCCCACTCGTCCAGAATCATCTCTTCCACAGCATTAAGCTCTTTTTTGCCCTGCCCGCCGGCTATTTCATTGTTGCGATCTCTGATGATTTTCAAATCACGAAGAAACCACTCCAGGTGATTCTTCCACATTTTATACTCAAAATCGAGATCGATAAGATGTATTTTTCCTTCCTTCATAACGTTTGTTTTACCTGATTAATTCATGAATCATTGTGATGAGATGGTCAAACAGATAGAAATATGGACAACCGCAGATGAAATTGATGAGGGAAATAGTAAACTATTTTCAAATCTATTTTATCGAGGACGTTCATATTTCGCAGGTGGTTGATCATCGTATTAAATTATTTATGAATTAATCAGTTTTAGTGGATAGCGCTGTTTCAAGATACTATTTTTTTCAAAAAAAAACACGAAAAACACGGTCTCTCCAACCCAACACTTAAAAAATCAGTGTAAAGTTGTAATTACCGCACTTTTCGTGTCTTTGAAAAATCTTATCAGGCTAAAAATCTCAGGCCTTAACCAGAGTTACTTCCTTAACAATTTCTCCGCCTCGTTGAATGGCTTTTTCATTCATCGGAATCAGATGATGATGGCGTTCGGGAAGTGATTTCTTCAATCCTTTAAGAACGTTCTCCATCTCAACCACAGGCTTAACCTTAAGGAAAGCTCCCAAAACAATCATATTAAAAGTTTTGGCTGATTTCAACTGAGCAGCCTCTTCAGCAGCTTCAATTTTATAGATATTGATGTCATCTCTTTCCGGATGACGGGTAATTCCATTGGGATCGTACAACAACAGACCACCAGGTTTCACCAGTGGTTCAAACTTATCCATTGATTGCTGATTCAGGATGATGGCAGTATCGAAAGCATGCAAAATCGGCGAACTGATGCGGTTATCGCTCAAAACAACCGTAACATTGGCTGTTCCGCCCCGCATTTCAGGTCCGTAAGAAGGCATCCATGTTACCTCCTGCCCCTGCATCACGCCTGAATAGGCAAGGATTTTTCCCATAGACAAAACGCCCTGGCCACCAAATCCTGCTATTATTATTTCTTCCTTCATAACAAACTGTTTTTTATGAATCTCCACAACCATCCGTCAATCAAACACCTCAGACAAGTCGCGGAGAACCACAAATGTTCTGTTAAACATTGTGTCGGTTAATTATCCCGTCTCTTAAACGTCTTTAATATCACCAAGTGGATAAAACGGGAACATATTCTCTTCCATCCAGTTGTTGGAATCCACAGGATTCATCTTCCAGCCTGAGTTGCAGGTGGAAACCACTTCAACAAATGAAGTTCCGGTCTTGTCCTTTTGTTTCTCAAAAGCTTTCCGGATGGCCTTTTTTGTCCGTCTTACAGCAGCAGCAGTATGCACTGCCTGCCGGGTAACAAAGTTGGTTCCGGGAAGCTGAGCAACAATCTCGGTGATTTTGAGAGGATTACCATCCGTTTTGGGGTCACGCCCAAACGGACAGGTGGAAGCTTTCATTCCTTCCAGAGTGGTCGGAGCCATCTGACCACCGGTCATCCCGTAGATACCGTTATTGATAAATATCATTACCATATTCTCACCACGGTTACAGGCGTGAATGGTTTCAGCCGTACCAATGGCTGCAAGGTCTCCATCTCCCTGGTAGGTCACCACATAACGATCGGGACGCAACCTTGAGATGGCTGTTCCCAAAGCGGGTGCCCGCCCGTGGGCAGCCTCCTGCCAGTCGATGGCCAGGTAGTTGTAGATAAACACGGAGCAACCCACCGGAGCAACTCCAATGGTTTTGTCCTGAATACCCATCTCCTCAATGACTTCAGCCAGAAGTTTATGAACAACACCATGGCTACAGCCCGGACAATAGTGCATTACTTTATCGGTCAGAACACTGCTTTTTTTATGAACGATGTTCTCCGCTACTTTGATATCTTCAGTTATTTCAGCCATTGTCTTATCCTCCAATCAGTTTTTGTTCCAGAGCCTCGGCAACCTCATCGGGCGAATGAACAACTCCGCCGTAACGTCCAAAGTGCTCTACTTTTACTTTTCCTTCTACTGCCAGCCTTACATCTTCCACCATTTGTCCGCTACTCATCTCCACAGACAAAATACCTTTCATCTTTGCACCCAGTCGCTGAATCTCCTTTGTGGGGAATGGATAAAGTGTTATGGGACGCAAAAGCCCAACTTTGATACCCTTTTCCCGGAGTATTTCGATGGCTGCAGCAGAAATACGGGCGCTGCTTCCATAGGCAACAATCAGATAATCTGCGTCATCCACATCTGTTGTTTCAAAACGCACCTCTTTTTCCTCCAGTTCACGGTATTTTACCTGAAGTCGGTGATTAAACTTCTCGTGAGCCTCAGAATCGAGCTCAACAGAAGTAATAATATTGTAATCGCGCGATTCGGGTTTTCCGGTGGTAGCCCAGGGATGCATTTGTGCAACCTCTTCATCGGTCCAGCGTTTTTGCTGAGGTTTCAGCTCCACTTTTTCCATCATCTGACCAATCATTCCGTCAGACAAAATCATCGCAGGATTGCGGTATTTGAATGCCAGGTCAAAACCAAGTTCCACAAAATCTGCCATTTCCTGAACTGATGCCGGTGCCAGCACTATAAGCTTGTAGTCACCATGACCACCTCCTTTGACCGATTGGAAATAATCGGACTGAGAAGGCTGTATGGTGCCCAGTCCCGGTCCTCCGCGTACAACGTTGACCACCAGACAGGGAAGTTCTGCACCGGCCATGTATGATAATCCTTCCTGCATGAGACTGATACCCGGACTGGAAGAAGAGGTCATCACCCTTTTTCCGCAACCTGCCCCCCCATACAACATATTAATTGAGGCAGTTTCACTTTCAGCCTGGAGAACGACCATTCCGGTGGAATTCCATGGTTGCAATTCCATCAATTTCTCCATCACCTCCGATTGCGGGGTAATGGGATATCCGAAATACCCATCGGCTCCACAGCGAATTGCTGCCTCGGCAATGGCTTCATTGCCTTTCATTAACCTTAGTTCACTCATTTGCTTAATATTTCTTTGATTCTGACCGGATTGTTAACAAATCAGGCCATTTCAACTTTTTTACGATAAACTGTAATACAACTATCCGGACAAACCAACGCACAATTGGTACACCCGTTGCAAGCATCCGGATTTGCCATATATGCATAATTATACCCCTTCCCGTTCACCTCGTCTGCCAGGGCGATTACATCTGTCGGGCAGGCTTCGACGCAAAGCGAACAACCTTTACAGGTCTCGATGTCCACCTCTATTGCTCCAATCATTTTTGCCATAACAAAATTTGTTTTTCTTAAAACTATATTACGAATTTAGAGAAAAATTGTAATTAAGCTTCATGATTCTCGTCATTATTTCCTATAAACAAAGCGAATATAATGCATTACAATTTGTAAGTTTATCGAAAATCAGAGAGTTAAGATTCTTGTTTATATACATTCTATATTGCCTGCCCCACCTATGTCCGGACAGATGAAAACTGTTGCAAACGTTTGGCAAGATCTCCCAATCTTTCTTTAGAGGTATGTGACACGCAAATACGCAGTCCCTCCTTACGCGAACTTCCTGTTGTATCGAGCGTTATAGCGCTTATCCCATAGCGAAGCAACTCTCCTAAAAGCTCCTCCCCCGTCATGCCGGGATAACTGATGGTAAAATAGAAACCATCGGCCACATCCTGCTCCTCATCTTTATCGTAAACCAATTGAAAACCATTGTCCAGGAAGTGCTTTTTCATTATCGCAGCCCGCTCGCCATATTCCTTCACATAACTGCGAAAATCAAAATCACCATCATTGACAGCCTTCAATAGTGCAGCAAAACCAAGTTGCGGAGAATGAGCAGTTCCGGCAGTGGTACAGTAAAGTGCATCCTGCAGAATGGCTGTACCAAAACGATCCGAATTAAAGACTTTTCCAAGATGAGGAAAAGTTTTTCCAAACAAAGCATCTGAAATCAACAAGCCGCCGATCCGCTGTCCGGCATAACTAAATATCTTTGAGCTGGAAAAAAGCAATACATAATTATCTGTGTATCGGGCAACAGTGGGCTGATGCGGTGGCTTACCCGGAACACCGTAATTGTGGCGAAAATCCATACCAAAATAAGCCAGATCCTCCATCACAATCACATCATACTCATTAGCCAGATCCCCAATGATCTTCAATTCCCTTTCGGTAAAACAGATCCAGGCCGGATTGTTGGGATTGGAATAAAGAAAAGTACTGATATTCCCCTTTTTAAGGTAGCTTTCCAGTTTCTCACGAAGCTTTTCTCCCCTGTAATTATAGATATCAAAACTCTCATATTTCATCCCCTGAACGACAATCTGCCGCTTATGAACCGGAAACCCCGGGTCGATAAACAAAGTGGTGTCTTTCTGCGGATCCCGCTTATTGGCCACCATAAAAGTCACAAACGACGATTGCATAGAACCTACGGTAGGAATACAGGATGCGGCATGTATCCCGACATCCAGAAAGAGCCGGGCAAAACGGGAAAGTTCCTTTTTTAATTCCGGCCGGCCTTCAATGGGCGGATAGACCGATGTTACCCCCTCTTCCATAGCCGCAATTTCAGCAAGCACCCCAACCTGAGGTGTTTTAAGTCCCGGCACGCCCATCTCTGTTCTGATGTAGGACTCTCCGCTTATCTCCTGCAAGCGGTTCACCAGTTGCACAATCTGCCTGATGGTACAATAAGCAAGACTTTCAATGCCCAGTTCCTGACGCAATTCCTGCATTGTCTCTTCAGAAACCGGAAAAGGAGTGTTTTGTGTCATTTCAGTGTTCTTTTATCAATTACTCGTTTGGCTTTTCCTTCACTGCGTTCTATGGTTTTTGGCTCCACCAGCTTCACATTCACACTCAAACCAATGGTACTCTCAATCTGGTGTTTAATCTTTTTACCAAGATTCTGAAGTTCACTGATTTTATCCTGATAGAAGCGATCTTCCACTTCCACATGAAGTTCCAGTGTATCCAGATTGTTTATCCTGTCAACCACCAGTAAATAGTGAGGTGTGGTTTCGTCCATTTCCAACAGCACACTTTCAATCTGTGAGGGAAAAAGATTCACTCCCCGAATAATAAGCATATCGTCGCTTCTGCCGGTGCATTTCTCCATTCTCACAAGGGTTCTGCCGCATTTGCAAGTCTCATAATGCAAGCGTGTAAGGTCACGGGTGCGGTAACGAATAATGGGCAATCCCTCTTTGGTTACGGTCGTAAAAACCAGTTCACCCAACTCACCTTCCTGAAGCGGCTCCAGTGTTTCGGGATCAATAATTTCAGGAATAAAGTGATCCTCATTGATGTGCAAACCATTCTGATATTCACAATCGAAAGATACTCCGGGTCCGATAATTTCACTTAACCCATAGATATCAAAAGCTTTAATTTTCAACTTTTTTTCTATCTCCTTTCGCATATTATCCGTCCAGGGCTCGGCACCAAAAATCCCCACCCGCAACTTCAGATCTTCCCGTCTGATATCACTTTCATCAATAGCCTCTGCCAGATACGATGCATAAGAAGGGGTGCAAGCCAGCACCGTAGATCCGAAATCATTCATCAACTGAAGTTGTTTTCTGGTATTCCCTCCGGAAATAGGAATAACCGATGCGCCCACCTTTTCACCTCCGTAATGAAGCCCCAATCCACCGGTAAACAACCCGTAACCATAAGCAATCTGGATAAAATCCTTATTGCTTACACCGGCTGCAGTAAGTGTACGCGCCATTACCTCAGACCAAACGGCAATATCACGTCGTGAATACCCAACAACTGTGGGGCGACCGGTAGTTCCGGAGCTGGCATGCAGGCGAATAATTTCGCTCATGGGCAGCGCAAACAGACCAAAAGGGTAATTGTCGCGTAAATCCTGCTTGGTTGTAAAAGGAAGTTTTTGCAAATCATCCAGCGACTGAATATGTTCAGGACCTATTCCCTGTTCCTGCATCTTAGCTCTATAATAGGGCACATTATAATAGACCCGCTCCACCACTTCTCTTAAACGCTCACTCTGAACGGCTTTCATCTGCTCTCTCGGCATGGTTTCAAAATGCCGGTTCCATATCGATATTTTCATAAGAATCTTAAAATTTATAGAGGTCACTTGCCGATATCAACTCCATTTCATGTTTCTGAAATTCTTCCACAGCTTTTTGAGCATCATCAGGACGCAAAACAATAAATGATTTGTCGCCGGGAGAAAACCCGTACAGATATTCAATTCCGATATTGGCATCAGCCAAAATCTTCAGAGCTTTGGAAAGTGCTCCGGGAGAGTTGGGAGCTGCAAATGAAATGACCTCACTCACATTCACTGAGAACAGATTATTTTTAAGGATTTCCCTTGCCCCGGCAGGGTCAGAAGGGATCAACCGAAGAATACCGAATTCGGAAGTGTCAGCCATGCTGCAGGCAGATACATTAATATTAGCTTTTCCGAGTATTTCAAATACTTCATGCAATCTCCCTGAGCGATTTTCCAGAAAAACCGACAGTTGTTCAATGATCATAATTTTGTTTTTTTAGGCCTGATTCTTTCATAGTTGCCCATCTCGGTGGAATCAAAAAGATACCGAAATAAGAGATTTTTTACTTTTGCACTCCCAATTCAACAACCAACTGTTTTGGCACCACGGAAAGCATTGACAGCGAACATTAAATCTCCGAACCACCCAAATACTTCGGTTTTACTTTCCGGATTGCAGAACAGTTACCGGACAAAATTGAAATGACCAGGTAGGTTAAAAATGTTGGGGAAATTACAAATTTTTAACAACTTTTATTGAACAAAAGAGGTTTTTCTTTATCCTGGTTTATAAGTTAGTCTATCTATGATACATGAGCTCGCGTCATAAAATGGTCAAGAAATATGGGTACTCGAAAAAATAATTTTGGAGGAAACGAGTACCGCATGTTCGGGTCGTGTTCCATGCTGGCTTCATCAGTATATAATTAAACTATGTTATTGGTATGATGGAACTCGCATGCAAGAATTTTTACATATTCTCCCGGGGCAATCGTTGCCATGCTCGTTTCATTTCTTATTGTTCTTTTTGGCATCGCCCAAAAAGGAACAAAAAAAGTCTAGTCCGTTTAAACCTATCCGCCCGCGTCAGGCTTAATTTCCGCCATTGCGCAAGGCCTTGAAACGAGAGCATAGCTGTGATTTCTCAACCCAGCATAAAGGCTTTCTATTGGAAATATTTGCGAGTTCAATACGACCTTAAAAAGAAATATTTATCCGTATTAATGTCGCCCATTAAGCCTTCCCGCCAACCGCCGGTCCGGAAAACGGACAGGCCACCGCGCCTTTCAAATAGTAACAGTCATTCACTATAATAACATTCCTTTGAACAGTGATATGTTGACAATTCACCTTTGCTGGTGCAGGCTTTTTAAAGGATTTGCCTAAAAATCCTTGCAAAGGAAATAAAGACACAAGCTTTAAATAACTAATTACTAATTTTTTAAGTCCATTTCAGCCAATCCTAAAATAGATTAACATTTCCCGGGATACAGGCAATTCTAAACTTAATCATATCTTCACAGGATCCATTTTTTTTCAAATCTATCTTCCTTTTTATTAGAAAACTTTATGTGTTTGCACTATTTTTGTATATATAACACAGAATTCAAGAATCCTGCCCCAAACCATTCAAAAAACATCAATATTAAAGCCCGAAAGACATCAAAAGTTACAACAAAATAATTTACATCATTCTCCTTGTAATCATCGGATTACCCATTCTCGGCTCCCTCATATTCATGTTGCCCGGAGTGCAAACCCGTGTTGTAACAAGTGTGACCAACCGCCTTAGTCACGATTTGAATACAGAAATCTCCATCGGACGGATCCAGGCTCTCCCGTTTTCAGGCATCCGTCTGAATGATTTTTTGATTCGCGACCTTCACAACGACACCCTGATGTTTGCCCCGCACGTTCATTCTGAGATTGATTACTTTTCCTTTTTTAAAAAACACATCTTCCTTGGACGGGTCAAAATCACCTCTCCCATCCTCAATCTCAAGCAGGAAGGCGACGCCATGAACTTCACCTTTTTACTCGACTCACTGAAAAAAAATCGCCCGGATACCATTACCTGGCACTATTCAGTTCGCGGTGTGGACATAGAAGATGGAAAAGTTTCCCTGGCCAACAACATCTTTAAGAATGAATCCTTTAAAGTGGACAAACTCACCTTTTCCGAATTAAACCTCAGTGCCACAAGAACTTCAACGGTGAATGACTCACTCAATTTTGATCTTGAAAATCTGAGCCTCACAGAACAAAACGGACTAAAAATTACAGGAGCAGGTGCTGAAGGAAAAATTCGGGAAGACCGAATAAGCATAAAGGATTTCTTTCTGACCACGGACAGGTCAGACCTGAGCATCAAAGAGCTGGAGTTTACACGAAACCCATCGGAAACAGGCCCTTCGGCAGAGCAACGTTTTCACACCAAACTGGATAAGCTGCTCATCTCACCAAAAGAAATTGCCCTTTATCTCAATGGGATCCCGGTTACCAATCATCCATTGATACTCTCCGGGGATATTTCCGGATCACTACGCAACATCAAAGGCAGAAACATCCAGGTCTCAGCCGGGCGACGCACACGACTTAAAACATCATTTGACCTGACAGACCTGAGCGATTTTCGGGAAACCTTTATTTTCATGAAGATTGATCAACTTCAGACCACTTCAGAAGACATACTCCGTTTCACCCGGAAAACGGACAATCCACCTGCAGTCCTTGAGAATCTGGGTATGATTCATTATTCAGGCAATCTGACGGGTTTCTTCAGCGATATGGTGGCCTTTGGAACATTTGATACGGAATTTGGCTCCCTGAGCACCGATATCGGAGTCAAGTTCAATACGGAAGATGGCATTTCCTTTAGTGGAGCGCTCTCAACCAACAATCTCCGGGCAGGAACGGCGCTCGGCAATAAAAACAACCCCGGAAACCTGAATATGGACTTGGAGATCAACGGTTTCTGGAAAAACAAGAAAAGTTATTTTGCCTACCTGATGGGCGACATCAACTCTCTTGAATGGAACAAATACATCTATCAGGATATCAACATCAACGGACTGTTTACCTACCAGCGATTCGACGGATCAGTAGAGATGCAGGACCCCAACGGATTCTTCCGTTTTGATGGAGAAATTGATGCATCCGGAGAGATTCCGGCATTCCTTTTTAATGCCGAGTTGAAAAATGTAATGCCCGACAGGCTCAAACTGGTCCCTTCCATGAAAGATGCCGTAGTGACCCTCTCCGCTGCTGCAAACTTTCGGGGCGATAACATTGACAACCTGGCTGGAAAGATTAACATTACAGAAGGTCTGATTTACACTCCCGAAACATCGCTTTCGCTGGATTCATTTTCTCTTCATGCCTTCCGTGAAGACACCATCAAAAAAATTGAACTTCAGTCAGACTTTATAGACGGCAAAATTTCCGGCCTTTACAACTTCTCGAGGTTCCGCCAGTCATTTCTTGATATGGCTTCTCATTTTGTTCCTTCACTTACCAACCGGGAACCGGGAAGGGATTTACCGAAAAACATTTTTGATTTTGAATTTAACCTAAACGGCTTCGACAGGGCGGCAGCCATCATCCTACCCGGGCTAAATGCCGCGGCCTCAGGCACCTTAAAAGGAAATGTTGATTCCGAAAATAAAATCCTAAACATAGATGCCGGTTTTGAAAAGATCGGATACAAGGGTATCTCTGCATCAGACATTGAACTGCATGCCAACAGTCACAACAGCAAAGAGATGGAGGTTATCCTGAGAACCTCAAGAATTGAAAGAGACAACACGGTAGCGCTGTACAACTTTTCTGTTCACAACAAAGCTTCCCGGGATACGCTGGATGTGAATATTTTCTGGAACAACTGGGACAAAGTAACCAACAGCGGCGCCATCTACACAAGCACTTCATTCAGAAGAGATAAAAACAAAAAATTTTATTCCGACATCCGTCTGGCTCCCTCAACCATCATTTTGCAGGATTCGGTGTGGAATATCAGTGAAGCCCGGGCGATGCTTACCCCAGCCTCCATGAGCATTCAGGGATTGGAGATCACCCATGGCAGCCAGCGGTTAGGTCTCAACGGGTTTTTGCACAAAAAATCGATGGACGGAATGCGCCTGGAGATGGACAATATTGATCTGGCCCAGTTCATAGGCGAATCAAGCACTTTTAAGCATCGGTTTGGTGGAACGGCTGATGGCAGCATTGAACTCAAAAACTTTTACCGGACACCACTCTGGACTGCCAATTTCTCCATTGATCAGTTTAGTTTCAACAACGACACCATCGGCTTTTTTACACTTGGTTCCAGGTGGGATGCCGATAAAAGTGAACTGGAGGTGAACACTTCCGTGCTGAAAGACGACCACAGACCATTGGTGGGATCAGGATACATCAACCCCACAGAAAACAAGATGGACATTGATTTGCAACTGGACCATCTTGAAATAAATTTTCTCAGCACCTTCATAGGCAATATTCTTCAGGATCTGGACGGGACTGCATCAGGCAACCTCTATCTTGCAGGACAACTCACAAAGCCAATGCTTTCGGGAAAAATCAATGTGGATGAGGGCACATTTAATGTGGATCTGCTGCAGACAAGCTATGAGATCAAGGACTCAGTATGGTTTTACCCCAACGAAATCAGGTTTCGGGACCTGACTGTAAAAGACAGACATGGCAAAGAGGGAAATTTCAGAGGATCCATTTATCACGAAAGCTTTTCCAACATGGTTTACAACCTGCAAATGGATGTAAATGATATGTTGGTACTGGACACCAGACTTAAAGACAACCCCTACTATTACGGAACGGTTTATGCCGATGGTCAGATGATGGTTACCGGAACCACACAGAATGTTGAACTGACCATTGAAGGTGAAACACTGGAAAACACGCGGTTTTTCATACCCATGGCCAATAAAGAGGAAGCGGTACAGAGTAAGTTTATACAATTCACGGGCGATCAGGAAACCGAAGAACAAATAACCATCAATACCGCCATTGACGAATATAAAGTGGATCTTACCGGCTTGTCCCTGAATATGGAAATCAATGTTACCCCTCAGGCACGCATCGAAATAATTTTCGATTCCACCCTGGGTGACCTGCTGAGTGCTTCCGGAGACGGAAACATCCAGATTCAGATCGACAGACAGGGGAACATCAGCTTTTTCGGAGATTACATCATCGACAGGGGAGAATATCTTTTTTCTCTGCAAAATCTGGTCAACAAAAAATTTGATATCAACAAAGGAGGTATCGTCTCCTGGCAGGGAGATCCTTACGATGCAAGAATCGATCTCACTGCAGTTTACAAAGTTAAAGCTTCACTCTCAGACCTGATAGGTCCCATGGCAGGCAATTCGGGGAGTGAAGAATCCGGAGATCTTCAGCGACGCATCCCCATCAACTGTAACCTCATGCTCAACGGTCCTCTGGAAAAACCCGGAATCAGATTCGGATTAGAAGCACCAACCCTCACTGAGAGCCGGGAAAGCTATATTCTTGACTTTATTTCGACGGAAGATGAGATGAACAGGCAGGTACTCTCCCTGCTGGTTTTGAACAGATTCTACACCCCCGAATACATGCGTATGGGAAGTGATCCCGGACTGCAGACTAACAATGCAGCATTAGTTACCACCACTGAAATGTTGTCCAATCAGCTTAGCCGATGGCTCTCCAACATCAGTAATGATGTGGATATAGGTGTCAGTTACCGCCCCGAAGACAATATCTCAAGTGAAGAGATTGAGGTTGCATTATCCACGCAGATGTTTAACAATCGCGTAAGCATCAACGGCAATGTGGGCTATGGAAAATATCAGACCAACACCAGTAAAATGGTGGGTGATTTCGACATGGATGTAAAACTCAATCCCAGCGGCACCATCAGGGCAAAGGCTTACACGCGATCCAACGATGACATCATCTACGAAACATCGCCCACTACGCAGGGAATCGGACTCACATTCAAAGAGGAGTTTGACAAATTTACGGACCTGTTGCTCAAATACTGGAAAGCTCTTACCGGGAAAAACAATGATCAATGATCATTGGTAATTGATCATTGATCATTGGCCACTGTCAACTCCCTACAGCCTCCTGATCCAACAGCCAGAGACTTTTATCCCGATTGACCCGTGCCGCAGGATATTTCATGTAATCATCTTTCTCATTAAGGATTTCGTCCACTTTCTCTGCTTTATTCTTTCCGGTGACCAGAAAAATAACTTCACGGGCATTGTTGATGACCTTTCCGGTAAGTGTAACTCTTTTCCGTCCAGATGTTGGATGGGTACCTAACTCGCAAAGTTCTGACGAATCCCACAATTCTATTTCGTGGGGAAATATTGAAGCAGTATGACCATCATCACCCATTCCCAACAAAACAATATCAAAAAAGGGCAATCCATCTTTTTTGGGCAATTCTTTGTCAATAACCTCCCGATAATCCCTGAGGGCCTCTTCGGGGGCCAATTCTCCCTTTATCCTGAAAATATTGGTTTCAGGGACGGGCAACAGAGAAAAGAGATGCTGATGCGTCATATTAAAGTTACTTTCCGCATCATCAGGGGGGACACATCGTTCATCGCCCCAGAAAAACCGTAGCTTTTCCCAGTTAACAGAATTGCTGTATTCCTGCGACAAAACATCAAAAATGGTCTCCGGAGTACTGCCTCCCGAGAGTGCTATGTTGATCTGCTCATTCTCCTGTGTCAGCGTGGAAAGATAATCGCCGAAGAAACGAGCCAATTGTTGTTTTGAGTAAAAAATTTTTGTTTCCATGATTTGTTATCATTAGTTTCCAAAACATTTCACAATAGGGATTTCATCCCTTAAACCCTGAATTACTTTTTTGTCTTGATACAAAAAAGTAATCAAAAAAATTATTACATGATTATTGCTCCGCTCGACAATATTCAAGCAAGCTTGATATTGTTCTCACTAAACGCAATAAGTCAAGACTTAGCCAGCTTACGCTCTAAAAACTACGGTTCTTTTATCGAAATCGTCAAAACTCATCTCGTTTGCTGTGCGCACGAGATTCAAACAGAGACGATTTTACGATAAAACAACCTTGTTTTTAGGCTTACCTGCCAAGGTCAGTCCCAGCCATGTCATTTAGTTTCAAAACTCAACACCCGGAACTCAAAACTCACTACAGCTCACAGTAAAGCCCGTCTGATAAATTCTTACACGGATATCTCCAGGTCATATTTCCTTCGATCAGATCATCGCTCACATCGGGTCCCCATGTCCCACCGGGATAACCATGTACTTTGATGCAGGGGTTTTCTTTCCAGGCCTTTAAAATGGGATCAATAAACTTCCAGGCTGCCTCCACGGCATCGCCGCGGGAATAAAGAGTAGGATCACCCAGCATACAATCCAGCAACAAACGCTCGTAGGCAGAAGGCAAATAAGTATCACCCAGCTCTGAGTAATGGAAATCCATATTCACATCCTGCACCCTGAAACCGGCCCCCGGCACTTTCATGCCAAATTTCATCAACAAACCTTCATCTGGTTGTATCCTGATAACCATCTGATTTTGTTGTCGAAGAATCTCTTTATCCTCAGAAAACAGGTGATGCGGAGTGGGCTGAAAATGAATCACAATCTCAGTCACACGTGTTGGTAACATCTTGCCGGTTCGAATATAAAACGGGACACCTGCCCAACGCCAGTTGTCGATAAAGAACTTCATGGCCACAAAAGTCTCCGTGCGCGATTTGGGATCTACACCCTCCTCCTGACGATAGCCTTTTACATCTTCCCCCCGAACTTTTGATTCCGTATATTGACCACGAATCACAAAGTCCTCCACTTTATCTTTCGGAATGGGCCTCAGTGACTGCAACACTTTCACAATTTCATTACGAATGCTTTCCGCATTAACCAAAGTAGGTGGTTCCATCGCTACCAGACTGGTCAGCAGCAACAAATGATTCTGAACCATGTCACGCATGGCACCTGAATCATCATAATAGCCACCGCGTCCGCCAACACCAATATCCTCGGAGGACGTGACCTCCACATGATGGATGAAGTTTCGGTTCCACAACGGCTCAAATATCCCGTTGGAAAAACGGGTGACCAAAAGATTTTGAACGGTCTCTTTTCCCAGATAGTGATCAATCCGGTAAATTTGTTCTTCATGGAAGTACTTCAACAGATCACAGTTCAATTGCTGAGCACTCTCCAGATCATACCCGAAAGGCTTCTCCACAATCAGACGGCGAAAACCGGAATCGCTTTTGTTCAGTCCCTGCTCTGCCAAAAACTTAGGTACCAGGGGATACATACTAGGTGGTGTGGCCAGATAAAATATAAAGTTACCTTCCGAACCAACTTCCTTATCTAACTCTTCCAGCCGGTTACGGAATCCTTCGTATTCGCTTCCTTCTTTTGTATTGAAAGAGTAATAATAGAGTTGATCCAGAAAATCATTGTGTTCCCGCTCCTTCTTGGAGGCAAACTCTTTTACCCCGTCACTCATTTTATCTCTGAACTGCTCATCGGACAACTCTGTGCGGCCCAATCCCAGCACAGCAAAATTTTCGGGCAACAGTTCCTGATGGTAAAGATCGGCCAAGGCCGGTATTAATTTTCGTTTGGTCAAATCGCCTGAAGCTCCGAATATGACCAGTATGTGGTTTTGTGGTTTTCTCATTATTTTATTTAGTTTTCCTGATGGAATTAGATTTTTAATTATTTAATATTGCTTCTCCCAGCCACCGACTATGCAAAACTCCGGGAATCACTGGTAAATACCTCAAAGAACCTGAGGAACAATGCATCTATACCAGACCGGATATGGCCCCGGAGGGGGCTAACTTGAATAACCCCGGGTGGACAACCCTGGGTAGCCAAGGTAAATAAAATAAACCTGGTCCCCGAAGGGGGCCAACTATTAGTTGTCCGAGATTTTATTTTTTCACATAAATCTGCCATTAGTAACTCAGTGAAGCAATTTCTGTTTGTTTTATCCGCACAGAAGTGAGTTTACGTTCACCCTGGCTGCTTTACTCGCCCAAAAACAGAGTTGGCCCCCATTCGGGGACCGGCCCTTTCGCGCCGACTGCCCCGAGTTGCACTCGGGGTTACTCAAATTGGCCCCTCTCAGGGACCTGCCAATACAATTATTAACACATTGCTTTCCATACTCCCTTGGATCAGGCATCTGTATTATTCAGTTCATCCACCGGAGACGAAAATTCAATCACTTACCCTGATTAATTCATGAATTTTTGTGATGAGATGGTCAAACAGCAAGAAATATGGACAACCGCAGATGAAATTGATGAAGGAAATAGTGAACTATTTTCAAATCAATTTTATCGAGGACGTTCATACTTCGCAGTTGGTTGATCATCGTAATAAATTATTTATGAATTATTCAGGTTAACTCTTCGTCCTCCGGAAAAAATGTTCCGAATCCCCCCATTGATCATATCCGGGAACCCTTCCAATCATTTCGAGCCGAATAGAGAGGCAGTTGCTGCAATCATCAGCTCCTTCATCGGTGCAGGGTTTGTTTTGATACAACAAATAATTGCGCCGCTGGTTCGATGGAGTAATATTTGGCATAATAACATTGGCTCCTGCCTGCATGGCCTTTTCCCTGCCCACGGGATCAATTGTCTGCATCGCTGTAGTTGCAGCAATATTGATGTCCGGCATCATCAACCGCAAGAGCGCCACCATATTAAGAGATGTCAGAAAACGCTCCTGAAGAGGCCACAGCTGATTTTTTTTCACATACAACGGGGTTTCCTCATGTTCAATATAAGGTCCCATTCCCACCATATCGATGTCAAAATTTTTCATAAAAAGGAGATCAGCCGCCAGATGTTTCAACGTTTGGCCAGGCACTCCAATCATTACACCTGTACCGGTTTGATAGCCGGCTTTTTGTAAATCCCTCAGACATTGCAGCCTCTTTTTAAAATCATGCTTCTCATCGTTCGGATGTAACTGATGATAAAGGCTTTCATCAGAAGTTTCAATTCTTAAGAGATAACGATGGGCCCCACTTTCAAACCAACGCCGATAGGTCTCCGCTGACTGCTCCCCCAACGAAAGTGTGATTCCCAATTCTCCGTTGGTTTCAGACTTAATTTTCTTCAGCAACTGATCGATTCGCTCCACAAATGCAGGGTCGTCACGTTCTCCGGACTGCAAAACCAATGAACCATACTTGTGCTCATGAGCAAAACGGGCTGCCTCCAGAATGGCGTCATCCGACAGGTCATAACGCTCGGTGTTACGATTGCTCTTACGGATACCACAATAATAACAATCTTTGGTACAGACATTGGAAAACTCCACCAATCCGCGGTAATAAACTTCATTGCCACGTTTGTTGAGAAGTGTCTCTCCCCCCATGCCCAACAACTCCTTTTGTTCTTCTCCCCTCAAGGCCAGGAGTTTCTCAAGATTTTCCGCCGTCCAGTCAGCAGTTGATATTATATTTCGAATCGTACTTTTCAATGAGGATTGTTTTAACTTTTATTTCCTCGAAAATAATAAGAAAAAAGGAGAAATGTTGTATCCGGGCTATTTGTAAATCTTAAAACTCTCATAACATTAGAGAGTTGCCCCCATTCGGGAACTCGATTCATTTGCACCAGCTGCCCCGAGTTGCACTCGGGATTACTCAAATTGGCCCCTTTCAGGGACTGCTTTCAAATACCCGAAAGTCGCCACGCTAAAACGCCAATTGGTCGCCGCCCGCAAATACCCTACGCTGACTCAATCGGGTTTACACTCCCTCAAAGCGGTCCTCTTCCTAAGAGCCAAGAGCTAACAGCTACTTTGCCCCATGCCCCTTGCTCCATGCTCTTTGCCAAATTTCCCTGACAAAACTCAAAGAAAATCTGTTCAGGAAAACTTAACTTTGAAATATAAAACAGAGACAACCATGATGAATGAGAGCCTGCTGAATCCCCAAAGCATTGTTGTTGTTGGCGGATCGGACGACATTAGCAAACCGGGAGGTAAACTACTGAAAAATATCTTAGATGGCGGTTTTCAGGGAGAATTATCGGTCATCAATCCTAAAAAGGAGACGGTACAGGGCATTCGATGCTTTAAAACCGTGGCTGACCTTCCTGAAAAGATTGATCTGGCCATTTTGGCCATCGCTGCACAACATTGTGTGCCTGCGGTGAAGGAACTGGCAAAAACCAAAAGCACCCGGGCTTTTATCGTCATATCAGCAGGGTTTAGTGAAGACGGTCCGGAAGGAGCTCAACTTGAAGAAGAACTTAAAAAAGCAGTTGAAGATGTTGACGGGGCACTCATAGGGCCCAACTGCATCGGAATGCTCACTCCCACCTATAGCGGAATTTTCACCAGTCCCGTGCCTAAACTGGATCCAAAGGGATGCGATTTTGTCTCCGGATCAGGATCCACTGCCGTATTCATTCTGGAATCAGCCCTGCCAAAAGGATTGACTTTCTCATCGCTTGTTACAGTTGGCAACAGTGCCCAGACAGGAATTGAAGAGGTGCTGGAATACTGGGATGAGTCATACATTCCCGGCAAAAGTTCCAATATCAAACTGATCTACGTCGAAAACATCAAAAATCCGGACAAGCTGCTAAAGCATGCCTCTTCTCTCATTCGCAAAGGATGCCGCATTGCAGCCATTAAATCTGGAATTACCGATGCCGGACAACGAGCCACCGCCTCGCATACGGGGGCTTTGGCCAGCTCAGATTCTGCTGTTGAGGCACTTTTCAGGAAAGCAGGGATTGTGCGCTGCTTTGGTCGGGAAGAGCTCACTACGGTTGCCTCCGTTTTTAATTACCCAAAACTGGAAGGTAAAAATCTGGCTATCATTACCCATGCCGGAGGCGCAGGGGTGATGCTTACCGATGCGCTCTCGGGCGGAGGCCTGAACATTCCCGCCATTGAAGGCAAAGCTCATGATGACATTCTGAATATCCTGAATCCCGGCTCATCAGCCTCCAACCCCATTGACATACTGGCCACCGGCACCGCCGAACAACTGGGACAGGTCATTGAATATTGTGACACACAAATGGACAATATTCACGGGATGATTGTGATTTTTGGCAGCACCGGACTCTCACGGGTATTTGATGCCTACGAGATGATAGACCAAAAGATGAAGCAGTGCCGAAAGCCGGTATTCCCCATTCTTCCCTCTATCAGCAGTGCCCGTGAAGAGGTGGAATTTTTCCTTTCGCACGGTCACATCAACTTCCCCGACGAAGTAGTGCTGGCCAGAGCCCTAACAAGCATCAACCAGACACCCGCTCCGGCGGAGGAAGAGATTTTCACAGAAGGAATTGATATTCAAGCCATCCGAACCGTCATAAAACATGCCCCTGAAGGCTTCCTGGATCCCGCCACCAACAACGAACTACTGGAAGCAGCGGGTATCCCCATTGTGGAAGAAGGAATCGCTACTTCCAAAAAAGAGCTGACCGCTCTGGCCCAAAGACTTGGCTTTCCCCTGGCACTTAAAGTCATCGGGCCTGTGCATAAATCAGACGTGGGCGGCGTTACCCTCAACATCAAATCAGAAACACACCTCCTCTCCGAATACCGCCGGATGCGCAAAATCAAAGGGGTGAAATCCGTGCTTGTTCAAAAGATGCAAACCGGCACCGAACTTTTCATCGGCGCCAAGTATGAACCCACTTTTGGCCACGTAATCCTCTGTGGCCTGGGCGGCATATTCGTTGAATCCCTGGGCGATACCTCCTACGGTCTGGCGCCCCTTACTTTTGAGGAAGCCCGTTCCATGGTTCGTAGCCTCAAAGCCTATCCGGTAATCAAAGGAGCACGCGGTAAAGAGGGCATCAATGAGGACAAATATGTGGAAATCATCGTTCGCCTCTCCACACTACTTCGGTATGCCACCGAAATCAAAGAGATCGACCTGAATCCGCTGATCGGGAATAAAGATGAAATAATAGCGGTGGACGGGAGAATACGGGTTGAGAAATAGGTCTGGCCCCCTAAATCCCCCAAGGGGGACTTTGGGAAGTGTGTAGGGGATGTGGGAGTTGAGGTTTGGTAGAATGAAAGAGGCTAAGGCTGAGAGAATGCTCGTAAAATGGGATATTCCACTATATGATAAGCTTTTCTCCCCCTCGTTTCCGCACGAGGGGAACTTAGACCGTCGTCTCCCTACGATAAAGCAAAAACAAAAAATCTTCACAAAGACCTATTCTTTTCTTCTTTAAACAACCCGACATGCGCTTTTCTCGTCGGAGACGAGTGACCCCCCCTTGTTCGGAAACAAGGGGTAGGTACGATTTTATGATACCAAGGTGGCAAAACCGAGCGATAAATCTGCACTAAAGGGGCCAACCAAAGTCTGAAAATATCGTTATATTTGTTAGAAATTACAAATCCGCACGGATGAGGATATTAACAAAAGTTACATCTCCTTTTCAGACTATTCTTGTAAATTGAAAACAAAATAGAAATCAATGATTAACAATCAGCAAATATTAACTCAATTAAAAAAGCACCTTCAGAAAAGTTACGGGGATTCTATAAGAGATGTGGTATTATTTGGATCCAGGGTAAAGGGTAATTCAAATGAATATTCTGATTATGATATTCTCATTATTTTAAATACAGACTACACAGGTAAAGACGAAAACAAAATTCTCGACTTGTGTTACGATATTGATTTAAAATATAATATTTTACTGGATGTTCATTTGTTGTCAATTAAAGAACTCAATTCCGGACGCGGAAAGCAACCAATTTATACCAAAGCCTTAAATACAGGATTATACGCATGAATAAAAACAGTGACGAAATAGATAACCTGATACGCCATCGAATTCAAGAAGCAGAAGAAACAATTGAAGATGTAAAACTTCTGATTGACAACGCAAGATTGCGAGCAGCCGTCAACAGGATTTATTACGGAATGTTTTATTAATTATTAGCACTTGGATTGGTTTATGAGTTTGAAACCTCTAAACATGCTCAACTAATTGGCTGGTTCAATAAGAATTTTATCCATCCTGAAAAAATTGAGCCGGAATATGGAAAAATGATTAATAAAGCATTTAATCGTCGCACCAAAGGTGATTACGATGTATATGTAGATTTTGATAAAGATGTGGTTTCGGAAATGTTTGACGAGATGAAGTCATTTATTGCCAGGATAAAAAAACATCTTGAAATAAGCTGAGATAAACAGAAATAATTGGGTGAACAGGGCTCATGCTCCCCAATCTTGTAATTGAAAAATCCTTATCAGATTTTTGTCAAGTTTAGAAAAATTCTCTTCATCAAGACATCCCAACAATCCTATGATTAAATTTTTATCTATGGTTGCAATTTTATTTAATCTTACCAAAGAGGTCTTTTTTAATCCATTTGCAAATGATGGATCAATGGATATATCATATTCTGATTGCCATTTTAACTGAGTGGTAATAAAACATATAGTCACATCGTCCTCTGAATCAATCAAGACTATTGCAGGTCTTTTTTACTGCCGGACAAATCAGTAAAAGGAAAAAGGAATTAATATCACATCTCCTTTCTTCATTTGTATCTTTCTTTTAAATCATTCACATCGTACAAATCCTCTTCGTCTTTTAAAAAATCAAACGCTTTTGAATCGGATGTCAACTTTTGAATGTTCTCTGACATAATCCTATCATCAATCTTACTCAATAAAAATTCAGCAAAGTCATTAATTTCCTGAATTTTTGTATCAGGTAATTGTCTGATTTTATTTACTGTATTGTCTATTAACACCTGCCTGTTCATATATCTAAAATTTACAGAGTTGGTAACACAAATATACAAAATCATTATCAGCAAATCATTAATTAGGGCCTGCTGAAAAGGTCAGCAGGCCAATTTTTGATTTCTTTATCAATTTTCTTTTTGGCATTGCCCCAAAAAGGAAACAAAAAAGTCTAGTCCGTTTAAACCTATCCGCCCGCATCAGGCTTAATTTCCGGCTGACACGCAAGGCCTTGAAGTCGCCCATTAAGCCTTCTCGCCAACCGCCGGCCCGGAAAACGAACGGGCCTCCCCGCCTTTTAAACAGTAAAACTCATTCAAAGATAAAACATGCTCTTTACCAGTAAGTTGTTGATAATTTACCTTCTCAAGTTCAGACTTATTTAATAATTTACTTGAAAAACTCTCAACCAACACATAACTCAACACCCAACTCAAAACACGATATAACCCGAAACCAACGCTCAACGCAGAACCCGCAACTCAAACACGGAACACTGAACCCAAAACCCTAATATCCCCCAGCCGCACTACCCCCTAACCCCCTGAAGGGGGAACCGCCAACCCACAAAACCTAAAACCCAGAACCTAAAACCCCGAACCCTCCTCCCCCCCCACACAGCGCAACTCAAAGTCCCCCTTGGGGGGATTTAGGGGGCTACTCTCTCCTTTCATCAAAGAAATTCCCCTATTTATCCAATCCTGTAGGCTGTTTCCTCATTTTTTGCAATCTTTGCGCATTGAAAATTAGTATAAAGGGAGAAGGGGAAACAGGTCTTATGCGTGATAGATAAATACCACCCCGCGAAACCTTTAGCACCCACAAC
Organism: Marinilabilia salmonicolor; assembly: GCF_003003035.1. Taxonomy (GTDB): domain Bacteria; phylum Bacteroidota; class Bacteroidia; order Bacteroidales; family Marinilabiliaceae; genus Marinilabilia; species Marinilabilia salmonicolor_A. The sequence continues at coordinate 221,509 of NZ_PVTS01000005.1, read as the reverse complement.
CCGTAAGGAGAGAGATATATTACTATAAATTACACCAAACAGCGATTTGACCTGAATGAAAATCGGGAATAACATACATACTACAAGTAATAAAAAGGCCTACCGGAAACCGGTGTTGGAGGTGGTGGAGATTGATCGGGTGGTTCTGCTACAGGATCCATCACCTGGAGACCCTGGCCCGCCGGGAGGACCTGGAGGAGAAAACTATGAAACGACGAATGCCTCAAACTTCCCAAGCACAGAGCTCCCAACGCAACCCGACTACCCAAAGGAGAATCCTTTTGGTGGAGGATCTCCCACGTATCAGAGGTAATAATTCTCTCAAAAACGACATCCACAAATTAAAAAAGAAGCTTAATAATCTTCAAAGGCTGAGACTCCTGAAAAGGGAATTTCAGCCTTTTTATTTATTTTAACCTTGAGAAATAACGTGCTATAAGCCTAAAAAAGAAGCCCCGTTCCGACATTTCAGAACAGGGCTTCTTAACTTCACAGGGTTAATTGTGATATTACAGCCCCCTAAATCCCCCCAAGGGGGACTTTGTGAGAACCTTTCTTTCTAATATTGATTAAAGTTAATAGCGTAAGATGTCCTGTTTATCTTACCACTTTTCCTGTTTTCATGGTTCCTCCGGCATTAACACGAACCACATAAACACCGCTATTATCAGGCAAATCAACTTCGGTGCTGGATCCAATTGTTCGCATGCGACTAATCAAACGACCATTCACATCCAACACTTCAATAAGAGCACCTGAAGGCTGCAGCAAGTCCGAACTAATTCTCACAAGTGCATATTCAGTCCTTCCAATAATCGAAATATCTCCAGGCACATACTCATTAGAATTGTTAAGATTGGTTGGTATTTCCTGAGTTTTCTCCAGGTGGAGCACAAACCTGTTATGCTCATGCCCCTGATGAACAGGAACAAACACATATTCCGGATTTTCCTTCATATTCACCCACGCTCCTGTTTCCTTATCCTCCAGAAATACATCATAATTGGCTTGAAAGCGGGACAAATTAACCGAAATCTGTGTCTCCTCAATAATACGGGTTCTAACGCTTACAGGCAAAGAATATGCAGCCTCAGTCAACAAGGATTTCCCGTTAATACTATAAGCATTTCCTCCAATGCGGGTATAGATTTCAGGAATATTTTTGGAATCATTAAACCGCTTTTCAGAATCCTCTCTCCCCTTTTCATCCATGAAATTACCCGAAAAATAGATGACTGTTCCATCCAGGGCTTTTGAATTACTAATTTGCAGACGTATGATATTAACTTTCTGCGATTCATCAGTCCCTGCACTCTTCAATCCAACACTATTATCCTTAACCCTTGTTTCCGGTGAAACCGTCAATGTAGAATTTTCTTTTTCAGCCTTAATCCAAACAGTCTGATAAGGCGGAATATAACTTACATTTTCTGCAGTTTGACCAAACGCTTCGGGAGGCAAAGCATACACTCCCGGATCATCATCACCACCGTTGTTGTAAGTTTGCCAGGTACGCTCTCCACCAAAAGTCACCCGGTTCCACATGGTATTACCAAAATCACTTCTTCCCCAACCAGCAGGATCTTCCCAGTCTATAGCCGTTGGATATGGATTGGCAAACAAATGATGGTCAATTTCTGCAAAAGTTCTTGAAAACTCACCAACATTAATCTCTCCTTCATAATCCAATACTTTATTCTGATAATACCAGGTACTAACACCTTCCATCTCGGTTAAGTCAATATCTCCAACTACTCTCAACCACTGGTTTCGTCCATTCTTGTAGCGAAGAACAAATACCCAATCAATCGAATTCGGGTCATTATTCAAATCCCCAAACCATGAAGCTTTTGCTTTTCCATCAACTTCAGAACGCAAAGGAGAACCGATATACCAGTAATAGTTCTTTGGCATATTCATAACTACATTCCCGATTCCTGCTTTAGTTGGTGATTCCGGCAAATACAAAGCAGCCAATGCATCTGCGTCACTTTCAAGGGTTATCTTTCCATCATTTACCACATCTCCTGTAACTTCAAGCATCACCCCGGGCTTCACAACAAGGTTGGCATTCTCCTCAATGGTAAGCCAGGTAAGATCCATATCGGCGGTAACCTCCGGCGCATGAACACTATTACCGGAAATAGTAATATCACCTGTCGAAGGAACAACATTCGCGCACCAGTTGGCAACATTGTTCCAGTCGGCATCCTCTGTTCCCATCCACAAACCATCAGTGGCAACAACAGAAACTGTTATATCATTCGAAGTCGTGCTGCAACCATCTGCTGAAGTGGCAACCACATTCACAACGTCTGCATCCATAAGATTAACGGGTTCAAATGTTTCAGAAGCTCCATTTTGCCCGGAGACTCCGTTAACAAAGAATTCATAGCTCAAACCGGTTATTGTTTTGGCAGGAATGGCTGTAAATACGGGACTATTGTTCACACACAGGGAACCTTCAATATTTGACTCCAATGTGACGCCGGATATGGCTTCATTTACTGTAATTGCAATTTCTCTCGGATCACTCTCTCCGCAATTATTTTCAGCTGTAACGGAAAGAGTGCCACTTGTAGCTGAAATACCAAAGGAAAGCGAAACAGAATTTCCGGTGCCATTTATGGTTACATCCTCACCGGAATAACTCCAGTTATAATTCGATATGGTTACATCCAACGGAACGGTGAAAACCACATTGTTCGCTCCCTGACAAACTTCAGTGTCGTACTCGGAAAACTCACCGGGTTGATCTGCCAGAACCGGGAAAGTAATGGTAACCTCATCAGCTGAAATACACTCACCATTGCTAATTGACCATCGAAGCGTATAAGCAGAACCGTTTGTTCCTGAAAAATTACTGGTTGGTGAAGTAGGTGCATCAAAACTTCCTCCGTCACCTGAAACAATAGTCCATAAACCAACGCCTACATCGGCAGTATTTCCTTCTAATTCAACTGAAGAACCACCGCAATTTGACTGATTAGCACCAGCATCAGCTGTTGTTGGTGAAGCATAAACCGTGACGATCTCTTCATCAACCACACCTGTTCCGGTTCCATTATTATAGGTAAAACCTGTCAACTGGTACTCACCTGCCTGAGGCGTGGGAAGCGTGAAAGGCACTGAAGTAACTGTTACAGGTGTTTGCTCAACACCATCAATGGTATAAACCAACTCGTAATTAAATGGAATGGGTGTCGATGATGTAAAAGTAACAGGGATACCAGCTTCGGTTCCACACAATACACCGGCAGGTGTCAGTTTTGCTTTTGCTTTCACTGCATTTTGCGTAGCTGTGGTAAAGTCCTTTTGTCCTTCGGCAGAAATGGTGATCCGGTCATCGGTAACAACAGTACCGTAATTATTATCACCACTTGCTGAGGATTCAATATCAATCCATTCACCCACGTTATCATCATAGTTGGCAACCAACAAGTCAATAAGTCCGTTCATGGTCATCAGGGGAGTAACATCACTTGAACCATCCCAGTTGATGCCAATTCGGGATTTACTTCCATCCGGTGCACTGACTCTCCAATATTCTTTGGAATTCACATAAGTCACCGGATCGCTATACTGCGCATAAGTACTGTTAGGGGTAAAATACTCCACGGACCAGTCGATGGTTCCCCCCTGAGTTGCTGCAACTGTGAGCTTATTACCAAGTACCCCATCTTTTCCTACCGGGAAAGTAAATGATCCTCCCTGTAGAATTCGCTTAACCAGCGGGCCGTTCACGAAAGAACCGGAATGACCACCAGCAGGCGTTACACTATTGTAAGAGGTATTCGTAATGGTAAGAGATTTAGTCTCCGAGGTATTTATGATCCCGTCCGTCAACATCAACGTACCAGTAACTTCCGTTGCACCTTGAATGGACAGACCACTGGCATTATCAATCTCCAGATTATTGAAAGCATTGACTCCGCTAAAACCTCCGTTAGTCCCCCCTAGCATTTGCTCTGCATCACCGGCAAAACTAACGGTTGCATTAGCACCTGACCCGGCGATAAAGCGACCACTGTTATATCGCTCCATGGTTCCCTCAATAATTAGAGTTTCATTGTTCACACTATTATCAAGGGTAGCTCCATCAATCACCAGACTATTACAAATGCTTAATGTCTTAGCAGGCAAAAATCTACTTCCACTTCCTGAAACTTTTAAATTTGATATGGAAGTAAACAAATCAGCTACAATATTATAGTCACCATTTCCACCAAATTCAAGCGTAGAATTGTTGCCACAACCAAGGAAATCATCGTATTTACCGGCAGGCATTAATGCGTCTTCTACATATAAAGTACCTTCTCCGTCGATTTTTCCGAGATTATGCCCATAAGTTATTTGATCTACTTTGAGTTTATCATTAATGGTCGTTTTATAGGAGAATCGATAATTTTCATCGATTGTTACTTCGCTGTCTATAATAACGACAGCACCCTGTGGACCTTCATCCGAACAAGCCGGTGCATCGCCTACCGGCTGCCAGATAGCCGGATTGGACCAACTACCATTTGAGATCGATCTGTAAACCGGCACATCGTTAGGAATATCATCATCAACGCCGGCCATATATTCACCACTAATATTGGTAGCGCTTCCAATGTTAATGTGAATGATATTCTCATCTTCAACAACCTCATCTGCTGAATACTTAAACCAGTTGTAATCAACGGGATTAAGCCTTGCTGCAATATAATTTGCTTCATCGCTTACGACCTGCAATACATCATCATCGCTATAATAAAAATCTACATCGCCCTGAAAACCATCCAGTCCTGAATGCTCAACTTCCCAATAACAATCAAGAACACGATATGGATCTTTAGATGATGGATGTTTTGCATTAATAGCATTGACTCTGATAGCCCCGGCCTGGTTATTGCCGGTAAATTTCACTTGCACCGGTGTATATTTATCACCAATACCCATCGGATAAGTAAACTCAGTTCCGGCACTGTTTGCAGAGAAATACTTTTTCATTCCCTGGTTGCTAAAAACGCCGTCTGAAGAAATCATTTTACCGGAACCAAAATCATCTCCCAAAATATATGCATCCGAATTAAGGGTAAAGAGATACTGATTAATGTTCAAAACACCGTTGGTCAGAACGAAGTCATTCTTCAGAGTTACATCGTTAAGCAATCGGGCACCATGCCCATCGTTGAGTTCCAAACGACCATAAGCCCCTGTTCCGGAAATCTGATGCTCCTCTTCTCCTCCTGAAAGCACAACACCACCGGATACTGCACCATTAATATAAGTAGCATTGTTGATAAGATCACCATTTACCGTTACAGTAAAGTCATCAACCAATAACTGTCCTGAAGCCAGCTCCAGATTATCCCGAACTGTAACATCACGAATAAGAGAAACTGATGTAACAGGATTAATTTTCAGGTCATAGAAATCAGTTGCCGTTGATCCTTCAATGGTTTGTTCTCCACCATTGAAAGTAGTAAGGTTTTCATAATGATTATAGGTACCATTATTGATAAAGTCGCCATTAACGGTCAGGTTGATATTATTTTCATTATTGGCATCAAAAATGCTGTTTTCATTGTCAATATTAAGATTACCGTTCAGTGTTAGCGGACTCACCAGCAATTTAACCGTAGCATTATAGCCGGAATGACCTGTTATAGTAAGATTATTCAAAGGCACATTGGCATCTAATTGGTACTGTTCATCATTACCACTCTCTTCATTATCAAAAACAATATCTCCGTCTGTTACATTGGAAGATTCGGGACGCAGGTAAAGGTCTCCATAGCTGTTTCCGCCTCCACCACGAACAATGGTTAGCGTACCTCCCGACATATTAAATTCACTGCCCTGATTGAGGACTTCCAGTTTGGCATTGGTAGCGTTGGCATTGCGGCCATTTATAACTACCTCACCACCACTCTGTGAATAGCTGAGGATCCCACTTGTAGTAGCAGGATTGCGACGAACCTGGCCGTTCACCACCAGTTGACCGCCCTGAACCTCGATGGCAGAAGCGCCACCACCGGCATACTCAATGTCGTTATTATTATCGGGACTGTATGGTGCACCTACGAAAACATCCCCATTTACAATAGTGAGTTTACCATTCAGGAATAAGTCGTTGTTGTTGGTATTGTCATTCCCCATAAGCACACGAGCTCCGTTGGAGTTATCATAATCAACGAGCAATCCGGCCGTTGAAGGAATGGTAAACGAACTTTGGGTGGTAATAGTGAAATCCTGATTGGTATTGTCTCTTTTAAACTCCAGGGTTCCGTTTTGTAAGGTAAGCCAGTTGTCGTCAGGTGTTTCCAGATTACCGGTAATATCGATGGTGAGTTTGGTTTCCTGGGAATTGCCTTTATTAATGGTCACTTCATCAAAACGTGTATCGGGTGTACCTGATGTATTGGTAATTTTTGCATCATTATCACCAAAGAAAGTAACCGGAATATCGGTGAAATCGCAACCAGCGTATTCATCAACTCCATTTCCAAATGAAGCATTATTAATTAAACTTCCTCCAATACTGATGCTTTGGTTGTTGGCTCGACTATAAACCTGAATTCCTGCACCGTAGCTAACAACTAAATTCCCTTCTACTACAATATCCTGAGCTAAATCCCTGTTCCCATAATAAATCAATGCTCCCCCCACAATATTAAAATCGCCTTTAATCGTAATCGTCTTAGCTCTTCTTTGCGTGGGAGCTGTAGGATAATTCGAATCCCAGGTAGGCAAAAACCATGACTCGGAGTTCTGCCCCTTAGTGGTTAAATCTCCATAAATGGTAAGATCGGTGTTCCCGAAAATAATATTAGAACCCCCAACCGGAGAGATGATGAGATTACCATAGCTGGTTACATCATTGGCCAACCAATAAGTGGTTCCTGCCTCTGGGTTGGTCGTATATAACTCTGTAGTTCCCATTTCGGTATTAAACTCAGAGAAATCTCCATTTGGAAATTCAAAGGTACTACCTGAATTTTCCGATGGCCTTACTCTTAGGAGTCCATTGCCATTTGGATGCGAACGAACAATGCTGAATGTACTACCGGGATTGTATCCAACATCCAGGACAGATCCCTCTTCAATCTGTAAACTGGCACAATTCTGAACATCCCTATCAGGTGAAGTCGCATTTGACTCCAATGTCACTTCATGCCCGTTTCCTATCACCACTATATCACCTGCACCGGGAGCCTGAGACGGTCTGTCATCTTTGGCATGCCCACTTAATGACCAGGTGTGATTGTTGTTCCACTTACCATTTTGTCGACTGTAAAATATTTCTGATTCGCCAAAAGGATTGGTGGGTGTGTTATCCCCCGCCGTATAGTCACCCTCTATGAAATCCACATTAGTCAAAAAGCTTCCCCCAATGATATTATTATCTTCATCCACATCAATTGCATCTCCTGTTGACCAACTAAATGAATCGGATAAATAACGAGCAGGAACATATTCATCTTCATTAACGCTACCCTGACTTGCCACATAGGAGTCGTGGTATAAATATTCATGAGTTACAGTTGCTCCTCCCAAATTAAGGCCATTGGATTTAACCCGCCAGTGATAGGCCAATGACCTGTCTTCCTCTGTAGAATTAGGGTGTTCAGCATCAACAGGCACGACTGAAATGCTTCCATACGAGGCAGGAACACCATTAAGGGTAATTGTAGCCGGAGTATAATAATCTACTCCAACGGGAAAAACAAATTCTCCGGGAGCTGCGCAGTTTTTAGTTATCCCCTTATCACCTGATTGACCGGTTATTTGCACAAACCGATTGTCACCTGAATTGACAAAAGTCGCATCAGGGCCCAGCTCTAGGTTATTCGAACCGATATTAAAAAGTTTATCTCGCAAAAACGTAATGGTACCATTCACTCGGATGTCGGAATTCAACACAATTGGTGCAAGAGAACCATTATTGTTGTTTAGATGCAGATTGCCCAGCACTCCTCCTCCTTCAATTGTTTGTACGTTTGCTCCATTGAGTTCAATGTGTCCTTCACCCGCATGAATTCCTCCACAGGCAAGATTACCCTGAACATATACAACTTTGCCACCATCGTCAAAAATACCATTTTGTAATCGCATATCTCCGGCAACATTCAAGCTGGTGACAGCTCCGTCCAAGTCAATAATACCGCTGGATTTGTTAATTGAAAAAACATTCAATCCACCCGAACCATTATCTACTATTCCATCAATTGTAAACGTCTGGTCATCTTTGCCATTAAATAAGGTGGTATTGGAACCGGAATTGTACGAACCATCTGCTGCAACCGTAAAATCCCCACCAACTGTAACATCCATATCATTGGCATCGAACTCTCCATTGGTTAAACTCAGGTTTTTGAGTACCGTAAGCGGAAAATTATTGCCCAACACCACGTCGGAACCTCCACCTGAGCGGTTGACTACAAAATTCCCCAATGGCGCATTTGTTCTGACAATTAAGTCATTATTGCCATCCATCGGGAGAATCTCAAATGCACCGCCCGTTACATTTATGTTATTGGCACCTGCAAAAATATCAACGGCATACCCGTTGTTACCGCAAGCATCGAAGATCTGTACTTTACCACCGGCCATCATAAATACGTTGGACGCATCGTTGATGTTGAAAGTTCCCATACTCCCGTCAAGCCCACCTGTTTCTCGGTCGGTGTCAATAGTTGCCAAACCTTCAGCTCTCAAATCTACCGGCGAGTTATATTGGTTCGGTTGCCGCTGAAACCGTCCGCGTAAAGCCACAACTCCACCTGTTTGCTGATAAGAGGCTAACCCGTTATTACCACCCGCAGCCCTAATTTGCTTAGCATCTAAATAACCACCACCAATTTCCAACTGACCTGAAGCCACATCCCAGGTAATGATACCGCCCGATTCACGGGTAGAGAAATAGCCATCGTTTATGCTTAGTTTACCGTAAACAGAGAAAGATTGAGTTCCGCCGGAAGCACGAACACCGGCTTCATCATCACTGCCCAAAGAAGTCCCATATGCAGCATTAATTTCCTGATACGAATCGGCGGTAGTCAATACTATTACTTCTGGCCCTTTCAGTTCAAGTGCTGCATTAGCAGGAATGTAAAAATCACCATTGGGGGAACCACCTGTACTGGCTTCTGTTAAAGTTGGAATAACTGCCAACCCATCAAGCACCATGGTTCCGGTGCGCAACCACAGGGCTTTTCGCAAGTTGGGATTGGCACCGCCACCTTCACCACCTAAATCATTCCGGCCAAACAACCGGAAGTTGCTATAGGCAGTCGATTGAACAGTGAGTTTGTAAGTCTGGTCACTTCCTTTGTCCAACACCAGGTTATAGAAGTCGGTTTGTCCATTAGCGTACAACACATTATCGGAAGCCCCCTTAAAATAGACAGTCGCAATTCCGTTATTGGGAAAACTGTTGAAGTCGGGTGCATCCTGGTTGGTAAAACGCACGGTACCGTTATTGGTGAAATCACCTTTCACAACAACGATATGGGAATTGTTATTGTAATAGTCAATAAAGGGAGCCGTCCCTCCATTGGTGTCATTTGTCACAGTATTTCCTTCACCTACAGAAATAAAACCATTTTCCTCAACAATAACATCTCCATTAATTTCGAGAGAAAGTCTGTTGGTTGCACTGTTATTGTTTATCCTGTAAATCCCGGATTTAACATGTAAATCGCCATTGAGGATAATGTTGTTTCTTTGAGTTGCCCTTGCCCCGGAAGTATTAATCAACAGATTATTGTAAACACTTTGACTTTGAGGCAGCTGAAAATTAGACGCATTATAATACTCGGTTGTACCGCCATTGACTTCCACAAAAGTGTTTATATCACTCACCGACGGGAAATAGGCAGAGGCGATTTTGAGGGTTCCCTGACCTTTCAAAGAAAAAAGCCCCGATGCAAATTGGTTACCTGAAAGATCTAATACACCACCTTCATTAATGGCAACTCTCAGATTATCAACATCAATATCATTGGATAAACTAACTTTACGCCCAGAAAGGATATAAACCTCATCGTAACTTTCGGGAACACTGTTGCCCACCTGGGTTGTTCCACTGGGGTCGTGTGTCCAAATGGTGGGTTCGTTCCAGTCGCCCGAACGGTAGGAGTAGTATTTGTTAACATCGGGAACGATGGATATTTCTTCAGAAACAATTGCTGTGCTATGGTCAGTATCGCCAAACCAAAAATTCCCTTCATTTACCACATCGAAAGTAAGGTTATTGGCGCCCATTGTTGCTGGCGCTGTAATCTCCAAATTATAAGTCCTTTCAGCGCCCGGGGCCAGATCATTGGCGTCAACACGTACCATGTAGTCAGGCTCCTCATTCCACTTAACACCTATATTGATATCGGGATTGCTGTCTGTCCAGGTTGCCTGACCGGTATTTTTTACTGTAACAGAAACTGTACGGGTTTCTCCGATACCCCAGACCGGGTCGCCTATATTCGCTGAGCTAAACTCGGAACGGTAGGGAGGTGTATAAGTTATACGAATAAAACCACTTGCACCTAAGCCTCCATCATTATTCCCAAACCATCCTCTTTTTGCACCACTTCCTCCACCACCATATTGCAATCCATCACCACCATCAGAATTATTTGTCACACCATCTGCTCCAGCACCTCCATGCTCTTCTTTTTCAGCACCGCCTGTTTGACCAGATGCAGAGTTCCCGTTTCCAGTACTACCAGCAGCGCCACCGCCACCGCCTGAATAATACGTTGGCCTCCAACCTCCGGTATCTCCAGCTTTTCCACCATTTCCACCTGAATAAACAACATCACCAATGGAATTTGCAACAGAACCACCAGCACCTCCATTTTCATTGTTAACAGGAACACTTTTCCCTCCGTCAGCAACTACCATATTCACTGCAAATGAAGAATTCCCTCCATTTGTTCCAGAATTCCCTCCTTCTCCAACAACAATATCGTAGGAGACTTCAGGCTCCACAGTTAAATCACTTTTGGCATAAGCACCACCGCCACCGCCACCGGCTTCTCCTCTACTGGTTCTGTTACCACCTCCACCGCCGGCGCCCCAGGCTTCAACCGTAATTTCTGTTACACCCGCGGGTACAACAAAAGTACCATTTGATGTGTAGGTTTCGGTTATATCCTGGGCTTTAGCACCAAAGGTGAAAGCCAGCAACAAAAGCATTAAGGCGATAATTCGCAAAAAGAAATTATTAACTTCTTTCTTTTTTAAACCAACAAAAAATGCGGGGTAAAGCTGTATCATAACTTTATTATCTAAATAATCAGAATTCTGTTTTTACTTATTTTAGCAGGCAAAATTAGGGCACATCTGGACTTTTATACCCAACATAAATCAACCAAGTTGGAACTATTACACTAACCTGTTCAAAACATTGACTAATGACATTAAATCATAGATTTTCATTGGTGTCCGGTTAATAAATTGAGATTGCTTCACTACGTTCGCAATGACGGATCTTTGCAGGGTGTTGAGGGGTGGTAGATCAAAAAAAAAAGAATTTTTATCGAAACCAGCCTTCCTAACTAAAAAGCCCCGTTCCAAAAATATGGAACAGGGCTTTATCTTCACAGGGTAATGAAGTGATACTGATTGGAGCCCCCTAAATCCCCCCCAAGGGGGACTTCTGGGAATACACATGGTTAATTTACAAGTTCTCTTTACACATTTGGCCCATGCCTTAAGAACAGGAATAATATCTATCTGGCAACCTTTTCAGTTTTAATGGTACCGCCGGCAATAACACGAACCACATAAACACCATGGACAACAGGCAGTGAAACTTCAGTTTCTGAACTTATGGTATTAACAGTATTCAGCAAACGTCCACTCATGTCCAGCACTTCAATGGTTGCTGGTTCAATGCGAAGCAACTCAGAACTAATGCGTACCAATACATCTTCCTTTTGTCCCAAAATAGATATCTGCTCATCAGTTTGGGTTTCCTCCTCGATGGATGTTGCTACCGACTGCACTTTTGAAAGGTGCAACACAAAGCGGTCATGATCATCTCCCATCTGACGGGGAGTATAAGAATACACAGCAACATCTCCCATATTTGTATAGGAGCCTGTTTCTCTATCTTCCAGAACGACCTCATAATTATTAGTGAACTCCTCAAGGTCAATCGAAAGTTTTACTTCTCCTTCAGTTCGGTTGCGAACGCTGAAAGGGATCGAATAATTGGAAGCTGAAAGCGATGGAAGACTATTAATGGCAAGTGGCTTATCATCTACTCTTGTATATAATTCAGGAAAAGCCTTTGAGTCATTGAACCTCTTATCTCCATCAAAACTATCATAGCCACTTGCCCCATTATTATTAAAGAATATCACCGTTCCGTCATCTATTTTATCATTGGCAGCCTTTATTCTTAAAACATTCATTTCGGAATGATTCTGCGAACTGGCATTCTTAAGAGGTAAAGATCCTTTGGCTTTCACTTTTGAATTTTCGGAAACAGTAAAGGTTGCATTACTTTTTTCTGCTTTAATCCAGACTGTCTGATATGGAGCAATAAAACTTTCATTTTCTTTTGAATACCCCAACACTTCAGGATCAATGGCAGAAAAGAAAGTATTGTAAGTTTGCCAGGTTCTGTATGTTTTTCCATCAAAGCCCTTGCGGGTAACCCGAAACCACATAGTTTGCGAGAATTCCGTTCCGTCACGATTCTCTTCTTCCAGCACATCCCAATCGATAGAAGTTGCATAAGGGTTTCCTAGCAAATAATAGTCAGGCTGACCATAAGTCGCAGAGATATCTCCTGCATTCAATTCTCCTGTATAATCTAGCTGCTTTTCTTCATCATAGTACCAGGTACTCACACCCTCAAGGGGATTTAAAGCAATATCTCCAACAACCCTTAACCACTTATTCTTACCATTACTTTCTCTGAGAACAAAAACCCAGTCTTTCGCTTTTGTGTCATTATTAAGACTGCCAAACCAGTCTGCCCTTGCGTTAGCCAATGGCGTACTCAGATACCAATAGTTATTCTCAGGAACTTTAAGTTTCACATTGGCCTCTCCTACTTTGGTTGCATTTTCAGGGAGCATTAAAGAAGCCAGTTGATCTGCTTCTGACTCTAAAACAAACTGACCGTTATTAGATACATCTTCTGTAACCTCAAGCGAAGCACCGGGATTTATTACCAACTTAGCACCCTCTGCAATCGTAAGATTTGAAAGTGTAATATCACTATTAATTTGAGGAACATTTCCTGATATTTCAATTTTCACTGAAGAATCAAACTTTGGCAGTTTATTTCCTTTCCAGTTATCCGGATTAGACCAATCAGCATTTTCTGAACCAATCCATGAGATTACCGGATTTAACATTCCAATACTTTCAATAAGATCTTTAAGATCGCCATCTTCACCGCTATTCAAGAGATCATCCATATCCCCGTAAGAATTGTCATTTTCTAAAATACTTCCTTCAGGATAAGAAATTTCGGCATCGGGATTGATAATGTATAAATCATCAGGTTTGGCTTTGAGCCCTCCTCCTGAATGCGAGAAGTCTCCACCAACAATAAGGTTACCTTTATTCTGTACATGGGTATTAGAAGAGGTTGAAAAGTCACCTTTCACGATGATATCTCCATTTGATTTCAGGTTACTTCCGGTAGATGAAAGATTACCATGTACAATTAAAATACCCCCTTTATCAACCTGAATTCCGGCAGAACCTTCCAGATTACCAAAAATCTCAACATACCCGTCTTTGGTAACTGTCAGTCCGCTCCAATTATTATTGTAATAGTTTTCTGTAACAATAAAAGTTCCGTTGACGACAACATCTACCGGATTGAGTTCTCCGTTTCTTGTTATACTGCCATTGATGGTCATTCTTTTATCCACAATACCATCAGCAGAGGGTGCGTTACCCTTTTTCCATACATCAGTTTGCTCAAAATCACCATCAGCATTACGCTCAGTTTCGTAATCGCCACCTGGTTTGGCATTGATGTTCAAAGCTCCAACAAAAATTAACCCAATTAATGTGTAGTAAAAACGTTTCATAATATCACTAAATTTAACCCTGTTCAAAAATTTCACCTCGTTATTGAGGTTTCTGTGTAGTTATACAGGGATCATTAGTGTTTGTTGAGAAGCTTTGACGAACTGCTGTGACACTCTTGATGAATGGAAATCTTTTTTGGATAAAAGTAAAGAGAACTTTTAATAACTTAAAGTTGTGGGATTAAGAAAAGTGGATCATCATAATAGTGTATACCTAAAAAAGTTTATCACATAATTCATGAAAATAAAAATGGCTTAAGCCATTTCTTTTTCTTTTGTCCACGAATTTTACGAATTAAACGAATTTTGTCACACCTTTGGTGCAACTAAAAACGGCAACACCATATAATAAAAGCTTTAACAGGTTTTAAATTTGTGGACTAAAAAATAATTGCAAAGCAATTATACTTAGAAATTTTTCAAGTAAATCCTTACTTAAATAATCTGTTAGGTACGCATTCTTATAATAAGATAAATAAGCAGAAGAAGCCGTAAAATTAGAGTTTAGGTTTCACCCTTTTGTTTTTGACAAAGAAATCACAAATCCTAAAAAAGCCCCGCTTCCAACGTTTTGGAGCGGGGCTTCTTAACTTCACAGGGTTAATTGTGATGAGGTGGCCCCCTAAATCCCCCCAAGGGGAACTTTTCCGGAAGCTTTTATTGTATTGATCAATTTAACAACATCAAAATGTCGTGATTACCTAACAACCTTTTGGGTCTTAACAGTACCTCCGGCATTTACACGAACCACATAAACGCCATTCTCTGAAGGCAACGCTATTTCCGTTTCTGTATCTCGGGTATTCTTATTGGTAATCTGCCGGCCGTTAACATCCAATACATGAATGACTGCTTCTGAAGATTGAAGCAATTCAGGACTGATCCTTACCGCAGCATAGTCCTTTTTCCCAATTATTTGAATATTTGATGCATCGTCAACGGACTCTTCAATATCAGTAGGAACTTTTTGAACTTTGGATAAATGCAATACAAACCGGTCATGATCATCCCCCATGATACGAGGATTATAAGCATACTCGCTCACATCTCTCATATTAATCCATGAGCTTAACTCTTTATCTTCAAGCACCACATCATAAGCATCTGTAAATTCCCTTACATCAACAGACAACTTAACTTCTCCTTCTATCCGGTTACGAACACTTAATGGAATGGAATAAGCGGTTCCTGAGAGCTGTGGCAAACTGTTAATTGCAAGAGGAGTGCTATTTAGCATGGTATATAACTCCGGAATCGCTTTTGAATCATTAAACCGTTTATCACTATCAAAACTATCTCTACCTGAATCTCCAGCATTGTTAAAGAAAATTACCGCTCCATCTACTGTTTTATCGTTTACCGCCTTAATTCTTAATACATCCATTTCTGAATTATTAGAGGATCCTGCACTCTTTAACGGTAATGCTCCGGTATGCTTTACTTTGGAATTCTCCGATACAGTAAAAGTAGCATTGCTTACATCCGCCTTAATCCAAACAGTTTGATAAGGGGCAATATAACTTTCGTTCTCTATTGAATAGCCGAGTTCCTCTGGATCTATTGCTGAAAAAAATGTATTATAGGTCTGCCAAGTTCTGTAAGTCTCTCCATCAAATCCTGTTCGACTAACCCTAAACCACATTGTTTGTGCGAAGTCCAAACCATCACGGTTCTCAGCCTCTAAAACATCCCAGTCAATTGAAGTTGCATAGGGGTTACCAAGCAGGTAATAATCCGGTTGCCCATAAGTAAAAGATATATCTCCCTGGTTTAAAGTACCAGAATAATCCAATTGTTTATCCTGATTGTAATACCACGTACTTACTCCTTCAAGTGGATTCAATGGAATATCTCCAACAACTCTCAACCATTTATTCTTTCCTCCGCTTTCTCGCAGTACAAACACCCAGTCCTCTGCGTTTGGATCACTATTCAAATTTCCAAACCATTCGGCTCTGGCATTTGCTAGCGGTGTACTTAAGTACCAGTAATGATTCTTCGGAACCTCCAGCTTCACATTAGCATCCCCAACCTTGGTAGCATTTGAAGGCAACATTAATGACGAGAGATTGTCGGCTGTTGATTCTAATACAAACTGGCCGTTGTTGGTTACATCGTTGGCGATGGTAAAGGCAACACCCGGTTTTACAGTGATATTTGAACCACTCTCAAGAATAAGTTCGTTAATGGTTTTGTCCTCTTTTATCACCGGGAAGAAATTACCATCCACAGGATTTCCTGGAATATATACTTTATCGGTCGGAACCTGTTCACTGCTCCAGTTGGCTGTCACGTCCCACTCGGGGGTGTAGCCGGTCCATTGATTGTCTGTTGCAATTACTGTGTAATCTTCAATTTCGCCATCTGTACCATTCAAAAACTCAACCCTTAAATGGTAGGTTCCTGTTGCAACATCAGTGGGGATAGAAACAAATCCCTGAGCAACCTGATCTTGTTTCCAACTAAAATCCTTTATCATCTCTGAAACTTCAAAAGAACCATCCTTGTCAAAGTCAACATAAACTTTTAGGTTAGCTCCACCAGAAACGTACACATACATTTCATAGGACATTCCTTTGGTCATACGGGCCTCTTGATCCAGAAACAAACCATAACCTCCGGCTGATCTTTCGTATGTATAATTCTCAATACCAGCCAGTTTCACGGCGCCAATGTGTTGCAAACCTCCCAAAGAAACTCCGTTATCCTCAGAAACAGTTATATCCTGTGAGGTTACCGATGCCAAAACACCCGAAGTAGCCTCTAAAACATAAGTTCCTACAGTTCCAAAAACAATATCAGTGAATGTAGTCACTCCGGCAACTGATGTCCCAGGAAAAGTACCGCTAACCCCTGCAGGAGTTGACGTCAACGAAACATCAGAAATATAATCATTGTCAATATTCCCATTGGCATCGGTAGCGAGCACAACCGGTTGTGTAGATAAAACAGTACCTTCAACTGCATTGACCGATGGATGCTGACTCCATCGAAGTTCTGTTGCATCAATTGTTACTGTACTGGTATTGCTCTCTGCCTTATTGGTACTTGAGGCATCAAATGAAGAACCATTGTAAGCGACTATATCACTTCCGAATAACTGAAAATCCAGCACCCCGTTATCCACAGATGTATCCAGAGATTCCCGAAGCCATATTTTCAATTTAAAGTTTTCGGTTCCATCGTCTGCCACACTAATCATATTTTCCTGATCGAAGAAAATGCCTTGTGTCTGAATTGAACCATAGGCAATTAGTGCATCAGAAGCATCATACAAAGCTGCTCCTCCTATTACTTCACGCCAGTTGGTCAGCAAATTCTCAGTGCCCGGGGTAATGGTCATCTGATGAATGTCTGTTGGTTTTGCATCTCCTGAACTAGCATCTTTTATATCAAAAGTAAATACCTCAACAGCTTCAGCCTCGGTTTCTTTTAGTGAACTTAGTGAAGCAACTCCACCGGCTCCATTTGAAACAGTTGAGGTATTGTCGTAGGAGCCTGTAATGGACACATTATCGATTAAGAAACCGGGAGATATGGTAGCTGGGTTATTATTCACACCCTCTATTGTGGCAACAAATTCTAAGGTAACATCAATATTTCCATCAACGGCAGTAGGTGAAATAGCTTCAGGTGTCATAGTCGTGGTCCATGATGAGTTGGTACTTGCAAGTGAAGAATAATTCCATTCTGAAGCCGAATTGTTATCTATAACATTTACAGTGATACTACTTTCTGTACTACTACCTTTATAAAACAAATAGTCAAATTGCAAAAAAGTACCATTTGAAAACGCAGGGCCGATAATATTTTTACTCAACGTCAAAGTCGGAAGAGGATCGTTCTTCCCAACAATAACCTGAGAAAATTGAGCATTTGCACCTCCATTATCCGAAATAAAAGCAACATTAGAAGTATTGCCATTATCATTAACAGGTTTACCTACAAACCAAACATTAGCCCCAGCAGAACCCTTATTCCAACCTGTCAAATCTCCTTCAAAGTCCTCAAAGAAACTAACATTATCCGGGACAGTAACAGTAGTATTACCAACAACACCCATAGAATAAGTCAGTCCATTTTTCTGGAAGACCTTATACTCATAGGTCTGCCCGGGCATTACGTTTTCGTCATTATGACTTACACCTGTTCCGACATAAACCACTTTTCCCCCTCCATCAAGAATGTCTCCCACAAAATAGGTATCTCCACTTGTTAATTCTCCAAGAGGTTCATTATTGATTCCGGAAACTATGACAACTTCCAAATTTTCAGCTGCATTAGTCCAGGAAATATTATTTTTCAGTCCTCCATTATTTTCTACTAAAACATCAGCGACAGGGCTTAGTGTTCCGGTTATACTGACGTTGTCAACAACAAAACTTAACGTTGAGAAGTTTGAATCATCATACAAGTTAAATCTTAATAATGACGAAGCACCAAATAGTGTTGAAGTACTAAAATCCCCTGATGCACTATTCCATGTAGATTGATCCACAAATCCAGAAAAAGTCAATTCCTCTGACACTCCACCATTCTCAAGAAATACTTTTGCATTATTGATATCGTAATTATCTGGAGCAGAATTCATACGTCCTCCTATCAAATAATCAAAACTAACCGATATATCTGTAAAACCTGCGAGATTTACAGGAAGTTCTAATATTGTTGGAGCATTACTACCACTATTTACAGACCAATCAGTGGTAAAACCTCCGTTATTGGAAACATAAGCAGAATAATTTCCATCTTTGGCCTTTGCTTGTCCGGCGTACCAATCGTTATTTCTAAAAGGCTCCGTATTCCAGTCAAAACCTTCTTCAAAACCATCAAAAAATGGTAAACTGCCCGGCAATACTGTGGAAGCTGATAACGCAGTACTGTAAGTATTCGCTGTAGAAACTGACCAGATTTTATAATTGGCCCTGCTTTCGCCTTCTATATCATGGCTAAAGGTTGTTGCTGCACCTTTGTATATTACTTCTCCTCCGCCAGGTAGGATATCTCCTTCGGCATAAACTGCATTTTCATCTGGCGAACCTAATGTTCCGGAGGGAGAATAAGCGATAAGGACATCCTGGCTTTCAGAATTTTTTTCCCATGACAAATCAATCTGACTCACATTTATTACTGTGGCAGAAAAGGATGCAGGTCGCTCTACCGACTTACCTGTGATCATTACCTCATCCACACAGAATGAAGGTTCGTGAACCCCGGTGTAGGATGGATCGTTTTTCCAATAAAACTCAAGAGTAATATCATGGCTGAGCTCAGAAGTGATATCAATGACTTCCTCTTTCCATTTGGTTTGCCCCGACAACCCTCCAGCTGTCATTCGTGTACCATTAATATAGACATCACCATAATCGTATCCGGCTTTTCCTCCGGCTTTCCAGAAAAAGCTCAGTTCTGCACTTTTGTATTTATTTTTATCAAGGTCAGCCGCAGAAATATTTACCAGAATAGACTCCTCAAAAGAATCTCCTGTATTTTCGGCATAAACGGGTATAGCAGGCGTTGCACCTTTTTGAACAATATGTGCTGATTGACTACCCCGATAAGAAGTTTCAGTTCCATTGGGCAACCAAAAATCTCCGTTGTCAATATTCAATGACTCTATTGTCCAATTATATTTTGTACTCGTCCATGTGGCCTGATCCGGTGTTCCCTGTGTAATATCTGTTATTAAATTTGTCCCTTCAAAATCCTCATAAAAAACAGTAGATGCTCCAATCGTAGTACCATTAGCCGTTTGTCCAGCCAGGGCATATTCATGAGTGATGGGATCGTAACTCCAAATCTTATAGTAGCGAGTCTGGAACTCATCCAGTCCCGACTCAGTAAAAGAAATACCGGTTCCACTCATCAAAACGATGCCTGTATTACTCCCGGCAGGATCAGTTACTGCATAACTGATACCGGTTTGAGGGACGAAATCAATTTCTCCGGCAGCACCTACAATCAGGTACTCTAAATTATTTTCGGGCTCAGTCCATGAAAGTGAAATTGAACCATTGGTAATTTCTGAAACTTTAAAGTTTTCCACTTCAGCCAAGTCAGAACCAATTACCTCAATGTTATTAATTGTCCAACTACCTCCAAGCTCATTGGTTCGTAAAAATGCGACATGGACAATTTGTCCACTCCACGGAGTCAAATCCACCCGTTGAGGTGTTTCGATAGTTTGCAAGGAAGTCCACTGTTCAACAGTTACAAAATCGGAAACATCAGGAACTGTAACTCCATCACCCTGAGCAATCATAACGGCAAAAGCAGATCCACTTCGAGCACCTCTGACATCAGAATACTCCAGAAAATTACTAACATCCTTTAATTGAAGTGCAGGAGAAATGGCCCAATCTTCCGAGACCCGTTCGCCTGATTGTCCATCTCCATTGCCGACACCAATCGACAAACCATCCCCTGAGAGACTCCACAAAAGCTTGGAAGCATTTTTCTTATCGTAAGCGCGTTGAATCCAGCCCCCATCATCAGCCTTGGCATATGGCAAATCAATCTGTCCAAGCGCCTCAAATCCAACACTCGACCCTATCAACAGCCCTATCAATACTATGTAAAACTTCTTCATATCACTCATTTTTTTAACCCTGTCAAAAAGTAAATCATTCCCATTTCGGGAATCGCTTAGCAATATATACACGCGCAAGAGGATTTGGTTAAATACCTTTGAGCAATGAACGCAGAATATTGATGAATAATCAAAATATGCGGATAAAAGTACACATAACATTTATATACTTTTTTGTACAAAAAACAACCAAAACCAACTGTAATACTGACAATTAGACACATAAGTGAATCTCACAAAAAGGGAGGAGGAGTCAGAAGAGCATGAGGATGGGTAGGGATTAGATTGAGGCTAAGATTAAGGCTGAGGTTGAAACGAACTTAACAGACAGAACACACCTTAGGAGTCTAATAACTATTCAAAGAAGCTCACAACCCATCAAATAAACCACTCAAATCACTGAAATAAATTTATTAAAATAATTCATTCAACCATTTTTCGAGTCTTATTCGGGGCTTCTGCGACTCTTCTTCGGCTTTTCTCCGACTCTATAGAGTGTAACAGCAGTCGAAAAACACTCGAAGCAGGGACGAACGAGGTACGACGGAGGATCGGAGAAGCCTCAAAGAGGTATCGAAGAGGCATTAATTTCAGCATAAGAAAAAAACAGTATTCGAAAAAGCCTTGGGTTTTTAATTTCGTTCTTCGGAGGTACTTCTAAACAACATGAGTTTATTACCCACGCTTTAGCCGGGTCATATCGGTAACCGGGAAATAGTCTTCTGCAGCCGGCTATTCCGGAATTTTGTGCTGCATAAGAGTCCCCCCGCTGAAGCAGGGGGCTATTCTCATAGCCAAGCAACAGCTTTTTTGAAAAACGGCGAAGCCGTTAATGTCGTACTTCAAGCGCAACCAAAATTCGTAAAATTCGTGGACAAAAAAGTAATTGCGAAGCAATTAGCTTATCCAGCTAATTCTCATTTGATTTTCTTTTATTTATTTGGTTCTGGCTATGCCAGGTTAGGGTTAAGGAGATATTTTGCCCCGAGTTCACCAATGCATTCGACACTTTCATCGTCGATATGCTATATTTTGCGAAAGCTATAACCATAAGCCGGCTTCAGGCTATGTTTCTCTCAAATTTGAAAGAATTACCTGAACCTCAACCTTAGTCTTAACCTCTTTGATCCTACCAAGCTTTAGCGTAGTAGGAAACCTCTTTGATCCTACCAAGCTTTAATTCCCACATCCCCAAAACACTTCCCAAAGTCCCCCTTGGGGGATTTAGGGGGCTTTCTTTCCCCTTTGGGGGATTTAGGGCGCCGTATTTTTCCCTATCTTAGCACCAAACCACCATCATGACTACAAACATCAAACAGTACCGCCAGTGGATCGACCAGTTGCTCGATGAAGGCCGAACCGTGCAGGTGCCGGTTTACGGCATGAGCATGTTCCCAATACTGATGCCGCGCGACACGGTGCAAATCAAACGCATCGCCTTTGAGGATATGAAGCCAGGTCATGTTTTGGTTTTTGAGCAAAACGGGCAATGGGTGGCTCACAGACTGGTGAAAAAAACAACGAAGAATCAAACACTCATCACCCGTGGCGACGGCCTCCCATACAATGATGCACCGGTGGATGCAGACAGAGCCAAAGGTATCATTACCAAAGTCATCAAGACCCGGTCGCCGTTTGCCTGGAGCATAAACACAAAGATTGACCGTTTTCTGGTGTGGACAGGGCCGGTGACGGGAAGACTATTCTGGTTCGCAGGGAGAGTTGTGAGTTGGGGATTGCAGATTAGATAGAGACGCACGATCGTGCGTCTAACAATCCCAATTTCCCATTTTTCGGGATTGAAAACCATACAAGGTCTAATTTTGGACATCGTTCCCGAATTCATAAGAAACAATACAAACATTTGCTGCTTCCCAGGTAATCTAATTATCTTTGTGAAAAACAAAACACTTATGGATATTCAGGATGAAAAAAAGAATCTAATTGAATGGATTTTAAAAGTAGAAGATCCATCAGTTCTCTATAAGATAAAACAGCTTAAAGAGGATTCTTTAAACCAAAATAAAACCACATTACCCCCCAATCAGGGAGAAAGAGACTCCATAAGGAGAGGTTTAGAGGATTTTGATAATAACAACACACATTCCCATCAAAAGGCTCGTGATATTTATGCAAAATATCTATAAACTCATCTGGGCAAATGAAGCCTTACTGAGCCTAAAAGAAATCATTGAATATCTGGAAGCAAATTGGACGCAAACAGAAATAAAAAAATTTGCCAGATTACTCGACAAACATTTGAACTTACTCCTAAAAAATCCATTTCTATACCCAAAAGACCCGGCGCTGCATAATTTAAGAAAAGCTGTTATCTCAAAACAAGTTTCTATCTTCTACCGCATCACATCAACCGAAATTCATATCATTTCTTTATTTGATAATCGACAAAACCCACAGAAGATGAGGAAATAAGTTGCGGAGCAACTCCACATCAACAACATTTCATTGCTCATTGATAATTGATTATTGAACATTGAAAATTTGTTTTATATTTGAAAACAATAGTATCCTAAACATTTTCCCAAAAGGGATTTCATCCCTTAAACCCTGAATTACTTTTTTTTGTTTTGACACAAAAAAAGTAATCATAAAAAATTATTACATGATTATTGCTCCGCTCGACAATATTCAAGCAAGCTTGATATTGTTCTCACTAAACGCAATAAGTCAAGACTTAGCCAGCTTTCGCTCTAAAAACTACGATTCTTTCATCGTAATCGTCAAAACTCATCTCGCTTGCTGCGCGCACGAGGTTCAAACAGAGACGATTTTACGATAAAACAACCTTGTTTTTAGGCTTACCTGCCAAGGTCAGCACCCTACAAGCCCGCCAGTTCTGTTAAATTAATTATTTTGGACAGGGAAAGTTTGAAAAAACTCAAACAACCCATGGCGCCAATGCGTCTTCATCTTAAAATCAACCACCATCAAAAACTACCGTCAAATAATCACCATACTCCGCTACATCTGGAGAAGCTCTCCCGGATGGACGCTTCTCAACGGACTGCTATTGCTTGTGCGGGGTGTCTTACCGCTGCTACTGCTTTACCTGGTAAAACTGCTGGTGGATGAGATACAAGTGGTTGCCACCAATCCGGGAGGTGAGGATGCCCTTAATCACTTGATCGCTTTATTGATCATTGCTGCGGTGGTTTTCCTAACCAATGCTTTGACTGCCTCTTTGGGTGCGCTGGTACGTGAACGACAGTCGTTTGTCATCTCCGACTACTTCGACAACCTCATCCACAACAAAACCACACGCATCGATTACGGATTTTTTGAACATCCCAAATATCAGAATGTATTTTTCAGAGCGCTGAATGAAGCCTCTTTTCGTCCGTCACGGATATTTTACGGCATCATCGGATTGCTGCAAAACCTCATCACACTCACTGTAATGGGCGGTATCTTACTGATGGTTCATTGGTCGGTTTCCATTGTTTTGCTGGTGGTAACTCTGCCAGTTACTTTTATCCGGTTGCGCTATGCACGGTCACTTTTCAATTTTAAACGCGAAAATACAGATCGGGAAAGAAAAGTCAACTACTACAACCGACTGCTGACTTCCCGAGAATACGCAAAAGAATTAAGAACCTTTGATCTGGGGCCGCTTTTCAGGAAACGGTACCACGAACAAAAAAACGACTGGCGACAAAACCAGTACCGGATGCTGAAAAGCAAAACCATTCGGGAAGTAGCTGTTCAGGTACTGGCAGCCATTGCCGTTTTTTCGGTTTATGGCCTTATCGCCTACCGGGCATTTCAGGGTCAACTCTCCATCGGCGATGTGGTGCTTTATTTTATGGCTTTGCAGCGGGGCTATGCTTACCTTCAGGAATTCCTGGGACGCATATCGGGATTGTATGAGGATTCGCTCTTCCTGAACAACCTGTTTGAATTCCTGCACCTGAGAGAATCCCGTCCCCCGCTGAGAGAAGAGGAACGCTACCCCTTCCCTGCCCGTATGAAAGAAGGCATCCGATTTCACAATGTAGGGTTTCATTACCCCGTAAACGACCGGTGGGTCGTGCGCAATGCATCTTTTTCGGTCAATGCCGGCGAAACAGTAGCCTTAGTAGGCATCAACGGTGCCGGCAAAACCACTTTGGTGAAATTACTCTGCGGTCTTTACAAACCGGTTGAAGGAGAGATCCGGATTGACGGAATCCCCATCGATCATATAAAGTGGAAGGAACGGGTCGATAACATCAGTGTGATCTATCAGGATTTCATGCTTTACAACGTAACGGCTCGTGAAAACATCTGGTTTGGAAATGTAAGACGGGAATCCTCAGATGATAAAATCACTGATGCGGCTCGCCAGGCAGGCATTCACGAAATCATTGATGATTTTGCTGATGGTTACGAAACCACGCTGGGAACCCTCTTTGAAAACAGCGAACAATTAAGTCCCGGACAATGGCAACGGCTGGCTCTCGCACGTTCATTTTTCAACCAGTCGCAAATTGTTTTGCTGGATGAACCTACCAGCGCCCTGGATGCTTTTTCGGAAGCCAAACTGCTGAAATACATCAAGACCATCACCGAAAACCGAACGGCTGTCATCATCAGTCACCGACTCTCCACCATCAAAATGGCCGACCGGATCATTGTACTCGATGGACATCAGATCGTGGAAGAGGGCCATTATGAGGAGTTGTTGCAAAAAGAAGGGACGTTTTACAGTATGGTGGAATCGCTGAAGCAATGATTAATTATCAATGATCAATGATTAAGGGATTAATGAGTAGTGATACTACCTGATAATCAGTTCATCAGCTCACTACCACTCATAAAACAACCCCGTAAAGACCCCGAAGGAGTAGGGTCGGAATTTCCCGGGCGAATCTTCACTGATATCCGACAAGAAATAATTGAACCGTGGCTCCATCCGGACACCCAGTCCCCTGTACAGAAGCACCGACACCGCAACTCCTGCATGCGTACTAAAGCTTAAGTCGGCAACCCCACCTGTTTGTCCAACATTCTGTCGCTGCCCACCCATTTCCAGATAGGCAGCATTATCCACCAGCCAGTTGGCTCCCACACCACCAGCCAATGACAATAAGACCGGCCCCTGTTGCAACAACTGATAGCGCAAGGTAAAAGGCACCTGCAGGTAACTGATATTTTGCTCCAACACTGAAGATTCATTGGTATAAGATAATTCCGATTTCATCTCCACGATTGCATTGGAGGCATTTTGAAATTCTCTGACGTCTGAATTCATCGCCGGCGAAACATCACGCTCAATAACGCCCAGTGAATTGTTGAGTTTAACCTCCTGCAAAGTCACACTGTTCTCGGCTGAAAAATCTGCCATGCCATACATGGTTCTCCCCTCTGTTTGCGGTGTTACCTCCTGCCCCAGCATAGCATATTTCACCCCGGTCTCAATTTGCCAGCGCGCATTCATTTTTACCGCCACATTGAACCCGCCACCGGAAGTCATGAGGCCTGATTCATTCATGCCTGAGACAGCAGACCCGGATACATCCCGATAAACATAGGTGGGAGAATACTCACCACTCAGAACAACACCTCCTGAAGATTTCTCAGGCAAATCCCGGGGTGGCAAGCTTAACCCAAAATACTCCGGAACATTGCTATCGGATAATTTCACTAATTCGCCCGGAGCCACAGAGGATTCGGAAAGTCTTACATGTGTATTGGAACGAATTTTTTGCAATGGACTCCTTTGCTGATCTTCATCTACGGATGATAAATCTTCAGCAGCCATCACCGGCTCTGACAATGATGCCATCAGATGCGGAGCATCAACAGTCTCGTCAGAATCTTCTATTTTTGCTTCAGTTTCACCTGACACTTCCTGTAATTCATGTCTCTCCGATCCTGATGACGCCACCACAACCTCTTCTGCACTTTCGGGATCTTCGGGCTTTTCCATCAACGGTTGCAACTCTTTATTTTCTGATGCATTTGATTTACCGGTCAGGTGGGCGGTCTCACGCACCTCTTCCCCGGGCATCATCAAAAACAATCCGACCAGCAATAATACAGAAGCAGCCATTCCCCAACGCCAGAATAAGGGTACAACTCTTTTTTTCTTCTGACTTAAACGTGCATCAATATTTGCCCACACCTGATCTGATGGCTGCACCTCAAGCCGGTTGAGTTCTTTAAACAATTTATCTGTATGTTCTTCGGACATCATCATATTTTGGCAGCCTCCATTTTCTTTGCATTTCTTAACCTCTCCTGAAGCCACTTCCGTGCTCTCGACAAATTAGACTTACTGGTACCTACAGAAATACCTAATTCCTCAGCAATCTGTTCATGTGTTCGTTCTTCCAGTACATAGAGGTTAAAAACCATCCGGTACCGCTCGGGCAACTGCTGGATAAGCCCCAGTAATTCACCAAGCGAGGGAACCTGGTCTTCTATGCCCTCTCCCGGCACCTCACCGTCTCCATCAGGAAAATTATCCGTAAGTTCTGTCTCAATTTTTCTTTTTCGGAAAGATTCAATAATCATATTCACAATTACTCTTCGCATCCAGCCTTCAAAAGAGCCTTTGAAACGGAACTTTTCGATATTGTCAAACACCCTGATAAAACCATCCTGTAAAAAATCCTCCGCAGTTTCACGATTGGAAGCATAACGCATACACACACCCAGCATTTTGGGTGCAAAAAGCTCATAAAGTGCCTTTTGAGCACTCCTTTCACCTTTCTGGCACGCTACAACTATTTCGTATATATCGTTCGCTCCGGACACACAAATTACTTTCTGATTTTCCCTGTAATTCTGAATTATAACAATTATCTGCGGATTATCAGATAAATGTAAAATATTGGTAAACTGTTTACAAATTTAATGCAATCAAACTATTACAGGAAAGAGCGTGCGCTCAATTCTTCTCTTTTTGATTCTTAGATGAAATAAATATGGAAAGGTTGCGTGAGGAGAAAAATGGATTAGGGTGAAAAATCGTTTCGGATGAGGAATTAACCGGGGCTTACGAAGAGAAGCTTTCGCCCCTTCTGGGCTCTATCCAACTCCACCACTCAAGCCCATAGGGCGTTGCCCCATGCTGGTACTTATGCCCCTTCAGGCCGGATATCAAACCCCGTTACAAAATTATTTTTCATCGCAGGTTAAGATTCGTGAAGTCAAAAATTGTATTTCCCTTTTGGTTGTTAAACCTTTTGAGAAATCAAAAACATGAACATTTTGAAACCATATTTCAACAGACCAACGGTCTGATAGCAATAGCCTGGGGCAACGCCCCAGGGCTAATAAAAGTAATCAAAACGGAGCCCTGCAGGGGCGAAAGAATACAAGCAAGAAAAAATCTAATTCGATTATTACTTATTGAGTTTTTAATTGGTCTGAATTCTCCCGGGAGCAACGTTTTCCCTCTCAAAACCATCCCAAACAGGCCAACGGCCTGGGAGCAACAGCATAGGGCAACGCCCTATGTTAACACAAACGGACAAAACGGAGCCCTGAAGGGGCGAAAGCCCTCTAAAAACTCTTCTTTACCCGATCCAATTCACGTTTAGAATCTTTAGCCTTCAGGGTTTCACGTTTATCGTGCTGCTTTTTACCTTTGGCCAGCCCAATTTCCAATTTGGCAAACCCCCGGTCATTGATAAACATCCGCAAAGGAATGATGGTAAGTCCGGACTCTTTGGTTTTTCGTTCCAGCTTATACAACTCCTTTTTATTCAGAAGAAGTTTACGCTCACGCGTTGGCATATGGTTATTGAAAGTGCCGTAGAAATATTCTGAAATATTGATTCCTTTGACCCACAATTCACCACGCACAAAATAACAGTAGGAATCAACCACTCCCGCACGTCCGGCACGGATGGATTTTATCTCGGTTCCGGATAACTGAATACCGGCAACATATTTCTCGATGATTTCGTAATCAAAATATGCTCTTTTATTTTTGATATTTATTCGGGTTGCCGACATATTCAAACAGTTATCAGATAAAACAATACAATTCTAAGCAGATAGGGAACTATTACAAGGGCCACAAATACAAAAAGTGCAAACCCCAGTTGTCTCTCCGGAGGAGGACCTGCCGGCCCCCGAACTCCGATGTAGCATAAATACAGGCTGTAAAAAACAAATATATGCACAAAAAAGAATTCCGGTATCAACACTGAAATCAGGGAGACCAGGTATAACGGAGCAGAGCTGTAGATGGTTAGCTTAGCTGCCAATTCGCGGGATGTAACCATCCGAAAATACTTCATCATCCGGTAAACCAGAAACCAGGAAAGAAAAGTACCTCCAAAAAGAGCGGAAAATATCATTATCGCCTTCTTGAGCGCAAATTCAAAAATAAAAGCCTGCTGATTAATCATGTGAGACAGGAAAGTCCCCAATGCAACCAACCCTATCAAAGGAAGGGCAAAATTCCCCAGGATATCATTGAATGTGGTACTCTCCCTGTGAATTTTCTGCCACTCAGCGACCGGACTCACCACCAACCCCTTAATTCTCGCTCCCAGGTTACGATACATCTGAACGGTATTCACCGGTTGTTTTGATTCCATTAGAAATATTTATTGGTACAACTCTGCAAAATTAAAAAAATAAAATTCCATAACACAATGCTCTAATTGGGCAACCAACCAACCCAATGGTTTAAACCAATACATACATATCTGATTATGTACCAATTAGCCACTCACAGCCAAAGGAACTTATTTTACCTGTTTTGTCGAACTTCCGAGACTTCGACGGTTATGGGTGCTCGTCACAACAATTTGAATCTTCTTCCTCCTTTTTTGCTAATTTTACCGCATGGAAAAACCCAATGCATATGATTTGGTCGTCATCACCGGCCCGACCGCCAGCGGAAAAACCAGGCTGGCTTCGCTGTTGGCCTGCGAACTGAATGGAGAGATCATCAGTGCCGACAGCAGACAGGTCTATCGTAAAATGGACCTGGGAACAGGCAAAGATTATGACGACTACCGGGTCAACGACACAACCATCCCCGCGCATCTCATCGATATTCGTGAACCGGGATATAAATACAATGTATATGAATATCAAAACGATTTCTTCCGTGTTTTTGAAGAGATCAAAGAGCGAAACCATTTCCCTGTAATGTGCGGTGGTACCGGCTTATACATACAAGCTGTTTTGGATCGTTACAAGATGGTACATGTCCCTCCCAATCATGAACTCCGGGAGCAACTGAAAGACAAAAGCCTGCAGGAACTTTCAAACATTCTGGCTTCTTTTAAGAAACTCCACAACACAACCGATACCGATACCGTAAAAAGGGCCATCCGGAGTATTGAAATTGAGAGTTATTATCAAAATCATCCGGAAATAGAGGTTGAATTGCCCAAAATCAACCCTTTGCTCATAGGGGTAAATATTGACCGGGACCTGAGGCGTGAAAAAATCACCAAAAGGTTGAAAGATCGTCTGGAGCAGGGAATGATCGAAGAAGTGGAACAGCTCATCAAAGAGGGAACCAGTCCCGAAGATCTGATCTATTACGGGTTAGAATATAAATTTGTCACCCGGTATGTAACCGGTCGGATTTCCAAAAAAGAGATGTTTGAAAGTCTGAACATTGCCATTCACCAATTTGCCAAGCGTCAAATGACATGGTTTCGCGGAATGGAGCGTAAAGGCCACAAAATTCACTGGGTTGATGCAAAAAATGACATCCGTGAAAATGTAAAATCCATTTTAACGTTATTAGCCTGATCAATGAATCAATCCGCGTAGCATCCAATCAACTGTATGCTACACATATATCAGAAAAATACTGCCATTCATCAAACATCAAAACACCTTTCACCCCTCCTCCCGTACACCTCACACAACAACTGCTTAACCCACCCCACCTTAGATCCGGCCTGATGATTTAAAAAATCTGCATTCCAGTGCAACTTTTTTGGTCCCACAACTGTACTATTTAGAGTCCGTCTATAAAGTCGGGAAAAATGGTAATTGGAGCTGTGTCGGTTCAGAAAGTTGCGTTTGCAAAGCCTGCCCCGATTTTTTTCGGGGGCTTGACATTCCCAAAAATGCGGAGTTTACTTGGGTAAATGAGTACTTTTCGGAAATGGCGTAACGAAGCAAACGTGACTTTATGGAAAGGCACTATTTAGAACAAACAACAATTAACCTGCATGGACAACATCAGTGAATATATCAACCGGATTACGCACCTGGCCAATCGTAACAAGGAGTTGAATGCCCAGCTTCAAAACCTTGTAGGTCGGTATTCTCAGATCCAACAACAAAATGAGAAGTTTAATCAACTACTCACGCGTTTCAACGAAACAGGTGAATCCCCTTCACGTGACATGCTGCTCCGAAAACAGGAGAAAAAAGTGGAACATTTGCGTACTGTTTCTCTTTTATACATCTCGGTAGGAGGTTTTGAGAACCTGCCCCAAATGCAGGATCAATCCGGCCTCATTGACATACTTGACGAAATCTACATATCCATCGATAAGGTTGCAGAAGAATTTAATATCTCCAAAATTAAAAGCTTTGGTGACAACATTCTCTTTGCCGCAGGATTAAATAATGAATACCGGACCAACCCCATCAACATCACTTTAGCTGCCAATAAGATGCAGGCTGCCGTACGCGAATTATCCCGGGAAACCGACAAAGCGCCATTCTGGAAGGTTAAGATGGGAATTCACACCGGCCCGGTGCTCGCTCTCGACGCACAAAAGCAACACAATCCCTCGTCCATCAGCGGGGACAATATTAATGTTACCTGCCGACTGGGAGAAGCATGTCCTCCGGGAAAGATTAACATGTCAGAAATGACCTACGAACTGGTAAAGGAGTTTTTTGACATCACCCATCTGGGCTCAATGCCCGTAAAATATAAGGGCGCCCTGAATATGTTTCTGGTAAACGGGTTGAATGAGAATCTGCGTGCAGAAAGTAATCCTTTCGAAGCCAATGCCTCTTTTTACACCAAATACGGCGACATCCAGTTCATGGACATTCAGGAAAAGATTTTAGATCTCCTGGAGAAAAACCTACCCTCAAACCTTTTCTACCACAATGTAAAACACACGGTTGATGTAGTTACCGAGGTAGAATTAATCGGATGGGCAGAGGGACTTCAAGAGGAAGAGATACTCCTCCTCAAGGTGGCAGCCCTGTTCCACGATGCCGGTCACATCATGGATTACAAACACCATGAACATCAGGGAACGCTGCTGGCAAAACAAATTCTTCCACGATACAACTTCTCCCCCGGGAGAATCAATACCATTTGTCGGTTGATAATGGCCACCAAGCTGCCGCCCAACCCTCAGGATAAAATGGAAGAAGTAATGTGTGATTCAGATCTGGATTATCTGGGGCGTACTGACTTTATCCCGGTTTCCAACACGCTTTACCGGGAGCTGAGGGAACGCGAGATGATTGGCTCATGGCAGGAATGGAACGAAATGCAATTAAAATTCATCAAGAATCACCAGTATTTCACAAAAACGGCCCAAAACCTGAGAGAGGTAAACAAACAACAACAGATAGAACGACTGAAACACCTCATCAATAACGAAACTGCGCACATCAATATTGAAAAATGAACGGCCTGCTTACCGGCATTTTCATTCCCAAAATATGCTTACCTTTGAGGCGCATTACATAATCCTCAAAAAACGAAGCAAATGAAACGGTATATCCCCGTTCTTCTGGTTATCGCACTTCTTGGTGCATGCCAAAACAACAGGTATGAAGCGGCCATCCCCAACGTTGCCGAAAAGGTTAATGCCTACGAAACCTTCCATCTCACCACCGATCTGAGTATTCTGTCCGACAACCAAAAAGAGATGTTGCCCCTGCTTTTTAAGGCTGCCGACATCATGGACAATCTGTTTTGGAAACAAGCCTGGGGAGACAAAGAAAGCTTTCTCAGCAACATCGATGACCCTGACTTGCGTCGATATGCAGAAATCAACTACGGACCATGGGACCGGCTGAACAACCATGAGCCTTTCATTAAAGGGGTTGGCCCCAAACCGCTGGGTTCAAAGTTATATCCCGAAGATATGACCATGGAGGAGTTTAACCAACTCCCGAATCACGATAAAGCCAACCAATACACCCTTATTGAACGAAATGACAAAGGAAAGCTGACCGTGATTCCCTACCACAAAAAATGGAATGAGGAACTTACCCTGGCAGCCGATTATCTTCGTCAGGCTGCTACTCTCGCCGATAATGAAGCATTCAGAAAATACCTGAACGAAAGAGCCGATGCACTCTTATCGGGCGATTACTACAAAAGTGATATGTGCTGGATGGACATGAAAGATAACCTCATTGATTTCGTGGTTGGCCCCATAGAAACTTATGAAGACCGTCTTTTAGGCACAAAGACAGCTTTTGAAGCCTACATCCTGATTAAAGACACTGCCTGGTCGGCACGCCTTGAGCGTTTTGCGGTTCTGTTGCCTCAACTTCAGGCAAATCTACCGGTGAATGCTGAATACAAGACCGAAACACCCGGCAGTGATTCGGATCTGAACGTATATGATGCCATCTATTATGCAGGCGATTGCAATGCTGCCAGCAAAACCATTGCCATCAACCTGCCCAACGATCCGGATGTGCAAATGAAAAAAGGAAGCCGCAAACTGCAACTTAAGAACAGTATGCAGGCCAAATTTGAAAAGATCCTTGTTCCCATCAGCGACATTGTCATACACCCTTCTCAAAGACAATACATTGATTTCGATGCCTTCTTCGAAAACACCATGTTTCATGAAGTGGCCCACGGACTGGGAATCAAAGAGACCATCAACGGCAAAGGAACCGTAAGAGAAGCTCTGAAAAAAACAGCCTCGGCCATCGAAGAGAGTAAGGCCGACATACTCGGACTTTATATTGTCACACAACTGGCAGAAAGCGGAGAACTAAAAGAAAAGGACCTGATGACCAACTATGTAACTTTTATGGCAGGTATTTTTCGCTCTGTCCGTTTCGGTGCCGGCAGTGCCCACGGTAAAGCAAATATGATTCGCTTCAATTATTTTCTGGAGCACGGCGCCTTTTCAAAAGAGCCTGAATCTGGAACTTACCGAATTGATTTTGAGAAAATGAAACAGGCCATGAATCAACTTTCTGAAGAAATTCTGGTTCTTCAGGGAAACGGAGATTATAACAAAGCGCTGACCATGATTGAATCCATGGGCCAAACCGGACCTGACCTGCAGAAAGATCTGGACAAAATTAACAATGCCGGAATTCCCGTGGACATCGTTTTTGAACAAGGCCCCGGGGTTGTTGGTTTGGAGTAAGACAAGAGAATAGGAGGTAGTGAATAGTGAATAGAAAAATTCATTCTGTCCAAAATAAATATTTTAAACGTGTTGACTGGCTGAATGGGAACTGACCTTGGCAGGTAAACCTAAAAACAAGGTTGTTT
This sequence comes from Marinilabilia salmonicolor, assembly GCF_003003035.1. GTDB lineage: Bacteria > Bacteroidota > Bacteroidia > Bacteroidales > Marinilabiliaceae > Marinilabilia > Marinilabilia salmonicolor_A. Next base: position 187,446 of record NZ_PVTS01000005.1, on the reverse strand, counting down.
TATCGCATAATCGTCTCTGTTTAAATCTCGTGCACGAAGCAAACGAGATAAGTTTTGACGATTACGATAAAAGAACCATAGTTTTTAGAGTGAAAGCTGCCTCAGTCTTGAAATATTGCGATAAGTGAGAGCAGTAGTCAAGCTTGCTTGGATAATACCGAACGCAGCAATATTCATGTTAATAAGTTCTTTGCCTACTTTCTTGTATCAAGACAAGAATTGGAGCGCAGCGGAAATCACGAACGCCAAAAGGTATTATATCGTGAACTAAAGTAGGTCAGGGTTTAAGGGATGAAATCCCTTTTGATAAAAGGTTTAGGACTATATTAAATAGGCAGTAGATGCCGAAAAAAACAAAACCTGTTGGCACACAAGTCAACAGGTTTTTTGTAAAGAAAAACAGATAAAATGGATAATACTTTCTCAAACAACCGTATAACCGATTTATTCAGAATTAAAAACCCGGTTATTCAGGGTGGAATGGTGTGGTGCAGTGGATGGAAACTGGCCTCTGCAGTTAGCAACAATGGCGGATTGGGACTTCTGGGGGCCGGAAGTATGTACCCTCAGGTACTTAGAGAACACATACAGAAGATGCACAAAGCCACCCAAAAGCCGTGGGGCGTTAATGTGCCGCTACTCTATCCCGACATCGAGGAACTCATGCAGGTCATCGTGGACGAAGGAGTTAAAATTGTCTTTACCTCCGCCGGCAGTCCGGCCAAATGGACTCCATATCTGAAAGAACACGGCATTATAGTGGCCCATGTAATCGCCAACTCACGCCTTGCAAAAAAATGCGAAGATGCCGGAGTGGATGCCATCGTAGCAGAAGGTTTTGAAGCCGGAGGGCATGAAGGTCGCGAGGAGACCACTACCATGAACCTGATACCGCTGGTTCGGAAGGTGACCTCACTCCCGTTGATTGCTGCCGGAGGCATTGGAAGCGGGCAGCAAATACTGGCAGCCATGGCTCTTGGTGCCGATGGGGTACAAATCGGGTCTCTGTTTGCATTGTCGGAAGAGTCCTCTGCTCACAAAGCCTTTAAAGAAACCGCCGTAAATGCAAAAGAGGGAGATACCATGCTAACACTAAAACAGCTGGCTCCGGTAAGGCTTCTGAAAAACCACTTCTTTAAACTGGTGGAAGAAGCACAGCAGAGAGGAGCTTCTCCCGAAGAGCTAAAAGAACTGCTGGGACGCGGACGGGCTAAGAAAGGAATCTTTGAAGGGAACCTGGACGAAGGAGAATTGGAAATTGGCCAGGTTGCAGCTCTTGTTGAAGACGTAAAGCCGGTAAGCCAAATCATGAAATCACTGCTTGAAGAGTTTCAGGAAACAAAGAAAAACATCTGTAGATGATAGAATATTTTAAATATACACTTTCCAACGGTTTACGAGTTGTGGTACATACCGACAAAACCACACCTATGGTGGCAGTCAACCTGTTGTACGACGTGGGAGCCAGAGATGAAGCTCCCGACAAAACCGGTTTTGCCCACCTTTTTGAACATCTGATGTTTGGAGGGACACGCAACATACCATCGTACGACACCCCGGTACAAAACGTGGGAGGGGAAAACAACGCCTGGACCAGCAACGATTTTACCAACTATTACGTTACCCTTCCCGCAACCAATCTGGAAACGGCCTTCTGGCTGGAAGCCGACCGGATGAATGAACTCGATTTCTCAGAAAAAAGTCTGGAAGTACAACGTAAAGTTGTCATCGAAGAGTTCAAGCAAAGGTATCTGAATCAACCTTATGGAGATATTCCGCTATTAATCAGAGACCTGGCATACAAAGTACATCCCTACAAATGGCCAACCATCGGAAAAGACATAAAACACATTGAACAGGCCACCCTGGAGGATGTTAAAGAGTTTTTTTACAGACATTACGCACCCAACAATGCGGTATTGTCGGTATCGGGAAATGTTCAGCCCCAGGAGGCATTCCGACTGGCCGAGAAATGGTTTGGTTCGCTGAAACCCCGACAGATTCAGGAAAGAAAACTCCCTCTGGAACCTGTTCAGACAGAAGCCAGACACCTCACCGTAGAAAGAGATGTACCCGCCCCCATGATTCATATGGTATTTCACAATGGGAGTAGAACTGATCAGGATTTCTACGCAAACGATTTGCTATCAGATATTCTTTCAAACGGCCCATCGGCACGCTTATTCCAGTCACTGATTAAAGAACAACGCCTCTTCTCGGATGTGAATGCCTACATTGCAGGCGACCGGGACCCCGGATTGTTTACCGTTACCGGACGCCTGATGCCTGAGGTCTCCATGGAAAATGCCGAAAATGCCATTTTACGTGAACTAAACATTCTGGCCAATGAAGGTCCCGGTAATTATGAATTACAAAAAGTAAAAAACAAAATTGAATCGAACCTGGTGTTCGGTGAAATCCATTACCTCAATAAAGCCATGAACCTGGCACAATTTGAGCTGCTGGGTGATGCTGAGGAGATTAACAGAGAACCAGAGCATTATCGGGCGGTAACCGTCGGGGATGTTAAAACTGTTGCCCAAAAGGTGTTTGCTCCGGAAAACTGCTCGACACTCTATTATTTACCAAAGAAGTAAGAATGCAAGAGGCAACCTCTCTTCAAAAGGACTAAGGTTAAGGATAAGATCAAGAGATCCGGAGTATTAAAAAATGAGCTGGCTCACCTCTTAACCTTAACCTCAGCCTAAAAATATCAATCACTTAAAGAACAACATTCCATATGGCATCAATCACAACCAGTGCCCCTGAATTTAGAGACATCGAGAGAATTGATTTTCTGCCTGTTGAGCAGCATCAACTTAACAACCGGGTGCCTGTTTCCATTCTCAGAGCCGGAAGCCAGGAAGTCACCAAAATAGACATCGAGTTCCCCGCCGGAGCCATCCAGGCAGGTATTCCACTGATTGCTTCCACTACTGCCAACCTGATGCAGGAAGGAACTTTAACCAAGTCGTCTGTGGAAATTTCTGAGAAGATTGATTTTCTGGGAGCTTTTCTCAACTCACAGACCTTTCATCACAATACGGTCTTTACATTCCTATGTTTAACCCGCCATCTTCCGCAAATGCTGGAAATTGTGCATGAAATCATTACCCGTCCATCATTCCCGGAACATGAATATGATCTGTATCTTCAAAAAAAATATGAAGAGTTTGTTTTTGAGGGTGAGAAGGTAAAAACCATTGCCTCACGGGCATTTAGTGAAACCATATTTGGAGCAGACCACCCCTACGGAAAGCAGTTGAAAAAAGAGCATTTCAACACCATCAGTCTCTCCCAACTCAGGGAGTTTCATGCAAATCACTATCGTCCGGAGATGGCCCGAATTTTTGTTGCAGGACAGCCGGGAGATCAGCTCATTCCCTTACTGAATCAATATTTCGGGCAAACACCCAAAAAGCACATCGACTCAGAACCGCAGGTTCCTGAAGTAACCCCGCCAGCCAACAAAACATTACATATCAACAAGCAGGGAGCCATGCAAACAGCCATTCGCATCGGACGACCTCTTTTCAACAATCATCATCCCGATTTCATACCGCTTCAGATTCTCAATACCCTGCTGGGCGGTTATTTTGGATCACGCCTGATGACCTCAGTCCGGGAAGAAAAAGGTCTTACCTATGGCATTGGCTCTTTCATCATGCCTCTGAAGCAAAGCGGCATCTGGGGCATCAGCAGCGAAGTGGCAGGCGAAAGCCGGGAAAAAGCCATCGAAGCCATCTTTGAAGAGTTCCGTATTCTTCAAACACAATTGGTTCCCGAGGATGAGCTCAATATGGTAAAACGCTATATGATGGGAGAACTCCTCCGCAATTTTGACGGGCCCTTTTCCACCGCTGACATCTACCGTACGCTCCAGGAATACGAAATGGACTTCAGCTTTTATGAAAAGATGATTTCGATTATTCGAAATATTTCATCTGCTCAGATAAAAGATTTGGCAAACCAATACCTGAACCCTGAAGATTTTTGGACAGTCACGGCAGGCGTTTAATTTTTTCGGATAAAAATACCTCTCATTCAAATACTATTTTACCATTATATTCATTATTTTAGGCCCGACAGGTAAACCTCCGATATGAGTGAACAACCAAAAATATCAGAAGAACAAGAGATTAAGCAACAGTTCAACGAGCTGCTGGAATTGTGCCCCCGCTGCCAGAATGCTGAATCAAAACGGCTTATCCAGAAAGCGTTTGAACTGGCCAGCGAAGCCCACAGGGGAGTAAGGCGCAAGTCCGGGGAATTGTACATTCTCCATCCACTGGCCGTAGCTCGTATTGTTGCTGATGAAATTGGTCTGGGCGCCAAAGGGGTGGCTGCTGCGCTGCTGCACGATGTGGTTGAAGATACCGATTACACACTCGAAGATATTGAAGGAATTTTTGGTAAAAAAGTTGCCGACATTGTAGATGGCCTGACCAAACTGGAAGGGGTTTTTGACCAGACACAGTCAAAGCAGGCGGAGAACTTCCGCAAATTGCTTCTCACCATGGTCGAGGACATCAGGGTCATCCTGATCAAGCTTGCGGACAGGCTGCACAATATGCGCACACTGGATTCCATGCCAGAGCACAAACGCCTGAAAATAGCCGGTGAAACGCTCTACATGTATGCTCCCCTCGCCCATCGGTTGGGCCTTTACACCATAAAATCGGAACTGGAAGATCTGGCTTTCAAATATGAACATCCGAAGATATTCGAAGAGATTTCAGCAAAACTGGAAGATTACAAAGATAAAACCCAACACCTGATCACCCGATTCTCGCTCCCCATCATCGAGCGACTGTCGAGAGAAGGATATGATTTTGACCTGAAAGGACGCCCCAAATCAATCTATTCCATCTGGCGAAAAATGCAACGCAAACAAATTCCGTTCGAGGAGATTTATGATTTGCTGGCCATCAGGATTGTTTTTACCCCCAAAGAGGGTATCCCGGAAAAAGCCCAGTGCTGGACCATATATTCGTTGATTACAGATATCTACAAACCAAAACCAGACCGTCTGCGCGATTGGGTAAGCACTCCGAAAGCCAACGGATATGAGGCCCTTCATGCAACACTGATGGGGCCTGAAGGCAACTGGATAGAAATTCAGATTCGCACTGACCGAATGGATGAAATTGCCGAAAGAGGGTTTGCAGCACATTGGAAATACAAAGGAGCCAATGAAAAGGAATCTGAATTAGACAACTGGTTACAACGCATCCGTGAGGTGCTCGACAATCCGGACTCTGATTCGCTTGAATTCCTGGATGATTTTAAGCTGAACCTCTTTACCCAGGAGATTATGTTGTTCACCCCAAAAGGGGATGTAAAAGTGATGCCCAAAGGAGCCACAGCTCTCGACCTGGCCTTCGAGATCCACACCGAACTGGGATACAAGTGTATAGGTGCTAAAGTTAATTACAAGCTGGTTCCAATCAGTTATGAACTGAAAAGTGGTGACCAGGTGGAGATTCTCACTTCTGAGAAACAAAAACCCAAGTACGACTGGATAAATTTTGTGACTACCGCAAAAGCGAAAACCCGAATTAAAGACGCGTTTAAGAAAGAAAGAAAAGGCATTATCCACAGAGGAGAGCAGAAACTGGAAGAGGCACTGAATGAGAAAAAGCTAACCACCAATGCCAAAATCCTGAAAAAGCTTCAGACCTATTACAACCTCCCAAGTAAAGAAGAACTCTATTTTAAAATAGGAAAAGAGGTCATCAACCTCGAAAACCTGAATAAAATACTCAGCGATAAAACAGCCAATAAATGGATCCGTTACTGGCGCCTTTCGTTCGGAAAAAACAACGAAAGATCCGGAAAGAAAAACATTGGCAAAGAGAGTAAAAAAACGCAGATGGTGGTCTCGGACGATATGGAAACCGAGGAATACATCATTGCTCCTTGCTGTAATCCGATCCCGGGTGACGACGTGGTGGGATACCTCGATCAGGACGATAAACTGATTCTGCACAGCCGTAAGTGCCCGGTAGCCATCCGCCTGATGTCGAGCCAGGGAAATCGCATCGTATCCGCCGAATGGGAGTCACATAAAATTTTATCATTTCTGGCTGTCATCAACCTGTCAGGCATCGATCAGATTGGCATTGTCAGCAAAATAACCAAGGTCATTTCGGAAGATCAGACCGTCAATATGCGGTCTATACATGTGGAGAGTCACGACGGCATTTTTGAAGGCACCATCTATATCTACATCCACAACACAGAAGACCTCAACAATCTTATTTTCAACCTTATGAAAATAAAGGGTTTGCACAACGTCACCCGTCAGGAAAGAATTCACGGAAGTTAGGGTCATGAACCATAATTTTTCGAACTATAATTTTTTATCATTGCTGTCCGGTTAAAAATTGAGATTGCTTCACTACGTTCGCAATGACTGAACTATGAAGGATAATCCCCTACCACCCCGCCTCGTTAATTCAATTTGGTTTTATTCTAAATAAAATTTTTATCTTTGCAAAACAAAGGGTCAAATTGTTACATTTTAATTAACAGGAACATGCTATGAGCAGGCCATCCAACAAAGAAACGGTCAAACAAATATTCACAGAGTATCTGCAAAAAAACGGTCACCGGAAAACTCCGGAACGTTATGCCATCCTGGATGAAATATATTCTCGTGAAGGGCATTTCGACATTGAGTCGTTATACATCTTCATGAAAAACAAAAATTACCGGGTAAGCAGGGCCACATTGTACAATACAATTGACCTTTTACTGGATTGCAAGTTGGTAATTAAACACCAGTTTGGAAAAAACATTGCTCAGTTCGAAAAAGCATTTGAATCTAAGCAACACGACCACCTGATCTGTACCAACTGTGGAAAAGTAACGGAATTTTGTGATCCAAGCATTCAAATAGTCCTGGACAACGCATCCAATAATCTGGAATTCACTGTTGCACATCATTCTCTTTATGTTTACGGCACATGCAAGGAGTGTAAGGAGAAGCTGGAAAAGAATCAAAACAAAAATTCCTGACAATTTAAGGTTTTACGATTTTTAATGTTTACTTTTACGCATCGGAATGTCAACCTAACAGGTAGGCCTTCCGATTTTTATTGCACAAAAGTCTGGCAACCCGGACCATAATTCAAACTATCACAAACACTTGGAATAATGAAGGTTGATGTTCTATTAGGATTACAATGGGGCGACGAAGGGAAAGGAAAAGTCGTGGACGTTCTGACCCCGAAATATGATGTAATAACCCGATTTCAGGGTGGCCCAAATGCAGGGCACACGCTTGAGTTCGACAACAAGAAGTTTGTTCTTCACAACATCCCGTCGGGAATTTTCCAGGGTGACAAAATCAACGTCATTGGAAACGGCGTGGTGCTGGATCCAATCATTTTTAAGCAAGAAATTGACGAGCTTAAAGCCCAAGGCATCGACCTGACCAATTCGCTTTTCATTTCCAAAAAGGCGCACCTGATTCTGCCGACACACCGAATTCTGGATGCTGCCTCTGAAGCTTCAAAAGGAAAAACAAAAATTGGTTCAACCCTGAAAGGGATTGGCCCCACCTATATGGACAAAACCGGACGTAACGGCATTCGCGTAGGCGACATCCTGTCCGGCTTTGATGAGAAATATGCTGCTTTAAAAGAAAAGCATGAGCAACTGATTAAGATGTATGGTTTCGAATACAATCTTTCTGAATATGAAAAAGGTCTGCAGGAAGGCATTGAAGCCCTCAAAGAGTTTACGCTCATTGACAGTGAGCATGAACTGAACCGATACATCAAAGGCGGTCAGTCGATTTTGGCCGAAGGAGCGCAGGGAACCCTACTGGATATTGACTTTGGCTCATATCCTTTTGTTACCTCCTCCAACACTGTTTGTGCAGGTGCCTGTATCGGAATGGGAATATCTCCCCGGAATATCGGAGAAGTTTACGGCATCTTTAAAGCCTACTGCACACGAGTGGGATCAGGGCCCTTCCCTACCGAACTATTTGATGAGGATGGTGACAAGATGCGAAAAGAGGGCAACGAATTCGGCAGTACCACAGGGAGACCGCGTCGTTGCGGATGGCTTGACCTGGTAGCGCTTAAGTACAGCGTTATGATTAACGGGGTTACCAAATTGATTATGATGAAAAGCGACGTGCTGGGATGCTTTGAAACAATTAAAATTGCCACTGCCTACAAAATTGGGGATACTGTCACAGAAGAATTCCCATTTGAGCTTCCTGAAAGTCTGGAACCTGTGTATAAAGAACTCCCCGGGTGGAATTGTGACCTCACAGGTCTGAAGTCGGAAGAGGAATTTCCCCAGCAACTGAAAGACTACATCCAGTACCTGGAAGATGAACTGGAAGTTCCCATCACAATTGTTTCGGTAGGCCCCGACAGAGAACAGACAATTGTCAGAGAATAGGAATAAAATAATTTATAGGGAATAGCCAGTAGTGAATAGTTGGGGTTTTGACTTGAGGTCAACCTCTTCTAAACTACAAAAAAGCAGCCTTCTCAATGTATTGAGAGAGCTGCTTTTTTTGATTCATTGCCTTAGTAGTGCGGTCTATAAAGTCGGGAAAGCTTGTAAAAAGTCATGTGTCTGATCAGAAAGTGCCAATTGCAAGGCTTGCGAAGCAGCAAGTGGTACTTTATGGACAGACTCTGGTAACAAAAAGCATGAGGAAACTCAGCATCAGGATTCAACCTTTAAAGAATCAATTTTTGTATCTTTAAATGCAGTCTAAAAAACTATTCTGATGAACACACTACTTATAAAAAACATCAAACAGCTGGTTTCAGCAAACAATACTCCTCCCCAAAAAGTATCCGGTAAATCCATGCAGGATCTTCCGGTCATCGAAAATGGCTGGCTCCTGATTAAAAACGGGATTATCAGTGACTTCGGACCTATGAATGAGCTCCCGCAATCCCAGACAGGAGAAGTCCTTGATGCATCAGATCGCCTTGTTTTACCCGCATGGTGCGATTCACACACACATCTGGTTTTCCCGCAATCGCGCGAAATAGAATACACTGATAAAATTAAAGGTCTCAGTTACGAAGAAATAGCCAAACGGGGGGGCGGAATTCTTAATTCTGCAAAAAAAATGCAGAAAGCAGGTGAAGACCAACTTTTTGAAGATGCCATGCTTCGACTTCAGGAGATTGTACGTTGGGGAACCGGTGCCGTAGAGATTAAAAGCGGTTACGGACTTACCACAGAAACCGAATTGAAAATGCTCAGAGTCATCAAACGGCTGAAAAAGGAAAGTCCGGTAACCATCCGCTCCACATTTCTGGGGGCCCATGCCGTGCCTGCTGAATTCAAAGAAACGCCCGACAAATATGTAGATCTGGTCATCAATGAGATGTTACCGGCAGTAGCAGCTGAACAGTTAGCCGACTTTGTGGATGTATTCTGCGATCGTGGATTTTTCTCCGTCAATCAAACCGACAGAATACTGGAAGCAGCAGCCAAATATGGACTGCAGCCAAAAATTCATGCCAACGAACTCGATTTTTCGGGTGGCATCCAGACCGGCATCAAATACAAAGCCCTATCTGTTGACCACCTTGAATATACAGGAGAAGAAGAAATAAAAGCTCTGCTTAATTCAGACACCATGCCGGTTATTCTTCCGGGTGCAGCCTTCTTCCTCAATCTGAAATATGCCCCGGCAAGAGAAATCATTGATGCAGGACTGCCTCTCACCCTGGCGACAGATTTCAATCCGGGCTCTTCCCCTTCCGGAAATATGCAGTTAATCATATCCATGGCAAGCATTCTGTATAAAATGTTACCCCGCGAGGCCCTTAATGCAGTCACCATCAACGGTGCCTATGCCATGGGACTGCAAAATGAATTGGGAACCATCACCAAAGGAAAAAAAGCCAACCTCATCATTACCAAACCAATCCCCGGCATAGAATATATCCCTTATGCCTATGGTGAAAACAAAGTGGAAAAAACCATCCTTAACGGAAAGATTCAATAATCCGACAAGACAATAAAAAATTATTACCGAGAATTACAGCTTTGACTAAAAACCAAAAACCATGCAACAACTTCTAGAATGCGTCCCCAATTTTTCGGAAGGACGCGATATGGCCATCATCAAACAGATAACCGATGAAATACAGGCAGTAAAAGGGATTCAACTGGTGGATGTGGACCCCGGAAAAGCAACCAACCGGACAGTTGTTACCTTTGTCGGGGAGCCCAAACCGGTAACGGAAGCTGCTTTTCGGGCCATTAAAAAAGCTTCACAGCTTATCGATATGCGCCACCATAAAGGTGCCCACCCCCGTTTTGGAGCCACCGATGTTTGTCCCCTGGTTCCTGTGTCAGGTATCTCCATGGAGGAAACGGCTAAACTTGCAAACGAACTGGCCCGACGGGTTGGGGAAGAATTGGAAATCCCTGTCTATTGCTACGAAGCAGCTGCCAATGAGAAAAAAAGAAAAAACCTGGCCAACTGCCGTGAAGGCGAATACGAAGCTTTGGAAAAAAGACTCACAACCGCCGAATGGAAACCCGATTACGGTCCGGCCACGTGGAATCACAACACAGCAAAAACCGGAGCTACAGCCATTGGAGCCAGAAATTTCCTGATTGCCTACAATGTCAACCTCAACACCACATCGGTGAGGAGAGCCAACTCAGTAGCCTTTGACATTCGGGAAAGAGGGCGTGTTAAAAGAGAGGGTGATCCCATTACAGGGAAAATAGTGACTGATGAAAAAGGAAATAAAGTTTGGGAACCCGGACTGCTTAAATCAGTCAAAGGAATTGGCTGGTTTATTGAAGAATACGGAATCGCTCAAATCTCCATGAACCTCACAGATATTACGGTAACGCCTCTTCATAAAGCCTTTGATGCAACCTGTGAGCAAGCTGCTGCCAGGGGCTTGAGAGTAACCGGTTCGGAGCTTGTGGGCGTAGTACCATTGGAGGCCATGCTGGAGGCAGGAAGATACTTCCTGAAAAAACAGCGTCGTTCCACAGGTCTGCCGGAGGAGGAACTCATCAGAATTGCCGTTAAATCAATGGGGCTGGATGAATTATATCCGTTCGAACCTGACAAAAAAATCATAGAATACATACTGAAAGATAAAAGCAACAAAAAACTTACCGACCGGACACTAAAATCATTTGCCGACGAAACAGCATCAGAATCTCCGGCACCCGGAGGAGGCTCCATTGCTGCATACACCGGGGCTCTGGGAGCCGCACTGGGGACAATGGTGGCCAACCTCTCTGCACACAAACGGGGCTGGGACCACCGTTGGGAAGCGTTTTCCACCGCTGCAGAAAAGGGAATGAAAATCCAACAAAAACTACTATTGTTGGTAGATGAAGATACACAGGCATTCAACAAAATCATGGACGCCTTTTCTCTTCCCAAAAGCAATGAAGAAGAGAAGTCTGCCAGAACCGAAGCCATTCAGAAAGCCACTGAATACGCTACCCGGGTTCCACTAAAAGTTATGAAAACAGCCTTCGAAAGTTTCTCCCTGCTCAAAGACATGGCAGAAAACGGCAACCCTAACTCGGTTAGCGACGCAGGAGTGGGCGCATTGTGCGCCCGGGCAGCGGTACGCGGCGCCATGCTCAATGTACTTATCAATGCAGGAGGACTATCCGACAAAACACTGGCAGGAGAACTGATCAACAAAGGCAAAGCTATTGAAGAACAAGCCCTGCTGGAAGAAAAAATCATAATGAAGATTGTAAACGATAAAATAAAATGAAACGAGCATGGCAAGGGAACCACAATAGAATATTTATAAGGTTCTTACATGCGAGTTCCATCAGACCAATAACTTAGATAAATTATTTACGAATGAAAGTTCTCGTATTCTACACCAAACGATTTGCATACAAAACAGCGGAGCAGAACCTGACCGATGAAGAGCTGAAGGTCTTTTATCCCGACACCGCTGCTATCAAACACCAGGACGAACATAAAGATTGTATTACAGCTTTCATCCAGGTAGAAGCAGAGGATGAAGAACGCGACCTGAAGAGCAGAGAGAAAAAACTGGCCAACCACCTCAAGTGGGTGGCCAGAAAGAACAACACCAACGACATTCTGCTCCACTCATTTGCCCATTTGTCAGCATCCAAAGCGTCGCTACAGTTTACTTCCCGGCTGTTTGATGCCACCAAAAAACGACTGAACAACGGAGACTATACCGCAAGTCAGACGCCATTCGGTTTTTTTCTGGATCTGGACATGGAAGCACCCGGGTTTTCCATGGCACGGGTGTGGGGCGATCTTTAGAAGGGTTGAGGTGTGAGTACTGGATTTGGGGTTGAGTTTACAGATCCAAATTCAATTACCGGAAATACTCCTCAGGATTTTTGCTATTTTTGCAGCTCACCATTTAAACAAATAGCAGTTATGAAGCCAACATTATTGATTCTGGCAGCAGGAATGGGCAGTCGCTATGGCGGCCTGAAACAAATGGACGAACTTGGCCCCAATGGGGAATCCATCATCGACTACTCTGTCTTTGATGCCATACGTGCCGGTTTTGGGAAAGTGGTTTTTGTGATCCGTCCCTCTTTTGCAGATGCTTTTAAGGAACGTTTTGAAAGTCGCCTGAAAGGAAAAATTGAGACCGAATACGTTTTTCAGGAACTGGAAAATATTCCTGCAGAATTCTCCATTCCCGAGGGACGAGAAAAACCCTGGGGAACAGGTCATGCTATGCTGATGGCTAAAGAGGTAATCAATGAACCATTTGCCATCATCAACGCCGATGACTTCTATGGACATGAGGCATACAAAAGTGCAGTGGACTTCATCAACAATAATCCGAAAGAAAATGAGTATGCCATGATTGGTTATGCACTTAAAAATACTCTTTCGGAACATGGAACTGTTTCAAGAGGGGTTTGCGAAACTGACAGCAAAGGATATCTGCAGGAAGTTACAGAACGCACAAAAATAGGCTGGGAAGACGGTAAAGTATTCTTTTACGAAGGTGATAGTAAAACGGAATTGACCGGCAACGAGCCTGTTTCCATGAACTTTTGGATCTTCAAACCCACCTTCTTCAGTGAACTGGAGAAAGGGTTCAACAGGTTTCTGGCAGAAAAAGGTCAGGAGATGAAATCGGAATACTATTTCAACGTGAGAGCCGATGAATTAATCAAAGCCGGTGAAGCCTCCACCAAAGTAATTGACACCGATGCCAAATGGTTTGGCGTCACTTATCAGGAGGATAAACCTATTGTACAGGAAAGCCTCAACAAACTTATTGAGAAGGGTGAATACCCCGCAAAACTTTGGTAGATTCTTTCAACCAGATTATACAAAAGGGTTGTTTTTCTGAAATATGAAAAACAACCCTTTTTTATACGGAAACAAAACTCAACCTTTACTCCACCTTAACCGCTTAACATCCTCCAGCACCATAAAAAGACAGGGAACAATAATCAGGATAATGGAAGTGGCAAACAGAATTCCAAATCCCAGCGAAATGGCCATTGGAATGAGGTGATAGGCCTGCTTGGAGGTTTCCAGAATAATGGGTGTCAGTCCACCAAAAGTGGTAAAAGTGGTAAGAATGATGGGGCGAAAACGACGAACCCCTGCTTCGTGAATAGCATCAAAGGCACTGCCCCCTGACCGTTTACGATTGGCATAATCGACCATTATCAGAGAGTCGTTCACCACCACCCCCGAGAGTGCAATAATTCCCATAAGACTGACCAGCGACAGGTCATGCCCCAGAAGAATATGTCCGATGACAGCTCCCACAATTCCAAAAGGGATGGCAAACATGACGATCAGCGGTTGAACGTAATTGTTAAATGCTACCGCCAGCAAGGCATAGATTATCAGCATAGCCATAGAGAAACCACCCCACAACACCTGAGTAGATTCACGCATATCGGCCTGACTTCCTTCAAAGCTCCAGGTAATTCCGGGATAATCGGCACGCAAACGGGGAAGCACCTCCGCATTGAGTGATTTCATCACCTGCGAAACCGCGCTTTTGGGTTCCACATCCATTCCCACAGAAACAACCCGTCTTCCATCCCTTCGGTTGATGCTGGTAAATGCTTCTCCCTCTTCCAGACTGACTACATCCAGCAACGGAACTTCAACTCCTTCAGGGGTACGAATAAGAAAATCTTCCAAATGATGAATATCCGCCCTTTGATGATAAGGGAGCTTCACACGCATCTCCACCTCATTGGTTCCTCTCAACTGTCGCATGGCCAGAGATCCATAAAAAGCAGCACGAATCTGGCGACCAACTTCAGTAGGTGTCAATCCCAGTCGTCTTCCTTCCGGCAACAATTTAAAATCGAATTGCATTTTACCGGCATTGTAGTTATCATTCACATCACGCGTTACTTCAAAGGCTTCTGCCTCTTCAAGAAATGCCATACTGGCCTTTTCCAATACCTCAATGCTGGAATGACTCAGATCCACACTGATATCCTGCGCCCAGCCGCCCGGGCCCCGTTCTGCTTCAAAAGTGATCTGATCCACCCCTTCAATATCCCCGATTTCGTCACGCCACAAAGCAATCAATTCGGCAGCCGACATATCACGTTCGTCCGGATCTTTCATTACAATCTCCACATCGATAAAGCTCTGGCCACGCACATTGGTTTTAATTCCTTCGGCAACCTCAAAAAGGTTATGCTCATCAAACATCTGACGGGTAGAACGCGTAATGTCACGGGCCACTTTGGCAGCCTGTTTGGGCGTTGTTCCCACCGGAAGACTAACTCCTGCCTCAATTTCATCAGCAGCAACCTCGGGCATCATAATAATCCCCATGTGATCGCTGTAGGCATATCCTCCAACAACTACAAAAAGACCAATGGCTATACTGAGTGTAATATAACGGTGTTTCAGGGCCTTATCTAGAAAAGGCGTATAACGGTTTTCCACAAAATGCTCGAAACGATGTCCAAAAGTATCTCTGACCTTTTCGATGAATTGTCCCGCTTTCCACCGCGATTTTTCGGTTGGATGAGCCAAATGGGCCGGAAGAATAAGCAACGCTTCAAACAACGATATGGCAAGCACGGTAATCACCACTGCCGGAAGAGGCCACCAGAACTTACCGGTTTCTCCGGGCATAAAGAGCAGCGGAATAAAAGCGATAATATTGGTCAGAATACTAAAAACCACCGGCCGGGCAATCTCTTTACTTCCTTTAATGGCAGCCTCCAAAAATCCCATGCCCCGCTGCCGGTATTCATATACATTTTCGCCTACCACAATGGCATCATCCACCACAATCCCCAGGGCAACCAAAAAACCAAACATGGAAATCATGTTGATGCTGATACCGATCATGGGTAAGAAGGCAATTCCTCCAATAAACGAGATGGTCATACCCATCATCACCCAAAAAGAGAGCCGGTATTCCAGAAAAAGTGATAAAATCAGCAACACAATTACCACAGCCATCAGTCCATTTTCGGTCAATAACGACAGGCGTTCACGATAATCTTCAGCCCGGTTACTGTCGATCCGGTATTGCACTCCGGGAGGCAGTGTCTCCTCAAATCCGGCCAGCTCCTGCTCCACTACTCTGGCAATTTCCAGAGGTGACTGATCACCTATCCGGTAAATCTGCAAATCCACTGTGGGCTGCTCATTAAACTCACCGTGAAATCCGGTCTCCTCAAAACCATCTGTCACTTCAGCGATATCGCCCAGGGTCACGGCACCTCCATACTGAGAAGGGATAATCTCTATTTTTTCAAACTCTCGGGCCCACTGTTTCCGCTCCTTCATCCTCAGAAGTATTTCGCCACTCCCCGTTTCAAGAGCTCCGGCAGGAATATCTTCGCTGGAGCGTGCAATAATATTGGCCACCTCATCGAGCGTCAGTCCGTATTCCCGCAAGCGGTATCGGGGAATTTCCACATGTGTAAACATATCCGGAACATTGCCTATCTCCACCTGGGTGATCTCCTCATTGGTCAGCAACCTGTCACGCAACCGCTCAGCCAGGTTTCTCAGTGTCCAGATATCCACATCACCGTAAATGCCAATCTCCATCACATCCCGCTGCCGCGACTGCAAGCGAACTTCAGGTTCTTCAATATCATCAGGGAAAGTCCGAATCCGGTTCACAGCCTGTTCAATATCCTGAAAAGCCTTCATTCGCTCCGTTCCCGGTACCAGCTCAATAGAAACACGTCCGGAACCTTCATAAGCCGTTGAAGTAATCTCTTTAATTCCCTGCACGCCGCGAATGGCTTCCTCTACAGGCATCAATATCCCAAACTCTACTTCGGCAGGGGCTGCACCGGGATAAGCCACACTCACCTCCACAATATCCAACTGAAACTGGGGAAAAACCTCCTTCTGGATCGTTGACATCGTCCAGAGCCCGCCTCCAAGAAGTACAATCATCAGCAAATTGGCCGCCACTGAATTTCGCGCCATATAGGCAATCAGCCCCTTCCCTCCTTTATATTTTTCTGATGTATTATTTGGCATCTGTATCAAATCTGATTATTCTTAAAAATCACTATTCAGTCTCTATCCATAAAGTACCACTTGCGTCGTTATACTCGCCGCCAAAATGCTCATTCACGTAAGTAAACTGCACTTTTGGCGGCTTCGCAAGCCTTGCAATTGGCACTTTCTGACCAGGAACAGCTCTAAAAACAAAATTTGCTTAGTTCATGGACAAACACTAATCAGTCTCTTCCTCAACCCTTAGTGGAGCATCTTCCACTACTGTGGCCAGATTGGTGGTAACCACCTGATCTCCATCCTCCAGCCCACTTTTTATGTAAGCATTTCCGGCATCTGTCAACTTCACATCCACCTTCCTGATTTTCAATTTCCCGTCATGCATCACCCAAACCGTATTTTGATTTCGCAGATAATCGCGACTCAATCTGACAACATCTTCAATTTCACGACCTTCGATTTCGACTTCCACAAATGAACCAATCAGCAGTTCAGGTAAATATTCCCGGCTTTCTGTTATTCCCAGAGGGTCAGGCACTGAAATCAGCACTTTCACCAGACGGGTGGATTCTTCCAGTTCGCCCACCATCTTTTGCAACACTCCGGTTCGGTAACCCTCAGGCCCCCATGCGCTGCTATTAAAAATTTTCACTTCAGCCCCATTCTCCACACTGCCATCTCCAGAAAAAACGAGCCACCTAAGCATGGACTGGGGCACTGCAGCGACAACCCAATAATTTTCTGTTCCCACCAAACGCCCCAGGTCCTGCCCCGGAGAAACCAATGACCCTACATCCACATTTCGCTCCAGTATCAACGCATCAAAAGGAGCAACAACAGATGTACGCTGCAAATCAAGCGCCGCCTGATCAAGTGCCGATTCAGCAGCCATAACAGCAGCCTCTGCAGTTTTGAGCTGGGGTTCTCTGAGAACAAGTGCCTTTCGCTCATCAGACAACGTCAACTGAGATTGTTCAAAATCTCTTCGGGCCACATCCTGCCTTCCTTTTTCAATTGTCAGGTTGGCCCGGGCCTCTTCCAGATCCCCCTTTCGCAAGGCATAAGTATTCTGGTAATCCGCGTCATCAACCTTCAAGAGCAGAGTACCTGCCCTTACTGACTGCCCCGGATCAAAAACTCCCGCTCTTCGCACAATTTCACCACTTACCCTCGGACTTAGAGATATTTCCCGAACCGGCTCCACAGTTCCGGTGGTCATAATTACAGGCCGGTAATTCCCCCGCTCCACAGTTATTACATCCACAAGCATGGCTGTCTCGCGTGTAGCGCTCTCTCTTTGAGCTGTAGGTTCGGTAAGAAATACCACAACGACCAAAGCAGCGGCTGCTAAAAGAATCAAACCTGCTATTATAAATGTCTTCTTCTTACTCATCTTTAATCCCGTTTAATCAGATTTTAGGTTCTTTTTTTGTTGTATTGCTCAGGGTCACTCTTCAACAGAAAAATCTGTGTCAAAACCCCCTGCCAGTGCCTGATAGAGGTCAATTCTATACTTCAGCAGAGTGAGGGTTTCGGATAAATACTGTCTTCTCAGATTTTGTTGGGTATCCATCGCATCCAGTACATCCAGATAATTTCCGACCCCGTTGAAATAGGAAGACCGCACCTGCTCTGTGGCACTTTGGGCAAGTTCATACTGCTTTTCAATACTTTGAAGTCGTCTTTGCTGCTGCTTCTCCTCTACCAAAGCATCTTCCACATCCTGAAACGCAGAAAGTACAGTTTGCCCGTATTCATAAATCCGCTGATTCCTCACCGCTTCTGCCTGATCTTTTTCTGCCTGCAGCCTATTACCGTAAAAAACAGGAGCCAAAACACTTCCTGCCAGAGAACGTACCCAGTCATCAAATAAATCTTCTGCATTGGGAGATTCGGTAGAAAGAGAAGCAGAAATAGAAATCCTGGGGAAAAGATTGCTTATAGACGAAGCAAGGTCCTGATCAGATGCCTTCAACAAGGCCATAGAACGCTGAATGTCGGGGCGACGCCGAATTAAT
This sequence comes from Marinilabilia salmonicolor, assembly GCF_003003035.1. Classification (GTDB taxonomy): domain Bacteria; phylum Bacteroidota; class Bacteroidia; order Bacteroidales; family Marinilabiliaceae; genus Marinilabilia; species Marinilabilia salmonicolor_A. The sequence goes on along the minus strand of NZ_PVTS01000005.1, from coordinate 168,963 downwards.
TCTGCAGGCATTCCGGTTTTAGGAAGTGGTGGCAGATCAGGAAAGACCAGGTGATCTAAATCCATAACATCCTGCTTTTGAGGTTGTTTACCAAGCAAAACAGAGAGTCGGTTGTGAATAATCTGTAGTCTGGTTTCGGCAACAATCTCCTGCTCTCTGGTGGACTCCATCAGCTGCTGCTGTCTCAAAACATCAGCCAGATTGCCCAGACCATTCTGAAAACGGGTCTGGAGCAGCTCCAGCATTTTCTCGTTGGTCTGTCTCTGATCCCTGGCAAGTGCAACCTGCTGCCGGGCTTCCAAAAGATCAAACCATCCCTTTACCACCTGGGCACTAAGCAACAACGCGGTGGCCTGAAAATCATAAAAAGAAGCTTGTTGCCGGTAGCTTTGAGCCCTGGCCTCCGAACGAACTTTCCCCCACAAATCCAATTCATAACCGGCTGAAAGTCCCAGTTCATAAACTTCGGACTGACCGCTGACATCAGTATCGATAACTTGTCCCCTCCCTGAACCATCGACCTGTGGGAAGAAAGAGGACCGAGCCTGCCTCGCTATTGCTTCCGCCTCACGCAAGCGATACCATGCAGTTTGCACATCATAATTGGCATTGAGTGCACTATCCACCAAATCATTGAGCTGTTGGTCTTTAAAAGCCTCCCACCAATTGTCGGAAATTTCTATTTCTCCCGACTGAGAAAATTCCACCAGAGCATCATCAGGAAGAAGAACTTCGGATGTTTTGGGTGAACACCCCGTGAAAAGCAGGAGGAAAACAATAAGAATTGTAAAGTATCTGGTATGCTCCATGGCTATCGAATAATTATTGCAATCCGCGACATCATGGCATAATTCGTATTGCAGGCAGTCAACAGATGCAACTATTTAGAGTCTGAAAGAAGCAATATTTTTTCTGGTCATGTGTTTGTCAAGAAAGTGCCAGTTACAAGGCTTGCGACCGCGTGTCGCCTAAAGCTTTTGCGGTGGCGCAAGCCAGAAAACACGCAGTTTACTTAAGTAAATGAGGGATTTTCGGGCAAGCATAACGCAGTAAATGGTACTTTATGGACAAACACTATTTAAATATTAGAACATGATCAACAAAAGAAAGTTTAAAAACTGGAATGAAACCTCTTCCAGGTCAGGCAAATTATTTCTTGAATATTCCGGTAAAACTTTTCTCTTAAAAAAAAAGATGAGTTAACCAGAGAACGGGGAATAAAATCCACTCCCGTTCGAAAGTTGTTCGATTAATCAACTCAAAACACACAAACTCCACCAGACTATGTATCAACTACTAACCACCGGCATCCTTTCATAAAAATTCGTTTTCCTTAACAAGAATTGGCGTCAATTCGACCATAATTCCATCAAACAGAGATAACCTTGCCCCCCGGATTTGCGTAAATACCTCATGATTCTGTGTCCTGATATTTCATCCGTATAAAATTAATTTTTCAAGGTCGGATGAAACTCGCATGTGAGGAATTTATACATTGTCTTTTGTTGCAACCCTTACCATGCTCGTTTCATTTTTCTTCCTGACAAAGAAGACATATTCCTTCCACCTGCCCACAATTCAGCATATCAAAACGAAAGAAGTAAGCCATGAATGAATTATTAAAAGAAGCCCTGACAAGCATTGTAGTCATCCCCATAGCTGTGGTACTGTTAAGATACATTTTTGGCCGTTCCATCATGTTTAAAATCAGCCTCCCGATAGTGATACTAATGATATTCATTGCCTTTATATCTTCAATAGAAAGCATGATGAGCAACACCATGGCCGCTTTTGTTACGCCCCTCAATATACTTTTGGGAACCGTTGTATTCTGGAACATCAACCGGACATTGCGCAAACCCCTGGAGAAAGCCATCAATCAACTCAGCAAAATATCAGAAGGAGATCTGGACACTGAAGTGGAACAAACCAATTCTAAAGACGAACTGGGGCAAATCAACAATGCCATCTTTCAACTTTCATCAAACCTGAAAAGAATAATCTCCCGAATAGACACCAACGCCACCTCACTGCTATCGGCCAGTCAGCAACTCAGCAGCTCTTCAGAGCAATTATCGCAGGGAGCTACGGAGCAGGCCAGTTCTGTGGAGGAAGTATCTTCTACCATGGAAGAGATATCGGCCAACATCGACCAGAACTCGTTCAATTCGCAAAAAACAGAGCAGATAACATCCAAAACTGCCAGAATGATTAGAGAGGTGGGAGAAAAATCGAAAGAAACCGTACAAGCCAGCGCGGAAATAGCCGATAAAATCAATATCATTAACGACATTGCATTTCAAACAAACATCCTGGCCCTCAACGCAGCAGTTGAAGCCTCCAGCGCCGGAGAGCATGGAAAAGGTTTTGCTGTAGTGGTAGCAGAAGTAAGAAAGCTGGCAGAAAAGAGTAAGCTGGCAGCCACGGAAATTGCACAGTTAAGTAACAACAACCTGGGATTGGCCAATGAAGCAGGATCATTACTGGAAGAGGTAATACCCAAAATTGAACAATCCACCCTGATGGTACAGGAAATTAACGCTGCCGGCTCGGAGCAAAGCTCCGGTGTAGGTCAGGTAAACAGCGCAATGCAACAATTCAATGACATCTCACAACAAAATGCAGCCTCCAGTGAAGAACTGGCTTCCAGTGCCGATGAACTGTCAGAACAGGCCAAACAACTGAAGGAACTTATCTCCTTTTTTAAATCTCAAAGCCTGTCAAAAGAAATAGAATAGGAGCCGATGGGCGGATTTGAACCGCCGACCTGCTGTTTACGAAACAGCTGCTCTGACCAACTGAGCTACACCGGCAAGAATAGAATTTGAGGCAAAGACTGAGGTTGAGACTGAGATTAAAGTTGAGAAACAATAATTTTTTCTTATCCTCAGACTCAGCCTTAACCTTTTCAAAAATAGGTCTATTTCACCTCTTTTGCTGCATTGTTTTTCAAATAATATTTACACCACATTTTCAGACCGCATTTCTCACATTTTGGTTTTCGGGCCAGACAGACATACCGGCCATGTAGTATCAGCCAGTGATGTGCAATGGGCAGAAGTTCCTCAGGCAGGTATTTCACCAGTTGCATCTCTGCATCCAATGGATTTTTAGCCTTTACCGTCAAACCAATTCTTTCGGAAACCCTGAAAACATGCGTATCAACAGCCATTGCCGGTTTTTGATACACCACGGAAGCAATTACATTGGCTGTTTTGCGTCCTACTCCCGGAAGCTTCTGAAGTTCTTTAATATCATCAGGAACCACTCCCCCAAAATCATCCCGCAGCATACGCGCCATCCCCACCAGGTGTTTACTCTTGTTGTTTGGATAACTGCAACTCCTGATTACTTCAAAAACCTCTTCCGGTGTTGCCTCAGCCAACTCATTCTCGGTAGGCCATTGCTCAAACACCGACGAGGTAATCATATTTACCCTTTTGTCGGTACATTGAGCCGACAAGATAACAGCAACCAATAACTCAAATGGATTGGTATAATGAAGTTCTGTTTCGGCCACAGGCATATTCTCCTGAAACCAGGTGATAACATTTTTATAACGTTCTTCTCTTTTCATATTCTTTAAATAAACATCAACAAACTCAAAGCCATCACTCCCATCCCTGCTATCAGTCCATAGATAGACAGGTGGTGCTCGCCATACTCCTGGGCAGCAGGTAACAATTCGTCAATACTGATAAAAACCATAATACCGGCAACTGCGGCAAACACAATCCCAAAAACCAGGGGACTCATAAATTGCATCAGAAGGATGTATCCGATAATGGCTCCAATTGGTTCAGACAATCCTGACAGGAAACTCAGTGTGAAAGCCTTCTTCTTATTCCCCGTAGCATAATAAACAGGGACGGAAACGGCAATTCCTTCCGGAATATTGTGAATAGCTATGGCCACTGCAATGGCAATACCCAGATTGGGGTCATTCATAGCCGCAGTAAATGTTGCCAGGCCTTCAGGAAAGTTGTGAATACCAATGGCCAATGCAGTAAAGGCCCCCATTCGCATAAGCCTTCGGTCCTTATTCTCTTTGCGTTGCGCTGAATTCATATTCTCAATCATCTCCATCTCGTGCGGGTTCTCTCCCTTGGGTATGAACCGGTCAATTAGTGCAATAAACACAATGCCCAGAAAGAAAGCTCCAACCGTCAGCCAGGTGCCCTCCTCATGGCCCAGTGCTTCCGACAAGGAATCCTGAGCTTTGGCAAATATCTCCACAAAGGAGACGTAAATCATTACCCCAGCAGAAAAGCCAAGACTGATGGATAAAAATCGTGTATTCGTTCGTTTGGCAAAAAAAGCCATGGCACTCCCGATACCTGTTGACAAACCTGCGAAAAGGGTCAACCCGAATGCAAACCAAATATTACTCCAATCCATATTTATTTAGTTTTATCTTTCTTAACAGTAAAAATTCTCTCAGGAAAGCTACTTCCTGACACAAAAAACATTGGACGCCAGCTTCCCCGATAGGACCACTTCACTCCCATCCTCGTACTTTACCTCAATGCTCCCATCAAAGGGAAACACTCTGATCACCCTTAAAACAAGTCCTGTCATGAGTCCATAACGATCGTACATATCCGAAGTTTCTGAATTTCGGTAACGTAATTTCTTTACAATGCATTGTTGATTTTCAAGAATCTCAGTCAAAGGAATTACCCCCTTTTCAGACGGAACATCTCCTCCTATTCCGGGAATAGGATCTCCATGTGGATCAAAATCAGGATGCCCCAGGAAGCGACTGATATGATTCATCAACTCATCGGAGGTATGATGCTCCAGTCGTTCCGCCTCCTGATGGACACTTAATAAATCAAGTCCCAAAACCTGATGCAGAAACAATTCCCAAAGGCGATGCTTACGTATAATTTTCAGCGCCAGTTCATTTCCACGTTCTGTCAGATTCAATGCCTTGTAAGGTTTGTAATCTACCAGCCCCTGCTTCCCAAGCTTCCGGGCCATATCCGTAACTGCAGCCACCGATACTTCAAGCCTCCCTGCAAGGTTACTGCTGGTGACAGCACCTGCCGTTTCCTGATTCAACAGATAAATGTTCTTTAAAAAGTTATCAATAGAAACCGACATGTTTAAACTATTTTAATAACAAGTTTAAGCAACCTTAAAATAAAAAACAAGGGCATTTGAATTTTGTTCGCAATTTATTAACAAACCTTTCAGGTACATTTTTTGTTTTTACCAAAGAAAAGCAACAATTTTACAGGGATCGAACTTCCTAAAGAGACACAAAAAGACTCTGAACACAAGACTATTTAAAAAAATTAAAGCTCATTTTTTACCATAAAAACAATAAAACATCAGAAGTATGAAATCAACAATGATATTGCTTTTAATATCCTTTGCACTAAGCATTGGAGTATCTGCTCAGGAAGATTACAAAGACAAAAGGAATTTAAAAGAGCATTTTACCAACCCTGAAAAACATGAAGTCTCCAGGCTTCCCGAAAAGAGCATTCCCATTGGGACAAAACCCCGCAACATCATTTTGATGATTGGTGACGGAATGGGAACCGCACAACTTTTTGCTGCCTACACAGCTAACGGAGGAGCGCTGAATATCACAAACCTTCCATATTCCGGTTTTGCAACCACTCAAAGTGCCGATGATTACACCACCGATTCTGCTGCAGGAGGGACAGCACTCTCCACCGGCCAAAGGACCTACAACGGAGCCATTGCAGTAGATGTGAATAAAAAACCCATACCTACCATTCTCGAAATTGCTGAAAAACACGGGAAAGCAACAGGGCTGGTCTCTTCATCTGCCATCACTCACGCAACGCCAGCTTCGTTCATCGCACACAATGTGTCGAGAAACAACTATGAGGAGATTGCGGCAGACTTTCTGAAAACCGACATCGATATCTTTATCGGTGGTGGAAAAAGCTTTTTTGAAGAACGCAAGGACGGACGTAATCTGCTCAAAGAACTTGAGGAAAAGAACTATCGCATCTTCGACTCCCTTTATCAGGCAGAAAACTATCATCGTCTCCCAATGGCCATTCTGACCGCTCCAAAACACAACCCCACATACCCCGAACGTGGAAACCTGGTGCAGGAAGGAACCGCTAAGGCAATAAAAGCACTGGATCAAGACGACAAAGGGTATTTCCTGATGGTTGAAGGCTCCCAGGTTGACTGGGGCGGACATGAAAACAATACCGCCTACATCATAAAGGAGATGCTGGATTTTGACAAAGCTGTTGGCAAAGCAATTGAGCTGGCCGCCGGAGACGGCGAAACCCTGATTATTGTAACTGCCGACCATGAAACAGGAGGCATGTCCATTGAGTCAGGCGATTTTGAAAAAGGAGAAGTTCATGCCAAATACACGACAGGAAGCCACACCGGAATTATGGTTCCTGTGTTTGCAGTGGGCCCCGGCGCTGAGCACTTTACCGGCATCATGAAAAATACCGATATTTTCCACAAAATGATGTATCTGTTCGGGTTTGACGAATAATATATTCTCCATCTATATTGCATTGAAATAATCGATTTGATAACGAACTTTTGTTCACTTACATTTGTTTCATCAAATAATTAAATCATTATTCAAAAACCCATAAAAATAATAAAGATGGAAAATCAAGAAGTACAACAAGAAGTTTATTCAATGCCCCGCATTGGAGATCAGGCACCTGATTTTACTGCCACTACCACCAAGGGGCAAGTTACCTTGTCCGATTTTGCAAAGGACAAGTGGATCGTATTCTTTTCGCACCCTGCAGATTTCACTCCTGTATGTACCACAGAAATGAGCGGTTTTGCGCAGCGTAAAAAAGAGTTTGACGATCTCAACACCGAGTTACTTGGATTGAGTATTGACAGTATTCACGCCCACCTGGGATGGGTATCCAACGTAAAAGAGAAAACCGGTGTCTATTTTGATTTCCCAATCATCGCCGACCTGGATATGTCCGTATCAAAAAAATACGGTATGTTGCAGCCCAACGAAGCAGAAACTGCTGCTGTACGCGCCGTTTTCTTCATTGACCCAAAGAAGAAGATTCGACTTGTGATGTACTACCCGCTGAATGTGGGACGTAACATGGATGAAATCCTCAGAGCGTTGAAAGCACTGCAGGTTTCTGACCAGCATAAAGTAGCTCTTCCACTCGACTGGAAACCGGGCGATCAGGTAATTGTTCCTCCTCCCAAAACTTTGGAAGAAATGGACAAGCGCAACAAAGAAACCGGAATTGATCGGATTGACTTTTACCTCTCCAAAAAGGATTTAAAAGTCTGAAAACGCTAAAAACCATGACATCATAATTTTATTTAGACTTCATAACCGGGACATCCATTTGTCCCGGTTTTTTATTTGCTTTTCCGAAAAAATTAAACGATATATCTTTAAACCCATCAAAGAAAAAGTTAAACACCATAAACATACCGAATCATGAAAAATCAACTTTTACTGATCTTTTTAGCTTTTTTCAGCATTCCTGCAATGCTCAACGGCCAGAACATCAACCTACCAGAACCCGACAAAACCGGTGGATTGCCCTTGATGGAAGCACTCAGTGAGCGCAGCAGCAGCCGGGAATTCAGCTCAGAAGATCTGACAAAACAACAGCTATCAAATCTTTGCTGGGCTGCATGGGGATATAACCGAAAGGAGTTAAAGAAACGCACAGCTCCCTCCTCCATGAACAAGCAGGAGATGGAACTTTATGTGGTTTTAAAAGATGGTGCCTATCTCTATAATGCAGCAAGCCATCAGCTTGACCTCATAAAAGAAGGCGACTTAAGATCCTATTGCGGAAGTCAGGATTTTGTTTCCACAGCACCAGTCAATTTTGTTTATGTGGCTAACATGAAGAAGACAGGTGTCCACAATCCCGGGGAGATTACCCCGCAACACATTGCCACATCACATGCCAATACCGGCTTCATTGCCCAGAACACTTATCTTGCCTGTGCCTCGGAAGGACTTGTTTGCGTGGTTCGTGCCTGGATAGACAAAGAGGCTTTTGCAGAAGCTCTGGGGCTCTCCCCGTTACATAAAGTTATTTTGGCACATACCATTGGCCATGCCAAATAACACACAAACACAAGGCAACAAATCGTTAGATTCTTAGAGATAAGCTATTAGAAAAATCGTATGACATTGACTTTCTATATCTTATCACACACCTAATTAGTGCCCGTCTATAAAGTCGGGAAAGTTTCTGGCTGGAGCTGTTTCTGATCAGAAAGTGCCAATTGCTAGGCTTGCGACCGCGTGCCGCCTAAAGCTTTAGCGGTGGCGCAAGTCGCCAAAAACGGAGTTTACTAATCGTAAATGAGTATTTTGGCGGCAAGCGTAACGACGCAAGTGGTACTTTATGGACAGAAACTAATTAAACCTAAAAATCGAACCTCCACGACCCTGACCAAGATTAAAAGATTATTGATAAGGGAGAAAAATAAAAAAACCGGAAAGTCTCTTTTCAGAGCATTTTCCGGTTTCTTTTTATTGATGAGTATAAAAACCTACTTCAGTACTACCACGGCAGCCGGATCCACGCACTGGAATGTGAATGACTCGGTAAAGTATAACTGAACAGTCTTTTGATTATGCGATTCATAGCCAATGGAAATATCCTGACCAATGACCATCTCAAAATCACCACCTCGTTCTGATACCAGATAAGCATCTTTGATGTAGGGGGCCATAATAATAGAACCACCAAGCAGGCTTTCAATACGTTTACGCAACGGATATCCCTGACCTGATGAATTGAAACGCTGCCACAATTCGGTATTCAACACCAAGGTGTAAGGTCCCTCCACAGATGCAGCCTTCAATTTAGCAATTGCCTATGATATTACACCAATTATCTCGTCATCGTTATCGGGCAATATGAGTGCATCATGATCGGAACAATCTTTAATTCCTTTGATATTACCGGCCTTAAAACCATTGTAGATGGCATCCTCTTCAAACCGTGCAAGTTTGCGGGCAGCCTCCTCCATATTGTCAAGGTCAATATCTTTTGCGCCACGAGCAATGTTATCCAGCTCCCAGATGTTCAACTCAAAAGGCACACGTGTTTCAATCAAAGGCAGAACCTGATGAATGCCATACTGTACATCTCCACCCTGTTGTTTGGGAACGTCCACACGGCCGAGTGACAAAGCAGGAAAATCCCAACCTTTCGGGCCATCCACATCTACAAACTTCCTTGCCGAAAGCACAGATGTCAATACTTCCGTAGCACTATCATTAATCTCCTCCCATGCTTTATCGCAAATGGGAGCCATCGATTTCCTTAAAATATCCATGTTAATCCTTTATTTTTTAATTTTTCCAATACCCAGAGAATCTGAACTTCCTCCGGCACCACCTTCTTCACCCTCTTCCAGCTCGGTAATATCGCCTTCAGTAAACAGATAAGTACGGAGTTCTTCGTCCCATCCGGGCATATTGCGACGCAACCATTCAATGGTCATACATGCGTGCTCAATCTCTTCATCTCTGTTATGTGCCATTATTTTCTTCAACGACTCATCGTCAGTCAGATCAACACGCTGATGATACCAGTCAACAGCTTCCACTTCCTCTTTCAAACTATTCAAAGCCCTGGAAAAATTCCTGGCTTCTTGCGACAGTTCTTCTGCCGGTTCATGATAATTTGACATAACTATAATTTTTAGATTAATATTTTACCTCAACTTTGTTGTGTTTCACCCAAAGATAAGAAAATTAAACGAAAAAGAAGAGTTTTCAGCAGCTGTTAACCCTGTAATTTAAGGAGACGGAGTAAGAGAAGCGGTAATATAAATCACCTGTCCCGAAGTAATCGGGACCTGCAGATAGCGAGGTTGAAAACCATCTTTAGCCAGGGAGACAGTAGTCTTTCCGGTGCTTTTAGCCTCCATTACAAAATAACCATTTGAATCAGTGAGGGTGGAAGAACCTTCACAAACGACAAGCACACCAGTCAAAGGAGCCCCGCTATCAGAATTGGTTATATTTCCGGCAATGCCGGTGGACCCATTGGCAATACCGGTAAAAGAAATATCTGATACATCAGCCCCCAGCATCGGCACCAACTGATGTGCCGGAAAAAACTGCATTCCTGTGACAGATACAGATACCAAAAAGACTTCATTCTCCAAATGCTCAAAGACAAAAGAACCGTCGGCAGCCGTAGTGTAAGTGTCCACGATGACACCATTTTTATCTTTACAAAGTACCTGAACTCCGGAAACACCGGTATCATTAACATCAAGAACATTTCCGGAAAGAGAAAGCCCGGAGGAGGTCAAAATAAAATCCACCCTGACATCTGTGAATTTCTCTATGGTAACATCCACTGTTTTCCGCTCATGATACTCGCCGGAAGCATACACCGAAGACTCTGATGTGGGTACCGAAAGTTCATAATACCCTTCCGAATCGGTATAGGCAACCTCTTTTCCGCTCCCGTATGAAACTGCTATTCCGTCAAGCGGCTTTCCACTCCCGGCATCTGTGACATAACCATACACTATACCTTCACCCAAATTGCTATCGCCTTCATCCATTACCACAAAGTAGTGACCTCCAGGAGAAACATTCCTGTTGTGGTCAGCAAACCCTTCTTTGTAAACAACGATATTGTCTGCATCCTCCAGATTATCAAAGCCATCTGCTTCAGCATCCACGCCAAAAAAACCAAACTCATCGGTTTCCAAAACACCCAGCTGTTCATGAGAGACTTTTACCACCACACTGGCTCCTGCCAACGGATTTCCGGCATTGTCAACCACCACTCCCTTCAACCTGCTGGTTGAGGTTACCATCAACCATTCCTGAAGCTCTTCTTCCCACAAAACCTCACCGGTAAGATGTTCGGAATCGTAACTAAAAATCGTGATATTAAAAGAGAGAGAATCAACGTCACTCTTGAAAAAAGCTTTTGATTTTCCACCTTCCTTTTTCCAGTCAACAGTGCCTTCACTCACATTTGCCTGATTCTCATAAAATATAAAACGCGATCCATCTTCAGAGATGGTGACAGATCGGTCAGACTGTACGGTCCAGGAAGAATTGCCGGATTCACGAACAGCCATCAACTGAAGATCTTCGCCTTTAAATGTCTCACGTAAAACAACATTGACCTCTGAATCATCTTTCCCGCATCCCGAAAAAAAGAAGACTAAAACGGTAAAAAACAATAAATAATTTTTCATTAAGCCAGGTTTGGTTAATCTATTCTTTTAATCATCCAAGTGGAATCCACCTGAGATTCATATCTGTATAATTAATTTTTGTCTCATCAATCACCTGTCACTCCTGGAGAAAAAAAACAAAAAAAATAATTTAAACGTCCAATTTATCACTTTACAATCCACAAGGCCCTTTGAAATTTGCCGTTAAGTTAAACATTGTCTGTAAAAAACAGATGTAAACAAAAAATAATTACCTTACATTTTGATAAATGGACAATAATGAGACGCAGAATAACTTTTACAGGGCTAATCATCATTTACACCTGAACCAAATTCACTATCTGTTTATCACAACCTAACTCAACGACCGGCAAAACAATAACACATCCTTCAGAAAAACCTTCGTTTCATAAAAAACCCGCACTACATCCATACGTAATGCGAGCTAAAAAGTTTTATTCCGAATCAAAATGTTAATTTATATTGATTTTAAGGTCATAAAAATGTATTTTATACAATTAAATCAGAATGTTTAATTTTTTGAAAGCCACGATTATGACAAAGAAGAAACTAACCACTGCTTCGGGACGCCCCTACAGCGAAAAACAGGATAGCATGACCGCCGGCCCGAGAGGTCCGATATTACTACAGGATTATTATCTTCATGAACAAATGGCCCACTTTAACCGTGAAAGAATTCCGGAACGGGTGGTGCATGCCAATGGATCAGGAGCCTTTGGGACGTTTAAAGTTACCAATGACATCTCCAAATACACGCGCGCAAAACTTTTCAGCAAAGTGGGAAATGAATGTAAAGTGCTGGCCCGCTTCTCCACAGTTGGAGGTGAAAAAGGAAGTGCAGACACAGAAAGAGATCCGCGTGGCTTTGCAGTAAAATTCTACACCGAAGACGGCAACTGGGACCTGGTTGGAAACAACACTCCGGTTTTCTTCATCAAGGATCCGAAAAAGTTTGCAGATTTTATTCACACCCAGAAACGTGACCCGCGCACCAATATGCAAAACCAGACCATGCGATGGGATTACTGGAGTCTGAACCCCGAAAGCCTTCATCAGTTAATGACCCTCTTCAGTGATCGCGGAACCCCTGACGGTTACCGAAAAATGAACGGCTACGGAAGTCATACCTTCTCTATGATTAACGATAAAAATGAGCGGGTTTGGGTAAAATATCATTTCAAAACACTTCAGGGGAATCACACGCTCACCGATCAACAGTCGGAAGAATTAAAGGGCAAAGACCCGGATTACGCCCAACGCGACCTGATAAATGCCATCGACAGCGGCGACTTCCCCAAGTGGGCACTCAAAATTCAGGTAATGACTGAAGAACAGGCCAAATCATTCAGGTGGAATCCGTTTGACCTTACCAAAGTATGGCCACATGGAGATTATCCGCTTATTGATGTGGGTGTTATGGAACTCAATAAAGTTCCCGAAAACTATTTTGCCGAGGTGGAGCAGGCTGCCTTCAATCCTTCCAACCTGATTGACGGATTGGATGTATCGCCCGACAAAATGCTGCAGGGACGGCTTCTTTCCTATCCCGATGCACACCGGTACAGATTGGGTGCCAACTACGAACAAATACCGGTAAACCGGCCCATTTGTCCGGTTCACAACTATCAGCGCGATGGTGCAATGACCGTCAACGGCAACCACGGAAGTGCCCCCAACTATCACCCCAACAGCTTTGATGACATCGAGGCCGACAAATCATACAAGGTACCTCCCATGAAACTGGAGTCAGATATTGCAGACTTTTACGACCGCAACGAAAACGATGACGATCATTACACCCAGCCGGGACTTTTGTTTAGGGAAGTGATGAACGATCAGGAGAAAAAGAATACCATCTCAAACTTTGTAGGTGCAATGAGCCAGATTGACGGTCCCAAGCGAGATGAAATCATTAACCGACAACTGGGTCATTTTGCCAAAGCTGACAAGGAGTTGGCCATGGAAATTGCCAAAGGTCTGAAGTTCGATTTCAAAGCTTAATAATCCAAAACATAGAATAACTAAAGGTTGTCCTGATTCGGGACAACCTTTTTTGTTTAATTTGGATACCTGCAGAATTCACAAAATCAAGTATCTTTGTTGTTGATCGGACAGGGAGATGCCATAAAAATCCATTTTCAGAAAAATGCGAACAACCTCCAATACCGGAAAACTACACAGTAAAGCCTTATGGAATTCACGATACTCAAGGACATCCTCATCATATTTGCTCTTTCCACCCTGGTAAATTATGTTTTCACAAAAATAAAAATTCCTTCCATCGTAGGGTATCTGCTGACAGGTGTATTGGCCGGCCCTCACCTGACGGGTATTATCAGCAGCGTTGAAAACATTGAAGTATTGGCAGAAGTCGGGGTGGTTTTGCTGCTTTTTACTATTGGTCTTGAATTCTCACTTAAACATCTCATTAAAATCAGAAAAACAGTCTTTTGGGGCGGACTGGTTCAATTTTCGCTCACCACCCTGGTGGTTATGCTTATTGCCCATTTTTACAATCTTGACCTAAAGGGGGCCCTTTTCGTTGGATTCCTCACAGCCCTGAGCAGTACTGCCGTTGTTTTAAAAATCTTACAAGACCGGTCGGAAATAACCTCCAACTATGGGCGAACCGTATTGGGAGTACTTATTTTCCAGGATTTGATTCTTGTACCTCTGTTACTTTTCACCCCTATTATCGGCGGTGAATCCACCAATATTCTGAATGAAATCTTCTGGATGGGAATAAAATCTCTTGGCATTATTCTTTTCGTCATTTTTGGCAACAAATGGTTTATGAATCGCCTCCTTCATGCCATTGCCATGACCAAAAACCAGGAACTTTTTTTAATGAGCATTCTGCTGATATGCCTGTCGGTTGCATTTCTCACCGCCGAACTGGGGATGTCGCTGGCCTTCGGAGCTTTCCTTGCGGGGTTGATGATTTCAGAGTCAGAATACAGTCACAATGCCTTTGGGCACATCATCCCTTTCAAAGACACCTTCTCCTCCTTCTTTTTTGTCTCCATCGGGATGTTGCTTGACCTGCAATTTGTAATGGACAACCTCCCCATCGTGCTGTCAACAGTCCTGATTGTGGTGTTCATAAAAATGGTCATCGCCAGCGGAACAGCTTTCATTCTGGGTCACACGCTCCGGGGTGTTGTTCTGGTTGGTTTAGCACTGGCTCAGGTAGGTGAATTCTCCTTTATTCTCGTGAAAATGGGAGACAGTTACAACCTTATTTCCGATTATTACTACCAACTGTTTTTGGCGGTTGCAGTCGTTACTATGAGCATTTCGCCATTTCTGATAATGGTAGCCAGACCGCTCTCCAATGCAGTAATGAAATTGCCTCTGCCCAAGAAATTTATTGAAGGTCTCTTTCCCTTAAAGCAAATTGAAATACCCAATCTGAAAAACCATCTGTTGCTCATAGGCAAGGACCCACGGGTATTAAGCATGTCTGTTATGGCGCGACACGTAAAAATACCCTATTTATCCGTCATTTTCGATCCGGCAATAGTCAAGGAACGTCAGCAAAAAGGAGAAAAGGTCATTTATGGAGATGCTCAAAATCTCCCCATTCTCGAAAAAGCCCATGCTGACACCGCCGGAGTTATTGTTGTATCCGTCGGAGACCTGGTTACGGCTCTTTCCATTACGGAAAAAGTCCGGCATCTCAATCGCCATGCCCCCATCATCGTGAGAACCAAGCAAATTGACGATGCAGAAGATCTTTACAAAGCAGGTGCCACTCAGGTACTTCCGGAAGAGTTTGAAACGGCTATTGAAATGTTTGAGCGGGTGTTGAATAAATTCCTGATGCCCAAAGATGACATAGAGGTGACGATAGGACAAATCAGAAAAAATAACTACGGACTGGTGCGGGATCTGAAAAAACGTCCACGAAAATCTATTCTCAGCCAGCTCCCCAATCTTGAAATTTCCGCTCTTCGGGTGGCCGAAGAATCCCCTATTGCAGGCCACTCCCTTTCCGAAATGGATTTCCGCTCTACCTTCGGCGTTACGGTTGTTGCAATCAAACGCAGCGATAAACTCATCGATCATCCCGGGCCACAAACCGAGGTTTGCAAAGACGACATTGTCTATGTACTGGGCAAACAGGATCAAATTGCCCATGCCGTAAATCTTTTTGAAAAACAATTAAAGAAATCACAGAGCAGTAATTAGTGCCCTTCTATAGAGTCAGGGAAAATGGTAATTGGAGTTGTGTCGGTTCAGAAAGTTGCGTTTGCAAGGCCTGGCATTCCCGAAAATGCGGAGTTTACCTGAGTAAATGAGTACTTTTCGGGAAGGGCGTAACGAAGCAAACGTGACTTTATGGACAAATACTAATTGATGCCAAAAGAAAAGCGGCGTGCCTTTCAAGAGCAACGCCGCCTTTCGGGAATAAACATTTATTTCACCTCCCACACATCACCGGTGGTTACCAGGTCGTGGAATGATTTTATTTTCGACTTCTCTTTTATCTCTTCAATCTGCTGCTGGGCACACTCATCGTAAACAGGAGCAGCAGCATCACGAATAACCCCCAAAGCAACAGGAAAATCGGGATATTCCATATCTGCCAGCTTCAGGTGAATGGTAGGATCCTCACAATGGGCGTCGTGAACAAGAATGTCCTTTTCGGTAATCCCGTTTTCACCAATCGTCACCACCTTCAGGGTAATTCCTTCCAGTATAAGGCCTTTATTCCGCTCCTTACCGAAAATCATGGGTTTTCCGTGTTCCAGAACAATGGTACGATCGTCTTTGTACTTCTTGTCAGTAATTTCCTGATGCGTATTATTATTGTAAATGACACAGTTCTGCAAAACCTCCACTATGGAAGTTCCCTTGTGTTTGGCAGCCGCTTTCATCACATGCACCGATAACTTAATCTCTTTATCGATGGTACGGGCAAAGAAATATCCCCGGGCCCCGATGGTCAACTCTCCGGGACGAAATGGATATTCAATGGTTCCAAAAGGGGAAGTTTTAGATATAAAGCCCCGCTTGGATGTGGGCGAATACTGTCCCTTCGTTAAACCGTAAATCTGATTGTTAAAGAGTATCACATTCAGATCGATATTGCGACGAATGGCGTGAATAAAGTGATTCCCTCCTATTGCCAAAGCATCTCCATCACCGGTAATCTGCCAAACCTGTAACTTGGGATTGGCAACTTTCACCCCGGAAGCCATTGCAGAAGCACGCCCATGAATGGTATGAAATCCATAGGTGTTCATATAATACGGTAATCGCGATGAGCAACCAATTCCGGAAATAACAGCAAGATCCTCATTAGGGACTTCCAGTTCTGCCATGGTTTTCTGCAGGGCATTAAGTATTGCATGATCACCACAACCGGGACACCATCTCACATTTTGATCGCTCTTATATTGCAGAAAAGCTTGTTTTGTATTTTCAGCCATGATTTATTCCTCCAACATTTTATTGAAATGATCTTTTAACTCTGCCACAGTAAATGGCAATCCTTCTACTTTGTTGTACTGGTGCAACACCACATCAGGGAACTGACTTCTCAGGTAGGATGCAAACTGACCAAGGTTCAATTCACAAACCACAATTTTGGAATATTTTTTCAACACCTCATAGCTGTTGCGCGGCAGCGGACTGATGTAACTAAAATGTGCAAGGGCCACCTTTTTACCCTCATCATGCAAGGCTTCAAGAGCAGTATATAAATGCCCGAAAGTCCCACCCCAGCCAACGATTAGCAAATCGGCATCTTCATCGCCAAGAATTTCCAGTGGAGGAATAAAATCAGCTATCCGGTCAATTTTTTCTTTCCTTATCTTTACCATCTTATCATGGTTATGATGATCGTAAGAAACTGCTCCGGTAAGGAAATCCTTCTCCAACCCGCCAATGCGGTGTTGATATCCGGGAGTTCCGGGTAGAGCCCAATAGCGGTTAAGTTTTTCAGGATCGCGCTCATAAACATTCCACTCCTCAGCAGGTTTCTCTACAAAAGGAGGTTTTATCTCCGGGAACTCTCCCTCTTCAGGTATTCTCCAGGGCTGTGTTCCATTGGCCAGAAAACCGTCGGACAACAAGATTACGGGAGTCATATGCTCGATGGCAACTTTTGCAGCATAAAAGGCATAATCAAAACAATTGACAGGCGAACTGGCTGCCATCACAACCAACGGACTCTCACCATTTCTTCCATACAGTGCCTGCATCAGGTCCGATTGTTCTGTTTTGGTCGGAAGCCCGGTGCTCGGCCCGCCACGTTGAACATTCACCACGACAAGTGGCAATTCGGCCATCACTGCCAGCCCCAGTGCCTCGCCTTTGAGCGCCAGTCCCGGGCCGGAAGTAGTAGTTATGGCCAGGTCACCGGCAAAACTGGCACCAATAGCTGTAGAAATCCCGGCAATTTCATCTTCTGCCTGAAAAACTTTTACGCCCAAATCTTTTCTGGCCGAAAGTTCCTGTAAAATCTCTGTTGCAGGAGTAATCGGATAAGATCCCAGAAACAACTCCAGTCCGCTTTTTTCTGCAGCAAGCAAAAACCCCCAGGCAATGGCTTTATTTCCATTCAGGTTCCGGTAGGTCCCTTTGCGAATATCTGCCGGCGAAATATGATACGAAGGCGTACCTGCCTGTATTATCACACCGTAGTTATAGCCGGCCTCCAAAACTTTTATATTGGCCTCTGCAACTTCAGGATTTTTACTGAATTTCTCCCTGATAATTCTCTCTGTATTCTCCAGCGGGCGGTTAAACAGCCAGAAAACCAATCCCAAAGCATACATATTCTTACTTCGCAGAATGGTTTTGTTGTCAAGCCCCATATCCTTAAGACTGTTTTTAGTCATGGTTGTGATGGGAGCCTTTATGATATTGTAGCTCGACAAATTGTCCTCCTCAATGGGATCGTTACTTTTATAACCGGCTTTGGCAAGGTTTTTATCGTCAAAGCTGTCCACATCAATAACAATGGTAGCCCCGGGCTTCAACCACTCAAGGTTGGCTTTCAATGCGGCGGGATTCATAGCTACCAGCACATCGGCATTATCACCAGGAGTATAGACTTCGCTGTGCCCAAAATGAACCTGGAAGCCCGACACCCCTCCTATAGTGCCCTGTGGAGCTCTGATTTCCGCAGGGAAATCAGGGAAGGTTGATATATCGTTACCATAAATTGCAGAAGAGAAAGAAAACAGCGAACCGGTCAGCTGCATTCCGTCGCCGGAGTCGCCCGAAAACCGGACAACAACCTCTTCTCTTTCAATTACTTTTGATTTCTTTGCCATAACAAAGTGAATTTCTGATTTCCTCCTTTATCTCCTGAATAAAACTCAGAAAAAAAGGAAGTGTTAAATAAAAAAAACACCAGAACCTTTCAATGTGTCCCGGGGTTTAACTTGTAAATTTTAAGTAAAGTTATAGAGTATCTGATTACATGAAGTTGATTTTAGTCAGATTTTTTACCATTGTGAGGTGTTTTTCAACAGGTGATTTATATTTGTACTCCAAAAGGAAATACACCTTACAAGTTAGCATTTTTTTACAACTTTAAGTTTAATCTTATTACATTATTCATAAATCATGGCACTAATTAAATCAGTGAGAGGGTTCACCCCAAAAATCGGAAAGAACGTTTTTTTAGCAGATAATGCCACCGTTGTTGGTGACGTGGAGATGGGAGACGATTGCAGTATTTGGTTCAATGCGGTACTTAGAGGCGATGTTAACAGCATCCGAATCGGCAATAAGGTGAATATTCAGGATGGTTCAGTTCTGCATACCCTATATCAGAAATCAACCATCGAAATAGGCGACAATGTATCAGTTGGGCATAATGTTACCATCCACGGGGCAAAAATTGAAGACAATGTGCTGGTAGGGATGGGAGCAACCATTCTGGATCATGCTGTAATCGGTTCCAACTCAATCATTGCTGCCAACTCTTTGATTCTTTCGGGAACCAAAGTAGAACCAAACAGTGTTTATGCCGGTGTTCCCGCAAAAAAAGTAAAAGATATCGAACCCGAACAAACCAGTGAAATGATTAACAAGATTGCCAACAATTACCTGATGTATTCGGGATGGTATAAAGAAGAATAAGGTTCATTACACTACAGTTCAATCCGCCGCGAAGCAACCGGCTGATTCAGAAAAACGGCAGAAGCTTCATCAAATTTCTCAGGGTCTTCCGTCGTGAAAAACTGACAAGTGGCATTCCGTGTGCATCTCTGATCCATTTCGGGATGCCGCTTCAGATAATCCCTCAGGCTCAAGGCTACAATGTTCCCCTGTGACATAATCCGGACACCTTCCGGCAAGAAACGTTCAATCACAGGCAGCAAAAGCGGATAGTGGGTGCAACCCAGAATCAGTGTATCTATCAGAGAATCCTGCTCAAACAACCTCTCCAGATCTCTTTTTATAAAAAACTCTGCTCCGGGGGTCGTCCTTTCATCATTTTCCACCAGTGCCACCCACATTGGGCAGGCCTGTTGAGACACAATAGTTCCGGGAAACAGTTTTTGAATCTCCAAAGGATAAGACATGGACTGTACAGTACCGGATGTTCCTACCACTCCCACATGACCATTTCGGGACACCTCACCTATTTTTTCAACACTAGGACGAACTACCCCAAGCACTCGTCTCGAAGAGTCGAAAGCAGGTAAATCATTCTGCTGTATGGTTCTCAGCGCTTTTGCCGAGGCAGTATTGCAAGCAAGAATTACCAGCTGACACCCCATGTCAAACAAACGCATTACCGACTGTCGGGTATATTGATAAACCGTCTCAAACGACCTTGTTCCGTAAGGAGTTCGGGCATTGTCTCCCAAATAAATAAAATCGTACTCAGGAAATTCACGAAGAAACTCATTTAACACAGTCAATCCTCCGTATCCTGAATCAAAAACGCCTATCGGACCTTTATTTACATCCATACTGCTTCCTTAATCACAAATGTTAATAATTTTAACCCGCAACAAAATCATAAAGATATAAAATAAGTACTATCCACACTTTATTCATAACTTATTGGCAAATAACACAGGTTAAAGGACAAAAAAAAGACCGGCAATAGGCTTACCAGTCTTTTGTATTTTTTGCAAACAACAATTACATTGTTGCCAGCTTGGCCTTTACGAGCTCTTCGCAATCCACACTCTGATCGGAATTGTAAAGAATCACCTGTGAACTGAGATCAAAGATATAGATGAATCCCTGCTCCTCACCAACGGCCTGAATGGCTTTTTCAACCTTTTCGATGATAGGTTGAAGCAATTCCTGCTCTTTTTGTGACAATGACTGTTGCGCAAGCTTGTTGAAATTCTGAATACGCTGATCATAGTCCTGAATCTCCTTTTCGCGTGTGGAACGAATCAATTGTGACAATGAATCACGCTGAGCCATATAATTTGAATATTTATCATCAAGTTCCTGACTCATAACCTGCAACTGACTTTGAAGCTTCTTGGCTTCGGCCTGCAATTCTTTGTCAGCGGTCTGCTTCTCCGGCAGTTCGGTAATCAGTTTTTGAACATTCAAATGACCAAATTTCAGATCCTGCGCAGACGACGTAGCCGCCGACAAGGCAACAAGCAAAACAACGGCAAATAATTTAAATACCTTCATCTTATTTCGATTAATTCTGTTTAATATGATTAACTAGTGTTTGTCCATAAAGAACCATTTACTGCGTTACGCTTACCCGAAAATTCCTCATTTACTCAAGTAAACTGCGTTTTTCGGGCTTCGCAAGCCTTGCAACTGATTCTTTCTTGACAAACACATGACTAGAAACAAATTTTGCTTAGTTTATAGATGGACACTAATTAATACCCAGTTTGGTTTTTACCTGAGAGGTTACATCCACGCTTTGTTCAGATTGATAAACAGTAGCTCCTGAGTTGGCAGCAAATATATAAATAAATCCGCCTTCTTCACCGACCTCACCAATAGCCTTCTGCAATTTTTCCATGATAGGTTGCTGCAGCTGTTGTTGTTTTTGAGAAAGTTGCTGCTGTGTGGATTGGTAAAAAGCCTGAATCTTCTGTGAAGTCTCCATCAACTGCTGTTCTTTTTGCTGACGTACAACAGCACTCATTGATTCGGCAGTCTCCATATATTCCTGTTCCATCTTTTTATAATCTTCCTGCATGGTGGCAAGCTGATTCTCCAAACGGTCGTACTCACCTTCCAGGTCCTGCTGCATCTGTTTAAACTCAGGCATTACCTGCATCACTTCCTGAACATTGACATGACCAAATTTAAGATTTTGTGCATTCAGTCCGAGACTCAGAAAAAGCAGTACGGCTATCAGAGATGTAGTTGTAACTTTTTTCATAATAAAATTAACTTTTCTATTTTGATTTTTAATACTGATATTCTTAATTGCTGAAACCAAGTTCCCGAAGGATCTCATCGCTGATGTTCTGTCTTGGCTTCACATACAAAACGCCCAGGTTGCCGGCCATATCGAAAACTGCATCCAGATTGTCACGATCGGCAACACTGCGAATGGCTTCACTCACTTTTTCCTGAATGGGCTGAAGCAATGCTTCCTGACGCTTCACAAGCTCTCCCTCAGGTCCAAAATACTGTCGTTGAAGCTGCTTGGCGCGATTCTCCAATTCAATAATTTCATTCTCACGTTGCGTTTTCATCTCTCCGGAAAGAAAAACACTTTCCTTCTGGTAGTTTTTATAAAGTTCTTCCACATCGGCATAAACCGATTGAATTTCCTGCTCCCACTGCTCCGATGCCTGATTTAATTGTTCCTGGGCGGCTTCATACGCCGGAATATTGGACATAATGTATTCCATATCAACAAAGGCATAACGTTGAGCTGAAACATTGGCCGAGCTAAATAATATTGCTGCAACAGCCACGAATATAACAAAATACTTCTTCATTGCTCTCAATTTTAAGTCCTTAATAAAATTCTTTATACAGAATACACAAAAACCAAACCATTTTTATTTTTTGCGTTTTTGTAACCGGTAATTAGTCTGTCCAAAAACTAAGTAAAGTCCGCTTTTAGTCCTGTTTCTGATCAGAAAGTGTCAATTGCTAAGCCTGCCCCGACCTTTCGGGGACGCAAGTGGTACTTTATGGACAGCAACTAATTAGAAATTCTGTCCAATCACAAAATGGAAATTACTTCCACTGGCATTGGGACGTCCGGTCACGTCATCAAATCCGTATCCCCAGTCAATTCCCATCAGTCCGAATATCGGCAGGAATATTCGCACGCCTACACCGGCTGAGCGCTTTAGTCCAAAGGGGTTATAGTCCCTGAATTCGGACCATGAGTTACCTGCTTCCGCAAAGACCAACCCATAAACAGTGGCTGAAGGCTGAAGCGTCAATGGATATCTCAACTCGAGAGCGAGTTTATTATAGATATTACCATCCTGCCGTCCTTCGGGACTGTAGGGAGTCAGTGACGCATTTTCATAACCTCTCAAACCAATGGTTTCGCTACCGTAATAACTGTAGCCTGACATACCATCACCTCCCAGCACAAACTTCTCAAAAGGCGACTTCTTATTCTCATCAAAGTATCCGAGGAATCCGCCTTCTACTTTGGTCATCAAAACCAGTTTCCCCGCATTGTCCAATGACTTAAACATATTTCCTTTGAATGTCCACTTATGGTATTCCACCCATTTGTAACGTTCCTCGTCGGGCATATCTTCATCCGAATAGTTCTTATCATCGAAATAAGAATAGGGAGGTGTAAATTCCAGTCCAAGGCTGAAATTAGACCCGTTACGGGTATATAAAGGATTGTCGATGGAGTTACGGGAAAAATTAACTTTAAAATTCAGGTTATTACTGTTTCCGTTCTCCATCAGGAAGTAGGCCCAGTTTTTAAGATCGTAACGCTGGTAACTCAACTGGGTATAGAACTGAAAATAGTCATCGGGCCAACGCAGGCGTTTTCCGAAACCGACAGAAAGACCTGTTACTTTGAGGTGTTCATCCGGATCCTCTTCGAGTGGCTGGTATCCATAACCGTAGCCACCGTAGCCGCCATATCCACCATAGCTACCGCCATAACTACTGTAGGGGTTACCATAATAATAACTGCTGTTAGTTCCTGTCTGAATAGAATGATACACAGATACACTCAATGAGTTGGGCTTCCGTCCACCAAGCCAGGGCTCGGTAAAGGAAAAGCTGTACGACTGGTAGTATTTACCATTGGTCTGTGCTCTTAATGACAATGTTTGTCCATCTCCTGTAGGCAGTGGTCTCCAAGCCTCTTTATTGAAAATATTCCGTACTGAGAAGTTGGTAAATTTTAATCCAAGAGAGCCGACGAACATTCCGCCACCCCAACCACCGGACAATTCAACCTGGTCATTGGCTTTTTCCACCAGATTGTATTCCAGATCCACGGTTCCCTTTTCGGGATCGGGCAGGGGAACCGGCTGGATATTCTCAGGATCGAAATGCCCCAACTGTGACAACTCACGTACAGTACGAATCAACTCCGATTTATCGAACAACTCACCCGGCTTGGTTCTGAGTTCACGACGAACCACATGCTCATGAGTCTTGGTATTTCCCTTGATGATCACCTGATCGATGGTGGCCTGCTGTCCTTCATAAACACGCATCTCAAGATCCACAGTATCATTATGAATTTTAATATCAACAGGTTCTATGTTACTAAACAAATAACCATTATTCATATAGAGGTTATGCACCGCATCGTCATCCACAAACAATCGTTCATCAAGTCTGGTCTGATTAAATACATCACCTTCTTCAATCCGAAGTTTCTCGCTCAGATATGGGCCCGGGTAAACGGTATTTCCGACCCATGAAATATTACCAAAATAGTACTTATTCCCTTCACTGAGATTAATTACAATGTCAACAGTGTTATCTTCATTGCGACTTACCTCTTCCGAGACAATATAGGCATCCCGATATCCCTCTTCGTTGTACTTTTCTATAATCCTATCCAGGTCAGCCTCATATTCATCCTTCACAAACTTCTTAGTTCTGAAGAAATTAAGAATCTTCCCTTTCTCGTTGGTCTTTTTTGTGAACCTGTTCAGCTTATGATCAGAAAAAACAGTATTTCCTTCAAATTCCAGAGAGTTCACTTTCACCTTATCTTTCTTATCCACATCAATGTCCAGAAAGACATGATTGGGTTTGTCAGGATCATCGCGTTGAACGATGGAAACCTCGGCATTAAAAAAACCTTTGTCCACAAAATGCTGCTTGATATATTTCTTGGCCCGGTCAATCAGATAAGGAGTAACCTGAGAGCCCTTCATCATCGAAATTTTGGTTGATATATCCTCTATTTCGGATTTTTTCAGCCCCGAAAAATTAATTTCTGAAAGACGGGGACGCTCCTGCAAATAAATATTCAGCCATATATTCTTCCCCTCAATCTTGTCCACGGATATTTTCACATCCGAAAAAAGTCCGTATTCCCAATATTTTTTGATTGCATCGGAGATGTCTTCTCCCGGTACGGAAATGGTCTGACCGACTCTGAGGCCAGACAGGTTTGCCAGGATTGCGGGATCATTATTGAGGTCACCTGTAACATTTATCTCAGCAATAATGTATTCTTTGGGAGAACCTGAATAGGAAATTTCGGGGACACCCTCCTGAGCATTTACACCAATAAAAGAGATCAACAGAAGGAAGAAAAGTACGAACGAGTGTTTAATCATTACTATTTTTTTATTTTTTTACCTGATCACTGATTTTTCCAAAGCGTCTTTCTCTACCCTGATAATCGAGTAGTGCTTCAAAAAAATGTTCCTTGCGAAAATCAGGCCACAATACATCACAGAAATATAATTCTGAATAAGCAATCTGCCAAAGCAGGAAATTACTAATGCGCAATTCCCCACTGGTTCTGATCAGGAGTTCCGGATCAGGCATATTTGCAGTTTCCAGATATTGACCAAATAAATCAGAATTTATTTCGGAAGGATCCAATTTATTATCTTTTATATCGAGGGCTATCTTTTTTACACCTTCAATTATTTCCCATCTGGAGCTGTAACTCAATGCAAGAACAAGCGTCAACCCGTCATTGTCCTTTGTCTGGTCCATGCAGGCAGCAAGTTTATCCTGCACCCCTATAGGAAGATTTTCTTTACAGCCAATGGATTTAAGCTTGACATTATTATCCATCAACGTCTTGGTTTCCGAAGCAATGGTAGAAACCAGCAACGACATCAATGCGTCAACTTCGTTTTTGGGACGATTCCAATTCTCGGTGGAGAAAGCATAGAGGGTAAGAAATTTCAGGCCCAGTTCTGCAGCAGCTTCGGTAACTTCACGCACGGCCTTCACTCCGTTTTTGTGACCAAAAACCCTTACATTACCTCGCTTTTTTGCCCATCTACCATTCCCATCCATAATAATGGCCACATGGGAAGGTAATTTTTCTTTATCCAGTTGTTCTTTAACTGATGACATACATTATAATCTTCGTCACATTTTTAATAACCGGCATTGCAGGGAACATTTCTATGAAAAATATCCATGGTCAAAGACACCCCTGCAAAAGAATACCAATCATTGTTATGCCAATCCGAGGGCTGCTGGAACCCATATGGATCGGTGGGATTGATATCTCCGGGGCCCATGAAATCAAGGTCATCAACAAAAGTCTTCCTGAAATTCCATTCCAGTCCAACATGCAACCAATCAGTGGCTTTCCATTTCACCCCCGCACCGAACGGCAAAGATAATATAAAATGTGGGTTTTCAGAACCTCCTGAATCATTGGATTCATAACGTCGGTAAACAGTATAAGCCAGTCCCCCGCTGATAAAAGGCGTGAAACGGGTTTCTTTGCGACGAAAGGGATGATCATACTCAAAAAAATTTATTTCCAGTTGCGTGGAAAAATCAGCCAGTGATCGCTTAAAACTATAAGAAGAACTCCCGGCGGATGCAGATGGGTATTGAAGTCCGGACTGTGGATAACTACCCCCGATTTCAAGGGCTGTCAGGGTACCTTTAAAAGCA
Source organism: Marinilabilia salmonicolor (assembly GCF_003003035.1). Lineage (GTDB taxonomy): Bacteria > Bacteroidota > Bacteroidia > Bacteroidales > Marinilabiliaceae > Marinilabilia > Marinilabilia salmonicolor_A. Next base: position 142,746 of record NZ_PVTS01000005.1, on the reverse strand, counting down.
AGCCTCTCATTAAGAACCACTCGTATAAGTGCTCCTACAGCCGGTTTGGCATTGTAAAATTGCTTTGAGGGATTGAGATCGCCATTGTAATAGGACGTCCCCAAAAACAAGCCACCCTCTATCCGCTCCTGCGAAAAAGCGGAAACAGAAGAGAGAAATGTGACGATAAGCACAAGTATGGTATGGCCTTTACAACGCATTGATTTAATTTGGATAATCAGTTCTGAACAATCAACAGCAACGCCGAACCATGAAGACCATGTAAGGTGCGCTACCTCATCCCTTTTAACGACAGGATGGCCGGATTATTGTCAGGAAATGAATCAATTTCGACGGTCGGCACCCCACATCAGTTTATTACGCAAAGTACTGTAGAAGCTTTGATCGGTGCGTTCCACCATTTTGATAGGAAAGGCGGCTTTTCGAATCTTCAGTTCGGTGCCTTCCTCCACCACCACACTTCGGGAATCGAGACTGGCAAGGAATTTGCCTCCCCTCCCTTCAACCTTCAATGTAAGCTCCATATTATCCGGGACGACCAAAGGCCTCACGGTCAGATTATGTGGGGCAATGGGTGTGATGATTATTCCCTGTGAGGCCGGATGCATGATTGGCCCTCCCACACTAAGTGAATAGGCAGTAGATCCGGTAGGTGTACTCACAATCAAACCATCTGCCCAATAAGAATTAAGGTATTCATCATCCAGATAGGTATGAATGGTAATCATCGAGGAGCTGTCCTGCTTGTGAACTGCAAACTCATTAAGGGCATAATTAAAATCGTCAACAAGCCCGGTGGGACTAATCAATTCAAGCAGCGACAACTCTTTTACCTTGAATCGTCCAAGATCTATCTCCTCCAGTGCAACAGGCAGCTCATTTCTTGAAATATCGGCAAGAAACCCCAGCCTTCCACTGTTGATTCCAACAATGGGAATCCCCGAGTCACGAACAAGGGTAACAGCCTGAAGAAAGGTACCATCTCCTCCGATACTGAAAAGCATATCCACCTCGGGCAGGTCGTCCGATGAAGAGAAAAATCCGGCAATCCCGGGTTTCAGGTCAAATTTTTGGGAGAGAAACTCGTAGAACGGCTTGTAAATAAATATTCTGGTCTCTTTTTTATGCAAATAGTCAAACAGCTGTCTGCAATTTTCATAAAAAACATCACCAAAGCTTTTTCCAAATATGGCAATTTCCATACATTTTTTGTGAACGAAGATAAAAAATAAGCAACAAAAGAGCGCTAAACCCCCAGATATTTCATCAAAGACTCATAGTTCCGGCGGGTAGTATCATCCACCTGAGACTCCCCCGAATAAACAGCATTCACTTTATAGCCGTAACGCTCAAAGGCATTGATGACGCCACTGGCATCCACCCGGTTTAGCTTAATGGTAATTTTAAGTTGCTCGGTAGATTTACTCTGCGATGCATAAAGACTCAATACCTTGGCATCTGCATCCTCCACAATTCGCGCTATTTCGGAAAGTGCATAATCCCGGGGGCCAAGTTCTATTTCGATAATACCGCCGGGCGTAGGAGCAGCAATCAACTCAGAAAACCTGAGCAATAAATCGTTCTGTGTAATAACACCTATATAATCCTGGTCAGGGCTCAGGACAGGTACAACAGTCAATTTAAGACGGGAGGCGATCTCCACCACATCATAGATGTGCTGATGGGCAAACACATACGGCTTAATCAGCGACAGGCGATGGTTGCCCAATGGCTCATCAGCAGAATTCAAATCGTAAATGTCCGCATCTGAAATAAGGCCAAGAAAAACCTTATTGTTGACAATGGGCAAATGTGAAACGCGAAATGCCTCCATCCAGGCAAGAGCGTTAACTCCTGTATCGGAAGTTTTTAAAGATGGGATGATATCTGATATTAAATCTTTTGCCAACATAAAAATGCGCTTTCCGGAAATACTTTGTAAATTTGCTGTTGCTATAATATAATATTTTTATTCAAAACAGCGATCAAATCAAGCATAAAACTTACAACACAATCCCTTTTTGTTGGGAAAATACACTCAAATTTTTAAACAAACAAAACATTTTACTGTTTTATCTAATTTTCTCAGAAATACACATTGGAACTTTTTTATCATGACGAAACTCAGTGTTAATATAAATAAGATTGCAACTTTACGAAATTCAAGAGGTGGAAACATCCCCGATGTGGTAAAAGCCGCAGTGGACGTACAGGAATTTGGTGCCCAAGGCGTTACGGTACACCCACGCCCCGATGAACGACATATAAAATATAAGGATGTCCATGATATTCAAAGAGTCATAAAGACCGAATTTAACATTGAAGGATATCCTTCCCCCAAATTCCTCGAACTGGTAAAAGCGGTTCGTCCGCACCAGGTTACGCTGGTTCCTGATCCGCCCGAAGCCATCACATCCAATTCGGGATGGGACACCATCACACACCTCACTTTCCTGCAGGATGTAATTGGCGAATTGAAAGAGTATGGCATCAGAACGTCCATCTTTATCGATACCAATCCCGATTTCATTGTCAATGCAGCTAAAACAAACACAGACAGAGTAGAGCTTTACACTGAGCCTTACTCCACAGACTACCCGAAAGACCGGGAAAAAGCCATTGCTCCATTCGTGGAAGCTGCAAACATCGCAAATAAAGCCGGGCTAAGAATCAACGCAGGACACGACCTGAGCCTGGAGAACCTGAAATTTTTCAATGAAAGAATTCCATTTCTCAAAGAGGTTTCTATTGGACACGCACTAATCAGTGACGCCCTTTATTACGGCCTTGAGCGAACCATTAGTATGTACAAAGATCTGCTGATTAAAGAGAAATAGCAATGGAACTTTTTTACCGGGAAAAAGGAAAAGGCAAGAAGACAATCATTATCGTTCACGGACTTTACGGAGCCTCAGACAACTGGCTTTCTGTTGCCGGGGAGCTGGAAAAAGATTTTCACGTCATTCTCATTGATCAGCGCAACCATGGGAAATCACCACATAGCCAGGAACATACCTACCAGGCTATGGCAGAAGACCTCCATGAATTGATGAAGAAACTTAAGATCGACAAGGCTACATTGATGGGCCATTCCATGGGAGGAAAAACGGTCATGCGTTTCTGCCTGGACTATCCGGAAATGATCGAAAAAATGATTGTTGTCGATATCGCTCCAAAGTCATACGGTTCATTCTCCAATTATGCAGAAGTTACTGCTGATCACGGTAAAATTATCGAAGCTCTGTCGTCTGTGGATCCAACGCAATACGAAAACCGTCAGGATATCGACAAACTTCTGAAAGAAACATTCCCGCAGAAAAGACTTAGGGGCTTTCTGATGAAAAATCTCAAAAGAACAAAGGATGGTCACTATGAATGGCAGCTCAACCTGAAAGCCTTGAAGGACAACCTTCAGGATGTAATGGACGGCTTTTCGGATTTAACACCCCCATCAGGAAAAAAAATGCCCGAGACCATCTTCATCAGAGGTGAGAAATCACCTTACATACACGAAGACGACTCTCTGTCAATCAATAAGTTTTTCCCCGGCTCCCAGATTGTAAACATACCCGGGGCAGGTCATTGGGTACATGCAGAGCAGCATGATCTGTTTCTGAAAACCGTGAAGTACTTTCTTGAGAGTTGAGAGATGAGGGTTGAGAGATTTTCCAACCTATAAAAGGACACAGTTGTTGTTTTAGCTCTGCCTCATTAGTGCCTATCCATAAACTAAGCAAATTCTGTTTTTAGAACTGTTTCTGGTCAGAAAGTGCCAATTGCTAGGCTTGCGAAGCCGCCAAAAACGGAGTTTACTTATCGTAAATGAGTATTTTGGCGGCAAGCGTAACGACGCAAGTGGTACTATATGGACAGAAACTCATTAGAGATGCCAGCCCCGGCGGGGCGACAGTATGGTAGTAGCAATGGCATTTCAATGAATGGAAAAGCCCCGGCAGAGGTAACACAATTATTAAAGAACCTGCTTATACAGAAACCACATTTTCCGGTTTAAGCAGAGGCTCACCTTTCAGCCGGAGAAAGAGCTGGGCCGTTGCCAGCACATCCTTTTCACAATAACGTGCGATGCGCTCCACATCATCTTCCTCGTAATAAACCGAAGCCACCTGGCTTCCGTCGATATCATCTTTAGGAGATGGAATTCCCATAATGTGCGTAAGCAAATTCAGAGAAGTATAATGCTTAAAATCTCCAAACTTCCACAAATCCATGGTGTCGATAAACTTCACCTCCCATGGTTTTTTCCCTGCCACATCCAGAATATCCGGCAACTGTAATCCGTTGATAAGCATCCTGCGGGCGATGTATGGAAAATCAAACTCCCGCACATTGTGCCCGCAAATATTGGTACCCGGATGAGAGGTAAAGTTGGTAAGGGCTGCCGAAAAATCCTGCAGTAACTTCTTTTCATCATGTCCGAAGAATGATTTCACTCTCAGGGTTCTCTCTCCGTTTTCGGGTTTAATAATTCCAGCGGAGATACAAACAATCTTGCCAAATTCGGCATAAATCCCGGCCTTCACATAGGCTTCCTCCGCGGTAACATCCTCTCCGGATATTTTGGAAGATTTTTTCTCCCACAAAGCTTTCATGGTATCATCAAGATTATCAAAAGCCGGATGCTCAGGAACGGTTTCAATATCAATGTACATGATCTTTTCGGATGCAATGTTGTTAAGCATGACAAAAAGTTTTAAGACAGATTACGTTGAATGAACTGTGTGAGAATATCTATGGCCACATGATTTTCCCCTCCCTGTGGCACTATCAGATCGGCATATCGCTTACACGGTTCAATAAACTGCAGGTGCATGGGCTTCACCGTTTTCTGATACCGGTTCAACACCTTTTCCACTGTTCGCCCGCGCTCCTCAATATCACGCTGTATCACCCGCATCAAACGATCATCAGCCTCGGCATCCACAAAAACTTTCAAATCCATCAATTTTCTCAACCCCGGATGAGTAAGTACCAGGATTCCCTCCACAATAACCACCTTGGTTGGATTTACTGAGATGGTTTCCTCCGAACGCAAACAGGAAAGATATGAATAAATGGGTTGTTCAACCGGTTGATTATCTTTAAGCTTTCGGATATGCTCCACCAGCAGATCAAACTCAATAGCATCGGGATGATCAAAATTAATTTTCTGCCGCTCTTCCAGAGGCAGATGACCATTATCGCGATAATAGGAATCCTGTGGCAGGATAGCCACTTCTTCGGCAGGCAATTTTTCCATTATTTTGCGAACCACGGTGGTTTTCCCTGACCCGGTGCCTCCGGCAATGCCAATTACGAGCATATATTGATTGATTTTTATATTTTTACGGCACTAATTTACAACAGATGGTTAAATAATTAAAAGATAATACTCATGATTAAGCACATTGTATTGTTCAAATTCAAAGAAGATTTGCCTGCTGCTGAGAAAAAGAGCAAATCAGAAAAAATTAAAGCGGAACTGGAAGGACTTATCAATAAAGTGGAAACACTTCGTAAAATGGAGGTGGGAATTAACATCAATCCGGACGAAGATTATGACCTGTCGCTGGTTTCAGAATTCGATAACATGGAAGGATTGAAAGCATATGCCGTACATCCCGATCATGTAAAGGCCGGAGCCGGAATCAGAGAGATTCTTGAAAAACGGGCCTGCGTAGATTATGAAGTATAAAAAAAAACGCACGGCCGAAATATCCGGTCGTGCGTTTGTTTATTTATCCAATTACTCTAAAAATCATCAGAATAGAACGCCTGTGGCTCTTCTCTCAGATTGTATCTGGAAACCATTACTTCACCATAGGCACCAGCACTTCTCAAAGCAACGAAATCGCCACGCTTCAGCTCAGGCAAATCAATAGCTTTCCCAAAACTGTCGGATGACTCACAAATTGGGCCGACCACATCGTACCTGACCTTTTTGGCATCACTGGATGCAGATAAACTCTCAATTTTATGTTTGGCCTGATAGAGTGCAGGACGAATAAGATCAGTCATTCCGGCATCTATAATAGCAAAACGGGTCTTTACCCCTTCTTTCACATAAAGAACCCGTGAAATGACATTTCCTGCCTGACCAACAACTGAACGACCCAGTTCGAAATGCAACTCCTGACCGGCTTTAAGTTTCAGGAAATCCTTAAAAACCTTGAAGTAAGAAGCAAAATCTGAGATTGGGTTGTTTTGGGGATCGTCATAATCGATTCCAAAGCCACCTCCCACATTTATTACTTTAGGAAACAGTTGTCTGGAGATAAACCATTCCTGCAACTCATTAACCCTGGTACACAAATCCTTAAAGTTATCCAGATCTGTAATCTGTGAACCAATATGGAAATGCATTCCTTCGAACTGAACATTTTCCAATTCTTTCATTCTGTCCAAAACCGATTCCAGGTCCGGCATACTTATACCAAACTTATTTTCATCCAGTCCGGTGGTAATATAATGATGCGTATCGGCCTGAACATTTGGATTAATCCTGAATGCTACTCTGGCTTTCTTGCCATTTTTAGCTGCCAGTTCATTGATAATCTCCAACTCAGGGAGAGACTCCACGTTAAAACAATATATATCGTGCTTCAGTCCAAGTTCTATTTCCCAGTCAGCTTTCCCCACACCGGCAAACACAATCCCGTCGGGGCTGAAGCCTACCTCCAGTGCTTTCTGTATTTCATAACCGCTGACACAGTCAATTCCAAAGCCTTTGGAGCGAATCTTCTCCAAAACCCGGTCATTGGCATTGGCCTTTATGGCATAATGAACATGAAAATCATACTTTTCAGACTCTTTCTTTACAAGCGAAAGGGTGTCCTCAAGCAAACTCATGTCATAATAATAAAACGGCGTTTTCAGTTCTTTAAATTTCTCTGTAGGAAAATTTGTCATTCTGTAACTTGTTTAAAAAAGTTTTGCACTTAATGCCTGTAAAGCATCCTTCTTATCTTTTGCATCCACCAGCAGTGATATATTATGCTCGCTTCCCCCATAAGAAATCATCCTGATGGGAATCTCCTTCAATGCTTCAAAAATACGGTTGGCATAACCTTTGTTTTCAGCCACCAAGTCACCAACCACACAAACAATCACCTGATCATAATCAACCTCAACGGTACTAAACTTTCGCAAATCGTCCAGTATTTCCTCCAGATGTCGGTTGTTATCGATGGTAACCGAAACACCCACCTCTGATGTGGTAATCATATCAATGGGAGTTTTATAGCTTTCGAAAATCTCAAAAACCTTTCTGAGGAATCCGAAGGCGAGCAGCATACGTCCCGATTTAATCTTGATGGCAGTGATACCATCTTTAGCTGCAACGGCAGTAATGCGGTCCTTATGCTGCGAGGAAGAGATGGTGGTTCCCACAGCTTTGGGATCCATGGTATTGAGCACTTTTACCGGCACATTGGCCAGTTTGGCCGGCAACACACTGGTGGGGTGCAAAATCTTGGCTCCGAAATAAGCCAACTCAGCAGCCTCATCAAACGAAATCTCGGCAATGGAGGTGGTATTTTCCACAAACCGGGGATCGTTGTTGTGCATTCCGTCAATATCGGTCCATATCTGAATTTCTTCAACTTCCAGGGCCGCACCGATCAAAGAGGCTGTGTAATCACTTCCACCGCGCTGAAGATTATCCACCTCTCCGAATGCATTACGGCAGATGTACCCCTGGGTAATAAAAAGATGAGTATCTTCAAACTCGCTCATGATGCGCTCCAGATTCTCCCTGATATAAACCGTATCCGGTTCATTATTCTTATTGGTGCGCATAAAATCCAATGCAGGAAGCAATACTGAGTTATGTCCGTTTTCCTGAAGGAAAAAGTTAAAAAGAGCTGTGGTCAACAACTCTCCCTGTGCAAGCACAGATTTCTCCTCAAAAACGGTAAACACATCCTTGGTAAAAGATTTGACATAATCGAAATGCGATTTTACCAACTCAAGTCCTTTGTGCTTAAACTCCTCTTTCTTAAAAAGCTGAGCCACCGTGTCCAGATAACCACGTTCCAACCGGTTGATAACCTCATTCGCTCCGTCGTAATTTTTCTTGTATAAATAATTTGCTATTTCAACTAAACTGTTGGTTGTTCCCGACATGGCAGAAAGAACCACAATCTTACGGTCGGAACCGGTAACAAGATCTGCCACTTCACGCATACGCTGAGCTGATCCCACTGATGTTCCGCCAAATTTAAGTACCTTCATAACTATAATATTTTCAAATTGCACATTACCTGTAAATTAAATCATCCATTCGTTGTAAATGGAAGCACCTATACAGCGCATGACAATTTAATCATTTTTACGGTCTGCAAAGTTATAAATTTTAACAAAAATGACCTAATGGACTAACAATTTCGCTTACAACCAATGGTTTGGAAAAGGTAATCAGGAGAGCTACACAGGAATCACAGCACCATTACAAATCTCATTGTCAACAAACTACAATGCACACCACAAAAAAGGGGATTGATTTTCAGATCATCCGAAAATCAATCCCCTTTTTTATTTCATTTATTCTTGAATCATGTTTCTGATTGCAGGAATCACTTTTTTGCTTCCGACTCAACATCGGGCATATGAACCTCAAGCAATTTGCATTTGTCGGCTGCTTTGATGCTAAATTCCTTCAGGTCGGCAGGAATCAGAATTGTTTCTCCCATCGTAACAGACTCTTTCTGACCATCATTATAGAAAATATCAGCGCTGCCTTCCATACACATCAGAATCACAAATGAATCGAGTCCAAAAATATCCTTTTTGAGTTCGTGCCCATTCAAATCAATGAGGCTGGTTACGAAGTAAGGAGATTCCACCACCTGAGTAACCTCATTCTCTGTTGCCTCATACCGGGTTTTATACTCTCCCCCGCCGGAGAAATCAATAGCATCCAGAGCTTGAGCTGTATGCAGCTCCCGGGCATTGCCTTCTGCATCTCTCCGATCGAAATCATAAATACGATAGGTCACATCGGAGGTTTGCTGAATTTCTGCCAGCAAGATACCCTTTCCGATGGCATGCACACGTCCTGCCGGAATAAAGAAAACATCACCCGGTGCCACCTCATGACTGGCAAGAAGGTCATCGAGTTTCTTTTCCTCCAAAGCTTTCAGATACTCATCCTTTCCGGTATCCTTTTTGAAACCACTGATCAGGCTGGCTCCCTGATCGGCCTGCATCACATACCACATTTCTGTTTTTCCGAAAGAATTATGCCTGCTGCGAGCCAGTTTGTCATCCGGGTGTACCTGAATGGAAAGCACATCATTGGCATCAATAAATTTAATCAATAGTGGAAACTCAGCTCCATACTTCTCAAAAACCTTATCCCCAACCAGTTCAGACATATAAATCTCCAGCAACTCACTCAGAGAGTTTCCTTTCAAAAACCCGTTGCTTACCACAGATACATCGCCCGGAACACCGCTCAGCTCCCAGCTTTCGCCAACATCAGTGGCTTCCCCGATGGATTTATGCAAAACCGTATTGAGTTTGGTACCACCCCACAATCGTTGTTTCAGAATCGGTTCAAATTTTAACGGATAAAGTTTCTTTTCCATAATATCATCAATGCTTTTATTTTGAAATGCAAATATACCAATTAGATTGTCGGATTATACAATCAGCGACAGAATCCCACAGGTTTTTAAAAAGATTCTACCACCCGGAACGAAAGAACTATCAGTGTCCCGCCCAGGCGAAAAACCCGCCAAACATCCCCTTGAAAGTATGAATTAAACCCACACTTAAAAAACGGTTTCGCATTCTTTTACAGAGAAATTTTATTATCAAACCAAAAAACATCATATTTTTGCAAAAAAAAATGCGAATAACCGAAGCATCATTTCTTACAAGCAGTGCCAATCCGAAAGACTGTCCTGCCCCCAATAAGCCAGAGTATGCATTCATAGGGCGCTCCAATGTAGGGAAATCATCGCTTCTGAATATGCTCTGCAATCGCCGAAAACTGGCCAAAATATCAGGAACTCCCGGAAAAACAAGACTCATCAATCATTTTCTTATCAACAATAGTTGGTACATGGTCGATCTGCCGGGATACGGATATGCCAAACTTTCAAAGTCCGAAAGGGAGAAATTTAAGAAGATGATTGAGGGCTATCTTACCGAACGAACAAACCTGTCCAACCTTTTTGTGCTTGTTGACAGCCGGCATGCCCCCATTCAGGCAGACCTCGATTTTATGCAGAACATGGGCGTTAAAGGAGTTCCGTTTGCCGTGGTTTTCACCAAAACCGACAAACTAAAACCCGCACAACTTGAAGAGAACACAGCAAAATACAAAGAAAGACTTCTGGAAGACTGGGAAGAGTTGCCGCCCATTTTTCTGACTTCATCCACCACACGACAGGGACAGGATGAACTTCTTTCTTACATTGAGAAAATAAACAAAAATCAGGTTTGAACTATAATTTTAAAACATTATATGTTACTTTAGTAAGAATTTACCGTTAAACAGGTATTATTTCTTACCTTTGCAATTAAATTTCGCTACTGAATATAACTGATAAACAGGACTTTAAATGCCACCTAAAGCACCAATCAAACTATTCTCGGGAACCAACACCCGCTATCTTGCCGAAAAAATCAGTCTTTGCAATGGAAGAGAACTGGGAAACATCAATCTGACACGCTTTAGTGACGGAGAATTCACCACTGCTTATGAAGAAACCATAAGAGGGTCGCATGTTTTCCTGATTCAATCCACATTTCCGCCATCAGACAACCTTTTTGAGTTGCTGATGATGATAGATGCCGCCAAAAGGGCTTCTGCTTACAAACTGGTAGCAGTAATGCCTTATTTTGGATTTGCCCGTCAGGACAGAAAAGACAAACCCAGAGTGGCCATCGGAGCCAAGCTGGTTGCTGATTTACTGACTACCGCCGGCGTTGATCGCATCATCACCATGGATTTGCACGCTGATCAGATTCAGGGATTCTTCGACATCCCGGTTGATCATCTGTATGCAAGCGGTATTTTTGTCCCGCATATTCGCAAATTAAATCTCGAAAACCTGGTGATTGCATCTCCCGACGTGGGAGGTTCCAAAAGAGCCAACACCTACGCCAAGTTTCTGGATGCCCCCATGGTTATTTGCCACAAGCATCGATCAAAGGCCAACGTGGTTGATGAAATGAGAATCATCGGTGATGTGTCCGGAAAAAATGTGATCATTGTGGACGACATGGTGGATACGGCAGGTACACTTACCAAGGCCGCCGACATGATGCTTGAACAAGGTGCAACCAGCGTACGTGCCTTCGCAACACATGCGGTTCTTTCCGGTCCTGCTTACGAAAATATTGAGAAATCAAGCATTTGCGAAATATTTGTAACTGATTCTATTCCCTTACGAAAAAGATCAGATAAAATAAAAGTGCTCTCGGCAGCTCAGTTATTTGCAGACACCATCGATAAAGTTTACAATTATCAATCTATTAGTACGCAATTTGTAATTTAATTATTACCTTTGCGCCCGCCAAAATGGCGTAGTGTGATGGGAGATTAAGGTTTCACATTACAATCTTAATTTTGAGTAACACATTCAAAAACAAAGAGATGAAAACAATTGAACTAAAAGCTGCCAAGCGCGACAATCTTGGAAAAACAGCAACCAAACAACTTCGTAACGAAGAAAAAGTACCTTTTGTACTTTATGGTGGAAAAGAAACGCTTCATGCTGCTGCGCTTCTGAAAGACTTCAACAAGCTGATTTACACTCCCGATGTTCACCTTGTAAAATTGAACATTGACGGAACTGTTCATGATGCTGTAATCCAGGACGTACAATATCATCCGGTAACTGACGATGCCATTCATGTGGATTTCCTTCAGTTATTTGAAGATAAGCCTGTGGTTATTGAAATTCCTGTTAAGGTAAAAGGACTGGCAGCAGGTGTTAAAGCCGGTGGTAAACTGACCATCGAGAAGCGCAAGCTGAAAGTGAAAGGTTTGGCTAAAGACCTTCCCGCGCAACTTGAAATCGACATTACCAAACTTGGACTTGGCAAAGGTCTTAAAGTTGGAGAGCTCGACTTCGAAAATATTGAACTGCTTAACAACAAAAACCAGGTGGTTGTTTCTGTTAAGCTAACAAGAGCTGCCCGCGCTGCAGGAACCACTGGAGAAGAGTAGTTTTTCAACCATATTTAAAAAACCTCCATATCTACATATGGGGGTTTTTGTGTTTCAGCACGACAAAGTTTCTGACCAGAAACAGGACAAAAAACAAATTTTGTTTAGTTTATGTTTATGGATAGGCACTACCTATCTGTCCCTGATTTAAAAATCTTACTTTTGCACACAAATAATGTTGTGAAGTTTAGCCGCCTGACATTTTTCAACATCAGGAATCATTAACCGGTTTCATAAAATGAAGGATTCAAACCGGTCGCCGGTTAATAAATTGTGGTTGCCGGGAATTCAATACCCGATGATTTAGCGATGGCACACATAAAAAGTAAAATAAGAATGGGGCTTTTTGAAAAGATAAAACAACTGCTGCAACCGGCAGGAAAAGAATCGGACAACACCGTGAAGTATTTAATTGCAGGACTTGGAAACATTGGCCGGGAATATGAGCATACCCGCCACAATATCGGATTTGACGTATTGGACGAACTGGCAAAACAGGAACGTCTGGAATTTGAAGACCGTCGTTATGGCAATGTGGCAGAATACAAATTCAAAGGCCGTACATTCGTATTGCTGAAACCCTCCACATATGTCAATCTTAGCGGAAAAGCGATCAATTACTGGATGAAACAGGAAAAAATTCCGGCAGAAAGATTGCTGGTGGTTTTGGATGATCTCGCGTTGCCGTTCGGCACCCTCAGGCTTAAAGCCAAAGGAAGTGATGCCGGACACAATGGTCTCAAAAACATCAACCAGATTTTGGGACACAATCAGTATGCGAGACTCAGATTTGGCATTGGAGACAACTATTCCCGGGGACGTCAGATTGACTATGTATTGGGAACCTGGGATCGGGAGGAAGATGCAGCATTACCTGAAAGAATTGACAAAGCCATTGAGATCATAAAAGGTTTTGGCACCATTGGACTGGCTCAAACCATGAGTCAGTACAACAATAAATAAACGATCATGAACAAAACTGAAAGCGTACGAATAGATAAATACTTGTGGGCCGTAAGATTGTTTAAAACCCGTAGTCTGGCTGCAGAGGCCTGCAAAAAAGGAAGAGTTACCATTGACGAACAGCCGGTAAAATCGTCACGCATGATTCGTCGGGAAGATCAGATATCCATAAAAGTTCCTCCTGCCGTTAAAACCTACCGTGTGCTGGATTTATCAGAAAAACGCATGGGAGCCAAACTGGTTTCGGATTTTCTGGAAGACATTACTCCCAAAGAGGAACTGGACCTCCTGGACATGGCCAGAATGACGCAAAAACTCAGCCGACCTAAGGGCACAGGACGTCCTACGAAAAAAGATCGTCGTGACCTTGACAATTTAAAAAACGATTTTAGTTAGACTCCATATTTCTTTCATATTATGATTGTATCAAGACACAAAAAAAACAGTGACATCGCGGGATACGTTCTCTACATGTGGCAAATCGAAGATCTTTTGAGAGCTTCCAAACTCGATATGAACACCATCAGGGAAACCATAATAAAGCAATATGAGCAGCCCGAAGATGTCAAAAAAGAACTGGAAGAGTGGTATGAGAACCTTGTGGTAATGATGCAAAACGAGAAGAAAGAAGAGTCGGGGCATCTTCAGGTGATTACCAATACCGTAAATGACATGAACCGGCTACACATCACCCTGATGCATTCAAAAAAAGAGGTGGGGTATCAGCATCAATTCATGAAAGCAGTTCCACTGATTAAAGAACTGGAAGAGAAAATGCAGCCCCGACCCGAACATGACATAGAGCTAATGCTTGCTGCCATGTACAATGCGTTTGTATTGAAATTACAAGGAAAAGAGATATCAGAGGGAACCAACGAAGCTTTAAAAGTATTTGGAAAGACCCTTTCCATGCTCTCTGCGAAATACCGGGAAGATCAAAAAGGAGAACTTAATCCGGAATAAAAGTACAGGAATCACGACGGCCAAACCACTTATATCTGTTATTGGCCACAACCCTGTAGATGGCTCTAATCCACGATTTCGGAAGCCCCCTTAGCAGAAAATTGAAAAACCGTGAAAGTCGCCCTCCGTTTTTCAAAATATACAACACAGCTGAAGCTCCAGACATAGAAGTCTGCCCGTCAACCACCACCACCTCATCCGGATCATCGGCGGGATAGCCATGCTTCTTCATAAGTTCCTGTCCCTCATCTGACTGCATGGCTTTAAGCTGAACCTTGCCCTCATACTGATGTTTGAGCCAACGGGCAAAACCACTACATAAAACACAAAAACCATCAAAAAGAACAATCATCAAAAAAAAATTATTTAATGCAGCTGAAAGGGAAATAATAGATCGTTGGGTTTTTAAGGGTTAGAGGTTGGAGGTTAGAAAAATCATACAACACTGGTATTATACTCCTTACAGAAAACGCTCCTTCGAACATAAAACCTTAATTTTCCAGAGCCTTGAAAAACCTTAACGGACTATTGTGGATATAAAAACAGATCATTTGGAAAGATAAAAAAAGTTGGACCATACCTGAAATTCAGGCAATGTCCAACAACAGTTCTACAATACAGTTTCCTCATCTGTTCCCCTACAAGTATCTTCATCCATCTCTCTGTCGGAAGAAGAATTCTCCGCAGGTCCTGAAAAAAATGCTTCCGGATCTTTCACAAACCCGCTATTTTGGGAAACCCCATAAAGAAAGTCTCGGTCAAAAAGCCTTTTTCTGCAATACAACTTTTCAAATCTCACCATAAGCAAAAGGTTTTTTGAAAGTCTGTTTGTCAGCTTTCAGGTTTCACATAAAAGAACGTAGCGCCAATTTAAGACATTTTTGTCTTATATGCAACAACCAATTGTCCCGAATTATTCGATTACCAAATCCACACGTCGGTTGGCCATTTTTAATCCACGGGGCGATAATTCACTTACCGGCGAAAGCGGGTCTTCCTCTCCCACCGGAACAATATTTATTCTGCCGGGCTCCATCCCAAGATCATGCACAAAAAACTCTTTCACAGCCAGACACCTCTCACGACTTAGTTCCAGATTGTCTTCGGCTTCTCCGTCGGTATCTGAGTATCCGTAGAGTGTCAATGTTTTGTCAGGATTATTATTCAACTCCACCGCAATCCGTCCCATCAACAATTGGTCTGCAGGACTAAACCGGCGAAACACACCGGATGGAAAGAAGATGGTTTTGACATTGTATTGATCATAAATAACTCTCAGGGTTTCTGTAATTACCACCGAATCCTTGTCCACAGGACGATTTGCTTCATAAATATCAATATCTTCTTCCAGCTGACGAATCTCATCTGTCAAGGGATCCTCCTGAGGCCTTCCGAACATATCCATCCCCTCGGCACGGTAGGTCCAACGCATATGCCGTTGATCCTTATCTCCAAATTTATAGCTGACATTAAGGGAGGTGTAAAGATACCTGTCATTGGTTGCCCCTGTGAGAATGTTGTCCAGCCGATCGGATGCCGAAAAGCGCAACACACTTTCTACTCCCACATCAAACCGGTTATTGATGCGATACATCAGGCCTGCACCAATAGGTAAAACGATATCAACGGCCCTCGAGGTTTTCTTATCGGGATCTTTCACATCATACCCCAACACCACATAATCGGGGTTTGAACTGTCGTATAACTGACTTCTCTGTACCACATCTCCGGTTCCAACGGAGAATAAACGACTCCTGAAAAGAGTGGCTCCTACCCCTATTTTCAGATAGTAATTCCACTTATCATTAACAGGCCCCGGACGTGCCGACATCTGGTTTATAATGGCAATTCCGTTGATGGATATATCCATCAGGTCTCCGCGAAAACCATAAGCGCCCTCTTGTCCAAACATATCGCTTTGCAAATACTGCATTTCGAAAGCAAAAGCCGGGACCAGATGCTTTGTAATCTGTAAAGAGGGGCCAAAGTCGATTTCCTTGTCCGGAAACATACTGTACCCACTTTGATCGGCATACATGAAAACCGGACCAAAACCTGCACCTACAGACCAGGAGTTATAGCTTTGTCCGAAAGAGAATATCATATCCGGAGTCAAAACAAACACCGAATCGCGTCTGTTCTGAGATTCTGCAACAAATGTGGTAAAAAATATAAATGCAATAATTCCGATAATTCTCATGAACTGGTGATTTAACTTTAGTGACCGAGCAAGGTGAAGCTTCATTCTTCAATATTCGATTCCCTGACAACAAAAATATCAACCCTTCGGTTAACCATATGCACTCCTCGTGGTGCAAGTTTTTTAGTATCTGAGAGTAACTTACCCTCTCCGTTGGGCTCAGTGGTGATTCTGTTTTCGTCCAGACCATAATCATTTACCAGCACATCCATAACAGCATCGCAACGCCTTTGGCTTAGTCTGACATTATAATCATCTGCTCCCCTTTCATCACAGTATCCCTGCACAAGAATCTTCTCATCAGGATGTTCCTTCATAAAACGCGCAACAATAGCAATAACCTTGTGAGCATCCGGTTTTATGGCCGATTTATCAAAATCAAAGAATACGGAAGCTGCAAGAATCTTCCTATGCTCGATTTTCTCCTGATAAATAAATGTTGTATCTGTAACGGAAGAATCCGTAGCAGCAATTTCCTCCAAACGCTGACGCAGTGAGTCCAGTTTCTGCGCATTGGGATCCACTCTTCGATCCCGCTGCCACCCCATATTAAAGTCCTTGTAAGTCCACAAGGCATGACGTTTGTCTTTTTTACCAATTTTGTATGTAACAGTTACCGCGGTGGACATATAGGAATCGTTATCTGCCCCGGTAAGATTTACATCCAGGTTATCCTGACTGAGATTTCTCAACATCAATTCAAATCCAAGGTCGAAGCTTTTATTGATCCGGTAATCGATTCCTAGGCCGATAGGAATAACCATTTCACTACCCCTGTCGGTTTTCTCCTCCGGGTTGTCCTTTTCATACCCAATGGCAAGAAAATCATCATCAGACCAGCCATAGGGTCGCGGATATCCCGGAGTTCCACCATGCACATCTCCAACGGTTATCCATTCACCCGTTTCAATATTCCGTTGGCGGGCCCTGAAATAATTAACCCCCAAACCTATTTTACCATAAATATTCAATCGATCACGAATGGGACCAAACAAAACCAACTGGTTGATACTCACATTAAGGTTGAGCGTCAAATCGTAGAAATCGCCTTCAAAAAAGCGGGAATTTTTCTCCCCGTACATGTCAGCCATAAGAAACTGTGCATCCACAGACCAGGGGCGCCCTAACTGTTTACTGACAAGAAGCGAAGGACCGAATTTCCAGTTTTGAGAAGGAAACACGGAATAATCAACCACATCTGTATAATAAACAACGGGACCGATGCCTGCTGTCAGTGACCAGGTATTGTATTTCCTGGCAGGATTATAAATTTGTTCTTCTTCGAGGTTGTAGAAGTCAATTTGTTGTGCGTTAGCAGAAATACACACAAACACTGATATAACAATAACAAACAGGATTTTCCTCATTCTTTGGACAGATTTTGGTCAGATTCAAAGTACATCTACTTTATCCGTCAAAGCTAAAGGAATAAAAAACCAAGGTAAAGTTTATTTTTACCAACAATAAGTTAGTGTAGATTAATGAACTCTTTTGCTTTTGTAAATGGACAACATGCAGCAGAGGGTTGACTTTCGGCACAGCCGAAAATCAAGCCTCTGCTCATGAATTTATTAAAGTAAAGTTGCGATTAAACCTCAAACATTTTATTCTCTGTCCCTGAAGGCGTCCAGTCCCGACTTCAACCAATCGGTATAGGCCTTGATATCTGTATCATAACCTCTCTCCTCTACCAAAGGCTGTTCATCATGTCCAAGAATAACATAATGGGGCTGACTATTTCGTTGGAAACGGGAGATCTGAAAATCGCTCCATTTATTTCCAATGGTTCTGATCTTCTTACCGGTAACGGATGAAACATACTGTTCTTCTTCGGGTAGTTTCTCCCGGAAATCCACATAAAGAGAGGTCAATACATAGTCATTGGCAATCATCTCTTTCACGGCAGGATCTGACCAAACGGCATCTTCCATCTTCCGGCAATTGGTACAACCTTTTCCGGTAAAGTCCAGCAAAAGGGGTTTATTTACCTCTTTTGCATATGCCAGTGCCTTTTCATAATCATCAAAAGCAGGGATTCCCTGTGGCCCCAGATGCATATCTTCACTCAAAGGAGCAGTAGCTCCCCCTCCTGAACCGGGAGCTTTATTGCCCACCCCATAAGGGGATTCGGCATAATTATTTGGCGGCGGAAATCCGCTTATCAGGTTCACCGGAGCCCCCCAAAGACCAGGAATCATATAAATGGTAAATGCAAAGACCACCAGGCCGAGCATCATCCGTGAAACCGGTAAATGATCCATTGGTGAATCGTGTGGCAACCTGATTTTTCCCATCAGATAGAATCCCAGAGCACCAAAAATAGCGATCCATATTGCGATAAACACCTCACGCTCCAACACATGCAATCCCCATACCATATCGGTAATGCTCAGAAACTTAAAGGCAAATGCCAATTCCAAAAATCCGAGAACCACTTTTACTGAATTGAGCCATCCGCCAGACTTGGGCAACGAGTTCAACCATCCGGGAAATGCTGCAAACAAAGCAAAAGGAAGGGCCAAAGCCAAAGAAAAGCCAAGCATCCCGATTACAGGAGCCATACCTCCCACCGAGGCTGCCTGTACAATCAGAGTACCAACAATGGGGCCTGTACAGGAAAATGAAACCAGGGCCAGCGTAAAGGCCATGAAAAAGATGCCAATCAATCCTCCTTTATCAGCACCTTTATCGGCTGCACTCACCCAGGCGTTGGGCAATACTATTTCGAAAGCTCCAAAGAAGGAGATGGCAAAAACAATCAACAATGCCGCAAAAAAGAGGTTAAACCATGGATTGGTGGATAACGCATTAAGCACATCTGCCCCAAAAACAGCCGTTACCACGGTTCCCAAAATCACATATATTACTATTATGGAAACTCCGTAAAATATAGCATTCCTAAAACCGGAGGCTTTTGTTTTGCTCTGCTTGGTAAAGAAACTCACCGTCATAGGAATCATGGGGAAAACACAGGGAGTCAGCAATGCTGCAAATCCGCCAAGAAATGAAAGCCAAAAAATGGTCCAGTTCCCACGAGTTTCAGACTGGTCTTCTTTGCCCGTTTTATTGGCGACCTCACCTTCATCCTTTGATGCAACATCAGCCTCTGTTCCCTCTTCCTTATCAGCACCGGAAGCTTCTGAGACATTCTCTGCAGGTTCACCTGTTTCATCCAGCACAAAAGAAAAATCAACCCTGTCGGGAGGAAGACATTGCTCATCATCGCAGGCCATGAATTCCACATATCCTTCAAGCACGGAAACATCACTGCCTGTGACTGTAACCGGCAAAATAAACCGGGCTTCATTGGAGAACCACGAGAGCTCCATGTCAAAAGCCTGATCAAACTGCACATCCGCTTCTGGCTCCTCTCTCAGATTCCCTGCACTTACATTCTCTCCGGAATTTACAAGCGTTACAGAGGTAGCTATCGGTCCACCCTCCGGAATATTCGAGGAATACAAGTGCCAACCCTCATCAATAGTGGCATCTGCGATAATTTCGTATTCGGTCTCCGACAATTGATTGAGCGAAAAGGCCCATTTTACGGGCTCCAGAATCTGTGCATTGAGCGTTAACCCGCTAAACAACAAGGAAAACCAAATAATCAGACTTATTTTCTTCATGCGTTATATTATTTGACTAATTAAACCTCAAATTTATTCATAATATGGAAACACAAAAATAAACAATGAGTTCGAATTAGAATCAATATTGTATATATGTGAATTCTTGCATTTTTAATCCCAAATAAAAATTGCTTTGAAAACCAGCCGGTCATCCAAAGCAATTTTCTCCAAAAAGTCAAAATATAACTGCAAAAAGCAGGCCAATAAATCGACTATATCAATCTCATGGCATCCTGTAAACAATGGCATTAATATTCATTCCCGCCCCCACGGAGGTAAAGACAAAATGATCGCCTGACTTTAACCGGTGGTTTTCAATCTCTTTCTCCATCAGCATATCAAATAAAACAGGAACTGTTGCCACCGAGTTATTTCCAAGTTTTGCAATGGTCATCGGCATGGTATATTCCGGTACTTCACGCAATCCGTACAACTTAAACAGACGCGCCAGAATGGCATAATCCATTTTGGCATTGGCCTGATGAATCAAAACCTTCTTAACTTCTGTGATGTCAACCTCAGATTTTTCAAGACACTTTTTTACCGTAGCAGGAACCGTATGCAAGGCATATTCATAAACTTTTCTTCCGTTCATTTTAAGATATTGGTGTCTGGGATCAATCTCTTTGTTATATGATGGTCCCATCTTCAAAAGAAAAGCATTTTCAATTGTGTCGGTTCTGGAAATATGAGACAAAATCCCTACAGGAGATTCGCTCTCCGTAGCTTCAACAACCGCTGCGCCGGCTCCATCAGAATAAATCATACTATCCACATCATGCGGATCAGAAACGCGTGATAATGTTTCTGCCCCAATAACCAGGACTCTTTTGGCCTCCCCGGTTTTGATGTATAAATCGGCCTGAATAAGGGCCTGCACCCAGCCCGGACATCCGAAAAGGATATCATAAGCCACGCAGTACGGATTTTCTATTTTGAGCTGATGCTTAACTTTTGAAGCCAGGGATGGCAGGATATCGGTACGACCGGTCTCTTTACTAACATCCCCAAAATTATGTGCTACAATAATATAATCCAGACTCTCTTTGTCGATACCTGCCGATTCAATGGCTTTCTCTCCGGCGAAAGCAGCGATATCAGAGGTTACATACTGATCCTCGATATGCCTGCGTTCATCAATCTCTGTAATTTCTTTCAGCTTGTCTATAATAACCTTGGTAGGCTTATTCATCGGCTCACCGGAGGGAGCATAAAACTCATTTTGCAAGAAATCTTCATTCTTCACAATTCTCGGAGGAACATAAGAGCCGGTTCCTTTAATTACCGAATAGATTTGTTTTGTCATATTTGTTCTTTGGAATTAAAACTCTATGCGAAGGAACAACTTTTTAAAACAAGGTGTTCATTTACCGACATTCATTTATCCCACCATATATCCACTCGCCACATTTTATGCAAAAACAGGGGGATAGAAAACACCTGCCACATAAAAAAAAGTTTCTGGCAAACTTCGACGGACCTGAAAATCCTGTCCCTGTTTTGAAGAAAAACAATGCGCACTTCATCAACCTCTTACAACTTTGTGATAAATTAAATCAAAAATCTGCCAACCGAATGTTGTAGAGAACAACTGAAAAAACTATATTTGCACCGCATTTAAAGGATTTCACATCCGCCCGGATGGTGGAATTGGTAGACACGCTGGACTTAAAATCCAGTGGCCATTGCGGCCGTGCGGGTTCAAGTCCCGCTCCGGGTACTTTTTCAAGACAAAGCCTCCTGATTATCAGGGGGATTTGCTGTTTTAAAGGGGCTAATAAGAGGCAAATTTTTCCTGAATACTTCTTTTTTTACTTCATTTGACTTCAGTTTTTCCAATTATTAACCACTTAAACTTTTTCAAAAATGAGAAACCCAAACTATGTCAAATTTGTCGATTATTTGGTGAATGAATCAAACAACATCGATAAAGAGAACACAGAATATTTAAGCCCTTTAGAAAAATTCATTCTAATCCTATCCCAGATCAAGAGTCGATACTATTTTCTTTACTTCTGGTATATTTCTATTATTCCAATCTTAGGTGTTACTGCATTTCTAATACCAACTCCTAATATAAGCCCAGAAAACACTTATATTCAAGCTTTGAGTGGTATGCATTGCAGCAAAACATAAGAATATTTGGATCAAAAGAATCCTATTCTACAAACCCATATTAGATTGGGGTTGTGTAGGCCATAAAATCAAGTGTGAAAAATGAAAATAAAACCTGATTCTATTGGTTTTGTAAGTTCTTTGTTAATATGATATTCCTT
This sequence comes from Marinilabilia salmonicolor, assembly GCF_003003035.1. Lineage (GTDB taxonomy): Bacteria > Bacteroidota > Bacteroidia > Bacteroidales > Marinilabiliaceae > Marinilabilia > Marinilabilia salmonicolor_A. The sequence goes on along the minus strand of NZ_PVTS01000005.1, from coordinate 120,537 downwards.
TCTGAAAGGCCATTAAAATATCCTTAGCATATTCAATGTCCCTCCCTAATCGCCTGGCCCACTCTTTAGAGATTTGTGAGTGCTCCGGATTCGCCAGATTTGTTTTGAGCACAACATTGATCCTGTCGGATAGCTTTTGGGATTTTTGAAGGATCTTTCGTGCCTTTCGACCCAATACTTCAGCAGCAACCAATATTTGATCCAATTCACCTTCCGGAAAAGTGTCATGATGCTCTTCAACAATTTCGTCAAAAGCCAGGTCAAAATAATTTTGAATGATTTTAAGAATATCTTCCAGGTCATTTTCTCGTTCTTCCGGTCGGTCACTCCAGGCAATGAGCTTTAGAATGATCATCCCCGGCAAAGGTGGAATATTCGCTATTTTTTCACCTATTTGGACTTGTTCGGCTTCCTCGAGTACTTCTTTAAACCCGAGAAGATGTAGTTCAGCATTACGTTTATTGAAGTTCTCTGTGTCCTTTTCTTCAATTTCTCCGAAAGGCAAAAGATCAATGGCCACTTTATACGTGTCAGAATAGAAAGTCCACGGTGCTTTAACCTTATTGAATCCCTGTTTCTCAAGATCAATGCTGATGGCTTCATAATCCCGCATGCTTGAAATCATAATGGCAAAATCAATGTCTTTTGTACCCCGGCTTGGTTTAATCCCATCTTTAAGCAACTCCAGGGCTATTGCGCTTACACCGATGAGATAGTAGGGTACTTTATGTTTTTGCATTATATTGTCAATGCAATCAAATGTTTCCTTGAAAAAAGGAATAGAAAGTTCTTTATAGGATTGGTTGGATGTATTCATCAAATATCATTTCGGCTGTTTCAACGTTTCTCTTTCCTCCTTCCAGAAGAAGGTCAGCATAAACCAGTATTGGAGGTGCTGTTAATGGCTTGTCGTTATCCTTCCAGAATTTTTCAAAGACTTCAATTTCACCGTCTTTATTGGGGATCATACGATAGTTTTTCATCAAATCCATCTGTGTTTCTCCGGTGTAGATTATATAATTCTCTGGCCTGAGATAGTTAGTCAAAATTTCTGCTGCAGGTTCTCCTCCCCAAACAGTCAGTTTTGTGTCTAAATCTTTTTCTGTTTTATTTTCAGGAAGCCGGAATCTGCCAATCCTCAGGGTTGGCTTTAGGACGGCATCATATTCGTTTATCCACCTCTCCATTAATTCCTTGCGGTTTTCCCATATATATTCGCGTTTCTTTAGTGGTATCAGATAGCCTGTATCTTTTAATCCCTCAATAATCTGGGGGATGTTGCCCAAACCGACCCCGGTTCTTTCTGCCAATTGCCGCTGAGTAAGATTTATGTCTTGTTTATGCCTGAGAAGGTGGAAGACTACTTTTAATCCTGTTTTTGTAAATGCCCTGTTCCCTGTTTTCTTGGCGGTCGCTATTGGTCTTTGGGTATCCACGAATAAGAAAGTATTTAGCTGGTTCAGATAAATATTTCCATTTGCTTCAATATAAGGAATGTTTTTATCTCGAAGTGTTTTCTTAATTTTTGGGAAAATATGGTCGGCAAATATTACAATCGGCTCATTAATATTTTGGATATATTCCTGTAGTTGGGTGATATGATGCCCCCTTAGCTCATTGAAAGTTTTGGCTGCGAGTTTATAGAGATGGTCATTAATATTAAATTCAATGACACCATCCAGGGGGCCTTCATCCTTCCAAAAAGCTTCAACCCCGGTATTATCTCTGAGGTTTTTTAATGCTGTATTGATTAGTTCCTTCTTCATTTGTTCACAAATATACAATGTTCACGTTACGTGAACAAATAAAAAACGTGAACATTTATCAATCCCCCCAAAAAGGAAATAAAGTAATTTATATTTTTCGTTACTTCCTTTTTTATAAAATTCTATTTTTCGTTTTTTCTATTCTTACTCAACAGTTTCATGGAAAAGCCTCTACCACTCCCACTCCTCTTGGTCAAACTCATCGGAAAAATCCGGGTTTACATCAAAAACATAGTTATATAGAGAAAAGCTGTTATTGGCAGCTATCCATACAAGTAGTCTTCGATGCGCTGGTTCGAGTAATTCATTGCCACTGAAAAAAGATCATCCTTTATACTTTCTATTGCATGATGCGCAAAATAGCCAGTCATGTCGGGCTCATCATTTAACCCACTCATATAAGAGATAACCTGTTTAAAAGAATGGGGTAGTTTATCAAGTTCCTTTTCTATTATACCTTCAATCGTAATAACATACATGGGCCATTCAAAGGATTTCTCGTTCTGAATTTGCACACATATCTCTTCCCAAACATTTTCCATCCCGGAGTCTTCCCCTGATAGCAATGCACCATCTTTCATTTCCTGCAGTTGGTTCACAATTTCGGGGAGAATCGAGTTGGATATGTCCAGATACAAATCACTCAGAAGCTTGTACTGTGCATCAATAACGTCTTCAAGTTTATAATCGGCGCTGTCGATAAAGAACTGCCCTTTATTATAATTATCGTTCGTTAGTTTAATTTCTTCTGTACTCATAGATTAGGTTTTATAAGGATTATTCAATTTGGAATCAACTAACTCTATCCCAAGTGTCTTTCATTACCTGGTTCTTATATGCATCGGTGATTTTCAGATACTTTTTCAGATCTTTCTGTTTCTTGGGAGCCCCCATCTCCTGTAATACCTGCAGGTTAACCCCCAACATAAGACTATTCGTAATAAATGTTTTGCGGCCTACATGAAAAGTAATCGCTTCATATAACGGAATTGCCTTTTGCTCAATCTCTCTTCCAATAGCTCTTTTCCGCAAAATTCTCCGATTAAACAACTTGTCAGCTTCCTGATCCTTCGCAATTAACTTGCAGCACTCCTGAAGGTATTTATTGGTCTTCTGCGAACTGATTACAGGCAATGGCATGGGCTCATTCTTATACTTCTCCAATATTTTCAAAGCCTGCTTATTTAAGGGGGTGTAAACGAAATTCTGTGTTTTGTTATGACTCTTTCTTATGCTACCATCAACAATGTTTTCCCATACCAGAGAAGCCACATCACAATGTCTTAATCCGGTATAGCAAGCAAAACAGAACTTATCCCGAACTCTGCTTAATCGTTCAATTTTAAAATCAAATTCAGTGAGGATTTTTAATTCTTCCATTGTCAGAAAAATCACCTCATTCTCCTTTTCTTTTATTGCATAGAGCTCTTCGGGAATCTCTCCCTGAAAATAACCCCGCTTCCCAGACCATCGGAGGAACTGTTTTAACACACTTGCATGTTTGGCAAAGTAGTCATTATCAATTTTTCTGGTATTAAAACTGTAATCCATTAGCTTATCACTGAATCGTGAATCAATGGAACCGAACGTCACCTTAAATCCTGTCTCCCGCTGAAATTTCATCAAATAGTTTTTAACAGTCACGATAGATTTAATGGTGTTTGATGCCAGAAAGGCTTTCTGCCCTGTAATATATTGTTCGAAGGTATCAAAGAAATCAACCTCCCCCTGGATCGTCTCATCTGACTCAAGAGACAGCAGTTGCCTTATCTCTTGTTCTGTGGCCTTCCTCTTTTCAAGAATCAACCTATTGTAATAGTCCTTTAGTCTGGAGGAAAGATCATCAAGTAACCTATTGAACCGGATATAATCCTTTGCATCTTCTCCGGTAGAAGCAGACACCTTTAATCTTTGAGTTTTTTCGTTCCAATGAGCGGGAACAACAGCCCCTATACTTTTTCTGTACTTCCGGTAGTCGTAACTAATTTGTGCAACAACCGGTACTTTTCCTTTTTTATTAGGTGTCGTTGTTTTTCTGTAAAAATTAATTGTCAGCATTATCTCTACGTTCAAATAAGGTGTCTAATAGGGGGCAAATAATTTGCAAAACCACTATTCAAACATAGAAATTAAAATTATCAAATACAAGTATTTTACTATTTATCAGTGCTTTTGTAACTAATCTTGTCTAATGATGTAAAATAGGTTCAACCCCCGCTCCGGGTACCAAAAGGTCGGCTATTGCCGGCCTTTTTGCATTTACAAGAAACAATCACGGCCAATTTGACATTCTTCAAAATTTACAGCACTCAAAAAGACTTCAGGAATCAATGGGGAGTGACCGATCTTGCAATTCGGCGATTCATTTATGGAATTTAACCAATAAACAAAACATATTACTTCCCGAAAAAGCATTTATACATCTATAAAATAAACAATACAACTAACTACATAAAACCTTTCGTCAAAAAAGAATTACTTCAGCTACTATTTTTACTAGATTTCAAAATCTCCCAATTCGGTCTAGTCTGCAATATAAAACATTCAAAGAACTTGACAGGGCTGCTTTCACCAAAACCACATTTTGTTTCACAAAAATAAATAATAACTAAACAATCACATCTAAGTAATTAAGCCTTAAAACCACTTTACTCCAAACACAACCCGCTATACAAAACACATTTATTCATATTTACAACTTATAATTGTTTAACAGTTTTGATAGTTATTTATGCAATAAAGTGTAACTTTTCACCAATAACAGCGTTGAAAATAAGAAAACACCACCTGACACTTTCCTCCAAAACCGCCCTTCCTTTCGCTGTCATCTAATTATTTTTAACTGTTATGAAGAAGTTTACATCCTACATTTCTCAGAAATGGAAAAATGCACTATTAAAGACTAAGTTTACCATTACTTTTGGAATTATAGCCCTGGCAATAATATCATTAGCATTAACATCCAATCTTGGCATTTATGAAATCATTAATGATACAGAAACAATAATTGAGTCAGGAGACATTCAAAGCAAAATAGAACATTATCATGCAACACATTTGCAATGGGTGGCAGGTGTAACAAGACTTCTTACCGACGACAATGTCAGCAAACTAAACCTGGAAACCGATCACACTCTATGCGAATTTGGGAAATGGTATTACGGAGAAGAGCGCAAAAAAGCGGAAGAGATTGTTCCTGAAATGTCTGCAATATTAAAAAAATTTGAAAAGCCGCACCACGCTCTTCATCAATCTGCCATCGAAATTGAAAAAGTATTCCGACAGGGCAACTCCAAACTATCAGAATCTCTAACCGACATAAAAGTTTCGCACCTTTTGTGGATAAATCAACTGGAGAGTGCCTTACTTAAAGAACGTGCCGATTACCAGCTACAATTGGATCCAACACAGAGCATTTTGGGGAAATGGATTCAGTCTGAAGAAGCCCGGAAAACGATGAAAAACAATCCCGACATTGCTAACATGTTGGAAAAACTTCATCAACCTCATACAAATCTCCATACCTCAGCAAGGGCAATAAACAGACTTTTGCAAAACGGAGAAGCCCAAAAAGCAAAAGATGTTTTTAACAGACAAACATCCGTTTACGCGCGCCAAACATTAACAAATCTTGACTCGGTAATTCAATGGAATTTTGAACGAATGCAGGCAATGGCCAAAGCTGACAGCATCTATTCCACTGCTACGATTCCGGCAATAGACCAACTAAGCGAACTGTTTGACGAGTTAATCAAAGAAACCGAAACTGTAATAACGACCAACAATGAAGAAATACTGATTAAAGAGCTGGCTACACGGACAACCAACCTTGTAATCAGCATTTTAATAATCCTTTTTACCATATTTGCGGGAATTTTCTTTACCCGGTTCATACTCAGGTCAATTCGCAAAGAAGTTCAGAATGCACAAATTATAGCCTCAGGAGATCTCAACAACACCATTACAGTTCTTCACAAGGATGAACTGGGCGATTTGGCCCGGGCACTGGAAAGCATGCGCCAAAAACTAAATGAAATTATTGGTGGTATTTCCACGGGAGCCGAAACCATAAGCCAGGCAGGCAGTCACCTCAGTACAGGTTCTCAATCCATTGCTCAGGGAGCTAACGAACAGGCTTCTTCCATCGAAGAAATTTCATCTACCATGCAGCAAACGAATGCCAATGTTCAGCAGACCCACCAAAATGCTGAAAAAACAAGAGGTGTTTTGTCCAAATTGTCTGATCAGATAGGACTGAGTACATCAAAAGGAACTGCCACTCAGGAAGCCATGGAAGAGATTACGCAAAAAATTTCCGTAATCAATGATATCGCGCATCAAACCAACATTCTTGCGCTGAATGCCGCTGTGGAGGCCGCCAGGGCAGGACAGGAAGGAAAAGGCTTTGCTGTGGTTGCCGGAGAAATCAGAAAACTGGCAGAACGAAGCAGGGATGCCTCCAATGAAATCAACAAGCTTTCGACCAAAGGACTGAACACATCTCACGAAACCAGCGAGTTGCTTTCGGAGCTGGTACCATTAATCAAAGATACCATCAACAGAATGGATGAAGTAGTTGCCGCGAGTGCCGAACAAAGCAGTGGCGTAGAACAGATAAATTCCGCCATCAACGAACTAAACCAGATAACTCAGGAAAACGCAGCGAGTGCTGAAGAGATGTCTGCCAGTGCTGAAGAACTTGACAGTCAATCCTCAAGTCTGAAAGAATTAACAGCATATTTCAAAGCTAATTAAACCTATTTTAATCCGGAGATCCGTTTTATCTCGTTCAATTTATTCAGGGCATCCATAGGGGTCAGATTGTTAATATCCAGATTGACAATCTGATCTCTGATTTGCTGAAGAATGGGATCATCCAGCTGAAAAAAACTAAGCTGAAAACCTTCCCTGTGTTGAGCCAGGTCACCAACAGGTTTAGAGATACCTCCCTGCCGGTTGTTGGTTTCCAGTTCGCCCAGAATTTCATTGGCACGCTTCACCACACTGGGAGGCATCCCTGCCATGCGCGCCACGTGAATACCAAAACTGTGCTCACTGCCACCGGAGACCAGTTTTCGAAGGAAAATCACTTTATTATCGACCTCTTTCACCGACACATTAAAGTTTTTGCAGCGGGGAAAAGATTTTTCCATCTCGTTGAGCTCATGATAATGGGTAGCAAAAAGTGTTTTGGCTCTGGCCCGCGTATTTTCATGAATATACTCAACGATGGACCAGGCAATGGAAATTCCATCGTATGTACTGGTACCTCTTCCCAACTCATCAAACAGTACAAGGCTTCGTGGTGTGAGGTTATTCAAGATACTGGAAGCCTCATTCATCTCCACCATGAAGGTAGATTCTCCCAAAGATATGTTATCGGAAGCCCCGACACGGGTAAAAATCTTATCAACCACCCCTATACTGGCACTTTCGGCTGGGACAAAACTTCCAATCTGAGCCATCAGGACGATAAGGGCAGTCTGCCGGAGCAATGCTGACTTACCAGCCATGTTGGGACCCGTAATAATAATGATTTGTTGTTTGTCATTATCGAGATAAACATCATTGGGGACATACTCCTCACCAGCCGGAAGCTGTTTTTCAATTACCGGATGACGACCGGCCTTAATATCCAGACTATCTTCCTCAGTGATAACCGGCCGGACATAATTATTCTGAGCTGCCATTGACGCAAAGCCGACCAGGCAGTCGATCCGTGCCAGCAAATTTGAATTAAGCTGGATGGCCGGAATGAAATCGGCCAGTGCTACTGTGAGTGCATTAAACAATTCCGTCTCAAGCACAAGCATCCGCTCCTCGGCGCCCAAAATCTTTGCTTCATACTCTTTCAGTTCCTCGGTAATATACCTTTCTGCATTCACCAGTGTCTGTTTCCTGATCCAGTCGTCAGGAACCTTATCTTTATGCGTATTTCTGACCTCAATGTAATATCCGAAAACATTATTGAAGCTGATTTTCAAACTTGTAATGCCGGTACGCTCCGTTTCTCTTTTCAGGAGTTCATTCAAATAATCTTTACCTGAAAAAGCAATATGACGAAGTTCATCCAGTTCTTTGGAGACCCCTTCCCGAATCACATTCCCCTTGTTTAGCTGATTGGGCGGATCGGGCATAATCTCTTTTTCAATCCGCTCTTTGATGGTTGCACAAGGATTGAGTTGATCTCCTATATGATTCAACACTTCATTATCGGCCTGAAGACACAACTCCCGGACAGGTTCAATACTGCTTAAGGCATTGCGCATCTGAATCATCTCACGAGGTGTAATACGCCCTGATGCAACCTTCGACACCAGACGTTCCAGATCACCCACCGGCCGAAGCTGGCTCTCCAGATCCATTTTTAGTTGCGGATCCTTAAAAAAATGTTCTACTACCGACTGTCTGTCTTTGATGGGCTGCACATCTTTAAGCGGAAGGGCGATCCAACGTTTCAGCAGCCGGCTCCCCATGGGAGTAACCGAATGATCAATGATATCTGTAAGGGAGCGTCCCCCTTCATTGACCGAAGAAAAAATCTCCAGGTTCCGGATGGTAAACCGATCGAGCCAGACATATTTATCTTCATCGATGCGCGAAAGGTTGGAAATATGCTTAATCTGATGATGTTGTGTCAGATCCAGGTAATGCAAAACAGCTCCGGCCGCAATGGTTCCGAGCTTCAACCGTTCCACTCCAAACCCTTTCAGAGATTTGGTTTCAAAATGTTTCAACAAACGATCGCGACCGGACTCTTCTGTGAAGACCCAGTCATCAAGCCCGAAAGTATAATAGCCTGATCCGAAAAGTTCGGTAAACTGACCTTTTCTTTGCTTCTCAAACAGGACTTCCTTCGGTTTAAAACCCGACACCAGTTTCTGAACATGATCGAATGGTCCTTCAGCGGTCAGAAACTCACCTGTAGAGATATCCAGAAATGCCACTCCTGCAGCTTTGTTCTCCAGGTGTACGGCAGCCAGGAAATTATTCTCGCGATGCTCCAGGATATTATCATTAATGGCAACACCGGGGGTTACCAATTCGGTCACCCCTCTTTTTACTATCTTTTTTGTCAGTTTCGGATCTTCCAGCTGATCACAAACAGCCACCCGCTGTCCGGCTCTGACAAGCTTGGGCAGATAAGTATCAAGCGCATGATGCGGAAAACCTGCCAGTTCGATGGACGAAGCAGAACCATTGGCGCGCTTGGTTAGCGTAATCCCCAATATTTCTGCTGCCGTTACCGCATCATCAGAAAAAGTTTCATAAAAGTCACCCACACGAAACAACAGGATGGCATCGGGATATTTTCCCTTAATGCTGTAGTACTGCTTCATAAGTGGGGTCTGAACAATATTTTTTTTATCTGTAGCCAAGAAACTATGATTTTCGGAGTTTTACCTAAATTGTATATATCTCACAAAGATAAAAAGAGAATCAGAACCAAGGCGAATGCAAAATAGTTTTTTGTCTGCCCGTGATTTGTAATTCTTTAATTTTGAAATCCCCGATTCAATTAATATTTTTATATTCGCATTCAAAATAAGAAAAGGTAATCAAAATTACATGTTATGAAATATCTTCTGAAAAACCTGGGAATTCTGATGATTATTGCCGCAGTAGTGGTTCTGGCAATTTATGCGGTGAATAATTACATCGACAACATCTATTTGATTGTATCTCTTCTGTTGATTATCGCAGGCATTGCTGCCCACATCATTTTCAACAAAAAGGTTGAGGAGTGAATTGATTGAAGAAAAGATTTATGAAGCCCGGTTCGGAAATTCCAAACCGGGCTTTTTGCAAAAAAATCATTCAAATTTTTACAATCGCTCCCTCTTTCTGCTGACACACCACGGGAAACTTATCTTTTAGAAAACAAAACTGAAGATCAGCATTCTTTCCCTTCTTTTTCAAAATATTGTAATGTCTGCCTTCGGTGGTAATTCCCGGGAAATGCGCCATATTACTTTCATATAAATTGAGCGCAGCAATTGCCGCATCCGAAAGATGGAAGTTTTGATTCATTTGCTTCAACAGAGAAATCAGATACCCGGCGCACAAAACATCCTCAACGGAATAGAGACCGTCTGTTCCGGAGGCAATCAAAACCAACTCCTTTGTACTCCCCAGCACATCAGCGGTAGCTTTTGCATTCAGAAACGATGCCACATAAAGCTCCGAAGCCGTATCTGCTTTACGGATGGTTCTGGTTCCATTGGTAGTTGTCATTACCAATGTAGCACTATCTATCTTCCCGGGGATCAACTCCACGGGACTATTTCCCATATCAAATCCCTCAATAGGGTCTGCATTTCTTTCACCAGCCAGAATGACCAATTCTTCGGGGTGATTGTTTCGATAGGAAAACGCCTCCTCTTTTGAAAGAACCGGAATCACCTTTTTTGCTCCGTACGAGAGTGCCGTTACCATGACCGAGGTGGCACGAAGCACATCAATAATCACCGCTGTTTTGCCGGTTACACGTGTATCAGACAATTCGGTTACTGAATTGATTACATCAAGCGTCTGCATATTTTTTACTTGTCAAAACTTTCTGAAAGATGCATATTCCGGGTCAGCCACCTGAAACGTAACAAAAGAAACATCGAGATGGAAAAGAGACCAAGCAAATAGCCATACCAGATACCACTCGGACCAACGTTAAGCGTAAATGCGAAAAAATATCCCACGGGAAGGGCAAGCACAAAATAGGCCACTATCAACATTCCAAAGGGAAGGTTCACATCTTCAAGGCCCCTCAAGGCCCCCAGCATAGTAACCTGTAGGCCATCGAAAAGCTGAAACGCCGCAGCGACAATCATCAGCCCGGCAGCAATGGCAATCACTTCACCACTATCAATAAAAAGACCGGGAATGAAGTTGCGACCAAATATAAAAAGAATTGCTCCGCTTCCCATTAAAGCCATCACCAAATGCAGGGAAGCAAAGACCGTTGCCCGCAAGGCATTAAAACGCTTCTGCCCAACAAACTGACTCACTTTAACAGTGGTCGCTGCAGAAATTCCCTGAGCCACCATAAAGGTAAAGCTGGCAAAACTCAGCACAATCTGGTGAGCTGCCAGAGCCGCAGCCCCCAGCCATCCCATCATAATACTACCGAGACTGAATGACAAAACCTCAATAAAATGCTGACCTCCGATAGGAAGGCCGAGCCGCATCAGATACAGACTTTTATTCCACGAAAATTTGGTTTCACCAATATGACGCCGATAATATCTGAAAAAATCGAATTTAAAATAGACCCACATAAAGAGCAGTGGCATCACAATGCGGGCGGTAAGGGTTGCATACCCGGCCCCCATCACTCCATAAGCCGGAAAACCCAACTTTCCGAATATCCAGATATAATTCAGGAAAATATTCAGAAGGTTGGCCGACACAGTAATAACCATGGCAATGCGGGTATTCCCCAGCCCTTCAGCAAATTGCTTAAAAGTAAAAAACAGCACAAAAGGAATCATCGAAACCACAAGGACACGGTAATAGGGCAAGGCCACCTCCACCACATCAGCCGGCTGTCCCATAAACGGCATCAGATATCCAACCAGCCAAAGCAACAATGTAAGTACAAATCCGGCAGCCTGAAATGCATACAAGCCCTGCTTAAACCATGAAGCCGCCAGTTGTTTGTTTCCCCCGCCATAGGCTTTTCCCACCAGCGGCGTCAGTCCGTTGACCATACCCAAACCAAAGACCATTCCCACCACAAAAACTGTGTTGGCAAAGGAGACAGCAGCCAGTGGCACCGTACCCAGCTGCCCCACCATCAGGTTGTCGGCAAGCACCACCACCATCTGCCCGGCCTGAGCAAGCATTACCGGCATGGCCAAAATAAGATTTGGCCCGTAGTGCCGGGAATAGGTTTCTTTAATTATATTGTTTTGATTCATGATTTCAAAAATGACCTGCAAAGATATTCGTTTTTGACCCAACCAGCGAATTCTGAGCCCTGACAATAAATAAATTTAAAATGCCAGGTAAAAACCGGAAACAATATTCTTAAAACCAGGAGTATATTTATGTCTCAATTCCTCAATGTCTATCCTTTCAATATTTGGAGCACTCACAGCAGCCCTGATCCATTCTGAAATCACTCTCTTCACAGGCTTTCCCGGATTGGGGCTTACCTCCAGCCGTTGACTCTCAAACAACCCTGAACGAGCAGCTTTGAACCGAAATACATTATAATCCTCCAAAGGTAGAATAACGGAAAACCGCCCCTGCTTTGAAAGTAATTTAAGAACACCCGAAACCAGATCCTCGTGACTTAAGCCCCCATTATGACGCGCAACAGCCTTACGTTGATTCGGGTTCTTCATACTTCCGCTAAAAAACGGGGGATTGCTGACAATCAGATCATAAGAAGAGGGGTTGCTTTCAGCAAAATCCTGAAGAGATGTATGATGAAGGTACAGTCGATCACTCCAGGGTGATGCTTCAAAATTAGCGTCGGCGTCGAGGCAGGCCGCATCGTCAATTTCCACGGCATCAATCATTGCATTTTGGGTACGCTGGGCCAACATCAATGCAACCAGCCCTGTTCCTGTACCTACATCCAGTATTTTTACAGGCTGATGATCAACGGGAGTCCAGGCACCAAGCAACACGCCATCGGTACCTACCTTCATGGCAGCATTTTCCTGTAATACTGTAAACTGTTGAAATCTAAACATACTCTCAATACATCAGAATTTCTCGTAAACTCCCAGACCAAAAAGGGCGTAATCATAAAACACCGGATCTTCAGGCCGAAACTGAGCCAACTTTTCGGTAAGTTCCAAAACCGCTTTAAAATCCTGTTGTTTTCTGCTCAGCAACCCAAGCTGCTGCGCAACCCTTCCCACATGAACGTCCAGTGGAATCAGAAGATCAGCCATGGAAATATCCTTCCATAATCCGAAATCAACGGGCGAGTCTCTCCTCACCATCCACCTCAGATACATATTTAAGCGCTTGGCAGAGGCATTCTTCAGAATATTCGCAACATGCTTATTGGTTCGGTCGGGAGGATCGAGAGACATAAAAACCTTTCTGAAATATATAATTGCCTTGTCTATTCCTCCCTGGCCATATCCATCAATAAACACCTGCTGAAGGCCACCTTTCTCACGATAAATATGCGCAAGGGTTTTCAGAAAGTAATTGGCATCAATATTCTTAAATGTCCGGTAAACAAAGTCATCACTTACCTTAAGCTCATCATCGGTGGCATTCATTAAAAAATCATAAGGCGCCATATCCATCCGTTCCATCAGTTGCCTGCAGGCTTTGAGAATCATTCGCCGTTGCCCCCAGGCCAGCGTAGCCGTCAAAAAACCGGAAATTTCGATATCCTCTTTTTGGGTAAACAAATGAGGAATTTGGACAGGATCTTCGTCAATAAACCAACGAGCCTCATAATAAGAAGCCTTTTCATTCAGAAAATCAACAATTTCACCAGAATTGGTCATAAAGAAAAACCCGTAAATAAAAAAGAAGAATTAATCGACAATCACACCATCCACGATATGAACTGTGCGGTCGGCTTTATCAGCCAGGTGTTGATCGTGTGTAACAATAACGAAAGTCTGATTAAACTGTTTACGTAAATCCACAAACAGATCCATCAATTCATCCTGATTTCTGGAATCCAGGTTTCCGGAGGGCTCATCAGCAAATACCACTAAAGGATCGTTTACGAGTGCCCGGGCAACGGCCACACGCTGTTTTTCCCCTCCGCTGAGCTCCGCCGGTTTATGTTCCAAACGGTCGGATAGCCCGAGGTAATTCAGCAGTTTCAGAGCACGTTCTTTAGAATCCTTCTCGGACTTCCGGGCAATTAATCCCGGCAACATACAGTTTTCGATGGCTGTAAACTCAGGAAGAAGCTGATGAAACTGAAAAACAAAACCAATATGCTCATTCCGGAACCTGGCAAGCTGATTTCCTCTCAAAGTACTTACATTGGTGTCATTGATAAAGACATCTCCCCCGGTGGGTTTATCCAGGGAGCCTAAAATCTGGAGTAAAGTAGTTTTTCCTGCGCCGCTTGAGCCCAAAATGGTAACAATTTCCCCACGGTCAATTTTTAAATCAATGCCTTTTAAAACCTTAAGGTCGCCATATTGCTTTTGAATATTCCTGCCTTCTACCATAATTAGTGTTGGTCTATAAATTAAGCAAAAATTGTTTCTGGTCATGTGTTTGTCACGAAAGTGCCAGTTACAAGGTTTGAGAAGCCCGAAAACACCCAGTTTACTTGAGTAAATGAGGGATTTTGGGGCGAGCGTAACGCAGTAAATGGTACTTTATGGACAAACACTAATTACGAAACAAATAAAACCCAAATATAAACAATATAAAAGAGTAAAAGGAGCGCCCCCTTCCATCGGGAAATAACCCCGTTGCGCAAAGGAAGCATAAAAAGAAGCAACAAAACAGCTACCACAGTCATCCAGATCATATCGGACGATATTACTCTGGGAGAAACCTGAAGCGGCTTCAGAATGGCTGTGACACCCAATATAGAGAATACATTAAAAATATTGGAGCCAATAATGTTCCCAATGGAAATATCCATCTCCTTCTTCAAAGCCGCCGCAAGAGAGGTTGCCAACTCAGGAACACTGGTACCGAAAGCAACAATGGAAATACCCACAACCCGCTCACTCACACCCCAGCCAATGGCCAGGTCACTGGCTCCTTTTACCAGCCAATCAGCGCCAAAATATAGTCCCAAAACTGCAACAATCACAAATCCAACAGCCGGGAGAATCTTCATCGTGGGGTCCGGAAAAACCTCCACAGATTTTGCAGAGTGCTTTCTGGAAGACCAAACGGACAAGACAATATATCCGGCAATAAGAAACACAAAAATAAGTCCCTCATAAAATTCAAGAACCTCATTGATCAAAAATAAAAACAACAAGGCATACGAAAGGATCATTACCAGCCAATCGTTAAGAATGGACGGTTTCCTTACTGCCAGTGGGAATATAATAGCCACTGCCCCCAATATAAGACCAATATTGGCAATATTGGAACCCACCACATTACCAATGGAAATATCGGGCGATTCGGTAAAAACAGCCTTAACACTTACAAAAAGCTCAGGAGCTGAAGTACCGAACGCAACAACAGTGAGTCCTGCAACCAACGGACTAACATGAAAATGACGGGACAACTCCACCCCTCCACGAACAAGCCAGTTTCCGCAAAGAAACAACAACACAAAACCAACAAGCACTAATAAATAGGAGTTAACATCCATAAAAAGAAGGTAATTAATATTTGATTAATAGTTTCTGTCCATAAAGTACCACTTGCGTCCCGGAATGGTCGGGGCAGGCTGTTACGCTTGCCGCCAAAATACTCATTTACGATTATTGATGGATCAAAATTCCATACTCGTTTCACTCTTTATTTTTTTCAGACTCATTGTTTTCTTCCGGTATATCATCGACAGAGCCGGATTCATCTCTTTTCCCCTCATCTGTCACTCCATAAACATCACGGGCAGTCTCATCAATTCCCCCGACAAGATCTTCCGTCTCTTCATGAACGCGCGATTCCATATCTTTTCGTCCCTCTTCAAAGTCCTCCTTTACCTCATCGCCGGCACGCCGGATATCACTTCTGATCTCCTCTCCCTGTTCATGAATATACTTTTTTGCCTCCTCAAGGTCTTCCTTCAGATCATTGGTGCTTTCATTAAACTCACGCTTCAGATCTTCAGTAGCCTTGCGAAATTCATTCATTCCCTTTCCCAGCATTTTTGCAAACTCGGGAATTTTATTGGCCCCGAAAAGCAAAAGTATCACCAGGAATACAATGATTATCTCACCCATGGAAATTCCAAAAAGAAATACTGCCATATCATTAATGTTTGGCTCAAAGATATAAAAAAAAATCCCCGGTATGGATACTCCAAACCGGGGATAAAATAACTATCATTCAAAGAATTTTAACAAACTCTCATCAAATGCTTATTTCTTCTTTTTTGCTTTGTTGGCAATACGCTTCTCGATAAAATTAAAGGCAATGGGCGAAGCAATAAAGAGCGATGAGTAGGTACCTACAACAACCCCAACAATCAAAGCAAAAACAAATCCCTGAATCACCTCACTACCGAAAATAAATATTACCAGCAATACAACCAGCGTGGTCAATGATGTATTCAAAGTACGACTGATGGTAGAGTTCATCGCAAGGTTAAATACCTCTTTCAAATCACGCTTTGGATACAATCCGCGGTATTCACGAATACGGTCAAATACCACCACGGTATCGTTAATGGAATAACCGATTACCGTAAGGATCGCTGCAATAAAAGACTGGTCAATCTCCATAGAGAAAGGCATAATTGAGTATAGCAGTGAGAACACACCCAACACAATCAATACGTCGTGGGCAACAGCACCCAAAGCACCCAGACCAAATTCCCAGTTCCGGAAACGAATCAGGATGTAAAGGAATATTACAGCAAACGAGAAGAAAATAGCATATCCCGCTTTATTTCTGATGTCTGCGGCGATGGTCGGTCCCACCTTCTGAGAACTCATGCGATGCTCAGCAAGGAATGTGTCGCGATCCACATCAGCTCCGACATATTGCTTCAAACCTTCATAAAGCTTGGTTTCAGCCTCCTGGTCTGCCGACTCTGAATCACTATCAACCAAATAGTTAGTGGTGATTCTTATCTGATTGTCTCCTCCAAAAGTTTTGGCTTCTACGGTTGCGCCTTCAAAAGTTTCTGTCAATACCGATTGAACCTCTGTTGCTGGAACAGGATCATCAAATCGAACTACAAAAGAACGGCCTCCTGTGAAATCGATGCCCTGTTGAAGACCTCTCACACCCAGAGATGCAATGCCCACCAGAATAATGACAGCAGAAATAATTATAAAGAACTTACGCTTCTCTATAAAGAGAATATGAGCACCTTTAAAAAGGTTTTTAGTCCATTCGCTACCAAATTTAATATCCACTTTCGATTTCAGCAGGCTCTCATAAACCAGACGGGTAATAAAAAATGCTGAGAAGAATGAGGTGGCAATACCAATCATCAATGTGGTAGCAAAACCTTTAATAGGTCCGGTACCAAACATAAACAGAATCAGACCGGTCAGGAATGTTGTTACGTTGGCATCAATAATGGCGGAAAAAGCATTCCGGTAACCATCAGAGATGGCCAGCTTCAGTCCTTTTCCTGCTTTCAACTCCTCCCGTATTCGCTCATATATCAGCACGTTGGCATCCACCGACATACCGATGGTAAGCACAATACCCGCAATACCGGGAAGTGTCAGAACTGCATTAAAGGCAGCCAGAACTCCCATGATAAAGAACATGTTGGCAACCAAAGCAAGGTCAGCAACCAATCCGGCTTTAAAGCCGTAGTATAAAATCATGTAAATAAGCACGGCAATAAAAGCCCAGATGAAAGACTTAAATCCGGCATCCACAGCCTCAGCACCAAGAGAAGGACCTACAACGGTATCTTCAACGATTCGTGCCGGGGCAGGCATTTTTCCTGATTCCAGCACATTTGCAAGGTCTTTAGCCTCCTGGGGAGTGAAATCACCGGTAATAGAGCTGCGACCTCCTGTAATTTCATTTTGAACTGTAGGAAATGAGTAAACATAACCATCAAGAACAATCGCAATGGACTTATCAATATTGGCTTTGGTCAGGCGGGCCCATGTTTTGGCTCCCTCACCGTTCATTGACATTTCAATTTCATAAGCGCCACTCTGGCTGGTAACAGCTCGTGCACCGGTAACCACGTCTCCTTCAAGCGGGGCACGACCATCATGACTGCTTACTTTAATGGCAACCAACTGGAAAAGCTCATCATTTTCGTCAAACTGCTGATTGGTCCAGTATTGAGCATCGCTGCCGGGAATAGGCTTCACAGTCCACATAAACTCCACATCGCGTGGCAGAAGAGACTGAACCTCCTCCATGGCAAGATAAGTATTCACCTTTCCTGTGTCGCGTGATGTAGCCAATCCCACAACCGGAGAAGAAGGACGTCCGGATGGTGCAAGCGCAGAAAACAGAGATTCAACACGCTGCTCATCCCCGGTATCCAAAGAATCTCCTTCAATTTCATCCAAAAGAGCTACATCTTCAGCACTTTCTTCTGCCTGAACTTCCGGAACAACATCAGCGGTGTCAACATCACTCTTCTTCAGAGCATTTACTTCCGCAATCATCTGATTGGCAGCCATCAACGCTTCAAAAATTTGATTTTGATTGTAAACTTCCCAAAATTCCAGATTGGCAGTTCCCTGAAGCAGGTCACGCACACGTTCCGGATCAGTAATACCGGGGAGTTCAACCAAAATACGACCAGCTTGTTCCAGTCGCTGAATATTTGGCTGGGCCACACCAAAACGGTCAATCCGGGTACGAAGAATATTAAATGCATTATCTATAGCACCTCTTGATTCCTCACGGATAACTTCAATTACTTCTGCATTTGTTGAGTTGTAATCAATTTTTTCTCTCAATTCAACAGTATTGAATATGGCAGCGAGACGACCTTCGGGAGCCACTTCCTCAAATGCTTCAGAAAAGAGCGAAATAAAATCACGAGTGGACTCTTTTTCACGCTCACGAGCCAGTCTTATGGCTTCGTTAAACTTTGCATCCTGGTTGTAATTGGAAAGAGCCCGGACAATATCGGCCACCCGAACCTCAAGGATCATGTTCATTCCCCCCTTAAGGTCGAGACCAAAATTGATCTCACGTTCTTTACACTCCTGGTAGGTATATTCTCTTAATCCAAAAAGAAAATTATACACTACTTCACTCTTCATAGAGTCGAGATACTGAAATCTGTACTCACTCACCAATTCAGGGTTGTCACCGGCTTTTTGCTGAGCAATTTCCTCAGCTTTATTTTCCACGCGACGTGCCTGAAAGGTAAAGATCAACTGATACAAACTAACCAGTGCCAACAATATGGCAAATAGTCTGATCGCTCCTTTGTTCTGCATTTGTAGCTATTTTTATAAATTCAAATTCATGTACGTTTTACTAAACGCGCAAATATATTGATTTTTTTTAAAACCTTTAGGCTTTATTAGATTAATGCATCAGATAGTTATTTTATTCCCGGGAAGTTAAATCCATGCATCAGAACTGATGAAGGGATATTTTGTTGAGCAATCGTCGCGCCCCCAGAAACACAAGCACCCCTGCCAAAAGCAACATCAGCAATGCAGGCAGAACAAAGCAAAAATAATCCACCTCATAACGCACTACAAAAGCCTGAGACCAGTCGGAAAGCATTGATCCGGAGACAGGAAAAGCCATCAGCACTCCCAATAACACAAAAAGGAAAAAACCCGAAAACAGAATCCTGATGTTATGAAAATCAGGAAATCCTGTTATTTTTCGCAAGTACAACTCCTGCTGACGCGTTGCTAACAGAAAAGAAACCAACCCTGTCATCCCAAGAGTAGCGATGATTATTACCAATACTGCAAACGCCCATGCCAATGACATATACCGGTAATCCTCGCTGTAAAAATCCCTGTTCTTTTGCCGGAAGGAGACTGCTTTAAATGGGATTCCTGTCTTCGACTGCCCCCAGAGATCATTCAACAACTGATGTGTTTGGGGCCATTGTCCTTTTTTAAATCGGATAAGCAGAGAAGTCAGTTTCTCTTCCGGTCCGGCATAAATATACACAGCAGGACGCAGTGAATGTTTCCAGCCTGAGAAGTGAATATCCGGAACTACCCCTTGAATGCCAAACTCCATGCGATCTCCTGCTTCTCTGGCTACGGTATATATTTTTCTCCCAATAACATCATTGCCCAGCATTTGGGCGGCCTGGCGGTTGACCACTATATCTCCCGAACCAAAGAGATGCTCAGTTCCTTTTTCTGCTTTTACACCAATTGTATGGAAGAAAGATGAATCCACCGGATAAACTTCAAAGAGAAAGAGCTGGCTGCTGTCTTCCGTATTACTAAAAGACATGATTGTCACAGGCTCTCCTGGCTTGAAATATAATCTGCTGACATCCTCTGTAATATCCAGATTCTCTATCTCCCGATACATTGTCTCGGATTTGGACCCCAGATGTCCGGCACGCTCCAGTATTCCAACCTGATCAATATCAAAACCGGGATCCTTTTTATTCACATAACTAAGTTGGCGATACATCCCAACTGCTGCGGTAGAGACAAAAACGGCGACAAACACCTGAGTCATTACCAGTAACCCGCGAACCCACAAACCCGGATAAGCCGAAAATCTTCTGTAACCCGATTGAAGATGAAAGGCCTTTATCCGCGAGAAAACAAAGGCCGGGTAAATACCGGACAATAGTCCTACTGCCAACGTAACAGTTAACACCAACGGAAAATCCAGGGACTGCCGGTAGCTCCTGTCAAAAAATTCTACAAGAAAAAGTTTATTAAAGACCGGAAGAAGCAATTCAACCAGGACCAAACCGAAAAACAAAGCCACCAAACTAAAAAGAACTGCTTCACTAATAAATTGTCCTGCCAAATGAAAACGTCTGGCCCCAAAAAGGCGTCGAACTCCGGCTTCCCTTGCCCTATCAAGTGCGCGTGCAGTTGTAAGGTTCATAAAATTAAAGGCAGTAACCAACAAAATAAAAAATGCTACTCCCAGAAAAATAAAAACATAGGCTTTATTGGTGGTTTTTCCAATCTCAAAATCCTGACTCGAAAACAGATAAATATGATGCAACGGCTGAAAACTGAAATGTAAATTGGTCTTTCGTTCCCCCGAAAATATGGCCATGTCCTCTTCTTCCATCTCGGCTTTTATCTCATCTGCAAAAGCACCCTCCAGTTTATGAACATCTGCACCAGGCTCCATTTTAACATAAACATAGCAAACCAGGGAAAACCAGCTTTCTATCATCCTGGAGAAGCTGTCTCCGTAATAATTTCTTAACTGTTGCTCCATTACCGAAAAGGGAAGAACAAAATCATATTGCAAATGACTGTTTTGGGGAACATCCTCAAAAACTCCTTTTACAATGTATGTATCATCCTGGTCAAAACGGAGCTCCTGCCCTATCGGATTTCTGTCACCAAAAAGACGGGAGGCTGCCGCACGGGAGATAATAACACAAGAGGAATCTGGAAAAGTCTTTTGCGGGCCGCCAAGAAGAAATGATGTGGAAAACACATCGAAAAAAGCAGAGTCTGCATAAAGAATCTCTGATTCATATGATGATGCAAAGTCACTCCGAACCGGCACTTCTCCAACATCCACTATCCGGGTTGCCGATTCCACCTCCGGATATTGCTTAAGCCTCGACGCAAGAACCATGGGCGACAAGGCTGCATCCACCTGTTCGTTTTCCATGTTGCCGGAAGTAACCACCCGGTACATGTCCTGATAGCGATCGAAATGCTTATCGAAGGAAAACTGAAAAAAAACATACTCCAGAACAAATATACTCATGGCAATACCCACCGATAGCCCAAGAAGTGTCAGCAGTGAAAAACCCCGATGTAAAAAAAGTGTACGAAGCGATATTTTTATATAGTTCAGAATTCTCATAATCTAATTTATGATTTTGTCTTTCTCAGCCCCTGTCAGACGAAGTTGTCACCACATGTCCGTCAAAAAGCTGAATAATTCTCTGCCCATGACGGGCTGCCTCTCTGGAATGAGTGGCCAAAGCAATGGTATGCCCCTCCTCATTAAGCTGTCTGAGCAACTCCATGAATTCTTCCTTCTCGCCTGAACTCAATCGACCGGTTGGTTCATCACCATACAAAATATCAGGTGAACAGCTCAAAGCACGGGCAAGTGCAACCTTCTGTTGTACAAAATCGCCAAACTTGCCGGGGTATTGCTTTCGCAGATGTGTCAGTCGGAATCTGTCCAAAAGTTCTTCTACTTTGCGCCGTCTCTCTTTTCTGCTGTCAGGCATATACAACAGCGGAAGCTCAATATTCTCATAAACGTTAAGCTCATCAATCAGGTGAATCTCTTCGAAAAGAAAAGCGATGTGATCACGACGAATGCGATTTCGCTTTCGTTCAGACAGCCCTGTAATCTCCTGTTCCCGAAACCAGATCTCACCCGAAGAGGGAATATCCACCAGTCCCAACAATCCCAGCAGGGTTGTTTTTCCACTGCCCGAAGGTCCGGCAAATACCACGTATTCTCCCTCTTCAATATCAATGTTGATATTGCGGAGAACATATTTTTCATTATTCCCCCGACGAAATAACTTTTGAAGATTTCTGGTATGAATCATAAAATTAAAATATGTTCGGTTTTGAACACTACATGTCCGTTCGCGTACACCCCTAAATCTAATCAGGCGGTGCTGCGTCTGCAATTAAAACACTAACACATAGCTTTTTAACTGTTAAAACAAGAAAGCCGAATGACCATTCTGCCTACACAATATTAATAAATAATTCTTTAGTGTAACTTGCAATCGGTCAGGGAATAAAAATTTGGTCACAAGCTTTTATCTCAATTTTGTCTGAAATATTTTAATCACAAACCAGACCAAAAAAATCAAAACGCTGTTACAGGGCAACTTAACAGCAACAGAACTTATCTTCGCTAAAGTATTGGCCTTTTAATTGTACGAAAACGAACATTTTTTATTCTGATTTGCACATTTTTTAATACATTTGGGAAGCTGAGCCTTACCTTAACCTAAGCCTTTATCTTAACCTGAACCTGATAATTAATAATCATTCTTAATAAACGTCCTTTACCATGGCATCCAAGACAGGAAAAATACTTGCAGTTGATGACAACACAGACATTCTGTTTGCACTGAAATTGCTGCTTCGTCCCCACGTGGAACAAATCGTCACGGAAACCAATCCGTCAAACATCCCCAATCACATGAAAGAGACAGACTTTGATGTGATTTTACTGGATATGAATTTCACGCAGGATGCCATCAGCGGAAAAGAAGGTTTTTACTGGCTGGACAAAGTTCTTGAAATCGATCCCCAGGCGGTGGTACTGTTCATTACCGCCTACGGAGATGTTGAAAAATCGGTACAGGCCATAAAGGCAGGAGCTACCGATTTTATCATCAAACCCTGGCAAAACGAAAAATTACTGGCCACCATCTCCTCAGCCATAAAACTCAATCGTTCCAAACGCGAAGCAAGCGATCTCAAGGAGAAGCAGAAGGAGATAAACACCATTATGGATCAGCCCTTTGCTGATTTCATTGGGGTTTCTCCCGGGATGCAGCAGGTTTTCAAGACCATTCAAAAGGTAGCAGGCACTGATGCAAATGTCCTCATACTTGGAGAAAACGGCACAGGAAAAGAACTGGTTGCCCGTGCCCTTCACCGCCACTCCCTGCGAAAGGAGGAGCCCTTTGTAAGTGTTGACCTGGGGGCATTGAGTGAAACACTTTTTGAAAGTGAACTTTTCGGACACGTGAAAGGGGCATTTACAGATGCCAAAACTGACCGCCCGGGCCGGTTTGAACTGGCTTCCGGAGGGACAATCTTTCTGGATGAGATAGGAAACCTTTCGGTACCAATGCAGGCCAAGCTACTGACTGTTCTGGAACGGAGAGAAGTAACCCGCGTAGGAGCCAACAAGCCAAAACCTATCGATATCAGACTCATCAGCGCTACCAATATGCCTTTAAAGCAAATGGCTGCGGAGGATGGTTTTCGACAGGATTTAATATACCGGATCAACACCGTGGAGATTGAAATTCCCCCACTCAGGGAACGTCCCGAAGACATCCCTCTGCTGGCCGACCATTTTCTGAAAATTTACTCACGTAAATACAACAAAAAAATCAACAAATTATCCAATCAGGTCATCAAAAAATTCAACACTTACCCCTGGCCGGGAAATGTTCGTGAATTCCAACATGTACTCGAGAGAGCTGTTATCATGAGCGACTCACCAAATCTGGATGAGGGAAGCTTCCATCTCTCCAGCCACGGCAGTTCGGGAGAAGCCTTTGATTTTGACAGCTACAATCTGGAGGAAATAGAACAAAAAGTGATTGAGAAAGTGATGCGGATGCACAGTGGAAACATCTCCAAAGCTGCATCAGACCTGGGACTTACCCGCACATCCCTTTATCGAAGAATGGAAAAATATGGCCTTTAATTCTTTTCGAACCAACTACATCATCCGGAGTCTGCTACTCACTGCTTCCATCTTTGGACTCAGTTACCTCTGGTACAATACAGAACTGACCATGACTTTAATTCTGGCAGGACTTCTGGTATTGTTTCAGATTATTGCAATGATTTTCTATGTGGACCGAACCAACCGTGTACTCAACAATTTTCTGGAATCGATCCGGTATTCCGATTTTACACGAACTTTTCAGGTTGAAAGTACCGATTCTTCATTCGACAAGCTAAAAAAGTCATTCAATGAAGTAATTGAAGACTTTCAGTCTGTACGGGCCGAAAAAGAAGAAAATTTCTTCTACCTGCAAACGGTCATTCAGCACATTGGCATTGCCCTGATTGCTTTTCAGAGAGACGGTACAGTTGAACTCATTAATAACGCAACGAAAAAACTGTTTCAGGTTCGCACTCTGCACAACATACAGGGGCTGAAGGAATTCAGCCCCGAAATTGTTCAAAAACTCTTAACCATCAAACACGGGGAAAACGACCTGATCCGGGTAAGAGAAAAAGATGATTTGTTGCAACTGGCCATATATGCCACGGAATTTCGCATTCACAACCGCACCATTCTACTGGTCTCAATTAAGAACATACAACAGGAATTGGATGAAAAGGAGATGGAGTCATGGCAAAAACTTATCCGGGTGCTGACACACGAAATAATGAACTCCATTACCCCGATATCATCCCTGTCTTCGACGGTCAAACTACTCATCCGGGACATTGCCACATCGCTGGAGAACCAGCAGGTGGATCCCGAGGACACGGAATCCCTGAAGGAAGTGGAACAAGCTCTGCAAACTATCCACAAGCGTACCGACGGGCTTCTCCACTTTGTAAACACCTACCGGAATCTCACAAAAATCCCCACTCCCAGCTTTTCCATTTTTAAAGTCAAGGACCTTCTCGATAACATCAGAGATCTTCATGAAAATGAAATTCATAATAAAGGGATCACCTGCAACATCATTGTTGAACCGGAGTCACTCGAACTTTCTGCTGACCAGCACCTCATCGAGCAGGTGCTCATAAACCTGGTTACCAATGCAGTTCATGCCCTTGAGGAAACTTCCAATCCACAACTGGAAATCAAAGCTTTTCTAAACCGCCGGGGACGAATAACAATCCAGGTTACCGACAACGGCAAGGGCATTTTACCCGATGTGCTGGATAAAATTTTCATTCCATTCTTTACCACCAAACCACAGGGTTCCGGCATCGGTCTCAGCCTATCACGGCAAATAATGCGACTTCACGGAGGGGGAATCAATGCCTATTCGGAGCCAGGAAAGGAGACGAAATTCTCGTTGACGTTTTAACTGGTGACCTGATGAGGGGTGAGCTTAACATTCATCCCTCAACCCTCACCAACTAATGCGGTGTCATCAAAATTTCTTTTCGTCTTGTTTAATCTCATGCAGTCGGTTAAACATCACGGCCAGATGTGCATAAAGCGAAGTATTCTGGACAACTACATTATCAGGAGTTTTAATGCGGACAGGCGTGAAATTCCAAATGGCACGAATCCCACCTTCCACCATCAGATTAGCTACCTGCTGTGCACTCTCGGTGGGTACAGTGAGAATCCCAATCTCAACACCCTCTTCGCGCATCAGCTTAAAATCGTCAATGTGATGAATGGGCACATCGACAATCTCACGGCCCACTACCGAAGGATCAATATCAAAAGCCTTCACAACATTTAAGCCGTATTGCTTCAAACCATGGTCGTGTAACAATGCACGCCCCAAACTACCAGCTCCGAAAAGAAAAGCCTGATCAACGATCCGGAACCCGAGAAAATCCTCAAGGGCATCAATAAGAGGTTCTACTTCATACCCCACACGGGTTTTTCCGGAAATACCTGTATAAGCAAGATCTTTGGTAACTTGGGTGGGATCCACTCCCATATCTCCGGCAATATTGGTAGATGAAATATAACGATCTCCCTGCCGGGAGGCAATTTTAAGATAAGCCAAATAGCAGGGCATGCGTCTAAGCGCCGGTTCGGGTACCAGAAAGCTCTTCTTTTTACTGTTTCCTTCTTCCATGGTTGTTTTTCAATGAATGAAATTCGTTCTTACAAAATTAATGAAGTTTTTTATTGCTGAAAGAAATCAGTAATAAAAAACACCCGACCACCTTAAACAAAAAAAGGACCCGTAAGGTCCTTCAGAATAGGTGGGCGATAAAGGATTCGAACCTTTGACCCCTTGGGTGTAAACCAAGTGCTCTGAACCAACTGAGCTAATCGCCCTTTTGAGAAAAAATTGGTCGTTGGTGGGCGGTGAGGGAGTCGAACCCCCGACCCCTTGGGTGTAAACCAAGTGCTCTGAACCAACTGAGCTAACCGCCCGTCTTTTTCTCAAAAGCGATGCAAATATAGAAGAGTTTTTCTCAACCTCCAAACAAAAAATTCATTTTTCCAATGCTTCAGCGACCACAAAAGTGCTCCCACCAATGAAAATCAAATCATTATATGCTGCATTTTTTTTTGCAGCATCGATGGCCAAACGAACATTTCTGAATGATTCTCCTCTCAAACCAACCTTTCCGGCATCCTCTTCTAACAGTTTTTCATCCAACGCCCGTGGAATGGATGCCCTTGTAAAATAATAACGGGCATTCACCGGCAGTAATTTCAACACACCGGAGATATCTTTATCATTAACCATCCCCCAGACAATATGAATATTTTCTTTCCCCTGAAGCATCAACTGCTGCATCACCTCAGAAATTCCATCCACATTGTGGCCCGTATCACATATTACAGTGGGGTGCTCTGACAATTTTTGCCAACGCCCCAGTAAACCAGTGTTTTTCACAACATTTTCAATCCCTTTAGAAATAGATTCCGGTGTCAGTTCATACCATGATTTATTGAGAATATTTAATGCAGCCAGGACTGTTCTGAAATTTTCCTGTTGATAATGGCCCAATAAAGGCAAACGATAGGTTCCTCCTCCCAATGACGCTTCGGCAATCAGCTCCTGAAATTCAGCTGAGGTTACTCCCGGTTTTAGCGTTGCAAGTTCTCCTGAAAAATAAAGAGATGCCCTTTGTTTCTTGGCTTTATCCCGAAAAACATCCTCAATTTCCTCCTGATGACGCCCGACCACCACCGGAACACCCGTCTTAATAATTCCTGCCTTTTCACCCGCAATTGCCCTCAGGGTATCGCCCAGAAACATTGTATGATCCAGCCCGATATTTGTAATTACCGACAAATCGGGAGTTATGATATTGGTGGAATCCAAACGCCCTCCCAGGCCCACTTCCACAACTGCTACATCTACCTCCTTGCGGGCAAAATAATCGAAAGCCATAGCCACCGTCATCTCAAAAAAAGAAGGAGCAATTCGTTCTATCACCCCACGGTGCTGTTCCACAAACTGTGTTACTTCAGTTTCAGAAATCATTCTTCCGTCAATCTTTATACGCTCTCTGAAATCGAGTAAATGTGGCGAAGTATATAACCCGGTCCGGTACCCTGCAGCCTGAAGAACAGATGCCAGCATATGTGAGACACTCCCTTTTCCGTTGGTTCCGGCCACATGAATTGTGCGAAACCGTCGATGCGGATGACCAAAATATTTATCCAGTGCTAAAGTATTCGCCAGATCGGCTTTGTAAGCAGCTTTACCCGCCCTTTGATACATGGGCAGCTGGCTGAATAAAAAATCCAAAGTTTCCTGATAGTTCATCAACATGTAATTATTTTCAAGATCCCGAAAATATCAAAAACACAACATAACAATGCCCCTCCACCACATATTAATCCAAAAACCAATGTTGTCATGCTGGTCATAGATTCCGGTAACTTCCCGCAAAAATCGCAATATTTCCGGATAGAAAGAAGATTATTCTAACAATTAACAAGAAGTAACAAAAAAGTCTGCAGGCATAAAACCAACAGACTTTTGTCTTATAAAATCACTATTTAATTTAATTTCTATTCTTTAAAATAATTCACATCCAGCACATTCAGACGTCGCTTATGAACATCTAACCTCTGAAGAAAATCATTATAGTTTTTATTTTCTACAGGAGTCCAAAGAATTTCAGACAAAGCCACGGCTCTCGGGAAAACCATATATTCTGCATGCCCGGGAGTTTTAATATATTCTGACCACAGATTTCCCTGTGCGCCAATTATGAACTTTGCTTCCTCAGATGTTAACGTGTCCGGCACAGGATGGTAAGAATAAACCTTCTCAAGGGGCAAGAAATGCCCGATAGCCAAAGGCTCTCCTTCCGGATCTGTCTGGTAATAATCGAAATACAAATGCGACACAGGTGTCATGATCACGTTATGCCCCATTTTAGCAGCCTGAATTCCTCCTTTCTCCCCCTGCCAGGACATCACTGTTGCTCCGGGAGCCAGCCCGCCTTCCATAATCTCATCCCAACCGATGATGCTTCGGCCATGCCTGTTCAGAAACTCCTCGATCCTGTGTACAAAGTAACTTTGAAGCTCCTGCTCATTTTTTAAGTTTTCGTCAGCAATCCTTGCCTGACAAAATTCACACTCTTCCCAACGTGTCTTAGGACATTCATCGCCACCTATATGGATATATTCGCTTGGAAATAGTTCCATCACCTCAAGTAACACATCCTCCAGAAATTGAAAAGTTTCCTCTTTTCCGGCACAAAACACCTCCGGGAACACCCCCCATCGGGTAACGGTTTTATAGGGTCCGCCAGTGCAGCCCAAATGAGGATATACTGCCAGTGCTGCCTGCGCATGCCCAGGCATTTCTATTTCCGGAATCACTGTCACGAATCGTTCTTCGGCATATTTTACAACTTCTTTTACCTCCTCCTGTGTATAATAGCCACCATAAGGTTGTCCATCATAGACAAAAGGCTCTTCCAGACCATGCCCGACAAGCGTTTCTTCCCGTTGACTGGCGATTTCCTGCAGCATCGGATATTTCTTTATTTCCAAACGCCATCCCTGATCATCAGTCAAGTGCCAATGAAATACATTCATCTTATGAAAGGCAAGCAAATCGATATATTTTTTAATAAAACTTACAGGAAAAAAATGCCGACTCACATCCAGGTGTAACCCTCTGTACGGAAAAGCCGGTTCATCAAATATTTCCACTGCCGGAACTTTCCACTCCATATCGGGAAACAAAACATCCGATTCAATCTCAGGGGGTAACAACTGTCGCAACGTTTGAACCCCGTAAAAAAGCCCTGTAACTCCGGGAGCTGAAACAGACACCTTTGACTCTGTCACCAATAAAGAATAACAACCGGGAGCACCTGTAATTGATTTGTCTATTTCCAAAAAGATGGAATTGTCCTCCGAATTGTCCTCCACATTAACCTCGGGCCGAAAACCTGTAGCAGAACTTAACAATTTCGACAAATAATGTGCAACACCTATTTGCTGTTCATCATCACCACTCACAACAATAACTGTCTTTTCATTAAACTGAAAATCCCCTCCAAGTGATTTCATTTTCACAGGTTTGGGAATCACAGCCAGTTCTCTGGAAGCTTCATTCTCTTTACCACAACCTGTCAATGATGCAACAATCAACATCCATATTGACAACTTAAAAGCTTTCTTTCTCATTAGTATAAAATTTGATTATAAAGATCTAATAAAACGCGTCCCGAACATTCGAGACTCGTATCATTTAAGATTTTGCAACTACCTGATAAGTGTCCACTTAAAGCCTGAGAGCAAATAAAACCACTTAGCTCAGGCATAACAACATTATTCGAACTTTCTTTTGTTACGAACCGGGTTATACTACCCCTCACCAGAATCTATTAAAAAGGCATTTCCGGTTATAGAATTCCGGAAATGCCTCACAAACGCTACTTCATACTATCCATGAGAAAATACTACTCCAAATCCACATCCCACCAAAGAGGGGTTGCTCCATTATCAGGCCCGTTAAGAAGTACTTCTATATTGGAATAAGAAGGATTCAAATCTCTTTCGGAAGGAGGAAAATTCAACCGTCGCACAAAGTGTTCTGAAGGAATTACTCCCCCACTGTGATTAACTATCACAGGAAAAATCTTGGGATATCCGGTTCTTCTCACCTCAGTCCAACCCTCAACTCCTTCAGGAAATATGGCCAACCACTTTTGAATACTTATCTTTTGCTGCTTAACCTCATCCGATGCTTCCTCCACCCATCGTGGAGATACATTGTTTAAATATTCATTGCCC
Source organism: Marinilabilia salmonicolor (assembly GCF_003003035.1). Lineage (GTDB taxonomy): Bacteria > Bacteroidota > Bacteroidia > Bacteroidales > Marinilabiliaceae > Marinilabilia > Marinilabilia salmonicolor_A. The sequence continues at coordinate 90,418 of NZ_PVTS01000005.1, read as the reverse complement.
TCTTCGACACTGTTTTCCGGATGGATGGGATCGACGTAAGGTGCAGCCACATTATCCTGATTAAGATAATCACCTGCAGACACGCCCCACTGGGCCATTGATGCTTCAACCCCTTTAACATAAAGATCACCAGCTGTGCCCCCAACATTCCATCCTCTCAGGGCGCCTTCGGCCAACAGGAAATAAACTTCGGCAGAAGTCATCAATATGGCGGGTGATTCAGTAGAGATGTTCAATTGTGAATGTTCCACATAAGTCCCCTTATCTTCTATTTCGATTCCCTGACGGATGCCTTTAAACTCATATCCCTGACTGATTAAATCCTCATCTACAGCAGGTTTGAAATATGCAGGTAAACGGGGATCATTATACCCTCTCATTATAGATTCGATGGGGGCCCCCATCAACACATCATTCCAGGAACTACTCAGAACAGCCAAAGGATGAGTATATCCTTTTCCGCTTACAGCAGCAACACCGTCCAACATCAGTCCATATGGGGCATTCACAGCAGCCTCTGCTTCCTGACGGGCCTTCTCCGGAGAAACATTCGCTATATGAATAGCCAGCCTCAGGCGCAATGAGTTGGCGAATTGAATCCACCTTTGGTAATCGCCTCCAAAAAATTGATCAAAGTTCTGAAAAGGAGTGGCTCCGGGATTATCCTGAATAAAAGTTTCCAGAGTAGTCACAGCATCACTCAGATCATCAAAAAAGGCATTGTACGCTTCTTTCTGAGAATCATAAGTGCCACCAGTTTGAGACTTTCCATACTCGGAATAAATGATTGGCCCGTAGAGGTTGGAAATTCGATGCATGGCGGTAACTTTTAACACCTTTGCAACGGCACCAAAATGAGCATATTCATCCACCGCCTTTTTTTCCACTTCCAGTGCGGCAGTCATAAAATGGGCATAAGTGTATTCCCATGCGGCAAAATTCCAGCCATCAACCAGAGAGTATGTCAGGTTATTCACATTGGCATTAAAGGGCGTAGGAGACATCATATACCCTGAGTAAATATCAGCATTCAGGTTTTGGGCAATTTGGTAAGTCCAATCTTTGCCATCTCCCCAGTTGTAGTTCATGTATATCATTTGCTGCATTTGAGGGAAATAGGCTCCGATCATATTGTAATCACCTTCCAGTTGTTCCTCTGTAATCCCTGTCGGATTGGTATTCAACTCATCAAAATGGTCGGTACATTTCAAAAACAAAAGGGGAACAATTGTCAACAACAGAATTGTTTTAAAAATATATTTTTTCATAATCAACATCTCTTAAAAAGTTAATTTTACATTCAAACCATAGCTTCGGGTACCAGGCATTCCGAATACATCCACTCCCTGAAGGTTATTGCCAACAGACAACTGCGCTTCAGGGTCGTAAGGGGCATCTTTGTAGATAAAGAGCAAATTCCGTCCGATTAGAGAAACCTTTGCATTTTTCACAAAAGAGTCTGCACCAAACACCTCTTCACCGATAGAATATCCAAGAATAACCTCTCTAAGCCGCACATTTGTTGCATCATAAACATAGTACTCAGAAATACCGTTTCTTCCGCCCACCCTGTTGTAAAACTCTCTGACATTGTTGATTTTACGGCCTTCCAACTCCACATATCCGCGGTCGCGGGCCTCTGCTGTTTCCTGGGTTACACCAAACTGATCAAGATCAGCCTGAGTTAAGGAGATTGCATCTCCACCGAATCTTCCATCAATCAGGAACTGAAAATTAAAATTCTTTACAGTAATGCTGTTGTTCCATCCCAGAGAGAAATCGGGAGATGCATTGGCTATTTTAACAAATTCTTCCTGACGTGTTGGCAAATTATCCTCGTCATAAATAATTTCGCCGGATTCGTTTCTGGCAAATGCCACACCATAAATATCACCGAAAGAACCACCTTCCACCAATTTCATCCAGTAAGAATTGGAAGTCTGATCTCCGAAGCGAAATTCCTTCAGATCAGGATGCAACTCTTTCACTGTGTTTTTATTGGTTGCAAAATTGATGGTACTTTTCCAGAACAAATCGTTCTCAGCCAAAGGAGTAATTCCAACAACAGCTTCAAAACCCTCATTTTGAATGTTTCCGGCATTCACATAATAGGATGAAAAACCGGAACCGGCAGGAGCAGGAAGTGTAAACAGTTGGTTCTCCGTATTGGTCTTATAGTAAGTCAGGTCAAGAGATAATTTATTGGCAAACATCCGCCACTCAGTTCCCAGTTCCACAGATTTGGAGAGTTCGGGCTTCAGATTATCAAAGGGTGCTTCAGAATTAAAAATAAGATTTCCTCCGGCCGCCAAAGAATTTGTCGGATTACTGATATACACAGGAATATCGTTACCCACACTACTCCATGATCCCCTGACTTTACCAAAGTCAATAAAACCCGGCATATTCATCATATCGGAAAGCACCGCTGTTACCCCGACAGAAGGATAAAAGAAACCTGAATTTTCACTATCGGTGTTTGCAAGAGCTGAAGACCAGTCATTTCGGCCGGTTACATCCAGAAACAACAGGTCTTTAAAACCAACCTGAGCGGTTCCGAAAACAGACTGCATTTGCCGGTGAAGATCCATCTCCTCAATATATCCAATATCCATATTGGCAACTGTAAACACATTGGGAAGGTGCAAATTATTGGGTCTGGAATCCAGCCGTTCACTTCGCACTTTTGTATCATTCACACTGGCTCCCAACGAAGCGGTAAGCGAAACATCCCCAAAAACATTGTTGTAGTTTAGCAAAACATCACCATAGTTCAGTATCTCTTCACGATTCATTACGATGTACCGCCCATTGCTACCGGAAAGTGCTGTATGTGTGGATGCATAAATTCTCTTATTGTACCTGTCATTGGTATAATCCACATTCCCTCTGAGTTGCACATTCAGATTACTGTTAATGTCGAGCCTGGCAGTCAATGAAGACAAAACCCTGTTCCTCCGATCCTTACTGGGCATACGATTATTAATCCAGTAAGGGTTTTGCTCCATTGCCTCTAATTCCTTGTGCCAATTCTGAACATTCAGGTTTCGATCAATAGAATATACCTCAAAATCATCTTTATAGGGTTGCATATCCATACCTCGGGGGAACCGATATAAGCCAACCAAAGGATTGAGATAATAACCACCGGCTACAGGCTTATTGGTTATTGACTGGTTTAACAGATTTACATTGGCATCAAGAGATAACTTGTCATTAAAAAACTTTCCTGATTCTCTGAAGTTCAGGTTATGTTTTTTAAGTTTATTCCCATCAATAATCCCTTTTGCTGAAGTATTGGCATAAGAAAAATAGGTCTGCATTTTTTCGCTTCCCGAAGAAAGAGACATACTATTAATGGTTGTCACCCCTGTTTTAAAGAAATCATCCACATAGTCGGTTGAACCATTGATCTTATCACCCCAGCTGTAACCACCGGAACTGTGCCCATACTTATCCTGAAATTCAGGAAGAGAAACAGCAGACTCCACTGTGGTATTGGAGCTAACATTCACGGTTGTTCTTCCGGCCAGTCCTTTTTTGGTAGTAATAACAATAACCCCGTTGGCCGCCTGTGTCCCATAAAGGGCAGCAGCTGAAGCTCCTTTGAGAATATTAATGCTCTTGATATCCTCGGGGTTGAGGTTCGAAATACCATCTCCACTATCGCGGCCGCCGGCATCATTAGTACCTCCAATAGAAGTACTGGGTTGTTCCGAAACGCTGTTCAGCATTGGCATACCATCAATTACATAAAGTGGCTGGTTGTTACCTCCGGCAGAACGGTTACCACGAATCAGCATCTTGGAAGATCCACCCAGACCGGAACTACTTTTGGTAATAACGACCCCTGCACTTTTTCCTGTTAACGAATTTACCAGGTTGACATCCTTAGCATCCGTAAGTTCGTCTCCGCTCATGGATTGGGTGGAATAGGTCAGCCCCTTGCTTCGTTTCTCAATTCCCAAAGCAGTAACAACAACCTCCTGAACATTGATAACTGAAGGTTCAAGCTCGACATTGATAATTTCCTGCCCGTTAACAGGCACCTCTGTGGTTATAAATCCAATAAAGGAAAAAACCAAAGTAGCATCCTCCGGAAGCATAATCTGATAATTCCCATCAACATCAGTAATTGTGCCGTTCATCGTTCCCTTTTGTACCACAGAAACACCGGGAATAGGTTCTCCTCCCGTAGAAGATTCAGTAACTGTCCCCCGGACAGTGATCTGCTGAGCTGCAACCTCTCCCACAATAGATGTAAGAAATAGAAGGATCAGCATTTGTTTAAAAAAATCCGTTTTTTTCATAGATTAAGAATTTTTAATTCAACAAATTATTTGGTAAAAACTGTGTAATAGAAGAGAGCCAGCATTAGCAAAATTCCAATGATTAACCCTCCACGTATTTTCTTGAAGCGTTTCATCTTTTTTTCTTCGTCTTCAGACTGTATCATCTTTTTAATGATTCGGTTTTAATTCATAAGCACAACGTGAAACAAATGTATCTGGAACCGACCATCTTCTACACTCTGCCTGTTCCTAAAAATGAGCCATTTGATGCAACAATAACACTATTGTTGCAAAAGATTCTCTACGTTGCATTTTGTAAAAAACGAACCTCTGGTCAAACCGCCCATAAAAGGAAGCATGCTTACAGACAGATAAAAAGGATTGCAATAAAGATGTGATAATGAAACAGCGCCCTGAATAGATTTGAGAAGCTATCTAGCCTACCTTACACATAAGCCAGGCAAGGTGTAAACAGACTGATAGCCTGAGAGCAATAGCCCTGGGAAACGCCCTGGGGTTTGAGGTATCCCTCCCCCCTCACATTATTGGTCGCAATGCGACCAATAATGTGAGGGAATAATCTGAAGAGTTACCAGATAAAACGAACATGGTATTTTAAGTATAAACCACCCGGTTATGAGAAATTATGAATCTCTGTTCGTTTGGATTTTCTATACAAAGAAGGAGAAAGAGAAAACTCCTGTCGAAATATCTTAATAAAATGAGATACATTGCTAAATCCTACCTTAAAGGCTATTTCGGATACCTGCAGATCAGTATCCGAAAGCAACAAAGCGGCTTCTTTCAACCGGAAAGACCGAATAAACTCAGTGGTGCTTTTACCCACAATAGCCTTCAATTTTCTGTGAAGATTGCTTCGACTCATACCCACAGCATCACACAAGTCCTCAACGGAAAAATATTCATTGTCAAGGTTGGCTTTAATAACAAACACCACTTTTTTCAGAAATTGTTCCTCAATTAAGTCTATTTTCTTATCGACCGAATGATTCTCATACAAATAGGACGAGAGGTATTCTTTCATTTTTTCACGATTAAGAATAAGCCCTCTCACATAGGCCTTCAACAACTCCATGTCAAAAGGCTTGGACAAGTATAAATCAGCTCCGTACTCCAACCCTTCAATCTTGTCACCCGACTCTCCCCTGGCCGACAACAATATAACCGGGATATGGCTCAAATTATCATTGGTTTTAATTTTCCTGCACAATTCAATGCCATCCATATTCGGCATGACGACATCACTTAATACCAAATCGGCTTGATGAAGAGCAAGCCAATCAAGTGCCTGAGTACCATCCTTCACCCCTGACACCCGATATAAACTACTAAGTTCATCAGTTAAAAAGGCTAAAACGTCCTGATTGTCCTCTACTAATAGAATATGCTTTTCCCCGGTACCACTCTTCTGTCCCGGATTTTTATCAGATTTCTTTACTTCAGATTCATTAGAGGTATAGAACCCCTGAACCGTTGAATTAAAAACAACAGGAGAAACATACTCATGCTCATATCTGGAGGCGACAGGAAAGACCTTAAAAAAGACTTCGAAAGAAGTACCTTTTCCTTCTTTACTGGTAACTTTAATGTCTCCATTATGAAGGTCCACTAATTGTTTTACCAGTGCAAGACCTATTCCGGTTCCCTGTTGATAATTATTTACGGCCTTTCCAAACTGCTCATATCTGTTAAATAATCTATCCAAATTCTCCTTTGATATTCCTGTCCCATCATCTACAATTTTAAAACCTACCTTTAAGGGACGATTATCAACAATAGAAGAAGACATTTTTGCTCCAACCATCTTTTCACCTGAATTCTGACCGGCATCCGGTTCTTCCAGTAAAGTAAAAGTCACATGCCCACCCTTTTCACAATATTTCAAAGCATTAGACAACAAATTGTTAATAATCTTTCCAACCACATTTTTATCAAACTTCAACCAGGAGTATGACAAGTGACCATTAAATTTTAAAATTATCTGTTTCTCCTGGGCCAATCCCTTAAATTGACCAACAGTCTGTCCACAAAATTTAGAGAAATTCTCCTCCGAAAGGTTAAGTTGTAAATGACCTGATTCAATTTTACTTACTTCCAGAATCTGATCAATTAACTGAGTAAGATAACCGGCATTGTGGGCTACACCCGATAATGACTCCGTTATCTCCGGTGAAAGGCCGTCTTGGCTGAGAATCTTCCTTACAGGCAATAAAATCAATGTTAAAGGTGTGCGAAATTCATGAGAGATATTTGTAAAAAATTGCGAACGCATTTCACTCAATTCTTCCATCCTCAGCCGTTCTTTTTTCTCAAAGGAGAGATTCTTCTTCATCTCTATAAGGAAGATGGAATATTTCATATAAGCAAAGACTAAAATCCCAAAAATTCCGAGAAATCCGAAGAAGGCAAAACGCGTTTTATACCAGGGAGGCAAAATCTCAATATTAAGCGTTGCCGGTTCGTCACTCCAAACCCCACTGTTATTCATCCCCTTTACCTGAAGAGTGTATGCTCCGGGTGGTAATTTGTTAAACCTGGCCCAACGCTCCTCCGAAGGGATACTCCAATCTTCAGAAAGCCCTAGCAGGCGGTAGGAATACCTGGTCTTTTCAGGCATAAAATAATTCAGGCCGGAAAAAAACAAGGCAAAAGAATTATTCTCTGATGTCAACTCAATATTCTCTGCATATTGAATAGTATTCTCAAGAATATTAGATTCATCATCCGGAAAAATCTCCTGATTATCTACAAAAAGGTTTTCAAAGATCACTTTTGGGGGCAGATTATTTAACAATAGGTTAGTCGGCTTAAAACAATTGAGGCCTTTGGGACTTCCTGTCATTATATAACCATTCTGTAACGACATTGCAACCTGCATCACACTGCTATTAAGACCATCCCGCGCATCAAGCATTAACAACTCCCCATCCGCTACACGATAACGATTCAGTCCATTATAGGTTGCAATCCAATAATCTTGTTGACAGTCCTGAAAAACATCATAAACTTTATCGTGACTCAGCCCCTTTGCCGTATTAAAAATGGTCAAACTATCATTTTCCCCTACTTTGACGACCCCACCGCCATTGGTAGATAACCAGGTAGAGCCATCTTTACTGTGATATATATCGGTAATCGTATTTCGGCCGACGCCACTATTATTCAGTGAATCATACAGAAATACTGAGAAATCGTTAAGGTCTTTAGAAATTCTAACGACACCGTTGCTGGTCCCTACCCACAAACGCTGTTTATTATCTTTTGCAAGACTCAGAATATATGGATTCAGAAAAGAATCAAGTTCGGCATTAATAGTGTTCAGAGATGAAACAACGCCCGTTTGCTTATTAATTCTGAAAAGCCCTCTTCCCAGGGTACCTGCCCATATTTGATGTTCTCCGGCTCCTTCAATTGACCAAACATGACTGGCATTGTCGAACCTTTCATTTTGAGTCAAATGGAAAGTTTGAAAACTATCATGCTCTTTGCCCGGGGTAAAAACGCTTATTCCGTTTCCATAGGTCCCCAACCATATATCCCCTTCCGAATCCTCATATACTCTCCTGACAACATCTATATATTTAAGCTTCGTATGATTATTGAAATTCTCAAACCGCTCAATTACTCTCCCATCCATTTCCATCATAAACAAACCACCTCCGTCTGTACCAACCCAAATACAGCCCCTGGTGTCCTGAAATACATCTATGACATTCTCATTCAGAGCAGAATGATCAACTCCTCCGTTCTCACCCGTCAACAAAAACTGATTGAACAACGGATTATACTTAAACAACCCCTTTCCGACTGTCCCAACCCAGGTAATTCCGGATTCCTCCAGATATAAAGCTCTTACACCTTCATTTTCGAAAAGATTAAATTTATTGGAATATTCCCCGCCTCCGGAAGGCTTTAAAGAAGTTCCATCCAACTCTACAACACCAGCTCCATCCGTCGCAATCAGAAACTGTCCGTTCAAGTCCTTCTCTATGTCCAAAACAATGGTTACAGGCTGATTTGAAGCATCAAACACAGGGATATTCTCATAACGTTTGGACTTTATATTGAAATGATACAATCCCATATTATTGGTTCCCAATAGTAAATTCTCCGGGCCTGCCTGCTCGATGCAATTAATTTCCATTCCAGGAAAGGAATACACCTCCAAACTATCGGTCAACGAATTGTATCTACCTATTCCATTGCCATAAGTTCCTACAAATACTGAATCTTCTGACAAAACGTATCCACAATAAATCTGAGACTTCAATCTCGTTTCGGATGACATATTCTTTACCACAGGCCTAAGCAACTCCTTCTTATAAGAATACCAGTACAAGCCGCCTCCCATCATTCCTACATAAAACCCATCCTTTCCCCCGGCAAAGACTGTCCCAATATGCTTAGCAGGATTTGATGAATGCTCACAGAATACCTCTTCAAAGAGATCTCTCTTGTCATCATAAAAACAGAGTCCATCTTTTGTTCCAACCCACAATGTTCCCTTACTATCCAAAAAAAGAGAAGTGATAAAATTATTTGGCAGGGAATTTGGCTTTCCTGAATTATGGTAATAAGGAACGGCTTCATACCCGTTGTATCGATTTAACCCATAGTAGGTTCCTATCCAAACATAGCCAGAACTATCTTTGATTATCTCCGAGACAGACCCGTTACTCAAAGCATCCTCTGCGTCAATTACTTCATACCGGACATCAGTGGGGAACTGTTTTTTGCCACTAACAACCTGGGCAATCGAGATAATAAAGAAGAACAGAATTATTTGGGATTTCATGATTCACGGGCTAATTTGAAGTGATTGTTAATTTACAAATATAAAAACAAAAATCACTTAAATCAGCTTCATCCCCGAACATGAATGATGATTAATATCAACCAGGTTTTAGCATTCACTCATCAAGTCACAACACCGATGCCAGAAAATACACAAGCGGAAGGGTAAGCAAACTCAGCAGGGTAGTCAGAAGTACATTTTCTGCTGCCCGGTCATCTGCCGCACCAAATGCCTTGGCCATAATCACAATCATACTCATGCATGGCATGGCAGCTTCCAAAACAATAATAGTTTTAGCCATCTGTCCCAGCTCAACTCCCAGATGACGAACAGCAAAATTGATAATCAAAAGAAGAACAACGGGTATCAGCACCAGTTTATTCAGACTGAGCAAATAAATATCGGCACGTTTCATGGTTCCTTTCAGACTAATTCCCGCCAATGTGGATCCAATATACAAAAGTGCCAAAGGACTGGTGGCTTTGCCAATACGGCTAAGGGGAATATGCAACAGATCAGGCAGCTTAATCTGAATCAAAAATAACACCAGTCCCACCAAAAAAGCCACGGTATTGGGATTCAGCAAATTTTTGAAACGCTCTTTTAAAGATACATTGCTCTGGCCTTTTAAGCGAAATATACCATAAGTCCACTGCATAAAACTGGAAACCATGTAGAAAATAGCAGCGTACAGCAATGCTTCCTCATCGGGATAAAGAGCAGCCACCAGAGGAAACCCGAGAAACACGATGTTCCCAAACATGGTATGTAATTCATGAACCACAGCTGTCCGCTGCGGAAGTCTGAATATCCTGACCGATATTTTTCCAGCCACATACATCAACCCCATAGAGAGCACAGAAAAGAATGTTGCCCACCCTCCGTTCACCAGCACCTCATGTGACATCTCCATACTCGAAACGGTAGTCAGGATGAGCAGTGGAAGAGTAATTTTAAACACAAGCTTCGATATAGACAACCGCACATCGTCGTTGATTACTTTTAACCAACTACCAACAGCTCCTGTCAACACAATGATTCCGGCAATAATAATTTGTTCTGCAATTATTTGGGTTTGCATCCTGTTTCGTTTTAAGGATGCAAAAATAAGGAAAATAGATGCACTCAGCAGAAAAAATCCGTTTGCATAATTCAAAAATATTGCGAAAACAACGAAACACAGACAAGCATGACTGGATTTTAAGTAAGAACAACTATAATAAATGTTCCAGCACAAACAATCAAAGCATTCAATCCACACCAAAAATATTTTTTCTGAAAAGCATTTCCTTTTCCTTTCAATTGCCAACCGATTCCCCAAAATTTTCTATATATTTAAAGAAACTACAAATCTTTAAAACCCTATTGTTATGGCTGCAAAAAAGAAAACCTCCGGAAAAATATTCGTGCTGGACACCAATGTTTTGCTTCACGATCATAAATGTCTTTACAATTTTGAAGAAAACGACATCATTATCCCCATTGTGGTACTCGAGGAACTTGATAAGTTCAAAAAAGGAAATGACCAGATTAACTTTCAGGCACGTGAATTTGTAAGGGAAATGGATCGGTTGTCGGGCGAACAGCTCTTTACCAAAGGCATTACTCTGGGCAAGGGACATGGCCGCCTGTTTATCGAAACCGGGAAACCCATCCCTGCTCAGATGCAGGATTCATTCTCTGAGAATACTCCCGACCACCGGATTCTGGCCATTACCCTGCACGTAAAGGAGAAAAATCCTGAGCGGCAGACCATCCTCATCACCAAAGACATCAACCTGAGAATGAAAGCCAAATCGTTAGGTTTGGTTTCAGAAGATTACGAATCTGACAAAGTCAAAAATATTGAAATCCTGCACCATGGCGTCGAAACATTCGATGGATTTGACAAAAACATCATTGAAGCACTTTACCAGAATGGCCAGGTTTCGCGTGCTGATTTTCCAATGACCGATGAACAACTTCCTTCCAATCAGTATGTGATATTAAAAAATGCCAGTCAGAGCGTGCTTGCCTGGTTTGACCCGATAAGCCAGACCATCCGGAGAATCGAGAAACATTCCGCCTTTGGTATAGAGCCCCGGAATGCAGAGCAAACCTTCTCTCTTCATGCATTGCTTAACCCGGAAGTAAAGCTGGTATCACTTACCGGAAAAGCAGGAACAGGAAAAACATTACTGGCACTTGCAGCGGCACTCCATCAGCATAAGCAATACAAACAAACCTTGCTGGCAAGACCAATTATGCCACTGGCCAATCGCGACCTGGGCTTTTTGCCGGGAGATATTAACGAAAAAATCGGCCCCTATATGCAGCCGCTGTTTGACAACCTGGGAGTTATTAAAAACCGGTTTACCGCTCAAAGCAAAGAACTGAGCATCATCGATGAAATGCAGAAACGTGAAGAACTTGTCATCACCCCGCTCGCCTACATCAGGGGGCGAAGTCTTTCAGACGCTTTTTTTATCATTGATGAAGCCCAAAATCTGACTCCGCATGAAGTGAAAACCATCATAACACGTGCAGGCGAAGGAACAAAAATGGTCTTTACCGGCGATATTCATCAGATTGACTCTCCGTATCTGGATATGCAAAGTAACGGACTGGCCTACCTAACCGATAAAATGAAAGGCCAGGATATTTTTGCCCATGTAAACCTGGTGAAGGGCGAACGAAGCTTTTTGGCTGAGCTGGCCTCCGATTTATTGTAATATTAGTTTGCAAAGGCAGAAGGTGGAACTTTAGCCTAATGGAGGCTTACTCTATGTAATATGTAGATTTTTTTACATGTTCCAAAATCTCCCATCAGTATCAGTGTAAAGCAATCTAACCTACCTTATGCATAGGACCGGTAAAGTGCAAACAGGCTGAAAGCCTGAGAGCAATAGCCCAGGGCAAAACCCTGGGTTTAGAGGTATCCCCCACACCCCCTCTCTAATTGGTCGCAATGCGATCAATTAGAGAGACCACTGATTAAAAAACCTTCTTATCTTTGCAAATTCAATTACATTAAATTTTATCTGCCCGGGGCAGTCATCAAAACATTTAACTATCCGCGAAATGATAGACCAGTCACAGTTTACGAGAAGAACAGTGGCCTTCTACACATTGGGATGTAAGCTTAATTTCAGCGAAACATCCACCATTGCACGTCACTTGCAGGAGGAGGGATTTGTCCGTGTCGATTTTAATGAGGGGGCAGATATTTATGTGATCAACACTTGCTCGGTTACCGAAACAGCCGAAAAAAAGTGCCGTTACACCATCAATAAAGCATTACGGATTAATCCGAAGGCATTTATTGTGGTAACGGGCTGTTTTGCTCAGCTAAAACCCGAAAACATAGTAAATATGAAAGGGGTTGACCTGGTGCTAGGCAGCAACGAGAAACTGGATATGTCGTTCTATCACGGTTCTCTCGAAAAGCTCGAAAAAGCAGAAGTCCATACCGGAAATATAGCCAGGGACAAGCGTTTCATGCCTTCCTGGTCTTCAGGAGACCGCACACGTACTTTCCTGAAAGTTCAGGACGGCTGTGATTATTTCTGCACCTACTGCACCATTCCGCTGGCAAGGGGACGATCACGCAATGCCTCCATTGCCGAAACAGTGCAGCAAGCACGGGAAGCCGGAAATGCCGGAGCTCGGGAGATCATCCTTACCGGAGTAAACATCGGCGACTTTGGTCAAAGCACGGGGGAAAGCTTTTACAATCTTATTAAAGAACTGGAGAAAGTGGAAAATGTGGAGCGTTTTCGCATCTCTTCCATTGAGCCCAACCTGTTGACTAAAGAGATTATCCGTTTCGTGTCGGAATCAGAAAAATTCATGCCTCACTTTCACATTCCGCTACAATCGGGGAGTGATGACGTTCTGAAACTAATGAAACGAAGATACGACACAGCTCTTTTCCGAAACCGGGTGGAAAACATACGTAAACTGGTTCCGCATGCCTTCATCGGAGTGGATGTCATCACAGGTGTAAGAGGTGAAACAACCGAAGCTTTTGAGGAGACCCGCACCTTTCTCAGTAGTCTGGATATTTCACAACTTCACGTTTTCACTTATTCAGAACGGCCAAACACACAAGCCCTTAAAATTGAGCACTCCGTTCCGCATGAAGAAAGAAAACGCAGAAGTGCCCTGTTGCATGAGATTTCGGCCCATAAAACCAGGAAATTCTACCAGCAATTTGAGCACACCACCGCAAAAGTCCTTTTTGAAGAGCATTCAACCGATGGAGTAATGCATGGTTTCACAGAAAACTATCTTCGGGTTGAACATGCTTTTAATGAAAACCTGGCCAACAAGATTGTTGATGTGGGACTTAAAAAAGTCTCTACTCAGACCGGAAATATGACCATTGAGGTCCCCAAAAACACTTCCGGGAGAAACGGATTCCGTTATTCTCCGGAAAATATGCAACTTTAACATCCCATAAACTTTGGAAACTATGCCTGACTTCAAACAAATATGTGAATCCACTGTACAAATAGCCCGTGAAACAGGGGAATTTGTGAAAGAGTACCGACAAAACAACAAACCTTCGGTAAAGTCTAAAGGACGGAACGATTTTGTAACCCAGATTGACAAGGCATCGGAAGAGAGGCTTGTAAAAGCTTTAGGAGAGCTTCTTCCGGAATCCGGATTCATAGCAGAAGAGAACACCTCCAACAAAAAAGGAGAAATTTACAACTGGATTATTGATCCCATCGACGGCACCACCAATTTCATTCACGGACTCTATCCCTTTGCCATCAGCATTGCTCTTCAGGAGAATGATGAGATTGTATTGGGAGTGGTTTATGAGATGGGACTGGATGAATGTTTCTATGCCTGGAAAGACGGTCCTGCCCTGTTGAACGGCGAGCCCATACATGTTTCAGACAACGCCACCGTTGCCGACAGCCTTATTGCCACCGGGTTCCCATACACCAACTACAGTTTAATCGGCAACTTCATGGATACGCTCGATTATTTCATGAAAAACAGTCACGGTCTGCGCCGTCTGGGGTCAGCAGCTGCCGACCTGGCTTATGTTGCCTGTGGCCGGTTTGATGCCTTTTACGAATACAACCTGAAGCCATGGGATGTGGCTGCAGGAGCATTTATCGTACAACAGGCAGGAGGAAAAGTAAGCGACTTCAGGGGTGGAAATAACTATCTTTTCGGTCAGGAAATCGTTTGCGGAAACGACCAAATGTTTTCTGAGATGCAGGAGGTGATTGATAAATACATGAACAAATAAAAATGAACAAACTCGCCTATTACATCTGGCATCCTCTGATATGGCTGATATCCTGGCTCCCTTTTCCGGCATTGTACGTGATATCGGATTTTCTTTTTTATCCTGTTTCAATTTTCGGCTACCGTAAAAAGATAATCCTGGCAAATCTGGCCAAAGCATTTCCTGACAAATCAAATGAGTGGCACAAAGATGTTCTCAGAAAATTTTATCACCATTTTTGTGATCTCTTTGTGGAAACCATAAAGCTTCAGCACATACCTGACAAAGAGATATTCAAACGCATTACCTTTAGCAATACCGAAATAATTGACCATGCCACAGAGGATGGTAAAGATGTCATTGCCATTTTGGGACACTACGGAAACTGGGAGTGGGTTCCCGCCATTAACATGCACATTAAAGCAGGAAGCTACAGTGTTTACAGACCTCTAAAAAACCGATGGTTCGACCGCTACATGCTTGATTTACGTACAAGATTTGGGTCAAAAAACGTTACCATGAAGAAGACCCTGCGTCTGGTGGCCGGACTCAGAAAAGAGAACAAACGCTTTATCCTTGGATTGATAGCAGACCAGAGTCCTGCCAAAAGCGAAATACAATACTGGACCAATTTTCTCACTCAAAAAACCCCCATCCTAACCGGACCGGAAAAAATTGCAAAAATGGTAAACGGTCCTGTGGTCTATCTAAAGGTTTCAAAACCCAAACGGGGTCATTATCACATCAGCATCATTCCCTTTGAAAAAGAGCCCGCTCAAACTGATGAAAACGAAATAACAGACTGGCACGTCAGACAGCTGGAAAAGAGCATCATTGAACGTCCGGATCTATGGCTCTGGTCACACAAAAGATGGAAGTACCAAAGTGAATTCTCAAAAATGAAGACCACTCATGCCTGAATCAAGCGTTGCAGTAGTAATTCTGAATTGGAATACCCGATCCATGCTGGAACGGTTTCTTCCCGATGTATTGAAAAACTCAAACCATCCGGGTGTCACGGTTGTGGTGGCAGACAATGGCTCCACCGACGGTTCGCAGGAGCTTGTTAAGGCGAAATTCCCCGCTGTTTCACTTATCCGACTCGATAAAAACTATGGTTTTGCAGGAGGATACAACCGGGCTTTACAGCAGATTGATTCCACCTATTCGGTTTTACTCAATTCTGATGTCATTCCGGCATCGGACTGGCTCATGCCGCTTGTGCGTCACATGGAATCCACTCCTGACTGTGCAGCGTGTGTCCCAAAAATCAAGGATCTGAAAAATCCTGAGATGTTCGAATATGCAGGTGCTGCAGGTGGTTTCATCGACAAATGGGGATATCCTTTTTGCAGGGGACGCATCTTTAATCACATAGAAAAAGATCATCAGCAATACAATGAGGCCGGCGATATCTTCTGGGGAAGCGGTGCTGCACTTTTGGTCAGAACCCGTGAATTTAACCGCTCAGGAGGGCTGGATGAACATTTTTTTGCCCATATGGAGGAGATTGATTGGTGCTGGAGAATGAAAAATCGCGGAAAAAGCATTTATTACATACCTCAAAGTGAAGTATTCCATCTGGGTGGTGGCACTCTCAATGCCATGTCGCCCCACAAAACATATCTCAACTTCCGCAACAACTTATTCATGCTTTATCGAAACCTTCCGTCCAACAAACTCCGAAAAACAATTCTTACACGTTTGCTTCTTGACGGAGTGGCCGCCATTAAGCTACTCATATCTGACGGTTTTGGACACACCCGGGCGGTTTACCGTGCGCATCGCGACTATTTCAAACGAATCCCGGATCTGCGCAGGGAGCGCAATAACCTGCTTAAAAATGTTACCACAACCACCCATGCGGAGATATACACTCAAAGCATCATCATGGATTTCTTCCTGCGCGGAATGAAACGTTTCTCTGATTTAGACTTCAAAAATTAAAGAACATCTGCAATCTGTTCAAGCCTGTTGGCGCGACTCCCTTTGATCAGAAAAAAGGCATCTCTGACTTTTTGTGATTCCAGATGAGCCTTTAGTGCAGCAGTATTTTCGAACCAGCAAAAACGTTTGTCGTCCGGAACAATCTCTTTAAATTCCTCTCCGGTCAGGTAACAGGCATCAAACTCCAGCGACTCTACTAACTGAAGCAACTGAAGATGCTCTGAGCGACTGTCGGCCCCCATCTCTTTCATGCTTCCCAACACTAAAATCTTTCGGGAATGTAGGATGGCTTTGAAGTTTTCAAGCGCTACACGCATACTTGAAGGATTGGCATTGTAGGCATCCAAAAGCACCTGATTCTTACCTGAATTAAAATACTGTGACCGGTTGTTTTGAGGAACATAGTTTTCAATGGCCTGAACAACCAGCTCCTCTTCCACACCGAAATAATGGGCTACAGAGGCAGCAGCCAGTACATTGTCAAGATTATACAATCCTGTCAGACAAGTCTGAACTGGCTTATTTTCAACCTGAGAAGTGGTCAGTGAAAAATGCAGCAGCGGATCAGCAGATACATCAGAAGCCTTTACAACAGCATCCTCTCCTGTTCCATATCCAATCCAGGGATACTCTCCAATCATCTCCATAAGGTGGGGATTGTCCACATTGATAAAAATCTCTCCCCCGTTTTCCTTAAGAAAGCTGTAAAGCTCTCCTTTGCCTTTTTTAACTCCTTCAAAAGACCCGAATCCTTCCAGATGGGCCTTCCCAACATTGGTAATCAATCCATGGTCGGGTCTGGCAATTGCACACAAACCGGCAATTTCGCCCACATGATTGGCTCCCATCTCCACAACAGCTATTTGGGTACCTGGAGGAGTACTCAGTAAGGTAAGGGGAACCCCGATGTGATTGTTAAAATTCCCCTGAGTAAACCAAACATTATACTTTTTCGCCAGAACGGCAGCCACCAGCTCCTTAGTGGTCGTTTTTCCATTGGTCCCTGTAATGCCAATAACAGGAATATTCAACTTCCTGCGATGATGTAAGGCAAGATTTTGAAGCGTCTTCAATACATCAGGAACCAAACAACAACCGTCGGTGTCGCTAAGCGATGCGTCATCAACTACGGCCAGCACACTGCCCTTCTTAAGCGCCTCTTTTGCAAATTTATTTCCGTCAAACCGCTCACCTTTTAAGGCAAAAAAGATGCTCCCCGGGATGATGTGCCGGGTATCGGTGGAAACTTTACCCGACTGAAGAAAGATCTCGTAGATTTCTGCTATACTCAAATTCATCAGTATATAATTTATCTAACTTATTGGTCTGATGGAACCCGCATGTAAGAACATTATACATATTCTATTGGGGTTCACCGACCATGCTCGTTTCATTGAAAACCAATACTAAAAAGGGCCGGGAAAAACCCGGCCCCTGTTATGATATTCTATCTGAAAATCCAGAAAAGTTTTATTTCACTTTATAAGGAGTACCTACACGTGTCATTGCACAACGGAAACCAATATCATCTCTGGATTCACGCTCATCAAGGAAACGACGTGTTCCGGGGCTCAGCCAGTAGGCACGGTCGCGCCATGAACCACCTTTATATACCCTTGTTCGGTCAGAAATGGTACTGCTCATAATACCGGGACTGTCAGCATACATATTTTCTGTGCTTTTTTCACTGGTTGACCAGTTTCCTCCCATAGATATGTTTGACTGATTATCTCCATCTTTATAGTTGATATTATCAGCTGTACGGTAGTTGTTGCGATCCAGAATATCCTCATCGGTTTCTGCCCGGTATCTGATTTCACCATACTCATCTTTCTCAACGACATAACCTTCCTCATCAAGAATCTTTGTTTCAAAAACGTTTCCGCGGAAGGGGCTGAACTCATGAGTATCCTCATTAGATAAAGGACGGTAAACATCGGCCACCCATTCATTAACGTTTCCGGCCATACAGTATAGGCCAAAGTCGTTGGGATAATACGAATTCACAGGGACAGTAATATCACCGGCATCGTTTAAATCTCCGGCCATACCCATATAGTCACCAGGACCACGAACAAAGTTAGCCATCATACGACCTCTCTCCTTTTTAGATGGATTGCGAAGTGTATGTCCGTCCCAGGGATAGATTCTGCGGTCGGTCAGACGCTCCTGATAAGAGTTTCCGACAAGACCATAAGCAGCATATTCCCACTCGGCTTCGGTTGGGAGACGGTAACGCGGAAGCATAATACCATCACTTGGACGTACCCGGCGGGTATCTCTTTCAGGATTCAAATCCTCCATGGGGTTTTTACCGGCCACACCTTCATATTGTCCCAAAAGATAGGCTTCTGTATCAAAGTTGTTGGCTCCTGATTGTTGCAAATCAAGTTCAATAATACCCATCTCAACCAGAATATGCTCGTTTACCCTGTCGGTACGCCACGCAGCATAATCTGATGCCTGCAACCAGCTTACACCTACTACAGGATATTCGCTGTATGCAGGATGACGAAGATAATTCTCCACCATGGGCTCATTGTAGGCCAATGGACGACGCCACACAAGCGTATCGGGCAAAGCTTTGCGATAAACTTCCGGCATATCAATAAATACGCGGTTCAGCCAAAAAAGGTACTCGCGATAATCCACATTGCGAACCTCGGTTTCATCCATATAAAAGGAACGAACAGTAACACGACGAGGACTGTTGTCCCATCGCTTCATCACATCTTCCTCAACACTTCCCATAATGAATGTACCACCTTCAACAAACACAAGGCCGGGACCAGTCTCCTGTTCGTAATTGGCCTGATACTCAAACCCACCCGATTCAGGATCGTTATATTCCCATCCTGTTGTGGAGGAGGCAGATTTTTTGGCACCACCGCCACAAGATGCTAAAACCATCAATCCCAGCATTAGAGCGGGAGTAAAAAGTCTGGATTTCAATCTCATAACTTGTTTTTCTTGGAATTCTTTTCTAATATCAAGTAACAAAGATAAACATTCAGTGCATTCTGCAAGAATTTTTATCCCAATTAAATTTGGCTCATCACCTTTTACGGTTGTAAATTAAGCATCTGCACCATTGTGCATCAAAAATCAACCATCAAATAACGTACAATATATCAATCATAACGAACATTGCACAAATTCATTGTTTTTATACTCATAAAATTAAAAAAGGTTATACCGTTGAGGCAACTTTATTTCTTTTTTTTCGAAAAAAAGAATTTACCATAAAACATTTTTAATCTTTCGCAGTAAAAAGAAGACAGGTAACCTTTATACTGCCTTATACACAAAACAGGTAAGGTGTAAACAGGTTGAAAGCCTGAGAGCAATCGCCTTTCAAAGTAATGGTTTTTCCGGACAATAATTAAAACCATTCAATTATTTTTGTGTTCTGATTTTATAGTTAATTTTCCATTTCTATGCCACCACAAACAGTCGGCAAAAGAAATTTATCAATGTAAAGAACTGAATAATATGGCCGGATGCCGCAATATACTAATCCCTCTGATCATCCTGACTGTCTTTTTTACAGGCAGTTTTGCTGATGCACAGGAGCGAAACACCATCACTTTTACTGACCAGCTTTCCTGGAATGACGCAGCTGAATACCCGGTTTTGCCATTTCATGGAAGCGGATATTATAAAGAAGAATCCGGGGTTCCGGTTTACACAATCTCCTTCCCTTTGCCGGAAGATTTCTCAGTCGGAAGATCCACCGTTGACAGCGTTGAATTTACCCCCGGGGGTTGGACTACAGTTTCAAACAGCAGTTACCTCACAGACATCATCAAAAGTGACCTGACAAACAGCCTCTCCTACAAAGTTGTTACCATCAGAAAAAAAGCTTTTCTGGAAGTGGAAATAATCCCTTACAAACAATCGGGTGAGCAAAAAAAAGACTGGAAGAAACTTCTCCAATATTCCCTGAAACTTTCCTATTCGCAAAAAAGCAGTGTTGCATTAAAAGCTGCATCAGATCGATATGTTTCCAATTCAGTTTTATCATCGGGTAAATGGGTAAAAGTCGGAACCAATAAACGGGGAATACATAAGATTTCGTATGAAACACTGCAAAACTGGGGATTTTCCACCCCCTCTAATGTTCAGGTATATGGCAACGGAGGAGCAATGGTGCCTATGAACAACAGCGAAGAACGTCCGGACGACCTACCCCCGGTGGGAACCTATCACTCCGACAATGCCCTGTTTTTCTACAGTCAGGGAACCTGGGAATGGAGTTATGATTCAGCTTCAGAGATGTTCACTTTTAAAAAGCATAAGTTTTCGCCAATGGCATTTTTTTTCCTGTCGGATGCTTCAGGCGCGGTCAAAACTCCTGAAAATCATCAATCTCCGGCAGGAACGGTTACAGCCACAACAGAATCATACGATGCGCTCTATTTCCATGAACTGGAAAATGAGAACATTCTGAATTCAGGAAACCAATGGCTGGGCGAAAAATTCAATACCTCCATCGCTATGTCAAGAAACTTTGAGGTGGAGATCCCCAACCTGAAAACCAACGAAGAGGCTCTTTTTTACACACAGGTTGCAGGCCGTTCCAACACCAGTCAGGCTTTCGATATTCAAATCGGGGAAACCGCAGAAAAAATGCTTTTCGTTAATACCGTCTCTCTAAGCGACTATCTGGGATATTATTTCCGACTGGCCACAACCAAACTTACATTTATTCCGGAAAGTTCTGATTTTAATATCAGTTATACTTATAATAATGCCACCACCACATCCATTGGATGGCTCGATTATTTCTTAATCAACGGACGGGGACATCTTTCAATGGAAAACGGTTCTTTTGTTTTTCGGGATCAATCCGTTGTGATCCCCGGAGGAATTGTCAATTATCAGATTTCCAATGCCACAGGTTCAGATATCATCTGGGATGTCAGCAATCCGCTGAATCCCCTGCAAATGGAAACAGAAATTGACAATGGCACTCTTTTGTTTACTGCCCGGGCCGACGATGTCAGGGAGTATGTAGCCTTCAATCCTTCTGAGGATCTGCCTCAACCGGAGTTTATCGAAAATATTGGAAATCAAAACCTGCACGCCACCACTCCTTCCGAAATGGTCATTGTTGCCCCTCCGGAATTTCTGGGACAGGCTGACAGACTGGCTAATCTGCATCAGCAACATTCAGGCTTAACAGTAACCGTTGCGAACAGAGATCAGATATACAATGAGTTCTCCTGGGGACATCCGGATCCGGGAGCCATCAGAGCATTCATGAAGATGCTTTACGATCGTGCCGATGACAACGAGACCGTTTCTCCCAAATTGTTGCTTCTTTTTGGCGACGGAACATACGACAACCGACACATTGACAATACACCTGCAGCCCCACTGCCCACCTATCAGTCCGATAATTCCATTTATCAGACCTCTACATTTGTCACCGATGACTTTTTCGGTTTTCTGGATGATGACGAAGGAGACAACCTGAGAAACGACCGTCTGGACATCGGCATCGGTCGCTTTCCGGCAACTACTGCAGAACAAGCAATCACTGCTGTTGACAAATCTGAAGCTTACCTGGTGAATCAGGAAAGCGGAAAATGGAAAACCAAATTAACTTTTGTGGGCGATGACGGAGACTCCAACATTCACGTAAGAGATGCCGACAGACTAACCCAGAAAATTGCAGCCAATCACAGTCATTTTGACCTGAATAAAATCTACTTCGACGCCTTCCCAATGACCACCGGTGCTGTGGGGAAAGAGTTCCCTGAGGCCAAATCCCGAACAATGCAGGCCATCACAGAAGGCACCTTGATTTTTAACTATACCGGTCATGGAGGCGAAAACAGCCTGGCACATGAGAAATTAATTACCAGCACCGATATCAGAAGCTGGAACAACAAAAAGAGGCTCCCGTTATTCATAACTGCCACCTGTGAGTTTAGCCGGTTCGACAATCACAACCACACATCGGCAGGAGAAGAGGTATTTCTCCATCCCAATGGTGGAGGCATAGCACTTTTATCCACCACACGCATTGTCTATTCAAGTCTTAACTTCACACTCAACAATGCCTTTTACAACCACGCTTTCGAAAAGGACGAAAACGGTCTGCCGCTGCGATTCGGGGAAATGATGCGTCGGACAAAGCTGGAATCAGGTGCCAACACCAACAAACTTAACTTTACCCTGCTGGGAGATCCGGCCCTGCGCCTCATTTATCCGGCCAACGAAATTACTACCTCCTCACTCAACAACATCGAGGTTTTTGATCAGCCGGACACACTGCGCGCCTTGTCAAAGAACCGAATAAACGGCATTATCAAAGACCCTTTGGGGGAACACATGAGTGATTTTTCCGGAGATGTATCGGTAACCGTTTACGACAAGGCGGTAAATGTCCGTACGCTTGGCAACGGAGGCAATGAACCATTCGAATTCAAGGAGTTTTCAAACATCCTTTTCAAAGGCCAGGCAACAGTTACCAACGGAAGTTTCACCCTGGAATTTGTAGTCCCCAAAGACATCAGGTATAATTTTGATAATGGCAGAATCAGCTATTATGCCATCGCAGATGACGGCACTGAAGCAGCCGGAGCTTTTTCTGATGTGGTAATCGGGGGTATCAGTGAAAATTCCGAAGAGGACAATGAAGGACCTGACATTTACCTTTACCTGAATCATCCGAAATTTGTATCCGGGCAAACTACAGGATCAAAACCGGTTCTTTATGCCGACATTTTTGATGAATCGGGCATTAATACCTCGGGCATTGGCATTGGGCACAACATCACACTCATTCTGGACGAAGACACCAACAACCCACTGGTACTGAATGATGCTTTCACTGCCGATACTGACCAGTATCAACAGGGAACCCTTCAGTTTCAGTTACCTCAGATGGAAAACGGCCTGCATAGTCTGACATTAAAAGTTTGGGATAATTACAATAATTCTTCCACAGCAACGTTAAATTTCAATGTTAACCTAAGCCATGGAATGAATATTCGCAATTTCTCAGTCTGGCCAAATCCGGTAGCTCCCGGACAGGATGTTTACATTAATATGCAAACGGAAATCCCCAATGCACTGATAAAAGCCACCATCCAATTCATAGACAGTAGCGGCAAGGTTACAGGAACAGTGGAAGATGAAATCATATCAACAGGAAATACAATAGGGCCATACAAATTACCAATGGAAAAATCGGGTTGGAATTATTCGCAGATTTGTTTTGTACGCGTAATTTTAGCCCCGCAGAACGGAAAAGAAACACAGGTAGTGGCCAAACTCTTGCCTACCCCGTAAATAATTAAGGAAAAACCTACATGATGAACAAGAAATTTTTCAGCAAAACACTATTGGCAATCCTGCTCTTTGGCATTGCTCAATTCACCACAGCCCAGGATAATGATGTCAACCTAAGCGGTCAGCAGAATATTATCAGTACGGCAGTTTCATTCCTGGACATAGCCCCCGAATCAAGAGGAGGTGCCATGGGAAATACCGGTGTGGCCATTTCGCCAGATGTAAATTCCCAACACTGGAACCCCGCAAAGTATGCTTTTATTGACAAAGAATCCGGTGTTGCTCTCTCCTATACCCCCTGGCTCCGGAAACTGGTCAACGACATCAACCTTTACTATCTGACCGGATTTTTAAGGCTGGATGATATGCAGACCATCAGCGGATCCATTCGCTATTTTTCGCTGGGAGATATCACTTTCATGTCGGAGGATGCACAACCCCAGGGCAACGCCTCCCCTCATGAATTTGCCATTGATGCAGCCTACAGCCGTGTTTTATCAGACCATTTTTCAGGCTCAGTGGCTTTTCGGTACATACGTTCCGACCTGCAAATGAATTTCAGTAACTCTTCGGGAAGTGAAACCTATCAGGCAGGAAACTCTTTTGCTGCTGACCTGGCATTTTACTATCAAAACGAAATTAATCTGGGTGGCAATGATGCCAATTTGAGCGCAGGTATCAATATTTCAAACATCGGTAGTAAAATCTCCTACGACGGAAATATTGAACAGTTCATTCCTACCAATCTGAGACTGGGAACTGCATTGAAGACAAACCTGGACGAATACAATGAACTCACCGTGGCGCTGGATCTTAACAAACTACTGGTCCCTACCCCTGATTATCAGGAAGTAGAAGAGAACAACTCGGTTTTTCAGAGCGATAACGTCTCTGTCATCTCCGGAATCTTCCAATCTTTCAGTGATGCTCCGGGAGGTATGGAAGAAGAACTTCAGGAAATCAATGTAAGTGTGGGAGCTGAATACCTCTACAATAAGCAGTTTGCTGTTCGCGCAGGTTATTTCCACGAACATGAAAACAAAGGAAACCGGAAATATTTCACTGCCGGTGTGGGACTGAAATTCAACATGCTTTCCATCGATGCTTCGTACATCATTCCGGTGGTTCAGAACAACCCGCTGGCCAACACCGTCCGCTTTACGCTTGGACTGGACCTGGATCAGATGATCGGGCAGTAAGTGAAAAGCCCCCTAAATCCCCCCAAGGGGGACTTTTGAGGTGGTTTTGGATGTATGCGGTGATGTTTGAAAGGTGAAAGATAAGGTATGAGTGGTGAGGAGAGGTGAGCTACGAGCTAACAGCCAAGAGCTACAAGTGGAGATTGAGAAATGATAACTTAATTTTTTTCGGTTTTCCTATTGATGTTGAACCAGCCCCGGCGGGGCGACAGTTTGGTAGCAATAGCGTTAAATTTAATGGAAAAGCCCCGGCAGGGGTGACACCTTAATTTGAAAAGATTTTCTACCTTTTATCTTCTGCCTTCTGCCTCGAATAAAACCGGGACTGAACGAAGCTTTTCGTTGCAGTCCTTTTTTTTGTATTTTTGCAATCTAAAAATTAAGATATGTCAATACGTATTGGAATGGGATATGATGTACACCAACTGGCCGAAGGCTATAAACTCTGGATTGGAGGCATCGAGATCCCTTATGAAAAAGGTTCTGTGGGCCACTCCGACGGAGATGTGCTGATTCATGCCATCTGTGATGCTCTATTGGGGGCTCTGAATCTTCGGGACATCGGTTACCACTTCCCTGATACTGATTCGGAACTGAAGGGAATAGACAGTAAAATCCTGCTCCAAAAAACGATGGAAATCATTCGCAATGAAGGTTATGATCTGGGAAATCTGGATTCCACCATCTGCCTGCAGCAACCCAAAATAAACCCCGTCATCCCCGAAATGCAGAATACACTGGCCCGCGTAATGAATGTGGACCGGTCAAAAGTATCGATTAAGGCAACAACCACAGAGAAGCTGGGATTCGTAGGAGAAGGAAAAGGGATCTCAGCCTATGCAACTGTTTTGTTAGTTGTTAGCTCGTAGCTCTTAGCTGTTAGCGCTTAGCTCTTGGCCATCTGTTCATCATCCATAAATTTTCACACATGAAGACCATTGACTCCATAAATCATTTTCAACAAGTTATAAAAGAAGAAACAGCCGTGCTTGTTTATTTCTCACATGAGCAATGCAATGTATGCAAGGTATTAAAACCTAAAGTACAAAATCTTCTGGAGGAGAAATTTCCCCAAATGGCAATGTATTACAGCGATACAGTCAACCAATCAGAAGTTGCCGCACAAAACCGGGTATTTGCAGTGCCTACCGTACTGGTGTTTTTTGATGGCCGCGAGACCTACCGGTTTAGCCGCAACATCGGACTTGGAGAGTTGGAGCAGTCCATCCAGCGTCCCTACTCAATGATTTTTGAATAGACGGGAAAGCAATGCTTCATCGGCAATATTAGGCAATGTGACCCTCAAACGGGGTTCTTTTTCCATAGCTCTGCGGGCTGCAAAAACAGCACCCCCGTTTCGGGCCCAGCTCCGTCTGGTAATACCGTTATTCACATCCCAAAAGAGCATGCTATTCAGGCGTTCGGAAGCTTCCGGAGAACCATCCAGCACCATACCGAAACCTCCGTTTATCACTTCTCCCCAGCCGACACCGCCTCCATTGTGCAAACTTACCCAGGTAGCCCCCCGGAAAGCATCCCCGATGACATTCTGAACAGCCATATCGGCTGTGAACCCGGAACCGTCATAAATATTGGAGGTTTCACGAAACGGACTATCGGTTCCGGAGACGTCATGATGATCGCGGCCAAGCACCACCGGGGCTTTCAAACGACCTTCTGCCACCGCCCTGTTAAAAGCTTCGGCAATGCGTATGCGCCCCTCTGCATCGGCATACAATATCCTCGCCTGAGAGCCAACCACAAGACGATTTGACTCAGCCTCACGTATCCAGTGAAGGTTGTCTCCTATTTGTTGGGCAATCTCAGGAGGAGCCTCATTTCTCATTTCTGACAACACCTCCGCAGCGATCCTGTCCGTCTCGGAAAGATCATCTGCCATACCTGAAGTGCATACCCATCTGAACGGACCAAACCCGAAATCAAAACACAAAGGTCCCATGATGTCCTGCACATAAGAAGGATAGCGAAAGCCGCCCTTCGGGTCAAGCACATCCGCTCCTGCCCGGCTGCTTTCAAGCAAAAATGCATTCCCATAATCAAAGAAGTACATGCCCCGGGACGACAACTTATTGATGGCCTCCACCTGACGCCGGAGTGAAGTCCTCACTTTCTCTTTAAACAAATCAGGTTCTTCCACCATCATCCGATTCGCTTCATCAAAAGTCAAATCCACAGGATAATACCCCCCGGCCCACGGGTTATGCAACGAGGTCTGGTCAGATCCGATATCCACTTTAATGTCTTCTTTTGCAAATCGTTCCCAGACTTCCACAATATTGCCCTGAAAGGCAATTGAAACTGTTTCTCTGTTCTGCACGGCTTTTGTTACCCTTCCGACCAGTGCATCCATATTGTCAATAACCTCATCTACCCAGCCCTGCTGGTAACGGGTCTCCACTGCCTTTGAATTCACCTCTGCTGTAACACTTACACAGCCGGCAATATTGGCCGCTTTTGGCTGAGCCCCAGACATTCCTCCCAGTCCGGCAGTGACGAACAAAGCACCTTGTCCAGCCCCCTTACTGCCCGGCCGCCTGAGTGCATTCATAATGGTAATGGTTGTTCCATGCACAATACCCTGTGGCCCAATGTACATAAAAGATCCGGCAGTCATCTGACCATACTGGGATACCCCGAGTGCATTAAATTTCTCATAATCGTCCGGCGAAGAGTAATTGGGAATAACCATCCCATTGGTCACCACCACCCGGGGTGCATTTTTGGAGGAAGGAAACAACCCGGCCGGATGACCTGAATAAAGCACCAGCGTCTGCTCATCCGTCATGGTCGCCAGGTACTGCATCGCAAGCAGGTACTGCGCCCAATTCTGAAAAACAGCACCATTGCCTCCGTAGGTAATCAATTCATGGGGATGCTGTGCCACCCGGGGATCCAGATTGTTCTGAATCATCAGCATTATGGAGGCTGCCTGCCCCGACTGATGCGGATAATCATTTATGGGACGAGCTTTCATTTCATACTGAGGACGAAAACGATACATATAAATTCGGCCGTAGGCATAAAGCTCATTCAGAAACTCAGGAGCCAGCTCTTCATGAAATTCCGGAGGAAAATAGCGTAAAGCATTCTTAAGTGCCAAAACTTTTTCATCCTCCGACAGAATATCTTTACGTTTGGGAGCATGATTTACAGAAGAGTCGTATGGCTGCAGTTGCGGCAACTGAGCGGGAATTCCCGCCAGAATGGCTTGTTGAAAGGCATTTTGCATAGTAAAAACAATTCAAAAGTGTTCTGAATCGTGAATTTACCCACTCCCAACCAAAAATGCCATGACAAATCACAGTTCTTCTCCGCGTTTATTTCTCTCAAGCAATAATTGTCTTCCAATATCGGCGATGTTATACAACAAAATAAACTGTTGTCTTTCCAAGGGAGGAAGATCTTCCTTCAGAAGTTCCTGAATTTGCTGAACCACTGCTGAAATCTCTTCTGTTTTCTTGTTCAGGGAAGAATTGCTTTCAAAAATCTCAAGCACCATTTGTCCCATGATCAAAAGCCTGGAATTTACTGACTGACCAAGTTCCCGATGTGCACCAAAAGCAGAAACAAAGGAGAGCAGGGCATGATTCAGATGCGTAAGTTTAAAAGCTTTCTGACGGAATTTACGGTATTTCCGGGGTTCAGCCTGCATATCCTGCCAGGCGAGTGCCACGGAGTTATCAGCCTGGTGCGCCTCCCTGCGGGCAATCCGGTACTCCAGATTATCATCTGAAGTCCCTTTTTCATACTCAGATAATATCGCTCTAAGGTATATGATGTTTTTTTGAAGTGCTCCGGTAAGCAGGCCAGGTAATCTTTTGTATTGCCATTGCGGCCACAAAAAACGAACCGTTCCCAAAGCCAGAAAAGCCCCGATAATGGTATCAATAAGGCGGGGAAGCATAACAGGTACACCCCTGCTTGAAATAAGATTGAAAGCGCACAGCACAAAAATGGTAATAAAAACCACTGACACAGAATACTGACGTTTAAGCCAGGCAAAAAAGAAAAAAGCAGAAGTCAGCATCAGCAAAACCTGCCCCGGCAACGTTAGTAGCTTTACGATCAGCACTCCGGCAACAATACCTGTAATTGTTCCCAGCACCCGTTGAAAAAGTCTCTTCCGGGTGGCACTGTAACTTGGCTGCAGAACAAACAGAATGGTTAAAACAATCCACTCTCCTTTATCTATCTCAAAATATTCGCTGATAAAAAATCCGATCCAAAAACACAATGCCAGACGAATGGCATATCGAAAACGGGGATGCTGGAATGACAACTGAGACCTGAACCTTTGCCAAAAAGACCGTTCGTCACGCGACAACTTAGGCAAAACTGCCTGTTCAGGCTGTTCGGTCAATCGCTGAAATGAAATGCCCGCCCGGGTGAGATTTCCCGTCAATAACCGCACAGGGTGGGTTTGCTCAAGATTCAGCTGTTCCACTTTCACATTTAAGGCATCCACAATCCATTTCAGAGAGGGTGGCGATGAAAAACGGAGTCCTGTCAGTAAACTATCGGCAAACTTTCTGGCTGCATGCGACAATTCGTGAAGCGTGTGACCGGCAAGTTCCACCACTTCAATGCTGGAAACCTCATTACTCAACAGATCGTATCTTTCATGCGTACTGGCAGCTCTTTCATGCAATCCCTGAAGAATCATAAAGTAATGAAACCTCAATGCCAGTTGCGAATCTGAATCGTTGGCATCCCTGTAGCTGTTCAACACTTCCTTGATACGCTCCAGGGTATTGACCATCTCCACATTTAGCAATGCCAGGCGCCCCCTGATTTGCTTTTGCTGAACCTTATCGCTTGGAAAAAGGGAAGATTTCTCATCCAGATAGCCCGAAAGGGCCATAAATCCGCGTGCCAACTGCTCATCCAGCAATCTGTATGGGCGGTAATACAACAATATCAACGAAATGACTCCATAGAAAAGGGCACCTCCCGGCAACAAAAGCGGCTGCCAATACCAGGCAGGAGAGATCTCCGCCCCTATCATAGCATAAATACCTATAAGAATGGCACCGAAAGTCACACCTCTGTAACGTTCACCGGTTCCACCCACCAAAATAAAGAGAATGGTGGAAAGTCCCAGACCAATACCCAGCAAGAGAGGCCAGGGACGCAACAGTTCAACCGATAAACTGGAAATTCCGAAACTAAGAACTTTCAGTATCAGTGATTTTATCCGGCCCCGTGGATGATCATCGGTCTCGGATAGCGCACCCGCCAGCACCCCAAGTGCAAGTGTAACAGCAAAGAACGAAAGCCCGGCAATTTCAAGCGGAATGGCAACAGCTGCCATCACAATGGTGGCTTTGGCAGCCATCAACAGATCGGAGTGTTTCCAGAAATTTCGTTTCCAACGTAGATACAAACTGTGATTCTTTAATCGGGAAAGTATTCTTACAACCATATTTCATCTGCGACTGGCACAGTTATTTTTGTAATCGGTGATTTTTCAAAAAACTTACAAAACAGGGTATCTGCAGTGTAAAGAGTTTTAACCTGCCTTATACATAAGACAGGTTTGATGTAAACAGGCTGAAAGCCAGAGAGCAACAGCCCGGGGTTTTGAGCTATTCCTCCTGCCCCCCCTAATTAGTGCCTGTCTATAAACTAAGTAAAGTTTCTCAAGTTCGCTGTGTCTGTTCAGAAAGTGCCAGTTGCAAGGCTTGCGAAGTCCGAAAATACGGAGTTTACTTATCGTAAATGAGTAATTTTCGGACGAGCTTAACGCAGCAAATGGTACTTTATGGACGGACACTAATTATTGGTGGCGATGCGATCAATAATGCAAGCCGGTTAAAGCACTGCAAGCATATAAATTACTGTAAGCACAACCGCAATCAATACCAACAGCGCAAAAAACCGTGTCGTCAACCCCACCCCCCTGAGCAAAGGCAAACGACCGGTAGCCCGATCAAAGGCTCCCAATCGGGATGGTTGTATTGCAGGCTCATCAAAAACACCCATCTCTTTGATTATTTGAGAAGCACGTTCTGCATCTTCCTGCTTAACCTGAAGTTTCATGCCGCTCACAGCATTCACAATATAAGTCTGCGAAACCAGTTCGTCCTGCACAAAGCATTCAATCCCCTCTGACTCCAGTTTACTCCTGACCAACCCCATACGGTCGGCAAAACTGAAAGTGGCAATGGTAATCAGCGAATTTTCCATAATCTGGCGTTTTAGTGTCTGTCCATAAAGTCCCGTTAACTGCGTTATACCATTCACGGAAACTACTCATTTACTAAGGTAAACTCCGTATTTCCGGGAATGGCAAGCCCCCGAAGAAAAATCGGGGCAGGCTTTGTAAACAGAACCTTCCGAACAGACACAGAACTTGTAAAAAATATTCCCGACTTAATAGACGGGCTCTATTTAATGTCTGTCCATAAACTTAGCGTTTTTCACGTGTTTGAAATAGAAAGTTCAAATTCAAGGCGTGTGACAAATCTAAACCGCAGTCCCGAAGTAGCTTTTGTAAGGTTTTTGAACAAAAAACCAACAAAAGCACAATCGGGATGAGGATTTATATTTTGAGCAACAACGTAGAAGTTAGACTTTATATACAAACACTATTTAGGTTCAATGTTATTGTGCCATTACACATCATTAAATTTTATAGAGCCCCGGTTCTCCTGATCGGGTGCATAGCTGTATATGTCACGTAATAAATCGGCATATTTATTATAAATCACCCTGCGTCTCAGCTTCAAGGTTGGAGACAATTCGCCGGTTCCAGGCCCCCAGGGTTCACAAACCAGCCGGAATCGCTTGATTTGTTCGGTCTTTCCCAGCGACTTGTTATACTGATTGACCTCCTTCTGAAACAACTTCTGAATTTTGGGATGTGTCACCAATTCCTGATTGTCCCTGAACTGAATACGATGATCATTGGCCCACACGTGAAGATACTCAAAATTCGGCGAAATAAGTGCACTGGCAAATTTTTCATTCTCTCCGACTACCATGAGCTGCTCAATAAAGAAGGACTCTTTCAGCAGATTTTCTATCGCCTGTGGCGCAATATATTTACCGCTCGAGGTTTTAAACATCTCCTTTTTGCGATCGGTAATCTTCAGGAAGCGGCCTTTCTCGAAAGTTCCGATGTCACCTGTATGAAGCCATCCATCTTTCTCCAGCACCTCCTCTGTATTTTTTGTGTCTTTGTAATATCCTTTCATAACGCTCGGCCCCTTCACAAGAATTTCTCCATCCTCATCAATCTTCACTTCAATATTCTTCAGCGTTGGGCCCACCGTGCCAATGAGCAGCGAGTTGGGCTCACTGAGATGGTTCGCTGCAATCACGGGAGATGTTTCAGTCATTCCGTATCCCTCCATAAGAGGCATGCCTGCAGCAAAAAACAAGCGACTGAGACGCGGCTGAAGCGCTGCACCTCCGGAAATCACAAATTTCAAACTACCTCCAAAGATCTTTTGCCATTTTGAAAACACCAGTTTCCGGGCAAGCCACAACCTCAGTCCATACCAAAAGTGATGTTTCCCGTCCACCCTGTACTTTTCACCAAGCTTTAGCGACTGGAAAAAGACCATCCTTTTAAATCCTCTTAACTCCTCTCCTTTGGAAACAATCCTGTCGTAGATGCGCTCAATAACCCGTGGAACAGTGGCAAAAGCAGAAGCTTTAATCTCTGCCATATTCTGTGCAATCGTTCCCAGATTTTCAGCATAATAGATACTGCAGGCTTTCTTCTGAAAAAGATAATTCACCATGCGCTCGTACACATGGCAAAGGGGAAGAAAACTGAGAATCCGGTCCGATTCATCCAGCGGATAAAGATTCTCCACCCCTTCGATGTTGCTCAAAATATTCCTGTGTGTGAGCATTACCCCTTTGGGCAGGCCTGTAGTTCCCGATGTATAAATGATGGTCAGCAGGTCATCCGACGTGATGGATGCCGAAACCTTATCAAACTGATCCCTGAATTTTATCTTGGCATTAAATCCTTCACGGGTTACCTCTGTCCAGTTCGGAACATCTTCATAGTGGTTAAAGGTATAGACCTTCCGGAGTTTTCCGATTTTCTTTGCAATTGGGAACAATCGTTTATAGGTTGGTAAATCTGACACCAACAACATTTTACTGTCGGAATGCGAAAGAATGTGTCTGTAATCCTCATCACCCATTGTAGGATAAACAGGAACATGCACCACTCCAACCATGGCCATCCCCATATCCACAAAGTTCCACTCGGGGCGGTTGTTGGAAACAGTGGCAATTTTATCCCCCTTTTTAAAGCCCATTGCCAGCAACCCGAAAGCAAAGTTCCGTGCATTCCGGACATAATCCTCAGTGCTGAATTTAACCCAGTTCCCCTCTCTTTTGGCAACTAAAATATCAGACTTTTCATGGTTGAGTCTAAGGTTTTCCAGTAAATCAAAAGTCCTGTCGATCCTCATTGCAAAATATCTGTTTGCCGACCTTAAGGCCGGATATTAACCAAGTTTCTCTTCTATCAGTGCTTTAGCTTTAGTAAGGGCACTGTCAAGTCCTGCCGGATTTTTACCGCCGGCTGATGCAAAGAAGGGCTGGCCACCTCCGCCACCATTAATCTCCTGAGCTACCGAACGGATAAGTTCCACAGCATTCAAAGTTCCATTCTCAGCCAGGCTGTCAGATAAAATTACGGCAAGCTGGGGTTTTCCTTTTACTTCTGAGCCCAAAACTGCCACCATCTCACCATCCATATCATTGCGAAGCTGAAAAGCCAGATCCTTAAGATTTCCCCCCAGTTCGGGCTTCACCTGCCTGATGATGACACTTACACCATTCACATTATCTGCACCGTCAATGATAGATTGTTTTTCAATCCTCAGGAAGTTCTGCATCATTCCCTCAAGATCTTTGGTCAACCGGGAATTCTGGCTGATCAAACTCTCGATACTCTTACGCAGTTCACCTTTACTTTTTACCAGGCCGGCAATCTCCTCCAGCACATCAGCCTGACTATATACCAACTCTTCTGCGCGATCTGCGGTAACTGCTTCAATACGACGTATTCCGGCAGAAACAGACCCTTCACTGATGATACGGAAAAATCCTATCTCTCCGGTAGCATGTACGTGGGTACCCCCGCAAAGTTCCACTGAATTTCCAAATCCGATGGTGCGAACCACATCTCCGTACTTTTCTCCAAACAAGGCCATAGCTCCCATCTCCCGTGCCTTTTCAAGAGGCACCTCCCGATGCTCTTCCACCTGAATATTGGCCCGAATATCAGCATTTACCATCTTCTCCACCTGACGAATCTCGTCTGCTGTAACTTTCTGAAAATGGGCAAAGTCAAACCTCAGATAGTCGGGATGAACCAGCGAACCCTTCTGTTCCACATGATCTCCAAGAACGGTTCTTAAAGCTTTATGCAACAAGTGCGTGGCAGTATGATTGCTTGCAGCCCTGCGGCGTTTCTCCACATTCACCTCCGCTTTGAAAGAAGCCTCAGGATTTGCCGGCAGCTTTTTGGCAATATGAATAATCAGGTCATTTTCCTTTTTGGTATCGATAATTTCAACCTTTTCTTCTTCTGAAACAAGAACCCCGGAATCACCTACCTGACCTCCACTTTCGGCATAAAAAGGAGTGATGTTAAACACCAGTTGGTATTGTTCTTTGTTTTTTACCTTAATTTGTCGGTAGCGGGTAATGAAAACCTCTGTTTCATAATAATCATACCCCACAAACTCTTCCTCCTTATCGTCACGCAAAACTACCCAATCCCCAGTCTCTACAGCAGAGGCATTACGGGCACGAGATTTCTGCGCCTCCATCTCCTTCTCAAATTCACGACGATTAACCACCAACCCTTTTTCGGAAAGAATCAGCTCTGTCAGATCAAGCGGAAAACCAAAAGTGTCGTATAATTCAAAAGCAACTTTACCATCCACCACTTTATATTCACCTTTCAGTGTTTCAACTATGATTTTATCGAGCAGTGCAATACCTGTGGCCAGTGTTTTCAGGAAAGATTCTTCCTCCTCATGAATGACCTTCTGAATTAATTCCTTTTGCGATTTCAACTCGGGGTAGGCCTCCCCCATCACATCAATCAGCACAGAAAGCAGCCCGCTCAAAAACGGCTTACGAACATTCAGGAATGTGTAGGCATACCGAACAGCCCTTCTCAAAATCCGGCGTATAACATACCCGGCTTTATTATTGGAGGGAAGCTGTCCGTCGGCAATAGAAAATGCTATGGTACGGATATGATCAGCAATGACCCTCATGGCCACATCTCCATCATTAGATGCACCGTATTTTACATCTGTAAGCGATGCGATCTGGTGAATCAGTGGCAGAAAAATATCGGTATCATAATTGGAGCTTTTTTGCTGAAGTACCCGACAGAGGCGTTCAAATCCCATTCCGGTATCCACATGCTTCTGGGGCAAAGCAGTCAATTCACCAGAAGATTTCCGGTTATACTGAATAAATACAAGATTCCAGATTTCTATCACCTCCGGATGATCCTTGTTAACCAGTTCGTGCCCCCCTTTCTTCATGCGCTCTTCTTCATTGCGCAAGTCAATGTGAATCTCAGAACAGGGGCCGCAGGGACCGGATTCTCCCATCTCCCAGAAATTGTCCTTTTTATTCCCGTTCAAAATCCTTTCTTTGGGAAGGTATTGCTGCCAGCATTGAGCAGCCTCCTCATCGCGGTCAACATTGTCACCTGCGTCCCCTTCAAAAACGGTGGCATACAGGCGATTTTTATCAACTTTCAACTCTTCGGTAAGAAATTCCCAGGCCCAGTCGATGGCTTCCTTTTTGAAATAATCTCCAAATGACCAGTTACCCAGCATCTCGAACATTGTATGATGGTAGGTATCATGTCCCACCTCTTCCAGGTCGTTGTGTTTTCCGGAAACCCTCAGGCATTTCTGAGCATCTGCCACCCTTGTTGCAGCCGGCTCCCTGTTACCCAGAAAAATATCCTTAAACTGATTCATCCCCGCATTGGTAAACATAAGCGTTGGGTCGTTCTTCACAACCATGGGTGCAGAGGGCACGATAGCGTGCTCTTTGGATTTGAAAAAATCAAAAAATTTCTGTCTTACCTCAGATGCTCTCATATACTGTTCATTAATAATTTGTTGTCGAAATAAAACTTTCCGCCAAAAAAATTAAACTTTTTTTTACTTTTTCCGTAAACTATCCGTCCAAGCGAAGGAAGATTGGTCATTTTTTACCATCACAACTATTTGTTTTGCAATATGATAAAAACTTCTAAAAGGACAATTTGTTTAAACGAAAAATTATCTGCCTGCAATAATGACAAAAAATTCAGACGCCACAAAATTAGATTAATCCTCTAATAAATAGGTGTTGAAAACTTTTTTTTCTATTTTTGGGCAACAAAATTATACCCTATGTCAAAAGTAAAGTATAAATACAATCCGGAAACGTTAACTTACGAACCAATTGCGACAGGGACGCGCTATATGCTTCGTCGCATTTTCACCTACTCCATGTTTTCTGCTGTATTGGGAGTTTTTTACTTTTTAGGTTATTCTTACTTTTTTGACAGCCCGCAAGAGAAAAAACTGAATCGCGAAAATTCAAGATTACAGGCACAATACGAAATATTAGATAAAAAACTTCAACAAGTCCAGATTGTACTGGACGATATTCAACAACGCGATGAAAACATTTACCGCGTCATTTATCAGGCCGATTCCATTCCCAATTCAATAAGAAGAGCCGGTTTTGGTGGTATGAACCGCTACAAACATCTGGAAAATCTGGAAAATGCCGATCTGGTGGTCAACACTTCTGAAAAACTTGACGTGATTATGAAACAGCTCTACGTCCAGAGCAAATCGTTTGATGAAGTCATTGACCTTACCCTTCGTAAAGAAGAAATGCTCAGATGCACACCTGCCATTCAGCCCATCTCCAACAAAGACCTTCGTCGCACAGCCTCCGGTTACGGATGGCGAATCGATCCCATATACAAAGTTAAGCGTTTTCATGAAGGAATGGATTTTTCTGCTCCTACCGGAACAGACATCTACTCAACCGGCGACGGAGTAGTAAAAAGAGTCATTCGATCTCATGGAGGTTATGGCAACCACATTGAAGTTGACCATGGTTTTGGTTACTCCACTGTTTATGCACACATGCACGAGTTTAATGTCAAGAAGGGACAAAAAGTGAAGCGTGGTGATGTGATTGGCTGGGTAGGAAACACCGGAAAATCAACCGCTCCCCACCTGCATTACGAAGTAAGAGTAAAAAGTCGCCCCGTAAATCCGGCACATTATTACTTCCAGGATCTGACGCCTGAGCAATATGAGAAAATGATTCATATCTCAAGCAACAGCAATCAGACATTTGACTAGTGTCTGTCCATAAAGTACCATTTGCGTCCCCTAAGAATCGGGGCAGGCTGTTACGCTTGCCGCCAATACAGACGGGCTTTTGACTAACCCACTTATTTTAAAACGATTCCACTTCAGGAAGCAGCACTAATATTTGCAGCCTCCAAAAAAAAGAATTAAAATTGTAATTGCTGCCCAAACACGCTTTTGGCAGCAATTCTTGTATAATGGTGACCATAAATTCATAAAACGATGCCCTACAAAGAGCCAAAAATTGAAAAGCTTTATTACTCCATCGGAGAGGTTGCTTCTATTTTTGATGTCAACACATCATTGATTCGTTTCTGGGAAAAAGAATTCGACATCATTAAGCCTCATAAAAACAAGAAAGGGAACCGTTTATTTACACAAAAAGACATTGACAACTTCCATTTGATTTTTCATCTGGTAAAAGAGCGTGGGATGACCCTTAAAGGGGCGCAGAAGAAACTTAAAGAGAACAAGGAAGGCACCGAAAACAATTTTGAGGTTGTTAAACGACTTAAAGACATCAGAGCCCTGCTGGTAGATATTAAAGACAATATTTAGTGTTTGTCCATAAAGTACCATTTACTGCGTTACGCTTGCCCGAAAATTACTCATTTACTCAAGTAAACTGCGGATTTTCGGGCTTCGCAAGCCCCCGAAGAAAAATCGGGGCAGGCATTGTAACTGGCACTTTCTTGACAAACACATGACCAGAAACAAAATTTTGCTTAGTTTATAGACAGGCACTATTTAGTTTGTGGCCATAAAGTTCCACTTGCATCCCCGAAGGATCGGGGCAGGTTGTTACGCTTGCCTCCAAAATACTCATTTACGATTAGATGAACAGGGATGCAATCTCAACTCTTTAACCGAACACCAATATTATAATAGATAGAATGTCAATGTCATACGATTTTTCTAATCTCTAATTTCTAAAAGTCCAACGATCTATTGATAAATGATAGCTTTAAAAAACATAATTAAGGAACTGGAAACGTTTGCACCTCCTGTATTTCAGGAGGACTATGACAACTCAGGCCTTCAGACAGGCAACCCTGAAGCAGATATTTCAGGTGTCCTGATCACGCTGGATGTGACGGAGGAAGTTTTGGAGGAAGCCATCGCTCATCACTGTAATCTGATTTTGGCGCACCATCCGTTAACCCTCAAGGGTATAAAGACGCTGACAGGCAAAAACGAACCGGAACGCATCCTTATAAAAGCGGTAAAAAATGATCTGGCCATCTATTCTGCACACACCAATCTGGATAGTGTGGAGAATGGCGTGAGCACCGCGCTTGCCCGTAAACTGGGTTTACAAAACATCCGAATTTTACAACCGCGCGAAGGACTGCTGTTGAAGCTTGTTACTTTTGTACCTCAGGATTATGCCGCCAAAGTCAGGGAAGCTTTGTTTTCATCAGGCGCCGGCCACATAGGCAACTACGACAGTTGCAGCTACAATTTGGTTGGAGAAGGGACTTTCCGGGCGGGAGAAAACACCAATCCTTTTGCCGGTACCAAAGGGCTGTTGCACCACGAAAAAGAGGGAAGAGTGGAAACGGTTGTTCCCGCACACCTGAAAAATAAAGTATTACAGACACTTTTTCAGGCTCATCCTTACGAGGAGGTGGCGTATGACTTCTACCCCCTTGAAAACAGCTGGAACCAGGTTGGATTTGGAGCCTTCGGGGAAACAGAAACCGCGGTGACTGAAGAAGAGTTTCTTAAACAGCTAAAAGCCACAACCAATGCAGGCTGTATCCGACATACAGACCTGAGAAAAAAGCCCGTAAAGAAAGTGGCTGTTTGCGGCGGATCAGGTAGTTTCCTGTTACAACAAGCCATAAAAGCAGGTGCTGACATGTTTGTCAGTGCCGATTTTAAATATCACCAATTTGCAGAGGCCGACGGCAAAATCGTTATTGCAGATGTAGGGCACTATGAAAGTGAACAATTTACTAAAGAAGTTTTTTTTGAGTTACTTACAAAAAAATTCCCTAATTTTGCAGTCCGTTTGTCGAACGTTTCTACCAATCCCATAAAATACTATTAGCAGAATGGCAAAAATGGATAAAAAAACAAATACCGGCGAGAAGACCGTAGAAGACAGACTTCGTGCGCTGTACAATCTTCAGAAAGTGATGTCGGATGTTGATAAAATCCGCACCCTTCGTGGAGAACTCCCTCTGGAAGTTCAGGATCTGGAAGATGAAGTTGAAGGACTGGAGACCCGTATCAACAATCTGAATGCTGAGATAAAGAACCTGAACAACAACATACAGGACAAAAAGAACGGTATCAAAGAAGCCGATCTTTTGATTAAGAAATACGAATCACAGCAATCCAGTGTTCGCAACAACCGTGAGTTTGAGTCCCTGAATAAAGAGATTGAATTCCAGAACCTGGAAAAAGAGCTTTGCAAAAAAAGGATCAAAGAATTTGAGACCGAAATGAAAGCAAAGCAGGAAGCAGTTGCCAGTTCTGAAGAGTTGATGGGCGAAAGAAAAGCAGACCTGGAGTCCAAAAAGAAAGAGCTGGAGAATATTGTTTCTGACACACAGGAGGACGAAGATAAGCTCAAGAAAAAAGGAAAAGAGATTGAAAAAGAGATTGATGAGCGCCTGCTGACTGCATTCAAACGCATCCGCAAGAATGCCCGCAACGGACTGGCAGTGGTTACGGTTGAGCGTGACGCATGTGGTGGTTGCTTTAACAAAATTCCTCCCCAGCGGCAACTGGACATTCAGTCACGCAAAAAAGTGATTGTTTGTGAATATTGTGGTCGCATTTTGGTGGATAGCGAATTGTAATTCCGGAATATCCAGAATTTAAAATAGAAAAAGAGCTGCTTCTGATTATTTAGAAGCAGCTCTTTTTTTATGAGAATTACATTATCTTTTTAATCAAGGTGTCACCCCTGCCGGGGCTGATCCTATCATAACAATGCCTTTGCTACCATACTGTCGCCTTGCTGGGGCTGGCCTACCATCAAAAGAAAATATTGACCCCACATTATCTCCCTCCATAAATTGAAAAACACATGGTAATGCAAATCTTCTGCTTTCTGCCTTATAACTAACATCAAGCTCTGCGCGGCAGTTGTTTTTCACCATCTATGCCATTTATATAGCTTTGCGGAAGCCATCTACCAACTACCACCGGCACCGCCTCCGCCGAAACTGCCTCCGCCGAAGCCGCCGAAACCGCCTCCCCCGCCAAAGCTACCACCTCCTGAAGAGAAGTTCCCCCAGCTTCCGGAATGGCTTCTGCTCCCGGATCCCATCATAGATAAAAGCATCCAGAAAGGCAAACCATGGCCTATCGAACTGTGTCTTGATTTCTGACTCCTGAAGGCCGAGATAAAAATTACTCCAAAAATTATCATCACAATCACAGCCCCTGAAGCCCCGCCACTACGGCCGGTTTGTTCCATATAACCATCTGCGGTAAATTCTCCCCTCGTAAGATTGGCCAGCACCTGCACTGCCGCTAAAACACCACCGGTATAATCGTTTTGCTTAAACCTGGGAATCATTTCATTGTCCACAATGCGATTGGCCACCGCATCGGGAACCACACCCTCCAGTCCGTAACCGGTGGCAATAAATGCCTGGCCCCGAAGATCATTCGTTTTAGGCTGAACCAATATAAGAATTCCATTGTCTTTGCCTTTCTGGCCTATCCCCCACTTCTCAGCAAGCTGAAAAGCATAATCTCCGGCATCATAACCGCCAAGATCAGAGATCGTGACCACGGCAATCTGGGTGCTGGTTTCTTTGGCAAAATCCACCAGTGTATTTTCCAATGGCTCCTTTACCTCTTGATCAAGCACTCCGGCCAGATCATTCACCAAACGAGGTGGTTCGGGCCGGGGTGGGAAATCGTCCTGCGCAAAAGAAGAAAAAGAAATCAAAAATGCCCCAATCAGGGCTGTTATTACTTGTCTCATATCAATAGATCGTTATATTTCAAGGGGTTAGGGGTTGGAAATTAGAGGTTAGGGATTAGAGGTTAGAGGTTGAAAATTAGAGATCAGAAAAAAAACTATAATTACTTGACAATTAACACTTTACCAAACACATTCCGTTAATTTAAAGATTTAACTTCCGAAGGGTTGAAAAGGTTTAATGGACTGTTGTCAGATAGCTTTCATTATTTATCC
The DNA here is from genome assembly GCF_003003035.1 of Marinilabilia salmonicolor. Lineage (GTDB taxonomy): Bacteria > Bacteroidota > Bacteroidia > Bacteroidales > Marinilabiliaceae > Marinilabilia > Marinilabilia salmonicolor_A. Next base: position 49,069 of record NZ_PVTS01000005.1, on the reverse strand, counting down.
GAAAGAAATATCATCATTCAACTCATTCACATCATCTTTCTGATAAGGGAAATGGGTTTTCAACTGTTCTCCGCTGCGGAGAACTCCCTGAGTCAATCCGCCGGCAAAATCTCCTTCCCGAAAACTGGTCAACATCAATTCTTTGATTTCATCCCAGAACCCTTTCGGGACTTTAGCATTAATTCCGGCATCGCCTAAAATGGCAAATTTCCGATCTTTTACAGCCAGGTAAAAAAGCACTCCGTTTCGAAGTTCTGTTTTATGCATCTTCAGCTTTTCAAATATGTAAGCAGCACGATCCATCACATCTTCGGGACAACTTTTCTCGATATGTACCCGGATCTCCCCGGAAGTATTTAGTTCTGCTTCTTTGATTGCATTTATAATCTCCGTTTTTTGATCTTCGGTAAAAAGGTCTTTAGCCATATAATATAGGTTATTAGATATTAGTGAATTAGTCAGTAGTAAAAATAGCAATTAGCGATTGGCTCTTAGCTCTTAGGAAATCAGTCGCCAGACAGGAGACAGAAGTTGTTAGAAGCTTAAAGCCAAAAGAAATAATAAAGCCTGCGTTAAAGACCTGCTTAAAACTGCACTTCCGGAACCTCACTGGATCCCTCGTCAGCCTCAAAATAAGGTTTACTCTCAAAATCAAACATTCCGGCAATCAGATTCCTTGGAAACCGCCGGATGTAGGTATTGTAAGCACGCGTAGCTTCATTAAAATTGCGGCGTTCCACAGCTATGCGGTTCTCTGTTCCTTCCAGCTGAGCCTGCAGATCACGGAAATTCTGATTGGCTTTTAAGTCGGGGTACCGCTCCATTACCACCATCAGACGCGACAATGCAGAAGAGAGCCCCTCCTGTGCTTTCTGAAAATTCTGTAATGTTTGTTCATTGAGTTCATCGGCCGACAGGTTGATGCTGGTAGCTTTGGATCTTGCTTCCACTACGCCCTGAAGAGTTTCCTGTTCGTGTTCGGCATAACCTTTCACGGTATTTACCAGGTTGGGAATCAAATCAGCGCGTCGCTGATAAACATTCTCCACCTGCGCCCAACTGGCAGTAACATTCTCATCCAACTCAACCATTGTGTTATAACCACAACTCGACAGTAACGGAATCATTACCACTGCCATCAATATCCACTTTATTCTTCTCATTGCTTCTAAATTTTAGTTATTGTAATTATGAGCCCACTCCGAAAAGTCCAATTTCGCCAACTTCTTTGTTGAGCCGTTTTTTTGAATCCTCATTATCAAGCGATAACTCCGGATCAAAAAATCCGTTCGCCTCGAATTTAACGAAATTCTTACTTTTAGGAGTACACTCAATTCTAATGTTCTATGCCGCTCAAATATGGTTCCACAAACTCAGAGATGCCATTCTGTCACGACTCTTTGTGTGAAAATATCCACAGAAGACCAAAAGCCATTGCTCCGTTGAGCATCAGTTTCTCAAAACCGAGTGCAAACCCGAACCAATCAATGGCGTTGTAATCAATAACTCCGGTAATTAGAGGTGTCAGCACGGCAATCAACGGCACCACTTTATCTCTGACCCGGCGCCGGGTATAAAGACCGAAGGCAAACAATCCCAACAACGGGCCGTATGTATATCCGGCCAATGTGTAAACAGTATCAATAATACTGTCCTGCCCGGCCATTCTAAAAACAATAATTACAAAACCTGTTATGATGGCAAAACAAAGATGGACAAACATCCGGACTCGCTTACCGGCCTGAGGTGTCAGTTGATTAACCTTCAAAATATCTACGGAAAAAGAGGTTGTCAGAGAAGTCAATGCCGAATCAGCACTGGAAAGAGCAGCTGCCAGCAATCCCAGAAAAAACAGAACGCCTACTGAGAGCGGAAGATAGCCTCCTGTGGCCACCACCGGAAAAATATCATCGGCCCGGGCCGGCATGGGAATGCCTTTAAACTGCATAAAAACAACCAGCAAAGCGCCCAGCGAAAGAAAAAGCAAGTTGACCGGCACAAAAGCAAATCCGTAGGACAATACATTCTTTCTGGACTCCCGAAGATTTCGGCAACTCAGGTTTTTCTGCATCATATCCTGATCCAGTCCGGTCATGACAATGGTAATAAAAATGCCGGAAAAGAATTGCTTGACAAAATGCTGTGAAGAATGCCAGTTCTCAAATTCAAATATTTTAAACAACCCGCTGTCCCCTATGGCCGATATCAGTCCCGATACTCCCAGGTTCATTTCGTTCCCGATGTGATAAATTGTAACGCCCACAGCCACCAGAAACAAAAGTGTCTGCAATGCATCTGTCCAGATAATGGTTTTTATTCCTCCGCGAAAAGTATAGAGGTAAATCAAACCAATCAACACAGCTACCGTAGTGGCAAACGAGACTCCCAAATCGTCGAACAAGGCTATCTGCAACACCACTGCCATCAGGTACAATCGGGCAGCCGCCCCTACCAGCTTACTGGCAATAAAAAGCAACGCTCCTGATTTATAAGAACTGACACCAAAACGTCCGTCGAGATAAGAGTAAATAGAAGTGAGATTTAACCGGTAATAAAGGGGCAACAGGACAAAAGCAATTACCAGATACCCCACAAAAAAACCGGCCACCATTTGCATATAGGTAAACCCGACCGAAGTCACATACCCGGGTACCGAAACAAAAGTAACACCCGACAGGGATGCACCCACCATCCCGATGGCAACCACCACCCAAGGTGAGCGGCGGTTTCCCAGAAAAAAACTGTCGTTATCGGCTTTGCGGGAGGTAATGACCGATAAGGCAATCAAAACAACAAAATAGACACCTACCAGTGAAAGTATCAGTAACGGATCCATAAGCCTGAATTCTGTTTTGGAACAAAGTTCACAAATTTAAGGGAAGATTGGAGAAAAAAACAAAATACCTCGCTTCGTACCTGCTCCGGGGCATCATCGTACCTGCTTCGACCCTTGATCGACTGTTCTTCGACTGTTGTCCGACTCTATAGATTCGAAGAATAGTCGAACAAGACCCGAAGAAAACCCGAAGAAGGTACGAACAAGGTACAAGCAGACATCTTTCAAATAGCTATCCTTCACCGCTTTAATAAATTCTTAGATTATCATAATATTATTAACAACCAATCCAGATATGAAAAAAAACCTCCTGAAAATCAACTTCAGAGACCGTCTTTGCCGAAGAAAAGCCGAAGGTCTTTAAGCAATAGCCTGAGCCAAACCACAGAAAATTACAATCAGTAGTGTCCGGTTAAAAAATGCGATTGGATCACTACGTTACCATTGACAGATTTAAGTAATAAACATTTTCCGCTCTTTATTGATCGTGTTATGATTAATAAAGAGAATACTTTGCTTTCTTTGTGTTTTGCCAACCTTCAACGAACGGACCTGTTATTTTACTAACTTTGCAGCATTAAAACATCAATCATGTCAGATATCCAGTTTCCATCCAAGATACTTGAAAATGCGGTGAATGAGTTTTCCAAGCTGCCCGGGATTGGCAGGAAAACGGCTCTCCGACTGGTATTGCATATCCTGAAACAGGAGAAGGAATCGGCCTACCAGTTTGCAGATGCCATCACCACCCTGGCCGATGAAATCAAATATTGCAAAAGTTGTTACAACATTTCCGACAGCGATATCTGTTCCATCTGCTCCAATCCCCGGCGCGACCACTCCGTGGTTTGTGTGGTAGAAAATGTACGTGATGTAATGGCGATTGAGAACACCCACCAATACCAGGGCATTTACCACGTGTTAGGGGGCCTGATCTCTCCTATGGATGGAACAGGTCCCGATGACCTTACCATTACTCCTTTGGAGGAGAAGTTGAAATCAGAAGAAGTAAAAGAGATCATTTTTGCCCTGAGCACCACCATGGAAGGAGACACCACCAATTTTTTTCTATACCGGAAATTTCAACAATACCCGGTGAAATTCAGCACCATTGCGCGCGGTGTGGCTATTGGTGACGAGCTGGAATATGCCGATGAAGTGACGCTGGGACGATCTTTGGTGGACCGGCAACCATTTGAGAAAAACGCACTATAAAAAAAACAAGAAATACAGACATTCAGTAAAATGGACAAATCAATCAAACAAATTAAAATAATCTTCTGGGCTCTTCTTTTTATCATGCTGATCATGGCCGCCATGGCATTTTACGTCACAAGGCAAACAGGCCCCCTAATGGATTGGACACTTTCACAAAAAGAGAATCTAAAGTCCGTCATTCTGATTTTAGCCCTGGGGGGAATTCCGGCGAGCTACATCTTTCACTCCAAGAAGATAAAACACATCGCTGAAGACCTTCCCATGGAGCAAAAGGTCAACCAGTTTAAAATCAGCTATCTTATAAAAATCATTACTTTGGAAGCCCTGTCTGTGCTGGGCATTCTCAGTTATATGATAACAGCCGACAATACTTTTCTATACATTTTCGCGTTACTATTTGTGGCCTATCTCATAAACAGACCAACAAAACACGGCATTACGGAAGAGATTGAGCCCTATACCCCGGAAGAGACCAACGAATCATAAAAAGAGAACTGAACATGATTATTGCAGTTGATTTTGACGGCACCATCGTTGAACACCAATATCCCAAAATAGGGAAGGAGAAACTTTTTGCCTTCGAAACCCTGAAAGCGCTCCAGAAACAAGGTCATTTACTGATCTTATGGACTTTCAGAGCCGGTAAAGAACTCGATGAGGCGGTGGAGTACTGCAAAAAAAACGGTCTTGAGTTTTTTGCAGTCAATAAAAGTTATCCCGAAGAAGATAATGATCCTTCATTAAGTCGAAAAATCAATGCAGACCTTTTTATTGACGACAGAAATATTGGTGGTTTCCCGGGATGGGGAGAGATTTATCAGATGTTAAGCAACGACGTATCGGAACAGGAACGTGAACTGTTTTTTTCGAAATACAAAAAGGCAGAAAGGAAAACCTTTTGCGGATTCATTAAATACCTGTTTTGCAAAGATTAGCACATCAAAATTCGCAATGAGAAAAACTGCTTTATGACGCCACGCATTTCAGTTATTACCGTTACGTACCATGCCACACCATTAGAATATCTTTATCTGTGGTCGTTGGCTGCATCGGGACTGAAACATTCAGAAGTCATTATTGTGGACAATACAGGAAAAGATCCGATTCTTCTGAAGATCAAAGAAAAATACCCTTTCATCAGGATCATTCACAACACTGAAAACGAAGGCTTTGGAAAGGCTTGTAATCGGGGATTCGCAGAAGCCCGGGGAGACATTGCGCTCTTTTTAAACCCTGACACCATTGTTCCCGAGGATCTTGAGAATCAGATTCTGGAGTTCTTTAAAACGCATCCCCGATGTGGAGCCATGGGAGCAATGATGATCGACGGGCAAGGCCATTTCTTACCGGAGTCAAAAAGAAACTTTCCCACACCGGCAGCTTCCTTTCTGCGGTTCAGCGGACTGGACAAATTCTTCCATTCAAAAGAGGAAAGATGGAGCTATTATGTACAGCAAAGCTCATCCAATGCTCCTTTCAAGGTTCCCGTCCTGTCCGGAGCATTCATGGCAGTAACCCGAAAAGCAATGCAGCTAACAGGAGGCTTTGATCCCCGCTTTTTTATGTTTGCAGAAGACATCGATCTTTCTGTTCAGATTGCCAGAGCCCGACTGGAAGTCTGGTACAACCCCCGTATCCGGATCATTCACTTCAAAGGACAGACCTCCAGACAATCAAGAAACTACCCATCCCTCTTTCACAACTCCATGAGTTTGTTTTATCAAAAGTATTACAAAAACCACCACTCCCAATTACAATGTTTTTTCATAAAATCCAGCATCAGCCTGTTGAAGCAATTCGCACAATGGCGTATGTTTTTTAGAAACAGCACATCCGGAAAAAACAGCACACAACCCTCCTTTACACAGGAATCGTCCTACCGGGCAATAAAAGCAATTCAACCAAAGGCAATCTCCGGGACATATTCAAAAAACAAAAAACCCGGCTTGCTTTTATCTACGTTGGAGCTTTCTCCATCAAAACTTATTACCCTGATAGCCGAAAGATCCCCGGGTGAGCCAAAGATTTTTTTATACCACGATGAGACAGGAAATCTGTTCGAACTCAGTGACAAAAATCACTTTGTGCAAATTTTATTATAGTCAAACATCACTAAAAAACGGTTTTTCATCACAAAAAACCAATCGTTAAAAAAACTCCTTAAAATAGCTGTTCCCACAACAACCAAAATTTCGTATTTTAACGCGTTGAAACCTAACCTGAAAATTCAATTTCTTACGAAAATGCAATAATTTATCAGGCTAAAATACCGCCATCATGTCGAGAAAACTTTACGCTTTTTTTGTTACAACGATAATCATAATTAGCTTTTTTTTCAATAATGCTGCTGCTCAGTCAACCCGAAAAATAATCCGTGAAGCCAACCAGCTTATCGAAATTGCCTATTATGACGAAGCAATCAAAGTGCTCACCCCTCTTGCAAACCAGGATCATCCGGAAGCACTTCTGCTAACAGGCTTCAGCCACCTGGCCAACGATCATGAACTACAAAAAGCTATAGCATCTCTGGAAAAAGCAGCAGCACTTTATCCGCTAAAGAAAAACAGCAGCAACCAGGCCCTGGAGGCTCATTTTTACCTGGGTCAGGCATATCGGTTAAATAAAGAACCGGAAAAAGCATGTGAGAAATTCAACCTGGTAAAAACACACACCCGAAGCACCGAGTTTATTGAAGACATCGAACAGGAAATTGCCTATTGTGAAAACTACCTGAAATTAAAAGAGACCCCTGTAGATAGAAAAGTTGAGCACCTGGGTGCCATTATTAACAGCCCCTTTGAGGACCACAGCCCCATTGTTTTGTACGATGAATCAACCATTTACTTTACCTCAACCCGGCCTGTGGATAGTTCACGGATTGATGGCCCTTTCTTTGAGAATATTTTCGCCAGCCACTGGCGCAATGGTCAATGGACCACCCCAAAAGTATTGGAAATCCCCGGATACGGTGGAACCAATCGTGCCACAGTGGGACTTACGCCCGATGGACAGGGATTGATATTCTTCGAAAACTTTGGCGTTGAAGGAGCTCTCTTTATTACCTACAAAACATTTGAAGGATGGACCGACCCTGAGCCACTTCCGGCCCCTATTAATTCAGGCTTCAAAGAGACTCATGCATCCTTTTCCCCCGACGGAAATACCATTTATTTTTCCAGTGAAAGACCCGGAGGTTTGGGAGGCAAAGATATTTACTCTTCCGGCAAGCTGCCTGACGGAACCTGGGGAATGCCCGTTAATGCCGGAGAAACCATCAACTCACCCCGGGATGAAGAGAGTCCGTTTATCCATCCCGACGGAAAAACACTCTATTACTCCTCATCCGGGAAAAACTCTATGGGTGGATACGATGTGTTTAAAAGTACGATGACAGAAGATGGAAAATGGAGTACTCCCAAAAACATTGGATACCCCATCAACACCCCTACTGATGATCTTTTCTACCTTCCCACACCCAACGGACAGAGGGTTTATTACTCCTCTCAAAAGGAACAGGGAATGGGGCTGTCAGATTTGTTTGTACTTCACTTCCCGCCGGAAAACGAACGTGCCATGGCCGTGGTTTCTTCACATATTTTCAATAGTGACAATCAACCTGCGGAGAATGCAGTCATCCGTGTCAAAAATCTGAATTCTCAGGAGATTATGGGAACATTCAGGACCAATCCCCTGACCGGAAAATTTGTGGCAATCATCCCCACTGCGCAGGAGTATCAACTTACCATTGAATGTGATGGGCATGATTCCTATACCAAAACATTTAACCTGGACGCGAGAGACGATTACAAATCCAAAAACCGGGCAATTTATCTTCCGGCAATAACGCTGACAAGTAACCTCACTGTTGAATAACACCATCTCTGTTTTTGGGGAACCGGCTGCATTCATTTATTTTTGCCGGCATAAATTACCGGCACATGATCAGAAATGACAAAATAATTCTCAGAGCCCTCGAACCGGCAGATGCAGATTTGCTCTACCAATGGGAAAACCAGATGGAGTTGTGGAATGTAAGCAATACGCTTACCCCTTTTAGCCGACATCAGATTGTGACTTACATCAACCAGATTTCACTGGATATTTATCAGACCAAACAACTGCGCCTGATGATTGATATTCCCAAAGAAAACAGGCAGGAAAGCATTGGAATGATTGATCTGTTCGATTTTGACCCCTACCATTCACGCGGAGGCATTGGAGTAATGATTTACAAGCAGGAAAGAGAAAAAGGTTATGCACGGGAGGCAGTGGCCCTCTTTGCTGAATATGCTTTTTCACACCTCGGACTGCATCAGATTTTCTGCGATATTTCCGAGGAGAACACCGCCAGCATTAAACTTTTCGAAAGTCTTGACTTCACTTTTGTCGGTAGAAAAAAACAATGGTTGAAAACTTCGGAGGGCTATAAAGATGAATTAATGTACCAGAAAATATCAACTAAGTAGTTTCTGTCCATAAAGTACCACTTGCGTCGTTACGCTTGCCGCCAAAATACTCATTTACGCAAGTAAACTGCGCTTTTGGCGGCTTCGCAAGCCTTGCAATTGGCACTTTCTGACCAGAAACAGCTCATAAAACAGAATTTACTTAGTTTATGAACAGAAACTAAGTAGTATCTGTCCATAAAGTACCATTTACTGCGTTACGCTTGTCCGAAAAGTACTCATCTACAAAAAGTAAACTCCGTATTTCCGGACTTCGCAAGCCTCGTAACTGGCACCTTCTGAACAGACACAGCTCCAGCCAGAAACTTTCCCGACTCTATAGACGGGCAGTAAGTAACCTGAACTACAACTCTTCAAAAGACGGAAAGCCCGAAAGTGCCTCATGATCTCCCGTCTCCACATCTGTTTTTATACAATAATGGGTCAGACCATTGGTCAGCACCAAAAACGGAACTTTTAAAGTAGTATTGTACCTGGCAGCCTGGGTTAATGTCCTGGTATTAACCGGCACCGAGGGTGCCTTGCACTCAACAATTAGTACGGGCTCTCCTCTCCTGTTGTAAAGAAGAATGTCACAACGTTGAGACAGACCATTGACCTTTAGCATCTTTTCCACTCCGGTAAGCGCTTTAGGATAATGCAAATGAGCCTCCATAAACCGTAAAAAATGCTGCCTGACCCACTCTTCCGGTGTCAGGGCAACGAATTTTGCTCTAACCTCATCGAAAATAAACTTTTTCCCTTTTTCTTCCTTGTATCTGAAAGTATATTCCGGCAAATTCAACTTCTCCATTGTACAAAAATAAGACAATTTAACCACCCTATACGAAAATTAAATTATATTCGTAAAAAAACCGTAAACCAATTTACAATGAAGACCAAAAACGAAATTGTTGAAAACTGGCTGCCCAGATACACCGGTCGGCCTCTTAAAGAATTTACAAAGCACATATTACTGACCAATTTTAACCATTATGTGGAGTTGTTCTCCAAATGGCATAATGTGCCTATTGTAGGAGAAGAACACAACATGCCAAACTGCAGCGCCGACGGCATTACCATTTTGAATTTTGGAATGGGAAGTCCCAATGCGGCAACCATCATGGACCTTTTAAGTGCCGTGGATCCTCAGGCAGTTTTATTTTTGGGGAAATGTGGCGGACTAAAAAGAAAAAACACATTAGGTGATTTAATACTCCCCATTGCCGCCATTCGAAGCGATGGTACCTCCAATGACTATCTGCCTCCGGAAATTCCGGCGCTTCCGGCCTTTAGCCTGCAAAGAGCCGTATCCACCACCATCCGTGATTATGGTCGTGACTATTACACCGGTACTGTATTTACCACCAACAAGCGCGTTTGGGAATACGACGAACGATTTAAAAAATACCTGGCAAAAACCAGAGCCATGGCCATCGACATGGAATCGGCAACGATTTTCACAGTCGGTTTTGCCAACTCAATCCCCACAGGGGCTTTGCTGCTGGTTTCAGATCAGCCCATGATTTCCACAGGCATAAAAACCGATGAAAGCGACAAAAAAGTTACCAAGGAATTTGTTAATGAACACCTTCAGATTGGCATCGATTCGCTTAAGGAGATTATCAACAACGGAAAATCGGTGAAACACCTGAAGTTTGACACCTGATAACAAATGAAGTTTATGGTAAATAGTTTTTAGTGAGTAGTCAAGTTTTAACCGGGTAGTGCGTTTTCTAACCTACCTTTCACACAAAACAGGAAAGATGTAAACAAACTGAAAGCCTGAGAGCAAAAGTTCCGAAAAACACCCCGGGTATCAGGACCCCCCTCACGTGCCTTTCTTCTTTATCGGTTACATTAAAATCAATAAAGAGATAATCAGGTTAAAATTTTAACTTTGCCTGTTCAAAGTATTAATCTATGGATTTCGCACAAATAGTCGCACAGTTAAAAAAAGGAGAGTTTGCCCAGGTGTATTTCCTGTCGGGTGAAGAACCCTGGTATGCCGATTACATTACCGATTACATTGCCCAAAATGCCATCAAGGAAGAGGAGAAAGCCTTTAATCAGTCGGTCTTTTACGGTGCTGATGTGAACATCGTGGATGTGGTGGAATCTGCACGCCGGTTTCCAATGATGGCTCCCAAACAGGTGGTAATCGTTAAGGAAGCCCAGAACATCAAAGACCTCAAAAAAAGCGACAATGCTCTTGAATCCTATTTACGAGCCCCCTCTCCCTCCACCATTTTGGTTATCAATTACCGTGACAAGTTTGACAAACGGTCAAAGGTTTGGAAAGAACTTAAGAAGAAAGACTTTGTCACTTTTGAATCCCAAAAGCTTTGGGAAAACCAGGTGGGGCCCTGGATCAGCAAATACCTGAAATCCATAGGGCTGGAAATCGATCCCAAAGCCAACACCATACTGGTCGAGCATCTTGGAAACAAGCTCACCAATGTGGTGAAAGCCCTCGACAAGCTGAAAGTGGCAGTGGGAACCGATGTAAAAACAATCACTCCGCAACACATAGAAGATTATGTAGGTATCAGCAAAGACTTTAACAACTTTGAGCTACAGGATGCCATCGTAAAAGGGGATGTTTACAAAGCCAATCAGATTGCCCGCGTATTTGCCAAAAACCCCAAAGATTTTCCGATTCAGCTGACCATCGGGTTGCTCTTCTCCTTTTTCAGTAAACTGATGCTCTATGTGGCAACGCGGGACAAAAGCAATCAGAATCTTGGATCGCTGGGCATCACACCTTTCCGGGCCAAACAGTTTCAATCGGCCTCCCGACGTTTTGGATGGAACAAAAGTCGTCGCATCGTCTCCCTGCTGCGCGAATACGACATGAAATCGAAAGGTTTTAACAACAATTCGGCAACCCAGGGAGATCTTTTACAGGAGATGATTTTTAAGATTATGCATTGAAGCAGAGATCGAAGTTAATAGTTTGTAGTCAGTAGTTTATAGAAAAGAATTCCATATGCACATAGATATCAACATCATACTCATCATCATCATTTCGGCCATCAGTATTTTTGCTTTCAGCCGACCCGACATTCTGGACAAGTTGAAGTTTAATGCCTGGCAGGTGGTGCACCGAAAAGAATATCACCGTATTCTTTCTTACGGGCTGGTTCACGGCAGCTGGATGCACCTACTGATCAATATGTTTGTACTGTGGTCTTTCGGACGTGCAGTTTTGTATTATTTCGACATGGCTTTTGACGGAGGAACCGTAATTCGCTACCTCATATTGTTCGTCAGTGCCCTTGGTGTTTCGACACTCTCGACTCTGAACAAGGAAAAGAACAATCCCCACTACAATGCTGTTGGCGCTTCAGGAGCAGTTTCTGCAGTAGTATTCACCTCTATTCTGTTCAATCCTTACAATCCCATTCTGCTGTTTGGCATCATTCCCATTCCGGGAATAATTTTCGGTGTCCTTTACATTATTTATTCCAAATATATGGCCGGAAAAAATGTGGATAACATTGGTCATGATGCGCACTATTACGGAGCCATCTACGGATTGATATTTCCGCTCTTTTATGAACCCAAACTGGCTCTGCATTTTTTTAATGAACTCATTAGTTTTAACTTTTAAGCCGCTTCTTCATGCCTCCCGGCAATAAAAAATACCTTATTCTTAACGGTCATTTTTATGAAACCGATCGCCCGCTCTTTTCCCCTGAAAACAGAGCCTTCCGGTACGGCGACGGATTGTTCGAAACCATTCGGTGTCACAAAACCATTCCGTTGTTTTTCGAAGAGCACTACGATCGGCTTTTACGGGGCATGGCCACTCTTAAATTAACCGCAGCAGGTCTCCCCTCTCTTTCCGTACTTAAAAACCATATTGAAAAATTAATCGTCAGAAACCGGATTTTTTATGATGCACGGGTACGGCTGACCGTCTTTCGACGCGAAGGAGGCTTGTACACACCCGAAACCAACAGTCCTGCATGGCTGCTGGAAGCCTTTCCGCTTGATGACAAAGGGTATCATCTCAACCGCGATGGGATACGCATCGGACTGTTTACCGGGTTCCCAAAAGCATGGAGCCTGGCAGCAAGCTACAAAACCCTCTCCTGCACTCCGTCTATTCTGGCCGGCATCCACAAAAAAGAGAACTATTGGGATGACTGCCTCATCGTTAATCAGGATAAAAAAATTATAGAAAGCATCAGTTCCAATCTGTTTTGGGTGAAAAACAATACCATTTATACCCCGTCGCTATCTTCGGGATGTGTGGACGGCATTATGCGACGACAAATCTTCAAATTTGCTAAAGAAATCAACGCAGAGCTAAAAGAAAACAGCGGTGCTTCCAAAGAAGAACTGATGGATGCCGAAGAAATATTTCTCTCCAATTCGATTTCCGGTATCACCTGGGTAGTGGCTTTTGAGCACAAGCGTTATTTCAACCGGATCCCCAAACAAATTGAGAACTGGCTGAACAATCAATTGAAAACTATAGCTCCGGATTAATTAGTGTCTGTCCATAAAATACCATTTACTACGTTACGTTTGTCCGAAAAGTACTCATTTACGAAAAGTAAACTCCGTATTTTCGGACTTCGCAAGCCCCCGAAGAAAAATCGGGGCAGGCATTGTAACTGGCACTTTCTGAACAGACACGCTTCTAAAAACAGAATTTGCTTAGTTTATAGACAGGCACTAATTAGGGGTTTCTGCAAAAGTCAGCAGCCCAATTTTTATTATATTTTCTTCTGTTCTTTTTGGCATTGCCCCAAAAAGGAACCCAAAAGGTCTAGTCCGTTTAAACCTCTCCTCCCGCGAAAGCCAAAATTTCCGGCCATTGCGCAAGACCCTGAAATTGGCCCATTTTGGCTTCCCGCTATCCGCCAGCCCGGAAAACGGACAGGCTACCCTGCCTTTTTAATAGTAAAAATCGTTCATTAAAATACCATTCTTTTGAACAATGATAGGTTGACAGTTTACCCTTGCAGGTGCAGCCTTTTTGAAATAATTGCAAGAAAAACCTTGCACTTAGAATTGCAACATTTACAATAAATCACTTATTATTAGATTTTTGCATATTTTTCAGCAGACATTAATTGAAGGCAGGATTTCTGGGGAAATTAGTCCAGGTCTTGTAAATATCTCCCATTTGCGACATGGCTTTTTCCCAAATGTCGTCAACATCGCGTGTCATAATAAACTCATCGCTGAGTGTGGAAACCACCCAACTGTTTTCTGCCAGCTCACCATCCAGCTGATCAGGTGCCCAACCTGAGTAACCTGCAAAAAACTTTACCGAATTACTCGATGCCTCTCCCTCATTTATCATCTTTTTCAGATGTTCAAAGTCGCCGCCCCAGTAAACAGATTCGGTGATTTGCACAGCACCGGGTACCGCAGGCCCCAGGGTATGAAGAAAATTCAATGTATTTGAACTTACCGGCCCGCCAACAAACAATTCTCCCTCAAAACTCAGGATATCATCAATCACCTCATCAGGATACAGTTCAGTGGACTTATTAAGTACCAATCCAACCGTTCCCTTTTCATTATGTTCGGTAATCAATATAATGGCTCTGCCAAAATAAGGCCCCTGCAGAAAAGGCTCAGCAATGAGTACTCGTCCGGCAGCAGGCTTAAGGGAGGTTTTATTGGGCTGGAAAATATTAAAATCAAGATTTTTCATAACAACTCAGTTTTTCAAAAGAAAACATTTTGTTATCAACTAACAGTAATAATAACCAATCTGTTTTTTCAAAAATGAAAAAACTTCCGGTTTATATATCTAAATTAAGAAAAAATAAGGGTGCTTTCCAAAACTTTGCCATACAATTTCATCTATTTATCAAATATAACTGCACACTCAAGGTCTGGTACTGGAAATTGGATACCAAAAAACATAGATTTGTAGTAAGATGTAAACAGGCTGAGAGCAATAGCCCGGGGCAACGCCCTGGGTTTTGAGGTAACCCCCACACCCCCTTCATTATTGGTCGCGACGCGACCAATAATGAAAGGGGGAGTATTTATTACAATAGCCTGGGGTGTTGCCCCAGGCTATTGCTTAAAAACCTTTGCCCTTTTAAAAATAGTGAACTATTTTCAAGTTAATTTTATTGAGAACGCCTAAATTTAGCAGTCAGTTAAACATTGAATTAGATAATCTAGAAATAATCCCAGCTAACGACAACACCTTAATTTATATGTACACAAATCCGGATATTCTAAAAAAATCGTTTTACGCTTCTATCAGAATTGCAGGGTTGCTCCTAATCATGGGGGCCATCGGTTGCCAAAGCCCACGCAAAATGGTATATCTGAAAAATGCCTCGGCCCAAGACACCACGATGGTCTATCATCAGCCGGATAAAAAATACCACATCAGTTATGACGATATACTCTTCGTGAGGATTCTGACAGGCAACCCTGAAATGTCTGCACTCTACAACAATGCTCCCACCACAGGATTCAGTACATCCATGACTTCGGAAGCCGATCAGTACATCAATGGTTTCACGGTAAATGAAGAAGGAAAAATCAAACTCCCTGTTTTGGGTTCATTGGAAGTGAACGGCTTAACGCTTCAGGAGGTTGAAAAGCGCATCCAGTCCATGGCAGATGAGTACCTCATCGATGCCACTGTCATTGTAAGGTTACTGAACTTCAAAGTCACTGTACTGGGAGAAGTAACACGCCCGGGAGTTTACAGTCATTACAACGATAACATGACCATTCTGGAAGCCATCGGTAAAGCCGGCGACGTAACAGACCTGGGAGATAAAAGAAACATCATGGTTGTTAGAACGGTTCCCGAAGGAAGAACCACTTTTGAAATTGACCTCACCAAAAAAGTTCTGATGACCTCTCCAGCTTTCTTTTTAAAGCCCAACGATGTTATTTATGTAAAACCATCCGGCAGTAAAGCTTTTCAAATCAACCTGCCCACCATGAGCATGATTCTTTCATCCGTAACCACCATTATCGTGCTATTGCAATATTTTGACAATCAATAACAAACCACCTGAAATGCCAAACCACCAACCACTCTCAGCGCCAGAACACAAGGATACCTTTACTCAGGGGAGCCAGCAGGATCTCACAAAATGGATTCAGCGGTTTGCCAATTTGTGGTATGTTTTTATTGCAGGTCTGCTGATTGCACTTTCCATTGCTTTCCTGATAAATAAATTTACTCATCCTGTTTACAAAGGAAGAACAACCATTCTCGTAAGTTCTGAAAAAAACAACCCGGTGGGCGCTGAAGCCCTGATTCGTGATCTTTCTTTTGACAATCAAACCAACATTCGGAATGAAATCGGAATTTTAAAATCCTATTCACTGGCAAAAAGAACGCTAAAGGATTTGGATTTGGCCACAGGTTACTTCAAGATTCCCCGTGTAACCAAAAACTGGCGCATCCAATCGCTTCAACGTGAGCAATACCTGAACTCCCCCATAAAAGTTACATCAGGAGAGAATGAAAAAAAGTTGTACAACACCCCTTTTTTCATCCGCATTTTGTCTCCCGGAAGTTACCTGTTGGAGTTTGAAGCCACCATCAATGAAAAACAAGTGGCCCAGACAGATACCTTCCGGTTTGGTCAGCCCATCAGGAGCCCTTACTTCTCTTTCACAGTCAATCTTCGGGATAAATATGCCTCCGGTTTGTTCGATAAAAATTCTGACCATTACACTTTTGACTACAGTGTGGTTTTTTATGACTCTGATCAATTAGCCTCCCAATTCAGCAACAACCTGCAGGTCAATTTTTATTTCGATGATGCCTCCATTCTGGAACTAAGCCTTCAGGGTAAACATCCTGAAAAAATAACCGATTACCTCAACCATCATGCCCGGGCTTTTATTGAAAACGGCCTGGAGGAGAAGAACCAGATTGCCAGTGCCACCATCCGGTTTATTGACGAACAAATAAGCGGAATCTCAGACTCACTACAGGAAGCAGAGTCTGATTTCCAGAAATTCCGGTCTCGAAACAAAGTCATCAACATCAGTACGGAAGGCAATTATGCCATGGAAAAACTTGAAAACCTGGTTTCTCAAAAAAGCGACCTTCAACGCAGGTCAAAATACTATGATTATCTGTATGATTACATTATGAACAGCACTGATTTTGATGATGTAATTGTTCCGAACACCATGGGAATAGCAGATCCCTCACTCAACAACCTGGTCAGCCGCCTGGCCGAATCCTATGCAACCCGCAACCGCCTGCTGATGACAGCACGCGAAAACAGTCCGCAGGTAAAACAGGCCACAGGAGAGATAGAAAATATTAAAGATGCGCTTACAGAAAACATCCGCAACATTATCAACACTTCAGCCATTGAAATGGAGGTTATTGAAAACCAAATAGCGGAAGTGAACCGTCAGATACAGAAACTTCCGGGAACAGAACGTGAATACATCAATATTCAACGGGATTTTACCCTTAATGACAACATCTACACCTTTTTGTTGCAAAAAAGAGCTGAAGCCGGAATTGCACTGGCTTCCAACGTGTCGGATCATAAAATAGTGGATCCGGCATTGAGAAACACCACTTTTCAAACCACCCCAAAACCTCTGGCAAATATGATCATTGCCGGATTGCTGGGACTACTGCTGCCGGCCATAGGTATCATTCTCAAAGACAGCCTGAACAATAGGATCAACGCTCGTTTTATGGTGGAAGATCACACCACAATCCCTGTACTGGCTCACATTGAGCACTACCGCTCGGGAAAAAAACTACCGGTTCTTGAATTTCCCAGATCTCCGTTGACTGAATCTTTTCGGGCATTGCGAACCAACATTGATTTTATGCTGGGCAAAAATGCACAAAATCCGGTTCTGGCACTTACATCCTCCATTTCCGGCGAAGGAAAATCTTTCTGCTCCGCCAATCTGGGTGCCATTTTTGCACTGACAGGAAAGAAAGTCCTCGTTGTAGGAATGGATCTGCGGAAACCACAAACGCACACCGAATTCAGCATAGACAATTCAAAAGGGCTGAGTAACGTACTAATCGGAACGGAGACTGCCGACAATGTACTGGTGGAATCTCGCCTTCCCGGGCTGTTTGTGGTCCCTTCGGGCCCCATCCCTCCCAACCCGGCAGAACTTCTTCAGAGTGAAGAGATGGGGCGTTTCCTAAATGAGATGCGCAACAAATTCGACATGGTAATTCTCGACACGCCACCACTGGCTCTTGTTGCAGACACACTTCTGGTTACGGAAGAAACAGATCTGAATCTGTTCATTCTGAGGCAGGGAATATCCAAAAAACAAGCATTAACCTTCATTAATCATATGGTAGAATCAGGAAGAATTCGCAAGACCGGGCTGTTAATCAATGATGTGAAAATCCTGAACAGTTACAGCCCCGCAAACCGATATGGTTATGGATATGGGTACGGAAGGTTTAAAAACAGTGGATATTATGATTCACAATAGATCGTTAGATTTTAGAAGTTAGAGATTAAATAAAATCGTAAGATATTGACCTTCTGTATTTTATCAAAAAACACTCATTTAAAATTAACAACTTAATTTCCAGAGCTTTGAAAAAGTTTAACGGACTATTGATTCTTAAACTGATCTTATAATCAAATCAGGGATTAACCGAATTAACAACCTCGGCACCTATGAGCCGGTCATAACGAGCTCCGGCAGGACGGTAATAAACCAGAATCAGATAATCATTTTCGGTACGCCCGAAACTACCCTCGACGGGCAAAACCGAACCCCGGGCATCATTATCATCAACCACCAGGTACTGATAATTGTAGTATCCCTGTTTAAGAAGCAACGTTAATGTGTAAAGATTCTGATCAAAATCATACTCCATCTTATTCCCGTCGATCAGCAGCCAGTTGGTCAATCCTCCGGTCAGATAAACCTCTCTTCCTCCAACAGGGGGCATCCAGTCGAGAGAAAAATGGACAAAAGCATAATCGGCAGAAACTTCAGGGTCCTGTTCCTCCTGCACCTCAATATAATACCTTCCGTTAAAATCTTTATGATAATAATAAGGCTTGTCACCCTGATGCTGATCTGTAAAAACATCGGCATGATAAAAAGGATCGTAAAAAGTTATATCCGAGATATGGTCTGACTGAAAACGGAAGCTACGCAAATCCACCCAGCGAAATTCATTGCCTCCTTCCATAATCACCTCCCGGTTGTAATTAAAATCCATGCGGTCGTTTCCGAAAAACAACGGCGGAAGGCCTGTAATGGCATTATCAGTACGTCCGTTTTGCATCAGGGTAACCGATACCTCCGTACCCGGATCCATAATACTAAGTCCCGGATAATGCACTTCGAAATCAATTTCCTGAAAATTACTTCGTCCGGAGGATTGCATCGTGTATTTGACATCAGCTTCCACCGATACCCGTTGCTCATTTACCATAAAACGTTTTACCAGCACCGGATTCTCTCTTTTAAAGCCCTCAAAAACTTTCAACACATAATTCCCTGACAAAAGGAGATCAATATTTTCATTGGGAAAAACCAATTCATAATGCACATAGTCGAAAGTGGTATTAAAAGAGCGTCTGAAATTCTCCACAGGTATCATCTGATCACCATCGGCATACTCGGTACGCATCAATTCTGATGGCTCCCACTCTTTATCACACATTTCAACAGAATAATAATAACTTTTTATATCGGTTCCCAATTCATCAAAAGAAAGAAATAACTTCTGTCCTGTTCCGAGTCCTATTACCGGATATGACATGGGCCAACCATTACGGTGAAAGAGAACTGTTTTTATATTGTCAGAAATTTGTTCGGGATTGTTAAATTCTCGGGAGACCTGCGAAAACAAGGAGAACGGTAGAAAAAAAACAAAAACGGAGAAGAAATTAAAGAAATTTTTACGCAAATCACAAGAACCAAAAGACCGTGGAACTTGTTTGCCCAATGTAAAAAATATATAATTGCTCATTTCGAAGTGGTTTCAATGCCCTAAAAAATACTCTAAAGTAATAAATTTAACTATTTTTGCAGACAAATTCAAAAACCGTTTTTCAAACATGTCTGAGGTAATCAAAATAAAAAAAGGGTTGGACATTCGGCTCAAAGGCAAAGCAGATAATGTCTTTGGCCAGGCTCAACTACCCGATTTGTTTGCCATTAAGCCCACCGATTTTCACGGTGTGGTGCCAAAGATGGTAATCAAGGAAGGCGAGAAAGTTAAGGCAGGCTCGGTACTTTTCTACGACAAGTATCAGCCCGATGTAAAGTTTGTATCTCCGGTGAGCGGTGAACTAAAAGCCGTGATTCGCGGCGAGCGCCGTAAAATACTGGAAGTGGTGGTGCAGTCGGACGGACAGAATGAGAGCCTCGACTTTGGCACCGGTGATGTTGCATCTCAGGACCGTGATGCTGTGGTGAAAAAAATGCTGGAAGCAGGCGCATGGCCTTACCTGCGTCAGCGTCCATACAACATCATTGCACGCACAGGAGATACACCAAAAGCCATCTTCATTTCCGGATTCGACAGTGCTCCTCTTGCACCCGACTACGATTTTGTAATGACGGGCAAAGAGAAAGAGTTCCAGGCCGGAATCGATGTTCTTAAAAAGCTGGCCGATCAGATACACATCGGTATCAACGATGATGCAGCTTCCAAACTTTACACCAATATCAGCGGCGTTGAGACACACCGTTTCAGAGGGCCGCATCCGGCTGGCAATGTTGGTATTCAGATCGGTCACATCATGCCCATTAATAAAGGCGATGTGATATGGACCATCCAGCCACAGGAAGTTGCAGCAATTGGAAAATTGTTCACCAACGGAAAACCGGATTTCGAAAGAACCATTGTGGTGGCCGGCTCGGAGGTAAAGAAGCCCGCCTATTTCCATACCATTCTGGGTGCGCAGATAACTCCATTCATCAAAGACAACTTAAATACTTCCGAAAACATCCGGCTCATCAGCGGGAATGTGCTAACCGGCTCACAGGTCAGCGACGACGGATATCTTGGATTTTATCACAATCAGTTGACTGCCATCCCCGAAGGAGATGAATTTGAATTCATGGGATGGGCCGCCCCCGGATTTGGGAAATACAGTGTATCCCGTTCTTTTTTCAGCTGGTTGAATCCGAAAAAAGAGTATCGCTTAAATGCCAATATGCATGGAGGAAAAAGAGCGATAGTGGTTTCAGGCGAATACGAAAAAGTATTGCCCATGGACATCATGGCAGAGCAGCTTTTTAAAGCCATTTTGGTTGAAGACATCGACAAGATGGAACAACTGGGAATTTATGAACTGGCTGAAGAAGACATTGCTTTGTGCGAATTTGTATGTACCTCGAAACTGAATTTGCAGAAAATTCTTCGCGACGGAATAGATTTAATGATTAAGGAGCTGGGGTAAGATCCTTCCGGTTTCATAACAAAAAAAACAAATACTTTCGAATGAAGGCATTACGGAATTATATAGATAAAATCAAACCCCACTTTGAAAAAGGCGGGAAGTTTGAGAAGTTGCACTCCACATTCGATGCATTCGAAACCCTGTTGTTTGTTCCCAATACAACCAACAAGAACGGGGTGCATGTACGCGACGCCATGGATATGAAACGTACCATGGCCACAGTAGTTCTGGCCCTGGTTCCGGCACTCCTTTTTGGTATCTGGAACGCAGGCTATCAGCACTTTCTGGCCACCGGCCAGGAGGCCGATTTCTGGCCCATGGTGCTGCACGGTTTTTTAAAGGTATTCCCGATCATTGTAGTCTCTTACGGAACGGGCCTTATCATTGAGTTTATTTTTGCTCAATTGCGTGGTCACGAAGTAAATGAAGGCTTTCTGGTTTCCGGGATGCTGATTCCACTGGTGCTTCCTGTTGACATCCCTTTGTGGATGGTTGCTGTAGCCACTGCTTTTGCAGTAATTATTGGCAAGGAAGTTTTTGGAGGAACAGGTATGAACATCTGGAACCCCGCACTTTTGGCAAGAGCATTTCTCTTTTTTGCCTACCCTGCACATATGTCGGGCGACACCATCTGGATCAGCGGACTATCCGGTGGCGAAGGAATTGTTGACGGATACTCAGGTGCTACGGCACTGGGAGCCGCTGTTACTTCAGGAAATATTGATAAGTTCTCTCTGATGGACAGCTTCCTGGGCTTCATCCCGGGTTCTATCGGAGAAACCTCCACTCTGGCCATTTTACTGGGAGCAGTAATCCTGATCTATACAGGTGTCGGAAGCTGGCGAATCATGCTTTCGGTTTTTGCCGGAGGATTCTTAATGGCACTCGGATTTAATGCAATCGGGTCCACCCCGCTGATGCAAATTCCGGCCCTTCACCATCTGGTGTTAGGTGGATTTGCTTTTGGTGCTGTATTTATGGCTACCGATCCCGTATCGGCCACCCGCACCACCAGAGGAAAATACATTTACGGCTTCCTCATTGGAGTGCTGAGTATCATGATCAGGGTTTTCAACCCGGCTTACCCAGAAGGTGTAATGCTGGCCATCCTGCTGATGAATACATTTGCACCGCTGATCGACCATTTCGTGGTGGAAGGCAATATTAAACGACGTCTGAAAAGAGCAAGTGTAAACGCATAACAATTGATAAAATGGACAGACAAGGAAATAAATATACTTTTCTTTATGCTTCGGTAATGGTAATTGTAGTGGCTACGGTACTTGCGTTTGTTGCCGAGGCCCTCAACCCCATCCAAAAGAAGAATGAAGAAGAGGCAAAAATGATAGACATACTCAAATCGGTTAGCATCGAAAGTACAACTGCCAATGTTGCCGAAAAGTATGAGCAATACATCGGAGAGAATGTCTATATCGTAAATTTTGAAGGTGAACGTCAGGATGTTAAACCCCAGGCTGCCTTCAACATCGACCTGAGCAAAGAGGTAAGGAAACCTCTTTCGGACAGACAATATCCTGTTTTTGAGTGTCATCTGGACAACGGAGAGGTAAAATACATCCTTCCCGTTCGCGGAAAAGGCCTTTGGGGCCCTATCTGGGGATATGTTGCCCTCAACGAAGATAAAAACACCATTTTCGGAGCTACTTTCGACCACAAAGGAGAAACACCCGGGTTGGGAGCAGAAATTTCCACCGATGCCTTTCAGCAACAATTCAAGGGTAAAACCATCTTCGACAATGGCGAGTTGGTATCAGTGAACGTTGTAAAAGGCGGTGTGCCCGACGATGCTCCGCACGGAGTGGATGCCATTTCGGGTGGTACCATTACCAGTAAGGGTCTCGACGACATGCTGGAAGATTACTTTAACGGCTACGAAGCATTTTTAAAAAAATAAAAAGAGGGAACTATGAGTAGTGAGAAAGAACCTTTGTTCTCATCGAAGAACCTGAAGTTATTAACCACACCGCTGGGGGCACAAAACCCGATTACCGTACAGGTACTGGGTATCTGTTCAGCGCTGGCGGTTACCGCAAAACTTGAACCTTCCATCGTGATGTCACTCTCGGTGGTATTTGTACTTGTTTTTTCAAACCTGATTGTATCGTTGTTACGAAATACCATTCCGTCGCGTATCAGAATCATTGTTCAGCTGACGATAGTGGCATCTCTGGTAATTCTGGTTGACCAGATTCTGAAAGCTTTCGCCTACGAAGTAAGCAAACAGCTCTCGGTATTTGTGGGTCTGATCATTACCAACTGTATCATTATGGGACGTCTGGAAGCATTTGCTTTGGGCAACAAACCCTGGCCGGCCGTGCTCGACGGGTTCGGGAATGCTGCCGGATATGGACTCATTCTGGTAATTGTTGGTTTTGTTCGTGAGCTATTCGGAACAGGCAACCTGACCTTCCCGGGAATCGGAGAGGTTCAGATTGTTCCTGACATTGTTTACGAATGGGGTTATGTGGATAACGGACTGATGATTCTGCCTCCCATGGCATTGATTACCGTTGGTATCATCATCTGGGTTCAACGTTCGAAGAACAAAGATTTGGTGGATATAAGCTAAACACCAAGCAGAAGAAACAAGAATCGAATCGGATTTCTTTCCGGGAATCTGAAAACAAGAAACAACAAATAATCACAGAGAAATGGAAAATCTGCTAAACATATTTGTTAAGTCCATTTTCATAGAGAACATGATTTTTGCCTACTTCCTGGGTATGTGTTCTTACCTCGCAGTGTCCAAAACCGTGAAAACCTCTTTTGGACTGGGGGTAGCAGTTGTATTTGTGCTGGCGATCACCGTACCAGCCAACTACCTGCTGGAAAATTACGTTTTGAAAGAAGGCGCATTAAGCTGGCTGGGAGAAGGATTTGAAGACATCAACCTTAGTTTCCTTAGCTTCATCATGTTTATTGCCGTCATTGCCTCCATGGTGCAATTGGTTGAAATGGTAGTAGAGAAATTTGCACCTGCCCTCTATACCTCCCTGGGTATCTTCCTGCCCTTGATTGCAGTGAACTGTGCCATCCTAGGAGGATCCCTGTTTATGCAGGAACGCGACTATGCCAACATCGGCGAAGCTGCTGTATTCGGATTTGGTTCGGGTATCGGCTGGCTACTGGCTATTGTAGGTATCGCTGCCATTCGAGAGAAGATTAAGTACTCTGATGTTCCCGCTCCGCTGCGTGGTTTAGGTATCACCTTTATCATCACCGGACTGATGGGTATCGCATTTATGAGTTTCATGGGTATTCAACTTTAAAAAGAGCACTCGAAAATGAACATATTAGCAATTTCAATCCCGGTAATCATCACCAGCGCCGTTGTCTTTCTGACAGTGATCATCCTGCTGGTATCGATACTGCTTTATGCCAAGAAAAAACTGACACCGTCAGGGAAAGTAACCATCAACATCAATGAAGGTGAAAAAGAACTGGAAGTTGAAAGTGGCCAGACTCTTCTTTCGGCATTGGGCAGCAACAAAATATTTTTACCTTCTGCTTGTGGTGGAGGTGGTACCTGCGCCATGTGTCGTTGCCAGGTTCATGATGGTGCAGGTTCAATTCTGCCCACAGAAACAGGGTATTTCACCCGCAAGGAACAGGCTTCAGACTGGCGTCTGGCCTGTCAGGTAAAGGTGAAAGACAATATCAAAATGGAAATCCCTCAGGAGATTCTGGGTATTAAGAAATGGGAATGTACCGTGGTTTCCAACAAAAACGTGGCGACTTTCATCAAGGAATTTGTGGTACAACTGCCAGAAGGCGAAACCCTCGACTTCAGATCAGGTGGTTATATTCAGATTGATGTTCCCAAGATTGAGGTGGATTTCAAAGACATCGAAGTGGAAGAAGAATTCCGTGGTGACTGGGAAAAATTCAACATGTTTGATCTGAAAATGAAAAACCCGGAACCAACATTCCGTGCTTATTCAATGGCCAACCACCCGGCTGAGAACAACATCATCATGTTGAACATCCGTATCGCCACACCTCCTTTCGACAGAGTAAACGGAGGATTCCAGAAGATCAACCCCGGAGTTTGTTCTTCATTCATCTTCTCCCGCAAAAAAGGTGACAAAGTAACCATTTCAGGTCCTTACGGAGAATTCTTTATTAAAGATACCAAGCGTGAGATGATGTTTATTGGCGGTGGTGCCGGAATGGCGCCCATGCGCTCACACATCTTCCACCTTTTCCATACCGAAAAAACCGACCGCAAAGCCACGTTCTGGTATGGTGCACGTTCCAAGCGCGAGATCTTTTATGAGGAAGATTTCCGTGAAATTGAAAACAATTTCGACAATTTCGACTTCACCATTGCGCTCTCTGAGCCACTGCCCGAAGACAACTGGGAAGGTTCAACCGGCTTCATTCACTCGGTAATTTTTGAAGAATACCTGAGTAAACATGATGAACCCGAAGAGATTGAGTACTACCTCTGCGGACCACCGATGATGAACGCAGCGGTTCAAAAGATGCTGTACGACCTCGGTGTACCCGACGAAATGATTGCATTTGATGATTTTGGATCGTAAACGATAAAAAAAGCCCCGTCAAAACAGACGGGGCTTTTTTTGATGATCATTTTCCAGACCTTCAGTTTGTTTACACATCACCTGTTTTTGTATAAGGCAATCCCCAAAAAATCAGGATTTTTCTTATTAGGGAATTACGTAATGCCATTTTGACAAGTTGAGAGAATGGTTTAAAAAGGCCGAAGGTCTTTAAGCAATAGCCTGGGGCAGCGCCCCAGGAAAATTGTAACAACTCCCCCCCTCTCATTATTGGTCGCGACGCGACCAATAATGAGAGGGGGGGATGAGGGAACCCTTAAAACCCAGGGCGTTGCCCTGGGCTATTGCTTTCAGGCTTTCAGCCTGTTTAAATCTTACCTGTTTTATCCAAAAGGAAGGTTAAAAAATAATTGTTCTATTTTTGCACAAATTATTTGTTGAAAAAATGAAGCTTTTAAAAACAACTCCCGTATTCCTGGTTTCAGTATTCCTCTTCTTGTCTGGCTGTAACCAATCAACCTGGATAAAGAACCAGGGCGAAGTTTTTGGCACCTATTACCACATCATTTATGAAAGTCCGGACGGGAAAGACCTTCACCAGGAGGTATTGCAGGCCCTGAAATCCGTTAACCAGTCCCTTTCCACTTACGACAGCACCTCTGTTATTTCACTGCTCAATAAGTCTGAAAACGGCACTCAGACAAACCTCCATTTTCGGAATGTATTTGAGGCGGGTAAAAAAATAAGCGCTGCCACAGATGGGGCATTCGACATGACAGTAGCCCCCCTTGTCAATGCATGGGGGTTTGGATTTACCAACAAAGAGGAGATGACTCCCGAAAAAATTGAAGCATTGAAGCAACTTGTAGGCATGAATTACCTGAAACTTACGGGTGATTCCGTAATTAAATCCCACCCCGGGGTTATGTTGGATGCTTCAGCCATAGCCAAAGGGTACGGTGTGGATGTGGCAGCACAAATCCTGTCAGAATCCGGATGTGAAAATTTTTTGGTGGAAATTGGGGGCGAAATTGTTTGCAGCGGCCTAAACTCAAGAGGAGACCACTGGAAAGTGGGTATAGACAAACCCATTGATGACCCAACTGCCTCGGACCGCGAGTTACAGTTCATTATACAACTATCAGGAAAAGCTCTGGCAACAAGCGGAAACTACCGGCAATTTTACATCGACGAAAAAACGGGAAAAAAGTATGCCCACACCATCGACCCCGTTTCAGGGATGCCGGTGGAACATTCTCTGCTAAGTGCATCGGTGATAGCCGACGATTGTATGACTGCCGATGCCTATGCAACAGCATGTATGGTGATGGGAGTGGAAAAAAGTATGGAATTAATGCAAAAACATCCGGAAATGGAAGGGTGCTTCATATTCAGCACAGAGGACGGAATGGAGGTTTCTTTGACTACAGGGTTTAAGAAATACCTCACTAATTAGAGTCTGTCCATAAAGTCCCGTTTACTGCGTTACGCCATTAGCGGAAATTGCTCATTTACTCAAGTAAACTCCGCATTTCCGCTAATGGCAAGCCTTGTAAACGGAACCTTCTGAACAGAAACAGCGAACTTGAACAACTTTGCTTAGTTTATAGACGGACACTAATTAGTTTCTGTCCATAAAGCACCATTTGCGTCGTTACGCTCGTCCGAAAATTACTCATTTACGATGAGTAAACTCCGTATTTTCGGACTTGCGCCACCCATCGGCCGCCAAAGGCTTGCCGACGGCACGGCGCTAAAGCTTTAGGCTGCACGCGGTCGCAAGCCTTGCAACTGGCACTTTCTGACCAGAAATAGCTCTAAAAACAGAGTTTACTTAATTTATGGACGGCTAATTGGTCTGAATTCTCCTGAGGGCAACGTGTTGCCCTCAAAACGAATCTTCAACAGGTCAACGGCCTGAAAGCAATAGCCTGGGGCAACGCCCCAGGAAAACGGGAACAACTCCCGCTCCCTCTCATTATTGGTCGCGTCGCGACCAACAATGAGAGGGAGCAAAAAAACCCAGGGCGTTGCCCTGGGCTATTACTCTTAGGCTTTCGGCCTGTCTAAATCTTCCCTGTCTTAGGTATAAGATAGGTCTGGTTAATCTTCTAACGCGCAACTTCGGTCTGACAACTGTCTGCTGATGAGTGGCAACCGCATGAACCACCACTACAGGTGCGCAGCGTTGCATCCTTTTTGAAAAAACTCTTAACGGCCAGACCTGCAAACGCCAAACCTACAAAAAGTATGGCCAGCCCTATCACTACTAAAATATTACTCATAAAAAATCCTCCTCGTTCGTTTCTTCTACAAAGATAAATATTTTGAGTTTCGGATGCAAATATCCTGTTATTATTTCAACAATTTTCATCTGTGATTTACAGCATTCCTCAAAAGCTAAAAGCAGCTATTAGATTTAGCTCAAGGTATCTTTCAGAATATGACGCTTGTCCTTACTGGCGATTTTATGCTGGGTGTTGGCACAGTAAATTCCACGTTTAGCCATATTCCGGTTTCCTCCAATGTGCGTATTCGGAAATTTACCCCCTTTCTGAATGAGAATACGAATCCCCAACAGAGCAGTTATACCGGCCATCAAAACAATCGTAATCAGTAGAAGTTTCAGTATCATTGTCAATCATTTTAAGAGCAACAAAGATACAAAAAATGAAGCAGGGTAAACATTCCTGCCACCCTTTATGTTTGAGTATTGCAACCTATAAACCAGAGGTGACTCAACCTTCAATAAAAACCCTAACTTTGCCCAGTTGGATGCTTATGGAGAGCTTAACCGACACAATTGAAGCGCAATGATGACAAGCAAACAGAAAACAGAAGAAATTATCAGCAACGATTCACCGGATAAGGCAAAAAAAGAAGCCCTCAGATTTGAAGAATTCAGGAAGGAAGTACTTAAGGACTACCGTTTGGCGCACCTCAGCCGCCAAATGAGCGTACTGGCCCGTCGCGAAGTATTGAACGGAAAGGCAAAATTCGGAATTTTTGGTGACGGCAAAGAAGTGGCGCAGATAGCCATGGCTAAACAGTTCAATGAAGGAGACTGGCGATCGGGCTATTACAGAGACCAGACATTTATGCTGGCCACAGGCATGACCACTCCGGAAAAGTTTTTTGCCATGTTGTACGGGGAAACCCGCACCGAACTGAACCCCGATAACGGTGGTCGCTCCATGAACAATCACTTTGGAACCAGACTGATTGACACCAACAATCAATGGATTGACCAGACGAAAAGTAAAAACACCTCATCAGATATTAGTCCCACAGCCGGCCAGATGCCCCGGCTCACAGGTTTGGCACTGGCATCAAAACTTTACCGGGAACAAGAAGAGCTGTCCGAATTCACACAATTCAGTAACAAGGGCAACGAAGTAGCCTTTGGAACCATTGGTGATGCCAGCACCTCTGAAGGACTGTTTTTTGAAACACTCAATGCGGCTTCGGTTCTTCAGATTCCTATGGCAGTGTCTGTTTGGGATGACGGATACGGAATATCTGTTCCGGTAGAAAAACAAACCACCAAAGCTAGCATTTCAAAAGCACTGAAAGGACTGGAAAAGAGCAGAAAAGACCAGTCAGGCATCCTCATTTACGAAGCCTATGGTTGGGATTATGCAACTTTATGTCAGATATACGAAGATGGCATCGCAAAATGTCGCAAAGATCATGTACCGGTGCTTTTTCATATTAAAGAACTGACCCAACCCACCGGACATTCCACCTCCGGATCGCATGAACGATACAAGTCGGAGGAGAGACTGGAATGGGAAAAAGATAAAGATTGTCTGGTTCAGATGCGAAACTGGATACTGGAAAAAGGACTTGCCGATGACGCTTCGCTTGATCAGTTGGAAGAGGAAGCCCGCAAAGAAGCCCTTGATGCCCGGAAGACCACCTATGAGCGGTATCTGGCCCCCATTAAGGAGGAAAAACAGGAACTTATCGACATCGTGGAACAAAAACATTGCGTCTGCGATGCTGCCCGGGAAAACGAAATCAAAAAAATCGTTTCCGGCCTCAAAGGTTCCGTCAGTCTCAACCGGAAAGAAAATCTCAGTTCAGCAAGAAAAATTCTTCGGCATGTGTGTGTATCCTGCAACAAACCGGGTGGGTTAAAAGAGAGTCTCAGACAATGGGTTAGCGACTATTACGAAAGTGGCAAAGAAAAATACAACCTTTACCTCTACGATGAATCGGACAAATCACCGCTAAAGGTGGAGCCCGTTGCCCCCCATTATGCAGATGTTGCCCCACTGGTTCCCGGTCGCGAAATCATCCGTGACAATTTTGATGCTGTTTTTTCAAGCAATCCTAAAGTGCTGACATTGGGAGAAGATACGGGCAAACTGGGAGGAGTCAATCAGACCCTTGAAGGGCTTCAGGCAAAGTACGGAGAGTGGCGCGTTCGGGACACCGGAATTCATGAAGCAACCATTGTTGGAGAAGGTATCGGATTAGCTCTGAGAGGCTTCCGACCCATTGCAGAAATACAGTATTTCGATTATTTGTTATATACACTGCACACCCTCAGTGACGACCTGGCATCCACCCATTACCGAACCAAAGGAGGTCAAAAAGCCCCTGTAATCGTCAGAACCAGAGGGCACCGACTTGAAGGCATCTGGCATTCAGGCTCGCCACTAAGCATGGTCATCAACAGCATTCGCGGAATCCATGTCTGCGTTCCACGCGACATGACCAGGGCATCAGGAATGTACAACACAATACTGCAGGGAGAAGATCCGGCCCTGGTAATTGAACCCCTTAACGGTTATCGCATTCGCGAGAAACAGCCATCCAACTGGGGCGAATTCAGGATTCCCCTTGGTGTGCCGGAAATCATTACCGAAGGAACTGATGTGACTCTGGTTACGTACGGTTCCTGCGTTCGCATTGCTGCGGATGCCATCTCCCAACTCAAAGATGCAGGTATTTCTGTTGAGCTCATTGATGTTCAGACCTTGCTGCCTTTCGACACTAAGGGCATTATCCTGGAATCGCTGAAAAAGACCAACCGAATCGTCTTTTTCGATGAAGATGTACCCGGAGGTGCCACGGCTTACATGATGCAGAAAGTCATTGAAGAACAGGGAGGTTTCTACTATTTAGATCACAAACCCGTTACCATTACCGCAAAGGATCACAGACCGGCTTATGGTACGGACGGAGATTACTTCAGCAACCCCAATGCAGAAGATGTGTATGACGCGGTTTATGGCATCATGGGCGAAGCGTATCCGGATAAATTTCCGCCGATTTATTAGGTTTGGGTTTTGAGTTGAGGGTTTTGAGTTGATTGACAATATGGTAGCCGAAGGTTTATGACAGGATAAAAAAAGCCCCGGCGGATGACTAAGCTGATGCCCCTGATGCTCTATGCTTCATGCCCCCTGCTTCATGCCTTTTCCCATAACACATAAAACCCTGACATTTTTCATTCCTAACAGGATGATAATTGGTTAGATTTGTGTAAAGCAGACCATTCAATCTGCGATTTGTTACACCTAAAAAAACCAAGTGCTATGCCAAAAGGAGTATTTCAGGTACCCCCTGCCAAAAACGAACCGGTTTTGAGTTATGCCCCCGGAACACCGGAACGTGCAGAACTCAAGAAACAACTTAAAGCCTATCGTTCCGTAGAGATGGACATTCCGATGATTATAGGCGGAGAAGAGATCAGAACCGGGAAGAAAGTCTCCATCCACCCACCCCATGAAATAAAACATTGTCTCGGACATTATCACCAGGGAGATGAAGCCCATGTACATCAGGCCATTGATGCCGCACTCAAAGCCCGCTCCAAATGGGCAGAAATGAGTTGGGAACATCGGGCATCCATATTTCTGAAAGCAGCAGATCTTTTGGCCGGTCCCTACCGTCAGAAAATAAATGCTGCCACCATGCTGGGGCAATCCAAAACCGCTTTTCAGGCAGAGATAGACAGCGCCTGTGAATTTGCCGATTTCCTGCGGTTCAATGTGCAATACATGACCCAGATTTACAGTGATCAACCCACATCGGCCAAAGACATCTGGAACCGGGTGGAATATCGCCCACTGGAAGGATTTGTATTTGCCCTTACGCCGTTCAATTTCACCTCCATCGCCGGTAACCTCCCTTCTGCTCCGGCTATGATGGGCAACACCGTGGTCTGGAAACCCTCTAAGACTGCCGTTTACTCGGCACACATCATCATGGAAATTTTCAGAGAAGCAGGACTGCCTGACGGAGTAATCAACCTCATTTTTGCCAGCGGCCCGGTTGTTGCACGTGAAGTATTTGACCATCCCGATTTCGCAGGGTTCCACTTCACCGGTTCCACAGAAGTGTTCCAGTCCATCTGGAAAACAATCGGAGAAAACATCCACAGATACAAAACCTATCCCCGGATAGTTGGCGAAACAGGCGGAAAGGACTTCATCATTGCTCACAAATCATGCAACGCTCAGGAAGTTGCCACCGCCATTGTACGCGGAGCTTTTGAGTATCAGGGGCAAAAATGTTCGGCAGCTTCAAGAGCATACATGCCGGCCAGCAGGTGGGAAGAGATCAACAATGAAGTCCAGGCACAACTGGCGGAACTCAAGATGGGGCCTCCCGAAGATTTCAGGAACTTTATGAATGCTGTCATCGATGAGCCCTCTTTCGACAAACTGGAAAGTGTCATCAAAGAAGCAGAACAGCATCCCGAGGCGAAAGTCATTGCAGGAGGTGGTTGCGATAAATCAGTAGGATATTTCATAGAACCAACGATTATCCTTACAACCAACCCCCACTACAGAACAATGGAGGAGGAACTTTTTGGCCCGGTACTGACCATCTATGTATATGATGATTTGAAATACGATGAAACGCTTGATGTGCTGGATAAAACCTCCATTTATGGCCTGACAGGGGCTGTTTTTGCCAAAGACCGTTACATCATCGAGAAAACGGCCAGACGTTTGGTCAATGCAGCCGGCAACTTTTACATCAACGACAAACCCACAGGAGCTGTTGTTGGACAACAACCATTTGGCGGTGCCCGCGGATCCGGCACCAACGACAAAGCAGGATCCTTGCTCAATATGATGCGCTGGGTGTCTCCACGCACCATTAAGGAAAATTTCGTTCCTCCAAGGGATTTTAATTATCCATTTATGGCGGAGGAGTAAAAATAGTTTAGCAAGTCACGTTTTTCTCTCTCTACGGGGTTGTTTTTCAAAGAAACAACCCCGTAGTATTTTTTAATGAGTGCTTTCGCCCCTTCAGGGCTCCATTGAACCTTTCGAGTAGGGCATAGGGCGTTGCCCTATGCTGGTGCTTGGGCCCCTCCAGGGCGAACACTATGTCCAGTTAAAAACTATTTTTCATTTCGGGTTGAGATTCATATAGTCAGAAGTTTCATTTCCATGGGGCATTAACCCTTTCGAGGGATTAAGAATATGTCCATTCTGAAACCATGTTTCAACAGGCCAACGGCCTATGAGCAACAGCATGGGGCAACGCCCTATGGTTAATAAAGAGACTAAACCGGAGCCCTGAAGGGGCGAAAGCAACTAATACCAAATATACCCCACCATCATAATCAACATTCTAATTTACCAAGGACTTGCGGAATTCATCTTTAGAATTATTTTTCATGATTTTTATCCTGATTATCAATATACCCTCTTCACAATATCAACTTCTCCTGAAATTACTAAAAAAACACCATACTAACTTTGGCAGCAAAATTTTGAATATTTAGAATCTACCTTTTCAGCCCTGTAAAATTTCTACAGGATAACATATCAACCTGTTTTATGAACCAATCCGGCTTGTAAAATCAGTCGAAATAATTACATTTGTGAGAAATCAAAAACGTCAGAAAAATGGGACTCAAAGACATATTAAGGTTGAGCTTACCCCTGTTACGTAACCGTTACGTAATTACCTTTCTGGCTTTTATCATCTGGGTTGGTTTTTTTGATCAGAATAATCTGGTAGAACGTCATGAACTCTCGGGCCGCATCGATGAGCTTGAGAAACAGAAAATCCACTACCGAAATGAGATAAATGACAACACCCGGAGAATAGAGGAATTACAAAGCAATCCGGATAATCTGGAAAAATTTGCCCGCGAACAATATCTCATGAAAAAGCCTGATGAAGATATTTTTGTGGTCACCGAAAAGTAGTAAACTATGGGATTTTACCGTTTTTTAAGCGGATTGTACTATGCCGGAATGGCACTTATTCTTGCAGGAATTGTAATGCACATTATTGAGATGCCTGCTGCGGTATGGGTATTTGCCATCGGGCTGATTCCCGTTTTAGGCATCAGAATCTATAATTTCATTATTGCTGCCCCGCCCCGCAAAAGAATCAACGGCATACTAATGCTAAGTGCGGTATTTCTTGCCGCTGCCATTTGGGCCATCTATTTCAAAAAAGATTACTGGATTATTTTCATTGCACTCTCAGCTGTTCTGGACGGATATGTCAGCTTCAGAAAAATTGTCTGATCATCATTCGTATTCGGTTTCCCATGGAAAATAAACAAAGAACTTTTTTATATTTTAACAATACAGTTATATTTGTCCTCATCAATAAAAAATTAAACATCATTTTCTGAGATATGAAAAATTTATCACTCGTTCTTAATGCAGTACTGCTTGTGGCTGTGGCTGCATTGTTTATCATTGTACTCTCCGATGGTTCAGAAAAAAAGGAAGAGGCGAACCAGCAAACTACAAAAGAAGAGGTACAAGACTATCCCATAGCCTATATCAATACCGATTCTTTATTAATAAACTATGAATATGCCCGTTTCCTGAACGAAGAACTTTTAACTGAAGAAGAATCATCAAGAGCTGATTTCAACGAGCGTTTGAGAGTCTTTCAGGATGATATGAGATCTTTTCAGCGTAAGGTTCAAAACAACGGATTCCTAAGCCTGGAAAGAGCACAAAACGAGGAAAGAAGATTGCGCGAAAAGGAGCAGGAACTTCAGGAACTCAACAACCAAATGTCCAACAACCTGATGCGTCAGCAAAACCAGATGAACAGAGAGCTGCGTGATACCATTACCGGATTTTTGGAGGAATACACAAAAAAACACCCCTACAAACTGGTATTAAGCAATACCATGGGGGACAATATTCTCTTTGCCAACAAGGCATTAAACATAACTGATACTGTTGTTGAGCAACTTAACAAACGTTACGAAAGTTCCAAAGAGGAGAAATAAAACAGGTCAACCACAACTATGACCAGGAAAAAAGATCCGGCAATTCTTTTAAAGAATTATCTGGAAAAACATAATCCTCCATACCGCATAAATACACCTGCGGATGCCAAAACCGGGCTAATTGTAGTTATTCCGGCCTATCGCGAGGATGAACTCATCTTTTCCACATTAAAATCATTGTTTTCATGTGAACCTCCATCCTTTCGGGTGGAGGTTATTGTTGTTTTAAACACACCTGAAGACGAGCAACCGGAAATCATTTCCGAACAAAAAGCATGTGCTGCTCAAATCCGGGAACTTGCAAATTCGGAAGCTTGTCCACAGTGGCTGGATCTCTTCACATTAGAGGCCTACGACCTCAGAAAAAAACATTTTGGTGCAGGACTCGCCAGAAAGACAGGCCTGGATGAGGCAGCAAGACGGTTTTACAGCATCGGAAAGCCCGATGGAGTAATCGCCTGCCTGGATGCAGACAGTCCCGTTGCCGTCAACTATTTTTCCGCAATTGAAGAGTGGTTTTCCAATAGCAATCATGCAGGTGCCTCTATCTATTTCGAGCATCCTCTGGAGGGCAAAAGTTATCCGGATGAAGTTTATGAGGCCATCACCCTTTACGAATTACACCTCAGATATTATCTGCTCGCCCTGAAACAAACGGGATTTCCATACGCCTTCCATACCGTGGGTTCCTGCATGATCTTCCGGGCCATCAACTATGCACTTGTGGGTGGAATGCCTAAAAAACAAGCGGGTGAAGATTTTTATCTGCTGCAGAAACTCATACCGCTGGGAGGATTTGGCGAACTCAATACAACAACTGTTTACCCCTCTCCCAGACCTTCGGACAGAGTCATTTTCGGCACAGGGGCAAGTGTCAAAAATCATTTGAAAGGAACCCAAAAACAGGGAACAACTTATAATCCGCAGGCTTTTAATGACCTCAAAACCTTCTTTTCACTTGCCCCGGAACTGGAAACGCTTCCTCCCGAAGAATTTGAGGACTGGACCTATCAACTCACTGGTCCGCTTCGAAGTTTTTTACTCAACACCAACTTTGAAAAAGAGTTGCGTACCATCCAACAAAACAGCAGCAACAGCAAAACGTTTTTAAAGCGTTTTTTTGGCGCTTTTAACGCCTTTACGATCATTCGATACCTCAACTATGCTCATGAGCATTTCTACGCCAAATCTGACCTTTTTGAGGCTGCTTTTGCCGCAATTGAAATGACCGAAACAGATTTATCGGAGATTTTGGATGAAAAAGAATTGTTAGCGGCGTATAGAAAAATGGAGAAAGGCACAGGGAATGAGGGTTGAGAGATGAGGGTTGAATTCCATGCCGCAGGGACGCACGCTCGTGCGTCTAAAAATCCGGTAACCCCGCGAAAACATTCATTTAAAGCAGAAAAAACCTGTCACCCCATCCGGGGCTCTTCCATTTCATCCAGAAAAACCAAATGTGTTTTGTTCATCTCCCATGATAAAGAGATTCTTTCTGGGAGCATTCGAAATTAACTATGTATTTGTCTTAGCCCCCGGAGGCGATAGTTTGGTAGCAATAGTAGCAAAGGGATGTAATAATATTAAAGAAGAGCCCCGGCAGGGGTGACAGATAATAAAGGCCCCCCACACAACCAATCGCATCATGTGAATTTGAATTTCGGAATTCCAGCCTGCACACGCTTCCAGCTTCCAGCTTCTACCTTCTAGCTTCTAGTCAAATCTTCTGCCTGTTCAACTTCTACCTGCAAACTCCTTTCTCCTAAAAAATGGACCTTCTACCTCTTCTGTAATTCGACTTATTCCGCAACCAGTCATTTCCGGGCTCTGTGCAAGGGATGGCTCCTCTGGGTGAATCATTAAATCCTGATGTGGAGAAGCGCCAAACAAGCGAAAATTCATTGGCTCCACCACTGTATCCTGCCAGATTGGAAAGAGTCATGTCATAACTGTAGGCAAGCCTCACCTGCCCGATGTTAAAACCTAAAATAAAGATCAGTGCATCATTATTGGTCAGGCCTTCACTTTCCATGACCGGAATACCCCGATACCACAACCCCAGTTCAAATGGGTTGATGTACCAGTAAGTTCCCAAATCCAGCTGTTGAAAATCCTGCTGCTTGCGGTACATAAAAGCCAGCGTTCCTGCCACCTCATCCTGATTTCGGGTACGTGGACGGAAACGGTATTTTCCTCCGCCATAAAGAGTGGTGCGAATGGGAAGAGATGATTCCACGTCGGTGAAACCAATGTCACTTTTTACCAAATGATCAACAACTGTCCCCACCCAGAAATCATCACTATAGATCATAGCTGATGCTGAAGCATCGATTTTTCGGTAACTTTCGGCTTCAAAGTCACCCAGTGCACTGGCCAGGATGTCTCCCTCTGGCCCGATCTGATCCCCCCAGAGCAGGGAAGTAGGGTCAATTTTTCTTTCAAAGTATTTAAAATTCAGTCCCGGGCGGGCATAAATTTCTCTGGTAATGGGAAACTCATAAGCATATACCAACCCAATATTCTGGGTTATCAACTGGCCGCTTCCCTGATCATCCCGCACAAAAACAAGGCCGAGTCCGCTGTTGTAATTTTCAAAGAAATGATCGGCAGCAAAAGAGAGTGTCCGGTAAGTATTGGGAATACCGGGCCACTGATCCCTGTATGCCAATGACACCCGGCTGCCATTGGTAAGCCCGGTAAACGAAGGGCTCAGATAGACCGGATTGGCATAGACCTGCGAAAAAGTAGGATCCTGCGCATTTATTTCCCCACTGAAAATCAGCAGAAAGCAACCCAAATAGACAATATATTTAAAACCTCTGTTCATTCAACTATCAATTACCAACTATCAATGATCAATGATCAATTACCAATTACCAATGATCAATTACCAATTTTATCTTACCAACAGGACGCTGCCGGTTTCACGGAATTCCTCCCCGTTTACGAAGGTACCACTAACTCTCCATACATAGACCGCCTGTGGTGCCAATTGCCCTTTGTAAAGCCCATTCCATCCCTCATCGATATCTGTGGATTCATAAATCAACTGTCCCCAGCGATTGTAAATCTGTATCTGATAGGTATCCACATCTCTATATACGGGTCGGAAGAGGATATTTGTTTCACTGGACTGATGCGAACTTCCTCCATCGGGTCGTGGCCTGAAGGCATTAGGGAACTTAATAAACCCTTTGGAAATGGCAGTAACGGCACCCTCTATGACAGTACTGTCCTCACACCCGAATTCATTGGTCACATGAAGCATAACATCATAAAGCCCACCTTCAGTATATTCGTGAACCGGATGAGCCTCAGTTGAGCTGTTTCCGTCTCCAAAATCCCACAAATAATCTGCCGCATCTACAGAGAGGTCGAAAAAGCGAACCTCATCTCCCGGAACATAAACCACTTCAGGCATTACACTAAAAGCAGCCTGCGGATGATCATAAACACGAATAATTTTTTGGTAACGTCCCTCAATTCCATCCGGTCCGGGAACTGTTAAGGTAACGGAATAATTTCCCGGATCCTCAAAGGTATGCAGAGGATTCTGATCTCCGGAAGAATTGCCATCTCCGAAGTCCCAGTGGTAATCGCGGTTCTGAACACCAACAGAATAATTGGTAAACAGTACCTCCAGAGGCCAGCAGCCTTCATCCACATCGGTAATGAAGCCGGCATCAGGCACAGGACGGTACTCCACGCTCACATCATCATAAGAGGTACATCCTTCCACGTCAATCACCCAACGATAGGTATTTATGCCTTCACTCAAACCGGTCACCATAGTGTTGAAGAATGCAGGATCCTCAAACTCACCGGTACCTCCAACAATATTCCAGCGGGCATTCAAATCTCCCACATTATTGGCATTCAACATAGCCTCAGGCTCATAAACCACCACATCTTCACCCGCATAAGCATCCGTTTTGTTGCTCTTGATGGTCACGGTACTTTCTGTTACACAATCATCGTAAGAGATGGTCCATTTATAGACATTGTTTCCGAAACCAATATTCCGCACTATGGAATTATTGGAATTTGGCGATTCAAAATCTCCTGCACCACTTACCACGGTCCAGGTTCCGATGGCACCGTCGGGCGGCAGGTTGGCATTCAATGTAGTATAATTGTCACAGAATTCCTTATCATTTCCGGCATCACTCTGCTCTGGCACCTTATTAAATATAACAACCGTATCTCTGGAAAAACACTGATCTTCACCTGAGCCATTCCAGATTTCCCACATAAGGATATTCTCCCCAAAGCCAAGGTCACGGATAACGGTACTCTCATCAGCAGTATTATCGAAAACTCCATTTCCTGAAACGATGTACCACTCTCCCACTCCCTGCAGCGGTGGGTTGGCATCCAGTTGGGACCAGTCTTTACAGTCGGCCACATCAGGTCCTGCATTGGCATTAGTAGCCGTATTGTTGGTAATCTCAATTTCATCAGACAGGGTACATTGTCCCTGAGAAACCGTCCACTTCAAAACATTTCTTCCCTGTGCCAGATTATTTATTTTTGCTCTGGGGTCTGTGACATCAGAGATATTACCTCCACCCTCAACGATGGACCAGAAACCTTCTCCATATTCAGGAGTTGAAGCCATCAGGTCATGGTTGGGTTCACATACGGTGAGGTCACTACCCGCAAAAGGCGTAGATGGAAGGTTGTTCACAATAAGTACGTCGTCCTCACTGCGGCAAATATCATTTTCCACAATCCAACGGAATACATTCTCGCCTTTGGCAATATTGGTTACAGAAGCCTTCGGATTATTAATATCGGCATCCGAAATGGTTGCAGAGCCAGAGATGATCTCCCAACGTCCGGTTCCGATTTCCGGTTGCAGCGCATCCAAAACAGTTGCATCAGCACACTTACGCTGGGTATTTCCCGCATAAGCAGTACTGGGGGAAGCATTGGTAATACTCACCTCTTTGGTGGTTTGACAACCTTTGTAACTAACGGTCCACTTCAATCGGTTTACACCTTTTCTCAAATTACGTACAGTGGTTCCGGGATCATTGATATTATCAAAGGTTGCCTGACTGGTGCCACCGGCAACGGTCCAGGTACCTGTGCCGGGTGAAGGATTGGCAGCTTGCAGCACTTCTGTATCGGAACAAACGGTGCGATCATCACCAACTTCAGGTTCAATGGTATTGTAATCAACCTGCACATCATCAATCGAAGAACAACCCTCATTAACGATGGTCCACCGGAAGACATTGGCACCAAAATTCAATCCGTTTACCTGAGTATTGGGATTGTTGGCATCCACAAAATCGCCACTTCCATTTCGTACGGTCCAGGTACCATTGCCCACAACCGGGGTATTAGCACTCAGAGTAACAGAATTTTCACAGGAAGCAAAATTACCTCCTGCATCTGCTTCGGTAGGCATATTGTTAACAATCGTAACGGTAGCCACATCGGTACAATGTCCGTTTGTCACAGTCCAGGTTAGAATATTTTCACCCTGAGCCAAATCTCTTACCGTGGTATTGGGATTTGACGGATTGTCAAAAGAGGCACTTCCGCTACCACCGATAACGCCCCATGTTCCCACACCTGGTGCGGGATTGTTAGCACGAAGTGCAACGGTATCCACACAGATCGGCTCCGGATTCAGGTAGAGAATCTTCGCCTCTTTGAAATCATTACGTATGATTACATCATCCCAATCGGAACATTGCCCGTTGGTAATAGTCCAGCGGAACTTATTCTCTCCCTGTCCCAGATTGGTAACTTCAGCATCAGGTTCTGTAGGATTCTGGATTTCACCGGAACCGGAAATACGTGTCCATTCACCTGTATGCCGGGTAGGCAAACTTCCCGAAAGCACCACCGTATTTTCACAAACCGGACGGTCGTCTCCTGCATTGGCAACAGATGGCTCATTATTTGTTATGGTCACGGTATCCTGCAAAGAACAGTTGTCCGTAGAAATCACCCACAAAAAGCGGTTCACACCAGGTGTAATTCTCCGTGCCATATTGCCATCAAACTCAGCCCCACCTTCGAGGATACGCCATTCCCCGGTTCCATGATTGGGAACATTGGGTTCCAGCAGAACACTATCGGTACAAAGCGTCTTATCATCACCCGCATAAGGTGTAGTGGGTGTGCCGTTAATAACCGTAATCGTATCGGTTGAATAACACACTTTATCCACACCTTTTTTGATGCTGTAAACAAATCGGTTCTCTCCCTGCATCAGATTGGTTACCTCAGTTATCACGGCAGTAGGATCAGCAATATCTCCCCCTCCTGAAACGATTGACCAGGATACTGTCCCCATTCCCGGGTCGGGTTCATTACCTTCGAGCAGGAAGGTATCATCACAGGTAACACCGCCATCTTTTGGTCTGGCCTCATCGGGTTTATTGTTGGTCACCACAATCACATCGGATGTTGACGTGGTACCGGGACCATACGAGATGGTCCAAACAAATTCGTTGTCACCGGGGCCGAGGTTTCGCACCATGGTATTCGGATTGTCGTCATCCACAATTTCACCCGAACCGTAGCTGCCACGTGTCCAACGCCCAATGGCATTACCAGGATCGTTGGCTCCCAGTTGAACATCAGAAACACAGGTAATAAAATCAGGAATGGTCTCAGCCTGTATAACGTCGCCATTGGTAATGGTAACCTGATCGGATCTGGAACAATCACCCAAAGTAACCGTCCACATAAACACATTGGGTCCCATTTCCAGTTCTGTAACTTCGGTAGTGGGGCTGGTAGGATCATCAATATTCCCACCACCTGAAATAATAGTCCAATAACCATCCCCTCCATCGGGTGCTTTCGTTGCTTGCAAATTGGTAGAACCGTCTCCACCTTCCAGCGTTTGATCCCCTCCGGCTTCCACCACTTCAATTGCATTCACCTGAATGGTTACCAAATCAGAAGAAGTACAACCACTCCCGATGTGTTCCACAGTCCAACGCAATTGATTGGTGCCATATCCCAGTTTTACCCGTGCATTGGCGTGCGTATTGGGGTCTTCCCAGGTAACGCTTCCCATACCCGGCTCCACACTCCAATATCCCACATAACCAGCAGGAGCAGGTATAGCTGCCAGATTTATTGTTTGCTCACAAGTAACCGTATCTTTTCCGGCAAATGCTTCCACCTGATTGTTGATTACGGTTAACTCAGCTGACGATGAACAGTTTTGGTTCTTGATAGTCCAGCGATAGATGTTTTCTCCATATCCTACGCCGGTGACATCAGTATTATAAAACGTAGGATCATCGAAACTTCCGCTGCCTTTGACAATCGACCAACGCCCCGATTCATACGATTCTTCCTGATTACCGGTGAGCGTGGTGGTAGTACCACATATTGTTTGAGTAGTTCCAACATCTGCTGGTGTAGCAGCATAACTCTCGATGGTTACCTCATCAGGAGTATCGCATCCATTAAGAGAGATTGTCCACCTGAAAGTATTGTTACCATTCACCAGATTGTCCACCTGCGTATTCCAGGCATTTCCATCAGCAAAAATGGCATTTCCATCGGCAGCACCCACAGCTGTCCACTGACCGGAAGCTCCGGCTGGTGGCACTGTTCCATTCAGCACAACCGAGTTGCTGCAAGTGGTAAAGCCATCTCCGGCATCCACCTCCAATTGATTGTTGTAAATCCTTATTTCGTCGAAGGTGGTACAGTTCCCATTCTTTGTTATTGTCCAGCGTAAAACATTTTCACCCATTGAAAGATTGGTGACAGATACATTATGACTGGTGGCATCATCAAAGTTTGCCCGCCCTTTAATAACAGTCCATTTTCCTGTCTGGTATGTTCCTAATGCAGGATCATTTGCAGTAAGACTGATCTCATCCCCGCACAATTGTCTTATCTCATCACCATCTATTTCAGCCTGATGTGCCTGATCATTCACAACAACTACTTCTGCAAAGCTTTCACACCCATTCTGAGTAATGGTCCATCGTAGAGTATTCTCACCGGGTGCCAGGTCATAGACAGTAGTTCCGGCTTCGGTGGCATCAACAAAAATACCACTTCCATCACCCGGTTCAATGCTCCAGTTACCCGATGTATTATCAGGCAACACTGTGCCATAGATATCTGTAGAGCCATCACAGGTCAGAGACTTGTCCACATCAGCTTCCACGTTCAATTTATTGTTACGAATAACTACCTGATCGGTACTGTAACATTGTGTTCCGTTATCGGTTACTTTCCATTCCAGCACCAAATCTCCGGAAGAGATATTGGTAAGGGTGGTGTTAGCAGCATTTACATTATTAATATTTGCATACCCGGAAACAATCGTCCATTTTCCGGTCTCAGTACCACCGGGTGTATTACCATCAAGTCCTGGTCCCGCAATTTCAGGGCCACAAATCATTCGGTCACTTCCGGCATCGGCATCAGGATTGGCATTAACCGTGACAGCATACGTTGCCACATTGGTGGACATTCCGCAACTGTTAAATGGTGTAGCCGTAATTTGTCCGGCTGTAGCAGTGG
The DNA here is from genome assembly GCF_003003035.1 of Marinilabilia salmonicolor. Taxonomy (GTDB): domain Bacteria; phylum Bacteroidota; class Bacteroidia; order Bacteroidales; family Marinilabiliaceae; genus Marinilabilia; species Marinilabilia salmonicolor_A. The sequence goes on along the minus strand of NZ_PVTS01000005.1, from coordinate 5,891 downwards.
TAGCATCATCCACATCCACAATAATGCTGGCACTATTCTGTCCTGAAACGATGGTCAGGCCTTCGGGAACTGTCCACTGGAATCCTTCCACAACATCAATTGGAGTCACAGAGTAGCGTACTCCTTTGGCAGACTGACAAAGGTCTGAAGGTCCTGTAATAGCACCAACTGTTGGAGCAGGACGCACATTCACATACAATCTGTTCAACGGGCCATTGCCGCAACCATTGGTTCCCTGAACGGTGATATAACCGGAAGCCGAAGAAGCATCAAATTCTACCTGAATTTCCCGGGTACCTGCGCCACTTATAATGGATCCAACACTGGCAGGAACCTTCCAGGTATAACTGTCAGCATCTGTAATGACAGGAACGCTGTATGTGGCCGTATCCACCTGACAGACCTCTGAAGGTCCGGCTATATCGCCGGCGGCTTCAGGCACTTCATTGACAGTAATGGTCACCGGAAGTCCGGTAAGTGTAGCCGGGCAGCTATTAGCTCCACTGTAGGTATCCGTAACGGAAACCAGTGAATATTCGGTAGTCACCAGTGGTGATACATTCAGACGGTAATAAAAATTACCAGCAACTGTTGTCAAATCACTGCTTTCAACAGTAATTGTATGATTTACAGGAGTACCACTGAGATCATCTTCCTGATAAGTAACCTCCCAAGGGCCACTTGAAGCAGGATCAAAATCAATATCTATATAGCTTGCATCGCCACGACAGATTTCAGGAACCGTTGGAGCAATCAACTCCACGGTGGTCGTAGGATCAACAGTAACAGTAGCATCTCCGGAAACGGTTCCTGTACAATGACTGTCAGTAACAGAAACCAGGGTATAAGTGGTGGTTTCCACAGGTGAAACTTCAATAACTTTCGTTGAAGAGGTGATTCCTGTTTCAGTATAGTTATTGGTTCCGTCGGTGTAAACAATTGTCCATGGAGCGGCACCGGTAAGGCTCACCCCAATATTGCGTGATTCACCGGGACACAAGCGTCCATCGCCATAAATAGTGGCGGTAGGCGTTTCATGAATGGTTACGGTAGCGACACCGTTGCCTACACCCTTACTACAGGTTGTGCCAGTTTCAACTACACTTGTAACTTCATAGCCCACAACGCCTGCTGAAGGAGCAGTAGTCGGGGTAAACTGGAAGGGAGATTCAGGAACAGTTACCTCACTACCATCATTCAATGTAATATCCAAATCAGGTTGTGAAGTAAAGTCCCAGTTGGCAATGGTCAGCAACAATTCCGGAGATTCTCCCCGGCATAAGGTTTCATAACCGGGAACAACCTCTATACTGGCTACAACGTGAGGCTGGGGAACAGTCATTGAAATGGTTTGGTAACAGTCATCTTCTGCTGTTCCATTGGAGTAAATACCATCTTCATTGCTGTCATCCCATACTCTGAGCGTATAATTACCAGCAATCAGTGTATTAAATGTATGATTGCCTGTTGTTGTTATTTTACCGGATGTTCCGGCGGGACCAATAAGCTCCATCTGATATTCAAAGGTACCTGCATTATCAAGAGGTGTACCACCTGAAACAGTAACTTCAATGGATCCATCATTACCACCAACACAAGTTACCGGGGTAATATCATCCACAGCAATATTGATCACAGGAGGTTCAGCAATAGTAACATCAGTTGTCTCTGTAACACCATTGGCATCGGTCACCTCAATATGGTAACTGCCGGGAATAAGATTTTTCCGTTCGATGAAATCATCATCGCCGTTGTAAATCTCATCAGCACCACGAGTCACCACAATATGATAAGTTGCAGAACCACTGGCCATATCGGGAGTTCCACCTGAAGCTTGAATACGGATTTCTCCGTTGTTATTTCCAAAGCAGGGACGAACATCTTTATGTGTTTCAGAAATGGCAAGAGCACTTCCCGGTTCGGTCACTTCCACAGTAATATCATCGGTACAACCGTTATCATCCTCTACCTCTATGGTATAAGTCCCAGCAGGTAATCCTTCATTTCGATTGGAATCATCAAAACTGGTGACAGTTCCGGTAGATTCAGTCCAGTCATAAGAATAACTTCCTGTACCACCCGTCACATTCACCTGAATAGCTCCGTTGGAACCGGAAGGCACCGTTACATGTAGTACTTCATCCAGTTCGATATTCAATGGCTGAGCTGGCTGCCTAATTGTATAAGGCCCAAAATTGGCTACACAACCGGTCACTGCATCTGTCACTTTAAGATTATAAGCACCTGCGCCCACATTTGTAAGCTGATTGGTTGTTTGGCTACTTAAATCACCGGGACCACTCCATGCATAGGTATAAAATCCCATTCCACCTGCGACAGTCACTTCAATACTTCCGGTTGCACTGCCATAACATTTAACATCCGTTGTAACTACATCTGTCACTTCAATGGGGCCGGTTGGTTGCGATACCACGAATGACTCCGTGAAAGTACAGGTTGCACCATAATGCTGGAGTTCTAAGTCCACTACCTCTACTTCGTAAGTCCCACCCGCGAGGTTTTCAATATCTTCATCGGTTGATGAGAAACCATCAGGGCCTCTCCAAGCAAAGGAGTAGTTACCTGATCCGCCTGTCGGATTAATTGAAATGGCACCTGTCTCCTCGCCGAAACAAACGATAGGCGTGATAGAAGGATTGAGTTCAATATCGTTGGTAATAGGAACTTCAACAGTCAATGTTCCTCCACAAGTTCGGTCATCGGAATAAGTTACAGTATATTGACCGCCACTCAAACCAGCCTGATTTTTATTGTTTGGACTAACGGTAGGATCTCCATTCTCATCTATCCAGGAGAAGGTAAACGGACTTCGGCCACCTTCTACTTCCAATTCGATGGCTCCATTGTTGGAATCGGGGCAGGTTTCGGCTGTAACTACCGGGGTAATACTGATGGGTTTGGCAAGAACCACCGTTTTGGTCACAGAACAATTGCCCGGTGAACCCAGGTCTGTCAGGGTGAAATTGTACTCACCACCCTGTACGTCTACAAAATCATCACTTTCGGTCCATCCTGATGGAACGCCCGGTCCGGTAGCAGAGAACTCATACGGCCCAAAACCTCCTGTTGCAGAAGTCTCATCCAATGTAATACTGTTGGTACCGTTACACTGTGTATCGGTGGAAGTAACATTAAAATCAAGCACCGCTGGTTCAATAATTTCAATGGTCGTATTCTGTTCGCAACCGGTTAAAGCATCAGTCACGGTAACACCATAAATGCCACCTTCCAGACCCACCTGTTTTCTAAGTCCGGGAACAATACCAAGAGCAGACGCAGGCGTCCATGCATATTCATAACTACCACTGCCCCCTGTGACATCCATTGTAATCTGTCCGTCGGCATTGCCATTACAGGAAACATCTATCTTTTCGTAATCTACATCAATAGCTGCAGGCTGTGTGATGGTATAATTTTTTGTTACTGAATAAGGATTAGTACCTCCACCACAGTCCTGGTCAGCATGATTATCGGAAATAGTTACTGTGTAAGTCCCGGCTGTAAGTCCATTCTGATTTTTAACATTAGGATTGGCAGTTGGATTACCTCCTGCATCAACCCACGAATAAGTATAATTACCGCTTCCACCGGTAATGGTCAGTACAATGCTGCCATCGGTTCCGCCATTACATCTTACATGAGTCAAATCTTCTTCCACTGAGATATCGCCAAACACTGTAATGGATTCCTCCTGACTGCAACCGGCCTCGTCGATAATGCGCACGGTGTAAGTTCCGGCCTTTTTAATATTCGAAATACTTTGTTCATCACCAGCGATAGCAAAGCTGCCCGGCCCGTTCCAGACATAGGTAAAGTTAGCAGGATCACCTGTTCCATCGGAACTATCCAGATTGTTAATGGTAATGGAACGGTTATAAGGGCTGCAATTATCAAGCGATGTGGTCAAATCAAAGGTGATCGGATTCGGTTCATCGATGATAAACACTTTGGTTACATCACAGCTGTTGCCATCAGTAACTGAAAGAGTATAACTACCAGGCTCTAAGTCATAGAGATTGGGATCGAAACCAAACTCATCACTCATCATAGTAATGGTACCAATTCCAGGCCCCTGCCAAACATATTTTAAAGGCTGGGAAGGATCGGAAGCACCTGTCACCTGAACATTGCGAATAGCTCCGTCGGTACCTCCTGCACAGGAAATATCTCTCACTGACGCACTGATGTTGAGAACATTGTCGTTTTCAACAGTGAAATCTTTGCTGATGGTGCAGCTACCACGATCAGGATCAGTGACTGTAAGTGTATAAGTACCTGGTGCCAGACCAGACTGATCTAATGAGTTTTGATCAATACCAACAGCTGCTGCCGGTGTCCAGGCATAAGTATAATTACTGCTGGCACCTGTTACCTGCACATTAATAATTTCACCGTCCTGAATTCCGGAACAAGTGGCATTCACTTCATTTCCGGAAATTTCGATGTGTTCCAGGGTAAATGTCTCAAATATTGGATTGTCGCATCCGGTTGAGGCATCTGCATTATTGTCTCTAACACGTATCTCGTAATTTCCGGCGATCAATCCTGTAAAGTTAACGGTAGAAGTACCATCCACGGTTTGAGTCTGAATAACGCTGGTATTGGTATTCAGCAAACGAACGTGGTAAGAAAAGTCGCCTGCTCCATCAGGAACACCACCTGAAATATCAAAGCTTACTGTTCCACTGGTTTCATTACCCGCAATTGAACCATCACAGGCGATATCTGAGGTAATATTATTTATGCTCAGCGGGGCTGCTGGTTCATTAATGACAGCTGTGACAGCTGGTGCCTCACAATTATGGTCATCATAGACAGTAATCGTATAAGTATTGGCCGCCAGGTCGTTGATGGTAAAGATGGGGCCACCACCACTAACCGTACCAACGCCATAATCCACGATGTATGGGGGCGTTCCTCCGGTAACGTTTACTTCGATACTTCCGGAGTTATCACCATTACAGGTAGTTATATCCTGTGGTGTTGCAGTAACCGACAATGGATCCGGCTCTTCAATTAGGAAGGTTTCAGACTGCTTACTACAACCTGTTGGAGCTATCTCTGTAGCAACCACATAATAACTTCCTGGTGCAAGCCCGTCAATGCTGGTTGAACCATCGCTAATCGTTGCAAAAGGAGTCGCCGGTGTACTGGCCTCATACCACTCATAGGTATAGGATGTATATGGCCCATGGCCGCCGGAAATGTTAAAGAAAATTTCTCCGTCGTCGGCGCCATTACAGGAAATTTGTGAAACAGTTCCTGAAATCACAATAGGATCGGGTTCTCCGATAGTAAACGATTCGGAAATGGTGCAGACACCTGTTCCATCGGTAACCTGCAATAAATAATCACCCGCACTCAATGTGTTATTGGAGCCCGGACCATTGGTCGTTCCTGTTATAATAGATCCGCTTTGCGGAATAATACTGTAAGCATAATCCCCTAAAGAAATATCTCCACCTGAAATATCAAAACTGATAAAGCCATTTGCAGCACCCGGGCATTCGGCATCACGCACCTCATTCACTGTCAGCACCAGCGGATCAGGCCCTGTAAGATCAATACCCGCAATACTCTCCACTACCCCATTGGCGTCTTCCACTCTCGCTGTATAAAATCCGGAAACCAGATTTTCATACCGGGCAATGTTTCCTGAAATGGAACCATTGGTAATTGTGGTAGAAGGCTGACGCACAAGTGAAAAAGTATAATTTGCATCGTTCCCGCCGGTTGCACGGAGTTCAATTACACCATTGCCGGCCCCGTTGCAAGGTATCCACCCCAGCAATGACATCTTTCCTGGCATGATCCAGACGCCTACCTTTGTCAAAAAAAATCATGCAACACAGAAAATCTTTAAACCAGAG
>NZ_PVTS01000004.1 GCF_003003035.1 Marinilabilia salmonicolor | reverse complement strand
CTCTGGGACACCCAAATTTACACCTAAAAATACATTAAAAATTTGATTTAATGAAAGTTAAGTTTTTTACATGAAAAAAAGTGCGGAACTCAGGAGAATTCAATGAATGACTATTTCTGCATCAAAAGGAGAATGGAACGTTAGTCCCTCGCCGGATTTGCGCTTTTTTCACCAAGAAACTCACTAAATAATATACATGTTCGTTTGTGACAAACCTTATCATGCTCATCTCAAATAAAAAGCCAAAAAAAGGGTGAAGATTTTCAACAAAACCGAAAACCTTCACCCGTTAATAAGTTTGATACGCTTAATCCTCTTCTGCTTCACGGGCTGCTTCCTCAGCCTCCTGAGTGGCTTCACGAGCTGCCTCTTCTGCTTCGCTGGCGGTTTCATCCGCCTCCTGGGCGGCCTCACGAGCTTCCTTTTCCGCTTCGCGGGCAGCTTCCTCTTCCTCCCTCATCTTCTCCTCATTGGCCTCCTCTACTTCCTGCTCCAACTCCTCTACTTTTTCACGCGCCTTCTCAATCTTTTCTTTTCTTTTCTCATACTCCTCTTCAGATATTTCGCCTGCTTCGTAGGCCTCCTCGGTTCTCTGCTCAGCATCACGGATTCTTTCCCTTGCCTCTTCAGATTTATCCTTTCCCTTTTTTATGGATTCATCCAGCATCTTACGATTTTGCTCCCGGGCTTCACGGGCGCGCTGTTGTCCGAATTCCCGACCCGACATACCCTGCTTATCTTTACCAAAGGCATTACCTCTTGCTTTCTCTGAAGCCTCTTTTCCCTTCTCCATCCCCTCTTTCATTTCCTTCCGGGCCTTATCTTTTTTATTACCGTTATTGCGGTTGCGTTCAAATTCCTTTTCCGCCTCTTCGGACTGTTCGCGAAGCGAATCAGCGGTCTGTTCCACGTTTTCCTTAGCTTCTTTAGCTTTTTGCCTGCCTTTGTTACGGGCATTCTGGCTGTTTCCCTGACCAAATGCCAATGAACCGGAAAAAGCCAGCATTAGCAATATCAATAAATAATGAAATCGTTTCATAATTAATAGTTTATAAAGTTAACAGGCTTTATTCACAAAAAATATCCTACCAGATCATTTGTGAATTTAACCCGGCCAAAAAGGCACTTCAATAAAAATAACACCAACTACTCCAGTTCATTAAGCGCAGCATCCACCTCATCAACTTTTTGCTCCAGCTCCAGGCGGGCTTTTTCAATTTCCACAGAAACGGAATCTGCCACCTCTTCACCAATTGCTTCCACATCAGATGTCCCTTCCGGGGCGTTCGTTTTATCTCCTCCCGAACTCCCACATGAGGCAAAAAACAACAGGGCAATGACTCCCAACAGAGATACAGTTTTCTTCATAATTTTAATTTTTAATGGTTAGACAACATTCAACAGATCGTTAGATTTTTAGATATTAGAGGTTAGAGGTTAGGAAAATCGTATTACATTGATATTCTGACTTTTATCAAAAACACCCATTTAAATATAAAGATTTAATTTCCAGAACTTTGAAAAAATTTTACAGACAATTGACATTAAATATCTAAATTAATAAAACCAAAGTAAAGACACATAGCCTGAACAAATAATTTGTTATATTCGGGTTTTCCGAAATTCATGCGCTTGAATTGCTAAAAAAGGATAACATCAGGAATTCTAAATCCGAAAAACCACTTAAAACCTGAGCCTGTAACATAAAAGACGATCGACAAATCAAAAGGTTGAAAAAACTGAAGATTTAATGGGAAAAAACAAAAAATATGCCCTGATAACAGGAGGAAGTCAGGGATTTGGAAAGCTACTGGCACTCGAATTAAGCAGATATGGTTTCAACGTCATTCTGGTGGCACTGCCTGGTGAGAACATCGAAAAAACCGCCACAGAGTGCCGCCAACTGGGGGTAGAAGCTCAAACATGGGAAGCCGACCTGACGAACCGTGACGAACTACTAAAAATGACGGCGTGGGCGAATAAAAATTTCGACATCAACATACTGATTAACAACGCAGGAGCCGGAGGAACCCAAACTTTTCATAAAAGTGACTTAACTTACATTGAAAACCTGATTCAAATTAATGTAATGGCCACGTCCATCATCACCCATCAGTTACTTCCCAACCTGCTCCGACAAGATGAATCCTATATTTTGAACGTCTCAAGTATGGCATCCTTCAGTCCCATTGGCTTCAAAACCGTTTATTCTGCCACAAAAAGATACATCCAACACTTCTCCAGAGCCCTTTGCAATGAATTAGCCGGAACATCCGTCTTTGTGAGCGTGGTACTTCCCGGACCAATGAAAACCAATGCCGAAATAACCGGGCGCATTGAAAAGCAAGGCTTCCTGGGTAAAATTGGACTCGTAACCCCCGAAAAAGCAGCCAGGGTAAGCATCCGGAAAATGCTGAAAAAGAAGCCCTATATTATTACCGGGAAACGCAATTACATCAATAAATTCCTGCTTTCTCTGGTGCCTCCAAAAATAAAAATGCATTTGATGACCCAAGCTGCAAAAAGGGAAATTGAAGAAGCTTAGGGATGAGGGTTGAGAGGTGTGGGTTGAGTTAACACAAAAAATCTTATAGTGGCACTTTGAAACAAAAACAGATATGTCGAAAGTTTTAGTTACAGGAGCCAACGGAATGCTTGCCACCAACGTTATTAACAGACTATTGGAAACAGGCTACAAAGTACGAGGAATGCTCAGAAACCCTGACAAATACCAGGGACCTCGCAACCAGAACCTGGAGTTGGTAACCGGTGACATTACCAGACCTGATCAAATAGAAGAAATCCTGAAAGATTGCACATCAGTGATACACGTGGCAGCTATTACATCACAAAGCATTCGGACTTATCACAAGTATGAGGAGGTAAATGTAAAAGCCACCAGAAAATTGCTGGAACTCTCCATTAGCAATAAAATTAAGAAATTTGTTTTTGTAAGTTCGGCCAATGCTTTTGGCTATGGCACTGTTGAAAATCCGGGCAATGAAAAGATGCCAATCCAACTACCCTTTTCAAAATCGTTGTATGCACGAAGTAAAGCTGAAGCGCAAAAGGAAGTTTTTGCTTGTCAGGACCGAATCTCAGTTTCTGTGGTCAATCCCACCTTTATTATTGGCCCTTATGATGCCAAACCCGGCTCAGGGAAGATCATACTGATGGGACACAGAAAAAGGATAATTTTCGCCCCTCCGGGAGGAAAAAACTTTGTTAACGCCACCGATGCCGCCAATGGAGTTGTGGCAGCGTTGGAGAAAGGAGCAAACGGACAGGCCTATCTGCTGGCAGGAGAAAATCTTTCATTCCGGGATTTTTTTCGCAAACTGGGAGATATTGAACAAAAACATCCGATGATTATCACAATCCCTCCTCTTTTCCTTAACGCAGCAGGAATTATCGGCAACATCATCCGTTTATCAGGAATTAATTCACAACTATCACTAACCAACACAAAAATGCTATGTGTCAACAACTTTTATACTTCTAAAAAAGCCAAAGAAGAGTTGGGTGTAAGATTTGATGGAATTGACAAAGGAATAAAAGAGTGTCTCTCCTGGTTCCGTAAATCAGGAGTTATCGACAAATGACCGATGGAAGAAGCGTATTTCGGTCAAAAAAGCTAAATTTGCTCATCACTTTAAATATTTGAGAACAAAATGGAGAAGGAAGCTGCCAAAGAAAAGATAGAGCACCTTAGGGATGAACTGAACCTGCATAACCACAGATATTACGTGGAGAACAATCCCATAATCAGTGACCGGGAGTTTGACCTGAAAATGCGGGAATTGATGGATCTGGAAAAAGAATTTCCGGAATTTGAGGATCCCGACAGTCCCTCCATGCGTGTAGGCAGCGACCTGAATAAAGAGTTTGAGCAGGTCAGTCATAAATACCCTATGCTCTCGCTTGGCAACACCTACTCCGAAGAGGAGTTACAGGATTTTCACAATCGCGTGATAAAGCTGGCCGGTTCAGACTTTGAATATACATGCGAATTAAAATACGACGGGACTGCAATCGGCCTGACCTATAAAGACGGAAAACTGGCACGTGCAGTGACACGCGGTGACGGAACTGTTGGTGACGATGTAACCCAAAATGTACGTACCATACGCTCAATTCCCCTGAAACTGAATGGTGATTATCCTGATGTATTTGAAATAAGGGGAGAAATCTTCCTGCCTCTGAAAGGATTTGAATGGCTCAACGCTGAGAAGGAAAAGGCCGGTGAAGCGCCATTTGCCAATCCACGTAATGCAGCAGCAGGTTCCCTCAAACTTCAGAACAGTTCGCTGGTAGCCAGGCGACCACTGGATGCCTATTTTTATTATATGCTCTCGGAACAATTGCCAACCGGAAGCCACTATGAGAACCTGATGAAGGCTCGTTCCTGGGGCTTAAAAATATCTCCGCACACCCGGAGATGTAAAACCATCAGTGAAGTTTTTGAATTCATAAAACACTGGGAAACTGCACGCCACGATCTGCCATTTGAAATCGACGGAGCGGTAATAAAGGTGGATGACATCAGCCTTCAGAAAAAGCTGGGATTCACGGCTAAAAGTCCCCGCTGGGCTATTGCCTACAAGTTTAAAGCAGAAGAAGCCAAAACGCGATTGGTTTCTGTAGATTATCAGGTGGGCCGAACCGGAGCCGTAACACCGGTTGCCAACCTGGAACCGGTTCAGTTGGCCGGAACCACAGTAAAAAGGGCATCCCTGCACAATGCAGACATCATATCCGGTTTGGGACTTCACATCAACGACTTGGTAACTGTTGAGAAAGGAGGTGAAATAATCCCAAAAATTACCGGCGTGGTTATAGAGGAGCGCCCGGCCCTGAGTGCTCCTGTAGAATTCATAAAAGAGTGTCCGGAGTGTGGCGCTCCATTGATGCGTCCTGAAGGTGAAGCAGCACATTACTGTCCCAACACAGCCAGTTGTCCTCCACAAATTAAAGGAAAACTTGAACATTTCATTTCGCGCCGTGCCATGAACATCGATGGTCTGGGGGCAGAAACTATAAACCTCATGTACAGCAAAGGGTTGGTGACAACACTCCCCGACCTTTACAGAATAAAAGCCTCACAACTTATTACACTGGAGCGACTGGGAGATAAATCGGCCAGGAATATTGTTTCCAGCATCCGAAAGTCACTGGAAGTTCCCTGGCCCCGAGTTTTATTTGCTTTGGGTATCAGATTTGTGGGAGAAACCGTGGCCAAAAAACTGGCAGGCAGTTTTACTTCAATTGACCAGCTGGCTAATGCATCAGAAGAGGAACTTATTGCCGTTGATGAAATTGGAAAGAAAATTGCCGGAAGTATTATTGCCTTTTTCAAATCGGAAGCCAACCGAAGAATGATTGAAGAGTTGAAAACTTTTGGGCTGCAACTGGCCGGATCAGAGCATTCATCTTCTCCCGAATCTGTTTCCAATGTTCTGGAAGGCAAAACGCTTGTGATCAGTGGTAAATTCACCAAATATTCCAGAGACCAGCTGAAAGAGATGATTGAGGCTCATGGAGGCAAAAACACGGGATCTGTAACCGGAAATACCGATTATCTGGTAGCCGGAGAAAATATGGGCCCCAGCAAACTTGAAAAAGCCGAAAAACAAGGCGTAACAATATTATCAGAAAATCAATTTCTTGAACTGATTGGAGAAGAATGATTTTCAGCCTGATTTTTGCATAAAAAAATCAGGTTAAAATCCGCTCCATAACTGAAAACAGAGACCGCGTGATACTTCTAAGAAAACAAAGAGAAAATTTCGGCCGATGGATGCTGCACAAAACCCTGAAAAAGAGTTCGCGCAGTGTTGAGATGAAAAAACTGACCGACCTGAAGAATGTCGGCATATTTTTTGATGCCTCATCAGAAAAGTGCCTGAAAGAGGTTAAAGCATTCATCAAAGAACTGAATGGCCAAAATATTAACACTAAGGCTATAGGTTTCTTTAATGCAAAGGAAGCAGAAGATAATCTCATTAGTGACCGGAAACTGTTTTTTGCCACCTTAAAGGATTTTTCTTTTTTCTTCCTTCCCAAAAGTGAAGAGTTAAAAGAATTTACTCAATACGAGACGGATGCTTTACTTGTTTATTCGGCCGATGATTGTTTTCCTGCCACAGCAACGATAAAACTATCAAAAGCCAAATTGAAAGTAGGCCTGTCCGGTAAGTTTGACGATGCACTTGATCTGACCTTTGAGCTTGCAAATAATGCTCCGGAACAACTGACAGAGCAAATTAAAAGATATCTGTAATAATTAAATCATTTCTATAACAAAACATTTCACCCTATAATACAACTACTTATGAAAACGACAGCTTATATTCTCGTACTCTTCACAATGATCGCTTTTCTGCAAAGCTGCGGCACCCGTAAAGTGGAGCGCATAGATACCGAAGAGATTATTGACCTGAGTGGGCGCTGGAACGACACCGACTCACGTATGGTGGCAGAAGCCATGGTTAATCAGGTATTGGAAGCTCATTGGCTAAAAAACTTTGAGGAGAAACACAACGGAGAGAGACCGGTTGTGATTGTCGGACTGGTTTACAACAAATCGCATGAACATATTGAAGCAGAGACTTTTATCAAAGACATTGAAAGAGCTTTTATCAACAGTGGCAAAGTGAGACTTGTTCAGGCAGGAGATAAAAGGGAAGAGTTGCGTAAGGAACGTGCCGCCCAACAAGAGTTTGCTTCACCTGAGACCGTCAAAGCCTGGGGCCGGGAGCTTGGAGCCGATTTTATGATGAATGGCGACATCAACTCCACAGTGGATACCTATAAAAAAGAACGTGTCAATTATTATCAGGTGAATCTGGAGCTTACAGATATTGAAACCAGTGAAATTGTCTGGATTGGTGATAAGAAAATCAGAAAATATATTAAGAATTAATTACCAAGGAACAATGAACAATTACCAATGAACAATTATCATTAAGCAAGGTATAGGTGATAAATAATAATTGATCATTGATCATTGATCATTGAACATTGATAACTGATAATTAAACATTGAACATTGATAACTGATAATTGAACATTGATTTATGGCCCGCATTCCCAAGGTAATAGCAGTTGTTTTTTTGGTGGTATTGCTGAGCGCCTGTGCAACCTTTTACCAAAAGACCTATCAGGTGCAATCAAATATTGCCGGGGGAAATTTTGAAAAAGCAGAGAAGCTGCTGGCCAATGATACCAAATGGGCAGAAAATAATCACCGGGTTTTGTATTTTATGAATCGCGGGGTGGTATCGTTTATGATGAATGATTACCGCGAAAGCATCAAATTTCTGAACCAGGCCGATTATTACATTGAGGATTACTCCAAAAACTACGGATGGGAAGCGCTGTCGATGATATCCAATCCGATGGTAAAACCGTATCGCCCGGAGGATTTTGAATCTGTAATGGTTCATTTTTACAAATCACTGGCTTTTCTGGCACTCAACGACTATGAAGGCGCTCTGGTTGAAGCCAGACGTGTAAATATCCGTCTGCAACAACTCAATGACAAATACAAAGATCACAAAAACAAATATCAGCGCGATGCATTTGCCCACAACCTGATGGGAATGATTTATGAGGCTGCGGGCGATTACAACGATGCTTTTATTGCCTACAGAAATGCACTGGAAATTTACGAAACAGATTATAAGGAATTATTTGGTCTGGAGCCCCCGCGCCAGTTGAAAGAAGATTTGTTAAGAGCGGCAAAAAAGACAGGCTTTGAAGATAAGGTCAGTTTTTATGAAAACAAATTCAATGTTCAGTCTCCCCCAGCGCTGAAGAGTAATCAGGGGGAATTGGTTGTTTTCTGGCTTAATGGCATGGGGCCCGTCAAGGAGGAATGGCAAATTACCATTTCCAATTACGGAATGTCCAACGGCGTTGTTGCTCTGGGCAACCAGGAGATGGGATTGCACTACACCTATTCGGCCAACAGCCTGTCGTCACGCGAAAGAGCTGCATTTAAGGATCTCTCCTTCCTGCGCGTTGCCTTTCCACGATACCGTGAACGCTTTCCTGTTTTTTCCAACGGACGTATTACCGCCAACGGGGAAACCATTCCTTTTGAGCAGGCACAAGACATCAATAAAATAGCTTTTCAAAGTCTGAAAGACAGAATGGTACGAGAGTTAGGCAACAGCCTTTTACGACTTGCAACAAAACGAGCCATGGAAGAATTGGCAGCCAATGAAAACGAGAATCTGGGAACCATAGTGAGCATCATTAATGCAATGACCGAAAAGGCAGATACCCGCAACTGGCAGTCGCTGCCCTATTCTGTTTCATACGCCAGAATTCCATTGCCGGCAGGGCAGCAAACCATCGATTTGAGTTTCTCAGGTCGTAATTCGGTAAATGATCAGATCACGGTTGATATCCAACCCGGGAAAACCTCTTTCTTTACCTATCACACAATGACCAGCACCTCTTTTTAATTCCCTGATAAAAAAACAAAACCCCGGCATGTGACACTACCGGGGCTTTTTGTCCTCAAAATTAATCTCTATGGCTATGAAAAAAAGAGGACTATTTTGTTTGCAATGAACTAATTTCTTCCCGATGCTGAAACAAAAAATTTGCCGTTAGCAACACCGGTTCCATAATTAACCTTTAAGAAATAAAGCCCCTCAGAAAATTTTTTTACATCAAGCTCTATTCTCTTATTTCCTCTTCTCTTCCATGACCTGATTAAATTTCCCGATAAATCATAGGCAGATAACTGACATATTCCACCAGACAGAAATGGTAAATTAACAATCAACAAAGAATCGACTGGATTGGGATATAAAACTAATCTGTTCAAATGTACACTTTCTTGAACAGAAGCCCCAACAGAAAGTTTAATTTTATTCAAATTATACTCTGAATAAAGAGTCATCAACCGGATTTTACCTCTACCCTCCTTTAAAGAAATCTTCCCGGTCTGCGTTTGCCATTTTTGCCATCCTCCGGTTGATTGAAAAGTCATGGTATCCAATGGGATCCATTCACTGTTTTGCTCCTGCAAAAAGACAAGTTGCGGAGCAGTTCGTTCCGTGGCCACCCGATATTCCACCTGAAAAGTCTCATCCTGTTTTACCTCCACATAATATTCCACATAATCTCCCGGATTGGCAAATGCGGTATTCAGTCCACCTCCCGTATCCTGACAATCTTCAAGTTCAAACCCATTATTCACCGCAAAATCTTCGGCCTCGATGCTTCCGGGTATTTCAAAAACTTCGGGGATAAGATTTTGAACTTCTAACTCGAAAGAAGAAAGTTCCTGACCATTGCTGACGATGAAACTTCCGGCATAAGACATCAGAATGTTTTCTCCGTCATTGAGATAATCCGGTAAAAAAAGCTCCAGTTTCCGTGGATTCTCCTCACTCCAAAGAACTTCAGAGACTTCCAGTTCGTCACCAGAAACCTCAATATTAAATTCATTGCCCAGGAGGGCGTTGGCCTCTCCTGTGAAAGGTTTATTCAAAAAAAGCTGAATCACATTACCGGGGTATTCAGTTTTTGCAAGGACTGCCGAGAAATCGACGAAGCCCACAGGAGAAGGACTGTCAAAAGAAAAGAAATTCAAATTGACTCCCCCCTGCTCGATGATGCATCTGATCTGAACTTTTCCTGCCGGTAAAACAATGTCTTCAACCACAAGGGTTGCCCAGGATTGATACCCTCCGGTGGCGGGAAGCGAAATGACCGGTGTCAAAGGCATACCGTCTGCTTCGAAACGAATCCGGCTATCATTAGCGGCAGCATATCGAACAGATAACTCCCATGCAGCATCCTCTCCAACTTCAAGGGTATATTGCATCCATTCACCATCTTCCGTCCACCCTACATTATAACCATTGGATGTATTAGCAACATCGGAACAAACCTCTATGTCCACCCCATCGTTGCGGTAAGCCCATCCCTGATTCCAATTGGTATATTGCCCATCCTGATCCAGATGATAATTGGCGGTATCCTTATCAAAATAAGCATGATGCACACGACCCAAATCGTAATCGGTGAAGAAAACAGGATTGCCGGTGGTGTGCTTTCTAAACGGTTTTGTTTCGGTAGTATGGGGTTGCCTGATTTTGGCATCGATCACATCTTTTTGAACGATACAGTTTTCTATCTTATGATTTTCGGCAAACTGCAGAACAGCCTGAAAGGCCTCCTCCTCTGTCATCTCCGAACCTTCTCCCTTCCAATATTCCAGCAGCCGCTCGTACCCTTCATTCACTTCCACTCTAAGTGGATTGTTAATCCCTGACTTTTTTACCGGCCACCACGACCATCCAATCTGATTCGACTCGCACAAATGCACCAGATTGGTAAACCAGGTATTGGAGTTCTCGCCGGTTTCTCCCAGCCAGATGGGAATATCATAAGTATCGCGCAAATCCAATACCCACTGAATAGAGCCCTTAGTATTGTAGTTCCAATACTTATGAAAGCTATAGACCATATTATCGTCCCAGGGCGGGGTAAGCCCGGAAAAATCGTTGGCAAACCCATTTCCTTCAATAAATATGATGTGGTTTTGATCCACCATTCTGATGGCCTCAGTGATACGACCATATAAATTTCGCATTTGAGAGTTGTTCCCCTCCGGAAAAGTCCAGTTGGTTTCATTAATGAGATCATAACCGCCAATCCAGTGTTCATCGGCATAACGCTCTGCCAATTTCGCCCATAAAGCTACAGTCTTGTCCTTATTGAGATCACTTTCCCACAACGACGGTTTGCCCGGATCGTAATCTGAAATATTGGCATCTTTACCTTGTCCCCCGGGTGCCCCATGCAAATCAAGAATAAGATACATCTGATTGTCACCGCACCAGACCAACAAAGAATCAAGCATCTCAAATCCTTTGTCCCGCCAGGTAATTTCTCCTTCCACAGGCTCTTCTTCTATGGGGGGTGTAAACCATTTGTAGTGCATGGCTACCCTCACGGTGTTGTATCCCCATGCTTTCATTGAATCCACATCAGCACGGGTAAAATGATACTGCAACCAGGCATTGTAGAAACTGTCTGTTTTGGCCACCCCGATGGTCTCTTCCAGACGGGCCCGGAACTCATGTTGGGTACCACCCAGGTCAGCCGTCTTCATCATATACCCTTCCTGCAACATCCAGTTGCCGGTTCCCAGACCTCGGATTATATATTCATCTCCATTGCCGTCATAAATATATTTACCATCGACATGCAAAAATCCCTGACCTAAAACAGGGAAAACTGCTAAAAGAAATAGTAAAAGAAGTAGTAGGTTGGTTTTCATAAAAAAAAGAAAAAGGGCATTTCATGCATTTAAGAAACACACGAAACGCCCAGAATTAATGAAAAAGCAAAAAACATTATTGATAAATTCTTACATAATCGACCTTCATGGTTGACGGGAAAATTGAATCATCCACACCGTGAACTCCGCCCCAGTTGCCACCAACCGCGACATTCAATATCAGATGAAAGCGCTTGTCAAAAGGCCACTCTGCCGGTCCGCTTTTGGTATTATTGAAAGTAAAGACCAATTTGTCATCGATAAAAAAGTCAATTTTTTCTTCATCCCACTCAATGGCATACACATAAAAAGCTTCCTCACAGTCAGGCACATAAGTGGCTTTTCCTTTCTGGGTACCAATGCCGTGGTTAAAGGCCTCTGTATGAACGGTTGTATGAATAGAATCGGGATCGTATCCCACATGTTCCATTATATCAATCTCACCGCTTTCGGGCCAGCCACCATATTCCCAATCTGTGGGAAGCATCCAGATGGCTGGCCAGATTCCGCGACCACCGGGGACCTGTGCCCTGATCTCCATCCTTCCATAGAGCCAGTCCCCCTTCTCCTTAGTTGTAAGACGTGCGGAGGTATAGTTAAAATCATCCCGTTTCTCACGAACGGCAGTAATATTTAAATACTCGCCATCCACCCAGGCATTTTTCTTATCCCGTACAGTGTAATATTGAAATTCATTATTTCCCCATCCGTAGGAATTGCCAACAGTGTCATAATTCCATTTTGTTTCATCAGGCAGCCCCTCATAATCAAACTCCTCGCTCCACACCAGTTCCATTCCGCCCGGGTTTCCTCCAATGCATCCCGGCAAAACCACAATAGCCGGAAGCAAAATTAGAAGTACCGTTTTTTTCCAGGATACAATCATAACATTGGATTTAAAATTCTACAAAGAAACAGAACCCACCTGTGGCAGGCTCTGTCTATTACAACCTGACAAATTCAAGAATCTGCGGAAAACTAAAATCTATCAGATTCTGTTTTTTATTTCAATTCAAACTCTGCCTGCAACCCCTCAGCTGCATTGGGAGCCACCCAGACATGAAACTGACCGGGCTCAACCACAAATTTTCCATCAGGATGGTAAAATCCGAGCTGTCGGGCCTCCAGTTCAAAATAGACTTCCTTACTTTCTCCAGGAGCCAGAGTAACACGCTGATAATTTTTCAATTCACGAACAGGGCGGGTGTAAGATGCCACCAAATCCCTGGTATAGAGCTGAACAATCTCAGTACCTTCCACATCCCCTGTATTGGAAATAGTGGCTGTCACCATCAGGTTTTCTCCTTCAGATACGGCTTCGGACGACAATCTCAAATCTGAATACTCAAAAGAGGTATAAGAAAGTCCGAATCCAAAAGGATAGAGCGGAGTAAAACCATAATCAAGGGTGTGATTGGTATTCCCAAGAGAATGCTGCACTGCCTGCACGGGAATATCATCGATATGCGTCCAGGTAGAAGCATCGGCTGGACGCCCTGACATTTTGTGGGCATAATAAACAGGCACCTGACCTTCTCCCTTTGGAAAAGTAACGGGAAGTTTACCCACTGGAGCAGTCTCACCAAAAATAAGGTTGGCCAGTGCAGGTCCGGCCATGGTTCCCGGATGCCAGGCATAAAGGATAGAACTTGCCAGATGCTGAGTTTTGTACAAACCGGCAGGACGTCCTGACATGACCACCATGACTACAGGTTTTCCTTTAGATGCAGCCAGTTCGAGCAGTTCGGCCTGAGCCCCTACAAAATCCAGTTCGGCAAGACTCTTAGCCTCGCCCGACAGAATAGCTTCCTCTCCTACCACAGCTACCACAACATCCGATTGGGCAATGGCTTTCTCAACCTGTGCAAATCCGTTGGTTGATTTGTCACGGCTGTATTCCAACCCTTCAGCAAAGGAGACATTTTCGGATCCGTTGAACTCATTAAAGGCCTCCAAAACGGTTTGAGAATCATTTTCGTCACCATCAAAAATCCAGGTTCCTAACTGCTCATAAGGCTGATCTGCCAAGGGACCTATCAGGGCCACTTTGGTTCCTTTTTTCAGTGGCAAAACATTGTTTTCATTTTTCAACATCACCACACTCTCTTCTGCCAGTTTCCGGGCAACTTCCAAATGTTGGGGATGAACAAGCAATGAGTCTGCCAGTGATTCATCCACATAGGGATTGTCAAAAAGCCCCATACGGAATTTAATACGAAGGATACGGGCAACAGCATCATCTATCCACTCCATTTTCACCTTGCCTTCATCCAGTAATTCCTTAAGATGATCGTTGTATGAACGGCTGGACATTTCCATATCCACCCCTGCAGCGAGGCCCAGTTCACCGGCATGTTTGAGATCACGGGCAAATCCATGGGAAATCATCTCCTGGATGGAAGCCCAGTCACTCACCACAAAGCCATCGAATCCGTAATCATCTTTAAGGATTTCCCTGATGTTGCGCTGATGACCGCTGGCGGGAATTCCGTTAATTTCATTAAAAGCGGTCATTACCGTAGCCGCACCTGCCTTAACAGCCTCTTTGAAAGGAGGAAGATATACATTGTGCAACTGTAGATCGGAAATAACCGTGGTATTGTAATCACGTCCGCCCTCAGCAGCACCGTAGCCCACAAAATGTTTTGCACAAGCTGCAATGGTCAACGGATCGGAAAGATCATCGCCCTGATAACCCTGCACCATAGCACGGGCAACCATTGAATTCAACAGGGGATCTTCTCCTGCACTCTCGGCAATTCGGCCCCATCGGGGATCGCGGCTCACATCGATCATAGGCGCAAATGTCCAGTTGATACCCATCGAAGCGGCTTCTTTGGCCGCAATAGCTGCGGATTCCCTTACAAGATCCTCATTCCAGGAAGCAGCCATTCCCAGCGGAATGGGAAAAATAGTGCGGTAACCATGAATCACATCGCGTCCGATAATAAGCGGAATACCCAGGCGGCTTTCCTCTACGGCCAAACGCTGCAATTCATTCACCTCTTTAGCGCCAATAAGATTCAGCACAGAGCCCAGTTCCCCTTTACGGACAACCTCTTTCAGATTTTCCAGGCCACCAAAAACACCGGGATCCACCTGAGACATCTGGCCAATTTTTTCATCAAGGGTCATTTCACTGAGCAGCTGTGCAACCTTATCCTCAACTTCTGAGTTGGTATCATGGTGCTCCCTCTCCTGACATGCCCAGCCGCCAAGCAAAATGATAACTATTACTGTTAAATGTTTTAAGCTTTTCATTTTATATCTTCATTTTTGTTTTAAGATACCCCAATCAGGAGCCATCATTCCGTTAACAAAATCTCCTTCATGCAGGTATTCACATTCTTTTTACTCAACAATGCCTGAATAATAACGCTCTTAATTCAATTCATAAACACGCACATAATCAACTTCCATCGATTGTGGAAAAATGCTGTTATCAATACCTTGTGCCCCTCCCCAGGTTCCTCCTACTGCAAGATTCAGAATAAAAAAGTGAGGTTTATTAAATGGCCAGTTAGTATCATTCTTAGAAGCAGGAGCATAGACATGCACGATATTATCAGGTGAGTCCACATAAAAAGTAAGGGATTCTTCAGTCCATAATACCCCATAAATATGGAAAGCCTCTTCTGCAGTAGGTAAAGAGATGCTACCACCACTGCCATTACCACCCGACCCTGCTGTAGTGTGTACTGTAGAATGAACGATATCCGGTTGATACCCCACATATTCCATGATATCGATTTCGCCACATGCGGGCCATCCAACTTGTCCTAAATTGCTGCCAAGCATCCATATTGCCGGCCAGACACCGGTTCCCGAAGGCAGCTTCGCACGAATCTCAATCCGTCCGTAAGTAAATTCCTGCTTGTTCATTGTTACCATGCGGGTTGAGGTATAAGAGCCTCGTTCTTTATTGTCATTTTCTTTTCTGGCTGTGATGACCAACTTACCATCAGTAATTTCAACATTATCACCATCGGTGTAGTACTGCAATTCATCATTACCCCATCCCCAGTCACCCGTTCCGATCTCAAAAGTCCAATTCGACTTGTTCACCGACGAACTGTTAAATTCATCGGACCAGATTAATCCTCCGGGAGCTGTATAATCAGGATCATCAGCGTCAATAGTGACGGTTTTTGTCATGGTTTTTGTGTCAGCGATACTATTTAAGGGGCCCCAAATAGTTAATGTGATTTCATAATTACCTTTCAAAGGATAATAGACCGTTTGTTCCTGTTCCTTATTTATACTTTTACCTGTTGACTGACCATTACCATAATCCCATTCCACATATAAATAGTCGCCGGATGACAAATTGGTAAGAATAATATTATTGGGGTTTTCCGAATCAACTTCAATAGAAAAATCAACAGTATAACCTTCCTGACTGTCTTCGTCTTTACTGCATGACAATAATGCAGGGATGACTATTGCCATAAGCAACAACTTAACGCCAAAAAGCAGCCTACCCGACTCAAATACAGAGACTTTCCCTGCCATCCGAAAACACTTAGTTCGTTTCATCATCTTCCCAAAAATCATCAGTAAAAAAAGGGAGGTGGAGAGAACCCCCACACTCCCCTATTAGGTTTTATTGTTGTGTAATAAACTATGAATATCTCTTATTCATGAAATTCAAAATCATCAAAGAAGAAAATACCTCCTCCATCATGACCTTCTGTACCAAACTGGATTACAATCTTGTTGTAGTCCTCGCGATCGGCCACATTACTAAAGTCAAAAGTCAATTCGATCCATTTCCCTGTTTCGATGCCTGTTTCCAGAATTTCAGTTTGAGTTTCCCATGCACTTCCACCCAAATCATTGTTTTGGAGTTTCACCGCAATGGAAGCCTGAAGTTGGTTGTTGGCAATCCAAGACCCTGCAACGTTATTCTCAGTAGTATAATCGTTGTAAGATGGGATGAATACCTGCAATGAAATCTTATTCTGAGTAGTAAGATCGAATTTATAATCTTCAGCTACATAAGAAATATTAGAATAAAACTCACCGGCTTTCTTCTCATAGAGATATACATAGTCTGATGTATTACCATTGAAAGGAGCAGGATTCTGATAGTGTGCATTAGTACGATCCCCCATGGCTTCAGTAGCAAAAACCACTGATGGGGTTTCACTTTCAAAATCTTCGCTCAACAGATTGGCCTCCAGAGGTAATTCCGGTTCTTCAGGTTCCACATTCAACTCTTCAGGAATTAAGCGGTAATACCATGCATTAACTGGTTCTACGGTACTTTGAGCACGCAAGTACATTTCATTCTCAGAAATAGAAAGAATTTTGAATGTTGAAGTACCTGCATAATGTCCCATAAAGGCTCCGTCACTTAGAATCAAGGTAGAATCAGAAGTAACAAGACTGAAGTTATAACTGGCATTAGGCGCATATTCCACATCAAAGTCACCTGCAGGAGGCACTACTGCATTGGTATATCCCATATCAGCAAGAGCGTCAGCTCCCGCACCGTTGGTATAAACAAACCCGTTGTTTTCCCAAATCAGCTCAACACCAACCTGCTTAAAGGTAAACTTATTGGTGTAAAGTGAGGATTCCAGTTTTTCATTCGCTCCGGCATTCCACCAATCAGCAGTCATAGTCGGTCCATCAGCAAACGCTTCGCCAGGTCCAACACCAAAGTGGCCACCATTGTACTGATCAAATACCCATGTTTTTCCTTCGGCATTATCGGCACCACCGGTCAAGGCAGTATAAAGCGGATTTTCCAGCAGAGAAAGATCATCTTCGGCAACTTCAATAGTTTTGGTAACAGTAGCAGCACCACCATCAGTAACCAAAGTCATCGTTACATCATAAGATCCTGCAAAAGGATACTCACTAGTGACCGACTGTCCTTTACTACCAGCACCGTTTCCAAAGTCCCAGGATGCTATACCGGGACGATCGGTAGTATTACTAAATGCAATAACATTAGGTTGATCGGATTTTGGACTAACAGAGAAACTCAACTGCTCTGCCTGAGGTGCGGCCCCCAAATCATAGTCATCAAATTCCTGAGGTTCACAGGCCACAAACAGCAACGAGGCCATTGCCATCATGATTCCTGTTTTCAATATATTTTTCATATCTGTTGTTCTTTTATTATCAATAAATTAGATACAATAATCAGGGATTAATAACCTGCATTTTGCTCCAGCTTAAACTCACCTGAAGTACGATCGATTTCTGACTGAGGAATAGGCAGATATTTCTTATAATCTTCCCATGTTCTTACAGAAGAGTACTCTTCGATATTTTCAGTAAGCTGATTTGCATCCCCCCAACGAACGAGGTCCCAGAAACGCATTCCTTCACCAAAAAATTCTCGACGACGTTCCAGCTTGATATTTTCTTCAGAAGCAGGAATTGAAACAAACTCCTCATCCATTGCACGTTTTCGCACCTCATCCAGACACCACTGAGCAGTAAGTCCATCAATCGGTGCTACACCATGCATTCCCATGAGTTCGGCAGCATTCAATAAGGTCTCTGCATATCTAAAGATTCGTAAATTGTTCTCATAGTTCAGATCCACAGTATAAGGAGCATCATTATACTCTTCACGAGCTGCGTACTTAGCCATAAACAATCCGGTATTCTGAAAACGCTCGGTATAAGTTCCTTCTTCAAATTGATTAACCGAAGCAGCCAAACGCTCATCTCCCTCTTCATAAATAGAAGGAATTTCAGGACGAACAGGACCAAATCCCCATCCACCAATAAATGTAGTATCACCGCTCAACAAGTCATCTCCCTTCAGTTCATTAGGAGATATAAATGCAGGAAGGTTGGTTCCGTATCCCTGCCATGCAGCACCCCAGTCTTTTCCTTCCGGTAAATGATTTACCTCAAAAATAGACTCGGCACAAAACTCGCCATCACGGGGCCATATTTCACTATACTCAGGCATCAATTCATAGGCACCACTATTAATAATTTCCGCCATATCGGCCAACACCTCTGCATAACGTGATTCATCTTGCTGATACATCACCACTCGTGCCTTAAGCATCATAGCGGCAGCACGTGTTGCACGGCCAGCTTCTGTAGCACCAACACTCATTGGTAATTTATTACCCTCTATCGCGTAATCAAGATCTTCAATCAATTCATTGTAAATTTGATCAGCGGTGTATTGCGGGGCCATATATGGCTCAGCTAGATCCTCCTCAAAATAAGGAATATTTCCCCAAAACTTCCACAACCAATGAACAAAGTAAGCTCTTAAGTAGCGACCTTCAGCGCTTAAACGTGCAAGATCTGCTTCGCTAACATCCACTGCGTTTTCAGTAGCAATAATAGCATTGTTAGCCCTACTGAGCCCACTGTAATAGATGTTCCATAATCCACCTGGAAGTTCACGAGGTGAGGCATCTAATTGTGAGAGACGGTATAATTGTGCCTGGTCACCGGCATCACCTCCACCTTTAAAGATATCATCAGAACGCAAATCAGACATCAACACGATACTATTGTACTGATAATCGGCATAACTGTCAAAAAGAAGTATCTGATAAGCGGAAGTAATATTCGCTTCAATAGCTCCTTTGGTTGCTTCTCCTCCGGCCTCTTGTGAATCGGTTGGATAAGCTGTCAGAAAGTCTTCACCGCAGGACGTAAAACCTACTAATGCGGCAAGAGCAACTGTCTTAATATATTTTATCATAACTCGTTCGATTTTTTATGTTAGAAAGTAATGTTCGCTCCAACTGAAATAGTTCGTGCCTGTGGATAAATGCCACGGTCAACACCAATGGTAGTATATCCTCCTGATGCAATCTCAGGATCAAATCCGTCATAATCAGTTAAAGTCAACAAGTTTTCGGCAGAAACGAAGAATCGTAAGCGCTCAATAGCCAGTGATTGAAGAATCTGAGTTGGCAAAGAATATCCAAGCTGAATATTTTTCAAACGAATGTAAGAACCATCTTTGATATAAAGTTCTGATGAACGCCAGTTACTGTTCGGATTTTCTCTGGTCATTCTAGGCAGCCAGTTTGAAGTTCCTTCACCTGTCCAACGATCCAGGATCCATGAGGGACGGTTCATTGCTGGGACATCACCACGTACGGAATAATCAAAGATATCATTTCCGTAAGCTCCCTGGAAGAACATGCTGAGGTCAAAATTTCTCCAGTCAGCATTGATGTTCAAACCGAAAGTCCAATCAGGCATACCTTTACCAATTTTGGTACGGTCGGCATCATCAATTTTTCCATCAGGCCCTCCATCATCAGCACCGGAAATATCCATAAAACGAACATCACCAGGCTGGGCATTTTGCCCATAAGTGGAGTTGTATGCAGCAGCTTCTTCAGCATTTTGAATAATACCATCTACTTTGTAACCATAAAAATAAGGGAATACTTCTCCGTTTTCACCTTTCACATAAGCTCCAACACCAGTAGCTCCGGCATCTTCATAAATCTGTTCTCCGGACTCATTCCCCATGTCGATAAGCTTGTTCTGCAAGTAAGAAGCATTTATACCCACATTGTAATTAAATTCTCCAAAGTTTCCTTTGTGGTTCAATTCAAATTCAAGACCACTGTTCTCCATATCACCAGCATTGGCCAAAGGAGCACCTTTTCCAACATACGCCGGGATGGGTTGATCCATCAACATACCGTTTGTGGTTTTCTTAAAATAGTCGAATCCAAATACAATCGCACTATTAAAAAAGCGTGCATCGAAACCAATATCAATTTGTTCAGATTCTTCCCAGATTAGATCGGGATTGGCAATACGGGCAGGACTTGCACCATATTGCATGGTAGAATTATCTCCAGATCCAAAGTAATAGTTCTGATTACCATCCATCAAAGAAGTATAGGCAAAATTACCAATGCGCTCATTACCATTCTGTCCCCAACTGGCACGAAGCTTCAGATAATCAAACCATTCCGGACGGCCATCCAGGAAACCTTCATTGGTCACATTCCATCCAAGAGAGACAGATGGGAAAATTGCCCACTTATTTTCAGATCCGAATCGGGAAGAACCATCACGACGAACAGTACCCTGAATCATATATTTCTCATCAAAGTTGTAATCAATACGTCCAAAATAAGAAGCCAATGACTCTACTGAGAAACCTCCTGTTCCTCCTGCAACTCGCTCATCATCTCTGTCAGCAACTGCATAGTTTATTACAGCCTTATCAGGGTTATTCTCCAGCAGGTCATAATCATCTCCATACAATTCACGTAATGTATATTCCTGAGCTGATTGTCCAAGTAGAACAGTAAAATTATGACGATCATTTAAAGATTTTGAATACGTTAATGTATTCTCCACCTGCCAGGTAAATCCCCGATGCATATTTGAATATACATGACTACGAGTCAATTCTTTTCCCTGAGTAGCCAAAAAATGCTCAAATTCATATCCGTCACCTCCCCAGAATGCGAGATCAACACCGTAGCTAGACTTGAATTTTAGACCTTCAACAACATCCAGTTCAGCCCAGAAAGAAGATACGATCTTGTCTGAATTGTCTTCGCTTCCTGTAGGTGCATCAAGCATAGCAACAGGGTTAGCAATTTCCTGAAATCCTGAAGGAGGAACAGAATATACACGTCCTTCGGAATCAGTTACTGCTGTGGGATGATCGGCAAGTACTTGATCCGGATCTGTTGCATAGACAGGAACCAACGGATTAAAAGTAATAGCACTTCCCAAAACGGAACCATACTCTGAGTTGGTTTCAATACCGGAAGAAACAATTCGTGAATAACCAGCATTAACACCAACTTTCAAGTTGTTAAGAAATAAGCGGTCGGCATTAAATACATTGTAAGTATTATTGGCACGAACACTGTAACGGTCATAGTTAGAACGGCCATAGTCGCCACCAACAATACCATCCTGGCTGAAATAACCAAAAGAAACAAAATAGGTACTATTGTCATTTCCACCACTGATGCTCACCTGATGATTCTGCACAGGTGCATCATAGTAAAAAGTCTCATCCTGCCAATCAGTGCCTTCTCCGGCATTGGCAATCTCATCCTGAGTATAACGAGGAGCGTTTCCATCATTCAGCAACGACTCATTCATTATGACCATATACTCTTTGGCATTCAGAACAGATTTCTTTTTCCATGGATTTTGCCATCCATAAGAGAAATCATAATTGATTTTAGCATCTCCGGCTTTTCCCGACTTAGTAGTAACAAGGATAACTCCATTGGCAGCACGCGCACCATATACGGCAGCAGAAGCAGCATCCTTCAAAACCTCCACTGATTCAATATCAGTAGGGTTCAGATAATTAATTCCACCACCAACAGCCATTCCGTCAACAATGTAAAGTGGATCACTATTGTTAATGGTACCTACACCACGGATACGCACTTTAGAATCAGAACCAGGCTGACCTGAGCTTTGCGTAATCTGAACACCCGAAACTTTTCCCTTTAAAACATCCTCAATTCGTGAAGGTTTCGAAGATTCAAGGTCTTCAGAAGACACACTACTTATAGCAGCTGTTACCACACTCTTTTTCTGGACTCCGTAACCAACCACCACCACTTCATCGAGGTCAGTAAGCATCTCATTCATGGTAACATTAATGGTTGTCTGGTCAGCAATAACCTCAACAGTCTCCATACCTATAAAAGAAAAAACAATCGTTTCACCTTCGGGAAGGGTCAACGAATAGTTTCCATCCACATCGGTAATGGTTCCGTTGGTGGTTCCTTTTTGTACGACGCTTACTCCCGGTATCGGGCCGCCATCTTCTGCAGACGTCACCTTACCTGTAACGGTAACATCCTGTGCGAACAACAGGGTTGTCCACATCATTAAAAACAAAATTCCTAATGTTTTTCTCATAACAAAACTGATTTGTGGTTTTTAGTAAAACATGATGCAAACGTAAGCCCAAGTGTTAATCAAACCTAATTTTTTAACGCACAAAAAACTCATTATTATACATTTTTTAACTCATTAAAAACTCACACCAATTTTATTATATTACTGTTTATTAATTTTTTATATCTTACACAAACTATTCATCGTGGTAAAAATCTCACCTCACAATTTGCAATTTCCTATTTTTTGTAAATTCTAAATTACTGTTAAAATATTGAAGAGAATTTTTCCTCCTGAGCAACACTTTTCACCACCTTTGCCATAGAACAAAAAGATCAGTTTTCCTTTTTAATTAGAGTCTGTCCATAAAGTACCATTTACTACGTTACGCTTGTCCGAAGAGTACTCATCCCGATTGTGCTTTTTGTTGGTTTTTTGTTCAAAAAAACCTTACAAAAGCTACTTCGGGACTCCGTATTTTCGGACTTCGCAAGCCATGTAACTGGCACTTTCTGAACAGACACACTTCTAAAAACAGAATTTGCTTAGTTTATAGACAGGCACTAATTAATTTATAGACAGGGCTAATTAGGCTTTTAACCAAACTTATTACTGAAAAGCAAATTAACAATTTAGAATAGTCCCGGTCCCGGACATTCGAGACTCGCAGTATATGGTATGATCGTATCAAAAGATATCATGCCCGTTTTATGTTGATAAGTCGGGTTAAAATCCTTAAAATTGAATAAAAAACAATATGGCATTAAGATTAATGCAGGTGGTAGTCCCTGCAGATGAAAAAGATAAGCTCCATAGCCTCATCAGGGGAGAATCACGCATCGAAAGCTGGGATCAGACAATTGATGAAAAGCGTTACAAACTGTCCATTCTACTGGCGGTAGATGATAGTGAGCATCTGATTACCAAGCTGGAGCATCATTTTTCGAATACAGGTACCTTTCGTATCGTGTTGTATCCGGTAGAAGCTACCATCCCCCGCCCCGATGCCCCGGATCTGGAACGGGAAAGAGGGACAGCAAAAGAAAATGCCAAAAAGAAGGGCAAAGGCCGTATCAGTCGCGAAGAACTGTATCACGATCTGGTGGACTCCACCCGTTTGTCATGGGTATTTATTATACTGATGCTTTCTTCGACCATCGTAGCTGCAACAGGACTTTTGCGCAACAGTGAAGCCATCATCATAGGCTCTATGGTTATTGCCCCTTTACTTGGACCAAATGTCGCATTGTCATTGGCAACAACTCTGGCAGATTTTCATCTGGCAAAAAATGCACTCAAAGTTACATTTGCCGGCATCGGCATTTCTCTGCTATTTGCCATTTCGTTGGGCATCCTGCTGGAAATAGATCCCTCCGCTCCCCAAATTGCCACCCGCACCGAACCAAATCTGGGGGATATCGGTCTTTCACTTGCCTCCGGCATTGCCGGGGCCTTGGCATTCACTACCGGAGTGGCATCAGCCCTGGTTGGAGTAATGGTCGCAGTAGCCCTGCTGCCTCCTCTTGTAGTATTGGGAATGCTCATTGGTGCCGGTTACTGGGATGCGGCCACAGGAGCCCTGTTTCTATTGTTCATAAATATTATATGTATAAATCTTTCAGGGGTTCTTACATTTGTTGTTCAGGGTATCAAACCGGCAAGTTGGGACAAGAAGGGACAGGCAAGAAACACATCCAGAGCAGCCATTTCAGTTTGGATCTTTTTATTATTAATATTGATTTTTGCCCTCTATTACAGCCATTTGAATTTTGATTTTTTATAAAATCAGGTCTAATTTGAACATAATTTCAACCTAAGCCTTTAAAATATTGAAATTGGGAAACAAAAGCAGTAATTTTATTGGAATTTAAAATTGCATTAATCACTAAACTCAAAAAAATGGAACAATTTAAAGAATGGTTCAGCAATCCTGAACAAATCCTCGACCTTGCTCTAAAATATGGCGGCCAGTTAGTCCTTGCCATTCTTACTCTGCTTATTGGTCTTTGGGTAATTGGTAAGATTGTAAAAGGCATGAAAAAAATGTTTGAAGCCAAAGGTTTCGATGCCAGTTTACAGTCCTTTCTAATAAGTCTGACCGGCATTGTACTAAAAATCATGCTTGTAATTAGTGTTGTAAGCATGCTCGGAGTGGAGATGACCTCATTTGTGGCAATTCTTGCTGCTGCCGGTCTGGCCATTGGTATGGCATTGAGCGGCACTCTCCAAAACTTTGCGGGAGGAGTCATGATTCTAATTTTCAGGCCGTTTAAAGTAGGGGATTATATCACTTCCGAAGGACATTCAGGAACTGTAAAAGAGATTCAAATATTTCATACCATTCTGAATACCCCCGATAAAAAAACCATCATCCTTCCCAATGGTCCCGTTTCAAACGGAAGTACCGTAAACTACTCTACGGAACCTGTCCGCCGGGTTGATTTCACTTTTGGAATCGGCTACAACGACGACATCGACAAAGCAAAACAGGTAATTATGGGTATCATAGAAAAGGATGAGCGTATTCTGAAAGATCCTGCCCCATTTGTGGGTGTCATAAATCTTGGCGAAAGCTCAGTAGATTTGGTTACCCGGGTGTGGGCAAATGCAGGTGATTACTGGGATATCTTCTTTGAAATGCAGGAAACCGTTAAAAAAGAGTTCGACCGTCAGGGAGTTTCTATTCCTTTCCCGCAAAGAGATGTACACCTGTTTCAGGCAAAATAATTCGAGTCTGATTATAAAGTCACGTTCGCTTCCCCGTAGGATCGAAACAGGTTGTTACGCAACTTTCTGAACCTACACAGCCCCAATTACCATTTTCCCCGACTTTATTGACGTGCACTAATTCAATTTAATTAATAAAAAAATGTATCTGTAGAGGCACTTAACACTGTGCCTCTACTATCAAAAAAAACAATACATCAATGACAACAAGAGCCAGAATTCTAATCTTTTTCATTCTTTTTCCGTCCCTGATCTTCGGACAGCAGGAGGCAGATACCGTGAAACACTGGACTGCAGGAGGAAATGGCGCATTTAACTTCTCCCAGGTATCACTAAGCAACTGGTCAGGAGGAGGTAAAAATTCTGTTTCGGGAACCTTTCTGTTCAATGCATTTTTAAATTACAAAAAAGACAAAAATGCGTGGGAAAACACACTGGACATAGGTTATGGTCTGACTCAGCAGGGCGATGAAAACCTGGTAAAAACAGAAGACCGCATTCAGATTGTCTCCAAATACGGGCTTCAGGCTGCGGAGCACTGGTTTTATACCGTTTTAGCCGATTTTAAAACACAAATGGACTTGGGCTATAAAGATCCGCCGGAGAACACAATCATGACCTCGAAGTTTATGTCACCGGCCTATTTGCTGCTATCGTTGGGTATGGATTACAAACCCAATGATAATTTTTCTTTGTACCTCTCTCCCCTGACCAGTAAAATGACCCTCGTGCATGACGAACAGCTTTCCGAGCAGGGAGCCTATGGTGTAGATCCCGGAGAAAACCTCAGGTCTGAGTTTGGTGCCTCGGTCAAAAGCATATACAAAAAAGAGAACCTAATTGAGAACGTGGACTTCAAGACCCGGCTGGATCTATTTTCCAACCTCGGAAATCACCCTGAAAGAATTGATGTGGAATGGGAAACCAAATTTGATTTTAAAGTCAACAGTTTTCTGTCTGCAAGCCTTGGAACCACCCTGCTTTATGACCACGACATCAAATATGTGGATACCGAAGGAGTGGAACACGGACCACGCATTCAGTTTAAACAGTTGTTTGGATTTGGAGTTAATTACAAGTTCTAGGAATGAGGGAGGGCTGAGGGGTGAGAGCTGAGAGTTGAGGGAATTGCAAAACTCAAAATGGACAAATATTCTTCTCACCATCAGTAAAGTCCCGCACATAAACAGAGTATTTAGTGTTTGTCTATAAAGTCCAACTTCTGCGTTGTTGCTCAAAATATAAATCCTCAAATACATTAGTATTCTGCGGTTTAGATTTTTCGCACGCCTTGAATTTGAATTTCTAGTTCAAACACGTGAAAAACGTTTAGTTTATGGACAGAAACTATTGAGTCAACAGTAAAAAGATTTGATATTTTTTCCCAAATTTGAAGTCCGGTAAATCCATTTTTTACCGGACTTTTTTGGCAAAACAGATGATGCAAACGAAACGAATGTTACCCGGAGAATGGGCCCCTCAGAATGGGGTTATACTGGCCTGGCCACACTCAGGAACTGACTGGGCTCAAATGCTTGATGAAGTCAGAGAATGCTTTGTCAACATCATAGAAGCAGTCACCACCTACGAAAAAGCAGTGGTGCTGGTAAATGACGAAAACAATTTCCCCATAGATCAATTCACTTACCCTGAAAAGATTAAAACAGTAAATTGTCCTACTAATGACACCTGGGCCCGAGATTTCGGGCCAATATTCGTAAAAGAAGCAACCCGCTGGATTGGCCTGGATTATAAATTCGATGGCTGGGGACTGAAATTCGCAGCCAATGAAGACAACCTGATTACTTCCAGACTCTTTGAGAAACATATCTTTGGTTCCTCTGCAACGCGCGAAAACCACCTTCATTTTGTTTTGGAGGGCGGTAGTATTGAATCGGACGGACAAGGAACCATCCTTACCACCACGGAATGTCTGACATCAGCAAACCGAAACGGAGCACTATCCAAAAAACACATCGAAGAGAAGTTTAAAAACTCACTGGGAGCAGAAAGAGTACTTTGGATTGATCATGGATTTCTTACCGGGGACGATACCGACAGCCATGTGGACACTCTGGCACGATTTTGCAATCCTGACACGATTGCTTATGTTAAGTGTGAAGATACTGAAGACGAACATTATTCCGCACTAAAAAAGATGGAACAACAATTGCATGAATTTCGAACCGGAAATGGTAAAAGCTATAACCTGGTCCCCCTCCCTATGGCAGATGCAGTATATGAAGACGGACACAGGTTACCGGCTACTTATGCCAACTTTTTAATCATTAATGAGGCTGTGTTGTTACCTTTTTACAAAAGTCCCAAAGACCAGGAGGCAAAAGCAATTCTGGAAAATGTTTTCCGTGACAGAAAAGTTATAGGGATTGATTGCCTGGCTTTGATCAAACAGCATGGATCATTACATTGCGTTACCATGCAACTGCCGGAAGGGACGCTGGGGGAAAAGAGTTGAGAGGTGAGGGTTGAGAGTTGAATGCTATAGGTAAACTGCTTAAAAGATACATCAAATGGATACAGATGACTTATCGCGAGAAGCCTACGATGGCATTTTAATCCAGGCCGAGAGATTAACCCATGATTTGACGTTACATTATGGTGTTTTATCCGGTGATTGCAAAAATGAGGCTGAATACCTCAAAAAAGCCGAAAAAATGACCCGAGAGATAATGAAAGCAGACGATTGGGAGATAGATGATCTGTTTTGGGGCAATCCGCCGGAAAAAGAAAAACTGGAATCTATCTGCAGGAAAATATTAAAAAATATTGAGCAAGTCAGATCCATACCCTTTGAGAAACGCAAATTTGATTTTTGAAAATATTAGAAAACATGGTTACCACAGGACTCATACAACAAAGCAACAGCGGGAACAATGCTGAAAATGTGCAACGACTGGAGAATAACATCCGGGATGTGGCAGCAAAAGGAGCCCAACTCATTGTTTTGCAGGAGCTACACAACAGTCTCTATTTTTGTCAGACTGAAGAAACAGATGTTTTCGACCTGGCAGAAACAATCCCGGGGCCAAGCACACGGCGGTTTGGGCAACTGGCCAAAGAACTTGGTGTGGTGATCGTTACTTCATTGTTTGAAAAACGTACCCCCGGACTTTATCATAACACCGCCGTAGTGCTGGAAAAGGATGGCACCATTGCCGGCAAATACCGAAAAATGCACATCCCCGACGATCCGGCCTATTACGAAAAGTTTTATTTCACCCCCGGAGATATGGGTTTTGAGCCTATCGATACCAGTGTAGGCCGGTTAGGCGTGCTGGTCTGCTGGGATCAATGGTACCCGGAAGCCGCACGACTGATGGCCATGCGGGGAGCTGACCTGCTCATCTATCCCACCGCTATTGGTTGGGAATCCACTGATACCCCTGAAGAACAAAAGCGTCAAAAAGATGCCTGGACCATATCACAGAGGGGACATGCCGTCGCCAACGGCCTTCCCGTTGTATCTGTAAACCGTGTGGGTTATGAACCGGATCCCTCAAAAGTAACCGGAGGGATACAATTCTGGGGAAACAGTTTTGTTGCGGGACCCCAGGGAGAAAAACTGGTTGAAGCCCCAACGAATCTGGAAAGCAACCTGATCGTGGAAATCGACCTGAAACGATCCGAAAGCGTTCGCCGGATATGGCCCTTTTTCAGGGATCGTCGAATTGATGCCTACGCAGGGTTAACAAAACGTTTTCTGGACGAATAAATCCCTAAAAGAGTCATTTTCCAGAGTGGTGTTTAACTAATTCTCACAAAGACTCCTAAAGAAAGAGGTTAAACCCATTCTGAAATTGGATAAAACAAAAAATTTCCACCTTTTAAGCTTTTTTGAAGTGTTCCGGAGCTTAAATTTTTCTCAACTTTAAAATCTGAACATATTTCTAATATCAATACACATTTATCATGAATTTTGAGAAGATTAAAGCTCTAAAATCATCAAAAAAGAGCGGTTCACTTCGGAGTACTTTTCCCAGGTTCAGCCTGATGGGTTTACTGTTAATTGCGATTCTATTCGGAAGTTGCGCCGAGGAAAATGCAAATGAAAAATGGGTGGGAACATGGACCACAGCACCTCAACTTGTGGAACCCCACAATATGCCTCCAGAACCCGGTCTCAGCAACAATACCATTCGACAAATAGTGCGGGTATCCATCGGCGGTGATAAACTGAGAATGCGGTTCTCCAATGAATTCAGCACCAGCCCCGTGACCATGAAAACAGTCACTATTGCTAAAGCAGAAGGAGGCAGCACCATTGATGAAAGTACCATAAAAACACTGACATTTAACAATCAGCAGGAAGTTACCATGAATGCCGGCGAGGCCGTAATTTCTGACCCTGTGGCGTTTCCGCTAAAATCAAGAATGGATCTGACCATTACCATATCTTATGGTGAAACATCTGCGGATGTAACGGGTCATCCGGGGTCGCGCACAACCTCCTATATTTTAAGCGGTAATCATTCAGAGGATCAGAACTTTGAGGAGGCTGTAAAAACCGATCACTGGTACACCATCAACAACATTGAGGTTACAGCCCCTAAAAAAGCTGCTGCCATTGCCATTTTAGGAAATTCAATTACCGATGGCCGCGGATCCGGAACCAATAAGCAAAATCGCTGGCCGGACATTCTTTCAGAGAGATTGGTGGAGAACCCGCAAACAGAAAATGTAGCAGTGCTCAACCAGGGCATTGGCGGCAACTGCGTTCTGAAGCAGTGTCTGGGCCCCTCAGCCATCGACCGGTTTGAAAGGGATGTTCTTAATCAGAACGGTGTAAAATGGTTAATCATTCTGGAGGGAATCAACGACATCGGACAAACACCCGACAGTGCTGCCGCAGCCAAAGTAGCAGAAAATCTAATAAGTGCTTATGACCAGATGATTGAGAAGGCTCATGAACACGGAATTTTGGTCTATGGTGCCACCATACTGCCATTTGACAAATCCTTTTACCACGAAGATTACCGTCAAATGGCCAGAAACACTGTAAATGATTGGATTCGCAACAGTGGCCGCTTCGATGCAGTGATTGATTTCGACCAAACCATGCGTAATCCCGAAGATACGCTCACCATTAAGGCTGATTTACATGATGGTGACTTCCTGCATCCCAATGAGAAGGGGTATGTCACAATGGGAGAATCTATTGATTTGAAGCTGTTTCAGTAAAGTTACAACTTTTCCTCAAATCAATGTTTTTTTGGTCTGATGAACAAAGTGTCGCACCACTGGTGCTTCTGATAATATCTTTTGTCTATTAAACTACCAAACTGCCTCCCCTCCGATGCTTGATATAAGGCGGAGGATGGCAGTTTCCAGTTTAATCAACATCCTTTGCTCTTTACTCATACCTCACTTCCCCAATCAAATCTCAAACGGAAGCACCTTCCCCAGCACAATTCCTTCTGGGGAGACTTCGGCCTGAACAGGGAAAACCTCAACGCCACTTTCAACCGCCCTCTTCAAAGACTCTGAATATCCGGGATCAATTTCAACAGCAGGAGCAAAAACTTCCACATCCATTCGTTGGACAATGTAAAGCATCACAGCCCTGTACCCCTCTTCTTTAAGTCTAATCAGGGTCTCCAGGTGCTTTCGGCCCCGGGTGGTAACTGCATCAGGAAACAAGGCATATTTTCCCTCTTTAAGCGTCACATTTTTAACCTCAATAAAACAGGTTTCCTGATCATTTTTAGCCATCACATCCAATCGACTATCCTGAATCTTAACCTCAGGTCTTACCTCTATGTAACCGGTCAACCCCGGAATATCACCATTACGAATAGCCTCCACAGCCAACTGGTTGGGACGTCCGGTATGAATTCCCACCCAGCGATCATTAATTTTGATCATTTCCCAGGTAAACTTAGTTTTACGCTTTGGATCATTCACCGGAGAAAGAAATACCTCTGCACCTTCTTCGAGACAACTTTTCATGGATCCGCTATTGGTACAATGGGCTACCACAACCGTGCCGTCATCCAGCTTCACATCTGTCAGAAATCGTTTGTATCGCTTAATCAGCGTTCCATGAACCAATTTTTCTTTAAAAAACATTAAAACTTTAATTTAAGTTGAAATTCTATACAATTATTCAATTCTTTGCACAAAGATTTTGACTGATAAAACAGAACTCACTCATGGAATGTCGTCCCAATTGCGGTGCCTGCTGCATTGTACCATCAATATCTTCACCCATTCCGGGTATGCCGAACGGAAAACCTGCCGGTGTTCGCTGCATTCATCTGCAAGATGACTACAGTTGCGGCATATTTCACTCTCCCGAACGCCCGGCCGTGTGTGCCGGTTTTAAGGCAGAAAAACTTGTTTGCGGAAACAACCGAAATGAAGCAACGACCATTCTTGCTGATTTACAAGGCATTGATGTCAACGGCCTGATAAAATGAGGCGCCACATCTTATGGCTGACATCCAAATACCAAAACGGTTCCTTTAAAAAATTAACCTTACTCAATTACTGACACATTAAGATAACTTTATCAATAAGGTTAGAGTATTGCAGGAGGTTGATCGATATTAAAATCAGCTTATATCTTCAAAATATAATCCACCAGATTATCCCCTTGTTCAAGACCCAGTTTTTTTCTGAGTTTGTATCGGTTATTTTCCACAGCACGGGAAGTAATGTTCATCAACGAAGCAATCTCTTTGGAGGTCATATTCATCCGCAAATAGGCAGCAAGACGCATCTCCCTGGCTGACAAGTCATCATGCAGGGAATTTAACCTGTTGAGAAAATCTTCATGAACCTGCTCCAGATGCTTTTCAAAAATCTCCCAGTGTGCATCATTATCAATATCCTTATCGATTTGACGAATTACCGAATTGATTTTTTTATCTAAAATACTTTGACTGTCAGTCTTTCTGGCATTCTGCAGTTCATCCTTTATTTTTATCAGAAAGTCATTTTTGTGCAGGATGTGCATGGTGGAGCTCGCAAGCTCTTTCTCCTTGTGTTTCATGTCATTACGCAACTTTTCATTGCGCAAACGTATCATTTCTTTTTCCTTCTCCAGCGCTTCGCGACGGAGTTCCGCCTCTTTTTCTTTATATTTTTCCTGTTGGCGAATCTTCTCCCGCTCCTTACTCTTCTCCGCAATTCGTCCTGTACTCCAGAAAATCAGAAACGCCAGAATAATTGCCAAAACAACATAAATAATCTTGGCGATGGTGTTTCGATACCAGGGCGGTTGAATGGAGAAATGAAACACAGCTTCTTTGCTTTGAACGCCATGTACATTACGAGCCCTTACCTTAAAGGTATAATCCCCTTCGGGAAGACGGGTAAACTGTCTGTTGCGCATTGTTCCCCATGGACTCCACCCCGTCTCAAACCCTTCCAAAATGGTGGAATACTCCACGTCGCCACTTCCAAACCAGGTGGCAGAGAAAAAAACTTCGAAAGCATTGTTTTGATATGGAAAAAAAGGAATTTTCTTCTGTTTGGGAGACAAACTGTTTGAATAAAAGAGCTGGTCCGGATTGGTCAGACTTTTAAAGCCCCGGATATGCACCTCAAACGGCTGGTAATAATTGACATCATTATTGGCTGAATATTGTCCAAAACCATCCTCGATTCCAAAAAAAGCAACCTCTTCATTGAGTACATACACAGATTCAAAACCATTGACAAATTTATGGTTTAAGGGAACCATCGGATTGTCAATTTTCCGGTAAGTTCCATCCTCCTGATAACGAAGCACTCCAACCCCGCTATTCACAAAAAACCAGATATTTCCATATCTATCCTGTTGCAAACGAACAGGATAATTCCTTCCATAAAAGAACTTTTCCAGTTCATCTCTGACAAAAGTGTCCTTATTATCCGGATCCATCGTATAAAGTCCATGCGAAGAAGCCATAACAATTCTTCCATCAATCACAGACATACTAAACCCCTCATAATCATCGATCCCGGTAAAATCAGAAATCGTTTTAACCTCAGTCACCCGGGTGTAAGAGTCATTAAATTGCAACCGATAAAACCCCTTGAGCCCGTGCACCACCCAAAGATTTCCGGCATCATCCCACTCCATGAATCTGGAGGACTCCGGGAAGCCATCAATACGCTGATCAAACTCCCATTTTCCGCCATCTTCCCGTTTCAATAGAAGGATACCACCATAATAGCCAACCATCAAAAGGTCCTTCCGTCCGGGTATTTTCCTGAAGATCCATGCTCCGTTTACAGAGCCCGGGGTGATAAGTCCGGCACTCTCCCCCTCCACTCTGAAGATTCCAAGATTATGTCCCACCAGAACTTCTCCGGTTTCCTCATCCGTATAAACGGACCAAACCTGACCGTTTGTTCCTTTTACCCTGTGAAAATCATCACGAGACTTTACCGGGCTTGAAAACTGATTCTCCTTAATGGTATATAATGCCTGATTGGTACCCAGAAAAAAACGATTCCCTTTTTTATCCATACAATATCCGGTACCAAGATCAAAATATCCTTCAATAAAACTGACTGCTGAGTTGTAATTAATACGGGCAATTCCATTGTCCAATGCTGCCCAAATATTTTTCTGACGATCCACAAAAAGGTCCAGGACAGTATTATTATTCAACCCCTTATCCTTACCGGCAATCATCTTAACATCGCCCTGATTATCAGTAATAACAACACCGGCCTGAATGGTTCCAAAAGCGAGATCATCACCAACTTTACCGGCACAAAATATATTGCTTTGTTTCAAAATATCATCAGCAGGAACGTTCCATTTTCCGATACCATTTACATCCCACAGATAAAGTCCGTCATCCATGGTTCCAATGACCGCCTCATCTCTGGAAAGGGCCATGATTCCCCCAATAATCTTCCCTGCAAAAATCTCACCTCCGGGAACCTTGTACAATGCCCCGTTTCTCAATTCCATCAATCCCTCTTTATCATCATGCAACAAAATGGCATCATTAACCAAAAAGGCTTCGGATATGCGGGACTCCGCCATTACCACCTCCACCGATTCGCCCGGGGTATATAAACAGAGTGCATTGTGAGACTGAAATATAATCTGATTATTCAGGTGAAAAATATTCCAAAAATCTCCGAGTTTATCTACATTATACGCATCGGTAAGAGAAGAATATTGGAACCCACCCACCGAGTCATTACTGTAATACCCAAATTCATCGGTAGCCCCCAAAAATATTTTATCCTCCAACACAAAGACAGAGCGAACAGGATTGTTGTTTAGATTTTCATGTCTCTCGAGCAACCTCCATTGCGATCCGTCATACTCTATAATCCCGTCATTGTTGGCAAAATAGAGTAAGCCATTATCCGCCTGAGAAATTTTCCAGCTCTGGGTGGCTCCTCCATATTGTCGCCGATTAAAATATTCTATTTCAGAAATCCCGTACTCAACAGGATTGGCAGCCAGCAGTGAAGAAATGGAAATCAGCAGAAAAAAAAGAGAAATTCGATTTTTCATAAAGCAATGGCTAAAATTAAAGAATCCGCATTTCAGTTCTTCTGTTTTGGGCTCTTCCTTCTTCGGTTTCGTTGGTATCTATTGGTCTGGAAAATCCGTATCCCTTATACTCCATACGAGCCTCATCAACTCCATTTGCAGCCAGATAATTAAAGACCGACCGGGCCCTGTTTTCAGACAGATCAAGATTGTACTCTTCGCTTCCCACATTATCGGTATGTCCTTCAAGCATAATGCGGATATTGGGGTTTTCTTTCATAAATTCGACCACCTCCTGAAGCTCAACCTTAGATCTGGGATCCAATTGATAAGAATCCGTCTCAAAAAAGACATTCTCCAACCGAACAGTTGCTCCTGCCTCAATGGGCTTCAGGCCAATATCCAGATAATAGGGTCTGTCCACCGGATGATTTCCGGAAAGGTTGAAATTTCCCGAATAAAACAAATAACCCGGATGATCAGCTTTAAACGCATATTCACCTCCTGATGGCAGGGATACCAGAAATTCTCCGGTAAAACTACTTCCTTTGGAGGTAATAATGGTCTCTCCGTTCTCAAGGCTCTTTAAATCAAAATCGGCTGCAAGAACTTCTCCCGTTTCCGCATCAAACACTTTTCCTTTCACGTAAAGTGCCGGTTCGGGACGGAAATCATCAGGCAAAGTAAAACTGTAGATATCTTTTGCGCCCCTTGTGTCCTGCTGACCATCAGTCGAAAAATAAGCCTTGTTGCCTTTAGCTGTAACAACAAGACCTATTTCATCCTTTTCCGTATTAATCGGGTATCCAAGGTTGATCGGTTCTGTCCAGTTACCGAAACTATCCTTCCTGCTCATAAACAAGTCCATACCCCCCATTCCCATATGTCCATTGGATGAAAAATACAAGGTTTTTCCGTCATGGTGCAGAAAAGGTGAGTTCTCATCGCCAGACGTATTAACCTGCTCGCCGAGATTCTCCAAATCTCCGAAAAAAGGTACCCCGTCATCAGTGATTCCTGCAAGTGTTGCTTTCCAGATGTCTTTACCACCTTCTCCACCCCCCCTGCTGCTAATAAAGAAAAGGGTACGCCCATCGGCCGAAAATTGCGGTTGACTTTCCCATAAAGGAGTATTTACAGGAGCACCAACATTAACCGGGGCCGTCCATCCGTAGTTTGTTTTGGCAGAAAAATAGATGTCACAGCTTCCCTTGGAGTCACTTCGCCCACATCCGGTGAAGAACATCCAGTTTCCATCCGCAGAAAGAGTCTGAGCTCCCTCATTGCTGTCAGTATTCAGTTGCCCCATCAGCAAGTGTCTATCTTGCCATTGGCCTGCGGAATCGGCATGCGACATATAAAAATCCTCCTGAAAGAATACAGAGTTACGAGGCAATTCATCCCCCTTCTCCTTAAAAAGTAGAGGATCACGTGGACGGAGAACGGTGATGACCATGGTCTGTTCATCCGCGGTAATGCTGGGCCAGTACTCATGTAGTTCACTGTTCACACCCTCACCGGCACTTACAAGTTCAATATCATAAGGATTTTCAACCGTTTCTTTTACAAAAGTGACCCTTTCAATCATCTTCCGGGCCCTTTTTAAGGCATTTTCATTATCACTCAACTTCAGGTACTTCCCAAAATTTTGTAAAGCAATATCATAATTGCCTGCATTATATGCCGCCATTCCCGCATTGTAATAAGTAGGAATAAAAAATGTTGAATCGGTATTCAAGGCACGGGTCAATATTTTCAACTCTTTATTCCAGTCTTCCTGAGAATGATACAAATCCCCCAACAAAAGCATCGCCTCTATAAATCCGGGTTCCCGATCCAAGGCCTTAAACAACATCTCCTCAGCTTCTTCAATATTTCCGGAAGCATAAGCGTTGCGCCCCTCCTCATAGAATTTAATCGTTCGCTTATTGTCAATACTGTAAAGACTCTGTGCCGAAGTAATATTTGCCATCATTATCAGTATAAGGCCATATAAAAACAGAGATTTTTTCATTCGTTTAAAATTTTGTAATTGTCTGATAAAAAACTAATTAAAAATTTGAGAACGAATGGAACCGCTTCGCTCTCGCATAATATTTTTTAAACATATTCTATTGTGATATTTATGCTTAAAAAATATCATCCTTGTTTCATCAGTATAAAATTTATTAATTAAGGTCGGATGGAACTTGCATGCAAGAATTTATACATGTTCTTTTGAGGCAATCATTGCCATGCTCGTTTCATTCGTTTAATTATTATCTAAATTATTGGTCTGATGGAACTCGGCCCCTGAATTCGGGACTTTTTTCATCCATCCAATTTTATCTTGTATAACCAACTTTATTACCACTTTCAATAATATCTCTTGTGATATTCATCAGATCCAAAGGCCTGCCCACATAATCGCATGTTTTGACAGGTGGGTGAAAAACAAGGGCTGCCCTACCCGGAACAATATTAAGAAAACCTCGTCGCTTAATTTGCCAGGAATTCACAATGGTAACCGGAAGCACTGGAAGCTCCAGTTCCAGAGCCAGCTTGAAGGCCCCACGTTTAAAAGGGCGCATCTGTCCACTTTTACTTCTGGTTCCTTCGGGAAATATCAATACGGAAGAACCACCGGTAAGTTTTCTTTTCGCCTCCTCCAGAGATAAAATCGCAGCTCTTGGGGAGGAGCGGTCAATAAATATATGACCGACTTTCTCGCTGGCATATCCGATAAACGGGATTCTGCGTAGTTCCTTTTTCATCATCCATTTAAAATCAATTCCCAGATGAGCATAAAGCAAAAAGATATCAAAGCCTGTCTGATGATTTGCCACAATCACATAAGATTGATTGGGAACTACATTACTGCGCCCGTGGACTTTGGTGATTACAGGCGTAAGCCAACAAGTGATTTTAGCCCACATCATCCCCCAAAAACTACCGGCACGCGGAGACACAACTATTGAAAATAACGCTGCAAAAGTTGCATTTATTACAGAGTTAACAATCATCAGTGGCAAATAGACAGGCCACTTGTATAACTGGTAAG
This sequence comes from Marinilabilia salmonicolor, assembly GCF_003003035.1. Taxonomy (GTDB): domain Bacteria; phylum Bacteroidota; class Bacteroidia; order Bacteroidales; family Marinilabiliaceae; genus Marinilabilia; species Marinilabilia salmonicolor_A. Next base: position 273,346 of record NZ_PVTS01000004.1, on the reverse strand, counting down.
CCCAAAGCCAGAATGTAAACGGTTTTTTATTTGACATTTCACTATAGAATCAGAACAATCAATGTTTCACAAAAATAACATAATTGGCCGCATTTTGGGCAAATTCAATATTTAAAACCATTGGTGCCCGGTTTTATTATTGAGTTTGTTTCACTACGTTCGTAATGAAAGGCCTTCGCAGTTTATTGAGACCAAAACGAAGCAATCTTCTTTCAAAACAATAGTTTTTCCGGACACTGGTGAGTTAAAACAGAATAGCTTGATAATCATTATTAAGAGGACAGCAATGATCAATACCAAACTCTTTAAAAATAAGAACAACAAAAAATTCCATAATTAAAACAAAAACACTACTTTTGCAGCCATTCGTGTAATCTCTTACTGAACATAGAGGAGTCAGGTAATATTGCACGGTAAGTTAAATCTTCAAAAGACAATACAATGGATTTGATGAAAGTTGCTGAAGAGGCATTCAAAACAGAAACTGAATTGCCCGAATTCAGTGCAGGAGACACCGTCTCGGTTCACTACAAGATCAAAGAAGGAAACAAAGAACGTGTTCAGGTTTTCCGCGGAACAGTGATCCAGATTAAAGGACACGGCGTAAACAAGCGTTTTACCGTTCGTAAAATCTCCAACAACGTGGGTATTGAGCGTATTTTCCCGATGAACTCACCGTTTATCGACAAAATTGACGTGAATAGAAAAGGTAAAGTTCGTCGTAAGAGAATTTACTACTTGCGTGAGCTTACCGGTAAGAAAGCCCGTATCAAAGAGAAAAGAGTTTAATTCCGGTTACAGGAATTCAAAAATTAAAAACGCTGTCTGGTTTTCAGACAGCGTTTTTTTTAGTATCTGTCCATAAAGTACCACTTGCTGCATTACGCTTGCTGCCAAAATACTCATTTACATGAGTAAACTGCGCTTTTGACAGCTTCGCAAGCCTTGCAATTAACACTTTCTGAACAGACACATAACAAGAAACAAATTTTGTTTGGTTTATAGACGAACACCAGAGTCTGTCATAAATTTCTACTAAGGATATTAAATGCCCGTCCCGGGATCTCCGTCCGAAAAGCTTCAATAGCACCCCGGTCTGCCACGGTAACGTAAACAGTACATCCGTCTTCTCCACCAAATGCCACATTGGTTGGCTTGTCCCCTTTCAAAACAACCTCTTTAAGCAAAGTACCATCCGGGGATAAAATGGCCACCGTTCCTTTTCCAAATCTCGTTACATACAAATTACCCTGCTGATCGCACCGCATGCCGTCCATTCCATAATCCTCAAATGAAGCAAACAAACGTTTATTGGTCAAGGTACCATCGTCAAGGATTTCATATCTCCAGATATTTCTTTGAGCGGATTCATTCACATACAAGTGCTTGTCATCAGGGGAAACCTCGATTCCATTGGTTGTCCCCATCTCCGGTTCAAGCAAAAAGAATTTCCCTTCCCGGTTTACCATCCACAATTGTCCTGAATCCTTTTCCCAGTCAGGGTCACTGGCATAAATTATCCCATCGGCAGTAACAGCCAGATCGTTGGGTTGATTCATTCCATCATTCTGTGCAAACACTTTTACCTCCCTACGCGAAACAGAAACCTCAAGAATGTTATGCCCGGTATAATCTGCCACCAATAGCCGGTCATGGTCCGAAAGCCGAATGCCATTTCCTATACTTCCCTGTGGCAATCGCACCAACAAACCGTGCGTTCCATCCGGTTCGACATACCCTATGGTTCCATTTTCTTTATAGTTGACTGCATAAAGAACCCCATCCGGTCCCACAGCAGGTCCTTCTGCCCAGGACAAGAAGACGGAATCACCTGTCACATCATAGCTTTCATAGAGATTCTCCTGACCGGTTGCTGCACTCAGCACTCCAATAAATAAACATACAATCAATAAAAAGGAGGTTGGCTTCATAATTTTATTTTTAAACAATTAGATTGAAAAGAGTTACAAAAGTTACCAGACAATTAATCTTCAGTCTTCAACAAGTCAATTCCATAAGTTTGTTGAAACCGATCAACCAAGGCTTCATATTTAGATTCTCTTACTGAAAGCGTCAATCTGCAATCTGCCTCAAAAATTTGCTCTTCCACCTTCAGCCTTTCCTCATCCACCACTCGCATAACCGGATTCATCAGATCATAAGCAAACCGAATGGTAAATGATTTATCGATGGTAAACTCAACTTTCCCGGCTTTCTCAAGTGCATCAGCAGTGGCCGATTTATATGCCTGAATGAGTCCCCCCGTCCCCAGCTTAACGCCACCAAAATAGCGAACTACCACCACCAGAATATTGGTGAGTTCATGAGAATGTATCTGTCCCAGTATAGGTTTGCCGGCAGTTCCCGAGGGCTCCCCGTCATCGTTCATTCTGAAATTCATCCCATCCACCCCTAACTCCCATGCATAACAATGATGCCGCGCATCGTGATACCTCTTTTTCAGATCCTCTATATGTCTGGTTATTTCTTCTTCATTCTGCACAGGCCAGGCATAAGCCAGAAATTTGCTTCCCTTCTCTTTGTAAAGCCCTTCGATCGGGTGTTTTATGGTTTGGTAACTGTCTTTTTGCATCTTTGTGTTGATAAAAATTCGGGTTATTAAAGCCACACGGAGTCGAATCCCATACTCAAAGTATCTCTTGCAATTTGCTCTAATCTAAATCAAAGTTTAACAGCCTCTCTTACAAAGCACTAATTGTATAAATTAGATTTTCATTTATCAGGCAAAAATTCCTTGAAAAGTAGTAACACATTTGTAAATGCTGATTGCTATTCTTCTGCCCCTTAAACTTGTAACTTTTTGGTTCCTTTTATCTAATTTGGCATTTCAAAAATAAACAAAAGACAGCATCATTGGCAAAATAAGCTCAATAAAAAACCCCGGCCGGAGTTTTCACTCTCAACCGGGGCAAACTGATTATTCAAAAAATCCCGAGTTATTTTGTTACAATATCCGCCACCTCTTCATCAAGCATTACGGTTTTGTAAAAACCAAGAGCTTCTTCAATGTATTTATTTTTCATTTCGGGCGATGAGTCAGAAATCCTGGGGTAAAACATGTGGCCAGCGACTTCTACACCCACAAAACCAAAGACTTCCTGTCCGTGTATTTGACGAAAGGCCTTCAGAATTCCTTTATTTTCGTACTCCTCTACAGAGTTCCCCATGGAAGTATGCAAAAATGCCTTCTTCCCTGTTAAAAGCCCCCGGGCACCATCCTGATCTACTTTAAAAGCAAACCCATGGGTAAGCACGCGGTCGAAGTAACCCTTAAGAATTGCCGGAAAACTTCCCCACCACAATGGGTAAACCAGTGATATGATATCAGACTCGGCCATAATCCTCTGTTCTTCTGCAATATCTGAAGGAGTCTCTCCATTTTTTATTTTAGCCAGATCTTCAGAGCTCAAAACGGGATTAAAGTCCAGATCATATAAATTTCTTACCACAACTTTAACATCGTTGTGTTCACTATCTCTTTTTAATGCATCCACCAGGGCATTACTGAAACTGCCCTCATTGGGATGTGCACTGATTATTAAATGTTGCATACGCATATCTTTCTTTTTCTATCTAACTTAACACGGTACAAAAGTAATTGTTTCTTTTTAATTAGAATAATTCTAAATAATATTTTAGTTTATTTTGTTTTTTTCATCATTTCCGCTTTACCTGCTTCAAATCTCAAAAACATTAGTGTACGGAAAACTTTTTGTGAGAAAAGAGATTGCTTTATTACGTACGCAACTTAACAGAAACGGAAGTATTGGCACCCAATAATCTGTGATAAATTCAGATTATGCCTCAAACATCCCATATCTTTTGCTATTTTTGTTGGTTTTGAAAACCTGAGAAGCACTTTTTAGATAATGGATTCATTCATTGTAGTCTTTACAAACCGACTAAATATAGGATTGGCTGCCACAGCCTATCATGCAAAATTTCATGAAAACAGTCCCATTGAATTGCTTGAACATGTGACTCCTGAACATATTCAGAAAAACGGTTCCGCATACAATGATGATGAAAAAGAAATTGTAGCACTGCTGAATACCATCTCCGACAAGGAGCTTTTCAAAAAGTTCAGCCGTGAGGACAGTCTTCGGAATTTTAAAAACAACATTCCACCGAAGCTTTTAAGCGAACGCATCCGTCCTCATATTGAAGAGAAAATGTACCAGTTGGTGCTCATGCTCTCCCAATCAAAAACCGAGGCCTACTTTAAGCAATCGGGGTACAGCAACCTCTACTCCACCGACAAGCTTAAAATTCCCTCCACCCCTTGTAAACCAGTTTTCCGGGTAGATATTGAAGGGGATGAAATGCATTATGGCTTACGGTTTAAACAGGGGGGAGAAAACTTTACTTTTCACAACAAAGAGGTGGAAATCATCTGCAACGACCCGGCAGTCCTGAAAAGCGGCCAACGCATCTTCTTTTTCTCAAACTTTGACAGTGGTAAACTTAAACCATTCAGGGAAAAAGAGTACATTCACCTAAAAGGAGCGCGCGTTATTGACACGTACATGGAGAAATTCATAAGTAACGTGGTAGAGCTTTTCGATGTACAAGGTTCAGGGTTTGATATCCAAAACATAGAAGATCGCCCCTCAACCGAGCTCCACCTGGAAAAAAACCTGGCTCTGCAATCTGTACTAAGGTTCAGATTCACCTATGGACACCGAACAGTCAGCCCAAATCGTAAAACCAGTGTTTTCGTGGATTTGCTGAAAGAAAACGGGCGATACATCTTCAGACGTTTTCCCCGCGACTTTGAAACAGAACAAAATGTATTTGCCCTCCTGGAGAAAAACGGACTCATTGTTTCCGAAGATTTTTCGTTTATGCACCCGGCGGATAAGCAAAACAATACGCCCGCAGGACCTGAAAACCTGATTGAGTGGGTCAGGGACCACAAAGAGTTATTAGATCAGAATAATATTAAACCAGTTCTCCAATTTGACGAAAAGGCGTTTAACATTGCACCTGCAAAACTGACTTTTGAATCAGGAACTGAAGATCCGGATTGGTTTGATCTTAAAAGTGTTGTGGAAATTCCTCCCTTTAGGATTCCTTTTGTAAAGTTCCGCAAAAATATTCTTAACAATGATCAACACTTCAAACTTCCGGATGGAACCATTTTCATAATCCCACGGGAATGGTTCACAAGATATACCGATTTATTCAATTTTGGGCAGACCGACAAGGAGAACCTCAAGCTTCCAAAAACGTACTATCACCTTCTTGAAGAGCTGAAGAATGAAAAAATTGCAGGAATTGCGACCCCCGAACTGCCACAGATTTCGGAATATGAAACCATGCCGCTGCCGGACGGACTAAAAGCTCAACTCCGACCCTACCAGATTGAAGGTTTTCAGTGGATGGAGTTTCTGAAAAAGAACAACTTCGGGGGCATTTTGGCTGATGATATGGGACTAGGTAAAACCTTACAAACCATCACACTCCTACTCAACACTTATCAATCCAATAAAAACCAATCCATTCCAGATCCGGCTGGACAAATGTCCCTATTCGACTCACACATCGATGGTTTTAACCAATCAGGACTTCCACCATCGCTCATTGTTATGCCCACTTCTCTGGTGCACAACTGGGACAATGAAATTAAAAAATTTGCCCCATCGCTGAAGACATACATTTACACAGGTAGCAATCGTGCCAGATCGAAAGAGCTGTGGAAAATCCTGCGTCATTACCATGTGGTCATCACCACCTATGGAATTCTGCGCAACGATGTGGAATATTTTACACAGATGCCCTGGAAATACCTGATACTTGACGAAAGCCAAAATATAAAAAACCCCTCATCTAAAGGCTATGAGGCTGTTAGTCAAATAAAGGCAAGCCATTACCTGGCTCTGACCGGTACCCCTATCGAAAATAGTCTGACCGATCTATGGGCTCAGATGAATATTGTAAATCACGGGATTCTTAAATCGCTTGGTTTTTTCAAGAAATATTACGAAACCCCTATTACTAAAAACGGAGATGAAGAAAAAGAGGCCCATCTTCAAAAAATCATCAATCCATACCTGCTCAGACGAACCAAAGAAATGGTCGCCAAGGACCTGCCGCCTATCATGGAACAGGTAGTTTATTGCGACATGTCATCGGAACAAAAGAAGATATACGACCGTGAAAAAAGTGGAATTCGCAACAATCTGTTGCAATCATTCGACAGCATGCGACAAAACGAACAGGCGATCATGGCCCTTCAGGCCCTTACGCGTCTCCGCCAGCTGGCCAACCATCCGGCAATGACAGATCCTGATTATCAAGGCAGTTCGGGTAAATTTGATCAGATCATAGAATCGCTGGAAAACATCATCTCAGAACACCACCACGTGTTGATTTTCAGCTCTTTTGTAAAAGATCTGGAGCTACTGGAAGCCGAATTAAAAAATCGAAAAATTGAATACGCCAAATTAACAGGCTCCACCCAGAAAAGAGACAAGGTCATCGACCGGTTCAATAAGGACGATAATGTAAAAGTATTCCTGATTTCACTGAAAGCAGGAGGAGTAGGCCTCAATCTCACCAAAGCCGACTATGTATTCATGCTGAATCCATGGTGGAATCCTGCTGCGGAGGCACAAGCCATCAATCGTGCTCACCGAATAGGACAAACACGAAACGTTTTTGTGTATCGCTTCATTTCGACCGAAACCATAGAAGAAAAAATCGCTCTTTTGCAGGAAAAGAAAAACAAACTGGCAGCAGCATTCGTTAATACAACGAACCCGCTGAGTCAGATGAGTGCTGATGAAATAAAAGAGTTGTTTAATTAGATTCTGTCCATAAAGTACCACTTGCGTCCCCGAAGGATCGGGGCAGGCTGCTACGCTTGCCGCCAAAATACTCATTTACGATTAGTAAACTCCGCTTTTGACGGCTTCGCAAGCCTGGAAATTGGCACTTGCTGACCAGAAACAGGACAAAAAACAAATTTTGCTAGTTTATGGACAGACTATAGTTAGAATCTGTCTATAAAGCACCAATTAATATTAATTCGGCACTGTTTTTGTTTTTATGGATTTACTGAGAAATATACCATGGGAATATTTTAATTTTAATATCAACACTCAAACATAAATATTTTTGAACATGAAGCCATTATTAATTATTCTAATGATTATCGTTACTTCTTTTGGCGCTTTTGCACAGGAAGAAGAAACCAGAACTGTGGATGAAGCACAAATCGAGAAAGAGACCCGTGCCATCAGGAATTTTAGCAAACTTAAAGTGAGTAAAGGCATTAATGTGACACTGATAAAAGGCGATGAACCATCGGCCGAAATTAATATTGTAAACGCTCCCTTGTCAGATGTTATCATCGAAAACGACCAAAATGAACTTACCATTAAAATGAGAACCCGCATCTACCAGGATGTATCGGTACAAGTTTATCTGACCTATCAGGATATCCGTGAAATCACCCTGGGATCAGGTTCTTCGGTTGACAATCAGGAAGTACTGCAGGGGAAAGTTCTTATTCTTAATGCAGGACTGGATAGCGTGATTGACCTGAATCTGGACGTCACCTCAGTAGAGGCTGATGTTTCGGCAGCACGAATAACCCTGGAAGGATATGCCAAAAGCCTGGAAGCAAAAGCCACCACAGGAGGAAAACTTCAGGGACAAAATTTTGAAGTAGATAAAGCCTATGTCACCGCCAACACCGGAGGTATTGTTACCGTTAAAGCCACAAAACTTCTTGATGCCAAGGCAGGAACAGGAGGCACAATTGAATACCTTGGAGAACCAGAGAAAATGAACACGAAAGAGACCTTTGGCGGAAAGGTCGTAAAGATATAATTGCTATAATTAACGAAATGTAAAAAACCGGATGTCCTTCTACAGAACATCCGGTTTTTGTCAAATATAAAGGAGGATTCTTAATTCAAAGTTACATTCTGCTTTTTGCAGCCTTCAGGGTATTAATCAGTAAAGAAGCCCGTGTCATCGGGCCTACGCCTCCGGGAACAGGAGTGATATAAGCGGCCTTGGGAGCAACTTCATCAAACACCACATCTCCCGTAAGTTTAAAGCCGGATTTGGTTTTATCGGAAGGCAGACGAGTGGTACCAACATCAATCACTACTGCGCCCTCTTTCACCATTTCAGCGGTCACAAAATGAGGACTTCCCAAAGCGGCAATCAGAATATCTGCCTGCAGACAAATCTCTTTCAGATTCCTGGTGCGACTGTGACATACAGTAACCGTAGCATTGCCGGGATTACTCTTCAGTGAAAGCAATATACTCATAGGACGACCTACAATATTGCTACGCCCCAAAACAACCACATGCTTTCCTGAAGTTTCGATATTGTATCGCTTAATAAGTTCCATAATTCCCTGGGGAGTAGCGGATACAAAAGCCGGCAGCCCCATAGTCATTTGTCCTACATTCTGTGGATGAAAGCCATCCACATCTTTAGCAGGATCAATAGCCAGCGTTACCTTTTCTTCAGAAATATGTTTTGGCAATGGCAACTGGACAATAAAGCCATCCACATCAGGATCATTATTCAGCTTATCCACACACTTCAACAATTCCTCTTCGGTCACATCATCTTCATAACGAATCAGTGACGATTTAAAACCGACCTCTTCGCAGTCCTTAATTTTATAGGCCACATAGCTTTCGCTGCCTCCATCGTGTCCAACCAAAACGGCTACCAGGTGAGGCTCCCGAAGGCCTCCTTTTTTCATCAGTTGTACCTCATCAGCAATCTCATCTTTGATGCTGCGGGCTGTTGCTTTTCCGTCGAGTAATTGCATAGCTTTGGATTGATTTAAAACAAAAAAGAGAAGTCGCAACAAGCACGGCTTCTCTTTTTCAATATTTTATTTTCCCATGGGGAGGTTACTCATCATCCGGGAAAGGTTTTTCCCCTGTGTCATCATGCGCATCGCTTTGCGTGTATCTTCAAACTGCTTCATCAGCCGGTTGACTTCCTGAATGGATGTTCCGCTACCGGTAGCAATCCTTTTACGACGACTTCCGTTAATCAGTGTGGGCTGCTGACGCTCTTCAGGCGTCATCGATGAAATGATGGCTTCCACACCTTTGAAGGCATCATCGTCAATATCCACATTCTTCAGCATCTTTCCCATTCCGGGAATCATGGCAGCCAGATCCTTCAGATTACCCATCTTCTTGATCTGCTTAATCTGACTCAGAAAATCGTCGAAATTGAATTGATTTTTAGCAATTTTTTTCTGCAGTTTCTGAGCCTCTTCGGCATCATACTGTTCCTGAGCTTTTTCAACCAACGAAACAATATCACCCATACCCAGAATCCGGTCGGCCATACGTGAGGGGTGGAACACATCCAGTGCATCCATCTTCTCACCCATACCAACAAACTTAATGGGCTTATCGACTACACTCCGGATAGAAATGGCAGCACCACCACGGGTATCACCATCGAGCTTGGTCAGCACCACCCCGTCAAAGTCCAGACGATCGTTAAATTCTTTAGCGGTATTTACGGCATCCTGACCGGTCATGGAGTCCACAACGAATAACGTCTCGTGTGGATTCACAGCTTTTTTGATGGCAGAGATTTCGTTCATCATCTCCTCATCAATAGCCAGACGACCGGCGGTATCGATGATGACTACATCGTGGCCTTTAGACTTGGCCTCTTTGATACCATCTTTGGCCAGTTTCACCGGATCGGTATTTCCCTCTTCGGTATAAACCGGAACTCCAATCTGTTCTCCCAGCACCTGAAGCTGGTTGATCGCAGCAGGACGGTAAACGTCACCGGCCACCAACAAAGGCTGCTTGCCTCGCTTGGTTTTGATGAGATTGGCCAGTTTTCCGGTAAAAGTTGTCTTTCCCGATCCCTGCAAACCGGAAATCAGAATAACGGCAGGATTTCCTTTAAGTTCGATATCGGTGGAGCTTCCGCCCATCAAATCTGCCAGCTCATCATGAACAATCTTTACCATCATCTGCTGTGGCTTCACAGCATTCAGCACATTTTGTCCCATGGCTTTGTCCTTAACCGTTTCGGTAAAAGACTTAGCAGTTTTGAAGTTGACGTCGGCATCCAGCAACGCACGACGAATATCTTTAAGGGTCTCGGCCACATTAATTTCCGTGATCGTACCCTGACCTTTCAATATCTTAAACGACCGTTCCAGTCTATCCGATAGATTCTCAAACATCCTTCTTCAGGTTTTAATTTTGCTGCAAAAATAGAAAAATATATGGGATTATGGAATAATAAAATCTAAAGAAAGGCAGAAATGGCGGATTGGAATCCGCCAACCCTTAAACGGGAGATTGGAGTACGCCAAACCTTAAATGGCGGATTGGAATCCGCCAAACCTAAAGAGTCCGCTGAACCTGAAACCGCGGATTGGAATTCGCCGCACCTGAATCCTACACGCAAGAGTTGACTTCTTTTGTTAAAATCACTATTTTCATATACGAAAAATCCTTTCCCATCATGAAAAAAGAACAATACCGCCATCGACTTCCTCATTTTCATACTCCCGGACAAGATTTTTTCATAACGTGGAGTTTAAAAAATGCCATTCCTGCTCATGCATTCGAAAAATATTCTTTACAACTTGAATCAGCAAAAACAAAGATTGAACAGGCTCGTAAAAAAGAGGGCGAAGTATCTAAAATAGATTACCTGAAGAAACAATACAACCAAATACGCAGAAAAAAACTGAAAACCTTTCATGAATTTTTGGATGCACAAAGAAAATCTGAAGTGGATTTATCCAAGAAAGTTTATACAGACCTAATCAAAGAATCTCTATTCTATTGGGAGAAAAATAAAATCTCAAATTTTGCCTTTTCAATTATGCCAAATCACATACATTGGGTTATTGGGGTTAACACAACTGACATGACTAATCAAACGGTATATCTTCAGGACGTATTAAGTTCTGTAAAGAAATACACCGCATCCAGAATCAACCTCCGCGAAAACAGGAATGGACGATTGTGGCAAAAAGAAAGTTTTGATACCACTATCCGAGATCAAAATCATCTAAAAAATGCAATTGTTTACACGCTGAATAACCCCGTAAAAGCTGGCCTTTGTAAACATTGGGCAAATTGGCCTGGCGACTGGTGTCATAAAGATTATATTGATTGGACGGAATAAGTTCCCGATACAGTAACAGGTTTGGCGGACTCCTGTCCGCCTTCTCGTTAAAGTCACGCTCCTGTTGGCGGTGTGCTGTTCGCCATGCAGAAATGGCGGATTGGAATCCGCCAAACCTGAAACGGGAGATTGGAGTACGCCAAACCTTAAATGGCGGATTGGAATCCGCCAAACCTAAAGATTCCGCTGAACCTGAAACGGCGGATCGGCGCTCAGCCTTGCTTCTTTGCTTTCCAAAGAATCCACCACTCCTAATACACAATTTTCTCCATCACAAGATTGGTGCGTGCGGCCGTGATACCGGTACTAACGCATTCTGTATCTCCACGAATAGCATCTACCACATTCTGAATCAAATTGTATTGGATATTCTCGGGATTAATGTATGGAAATTCAAGAAAATCCCGTTCTTTAAAGAGCAAAACCGGTTCATGCCCAAAAGTTGAGAACTCAATGCGCCCTTTGGTTCCGATAATTTCGATGACATCGCGCTTAGATGAATGATCACTCACAAAACTCCAGGTTCCTGAACCAAGCACTCCGTTTTCGAACTCCATTTGAGCCACCACAGTATCTTCAGCTTTATACAGATGACCGAAATTCCGTGCTAATCCGGAGACATTTTTCACCGGACCAAACAAAAAATCAAGAAAATCAAGTTGATGAGAAGCCAGATCGTAGAAAATACCTCCTCCGGCAACATCGGGTTGCACCCTCCAGATGGGGCTATCCTTATCGCTTTCGGCAGGAGAAGCCGGCCGTACCAACATAATATTTACCAGCAAGGGGCGGCCAATGGTACCATCTTCAACTAATGTCTTCACTTTTCGAAACCCCGGAAGCGTACGACGATAATAAGCCACAAACAAAGGAACTCCCGTCTCTTTACTTACGGCATTCATCTCCCGGCATTGCTCATAAGTGGCTGCCATGGGTTTTTCCACATACACCGGTTTGCCGGCTTTCATCGCCTTAATGGCATACATGGCATGACTGGAAGGCGGAGTAGCTATATAGATGGCATTAACATCTTTATCATTAATCAAATCATCCGCATTGCTATACCACTTAGGCACATTATGGCGATGTGCATAGTCTTTAGCTAACTCTGCATCACGGCGCATCACTGCTACCAGATTTGATCCCTCCACTTTATTAAATGCAGGACCACTTTTATATTCGGTTACATTACCACACCCGATGATTCCCCAGTTTATTTTTTTCTTCATATTTCAGACCAGACTAACACAACTGTAACACATTTTATTTTTCTATTGTTTTAAAGAGATGAAGACCGGGCTTTGTTCAAAACAAAGAAGAAGAAATATCCGGGAAAGGCGACAACTCATGAATCAAAGATCGACTAAATCAATAAAGCAGAATAAACTTATTCATCTAATATTTTCCAAAACAACAGAACATTTTATATTTGCTCTATGATAACAAAGTTGATCTCAAAGACAATCGATGGCACCAAAGTCTCCGGTGAAGAATTACCTAAACCGGAAGGTTTTGACATAATAGGTGATGTCCACGGGTATGCAGAGGAATTAACAGCTCTGCTGAAGCAACTGGACTACAAAGAAATAAACGGAGTTTATATCCACGACAAACGCAAAGCTGTTTTTGTGGGTGATTTCACCTGCCGCGGACCAGAAACCCGACGCACCATCTCCATCATCAGAAAAATGGTAGAAAACCAAACCGGATATGCAGTAATCGGGAACCATGAACTCAATGTCATAGGTCACTTTACAAAGAATGATGAGGGTAAAACTTTTAAACCGGCTACCGGTTCCAACAAAAAAATAATGGACCGCATTAAGCAGGAATATCTCTATGAGAAAGAATTATTAAAAGATGATCTGAAATGGATACGACGCCTGCCTTTTTTTCTTGATTTCGGAACATTTAAAGTAACTCATGCCTACTGGTCCGACCATAACAAGAGCATAATTAACGAAAAACTCCAAAACAAGAAACTCACCAAAAAACTTTTACAAAAGATATTTGACCATGACTCCCCGTTTGCCGAAGCAGTGAGGCAAACCACCCGGGGTATTGAGATCAACCTGCCACACGACCTCATAATAAAAGACGATCGAAATATAAGGCGCACCAATTTCCGTATTCGCTGGTGGCAGGATCCGACGGGCAAAACATTTAAGGAAATCAGCTACGGCAACAAGTTTACGCTGCCCACCTATACCGTACCTCCGGAAATACTTTTTCCGTTTAAGGTTTATACCGAAAAAGAGGTACCTGTTTTTGTGGGACATTATTGTATGCCCTCCGATCGAATGCTTCCATCACCCAATGTCTGTTGCGTGGACAATTGTGTAGCCAATGGCGGACTATTGGCAGCATACAGATGGAAAAACGGGGAGCAGCTGAAAATTACAAATTTTGTTTTTCAGGAAAAGAAAGGATAAATTTTATTAATCAGGTTCGGCGGAATCTTTGGCAAACAAAGCAGCAAAACTGAGCGCCGATCCGCAGTTAAAGAAAAAACGGCGGATTGAAATCCGCCAAACCTGGTCATTCCAAAACCAGTTGATAACTATCATTCCAGGTAATACGCCCTTTTTTCTCTGTCCCATCGGGAGTTTTAAATCCTTTCAGCACATTTGTTTTGCCATTCAATACAAGGTCACCAGCCTGCTTATCGGTCAATTTCTTATCCATAAAAACAAACGGAATAAGCACCCGGCATCCCTCATGGTAACGGTTACAGCCCCAGGCATTTTTTCCTTTTATTATTATCCCGTGACCACATTTGGGGCATTTCCATACCGGTGTTTCATCTTTCTCCAGACGGAGTTGGTAGTTATCATCCAGTAATAATTTCCCATCCACCTTTTCCCCCTCCACTTCGAACCCTTTTATCAAGGGAGTTTTTCCCTTGATCAGCAAAGCCTCCACCTGTTTATCTGTCAGCACCTTGTTAAGATACTCAAATGGAATAATTGTTTTACACCCCTCCCGGTATCTGGTACATCCCCATGCATTCTTCCCCTTTACCATTTTTCCTTCACCGCACCGGGGACAAGACAACTTACTATCATCAGCAGCTTCACTTTTGGATTCCTGTTTTTGAGCCTGTTCTTTGGCAGCAGCTGCCTTTTTCTGCTCCTCAGTCACTTCAATTTTTCGTGCCGAACGATCGTTCTTCACCACCTGCACCACGCCGGCAACCATCTCTTTCATCTCCTCCATAAAAGCTTTTACATCATAGTTACCACGCTCTATGTCACGGAGTTTTTTCTCCCATAAACCGGTTAATTCCACAGACTTAAGCATATCATTTTTCACACTGTCGATAAGTTGAATACCGGTAACTGTAGGGGACAGACTCTTACGATTTTTGGTAATATATCGTCTTTTAAAAAGAGTTTCAATGATGGCTGCCCGGGTAGATGGCCGTCCAATGCCGTTTTCCTTCATCAGGTCACGTAACTCTTCATCATCCACCTGCTTACCGGCTGTTTCCATAGCCCTAAGCAAAGTGGCCTCCGTATAAGGCTTAGGAGGCTGCGTTTCCTTTTCCTGAAGATCCGGTGTGTGCGGCCCCATCTCCCCTTTCTCAAAATCCGGAAGCACATTGTCGTCGCCCGGTTTCTTACCTGCCGAATCCTTTTTATACACCTCGCGCCATCCGGGATCCACAATCTGCTTACCGGATGTTTTAAACTTCACCTTCTCCACTTTACCCTCCACCGTAGTGGTAGAGATGGTGGCATCGGGCCAGAAAGCAGCAATAAAGCGACGAGCGACGGTATCAAAAACCATTTTTTCGTTGCGACTGAGGTTCTGGGGAATCTGACCGGTGGGAATGATGGCATGGTGATCAGTGACCTTACTGTTGTCGAACACCTTTTTGGACTTCCTGATTTTTTTATCAAGAAGCGGGGCGGTCAATGATTCGTATGGTTTCAACCCCTTGAGTGTTGATGCAACTTTAGGATAAATATCATCACTCAGGTAAGTGGTATCCACACGCGGATAGGTGGTGGCTTTCTTTTCGTAAAGAGCCTGAATCAATTTAAGGGTTTCATCAGCCGAAAAACCAAACCGCTTGTTACATTCAACCTGCAAAGCAGTCAGGTCAAACAAACGCGGAGGCGCTTCTTTTCCCTTTTTCCGATTAAAATCGGTTATTTCAAACTCTTTATCCTTAATAATCTCCATGGCTTCCAACGCTTCCTCTTTTTTAAAGAATTTTCCGCTGGTAGCTGAGAAAACCACCTCTTTATAGGTCGTTTTAAGTTCCCAATATGTTTGTGGTACAAAATTCTCAATCTCCTTGTGACGATCAACAATCAACGCCAGCGTAGGGGTTTGAACACGTCCGATAGAGAGCACCTGTCCCTGCTGACCATATTTAAGGGTATAGAGCCGAGTTGCATTAATTCCAAGCAGCCAGTCGCCAATGGCCCGCATGCTACCGGCGGCATAAAGTCTGTCAAACTCTTTCGCATCACGTAGTTTGGCAAAACCATCCTTCAGGGCATCCTCAGTCAGAGAAGATACCCACAAGCGTTTTACCGGACATTTACAAGCTGCTTTCTGCAATACCCATCGTTGAATCACCTCTCCCTCCTGGCCGGCATCACCGCAGTTTATTACCTCATCGGCTTTCTCCACCAACTGACTGATGGTGCGAAACTGCTTCACCACTCCCTGATTGCTCAGTAGCTTAATCCCAAATTTGGAAGGAACCATGGGCAGGGAATGCATCCGCCAGCGTTTCCAATCGGGCGTGTAATCATGCGGTTCTTTAAGTGTACACAGATGCCCGAAAGTCCAGGTTACCTGAAAATTATTTCCTTCATAATAGCCGTCGCGTTGGTTTTTGGCTCCCAACACACGTGCAATTTCTCTGGCAACACTGGGTTTCTCGGCAATACAGACCTTCATAAAGCGGATGATTGTGGTGATGTAGCGCGAAGATAATAAAAATTGAGGGAAGCAGAAGCAGGGACAGCCTCTGCCTATTGCATGGAAGTGCCAACAAAAACATGTAACCTTCTCACCTTGTCAACCGGAATCAAATAACAAAGGAAAAGCTCAAATCTTAATTTGCTCTCTAACCTAGTTTATTCATAAATTATCTGTTACGATGTTCAACTGCCTGCTAAATTCAGGCGTCCTCGATAAAAGTGACTTGAAAATAATTTACTATTTCCTTCATCAATTTTATCTGCGGTTGCCCTAATTTATTGGCATTTCAACATCTCACAACGAAAACTTACGAATAAACCAGGCTAAATTAATTGCATCGCGATTTTTTATTTAATCAAGGAATTACACTTTACGTACCCTATACTAAGACCTATAAGATGTAAACAGGGTGAAATCCTAAAGAGGGACTTATAACAATTTCCCTGAAGGGTTGCCCCCCTCTATTGCTTAAAGACCTTCGGCCCTTAAAAGTAAAAAGTCTCGTTTCCGAGAGAACTCCTTTAATCACACTAAAAGACATTTCTTAACACATCTAACACTCCTGATAATTGAGTAAATTGGCAGGTTTCGACACAATTAAGAGGATTTACTCCGATTTAGAAGCAAAAAATTGGTAAGAAATAAGCTTCCAGGAAATAATTATTAACCAACTTTAATAAAAGACAAGAGGTTCAACACCCTGTCAATCTTGGTGTCTGGTTAAATTAGAACTATTTTTGCAGGCTCAAAAAAAGAACATTTTTATCTAACCTGGATTACTCATAAATTAACTATTGCGATGGACAACCACCTTCAAAATTCTGGCGTCCTCGATAAAATTGATTTGAAAATAGTTCACTATTTCCTTTATCAATTTTATCTGCGGTTGCCTGAATTTATTGGTATTGGAACATCTCATAACGAAAACTCATGAATAAACCAGGCTAATCATCGACACCTTTCGAATGAAGCAACTTTTCGATTTTTTCAATTTCCAGCAGAAAATTAATTACAAAACTGAGATTCTATCCGGAATAACGGTAGCCCTGGCATTGGTACCCGAAGCCGTTGCCTTTGCGCTTATTGCAGGATTATCACCATTGACAGGCCTTTATGCTGCCTTTGTGATGGGATTGGTAACCTCCATTTTTGGTGGTCGTCCCGGAATGATATCCGGAGCCACCGGAGCCGTAGCCGTTGTAATTGTTGCCCTGGCCCAGAGTCACGGAGTAGAATATGTTTTCGCAACGGTGGTTCTCGCCGGTCTTTTGCAAATGGCAGCAGGCTTTCTAAAACTGGGAAAGCTCATCCGTCTGGTTCCCCACCCTGTTATATTTGGGTTTGTCAACGGGCTGGCCATCATTATTTTCATGTCTCAGCTGGTGCAATTTAAAGATCCTGCAGGAGACTGGTTAACCGGCGAGCCTTTATACATACTACTTGGGCTGGTTCTGCTTACCATGCTGATCATCTGGGGACTTCCAAAAATAACGAAAGCGGTACCCGCCTCTTTGGTGGCGATTCTCGCAGTTTTTGGAGTAGTTGCATTCCTCGACATCGATACAAAAACGGTGGGAGATCTGGCGTCCATAAAAGGCGGATTTCCTCCTTTTCATATTCCTGACATCCCGTTTAGTCTCGAAACCCTGGAGATCATATTTCCTTATGCCACCATTGTGGCCGGTGTTGGCCTGATTGAGAGTCTGCTGACCCTCGATATTGTAGATGAAATCACCGAAACACGTGGAAGTGGCAACAAAGAAGCCGTAGCTCAGGGAGCGGCAAACATGCTTTCAGGAGTTTTTTCCGGTATGGGTGGATGTGCCATGATTGGCCAGAGTCTGATCAACACCTCCAACGGAGCAAGAGCCCGCCTGTCAGGCATTGTAGCTGCGGTAATGTTGCTGGTATTTGTGATGTTCGGATCGGGTTTGATTGAGAAAGTTCCCATGGCAGCACTAACCGGACTGATGATTATGGTATCCATCGGAACCTTTGAATGGGCAAGTCTTCGAACGTTCGGAAAAATGCCCAAATCAGACCTCTTTGTTATGGTGACGGTAACCCTTGTCACCGTATTTTTGCACAATCTGGCGCTGGCTGTAATCATCGGAGTCATCATCTCTGCCCTTGTATTTGCATGGGACAACGCCAAGCGAATCAGGGCCCGTAAACGTTTCGATGAAAAAGGCATCAAACATTACGAGATATATGGACCACTGTTCTTTGGCTCCGTGACTGCATTTAATGACAAATTTGATGTTCAAAATGACCCGGACGAAGTAATCATCGACTTCGCAGAGAGCCGCGTTGTTGATATGTCAGCCATTGAAGCACTCAACAAAATTACAGAACGATACCTCAAGGTAGGTAAGAAAGTCCACCTGAAACACCTAAGCCCCGACTGCCGCAAACTGCTGCAAAATGCCGAGGCCATTATTGATGTAAATGTCATGGAAGACCCAACCTATAAGGTGATGGTGAATAAAGTATAGAAAGAATGGATTAAATTCTCTACGAAACAAAAGGGGCTGTCCAAATAGTATTGGACAGCCCCTTTTGTCAGCATGGTGCGATTTGAAAATCGCACCTCCTAGCGATACATCTCTTCACGCAGGGCAGCAATATTTTCGTCGGTGACATAATCATCGTAATCCATCATTTTGTCGATGGTTCCGTTTGGCGTAATTTCAATAATCCGGTTACATACTGAATGAATGAATTCGTGGTCATGCGAACTCATCAGAATATTTCCTTTAAAATTGATGAGGGTATTGTTAAATGCCTGAATGGTTTCCAAATCCAGATGGTTGGTGGGATTGTCGAGCATCATCACATTGGCGTTGCGCAACATCATCCGGGAGATCATACAACGCATCTTCTCCCCTCCCGACAATACATTTACCTTTTTATGAATGTCTTCACCGGAGAAAAGCATCTTCCCCAGGTAACCTCTCAGAAAATCTTCTTTGGTATCATCCGAATACAACGCCAACCAATCCACCAGAGAATAATCCCCCTGAAAAAACTCGCTGTTCTCCATGGGCAGGTAGGCCGTTGTAATGGTCACGCCCCATTTAAAAGAGCCTGCATCAGGCTTCATTCGCTCATTCAAAATCTCAAACAGAGCAGTAGTAACCTGTGAACTACGCGACAGAAAAACAATCTTATCATCTTTCTCCACCGTAAAATTCAAATCGTTGAGCAAAGGAGTCCCGTCTTCCGCTTTTTTGCTAAGTCCTGATACTGTAAGAATACTGTTACCGGTTTCCCGCTCGGGAGTAAAGATAATCCCAGGATAGCGGCGTGTGGAAGGCTGGATCTCATCCACATTGAGTTTCTCGAGCATTTTGCGCCGGCTGGTTGCCTGTTTCGACTTTGCCACATTGGCACTGAATCGCTGAATAAACTCCTGAAGCTCTTTTTTCTTCTCTTCAGCCTTTTTATTTTGAGTGGCTTGTTGACGCAAGGCCAACTGACTGCTTTGATACCAGAAAGTGTAGTTACCGGCAAAGAGCTGCACTTTTCCGTAATCAATATCCACAATATGGGTACATACCGAGTCCAAAAAGTGACGGTCGTGCGATACAACCAACAGGGTATTATCAAAATTGGCCAGGTAATTCTCGAGCCAGCGCACCGTTTCCAGGTCAAGATCGTTGGTGGGCTCATCGAGCAACAGGTTGTCGGGCTTGCCAAACAATGCCTGTGCCAGCAACACTTTCACTTTCTCCTTACCACTCAGTTCGTTCATTTTCTTATAGTGGAGATCCTCTTGAACCCCCAGTCCGCTCAGCAGCATTGCTGCATCACTTTCAGCATTCCAGCCATCCATTTCGGCAAATTGAGCCTCCAACTCCGAAGCCCGCATCCCATCTTCCTCAGAAAAATCAGGTTTGGCATAAATGGCATCTTTCTCTTTGCTGATCTCCCACAACTTTTCATGCCCCATCAGCACCGTTTCCAACACCTGATTTTCATCAAATGCATGGTGATCCTGACGCAATACGGACAAACGTTCTCCCGGTCCAAGTTCAACATGACCGCGAGTTGAATCTATTTCACCACTGATAAGACGCATCAGGGTAGATTTTCCGGCTCCGTTGGCACCGATTACACCATAGCAGTTGCCCGGCGTAAACTTCACATTAACGTCCTGAAAAAGAAACTTTTTGCCAAACTGAATGGCGAGATTGGAAACTGTAATCATTGAAAAAAATTATTAGATAAAAACTAAGCCAAATAAGGCTTAAAAGGTTTTATCGCTTATTTATACATTCTGAAAAAAATCGGAACATAGATACCAATGCCCCAAAATGGTAATTACACACTTTATCTCCTCAAACAAAGGTTTCGATATTTTTTCCGGCTGGTTGATTGCAGCATATTTAAAAAAGAAAAAAGTAATCGGTCCCCCTGATTTCGGGGTGCAAAGGTAAGCATAAAAAGCCGTTAGGGAGTTTAACCTTTGTTAAATAAACAATAGATCTTTAGAACTATAGAAGTAAGAGACTGGCATTAAAACCATCCCACCTCTAAGCAATTCATTACCAACCTATCTGGCAATCATCTAACAAAGTATATATTAAAAAAAGCAATTCCCCTAACCTGGCATAGCCTGAACCAGACAAGAAAAACAAGCACTTCATTATTCTTTAATTTTAGTAAAATGGATTAATTTTGGACAACCGGAGTCTTTATTTACCGGTCTAACAGACAACACTTCGTTATCCCGAAGCTTCGGGATTAAATACCTGTTAGTGAGCAACTTGAACAATGCACAATAATTATCACAACTCCCTGATAATAAAAACTTTGCGCCATTGCGTCTTTGCGTTTAGATTTTTTTTAACGAACTATTGACAGAAATATAACCCTAAAATGATAAAAAACACAGCATTGGTATTAGAAGGCGGAGGATTTCGCGGGATATTTACTGCAGGTATTCTGGAGGTTTTTATGGAAAATGACCTATACTTCGATGCAGTTTACGGAGTTTCGGCAGGAGCCACCTACGCAGCCTCTTACCTATCACAACAACCGGGAAGAAATCTGGAAGTTAATGAGCTAATAAGCGACAAAAGGTATTTGAGTTACCACAATCTTTTGCGGGAGAAATCACTTTTTTCATGGGATTTTATTTTGGAAGAAATTCCTCAAAAAATCATCCCCTTTGATTATAAAACTCTTCAGAATTCTAAAAGCCATTTTTACGTAGGAGCCAGTAATTGCCAGACAGGCGAAGCAGAGTTTTTCCTATTAAACGAAGCAGACAAACAAGAGTTTAAAACCATCCTCTCAGCAAGTTGCTCCCTTCCTCTCATTGCTCCTGTGGTAAAATATAAGGACAAACATCTTTTAGATGGAGGGCTGGCCGATTCTATTCCATTCCGGCACGCATTAAAAAACGGACAAAACAGAGCTGTGGTTATACTCACTCAACCTGAGAACTATCAGAAACAACCACTAAAAAATCGATGGTTGTTTAAGTGGTATTATCGAAAGTACCCAAAAGTAGCTGAGATGCTTTGCCAAAGGGCTGAGAAATATAACGACTCCCTTCGGCAACTTAAACAATTAGAAGAAGATGGAACTGTGTTTGTAATCCGTCCTGAAAAACCTATTGAAATCAAACGAATTGAAAACAATCCGGTAAAAACCAGAAAGATATTTGAAGATGGCGTAAATGCAGCTAAACAAAACCTGCCCCGTCTGAAACAATGGATTAATGCGGGAAGTGAAAACACTATGCCGCGAAAAAAGGCATGACGAAAAGTTTAAGGCTCTGGTTTGAAGTAGCGTTTATTTGATTTGAGATTTATTCGGCCATAGCCCTCGCAATGAAACCAGGTATGGCGGATTCTTTGGCAAGCAAAGCAGCAAAGCTGAGCGCCAATCCGCCATAGGAGACAAAACGGCGGATTGGAATCCGCCGGACCTGATTCGATAATTACCTCTTCAAGAGACATTAATTTGGAGCATTCCCCCTGTCATTAATACATTATTCCCCAAACTTTTTTTTGGTTAGTGCAATGAACAGAAACTAATTAGTTTCTGTCTATAAACAAAGCAAAATTTGGTTCTGGTCATGTGTTTGTCAAGAAAGTGCCAGTTACAATGCCTGCCCCGATTTTTCTTCGGGGCTTGCGAAGTTCGAAAATACGGAGTCCCGAAGTAGCTTTTGTAAGGTTTTTTGAACAAAAAACCAACAAAAAGCACAATCGGGATGAGTACTTTTCGGGCAAGCGTAACGCAGTAAATGGTACTTTATGGACAAACACTTCTAATTAATGTTTTCTTCAAGGAAAGCAACCACCGCCCGGTAAACCCCTTCCACATCTCCTGACCGCAAATCACACCCTATTACATGGTTTCCTGCATCAGGAAAAGCTATTTTTTGCTTCAGGCTATCGGTTGTGCCAAGCTGCCGGTACATATCCAACATGGCTTGAACACTCACAACGGAATCCTGATGAACCTCATCCTGGTAGTAATAGAGAAGCAAAACCGGCTGTGTCACCTGCCTGAAAACGTCTGGAACCATGGTCGTCTCAATCAGTTCCTGCAATTCGGCCACCGCCTCCAGACCATATTCGGGATACCAGTATTTCGGATACCAGTCCTCCTTTTCATCAGAAACCATTTTGTCGCTTCCGGTAATTACCTTAGCCAGCGGCAGTCCCCACCGGTTATTGACAATCCAGGCATTGTTATCGCGCACCCGCACATTGGGCGACAGTAGAATTATTGCTTCCACATCATCGAAAAGCGAAGCCATCTTTAAAGCAAGTGTACCTCCTGTGGAGGTTCCCATCAGGATAATTTTATCTCCCAGTGCTCTGGCAATAGAAAGGCTTTCCAGAGTGCTGTCCCATAATCTCTGCACAGAAAATTGATCCAAATTTACATCATTTGAAAGGCCGTGATCAGCAAGTCGGGTTAACAGAAGATTGCATCCATACTTCCGGGCAATACGCCGATGCACCGGTGCACCCTCTCTCTGACTTGCACCAAATCCGTGCAAATAGACAACAACATATTTCGTGGCACTTTTAAGGCTATCATCTGCCCAGATAATCCTTGCTTCATTTTCCGGTTTAACAAGGTAGTTCGCCTCATGGGTTTTTAAAAGAGTATCAGCCACCATTGAAGACGAAGGTGTTTCGGGCACATCCGTATGGTAATTGGGAGTTTCGGGTTGCGGTCCCATATACCATATCACAAAAAGAATAGGAATCAAAAACCACCAGTACGTTTTTTTTAATGAAATCTTCATAAGACCATTTACTTTAATAGGGGCTTCTGAAAAAGTCAGCAGCCCTATTTTAAATTTATTTTTATTGTTCTTTTTGGCATTGCCCCAAAAAACGAAAAAAGTCTAGTCCGTTTAAACCTATCTGCCCTCGAAAACCAAAATTTCCGGCCATTGCGCAAGGCCTTGAAAGTCGCCCATTTTGGCTTCCCGCAATCCGCCGGCCCGGAAAACGGACAGGCCAGCGCGCCTTTCATATAGTACAAGTTGTTCAGCCTAAATACATTCATTTGAACAATAACATTTTGACTATTAATCACCGCAAGTGTAGACTTTTGAAAAATTTACTTGAAAAACCTTGCACTTTGAATGATGTTATCAACTATAATTAATATATAATTAGGGTTTTAATTGTTTTTCAGCAGGCCCTAAGTAAGACTCAATTATTTGAACGGACACCCCCTTCTGAACAAAAACGGCCCTCACTCCAAGCGAACCAACATCATGAATGTTTCTCATCTCGTCATCGAAAAACACCATCTCAGAAAACGGAATGCCTGTATGTTTCTGAAGATTACGAAAATGAGTGATTTTGCTGCCGGGATAAATCTCCTTGTATGCAAAGAAATGGTCAATTTTGAATAATTTTAAAAGTTGCACAGCCCACGATGGCTCACCAGTTCTAGAGGCGAGTGCCATAGTATATTTATCTGCATATAGCCGGTTCAAAATTTCTGGAACATCGGGATACAAAACTATGCGACTTCCATACGAGTCTTCCACATGATTATTAACCCTTCGGAATGGTGGATTGGTATGGTCGCACCAGGTTCCCCCTGCATTCCAGAGGGTGAAGTCTAAATCAAAGACAAATAGTTTTTGCATTCTCCAAAATTAGAAAAAAAGGTAAAAATAAAATGGTTTCTAAAAGACATAAAATTTAGTAAAACAGAATCAAGCCTTGCTACGCAAGATTTTTTTTTTACACAAAACTCATCACAGAGAAGCACCGAGAATTTTGGGCTTTTTAAAAATCCTTAAACTAAATTTGGAAAGACGAACAATCCTGCTTTTTGGTCAATTAAAGGGCACTTAGTATTTTTACATAAAAATATTCTATTCCTAATTTGAACCCTTTACCCATGAACTCAAAATTTTTATTTCCCTGCACCACAGTCCTAACCATCCTTTATCTTACTCTTTTTTCTTTTCAGAACGTATCGGCTCAGGAAAACTCAACCACAAAATCAAAACTTCCGGAAACCTTTTTGGGAGCTGGTTTTGGAATAAACGATTACGGCATTGGTGTTGGACTGGAACAGGCAGTCAGTAATAACTTTTCAGTTTACGGAACAGGAGGTCTGAGCACCTGGGGACTGCGAGCTACCGGCGGCCTTTCCTGGTACCTTAAAGAAGGTGGCTTTGGTTCTTCAATTAGTATGGGTATTTCTTATTCTTCAGGTATGGAAGAATTGGAAACAACATTGGAAACTTCAGGGTATATTAGTGGATATGGTGAATACGGAGGATACGGATACCAGCCTATTGAAGAAAATGATAAAGAGGTTACGCTGGACCTTTTTGCTTACAGCACCATCAATTTACTATATTCATATAATCTAAAAGTTGGTACCAGATCAAAGTTTGTATTTAGCGGAGGGTTCTCTATCCCACTGGAAGATAATGTTTACCGGGTTAAATCAGGCCATTTGCTCACAAATAACTCGAAGCGTTTTATCAATTTCATGGCTCCCGGTGGAATTATTATTGGAGTAAAATTTATGCTGGGAATTGATAATTAATATTCACAAACATAATTTACAAAAACCATAAGAGAAGAAAATAAGTCAAAAAAAAACCGAAGTGATTCTCAATTCACTCCGGTTTTTTATATCAATAATATCCGATAAGATTCACTTTTCTCAGATACTTTAGGATTGTTGTAAAAGAATCAGAACCAATTTGGGATCTCTGCTTCTGCCTTCTGCCTCTCAACGAACAAACTAAGTTCCTTACAACAGTCCCCGGTGCTTCAACATGGGCTTAATATCAGGTTCGCTTCCCCGGAACTCCAGAAACATCTTATTAAAGTCTTCCGTATTTCCGCGCGAGAGAATCAACTCTCTGAAACGCTGACCGTTTTCGCGGGTCAAACCACCATTTTCCTCAAACCATGCATAAGCATCGTTGTCGAGCATTTCGGCCCACAAATAAGCATAGTAACTGGCAGCGTAACCATGTCCCCAAAGGTGCAGAAAATAGCTAGAACGATAACGAGGCGGAATCTGCTCCAAATTGAGGTTGATGTTATCCAGTGCCTGCTTCTCAAAAGCATCCACATCTTCAATTTTGTGGTCGGGAGAGATGATGTGCCATTGCATATCCAGTCCGGCAGCTGCCAACACCTCGGCAAGGGCATATCCCTGATTAAATTTAGAGGCTTTCACCACCTTATCAACCAACTCCTTTGGCATAGGCTCACCGGTTTCGTAATGCACCGCGTAATTGTTGAATACTTCGGGATACAAAGCCCAGTGTTCATTGATTTGAGATGGTAACTCAACAAAGTCACGAGCCACGTTAGTTCCCGCAAGACTGGGATAAGTCTGATCGGCCAGCAAACCGTGCAGGGCATGTCCAAACTCATGAAACATGGTGGTCACATCATCATAACTGATAAGTGCAGGTTCACCTTCAGCAGGCTTTTTAAAGTTGCAGACATTGTATATCACCGGCTTATGGCCAAGCAATTTTGACTGCCCCACAATTTCACTCATCCAGGCACCACCCGACTTATTGTCGCGTTTATAGAAATCGGTATAAAAAAGTCCGATGGCGCTGCCATCTTCGTTGAACAACTCGAACACCCGCATATCGTCGCTGTAAACAGGAATGTCGTGACGCTCCTCAAAGCGAATACCATACAACTTCGAAGCAGTATAAAACACCCCGTTTTCCAACACGCTGTTCATTTCGAAATAGGGCTTAATTTCACTCTCATCGAGGTCGTATTTCGCTTTCCGCACCATTTCAGAATAGTAATTCCAATCCCATGGCTTCAGCTCAAAATCGCCCCCCTTTTGCTCAATTACCTTCTGAATTTCTTCGGCCTCTTTTTCGGCCTTTGCCACAGTGGCAGGAACCAGTTCAGCCATAAAATTATTGGCCGCCTCGGGTGTTTTCGCCATCTGGTCTTTGAGATTCCACTCAGCATAGTTTTCGAATCCCATCAGCTGGGGCTGTTCGGCACGAATCAGGGCAATCCGCTTAATAATGTCACGAGTGTCGTTCTCATCGCCACGCTGTGCGCGCAAAAGAGAATGCTCAAAAAGCTGTCGGCGGGTCTCACGGTTGTGAAGCGAAGCCAGCATCGGATGTTGAGTGGTATTGTGCAACGGCAGAACATAAACCGTTTTGCCATCCTCCTCCTGTTTCAGAGCATCAATCTCACTATCTGACAAGCCATCCAGCATAGCCCTGTCTTCCACTTTTAGCGCACCTTTCTTAGCGGCCGCCAACAATCGGTTGGCATACTGAGCGCTGAGCAAAGCTTCCTCCTCATTGAGCTTACGCATCTTCTCCTTGGCATCAGAAGACAAATTGGCCCCTGCCAGTTCGAATTTCTCGTAATAAACCTCCACCAGCCGGCGCGATTCAGCATCAAGATTCAGCTCACCCAGCTGATTGTAAACCGCCTTAACGCGTTCAAAAAGTTTGTCATTCAGATAAATGGCATTATTCAGACCGGCCATTTTAGGAGCCATCTCCTCTTCCACTGCCTGTAGTTCGGGGTTGGTGTTGGCCCCTGTCAGCATACCAAATACCCCGTAAACACGGTTCAGCATCTGCCCGCTCTTCTCCAGTGCCACCAAAGTATTTTCAAACGTTGGCTCCTCATCGCTATTGGCAATGGCTTCAATTTCTGCCAGTTTTTCATTAATTCCGGCTTCCAGAGCCGGTTTAAAATCACTGTCTTTAATTGCTCCAAAATCGGGCGCCCCATAGGGCAGTGTACTCTCTTTCATTAACGGATTATTTTTCAAAGCCTCATCTTCCTGATGAGCACTTTTGCCATTGCCACAGGCCGACATAATCGTTGCCAGGGCAATTGCTGTGATAAAATTTCGGTTCATTTGTTTTTTGATTAGATTTTAGGATATCTCTTCATTTCATGCGAAACAATACCATCCCAAAGAATGAAATGCCGCACAAGAACATCACAGCGAAAGTAGGATTTTTTTTTGAGTTGCATGAAGATGACAATGGAACTTCCTTTCAATATCAAAACCATTTACCCCTTTAAATGTTTACTCTTTAAAAAAATTGAAAACACTAATTATAGGGCAAGGACTGGCCGGAACAATATTGGCTTTTAAACTTCTTCAAAAAGGGTACTCCATTACGGTTATCGATGACAACAATCCGCAAAAGGCTTCACTTAAAGCCGGAGGAATGGTTAATCCGATTGTTTTCAGACGAATGACAAAATCCTGGTTGATTGATGATTTGTATCCCGAGTTTTTACAAACAACTCATGAATTAGAAAAATTACTAGGTCAAAAACTCTTCTATCCAACACCGATACAAAGAATTTTAGGCGCCGGCGAAGAACTCTTTTGGACCAGAAAATACACCGAAAACGGATTAGAGAAGTATATTACCCCCCGGATATCTCACAACCCCATTTCGCCATATATTGAAACTCCCAGTGGATATGGAACGGTTCATAAAGGCGGCTGGTATGATATACAGACTTTAATTACGTGTTTCAGGCAATATCTGGAAACAAATGGATTGCTCATTCAGGAAAACATTGATATCAGCAAAGATTTAAAGACAGATGATAACAAGGTTCGCTTCAATAACCAAACATACCAAAAAGTAATACTGTGCCAGGGGAGTTTTAACAACAACCAGCAACCATTTAACCGGGTAAAATACAGACACACAAAAGGTGAAATACTAACCCTTAACAGCCAGGTTTACAACCACAAAAAAATCATCACCAAGAATCTCTTTATTTTGCCCATACATAACCAGAAATATAAAGTAGGTTCAACTTATGCATGGGAATACACCGATACGAAAATCACACCCCAGGCTAGAAATGAAATCATACAGAAACTTGAGAAAATTAGTCATTTCCCCTATTCAATCATTCATCAGGAAGCCGGAATTCGTCCCACCACACATGACAGGCGCCAGGTTATTGGATTTCTTAAAAACCAGCCAACCATTGGAATATTGAACGGTCTTGGCTCTAAAGGCTTGCTCCTTGCTCCCTGGTCAGCCAATCAACTGATACAAAAAATGGAGCACAACAACTTTCAGATTCACCCGGAAGTTGATGTGGAAAGATATTACAAGGGGGATTAGGAGTTACAGTTTTGGTGAGTTTTTTTTGCTGACTGACGAGGACGAACACCGCTTTACCGGCTTCTGCGGTGGGGATAATTGTTACTTATCACCGTAATGTCCCCAAAGGCCTAGAACATGAACAGTTACGATGTCTTCGTTTATAGAGTAAACAAGTCGGTGCTTATGATTTATTCTACGAGAGAACTTCCCGGAGAGACCGTATTTCATTAGTTCAACCCGTCCGGTTCCATCAGTAGGATTTTCTTTAAGTTCTTCAAGTAGTTTAGCTATCTTTTTCAATACTGCTTTATCACCAGCTTTCTTGTGTTTTTCGATGTCTGCTAAAGCTATTTTAGTAAATTTTAGAACATAACTCATAAGCCAAGCAAGTCGTTTATTTCTTCAGAACTTGTAATTGTTTTCACTTCGCCATTTCTTGCTTGCTCTGCACTGAGTTTTATTTTTTTGACCATTTCAGCATTAAAGTAAACATCGTCCTCATTTATAGGAGTTAAAGCATACGATTTATCTTTTCCTCGTTGAACAATGATTTGTTCTCCTTTATCAGCCTTCTCAAAGTAAAACCTCTGATTTTGCCTAAATTCTCTACTACTGATTACTAACATATCTTTAAATTTTAGCGTGTACCAACATGGTACAAAGTTACTAAAGTTTACGTTCACTTACTTCATTTTGTTTTATTTAAGTGGATGATATTTCTCCAATTCCTTCGGCAAATCTTCTAAATTATCAGTTCTGTGCCTTCGATACTGCTAACGCAATTGTGCCCCACCATGTATTGCACTTCCCGAAGGTTGTAATGTTGTAGCCAACCGGTGATTACCGAAGTCCGTATTTGTGACTTATTTCTTAATCCTGGTTCGTAGCGGTTTATCATCTTTTTAATTCTCGACATTCCACGTATCAACCCTTTTGATGGAACAGGTAATTTCCTTCAATTTCTTCATTTAAAGACTTTCTTTCTGTTAAAAGATATTCGTGCAGGGGCAGTATTTGAAAGGATCTCAGGTCTAATATCCTTTTGTTGGTTCGTTTGGTAGATGGGACATAAATTTTCCCCCCGCTCGGCGAATTTTCTTTACAAACAAAGCGGAAGAGTCGAGCGGTGACTTCGTCGTTTCCCTACTGTAGTCTTCAGACTACGTTTTAAACAGTCTTTGCAGGCAAACTCAAGAGATCTACCCCAGCTAAGCGAAGTCTGTGACTTCGCTTAACCTAATTGGTAGTTTTTAACTACCGAACAACTATAACTGGTAACACCAATGGCTCGATATCCAAAATTGCTGACAAAGATGCATAATTTCTGGAACTGGAATACAAATAATCTTCTGGGTCCTGAACAACCATAGCCCTTACTGGATTATTATGAATATATTGAATTTTCTCGGCTATAAAATCAGGGCTATAAAGATAAACAGCATGGTTCTCATGTGTCCACACTTGATATTGTGTATTACGTTTATGTTTTTGAGCTGCATACTGAAAACAGTTGAGCAACCATTCTCGTCTACTTTCTGCATTTGACAGAATAGCATCAATTATCCGCTTGGAGGTATATTTTTTAATGTCTCGAATAGTGTTACTTAATTGTCCTGTACTGCTTTGCATAATCAAATGAACATGATTAATCATTATCACGTATGCAAAAACCTGTAACCCCTTGTTTTCAATAGCATACTTCAAACTATCTATAACAATATCCCTGTATACAGGACGAGTAAATATATCGGCCCATTCTACGACTTGAAATGTTAGAAAGCATAATCCTTCCTGATCTTTGATTTGATAACCTGTGCTCATTTTGGAAACATTTTACCTTTAAAGATAGAGATTATTGGCTGTCTAAAGTTAAAGATCAATCGCAACATCATCTGTTGTAGTTAAAAACTACAGCGGATTGAGCGACGAAGTTGCAAACTTCGCCGAGCGGGAGTGCTGCCATGTATAGCCGCATTGAAACTGGTAAGACCGAGCCTTCATTGAGCACGTTGGAAAAAATTTCCAAAGCACTTGGGGTTAAACTTTCCGAGCTATTTGAAACGGACGATAATTTAACGGATGTAAATTCTTACGATGCTTCACTTATGGAAAAAATTAAACTCATTGAAGCGCTGAACGAGGAAGAAAAGAAAACCATTTTTAATATCTTGGATGCCTTCATCGGCAAGAAAAAATTAAAGGACGCTCTCTCGAACGTCCTGCATGATGTAAAGTAAAATAATGCGACCACTTTAAGCTTTCTTTTTACCAAACAAATCCTCAGGGGATTTGATAATGTAAAATATGCAGAGTATTATTAACCCAACACCTATTACACTTAACCCTATATATAAATCCGTAGTTTTGTCGTAAGGGATTATTAATTGCCCGTTTAATTTAACTTGCTCAATTTGATTTTCATTTTTAAAATCTTCTGTCCATATTTCAATGCTGTCTCCTACAATCACAACAGAATCAAGAATCTCTCTATATTTCTTAATACTCGTAACAAAAGGGGACTTAATCCCTTTAACATAGATTAAGAAGGTCTCTACATCACATTCACAAGATTCAAAATACATTAACCTCTTTTTATGTTTTTCCACTATCCCTTCTGTGTAAGGTAGGTGTTCAATACTTCTATTAAGTCCTTTTATGCCCCAATAAAAAAACGCTAAGCCCAAAGGCAATAGAATAAATAAAGTTCGTATATATCGGGTTTTATCAAAAATGCTCATATATTATCTATCGAATAGAGGTGTTTATAATAGTTATTAAATCATCATATTCTTCGCCCATCAATTCTTGCAATTTCATTTTTTCTTCTTCACTCAAATTATCCCAAGCCATAGTCAAGGTAACAAACAAAGAAAATTTAAGGTGTAGAACATTATCGGTTACATCAACAGCTGTTAAAACATTACCGATTGAATTCCAGACTGCTAAAAATTCTTGGCCTCTTGTATTTTCCTGCAAAAATGCAACTGCTTCATCATTAAACTGAAAATATAATTTCCCACTCGCATGGACTATCCCGGCAAGGGCAACGGCAGCTTTCCAAGTTTTTTGTGCTGCAGCTATTTCACCTACACCAAAACAAAACGATAACGCATAAATGGAAACATTGACCGCCTTTGCCATCTCAATACGATTATATTCATGTACCATCCAATTAAAATAAAAGGCAGGCATAGGAAAAATCTGCCCTTCTACTCCGATAAAATCTACTTTGGTTTTAAAATCAACACCTACGACAGAAAAAGCAGGGATGCCAATGGGTATTTCATACTCCACCTTTTCCCTTTCATTGCCATTATTTTTTAAATATTCGATATCGGCACTGAATTCGATTTGGTGGGCAGGGTTTAAAGAGGTATTGTAGTAGACGTTGAAATCTGTCGCTTTATACCATTTAAATAAATGGTTCTGCGTTACCTGGCCCTTAATGTTCTCCTTTAATATGTTTTTATAAAAAAGCAAAGTAAACGCCCGAACCAGGCTTGTGTACCTATCTTTGTTTGCCCATTCGCTTTTCTGATATAAGGCCTTAGAAATGTTTGGTTTTGAATTCAAAGAAGAAAACAGTTTCAGAACAGAATTACCAACTTTAGGCAATGAGTTGATTAATTCAAGTATATGTCCAAGGTTCGCTTCGCAATCACTGGCCAGCTTTTCTATATAATCTGCTCTTCGCTCTAAAGACAACCTGCTGTAATAGCAAGAAGGTAGTTTCTTAAATTGGGTACCAACACTGCTCATGCCATCCATCTTCAAACATAGAGCTTCTATTTTAGATTCAAACCCGGTGGCATCAACAGCTAGATACTGTTGAAACTTTTCTGCCAGTTCCGGAGAATCATACTTATTGCCATTCCTTACTTCAAAATGTATTTGATCTCCAGGTTTCCCGATATAAACCTTATGGCCTTGTACAGTAATATTACTGATGTCTATTGTACTAATATCATCATAGTCCATTTTTAGCATCGTATTGCCGTAAGGTTCGTTATCAAGCAATCGGGGATTATTCCATGTTAATGTTGATTGACGTATTTGGGCATCAAGGTTATTTATATTGAGTGAATTTTTGCCATTATACCTAGCACATCTTATTCCTTCTACCAACGATGTCCAATCTGCAGAACCATACGCCCCCTCTTCCTCACTCTCCGCATGCGCTAACAACACATTTTCCGGATTATGA
This sequence comes from Marinilabilia salmonicolor, assembly GCF_003003035.1. GTDB lineage: Bacteria > Bacteroidota > Bacteroidia > Bacteroidales > Marinilabiliaceae > Marinilabilia > Marinilabilia salmonicolor_A. Next base: position 240,413 of record NZ_PVTS01000004.1, on the reverse strand, counting down.
ATCAAGTCCCATTGAGGTTATCATCAGCACGTTAAAAACCGGTAACCATCAGCTCCACTACATGGCCTTTTAAGCCTTATTTCAAAGAACGTTACATCTAATGCTCTGCAAGATAGAAAATTTCCGGTACTTACTTTTTCTTCAATTGAAGTTTTTCATTTGAAGAGTTTTTCAATTGAAAAAAAAGTTCAAGGGTGAAGTGGTATCCGGATTTGAGCGGAACCAGGCATTTACAACTCGTAGGCAACTTCTTAAGCCTGGCGCTGGCAGGTCAAGGCTTTTGGAAAAAATACTACCTGAGGAACGACGGGTGGAGATTTTTTTTCAAAACCAGAAGGGCTTGGCCTTGCGTGGGTATGGCCGGGGGGCTTTAACTTGGCCGAAGTGGTTTAAATGGCGGTTTTTTTTATGAGATGGGGTGTTATTGTTAATATGGGTTTTCTGTTTTTTTCCTTTTCTGGTTACAACCTGCTGATAATATGGAACTGTGCGGGGTAAAACAGCCTTGAGCTAGCGTTGGGATAGTGGCTGCAAAAAGCGGAGAGAGATACGAGCGGAGCGGTTTGCAGACGCTGGGTGCGCGAGCCGACTGCGAGTATGACCGAGGCCTGACGGTGAGAGCTGACGAAGAATGAGGAAGCGAAGCCGGCAGTGGCGTTTACGCTGAGGCTTTGGCGTGGTTGTTGATTTTCGGGGTGGCTTTGTGGGGCGGTCAATAACCATGACAAAGGCGAACCGAGGGAGTTAGCAGGCGAGCCAAACACAGCAGCGGTTGGATGCGTGGCGGCTTGGGCCAAGGCGTAGAGAGGAACGAACGAAGCTTTGGAACAAGTGGCCTAAGCAGACAAAGGAGCTGCAGTGAGGAAGAGGAAGGAAGGCAAAAAACATGACAGACTACGAGGAACGAGTACCCGGAGGGCGGCCGGCGCTTGTTTTTACCTTATAGAACTTTCTTTTTAAAAACAAGTGCCGGACGGTTTGGCGTGTTTTTTTGCTGACTGACGATGACGAACACCGCTTTACCGGCTTGTGTGGTGGGTTTTATCCTGTTTAATTTACTTATTTTTTAATACATCTGGTGATTGGCTTGTACATACTACACCCATTATGGATATAGTATGTTTTTGCTCACGGTATAATACTTTATAAAATGTCCGGACAATGATTCTACGATACTTGGGGTTTATGTCATCGACTTGGTATTGCTTTGCATAAAAAATAGTTTTAGGGCTTTTCAAAATATCTGACCTTACATTTTTTGCCCCTTGTACTGATTTCTTTTTCCAGTATTCATAAATATCCTTTAAATCCTGTTTTGCCTGGAATGACCAGATAATTTTATAGTTGCCCATTACCAGTTCTCTATTTCTTTTTCAAGGTCTTCTTGCGTAATATAACTCCCTGATTCTATTTGCTTTTCTGCAACAAGTAAGCGTTCGTTATATTGTTGTCTTGTAAGTGGATTGCCATCGGTTGTATAGCCAACTATCATTTCTTCATCAAGGATATTGCTTATTTTATCCAGTAATGATGTTTTTGACACATTCATTATCTTTTGCATCAAGTTAATCTTAGTCGTTTGTAAATCCATAATTTCCATATTTTTACCTCCTACAAATATAACGATTTTCACCTGGTTTTAGTTCTATTTTAAAGGATGATATTTCTCCAGTTCTTTTTGTAAATCCTCCAGAGTGTCCATTCTATAGCGCTCAGTGCTGCTTACGTATTTGTGCCCCGCCATGTATTGCACTCCCCGAAGGTTGTAATGTTGTAGCCAACCGGTGATTACCGAAGTCCGTATTTGTGACTTATTTCTTAATCCTGGTTCGTAGCGGTTTATCATCTTTTTAATTCTCGACATTCCACGTATCAACCTTTTGATGGAACAGGTAATTTCCTTCAATTTCTTCATTTAAAGACTTTCTTTCTGTTAAAAGATATTCGTGCAGGGGCAGTATTTGAAAGGATCTCAGGTCTAATATCCTTTTGTTGGTTCGTTTGGTAGATGGGACATAAATTTTCCCCCCGCTCGGCGAATTTTCTTTACAAACAAAGCGGAAGAGTCGAGCGGTGACTTCGTCGTTTCCCTACTGTAGTCTTCAGACTACGTTTTAAACAGTCTTTGCAGGCAAACTCAAGAGATCTACCCCAGCTAAGCGAAGTCTGTGACTTCGCTTAACCTAATTGGTAGTTTTTAACTACCGAACAACTATAACTGGTAACACCAATGGCTCGATATCCAAAATTGCTGACAAAGATGCATAATTTCTGGAACTGGAATACAAATAATCTTCTGGGTCCTGAACAACCATAGCCCTTACTGGATTATTATGAATATATTGAATTTTCTCGGCTATAAAATCAGGGCTATAAAGATAAACAGCATGGTTCTCATGTGTCCACACTTGATATTGTGTATTACGTTTATGTTTTTGAGCTGCATACTGAAAACAGTTGAGCAACCATTCTCGTCTACTTTCTGCATTTGACAGAATAGCATCAATTATCTGCTTGGAGGTATATTTTTTAATGGCTCGAATAGTGTTACTTAATTGTCCTGTACTGCTTTGCATAATCAAATGAACATGATTACTCATTATCACGTATGCAAAAACCTGTAACCCCTTGTTTTCAATAGCATACTTCAAACTATCTATAACAATATCCCTGTATACAGGACGAGTAAATATATCGACCCATTCTACGACTTGAAATGTTAGAAAGTATAATCCTTCCTGATCTTTGATTTGATAACCTGTGCTCATTTTGGAAACATTTTACCTTTAAAGATAGAGATTATTGGCTGTCTAAAGTTAAAGATCAATCGCAACATCATCTGTTGTAGTTAAAAACTACAGCGGATTGAGCGACGAAGTTGCAAACTTCGCCGAGCGGGGTTTCTCTTGATTTTCTGGTAGGCGAAGGCATGAACGCACAGTTCGACAAGAAAACAGTAAATCGCTTACAAGAGATACAAAACATGGCTCCTGATATCAAGAGCCATCTATTTGCTATTATTGATTCTGTTATTCGTGATTATAAAACTCAGCAGTCGTATAAAACTATTTGATTAATACAGTCCGTTATTTCGAAAGAAGATCAGGAACGTATTTTCTCGGTTATCGATGCATTTATTGCTAAAAGCAAGATTCAGTCGATTCTTTGAACTACCAAAGTTTAATGCCTAAAAAATATTTATGGGTAAAATCCTCTAAATCCAACATAAAAACATAATAGCGAGCTCCACTATATTCAATGTCTTCAATTTTCAAGTAGGCAGAAAACAGAAATAAGGTTTCATCATACTGACATACATTGTAAATTGAAGAAGACCCTCTTGTGGTAGGCAAAGCCATAGAATATTTCTTACCATCTAAAGTATATTCTAGTCTATGCTCTCTTTTGGGACGTTGTCTTGATAGAAGTTTCAATGATTCAATTGGCCTTGTAATATAGTTTAATTCTGTAACTCTTGACTTATCAGAATAAATAACTTTATATTTCCATGTTTCCCAGACATATGCTTTTGTGCTATCTTCTCGCTTTATGTAAATGTTAAAAGGAATGGAATCATAAGGTATAGTGTCAATGACAATTCCATTTCTATTTATAATTTCACATTTTTTTGAATAAAGTGATTTTGCAAAAATAAGACTATCTTTTACTTGAATTTGGTATTCGTGTTTATGGGTAGGATAGCGGTTTTTAAGTGCCTCATTATTATAATATACCCATTCAGAATCACGAGGAAGTTCTACACTCACTTTTGTGCATGAAAATAAAACTATTGAACAACCGATAATTAGTACAATCCTTTTTATCACTTCAATTTTTCTTTTAATATTTCGTAAATATGCTTATATGCAGCACCTCTAGCGTATTGGAAATAGTTATACAGTGCTGATTTATCAGGTTTATTTCCTCCTTCTGTACTTTCAGAAGAATCAAGAGCCATATCATCATGGTATGGGGTTGGCAATTTTTCTCTTTCAGACTCATCTTTAAGCATTAAGCCTAAATCCCATGTTCCGGTAAACATTTTATTTTTATAATAATTCCAAAATGCATTCCAATCTAAATTCCATTCATTGGAAGCACCTGTAACTACATCAACATAAGTGGGGATATCTTCTGGTTTTAATGTTCTAATATCAGTACCAGGTTGCTCCATCCACCAATCAATATATTCAGTTATAAAATTTGAATGAGCATAAAAATCTGCTACATTATGTAATACTAAACCTAAATCAATAGCCCCATTTTCCTCAAGACTTTTTATATCATCAAGCTTCTGATCAAGCTTAGCCCATTCATTAATTACTGCTCCACCATCAATCTTATTATCAAAATGTATTTCTATACGTTCCGATTCACAGGTTAAAGGAAAATTAACCGGAACATCATTTAAGGACATTACCAATTCAACTGAGTTTACCAGTGATGCATTTACATCAAATGTAATCTCAAAGAGTTCTTTTTGGGTTTCCTTATTTACATACTTTATTCCCAATGAATTTTGCGTAGAAACATTTACATCTGTACTCATCCATTCCGGGATTAAATCTATTCCCTGACCATTTAAAGACAATGATTTTATTGAGTCATAAACTGTCACATAATCTTGCATCTGAAATAAAAGGTTAAAGCATAAATCAGGGTCTTCCAACAATGTCAAATTCTTTAGCTCCATCTTAAATTTATTGTTAGGAGTAATTACCAGCTTATCAAACTTGACGTTACTTGAATAAATCGCTTTTCCATATTCTGCAATTAATTCAGCGCTTTGTTTCATTTCTTTACCATATTGCCAACTGCGCCTGAAGGCATTTCGCATATTGGGAAATTCTATAGATGTAGACCAAAACTCCATCCATTGCTCTTTCACAACATTCATCGGGCTGTTGTATATCCTGTATAAATCATCCAGTTTTGAGTTGAGATAGGTAGAAAAGCCTTCTGTTAATTCGGCATTACTCATTTCTCTATTTATATCGCAAAGGATACTTCCTCCATCAGCCAAAAGCCCGGTCGACACGAGCAGTTTAAAGTTTCTTTCGTTTAAAACTAAACTGCCATCAATTTTAGTTATAGCCTCAGCAATAAGATTTTGATGTGTCATTATTTCAAACGCCCCCTCTTCCTCACTCTCCGCATGCGCTAACAACACATTTTCCGGATTATGGATAAGGTCCCATTGGTACTTCCACAGCCCAGTACCTTGTTCGGGAACTCCGTAATCCATCAGGTTATCGGTGGAGCCCCGGGGTAGCTGATAGGTACTTTTAGGGCTAAAGGGATGGCGTAGGTTAAAGGCACCGTGGGCAAGCTCGTGAGCCAGAATTTCATAATTTGTCCGGTAATCTTCTCCAAAGTTAAAAATAAATCCGTGATCTCCTGCCACAGGCATAAAACCAGCTTTGTCGGGGTTGGGATGATTGATAAAGAAAAGATACAGCGTGTTTTTATCATTCCCATAAGTACGTTTGTAATACTTGCAAATTCGCCTCATTACGGAGGTATAGCTGCTTACCATATCCACATTTCCGGTCAGGAAATCATCATAATTGAGATTGGGTAACTCATCTTCTGTAATTGTTTCGCCAATCGAAACATGCCAATTTACCACTGCAGATGAGTAGAACCGGTTTAGCTCCTCCTCCACTGTCTGCGCATTGCTGGGACAAGTGGCATCATGAACTTTTATCAGTTTCACATAGCAATCTTCCCTTCCATAAGTTGCCAGTCCTAGAGCGCCCACTTCGGTAAGTACCTTATATATCAATGGAAAAAGAAAAATTATCACATTTCGGACAATTTTGTCTTGATTTTACAAAAAATTGTGCTTTACTTTGCAATATATCAAATCAAAGGAATAGGAAATATGGGACAAGTACACGAACCAAGCAACTCACAAGGTTACTCTTATGCCGGAAATGCACAAGGGCATCAATGTAAATGTGGTGGCAATTGCGGCTGCAAAACGGATGGTGCTCACGAATGCAGTTGCGGCGGAGAATGTGACTGCAAGTAAACGCTTTCTATCTTTGGGTTTTTGAAGGAAGTGAAGTTGCCTGAAGAGAAGCCCCGGCAGGAAAAGTCCTGGCGGGGCTTTTGCTATTATGTGGCCCCCTAAATCCCCCCAAAGGGGACTTTTGGAAGTTTTTTGTTTCGGTTCTTGGTTTTGTGATTCGAGTTTGGAATTAGTGTCTGGTTAAAAGGTTGAGATTGCTTCGCTTTGCTCCATGCTCCATGCCCTGTGCTCACTCATACTCCTCTACGATGCCTCCGGTGATTCGCACCAAATCGGTATGCGTATCCACCAAATTGAGAACAGAGCGGTAGTAATTTATTGAAGTCTGCAGATAACCCAGCTGAACGTCGCGGTAATTAAATGAATTAATTGCTCCGGCACGGAATTTCTCTTCGGATAACTGCATATTAACGCGGGCTGTTTCCATATTTTCTTTTCCTACCTCAACCAGTTCTCTTCGCACCTGGTAGGTATCATAAAGATTAAGCAACCTGTTTTTCAAACGGTGCTTCATCTCTTCAAGGTTGGTCTGACCAATGGCCTCTTCCATTCGGGCAATTTGTATATTCCGGTTGATACGGTCGCCATCAAAGAGGGTAAAGCTCAGGGAGAAATTAGCAAAATAAGAGAAATAACCATCAGAAAACCCCGGGGTTGCGCTATTACTGTTAAGTGACTCAGGATGAACATTATGTCCGGCACCTGCATTTGCGTTTAACGATGGATACCGGGCTCGTTGCTCCAGTACCCGCTGTTTTTCCAAAAGTGCAAGATTCAGAAATTGATTCTGAATACTTCGGTTACTGTTGTCCAACTGTGCAAGCAACTCATCAAGTGCATATTCACCTCCATCAAAATCCATTTCTCCGTCCAGCTTTAGCGATACGCCTTCATCCATTCCTGCAAGATATTTCAGCTCACGGATGGTACTGATAACAGCCACCTCCTGCTCGAGATAAGCAGATTTATCAGTCAAATAGGCTGTACGTGCTTGTAATATCTCATAACTGGTAGCTGCTCCCAGATCCCGACGATCTTCCATATAGCCAAGTCGGTCTTCAGACAACTGCATCACCTCTTTCAACAGCTCCAATTGCTCTTTGGCCATCAGGGCACGATACCAGGCCATCACAACAGCCTGAATGGTATTTTCCACCACTAAAGCCAGGTTCCCCCCCGACAACTGCTCCAAAGTTTCCAACCGGTCTTTCCTGATGTGGGCTGAAAAACCTTTAAACAACACCCAATTGAGACGCACTCCATTTTGCAAACTTCCACTCTGGTTATCAGCGTCATAACGATCGTTAAAACTATTATTCAGACTGCTCTCCCACATCAAAGAAGGCAACATACCTGCGTTTCCGATGGTGTTGTTCAATTCTGAGATTTCAAGATCAGTGCGACCAACCCTGATATCGTAATTATTTTCGAGAGATTCAGAAATCAGTTGATCCAGTGTATAGGTGCTACTATCTTCCTGTGCCATTGCAGGCAAAGCAAAAAGCACTGTTATTATCAAATATGTGATGGTTTGTTTCACAGCTTTTCTGTTTTATATGTTCGCTTTTTGACAGATTTTTGAATCTGTCTGTTTGTCGTTAATTTCAGCCTGTGTTAATTCAGCTTCGCTATTTTTGTCACGATTAATCTGCACCTGTTTTTAATGATGCAGATCGGAGCTCAGTTTAGCTGGTTTGCCTTCCAGTAATTCGCACCTCCTGAAAATCCGCGCCTTCTTTAAATGGTGCGGAAAGGCCCTCAGCTTCGCTGCTTTGCTTGCAAAGAATCCGCACCTACTGTACCTGCTAATCAAGAGAACGGTTTTTCAAAACGTTTACTTTCTCCACCTCTTCGGGTGAAGGACGACGACCGGTAAACAGCCACTTCATTAAAACCCTCAGATCATTCAGTGCCATAATAACGACGGGGAAAAAAATCAGGATAAACGCTGTTCCAAACAAAATACCATAAGCCAGGGCCATTGCCATGGGAATCAGGAACTGGGCCTGCCGGCTGGTTTCCAGTATTATGGGATATAACCCGAGTGTGGTAGTAAGCGTTGTAAGAACAATGGGTCTGAATCTGGCCAATCCTGCCTCAAAAGCAGCATTCCTCACCGATAACCCCTCCTCCAGCAACTGATTGTATTTTTGAAGGAACACCACTGCATCGTTGACAATTACACCGGAAAGTGCCACCATTCCCCACACGCTGAGCATAGACAAAGGAATACCATGTATTGCATGTCCCCAGGCAGCGCCTAACCACCCCAGAGGAATCATCACTAACACAATAGCCCCTTGTCCGAATGACCTAAAATGAAACATAATCAGAACCATAATAATTCCGAATGCCGGAAGAAAATACTTGGCAATTTCATTTTGCGATTCGGAAGCATACTTCTGTTGTCCCTGGTAAAAATAACTAACCCCCGGATACTTAGCCTGAATCTGGGGCATGATTTCATTGCTCACACGCTCCAAAATTGGCGGGACAGGTTCATAAGGATCTATCAGATCGGCGTCAATGCGCATCTCACGTTTACCATTAAAGCGTTGAATTGCTACCGGACCACGTTCCAGATTATAGGTTACCAGCTCAGTCAGCGGATATTCCCCTTGCGGTGTCTTTATCTTCATATCTTCCAACTGACCAATTTCCTCTCTTTCTCCTGGAGGATAACGCACCCAGACTCTGATTTCATCTTTCCCCTGTTGCAATCGCTGAGCCTGTGCACCAAAGAAGGCATTTCTTACCTGGTTCATAATGGTAAACATATCCAATCCCAGATAATAGGCTTTGGGTTTCAATTTTATCCTGACTTCCTGAGCTCCGGGTGCCTCATTGTCCACAACATCGGTTAACTCCGGAATATCCTGCAGTTCTTCCAATAAAAAGTCGCGGGCCTGGTCCAGCTCTTCCAGATTATCCCCCATAAGGCTGATGGAAACAGGTTCTCCCCAACGGTTTCGGCCGGCAACTGAAAATTTATCCGCGGCAGGAACTGCTCCGATATATTCTCTTACTCTGGTGGCAATGTCAAAGGCGGATATTTCACTCCCCTCAAGATTTCTAAGGTTCACTGCAATATGACCGGCGTGTGATCCCGATTCATCTCCATCAAATGAACTACCCATTACCAGGTAAGTATAATTCACAAAGTTGGCAGTATCGTTGTATTCCTCCATCAGTGAATCATTTACTTCCCACACAGCCTTTTCAAAATCCATCAGATATTCGTAGGTCTGCTTCTCTCCTTCACCGGGTGTAAATGCGACGTTCACATTAAAACTATCAGGCGGAATATTGGGAAAAAAGGTGGAAGAGATAATGCCACCTCCAAACAATCCAATAGTAATCAATAGTAATGCAAGGGGTACCGCAAGAGCTACATGTCGGTGACGAAGAATAAATGCAAGCGACCGTCCATATAAACGATTCCGCATCCACAGTATGTAACGCTCCAGACGGTCACGAAAACGATTGCCGAAGTTCACAGCCTCTTTCTTACGCTGCAAAATATGTGGTGAGCCGATATGAGCGGGCAATACCAGCGTGGCTTCAACCAAAGAAAAGGCCAGACTGGCAACAACGACAAAAGCCATTTCGCCCATCATTTCCATATTTCCCTCAATTAGCATCAGCGGAACAAAAGCGATAATGGTCGTTGATACAGAGGTGATAACCGCTGGCAACACCTCCAAAGTACCATCAACTGCAGCTTTACGGGGAGATTTACCCTTCTCAAAATGAGAAAAGATATTTTCAGCCACCACAATACCGTCATCCACCAAAATACCTACTACCAAAATCATCCCGAAAAGGGATATCATATTAATGGTAACACCATACATTCCGGCCACCAGAAACATCCCTAAAAATGATGAAGGAATCCCCCAGGCCACCCACATGGAAAGCCTGAAGCTTAGGAAAATTGCCAGAATAATAATTACCAGCAACAAACCAAAACCACCGTTTTTATACAAAAGATGAAGTCTGGAATTCAGCAAATCAAGGAAATCAAAGGTTGCAATCAGTTCGGCGTCATCATGGGTCCTGTTGAACTCCTCAGCGTACTTGTGAACAAAATCGGAGATGGCCTCCAAATCCTCCGTAATCAGTTTATCAACGGATAAATATAACGCCCGGTTTCCATTGAGCCAGGCACCACTTGGGGTTTCAGAAAACTGTAAAAATACCTTTCCCAAATCACGAATACGAATAAGCCTTCCGTTGGGGTCAGCGGTCACCACATAATCGGCTATCTCATCCGGGTCAACAGTCCTTGACCTGGATCGAATAATCAGATACTGGTCGTCGCTACGCAACTGACCACCCGACACATCCCGGTTATTTCTGGAAATGGCATTACTGATATCAGTATGTGTGAGACCGTATCTCAACAACACCTCTTCCTTTATCTCAACAGCTATTTCAAGCGCCGGATAGCCTCCGATATTAATCTGACTCATCAGGCCGCTTGCCAGAAAATCATCCTCTATTCTTTGAGCAAGTGTTTTCAATCGCAACATATCGGCTTCCCCATACAATCCCAACCTGATGGCTGGCGTTGTAGAACGCCGTTTAAAAACAATCGAGCGCTCAGCATCCACAGGCATACTGGAAATACCGTCAACGGCATTTTTTACCTCCTGCAGCACCTCATCAATATCGTATTCACCTGTGGTTTCAATATTTACCCTGGTGAAATTTTCGCGTGAGGTGGAATTAATCTCTTTAATCCCAACCAGTCCTCTGATGGCCTGCTCAATACGAACAGTAATACCCTCCTCCATCTCTTTTGGACTGGCTCCCGGATAGGTAACAGTAACGTAGATATTACGGGTTTCCCGTTCCGGAAAGAAAGATTTTTTTAATTGCAAAAAACCAAAAATCCCCGATACAAGAATTACCACAATAAACAGGTTGGCATAAAAAGGGTATCGTACAAATGTTTCTATCAGTCTGCGCATAACTCTCTTTATCGAAGAATTTTATAGATTGGATTTCCTGTAACATTCAACAATGGCTCTACCACCAGTTCTTCTCCCTCATGCAACCCTCTCAGGAAAAGTGTCTGATCATTCCGCTTCACAATTTCAATAGGCTTTTCAATCAAACGCATCTCCTCAAGAACATACACATGATTGTTATTAAATACAGCATTTCGGGGCATCTCCATCACATCCTTTACCTTACTTCCATACAGATGAGCGGTCAGATACATTCCGTCAAACAATCCGTAGCTTCCCGGAACAGATACAAATACACTGACTGCCTGAGATGAGGGATTGACCACCGAACCAATACGCTTCACAACACCTTTCCATGCGGCGGAAGAGTTATCATTCTCTACCTGCACAGAGTCACCTACTGATATAAACCGGACTTCATCCATAATTACGGGTACTTCCAACTCATAAACATCCGTGCGAACGATGGTTGCCAACTGACTTCCCGGGTTGACCACCACACCCGGATCCTGCATAATATTATTGAAGGCACCGGTAAACGGAGCTCTTATCTGATGCTTCTCCAGTCGTGCCTGATCTGCCAAAATGGAATAGTAATCACTGATAATATTCCGTGAAGCAAGAAAGATTCGCTCTTTGGAAGATTGGGGTTCAGGCATCGCCGGCAATGGTTTCTCAATATTGATGTTTTCAAAAAAAGATTCCCAACGAGAAAAGGAATCAGGGAAATCAAGACGCAAGTCGGGTAAGATTACCGCCAAACTTTGAAGGAAACGACTCTTACGAGCTTTCAGGCCTAAAGGAAATTCAGGGTTGACCACTTCTGCCAGAATCTGACCTTTCTGAAATTTCTGGCCATTGCGAAAAGGAACATCCCCTTCACTCAACCGACCGGTAACCTCAGAACTCACCACCACCTCATTTAAAGCATGCAATCGGCCTGATGAAGATACCACAGCCTGCAAATCCTTATACTGAACCGTTTCTGCTTTCACATAAACATCCACCTGAGGCTTGGGAGTTGGCTTGGGTTCCTTTTTAAGCGAAAACAACACAAACATTACAACAACACCAGCTAAAACAATCCCTGCTGCAATGGCGAAAATCCAGATTTTCCTTTTCATCAGTATATAAGTTATCTAAGTTATTGGTCTGATGAAACTCGTCCCGAACATTCGGTACTCGTTTCATTCGTTTAAAATTTTGTAATTATCTGATAAATATCTAATAAAAGCTTGAGAACGAATGGAGCCGCATCGCTCTCGCATAATATTCTTTAAACATATTCCTATTGTGGCCAGCTTTTCCATGCTCGTTATTTATGCTCAAAAATATCTGCACCGGTTATATTTTTACAGTTAGCATAGACCTGCAAAAACACAAATCGTTTAATTAGTACCAACAATAAAACCAGGCTTTTTTAGCCTTTGATAAGAATTGCCAAATATAAAGCTTTCAAAGTTCTTGAATCCAGGGAGTTTACATTTTTCGCAAACAACTGATTCAAAACAGAGAACAATGTGCCACATTGAGCCTGTCGAAATGCAGTAATTGGTGTTTTCTTGCAAAGCCAAATTAGAGTCCGTCTATAAACTGAGCAATTTTTTTTGGTCCTGTTTCTGGTCAGAAAGTGCCAATTGCAAGGCTTTCGAAGCCGCCAAAAGCACAATCGGGATGAGTATTTTGACGACAAGCGTAACGCAGCAAATGTTATTTTATGGACAGACACAAATTAGTTTCTGTGAATATCGGGTTTAATTTGCCCCAAAATTACTTTCTTTAACGCCTCAAACCATACAAAGTTCAGAATTAAGTTCACATGGAATACATCACATCGCATCTTGGCGAGCTGGCAGCCCTTGTCACCGCTATTTGCTGGACAGCCACCAGCATGGCCTTTGAGTCGGCCGGAAAAAAAGTAGGGTCATTATCGGTCAACCTCATCCGTTTGGTGATGGCCCTGGTATTGCTGGGCATTTTTACCACCATCACTCGTGGTCATTTCTGGCCTGTGGATGCCGGGATGCACGCGTGGTTTTGGCTAAGTCTCTCAGGACTGGTAGGATTTGTGATTGGCGATCTTTTGCTTTTTCAGGCTTTTGTGGTAATTGGTGCCAGGGTGTCCATGCTTATTATGGCCCTTACCCCTCCTCTGGCGGCACTGTTTGGCTGGCTCATTTTGGGCGAACAAATGACACTGATCAATACCTTTGGAATGGTCCTGACGATTTTGGGGATTGCTCTGGTAATTTTGGGTCGCCCAATGAAGGGAAAACGGCTGTCATTCAACTTTCCTCTGGCGGGACTATTGCTGGCTTTTGGTGGTGCTGCCGGCCAGGCTCTCGGACTCGTCCTTAGCAAGTTGGGGATGGGGGATCTGGATGCTTTTATGTCCACCCAAATACGCGTTATTGCCGGAATCATTGGTTTTGTGCTTGTCTTTTTTGGGTGGCGCAAATGGGGAAATGTATGGACAGCCTTGAAGAACAAATCAGCCATGGGACGCATCGGTATCGGAGCATTCTTTGGTCCCTTTCTGGGGGTTTCATTCAGCTTGTTGGCAGTAAAATACACCACCACAGGTATTGCCTCCACATTAATGGCACTCACTCCCGTAATGATTATCCTGCCGGCCCGGTATATTTTTAAAGAGAAAATTACCACTAAAGAGGTGGTCGGGGCCTTTATTGCTGTGGCAGGAGTTGTGGTGTTTTTTGTGTTTTAAAACTACCCCAGCAACAACAACACAATACCTACCAAAATTCCCCCAAGGTAAACAGCCTTTTTCTTCACATTCTTCTCGCCATACATCAGGGCACCAAAAACGAACGGAACAATAACACTACTTCTTCGCAGGGCTGAGATAACTGAAATAAGCGATTCCGGTTCACTGATGGCATAGAAATAAAAAAAATCGGCAATGACAAGAAAGAGTCCGATGAGCGGAATGGTCCATCGCCAGAAGAAAGGTGTGCGCGATGGTCGCTTGCGACGAACAATCCACAAAATGGGCAGCAACAACGCAACCTGATAAAAGGAGAACCAGGCCTGAACAGCTACTCTGTCCATCTGACGTAGAATATGTTTATCGTACAATGCACTGACAGCCCCTGCAAGAGTTCCGATAATCACAAACCACATCCATTTATTATTACGAAAGGAAAGCCCCTCGAGTTTGCCGACCGTAGAAAACCTGAAAAAGAAAAAGAGGGTCACTAACAACCCCGCCCACTGGTAAAAATTTAGTTGTTCTCCGAAAATGATAAGGGCTCCGATTAAAGTCCACAGTGGTCCGGTAGCCCTGACAGGCGTCACGATTGTCAGTGGTAAATGCTTCAGTGCAAAATAATTAAACACCCAGGAGGTAAGGACTATGGCCGTTTTTAGCAACACCATCCAGTGCTCCCTGGCAGTTAGTCGCGGAACAAATACCATATCACCGGCCTCCAAAACACCGGAATTAGACAATAGCAGTAAAGGAAGAAAGATAATGCTACTGGTAAGTGCTCCAAAAAACAACACCGGCCACACCGCATTCTCCTTCAGAGAAACCTTTTTGAGTATATCGTAAAATCCAAGAAAAAATGCAGATGCAAGTGTTAGTATCAGCCACATGGTGCAATTATCAGTGTTCAATTATCAATGTTCAGAGTGCAAATATCAGTGTTCAATAAATGGTGTGACGGCTGGTACCTCATCAGCACACCAGATTTTGCCTGCAAAGGTAGCAAAATATCCTATCCGGTTAATTTCGCAGTTCATCGGGCCCAATAGGCTGCTCATCCAATTTGCCTATCAATGCTGTAATATATTCTCTACTTTTGCAGGCATAAACAGGAAGAAATCACGAATGGTTTTAATCTTTTCGTGAAAAGCATATTTTTTCACAATAACCTCTTAAACCAGAGTAACCTAATACCTTTTTATGAAACGATATTTATGGACGCTCCTATTTTGGATTCTTTGTTCCCCAATCATCTTCGCACAAAATAATTTTACCATCAGTGGATATGTAAAGGACAAGGATACAGGAGAGACACTGATTGGAGCAACCATCTACGTTAAAGAACTTCAGGCAGGAACCACCTCCAACGACTATGGCTTTTACTCCCTGACCATCCCTGCCGGTAAATACAATATAAAGTATGGATTTGTAGGATATGCCAATCGGTTGGAGACCATAGATTTGCAAAGCAACATTAAGATGAATGTGGACTTTGCTCCCACCAGCATTGAACTGGGGGCCGTCGAAATTAAAGGGAGAGCCAGTGACCATAACCTCAAAAGCACCCAAATGAGTATGGTGCAAATGGATGCCCAAACCCTGAAAAATCTCCCGGTGATTTTTGGAGAGTCCGACCTGATGAAATCTATCCAGATGATGCCAGGTATTCAAACGCCTGTGGAAGGAAGCAGCGGTTTTAGTGTCCGTGGAGGAGGCATGGATCAGAACCTGATTTTGTTGGATGAAGCTACGGTTTACAATCCCAGTCACCTGATGGGATTTTTCTCTGTATTCAATTCTGATGCGGTGAAAGATGTGACCCTTTACAAAGGAGATATCCCGGCATCTGACGGAGGACGCTTATCATCTTTACTCGATGTAAAGATGAGGGATGGCAACAAGAAAGATTTCAGTGCAGAAGGAGGCCTGGGACTGATATCAAGTCGGTTAACAATAGAAGCCCCGATCAAAAAAGACAAAGGCTCCTTCATCCTTTCAGGACGCAGAACTTATGCCGATGTATTCCTGAAATTATCTCCTGATTCTGCCATCAACAACAACACCCTCTTCTTCTATGATCTGAATGCCAAACTCAATTATGAACTCAACAGCAACAATCGGATTTTTCTAAGTGGCTATTTTGGAAAAGACAAATACGGATATGCCGATGATATGGGAATGAACTGGGGCAATGCCACTTTTACGGCCCGCTGGAATCACCTTTTTTCCGATCAGTTGTTCTCCAACCTCACACTTCTGTACAGCAAATACAATTACCAGGTGGAGGTCAATGATGGTAGCCCCACATTTGACTGGACCTCATACATGGAGAACCTGAGTGCCAAATACGATTTTAGCTGGCTGATGAGCCCTGCAACTACTGTCCGTTTCGGAGGCCAGGCCATCAAGCACTTTATTCAGCCGGGACGCTTCGAAGTATCCAACCAGGTGAGTGCCTACAAAGTGCCGGACAATAAAGACCTTGAGTATGGTATTTATCTTCTTGGGGAACAAAAAATTGGCGACAAGTTAAAAATAAATGCAGGGCTACGATTCTCCGCGTTTCAAAATATGGGCAAAGCAACGGTTTACCGCATCGCTGAAAACTTTCAGGTGACAGACACCATCAACTATGAACACAACAAAATTTTCAACACCTACACCGGCTGGGAACCCCGAATAAGTATGCGCTACCTGCTCAATGAAAAAAATTCCCTCAAAGCCTCCTACAGCCGCACCTATCAATACATACAGCTGGCTTCCAACTCAACCAGCGGTACGCCACTGGATGTATGGTTTCCGGCTTCGGAGCATGTAAAACCGCAAATTTGCGATCAGGTTTCTGTGGGATGGTTCAGAAACTTCCGACAAAACAGTTACGAGGTTTCTGTGGAAACCTTTTACAAATGGATGGATCATCAAATAGATTTTGATCCCAATGCCAATTTGATGCTCAACAACCAATTGGAAAAAGACATCCGATTTGGTGAGGGACACTCTTACGGAGCTGAATTTCTTCTTAGAAAAAATGAAGGCAATCTCACCGGCTGGATTGGATATACCTGGTCACGGGCATTCCGTCAGTTTCCCGACATCAACAATGGAAAAGAATACCGGGCCAACTACGACATTCCACACAACCTGAACATCATCCTCAATTATCAAGTATCTCAAAGAGTCGGAATATCATCGGCCTGGACCTATCGCACAGGAGCACCGATCACCTATCCCACCATGCGATTCAGACACGCCGATTCCAGCCTGCCCATTTATGGAGATAAAAACAGTGCCAGACTGCCCGACTATCACCGACTCGATTTATCAGTCACCATCAAAGGAAAAAACAAACCCGACCGTAAATGGGAAGGTGAATGGCACATCGGAGCCTACAATGCCTACAACCGTGCCAACGCCTATTCGGTGCAATTCGAAGAGGATCCGGATACCCCCAATAAAATGAATGCCTACAAAACGGTTATGTTTCGCATTGTGCCATCGGTCACCTATAATTTTAAGTTTTGAAGTTAGAGACTGATTCTTAGAGGTTAGATGTTGGAAGTTAGAGGTTAGATGTTAGAAGTTGGAGGTTAGACGTTGTAGGTTGGAAGCTGGATCTTAGAAGTTAGAAGCTGGAGGTTAGAAGTTAGAAATTTGAAAATATGAAAAATAAACATTTTGAAGTAATGAATTCGTTTAAGAAAATTATATTTCCTGTTCTAGTGATTATATCTACCATTGCCTGTGAACGCATCGCCTTTGATCCGGGTATAGAAACTCTGAATGAGGAGTTACCGGTAGTTTACGGCATATTGGGCAAGCATCCCGATTATCGTACCATTGAACTCACCCGCACTGCCCCTTATATGGACGGATCGAAAATTGCAACAATCGATCATGCAGAGGTGACTGTTTCAGATGAGCAAACCACCTATTCATTTGAATGGATTGGAAATGGACAATACATTGCTCCTGAAAATTTTCAACCGGGAATAGACATCACCTATTATCTGAATATAGAAGTTGATGGAGAAGTTTATGCAGCTCAATCCAGCATGCCTCCTTCTGTTAACATGCATTCGCTAAAAGTGCAGAAAGACCGGTGGGAAACAGACGACAATAACATTTATGAAGTCACCGGCTGGGTGAAAGACAACGAGCGGGAAGATGAAAGATTTCTTTTTAAGTACACCATCAACGATGTCCGATATGATTCGGTGCAGGTCTGGTCACATTATACCGATCAGCTGAGCAACAACCTTTGGCTTGAGGATGCTCAACTCTTTGGAAACATAGAAGCCAATCCCGGGGACACCATTGATGTTTATGCATTATCTGTAAGCACAGAATACTATAACTTTGTTCAGGCCGCTGAGAAAAACCGGGTCAGCTCCAACCCGTTCA
Organism: Marinilabilia salmonicolor; assembly: GCF_003003035.1. Lineage (GTDB taxonomy): Bacteria > Bacteroidota > Bacteroidia > Bacteroidales > Marinilabiliaceae > Marinilabilia > Marinilabilia salmonicolor_A. The sequence goes on along the minus strand of NZ_PVTS01000004.1, from coordinate 222,280 downwards.
CCCCTCCTCCGGGGGTCCCCATCACGGGAAACATCAGCAATGATGCTCTGGGAATTTTTCAGGTTTCAGCAATTGTGCAGCAAACCGCTACGGTTCCTGAAAAACAATAGTTGTTGGTCTTTTCTTGCAAAGACTAGTAGGGCGTTCGAAAAATAGTATTTCAAATATTTTGCTTTCATTTTTTCTTTCTGCAAGGCAAAATTTTGAAGCATAGCCATAGCTACGTTGAAAAATTTTAACGATGCAGAATGGGAAAAGGGATGTAAAATATGAAATAGTATTTTGTGATCACACTACTATCTTAGTGTTTGTCTATAAAGTCAGGAAAGTTGGCAAAAAGGCATGTGTCTGGTCAGAAAGTGACAGTTGCAAGGCTTGCGAAGCCGCCAAAACGGAGTTTATTTGGGTAAATGAGCATTTGGGCGGCAAGCGTAACAGCCTGCCCCGATTCTTCGTGGACGCAAATGGTACTTTATGGACAGACACTAATTACAAATCGATTTTATCAATCCGCCGCTGATGTCGGCCACCTTCAAATTCAGTGGTCAGGAAAGCATCTATGATTTCTTTGATCTGATCTGCTTCGAGAAAACGGGCAGGCATGGCACAGATATTGGCATCATTGTGAGCCCTTCCCAGACGTGCAATCTCGGGATTCCAGCTGTAAGCAGATCGAACACCTTTATGCTTATTCAGAGTAATATTAATGCCATTTCCGCTTCCGCAAAACGCAATCCCCTGTTTCAATTCTCCTCCTGAAATGGCCTGCCCCAGTGGATGTGCAAAATCTGCATAATCAGCACTTTCAGCCGATGGAGCACCAAAATCTTCCACCGTAAACCCCTTCTCTTCGAGGTATTTTTTGGCCATCTCTTTCATGTCGTATCCGGCATGATCAGAAGCAATTCCAATAACTTTGTTTTTCATTTTCTGCAAATAAACAAAATATCAAAAATGTGTAAACAATCGGCGTAGGAGTCTTGTCTCATCCGGTTGTTTCACAAAAGTATGGTTATTTTTTCTGGCTTTAAAGAAATCATGATTTTTTTCACCTTTTTGAGGAATATGTCCCCTTGCAGGTGATCATAGCACTACTTTTATTGAACCTTCAGGCCGGATAAACATGGTATGACATTTTCCTTTTCCATAAACATGTTCCAGCGTTTTCACATACTCCTGCAATTTTTCCTGAGGTACAAATGCCTGAATGGTGCCACCAAAACCACCTCCATGTACCCTCCAGGCACCTTTGCCTTTCAGCACCATTTCACTAAGCGCCAGCCCCAGAGATACAACCTGTTCCTCCTTATGAGTGATGTCATAGATATTCTGATTGTACATATAGGAACTTTGACCCGATTCAACCACCATCTTCAGGAATGACTGGAAATCATTTTCTTCCAGTGCTTTTACCTGGTCGGCCACCCTCTTGTTATCTCCCTGAAAATGAATCGCACGCAGAATAGCCCGATCACCGGTTTTTTCACGAATCTCCGGGATTTTATCCACTATTTGCTCAAGAGTGACCTCACGAAGCACCTCGGCGCCCAATTCCCGGGCTACCGATTTCATCTCTGTGGGAAGCGAAGCATATTCCTGCTGTGAAGCCGGATCGTCATGGCCTCCACCCACATCAGTAATCACCAGTGAGTATCCGGAGGAAACAAAGTCAAAACCAATCGGCTTCACAACCGGATCGGAAGGATCTTTAAAGTCAATCGTAATCAGGCCGCCTACCGAACAAGCCGTTTGGTCCATCAGACCACAGGGCTTACCAAAGAAATTGTTTTCGGCCCATTGTCCAATGATGGCATTCTCTACTGCATCCATTTTTCCATCATTAAACAAATGGTTGACGATGGCACCAATCAAAACTTCAAACGAAGCAGAAGAACTCAGTCCGGAGCCTTTGGGCACCCTACCCTCGATACAGGCATCAAATCCACCCGCGTTGTATCCATTGGCCTTCATTTTGGCCACAATGCCACGCACCAAAGCAGTAGAGGTGTAATGCTCTTGTTCATTAGGTTCCAGGTTGGACAAATCTACCTGAAACTCAGGGTATCCTGCCGATTTAATGCGGATGATGTCTGTTCCGTTAGCAGCAGCTACTGCAATATTGTCCAGGTTGACAGCTCCGGCCAACACCCGCCCATGGTTATGATCGGTATGATTACCTCCAATCTCAGTGCGTCCGGGTGAGGAAAATAATTCCACATCATCCTGGTCAAAGATGGATTTGAACTCCTCCATCAATTCCGCATATCGTTCAGCCTGAGATTTCAGTTCGCCGGCATCAGTGCCGTACAAACGCTTAAAAGCCTCATTGTTACCATTATTAATTTGCTGAATAAGAGATTCTATTTTAGCCATAAAACACCTATTTTTTTAGATTACCGATTCGGTAACGTTATTTTAAACACTTATGATTCTATTCCGATCATTTTCGCTCACTGAGTTTCTCCGCTTTTCCCTTAAAGAGAATACTTGATGAAACAAGTATGGCAACAATTAAATGAGTCTGCTCTTAAGCCTGCTAATTTAAAAAGTATTTTTTACTTTTTAAACTAATTTTGCAGAAAAATACCTCTAAACAAAAATATTTCAACCTTCAAAAAACAAAAACCCACTCTCCCTTTGCGATAATGGGGCATGGGGAAAAATGGGATTATCTATTAAATGAAACAATTACCAACCTTAAAATCTGGTGTTTACCACATTCGAAAACTCAGAACCAAAACGATATGAAATTCCCACATTGGTATAAATCTGGTAGCTGGTAGATTGAGCTCTTTCCTGAAGCAGAAGTTCCTCAAGGGTTGCTTCACCCGCCGGGATGGTCAAAAGGTCATTGGTTAAGTCAAGATCACTGTGAAAACTCAAAGAAAGGCCTTTAATCAGCCTCAAGCTGAAACCGGAATAAAACTCCAGTCTGTTAGCGTCGAAATCATGAAAATAGTGCGATCCTTTAATGCCCCCCCAAAGAGATCCCCAGGGTTGATCAAAATCTACAGCTATACGAAGCGCCTGCTTAAAAAGTGTTTCCTGCTTTTTTAAAAAAATAGTTTCTTCCAGATAGTAATTTTGTGCAGCACCCATGGTATAAGCGAAAGTAATTGCCTTTTCTGTGGCATCAGAATAAGGGAATAGGCTGTATTCGATACCCGGAGTTGGTTCAACATTGAACTCCATATTGTGAAAAGTACTGGTCAGCATATTCAAAAACAAACCGGCAGACCAATGCTGACTGAGACTTCGAATCATATACCCTTCAAATCCATGACGGTAATTATTGCTTTCTATCTCCCCGTCCTCTTCTGAAGTATAATTGCTCTTGTTTAAGTTAAAATAGGGACGCATCCTTATTTTCCAATCATCAGAAACCTTATCTGCATAAAACCCCCACCTTGAATTGAACTTCGTTTGTGATGCTTCTTTATAGAAATTGGCACCTCCATAAACCTCAAAAACCCAGTTTTTCCATGGGTCATCAACAGGTTTACGCTCCATAGACATTATGCTGTCACTTATGTTCACGGTAATCAAACTATTCAGACCTGTGTTGGCCAAATAGGGCGCCAATCCCAATTTCAGTCGTTCGACCAGTCCCCTGCGGGTGTCATCCTCAGTATTGGACGCAGGTGCCCAATAAGTAATCTCGTTATTCATGTCCTCAAATCTTTGACGCCCCAAAAAACTTATGACATAGTTTTCACCGCCTGCTCCTGATCTCTGACGATTGATTTTCACATGCACCTGCGATACCTGGCGGTCGCGGACATAATTAATCACAGGGAGGGATTCCCGGATATACTGATTGAAAAAAGGAAAATCCAGAAAAACCGAAATGATATCTGCAGAATAAACCTCTCCCGGCTCATCACAACTTTTTGCCGGATTCGAAAACCCAAAAGATAGCACCAATAAAATAACAGAAAAAACCTTTACAAAAACGGAGACACCAAACCATCTGAAAGCAAGAATCATAAATCAATAATTTAATATTTGGATGGATACGAAATCGATAGAAAAAAGTTCTTTTCGACGCTTAACAATCGATTGCAAAAATAACAAACCGCATAACAGGAACCAAATATGGATTCTTGAACAGAAAATCATTGGTGATAAGAGTTTTAATAGAACGAACGGGGGTTTTTGGATAAAGTTTTTATTTTTTCAAGACATCTTTACAGGTATAGCCATAGCTACAGCGAAAAAGATTAACGAAGAAAACAGGATTACAGCGCAAAAATTTGTACGGGACATTACGATTCTTACACTATATTGTCTCACCGCAATGACTGCAATACCTTGCATCTGAGAGATTTTCTCTTCCGCATTTCGTACATCTGACACGAGTATTGTTCTGACGGGATATTTCGGCAGTAACAATACCTGTAGGGACGGCAATAATAGCATATCCAATGAGCATGATGAAGGAAGCGATAAACTTACCCAAATCGGTCTGAGGGACTATATCACCATACCCCACCGTAGTAATGGTAATGATTGCCCAGTAAATACTCTTGGGGATACTGTCAAACCCCTCTTCTGCACCTTCAATTACATACATAAGTGTTCCCAAAAACAATACAAGAATTAAAATTGCAGTAAAAAAGATGGTAATCTTATAAAGGCTCGACCTTAATGAACTTGCCAAAGATCTGGCCTCTGAGGTAAACCGGGCCAGCTTGAGCACTCTAAATACCCTGATGAAACGTAAAAAACGAATTACAAACAACAACTGTGCTGCAGGAAAGAGAACACTTAACCAGGAAGGAATGGCAGCCAGAAAGTCTATCACCCCCCAGAAACTGAAGACATATTTATGAGGCCTGGGGCTGATATAGATTCGCAATAAATATTCAAGAGTAAAAAGTGTCGTAAAAAACCATTCCACACCCTCAAAAAGCTTTCCAAAACGTTCATTTAAAACAGGTACACTTTCCAGCAATACAGTAAGAACACTGAGAAGAATTGCCCAGAGTAAAATCACATCAAAGGTTTTTCCTGCCTTCGTATTGGAGTAAAATACAATTATATTTAATCTGTTTCTGAGACTCATGAAAAATATTTTTCTCTAAAATAGCAGAAAAAGCGTTTATATCATATTTTTGCAACAATGAAACAAATAAGATTTTTTTCACTATAATCCGGAAAAACTATTATCATGAAAGAAAATTGCTTCGTTCTGCCAGCAATGACATATTAGGTGCGCACTTGCAATGACGAGGCTTTTCGAACATAGTGAACCAGGTCAAAAAAGCTTATTGCAGATAAAACAGCACAAAAACAGATATCTGTCATCACTACCATGGCTGTTCAATATGGATTGTTCCAGGGATTTTCCCTCATAATTGAAACATTTCCAAAATATATCACTCCCCAGCCCTGAGAGCTGCGAACAAGAAGCTAAAAACTACCCTCCAAGCGTTTACAACAAATTCTAAAATACCTGCCATATGATTTTCACATCTTTATTGCTGATACTTGGATTGACGCTGCTGCTCAAAGGAGGTGACTGGCTTGTGGACGGGGCCTCAACCCTGGCCCGAAAATATCGTATTTCGGAACTCGCTATAGGACTCACCATCGTGGCTTTCGGAACCTCGGCTCCCGAACTCGTGGTAAATGTTCTCGCCTCCGTGGATGGGCATGCCGACATTGCCTTCGGTAATGTTATTGGCAGCAATAATTTTAATCTTTTGCTGATTCTGGGCCTATCAGGATTAATAGCTCCCATTGCTGTCGGAGCAGGCACTGTCTGGAAAGAAATTCCTATGTCACTTATTGCTGCCGTTGCACTGCTTTTATTGGCCAACGATCAGCTTTTCGGTGAAAGCGCATTGGTATTGTCACGCATCGACGGCGTCATTCTATTGGCACTTTTCGCTCTGTTTCTATTTTACATCTACCGAAATATGAGAACTGAACCACAACCGGATGAATCAACAAAAAAACAGCACTCTTTAATAAAGACAATTTTATCGATTGTTGGAGGATTAGCAGGGTTGATTCTGGGTGGACGCCTCGTAGTAGATTCATCCATAGAGATTGCCCGTTTCTTTCAACTGAGTGAAAAAATTATCGGGCTAACAATCGTAGCCGCAGGGACTTCTTTGCCCGAACTGGTAACTTCACTGATAGCTGTAAAAAAGAAAAACAACGATTTAGCAGTAGGCAACATCCTTGGGTCTAATATTTTCAACATCTTTCTTATTCTCGGAATTAGTGCTACCATCCGACCAATGCCCTTTAGCACTGCCTTCAATACAGATATAACCATATTGTTGGTAGGAACCGTTGCCCTTTTTGTGGCTATGTTCACCGGTGTTAGAAAAAAACTTGACCGATGGGAAGCGGCCCTTTTTGTGGCATTCTTTACGGGATATATGATCTATTTGGTGCTGCAATAGCAAAGGGCCGGGAGCCGAGAGAATGGTGCATGGAGCCAGGGGCCGGGGCAGAGTGCAGTGACTTGTCCCAAAAATGGTTTACATACCCAAAAAACTTAAGTGCCCTATTTTATTTACACCTTTTACCCAAGATGATAACCGGTAGCATTCATTTCCGCCAGGCGGTACTGCTCATATCCCTCTTCATCAAGGGAATAGTCCCAGCATCCCTGGCGATGTATTTTTGTTCCGCCAAAGCCTGTTTTAAAGCGGTAAAGTCCGTACATTGGATGTTCCGGATCGGGTGTAGGGGAAATTCCAAACATATCATACTCTTTACAACCGGCTTCCTTGCTGTGCCGGATGGCTCCCCACTGAAGTGCATGACTGGCCTGAAGATCTCGGTGTTGACCACTGGAGGCTCCGTACAGATAGGTTGCTCTTTCTCCCGATCGGGCCAGGAACATACCGGCAAAAGCCTCGCCGTCTTTCTCCGCAAGTAGTAAATCCACCTCACCCGGTGAATCTGTATCATCTGCCCGTGTCTGAAAAACCTGCTTAAAAAATGACAAATCATTTGCTGCCAATCGATTACGCGAATAAGTTTCATCATACAACCGGAACCATTTATCCAGTTCATCCATACCCGCACGTCGCACCTCCACACCTTTACGCTGAGACAATCGAATATTGTAGCGTGTTTTTGATTTCATCTCGGAAAGCAGGGTATCTTCTTCTTTATCCAGATCCAACATCACCGTGTGTGCAGGAAGCATATCAGAAGGTGCTTTGCGCAGATTAAAGTTTCGGGTATCAAAATTCATACGCATCTCCTGAACATATGCATCAGGAGGCCCCAGCCAGATACCATCTTCAGAAAAATATTCATCTTCCCTTGCCCAGGGAGATTCCCAACAAAGATCATAACGAATAAAGAGACAATCCTCAGGAAGAAAATTCCGCAGCTGTTCTGATATCTCTTCCAGCCAGATGCCGCGTCGTTCTTCATCGGGCAGCTGTTCCGGACCAAAAGGGACATAAGCCATATACCGCCCCCCACCGATGGCACGCAAAGTAATCAGTATATCACCCTCACGCTCATGCTTTCCAAACCGGGTGCCTGAAAATGCCTCACTTTTTCCCAGTGAGAGATCAAAAGCATGGGTTCCCCAGCCCTGCTTATTTTTCAACCGTGCCCAAAAAGCAGTCTGCTGCAATACATTGGTCGGAATAATTTCTCTTGTCGGTTTTGGCTCAACATCTACGTTCATCACTTCCTTTTTTTTGCTATCTACCTGATTTTGGGCGCAAAGGAAATAAAAATAAAGTGGAATAAAAAATCAGTCCTTCCAGAAATCGAGGGTAAACAAGACAAAAACGGTGGTAAGTTCCAGACGTCCAAGAATCATCAGAAAAGAGAGGAAAAACTTGCCCCCATCAGGAATCATGGCAAAATTACTTGTCGGCCCTACCTCCCCAAAAGCAGGTCCTATCGCACCCATGGAGGAAATAACCGACGCCATGGCAGTAATGGCATCCACATTCATAAAGATCATCACAACTGTTCCCACAAAAGCAGTCACAAAATAAAGAACGATAAAGCCCAGAATTGTACTGACCTTCTCATCATCCACCACTTCTCCGTTTACGCGCAAAACAATAACAGAGTTGGGATGCAAAAGTCGCAGGAAATTGACATAAAAACTCTTAAAGGCTACCACCAAACGAATGACCTTAATACCCCCACCAGTACTCCCAACGCTGGCACCTACAAAAAACAGCAGAAAAATGACAAACCAGCCTCTTGTTGGCCAAAGTAAGTAATCATCGGTAATAAAACCGGTGGATGTAATAATGGAAACTACCTGAAAGAATGCTTTCCGAAATGCTTCTTCGACTCCCAGGTTCAGATGTCGAACCAATATTACAGTGATGACAACACCTGCAACCAGAATAATCCCCAGATAGGTCCTCAACTCATCGTTGCGCCTCAACTTTTTAAACTTCCCTTTTATTAGGAAGTAATGCAGGGTAAAATTAACACCAGCCAGCAACATAAATACAGTAATGACATACTGAATATAAGGAGAATACCCGGCAATACTGTCATTTTGCGTGGAAAACCCGCCTGTCGCGATCGTTCCAAAACTGTGACAAAGGGATTCAAAAAAATCCATATTGCCAAACATCAGAAAAACCACTTGTAAAAAGGTAAGTCCCAGATAAATTCCCCAAAGACGTTTGGCGGTACTGGCTGTTCGGGGGGTAAGTTTCTCATAGGATATGCCGGTGGCTTCCGACTTGAACAAATTGTAACCACCAACCCGCAGCATTGGCAGAATGGCAACCACCAAAACAATGATTCCCATACCCCCGATCCAATGTGTCATACTGCGCCAATACAGGACACTGCGAGGCAATGCTTCTATGTCATTCAATATAGAGGCACCGGTAGTGGTAAGTCCGGAAACCGATTCAAAAAAGGCATCTTCAAAAGTGGCAATGGATTGTGTAAACAAATATGGTAATGTACTGAAAGCAGAAATCACCACCCAGGCAAAAGTAACCGTCAGATAACTCTCGCGTAACCCGAGGCTGGGCTTCAGATTGATGGATGTACCAAGAAAAAGCCCGGCACCTCCCAGCAGGGTGATTATGCAGGCATAAAAATGCCCCCAAAAGGTAGCTTCTTCATACACCCCAACCCAGATAAAGTTGGTGCACATAAAAAGCCCCAGGATAATCAATACCCTGCCCAATATGTTCAGTACAAATCGAATGTTCATGCCTGTCTGATTTTGCCGCGGCAAATATAGTGCTTTATCCCTTAAACCCTAATCCCGATTGTGGTTTTCAAATAAACAACCATCAGGCTGAAGGCCGGGTTTGACTTTTACCCGGGGCAACGTCTCGGGGGCTCAAACCAAACCCCAAAAACCGTTTTGTTGGCCGCGGCGCGGTCAACAAAACGATTTTATGGGAAATTTACTTTTCCCGGGGTGGTGCCCCGGGCTATTTTCAGTTAGGCTTTCAGCCTGGGTTCTTTTTGACAAAAAAAGCGTCAATTAAAAATTTGTCAGATTCCAGATATTGTGATGGTTTTAATAAACCAAATTACTTTAACCATTTTCCAAAAAGGACTTCATCACTAAATCGTTAATCACGATTATGGTTTTTGTATTAACAATCATCAGGCTGAAGGCCGGGTTTGACTTTAACCCGGGGCAACGTCCCGGGGGCTCAAACCAAACCCCAAAAACCGTTTTGTTGGCCGCGGCGCGGTCAGCAAAACGATTTTTTTTGGAAACTCACTATTCCCGGGGGGGTGCCCAGGGCTATTTTAGTTGAGCTTTCAGCCTGGGTTCTTTTTGACTTAAAAAAGATCCCTTGAAAATATGTCAGATTCTTAATGTTGCGGTGGACTTGAGAACAAATTTGTTTTCCCCATTCAGGTTTTTCGATAAACTAATCCACATCAAAAACCGCAACCACAGGCCGGTGATCAGAGATAAAGTCTTCATAATCTTCAAAACACTGATCTGCGCGGACAGTCATTACCGATTCAAAATAACTGAACCACTCATCAGTAATCAGAATATGATCGATGTGACTTGGCCATGACGGGTAGGACCAATATTGCTCTCCCCCGTCGGCAATAGTCTCATCAACGAATCTGTAAAGTTCAGATGCATCGGAAAAATTTGAAAAAACATCGTCAATGGCTTTATCCTCATTCAGTTCATCATTCCAGTCCCCCAACACGATCACAAAATCATCCGGATGATTGACATCAATATATTCCTGAAGCATTGTTGAGGCAATACGACGACGACCAACAGACTGATCATCTCCCATGGCCTTCAGATGAAGATTCACAAGCAATGTTTCCTGCCCGCTCTCACGATGTCTGACTTTTATTACAAACGGTGTGCGGGGAAAATTGTAGGTATCATCCTCAAACCAAACCTGAGTAGATTCCGCCAGCAATTCCACTTCGGTTGCTTTTACCAGATATCCCAATGATTGGCCGTAACTGGTCGGTGCAGTCGTAAAAACAGCTTCCCAACCCTCCATTTGATTGGCCAGTTCGACCAAAGCACCTTCGCTGGAGATTTCCTGAACAGCCACCACATCTGCATTGAGATGCTCCAGCAATTCGGCAGTATGCATAATGGTATTTCCTGATTTTGGGAAGTTCTCCAGATTAAATGTCACAATTTCCAGATCATCATTCGGTTCAAAACTCTCCACACACCCGGCAAAAGGACTGTCGTTATTTACGGTTCCATTGGTATCTTTATCACAAGAACCCAGTATAAACCAGAATGTCAGTAAAAAAAACAAAGATTTTTTCATAAAAATTTTTTTTCATCTGTAATACAAAAACCCTCATACACTCACCGGACTTATCAACTGGGCCGGTAGTATTATACTCCGATTATAAAACAAAAAAAGTAAAATAGTTGAAATATGGCAACTTTTTAATGGTTTTGTGATTCAATCATCCTCATTAATCCTCATTCTGATGCGCCACTTTTTTGGATAGAGGTTATTAAATCGATTTCCCACGTTTTTAACGAATCCAAGCCGGTTTCGGTTACAGGAGATCAGAAAAAACCCACGGCCTAAACTTTCTTCCGTAACCGGTGGTTCTCCTTTCAAATAACGCAATGCCTCCGCTTCGGACAGTTCCAGTTCCGGGAAATTGTCGCTGCATTCCCAACTCATTGCCAGCGCATGGTCGGGCACAAAGCCTTTGCGGCCAACAGTGCCAAGAGGAATCCCGGCATGCAACAAATAGAGTTGCTTTTGCATGGACTGCAACGCATTCATGTATTTTTCCGGGAAAGCCGACCAAAGCTCGTTTCGCTCAAAATAAGTATATCGGTCAGGATTGCTGATGAGTGAGCGTAACTCATGAGGGAACTTCACCGGTTTGCGCTTGGCACTGTTGGTTTTAAAAGAACGGGGACTTTCCTTTTTTTGCAGCAAAGCTACAAAGAAGCCTTCTCCCCTAACTTTGTGCGGATAAAAAGCCAGTCCGTTGCCATCGCTGATTTCTACCGATGTAATGCCCCAATCGTCCGGCACTTCCAATTTCATTATCTCTGCCCTCTTCTCGTCCATCAACCATTTGAGATTTTCTTCGTTCTCTTCGGGGTTAAAAGTGCAGGTTGAATAAATCAACCAGCCGTTTTCCCTCAGTGAATCCCAGGAATCAGAAAGAATGCGGCGTTGTCGAACGGCACAATGCCGGGTATTCTCCGCCGACCACTCGCGACGAGCCACCTCTCCTTTGCGAAACATACCCTCGCCCGAGCAGGGTGCATCCACCACCATCACATCAAACAAACCGGGCAATTTGGCAAAAGCCGATGGATCGGACTGCGTGACCACTGCATTGGGTGCTCCCCATTTGATGATGTTCTCACGAAGAATACGCGCTCTGGACTGAATCACCTCATTGGCCACCACAAGTCCTTCACCCGCAAGGAAAGAGGCAATCAGAGTAGATTTTCCACCGGGAGCTCCACAAAGATCAAGTACTTTGAGGTCCCGGCCGTTTTCTTCCTTTTCTATTTTTTCCAGAATATGCCAGAGCACCATGCTGCTGCCCTCCTGGGGATAATATGCTCCTGCATGGAAAGCAGGATCAAGGGTAAAAACAGGTTTCTCTTTTAAGTAAAAACCATGAGGGCACCAGGGAACCTGCTCGTATTGAGAAAACCACTCTTCTTTTTTGGCAGGATTCAACCGCACCGAAGGCAGCGAATCATTTGCAAAACTCTCCACGAAAGAATTAAATTCATCTTTATCGAGCTGTTGCTGCATCCGCAACAAAAAATCCTCAGGAAGTGGTTGATTCATCAATTTGATTATTTGTGAACGAACAAAAATAGGGTTTTATTCAAACGGAGCAAAAGCATTATGAAAAGATGGAAACCTACCGGAATATTCAGATTGGAAAGAATCTGTAAACGGCCAATGTCATTTTACTCAAATGGTCTATATCACTATGAAATTGTTTTCTCAATTCCGGTACATGATTTTTGTTTCTATACTGTCCAGAAACTTTATTTCAAATGAATTTCATCCCTTAAACCCCAATATGGTTTTTTAACAAACATCAGGCTTAAGGCCGGTTTGGATTTTATTGTGTTAACCCCGAAATTACAAGGGTAGGAATTGGTTTCTCCAATGATAGTCCTGATTTTTCTTTTAAGCAACAGAATACTCATGAAGACAAAGATAAAACACATACTAATAATCCTATTCTTCATAAACCAGCCTTTCAGCGGGCAGGAGAAAGCAAGCCTTGATTCCGATAAAATAACGGTTTACGTTGTGCAACAGGCCTGGCATACCGGAATTGTACTTCCCTTTAACAAAATTAATCCGGAAATATGGCCTGAAGTCTCCACTTTTGAGGATAAACAGTATGTGGATGTCAGTTGGGGTGACGAAAAATTCTATCAGGCTTCGGGAAGTCCCGTTTTACTGGCTGCAAGAGCAATGCTCTGGCCCACTCAGAGTGTAATGCGAATTCACCCGTTTAGCATATCTATCTCATCGGCTTATACCAGTGAAGCCAGATTTCTGGAACTGGAACTGAACAAACAACAATTTGACCGACTCACCTTCTTCTTTTCCAGTAGCCTGATACGCGACGAATCCAGCGCCCCCGTCGCCAGCGAAATGTACGGCAAAAGCCGCTATTTTTTCCTGTCCAAAAGGAAATATCATTTGTTCAGAACCTGCAATACCTGGGTGGCATTGGCTTTCAAACAAGCCGGGCTGGGAAACCGAAGCTGCTGCGTACTAAATGCAAATCAGTTGTTTAGGAGAATTAAGGCTGGACAAGATGGCACTAACCTTGCCCACAAGTGATGACGAACACCGATTAACCTGGTCTGTGCGGTGGGATTAATATTTGAGTTTCTTAGGATTTTTCGGTTGTCCCAAAATGTAAGTAAAATTATTTCCTTCTTGTAAGGTCTAACTTTATAGAACAAGCTATTGTGCTTGGTAACAAAGCCTTTTCGGATTTCCTTTTTCGAGGGGATTCAACAAAGGTTTTAGGATATTTCTTAATGACCCCGGGAACTTCCTCTGTCTTATCCACAAAGCTTTTCACTTCATTTAGCCCCCAATTTTCATGAAGGTAGTCCAGTACTTTATAGTAATCTTTTCGTGCTTGATTTGACCAGAATATTTCCATCTCAAAGGCCATACCTTAAACGAACATCTTTCATTACTTCTTCATGAGGAGTAGTCTCTCCTCTGTCTGCTTCCTTGCTCCCTGCTTCAATGGCTTGCTGAACAGATATAGGTAATTCATCCCACCAGTCAGCTTCTTGCTCCTGTTTGAGTATTTGACTGACTTTTTCCAACAAGTTGGGGCGGTCAGTATTTAATATCATCTGAACCAATTCCAGTTTTCTTGCTTGAAGATTCATAGCATTCATTGTTTTATCTCCTACAAATTTAAAGATTAATAAACACTTTTGGTACCATTTAGAGGATGTTATTTTTCTAATTTACGTGAAGGTCATCAAGGTTGTTCATCTGCTATCATTCTGTACTGCTCACACATTTATGCCCGGCAATGTATTGGACTTGTCCTGGACTTTTGCAAGAATCGATGAATCAGCCTTCCGATCTGTCTTGCCATAGAAAACCAGAGATAAACAGCAACCTGGTAAAAAACTCCATTCGCCTCCTGGCTTTATTAATGTAAGAACTATTTGTTTGCCGGCCCACACAATGCCGCCAAAAACATCGCGATTTTCTAAAGCTTCTTCTGAACTTGCAGGAAACTCGACATGGATCCTCAAGAGTGGTTGAAGTACGTTATGGAAAACATCCACATTACACAATCCGAAAATTATTGATAAAAATTTACTTCAGGAATAAGTATTTGCTAGGGTAGATACGAACAAAGGGAATAAAAAAAGTGTCGGACGGCTTGGGGTGACTTTTTGTTGATTGACGGCGAGCGAACACCGCTTGTTCGGGTCTGTGCAGTTGAATTATCCTTTCATCTTGTCAGGATTCTGTCTGGAGTCAAAAATATCAGTAATGTAAATGAATTCCTCTACAACTCTGTAGATTATTTTATAGTGACTTACTATCAAGCGACGATGTCCTAAATTTAAATGCTCTAAAAAAGGTTCTCCCTGCCCTTGAAAAGGCTGCAAAAGCAAAGTGTCAGCTGCATCCAGGATTTCATCACGGATATCATTCAATTTCTCAGGTGATACTTTAGGGGCAATAAAATTCAAGGCTTCTTCAAGACTAAAAAGCGCTTGCTCCGTATAAACAAGTTTCATTTACAGCCGGGGTTTGCGATTCTTTGCTCTAATTCTTCTCTTAAAAAAACTCTTCCTGCCTGGATGTCATCTTCCGATTTTTGAGCCCTGCTTTCCAGCTTTGCTTTTAAAACTTCTTCATTACGAAGTTTCTCATATAATTCATTAATTGTCTTTTCATTTGCACGATGCAAATGACTGTGTATAAAGTCTCTTTTTTCAACTACATTCATAATTTCCATGGCTTTATCTCCTACAAATTTAAAGATTAATAATCACTTTTGGCACTATTTAGCGGATGTAATTTTTCAAGTTTGCTCTGAAGTTCATCCAGATTATTCAGATGGTAGCGTTCGGTAATGCCTACATATTTTGTATTGGGCGTAAACCTTCGGTAGAAATTGCCCGTAAAATAGCTCAGGCTCTTGGTGTTTCACTCGATTATCTGGTAGGCAATACCGAATTTCTGCTCGATACCGATGTCATCAAAAAAATTCAGGAGATTCAAAAACTTCCGCAGGAAGATAAAAACCACCTTTTCTATGTGGTGGACAATATTTTGCAAAATGTCAGTTCAATCTTGGCATCCGCTCCTGTCTGATTTACTAATATTTTAAATCCGGGCTTACCTACTCCTGTAGTCATCTGATTACGAACATTGGGTGATGGATTATTATAACCTCCTTGACTTAAAACATCTGTAAAAATATTACTATAAACCTCTGCTTTCAATTCTCCCCCTTCCTGAACTCCATGGGTTTATTTATCTGCTTGTATACTTTCACTGCTGACTGAACCATCTTCATTTTTATCAGCTTTTTTGTAAGTCTCTTTCGTGGTTACCATTATATCCCCTTTAAACCCTCTTCATCATTACCCAAATGCTCGCCTGTTTCTTTATCGTAATAAGGACTGGCATTCATCCCCATAAAATCAATAAAACGAATAGGATTGTTACCTGCATATACATAAGGGGACTGATGAAAAAAGTCTTCAGTAAGGGGATCAACAGTATGAAACCGTCCCAACGCCACATCATAAAACCGTGCCCCATAATCATACCAATCCAACTCACCATTCCCTATCTTATCAGCCTGCAACTCCTTGCCGTTGTAGCGGTATTTGTTATTGGCGCCTCCAATTTGAGCGATTCCGAAAGTATGCTAGTAGGATAATAACTCCTGACTTGATTTACATAATAAATCCCTCTCTCGCTACCTTTTGTATCTTATGTTAGTACAATTAGCAAGTGCAAAAACATCAATGCTCCACATCAAAATACAGCTTATAGTAATTCATACCCCGGTCGCGGTCGAAGCCACGCTCGATATGCTCACGCCGGCCATGAACATACACATGAAAGTTTTTGTCCAGTTTCAGAATGGATTTGAAGTGTTTTTTCTCGGTTTTAACGGCACTTTTTGAGATGTCGAAGTTGTCATTAAGCGGAAGAGCTTTCTCTGTTTCAAATTCTCCCTGGTAATCGTTAAAAGCCTCGATAACTTCGGGTTGACGAATCACCTGCTGCTCAAAGTCTTCTTTTTTGAAGTTGTTATTTTTATCAAAAAAGTCGATGGAACGGTTGAGCATATCAATCTGGTCGGGCTTGGGCACATCGTGGTCGTCGTTAAACACATCGGTCACAAAATCCTTACACAGATTCAGATAATTGCGCGTAAAATAGTAATTGTCCTCCCGTGGCATGAGCCCCAGGAAATCGTCTTTCCAAAAATGTGCTTCATGTCCTTTGTTAATATTATCGACCATACAAACTTTAAAACCAGCTTCGCGCTCGGTGTTAAAGACAATGCATCCCTTATCCAGTTTTTTGATATTGATACCCTCCTGGGCCCCCAGTTCAAAGGTCTGGTCCTTCAGATAGACTTTAAGAAAAGTTTCTTTGTTCTCACTTTTGAAGATTCCGATGCCATCGGTTACTTCGCCATCGACCACACAATTGCTGAAATAAGCCATATAAAACTCTCCACCTCTTATTTTAGGATGGTTGGAGTTTTCGTGTAAAAATTCTGCCACCTCAATGGAAGTATCGTACAACTTATCGGGACTGTCGAAAACAGCAGAGACCCATTTAAAAACGGGGTTGTTTTCAGGTTCCTCATTCTCATCGGTAAAATTGAAATAAGCTTCCGTTTTGAATGGCTTAAAAAAGTAGGACAACAAAACATCCCCCACCACTTCTTCGTCGAAGAGTCGCAGCGGACTTTTGGAAAATTTTACCGGTTCGCCCTCGGTTCGGTTTCCAATCTGGTGAACCACAACATTTTCTATAGTAACCTGTGAGTAATCTATCATAAGACAGTAGTATATTTTTTCTATCACCCTAAATCTGCACGGAATTGTTTAATATTGTGATGTATCCCCTGCAGATTCGATAAAGTAAATCGTCTCATTTGGTCTAATACTTTACCCAAATAAGTGATTTTCTAAATCGGGGTTAATCCAATTTCTGCAAAGGTTTTCATGATAAATTTAAAATCTTTGCGGAAATTTCAATTCACAAAAATAGAAAAATCATCAGATAATTAACAATTACCCTCGTTTCATTATCTCATATTTGAGTTCATAAACCGAGGCTGAATATTTTTTCAAATGCCCTCCTATTCCGGCATTTTGGGCTACCTCGGCCGGGAACTGAATCATTTTGTTTTTCTTCAACAAATTGTGTCCGGTAAAGTAAAAACGGTCGGACAATCCTGCAAGTTCGAAAAAATGAGATGGAATATGAAGCCGATAATCCAGATCATTATCCGAAAAATTAGCGATGACCAATAATATTTGCTCGCTGCAATACCTGAAATAAGCGAAAAGAGATGAAGTGTTAAAAGCCTCATTCCGAACATTGCTCCATGAAAGGTCGTAAAACAAACCCTTAACAAGTGCCGGAGCCTGATGAGACAAATTTAAAATGGTGGAATATTCCTTTCTTAGTTGCCGGACCTCATCCGGAAGGTTCTCTGCCTGGAAATCTCCTTTTCCTGTCCACTCTTGAATTCTTTCAGGACTCCAATAATCAAAAATAGAGGTACGGCCATCGAGGCTACTGAATCCTTCCTGATCCATTCCTTTCTCTCCCAGTTCCTGTCCGAAATAAATAAGCAGAGGATTCCGCTGCATGGTGGCCATCAAGACCGCTCCAGGAAGGGCTTTCCATGGGTCGTTGGCAAAAAATGAGGAAGCGATTCGTTGTTCGTCGTGGTTCTCCAAAAAATAGACCATGTGATGCTGAAAACCTTCGGTACATTGCCAGCAGGATGTCAGTTCGATGGCAGGACGGTTGCCGGTAATCACACCGCGCATAGTATTGTAAAACAACTCCTTGTCGTATAGAAAATCAAACCCTGCCTTGAAAATAAATTCATGATACCGATCCGTATCATAAATTTCTCCGATGAACTGTAACGAAGGATACTGGCGTTTCACCTCATCAATCATCCAGGTCCAGAACTCCACAGGTACCATTGCTGCCATATCGCAGCGAAAACCATCCACCTTTTTGGAAGCCCAGAAAAGCACCACGTCACGCATTTTCTTCCAGGTATCCGGAACAGGCGAGAAATGTTTCTCTCCGGTTTCGTAATCCACTCCATAGTTCAGTTTCACGGTCTCATACCAGTCATTTACCGACGGATTGGGCTTAAAACAATCATTTCCGGTTGCTTTAGCCGGTTCCTCTTTCCATCCTTCGTTGCCTAATGAAGCTACAGGCGATTGAAATGTTGTTCCCGGCAGATAGTAAAAGTTATTGTCCCGCTGAAATGCTTTGGATGGATTATCATCTTCACCAAAATCAGTAACTCCCTCAGGCTTTGCATCCGAAACATACTGACGAGCAACATGGTTTGGCACCAGGTCGATGATAACTTTCAGTCCTGCATCATGAGTGCGCCTGACCAATGCCTCAAATTCCTGCATCCGGTCGGGCACCGAATTGGCCAGGTCGGGATCCACATCATAGTAATCTTTAGTGGCGTAAGGGGAACCTGCCTTACCTTTTACTACATCAGGGTAGTCTTTCACAATGCCGTATTTGGAATAATCGGTTAGGTGTGCATGCTCAATAATTCCAGTGTACCACAAATGGGTGGTTCCGAGTTCTTTGATGCTCTCCAACGCATTACTACTGATGTCATCAAATTTTCCGCAACCGTTTTGTTCTAAAGTTCCGTCGGGGGTATTGGTTGTGTTCCTGTTCCCAAACAACCTGGGCAACAATTGATATATTACGGGGCGTCTATGTTGTTGTTCTATTGTCATTTTTATATATGATTTCATTTCATAAAGTTAACTCTTACAGCGTCGGTAAATTTGAACAAATATATTAAACCAAAACATGTAAAAATTCAGGAACCTGTCTTTATTTTTTTTTACCACTGAGAGCAAGGGGAAGCACGGAGGGGAATGGCCGGGAAGAAACCACTGTTTCTGCTTGTACCTCTGTGTCACGCTGTGTCCTCTGTGGTTTATTTTTTTACCACGGAGAGCACGGGGAAGCACAGGGGGGAATGAACGGGAAGAAACCTCTGTTCCAGTTTGTTCCTCTGTGTCTCTCTGTGTCCTCTGTGGTATATTTTTTTTACACGGAGAGCACGGGGAAACATAGAGAGGAATGGCCGGGAAGAAACCACTCTTCCTGTTCGTACCTCTGTGCCTCTCTGTGTCCTCTGAGGTATATTTTTCACCACAGAGAACACGGGGAAACACAGAGAGGAATGGCCGGGAAGAAACCACTCTTCCTGCTCGTACCTCTGTGCCTCTCTGTTTCCTCTGTGGTATATTTTTCACCACAGAGAGCACGGGAAACACTGAGGGAAAAGTCGGGAAGAACCTCCTGGTCCCGGTAGTTCCTCTGTGCCACTCTGTGTCCTCTGTGGTTTTATTTTTTTACCACAGAGAGCACGGGGAAACACAGAGGGAAATGGCCGGGAAGAAACCACTTTTCCTGTTCGTACCTCTGTGCCTCTCTGTGTCCTCTGTGGTTTATTTTTTTAAACGGAGAGCACGGGGATACACAGAGGGGGAATGGCCGGGAAGAAACTACTGTTCCCGGTAGTTCCTCTGTGCCACTCTGTGTCCTCTGTGGTTATATTTTTTACCACGGAGAGCACGGGGAAACACAGAGAGGAATGGCCGGGAAGAAACCACTCTTCCTGTTCGTACCTCTGTGCCTCTCTGTGTCCTCTGTGATTATATTTTTTACCACGGAGAGCACGGGGAAACACGGAGGGGAATGGCCGGGAAGAAACCACTGTTTCTGCTTGTACCTCTGTGTCACGCTGTGTCCTCTGTGGTTTTCTTTCTCCCTTCTTTCCACCATTATTTCAAAAACACTACATTTGTGAGACCCGGAACCTTATTGAATTAAAATCAACCATTTTTATCACCCCGTTGTTTAAAAACAATCAAATACCATCAGACTACAGTCCACACTTATGTACCAAAAAATTGTTTTTCCCCTCCTGCTTTTTCTGTTCCTCTTTCAGGGAATCTCTGCACAATATTATTCCTCCGGAGCCGACCCAGCCTCCATCCGCTGGCAAAAAATTGACCATGATAAGTTTAAGCTGGTATTCCCCGAAGAGTTCTCCAAACCGGCCAGAGAGCTAGCCATTTTTATGGACAGCATCATACCTTCAATTGAAGCCACACTAAACCACAGTCCCGGCAAAATTGATATTCTCATTCACAGCCATTCCACCTTTACCAACGGGTTTGTTTCCTGGGCTCCAAAACGAATTGAGCTCTACCCCAACCCATCTCAGAGCAATTACAGTACCGACTGGCTGCAACAACTGGCTGTACACGAATACAGACATATTGTGCAGATTGACAAGCTAAATCAGGGATTTACAAAAGTGGCATCTTGGCTCACCGGGCAACAGGCCGTTGGTGCTGCCCTGGGAGCTTATCTGCCCATGTGGTTTATCGAAGGAGATGCTGTAATTACCGAAACGACCCTGAGTCAAAGCGGACGTGGCAGACTTCCGGTTTTCACGCAACCCCTACGGGCAAGAATTTCCGGTTTCGGCCCAGACAGTTACGACAAGGCTTATCTGGGATCATACAAAGATTTTGTGCCAGATTATTACAAAATGGGGTATCATCTTACAGCGGAAGTAAGAAACCGCTATGGAGCCGGGATATGGGAAAATGTAATCGATAATGTGGGAAAAAACAGCTGGTCCCTGATTCCTTTTCGCAGGAGTTTAAGAAAAACTGGACACAACTCCCCAAATGAACTTTACAAATCTGTATATGACAGCATTGCAAACGAATGGGGGAAATACGAAGATACTATAAATTTAACAAAACAAACCCCTGTCGCATCCTCTGAAGGTACACACACAGATTTTCAGTTCCCGGTTATTACCCGAAAGGGGCAGCTCTTTGCGGAGATGAGTGGTCCGGGCATTAGAAAGCAAATAGTCGCGTTACACCCCCCAAAAAAGCCTAAAACACTGTCCTATACCGGATACCGGGATGAAGACCCCATTACTGCCAATGAGCGATGGGTTGCATGGAGCGAAACAATGCCGCACATTCGCTGGCCCAATGCCGATCATTCCGTCATCAGGATTTACGATCTTGAAAACGAGAAAACACAAACGTTAACGCACAAATCCCGCTATTTTGCTCCTGCGCTTGCATCCCAAAGCGATACACTGGCAGTTGTTGAAACAACCAAATCATACGAGTTTTTCATTACCCTGATTGACTTGAATACTGGAAAAACCTTTGAACGCATACCAACACCGGACAATGCATTCCCAATACATCCCTCATGGGGTGATGTTCGCGGAGAATTGGTCATGGTACTACTTCAGGACAATAAAAAAAGCATCGTTTCACTGAACACCTTTGAGAAAACATGGAAAACATTGAGAGCACCAGCACTCGATGAACCCAAATATCCCCAAAAAAGCCGAAATAACCTTTGGTTTGCAGCCTCAACGATTCATTCCGAAGAAATTTTTTGCCTGAATCTAAAGAACAATACCACGCGCCAGGTCACACAATCAAAATTCGGAGCAACGTCCCCCACGGTAATTCCATCTGACAGTTCACTTTACTATGCACATTACACGCCGATGGGATATGAAATTACAAAGACCAATAAATTCCAGACTTTAAAAAAGAACATCCAACCATCGTCGCTGAATAGCCCATTAGTAAAGAAACTAACAAACCAGGAACCCGTTGAGGTAAATATCAACAACAATTTTAACCCGGAAATTGATGATTACAGCAAGTGGAACCTCCTAAACCTGCACAGCTGGGCTCCGGCTTACACCAACATCGACAACCGTGAACTGTATCCCGGTCTCACACTTATGAGCCAAAACCTTCTGGGAACAGCAGTTGCCAGAGTGGCTTACAATGCTGCCGGATCCAAAAGCCGCGAAAAATTCAACGCTGGATTTACCTACAGGGGCTGGTTTCCAATCATTGATTTCGATGTCAAATGGGGAGATTTCAACGGTACGTTTAACGACATTTATATCGGGCAGGATAATCTTTTCACCATTGAGCAAATCGGCAAAGAAAATCATATAAAAGTAGAAACAGGTATCAGAGTGCCTTTAGACCTAAGTGCAGGAGAATGGTCCAGGTTGATTCAACCTCGGGCAGGTCTTTCATGGCAAAATATCAGCAACAGAGTGTATCAGCAAAACATCATTGAAGTTTTACCCGGTGATCAATACTACGAAACCGGTGAAACCAATGTCATCGAATACCCTGAGCTGGATTATTGGGCTATAGATTATTCTCTCTATTTTCACAACAAACAGAGAGGCACTTACAGGGATGTTAATACGCGATGGGGCCAAGCCCTCAGCTTCATATACAAACACACTCCGGCCGGAAACTATAATTCAGGAGAAGCAGTCGCCGCTTCAGGCAAACTCTATCTTCCGGGAATTGGCAGACATGATGCCCTTACCATTGGTGGCGGTTGGCAAAAGAGAAGTAATGGTGATGAAATTGCCACCAGTCTTCCCTACCGTACTTTTCAGAGATTTGGGGATGCCATAGCATTACCCCGTGGCTATAACAACATATACAACGACCAGCTATTTGTGCTGAATACAACCTACCAAATGCCTTTGTGGAACCCGGACTGGTCATTGTCGGGCATTGCCTATATCAAACGCTTCCGACTGAATCTATTTCTTGATGCTGCCCGGACCAATTACCAGCTTAGTTTTATTGAAAGCGGGCAAACACAAACCTATCGGGATACTTATACTACGTCAGGAATAGAATTAATGACGGATCTTCACCTGTTTCGATTTGTATTGCCATTCAGCATTGGATACCGCGGAGGATGGAGAGAAGCAAACAATACATTTTTTCATGAAGCGGTGTTTTCAACGAGTTTCGATAGTTTTTTGGTGAACAACAGAAAGAAATGATTCTTTATCTTGTTTTCTTTTGTTGTAAACCTTTTTTAGAACAAGTCACAGCACGCAGCCATCAATTCTGCCTTCTGCCTCAACTACTGACTACTGACTACTGACTACTGACCACTGACCACGCCCTGCAATAAAAAGCCCTATCCCCTCTTCAAAGTGAAAACGGTAATTTCCGGAGGCATACCCACACGCGCAGGCATTCCCAGATAACCCAGTCCTCGGTTCACATAGAGGAACTGTTTGCCGACCTGATACAATCCGGCCCATCGCTTAAACTTATACTTGGCAGGACTCCAGTTGTATTTTCCAATTTCAAAACCAAACTGCATACCATGCGTATGTCCGGCGAGTGTAAGATCATACTTTTTTCTGCCGATTACTTCCGCATCCCAATGGTCGGGATCGTGCGACATCAAAATTTTAAAAGGTTCTCCATTTGTCTGATTCCAGGTACTCTCCAAGTCTCCATATTGAGGAAATGGGGGGAGTCCCCAATTTTCAACACCACTCACAGCAATGGATTCTCCATCTTTTTGCAGAGTAACCGACTCATTACGTAACAACTGAAAACCCAATTTCCGGTTAGCCGCAACAATACTTTTAAAGTTGGCTGCTTTTCTTTGTTCCGAAGGCCAGGTACTGTAATCACCATAATCATGATTCCCGAGAATGGAATATTTACCCATAGAAGCATTAATTTTTCCCAATATCTCTTCCCAACCACGGGTTTCTCCTGCAAAATTATTTACCAGATCACCCGTAAAAAGCACGAGGTCAGGTTTCTCCTCATTTATTAACGAGACTGCCTCTTTCAGTGGTTCCCGATTGGATCCGAAACTGCCCAAATGCAGGTCAGAAATCTGAACGATCCGAAGACCGTCAAAAGCCCTGGGTAAATTGGGAAAATTAAGTTTTACATGGCGGGTATAAAAGGCATACCGACCCTTTAGCACACCAAAAAGAAGTGACACAAAAGGGGCCGTGGCTATGATGATGCCTACCTGACTCAAAAATTTCGCTCTTGTAATGCGGGGATAATGACGCTCTGGTTGACGGGCCGGTTTTCGGGGGATAGCATCAGGAATTCGCCCGATACCATAAACCACCAGAAAAAAAACTTTTGGAAGATACACCAAAAGAAATAAAGTCAGAAAAGTACCGAAAGCATTGTAAATTTCATGCGAAGCAGCCTCCGGAATTTGAGTTCCGAAATAAAGAAAACCGGATAAGAACAATACCGGAAGTACTATTAATCCGGAAATAGCCAACCATTTACGCCAACCTGAACGTGCTTCTTCGGTCATTAAAATTCGCCACAAAAACCAATCAATGGTTCCAACCAACAACACTAAAACCCACAAAAAAGCCAGATGATATCTCATTCAGTAAAAATTTCTATTAACCAGGATAATTACGCAATTACCACCAAAAAGTTCACGTTTCTCTTTCACTTAACTCTATGATAGTGAACGCAACAAATGTAATGCCCCGATAAACAAAGGGGGTTAAAAGAACGTTAAAGTATTATAAAACCGGAGCAATGCTCCTTTCAGATCGGTTTACCCGGGATTTATTCGAAACTTATTGGCCGGGATTACAATAGTTATAAAGGAAAGTTCCCGCTTTGTAAAAAAGACTAAATCAGGGAGAAAAATGTCATTTTTTTTGGAAAAAGATGTGATTTTCAAAAATAAACCATACCTTGCACCCATCAAATTTTTATTAAATATTTATCATGAACAAAGGAACAGTAAAATTCTTTAACGAGAGCAAAGGTTTTGGTTTTATTAAAGAAGACGAAACACAGAAAGAGTATTTTGTACACGCCACAGGTTTGATTGACACAGTCAACGAAGGCGATGAAGTAACTTTTGAACTTACCGAAGGTAGAAAAGGACTTAATGCTGTAGATGTGAAATTAGCTTAGTCAGATTTTTCTACTTCGCTAAAAATATTAAGCCCGTCTGTTGACGGGCTTTTTTTATGCCAAAAAAAACAGGACCTCTTATTATTCTCAGAAAAATTTCCCCATAAATATAAAATCATTGGTGTCCGGTTAAAAAATTGAGATTGCTTCATTACTTTCGCAATGACGGGCTTTTGCAGGATATTCAGCGTTGGCAGGGGGCATCGCAAGTTCGCACCTCAATTAAATTTTGAGGCATAATGGGAATATGACAAGCTGAGATGCTCAATTAATACTCCAGGAAAGATTATTTGTAAAGCAGGTGCGGCGGATTCTTTCTTGGGAAAGCGGCAAAGCCGAAGCCGATCCGCCGTTAAAGACGAAATGGCGGATTGGAATCCGCCGCACCTAATCTGTCATTGATAGCAGAGCGCAACAATCCTCTTTCATTCCCGGACAATAGTGATCTAAAATAGAAAAAAGCCCGACTGGTGACAGCCGGGCTTTGTATAAA
Source organism: Marinilabilia salmonicolor (assembly GCF_003003035.1). Classification (GTDB taxonomy): domain Bacteria; phylum Bacteroidota; class Bacteroidia; order Bacteroidales; family Marinilabiliaceae; genus Marinilabilia; species Marinilabilia salmonicolor_A. The sequence continues at coordinate 196,724 of NZ_PVTS01000004.1, read as the reverse complement.
ATAAAAAATAGCCTTTATACTGCCTGTTCAACAATCGGTTCTTCAGCCTGAATGGAAAAATAAGCCACAACGTGGATAATCCATGCAACAAACATCACAAAGGCTCCTAAACCAAACAGCAGAAGACCAATAGCTCCGATAAAATAAAGCAATCCCGCTGTTCTAAAAGTTTTAACACCAGAGGATGCAGCCAGCGCTTTCAATCCCTGGAACATATAATAGGCCCCTATAATCGTACCAACTAAAAGCAATAATAGACCAAAAATGGTCACACCACTTTCAAACAACACGGTTATCAACTGTTGCATATTTTCGGGATCAAATCCGTCGGAGGACAAGGTTACCAAGGCAGATCCGGCTCCAATTAAAATAACTATGGTTCCAATAATTGTAGCAATTATCGGCACCAAATATCCAATCAATGTTTTCTTAAAAATAGGTGGATTCTCAAATACCTTTGAAAACTGATGATAAGACATCAAAAGTAAAATAAAAGACGCTAATCCGGCTACAGAACCCAATATGGGAATAAAACCCGCTATAGGCAATAGAATACCAATGCGTCCTAAAGTAATCGCTTGTTTCTTCATAATGACTCTTTTTGATTAAAAATAAAGGGTTAAACGGAAAAAATCCGAAAACCAGAAATAAATGCAAACATCAAAAAACAAGCAACCCACTAATAATCAACAGACAAAATTCCTTTGTCCGAATAACAATACCGTTCAAAAAGGGTTTCCTAAATTATAATATTTATTTAATGAATTCAATAGTGTGAGAAAGAAAAATTCTAAGTCCCATCCCAATAAGCACTAGTCCGCCCAGTACTTCAAGTCCTTTATTGAGTCGTTCACCGATGGTCATTCCTAATAACACACCAGCAACAGAGAAGAAAAAAGTAGTGATTCCAATTATGAAAACAGCCATCCAGATGTGAATACTTAATACCCCGAACCCAATACCAACCACCAGAGCATCTATACTTGTTGCCAGGGCCATACCTGCAAGAACGAAATGACTGGATGGACAAAGACAAGAAGATTCCTCTTCTGCTTTTCTCAATCCATCATAAATCAGTTTCCCCCCAATAGAACCTAATAAAAGAAGTGCTATCCAGTGATCATATGCTGCAACAAGACCTTTAAAACTGCTCCCGATGAACCAACCAAGCAAGGGCATGGAGGCCTGAAAAACTGCCATATAAAGAGCCACTTTAAAAATCTGTGAAACCCTGAGTTTTATGGAGCATGCCCCTGTGGTAATACTTGCTGCCAGACTGTCAACAGAAAGTCCTACCCCGAGAATAATAAAAGAAGAAATACTCATGTTGCCTGAAAAAAGTGAGTGGCAAAAATAGCATTTCAGTTTTTGAAAAAAAAATTGAAATATAATCAGACGGCTTTCCATTTTTAAGCTCACTATTATTTTGTAAATTTGACCTACTAAACAAAGCAATCGATTGCATTTTCATGCAACACCTATTGCAGTCAATTCAAAAAATCAAAATAAACCACTTAATCATGAATTACAGAACATTAGGAAAAACAGGACTTAAGATTTCTGAAATTTCTCTTGGAACCTGGCAGGTCGGAGGAAAATGGGGTTCCGGCTTTGACGATAAAAAAGCTGACGAAATCATCAATACAGCCATTGACAATGGTGTAAATTTTATCGATACCGCCGATGTATATGAAAGCGGTTTAAGCGAAAAGGCAGTAGGGCGTGTGGTTCGCTCACGCTCCGAAGATATTTATGTGGCCTCCAAGTGCGGACGCCAGATCAATCCTCATGTCAACGAAGGATATCAACCCGATGTGCTCCAAAAATTTGTGGAAGACAGTCTGAAGAGAACCGGATTGGAAGCATTGGATCTTATCCAGTTGCACTGCCCTCCCACCGATGTTTTTTATCGTCCGGAAATTTTCGAACGCTTTGACAAACTGAAAGATCAGGGAAAAATCAAAAATCTCGGAGTCAGTGTAGAGAAAGTAGAAGAAGCCATCAAAGCCATTGAATATCCCAATGTTAACACTGTACAGATTATCTTCAATGTTTTCCGCCAACGTCCCAAAGAGCTGTTCTTCAAAGAGGCTGCTAAAAAGGACGTAGGTATCATTGTCAGAGTACCTTTGGCCAGTGGCTTGCTTACCGGAAAATTCGATTCCAACACAACTTTTAATGCAGAAGACCACCGGAATTTCAACCGGGACGGAGCTGCCTTTGACAAAGGAGAAACCTTTGCCGGCATTGACTTTGACAAAGGACTCAAAGCAGTGGATGAACTTAAAAAATTATTCCCCGGTCAGGAAAATCTGGCTCCAATAGCCCTTCAGTGGATTTTGCAATTCAAGGAAGTCAGCTGTATCATCCCCGGTGCTTCCTCGGTTGATCATGTAAAATCCAACTTATCGGTATTTGATTTACCCACTCTGTCGCAGGACAAATTTCAGGCGATGAATGACATTTATGAGAAATACATCAAGGCTGATGTACACCAACGCTGGTAGAAAATAAAACTCTTAAGAATAAAGACTCTGTGTTATCCACACAGGGTCTTTTTTTCTGCTACTACTCTTTGTTATTAAAAAACTACCGCTACATTTGTAATACCAAAACAATCTGGGGGTGCCTTATTTTAAGGCTGAGATCATACCCTTTAAACCTGCTCAGGGTAATGCCTGCGAAGGGAAGACGTGTTTCGTCGTATGCTCTCCTTTTACTTTAGCACTCCATAGATTTTTGATTAATATTTAAAAATCATTTACTATGGAACAAATTGTCTCTTCAGGAATCATCGATTCCTACTTTTCGAAACTCAAAGAAAACCTTGCTGTTGATGTTGCCATTGTTGGCGGGGGACCATCAGGACTGATTGCTGCTTATTATCTGGCCAAAACCGGAAAAAAAGTGGCTCTTTTTGAACGCAAACTCGCTCCCGGAGGTGGTATGTGGGGTGGTGCCATGATGTTCAACGAGATCATGGTACAGAAAGAAGCACTGCACATACTTAAGGAACTGGGGATCGAATACAAACATTACCGCGACGATTATTACACCGTTGATTCGGTGCACGCAACCTCAGCCCTAACCTATCATGCCACCAAAGCCGGAGCCAGGATTTTCAACTGCACCTCCATCGAAGATGTGGTCTTTCATAACAACATAGTGAGCGGCCTTGTAATCAACTGGGCCCCGGTTCACCGCGAAGGGATGCATGTGGATCCACTTATCATCATGGCCAAAGCCGTTATTGACGGGACAGGTCACGATTGTGAAATCGTACACACGGTGGCACGCAAAAACGACATTAAGATCGATACTCCCTCAGGTAAAGTAATGGGAGAACGCTCCCTGGCGGTGGAAGAAGCAGAAAGAACCACCGTTGACAATACCAAAGAAGTCTTTCCCGGACTATTTGTTTCAGGCATGGCGGCCAACGGAACCAGCGGGAGTTATCGCATGGGGCCAATCTTTGGAGGGATGCTGCTTTCGGGGCAAAAAGTGGCCGGGATAATTTCTGAAAAACTCGCCAAAGAAGCGATCATGGAATCTGCAAATAATTAAATGATGATGCAAGATTCAAACATTCAAGACCCGGGTGTTTATATCATAATCACCCGGCCTATTCTCCCCTACACGACCATCGCTGAAAAATGTGTGGAAAACAATATCAGCATGATGCAGTTGCGTGAAAAACACCTCCCTGACCGGGAGCTTTTAAAAATTGCACGAGACCTGCGGGCCGTTACCAGGAGCACCAACACCCGACTGGTAATCAATGACCGACCCGATATCGCCCGGTTGTGTAATGCCGATTTTCTTCATCTGGGACAAGATGACCTGACTCCGGAAGATGCCCGAAAAATTGTTGGAGATATTAAGATCGGTTTATCCACGCACTCACTGGATCAGGCCAGAAAGGCCCTGGAGCAAAAGCCCGATTACATTGGTTTCGGGCCCGTCTATCCTACCAATGCAAAAGCCAATCCCGATCCTCCGGTGGGCACAAAGCATCTGTCAGAAGTTCTGAAGCTTGCCAATGTTCCGGTAATTGCCATTGGTGGCATATTTCCGGAAAATCTGGATGAAGTATTAGAAACCGGAGCTCGCAATATTGCTATGGTAAGACATTTCATGCAAACCAAAAATTTTGAAGGCCGGATAAAGGAACTGCAAAAACGATTGCAATCCGCCTTTTAATAATCAACATCAAACACTTAAAATCCAAAAGATGCCTACACAACTTCAATACGCCATTTCTGGAGAAATCACTCCCGAAATGAAAGCTGTTGCCAACCACGAAAAAGTAGATGAACAATGGCTCTGTCAGGAAATCGCCCAAGGCAGAATTGTTATCCCCAAAAACACAAATCACCATTTTGAACCACGTGCCATAGGGGCCGGTTTAACCACCAAGATAAATGCAAATCTGGGAACTTCTGAAAAACACTGTAACCTGAAGGAGGAACTGGAAAAGATGTATATCGCTGTAAAACACGGTGCCGATGCCATTATGGATCTTTCTACCGGTGGTGATTTAAAAAAGATACTCCAAACCATACTGAAAACATCCCCGGTAATGGTGGGAACAGTGCCCATTTACAGTGTGGCCACACGTCTGCTGACAGATGAAAAAAATGTAGCCCAACTGGATCCGGAAGAATTATTCAGGGAAATAGAATTTCAGGCAGAAGCAGGTGTCGATTTCATGACCCTTCATTGCGGAGTTACCCGTTCCACAGTTTCTTTTATGCAAAAAGATGAGCGTGTTTGCGGCATCGTAAGTCGAGGGGGAGCCATCATCAAGCGATGGATGGCGGAAAACAATGCCGAGAATCCTCTTTACGAACAATATGGCCGCATCCTCGACATCTGCGAAAAATATGATGTAACCATTAGTCTGGGTGACGGCTTAAGACCGGGTGCCGGTGCTGATGCCACCGACCGGGGCCAGATAGCGGAACTGTTGGTACTGGGAGAGTTGGTGGACCGTGCACGGAAAAGAGGCGTGCAGGTAATGGTGGAAGGTCCGGGACACATGCCGTTCGACCAGATTGAAACCAATATGCGCCTCATGAAACGGGTTTGTCACGAGGCTCCTTTTTATGTATTAGGGCCACTGACCACAGATATCGCACCGGGATATGACCATATTACAGGTGCCATAGGAGGAACTGTCGCTGCGATCCACGGAGCGGATTTTCTCTGTTATGTAACCCCTGCCGAGCATTTGTGTCTTCCCAATGCCGGGGACGTCAGAAATGGAGTTATCGCCAGCAAAATTGCGGCCCATAGTGCCGATCTGGTCAACAAAATTCCCGGTGTGGCGGAGAAAGATTTTTCGATGTCGAAAGCACGCCGCGACCTGGACTGGGAAACCATGTACAATCAGGCCCTGGATCCGGAGATGGCCCGAAAACGCAAAAAGGAATCAGAAAGCCACGATGAAGACCACTGCAGCATGTGTGGCAATCTGTGTGCCGTGAAAAATGATAAGGAAACGGCAACAATCAATTATTAATTACCATTTTCCTGTTCCCAAAGAGATTGTTTCACTATGCCACCAATGACAAAGCTTTACAAGTTCCTGAGGATTTAACCATCGGTTTTCCTAAAAAGCACTCCCTCTCATCGTATAAAGACCGGATAAACAACTCATTGAAGGCAAGCGAAGCAATCTCTAACTTTTATGTAAAAAGAATCAATCTCTCTCTACTGCCAATTTTTTGGTTATTTTTACGTTCAAAACGTATTAGGTCACCTCCCTGTAATATGAAAATAACACAACTACTTATATTTCTTCTGATTTTTGGTTTAACTGTCTCGGCCCAGGACAACATACATATTAATGGTCGTGTAGTCAATGAATCAGGAGAACCTTTGGAGCTTGTGAATATCATAATACAGGGGAGTTCCACCGGCACCACAACCGCAGCAAACGGCTCTTTTGAAATTACAGTCCCCCCCGGTTTTACTGGTGCGTTACAGTTTTCCCACCTTGAATACCTCCCCAAAGAATTACCCATAAAAAGCATTGAATCAGGGGAAAGCCCCTTGATGGTAATTTTAGAGAAGCGTATTCGGGAAGTAGGCGAAGTGGAGGTAACGGCCCGTTCAGAAACAGACCAATCATCACAACGCCTAAACCCTGATTTAACACTGCAACTCCCCTCTGCTGCCGGATATGGAATTGAAGGAGTAGTAAAATCGCAGATGGGCGTATCTTCCAACAACGAATTAAGCAGCCAATACCGGGTACGTGGGGGCAACTTCGACGAAAATTTGGTTTATCTTAACGGATTTAAACTGCACAGGCCACAGCTGGTAAGGAGTGGTCAGCAAGAGGGGCTCAGCATAGTCAATCCCGATCTTGTTGAATCGGTTTACTTCTCGTCAGGTGGTTTTGGTGTGGATTATGGGGATAAAATGAGTTCGGTTTTGGATGTACGTTACAAAAAACCGGACTCCATTGCGGCAGGAGCGAACATCAACATGATGGGAATGAGTGCTCATGCCGGAGGTACTGCAGCAAATGGCAAAATGACATGGCTTACCGGGGCCCGCCACAAAACCAATCGCTACCTTTTGGGAAGTCTGGACACCAAAGGAGATTATCAACCCGATTTCACCGATATTCAGGCATTCCTTTCCTACAAAATCAACACATATCTTTCCATTAATGTACTTGGGTATTATGCGCTCAACAAATACCGGTTTATTCCCACCGACCGTGAAACAGATTTTGGTACGATGAGTGATGTCAAAAGACTGAAAATTTATTTTGCAGGACAGGAAGAAGACAAATTCGAAACAGGAATGGGCGCCGTAAAGTTAAATTTCACGCCCTCGGCAACCAATCGGTACGAACTAATGCTTAGTCACTACCGTGCCTTCGAGGAAGAAACATTCGACATTGCAGGGGCTTACTGGTTGCAGGAAATCCAGGGGCTTGACGATGCACAGGCAGCCACCAACATTGGTATTGGAGAATACCTGCAACACGCAAGAAACGATCTTTTTGCCACAGTCAATACAATTTCAGTTAAGGGAAACCATCAGTTCAGCGAAAATCATTCTCTCAACTGGGGTATATCCCTGGAAGAAGAAAATTTTAAGGACCGCATTAATGAATGGGAGTTAATTGACTCCGCAGGATACTCAATTCCCAGAAATCCTGATCTGGAGCTAAGCTACAGCCGAAACGCAGATATTGAACTGGCAACACGCCATATAAAAACTTATGTAGCACATCAAACTACCTTAAAACCCGGATGGGGAAATATACGGTTAAACTATGGAGCACGCCTGATCTATTCCGACCGGGAAGAGAAACTTCACCTGACACCAAGGTTCCAGGTTACCATTCGCCCGTTAACAACCCCGAACACCCGATTTAGACTTAGCGGAGGATGGTATTTTCAACCGCCCTTTTATAAGGAATACAGGCCGGCTCAATCGGGCCTAATCAACACCATTTATGCTCAAAAATCCAGACAAATACTGGGCGGTATAGACCATTATTTCAACATTTTTCAACGCCCCTTCAAATTTTCATCCGAAGCGTACTATAAACATCTGTATGACCTCATTCCCTACCAGGTGGACAATGTAAGACTTCTTTATTCAGGTAAAAATGAAGCCACTGGTTATGCCACGGGCCTGGATCTAAAGCTCCACGGAGAATTTGTATCCGGCACAGAGTCATGGGCCACACTTTCACTGCTAAAAACAGAAGAGGATTTAAAAACGGATACATGGAACAAACCAGGTGAACCCGGATATATTCCAAGACCTTCGGATCAGCGGCTCAACTTTTCTCTCTTCTTTCAGGATTACCTCCCTAACAATCCCACATTTAAAGTTCATTTGAGTCTTTTTTATGGAACAGGGCTCCCTTTTGGGCCTCCCCGCTCTCCCCGTTACAAGGCTACCTACCGAATGGCCCCCTATCGACGGGTGGACATAGGGTTTTCCAAAGACCTTAAACCCTGGCTTAACAAAAACAATTCCTTTCCATTGATCAAAGATTTCTGGCTGGGATTTGAAGTTTTCAATCTTTTCGACATCAGCAACACCATTTCTCACTATTGGGTAAGTGATGTGGAAAACCGTCAGTATGCCGTGCCCAATTACCTTACCGGGCGCAGGATTAATGTTTCGCTGAACCTGGGGTTTTAAGAGGCTGAGGTTGAGACTGAGATTGAGGTTCAGGTTGAGGATAGTAGAAAATCACTCATTACTAACCATTACCTAATTACCTAACGACTAATTTCCTTTCATCTGAAATGCCTTATAGGTTCCAAATTGACTGACAAATTTCAGTTTTTTTGACATTTAGATTTCCGTATTTTGAGTAGGTAATCAAGTCTATAATCTACACACTTTTTTAAATCAGTAGCTATGAAACAACCAGTCACCCCCGCAGATTACATTGCACGAGAAGACAAATACGGCGCCCACAACTATCATCCCCTTCCGGTAGTACTGGAAAAAGGAGAAGGAATATTTGTCTGGGATGTGGAAGGCAAACGTTATTTTGACTTCCTTTCCGCTTATTCCGCCGTCAATCAGGGACATTGTCATCCACGAATTATTAAAGCCCTGAACGAACAGGCATCAAAGCTTACCCTCACTTCACGCGCCTTTTACAACAACGTATTGGGAGAATTTGAAGAGTATGTAACCCGTTACTTCAATTATGACAAGGTATTGATGATGAATTCGGGTGCCGAGGCTGATGAGACCGCACTGAAACTTTGTCGGAAATGGGGATACAAAAAGAAAGGAATCCCTGAAAACAAAGCTAAGATCATCGTTTGTGAAGGTAATTTTCACGGACGAACAATTACCATAGTCAGTATGTCATCAGATCCCGACAGTTATGGTGATTACGGTCCCTTTACACCGGGTTTTGTCACCATCCCATACAACGACATAGAGGCTCTGAAGCGTGAATTGGAGGATCCCAATGTGGCCGGATTTCTGGTAGAACCCATTCAGGGAGAAGCAGGTGTTTATGTTCCTGATGATGGTTTTTTGAAAAAAGCCAGTGAACTTTGCAAAGCCCGCAATGTACTGTTTATGGCCGATGAAGTACAAACAGGAATTGGCCGTACAGGCAAAATGCTGGCTTGTGACCATGAGGGAGTTCGTCCGGATGTACTAATTCTTGGAAAAGCCATTTCAGGCGGCGTCTATCCGGTATCCGCTGTTTTGGCCGACGATGACATCATGCTGGTGATTAAGCCCGGTGAACACGGTTCCACCTATGGCGGAAATCCGGTGGCCTGCAAAGTTGCCATGGAGGCCCTGCAGATAATAAAAGATGAAAAGCTGACTGAAAATGCAGAGCGCTTAGGTGAAATATTCCGTGAAGAGATGAGAAACATCGATTCCGGGATGATTGAACTGGTACGAGGGAAAGGGCTACTCAATGCCATTGTCATCAAACCCACCAATGGTAAAGAAGCCTGGGATGTATGTGTTGCCATGAAAGAAAACGGACTGATTGCCAAACCCACTCATCAACATATCATCCGTTTTGCCCCTCCATTGGTTATTAATGAAGAGCAACTGCGGGAAGCCATCGGGATAATCAAAAAAACCATTCTTGATATGTCCTGAAACAAAAGCACAAATAAAAAAAAGCTCTTAATCATCTGATTAAGAGCTTTTTTTGTGCCCAGTAAAGGACTCGAACCTTCACATCCTTACGGATACTAGTCCCTGAAACTAGCGCGTCTACCAATTCCGCCAACTGGGCCAATATTTATTATGTGATGCCGTTTCGTTTAACAGCGGTGCAAATATAGAAACTAAATTTTTTCCTGCAACAATAAATCTGAAATTTTTATCCGAAAAAATATCTTTAGGCCTTGTCCTGATTGCCGTCCACAACCAAAAATTACTGAAAATCAACTCTTCATCGGTATAGAATCAGACTAAGTAGTTTCTGTCCATAAAGTACCACTTGCGTCGTTACGCTTGCCGCCAAAATACTCATTTACGATTAGTAAACTCAGTTTTTGGCGGCTTCGCAAGCCTGGCAATTGGCACTTTCTGACCAGAAACAGCTCTAAAAACAGAATTTGCTTAGTTTATGGACAGGCACAAAGTAGAGTCTGTCCATAAAGTCCCGTTTACTGTGTTACGCCATAAGCGGAAATTGCTCATTTACTCATTTCCGCTAATGGCAAGCCCCCTGTTTACCTGATACTTCAAAAGAGAAAGACAAAAATACAAGCTTAAAAGACAAAAATACAACCGCAAAAGTTAACTCACCCTTAGATTTGCAAACAAGTTTTAACAATTGTCTAACCATCCTGAAAAGATCATTTTCAGACAAACATTTATGCTTATGAAATTTAACTACAAAAAATCATTACTCCTGACCGGGGTAATTGCCTTAATTTCGTTTAGCGGGATGAAGGCTCAAACCATCTGCTCAAATGATCAGGGCAGTCAGGGAGGCTATACCTATGAGTACTGGAAAGACAATGGCAATGGCTGTATGACGCTGGGCTCCGGAGGAACCTTCAGTGTTGAATGGAGCAATATTGGCAACCTGCTTGCACGTAAGGGGCTACGTCCCGGAGGACGAAATGTGGTAATTAATTATGGCGCCAACTACCAGCCATCGGGTAACTCCTATTTATGTGTTTATGGATGGACAACCAATCCTCTGGTTGAATATTACATTGTAGAAAGCTGGGGAAGCTGGCGTCCACCGGGAGCAACATCCAAAGGAACCGTTTCCACCGATGGCGGAACTTATGAAATTTATGAAACCACCCGCACCCAGCAACCTTCAATCGAGGGAACTCAAACTTTTCAGCAATACTGGAGTGTACGTACTTCAAAGCGTACCAGTGGCACCATTACCTGTGCCAATCACTTTGCTGCCTGGGAGCGCATGGGGATGAATCTCGGTAATTTCTACGAAGTATCTTTCTGTGTTGAAGGTTATCAAAGCAGTGGCACTGCTGATGTTTACAGTATGTCCATGAGTACCGATGGAACCGGTGGTGACACTGGCGGTGATACCGGTGGTGATACCGGCGGAGGAACCAGCGATCAGGGAGACGGAGAATATACACTGACAGTAAGGGCCCGCGGTATGGCAGGCGGCGAACACCTGAATGTATTAATCGATAACCAGGCGCAGGCAGGGATTAATCTTTCCACCAGCTGGCAGGAATATGAGGTGTATGTGGATCGTGGAGATCTCAACCTCGAATTCGACAATGACGGAGGTGACCGGGATGTGCAGGTTGACTGGATTGAAATTCACGGAGAGACCCGTCAAGCCGAAGATATGGAATACAATACTGCCGTATATCAGGATGGCAGTTGCGGGGGCTCCTATAGTGAGATGATGCACTGCTCCGGGGTTATCGGCTTTGGAGACATTACTTATCAGGGTGACAGCGGTGACTCATCAGGCGGTGATACAGGTTCAGGTGCTCACAGCATCGTAGTAAGAGCCAGAGGTACCTCCGGTGGCGAAAACCTGAGAGTAACAGTAGGTGGAACTGAAGTTGCCAACTATACATTGGGAACAAGCTTTTCCAATCGCACCATTACCACCTCGGCCACAGGAGGAATCAATGTGGAATTTACAAACGACGGAGACGGACGCGATGTCCAGGTGGACTATATTCAGGTGGACGGAGCTACCTGGCAGGCGGAAGACCAGGGAACCAATACCGGCGTCTGGCAGGATGGAAGTTGCGGTGGTTCTTACAGCGAATGGATGCATTGCGGAGGTTACATCGGTTTTAACCCTCTCAGAAGTGCATCTGCCGCCAACAAAGCAACCATGGAACAGGAAAAGCAGGAAACAAATGTAAGTATATACCCCAATCCGGTAGTAAATCTGCTGAATATCTCAGTTGCTGCCGAAGAAGAGGGTCCCTTCGAAGCCATTATATACAATTCCAATGGAGCTGCAGTAAAGCAATTCCTGGCTCAACCGGGCAATAATCCTGTTACCCTAAATGACTTACCGAGTGGAATCTACTTTTTGTTGATTAGTGTGGATAACCAAAGCTTTAACCTGAAATTCCTTAAGTAACCTAACCCTTTTCCCAAAGCCCTCAAAAGGTCGCTCCAACCAGAGCGACCTTTTTTCAACCAAATATTTTGCGGTACTGACCGGGAGACATTCCTTCCCGAGCTTTAAAATAATTGGACATAAAAGCCAGATCCGCAAAATTAAAATCATCTGCAATCTTCTGAAGGCTGTCACTGCTAGATTTCAACAGTATCTTTAGTTCCAGAAGTACATAATCATCAATCCATTGCTTGGCTCCATGGGCAACATATTTGAAAGTTATGATTGATAAATACTTCGAAGAAATATTCAATGCATCTGCGTAAAACCTAACATCTCGATGCTTTTTATGATGCTGCATCACTAAATTACAGAAATTCTCATACAATTCAGCCTTACGATTATGCCGAGTAAGAGATTGAGAGCTATCCTTCTTCAGAATTTTATCATATAGTTCCAGAAAATAAATACGTAACAAATTAATAAGAATCTCTCTACGACAAAAATTTTGAGTGTCCGAAAATTTTTCCCGAATTACATTGAATCGTATTTGTTCCTCCCTGATAGCTTCCTCGCCCACTTTGTAATAAAAATGCTGATGCAAAAAACTAAGAAATGAAGGTGGAAAACGAAAAGTAACTTCCTGCAAAATATGAGGTGCCAAAGAAAAGTGCATGACCTCAAAATCGTTACTAACATTTTTCTGCTCCACAATCTGACTGGGAAACAACACCATTATTTCTGACTTTTCAAACCGATGTTTGGTCAGATTTACTTCAACATCTGCACTCCCCTCTACACAATAGCAAATAAAACATCTTCCTGCCTTGGCCAGTAAACTTCCCAGTGGCAGTTGATTGTCTGATAATGAAATGAGAAAATCATCACCTGCCAATTCGGAGTTTGGAAAAACATCCTGAAAACCCATGCCTTATTCTTTTTTTAACAAATAAAATGTTTTTTTGCATAAAATCTGAGAATCATCATTAACTAGAATTATAAAAAAGTTCATCAACCTCTGAAAGCCTACATCATGAGCATAAGCATTATCCCCCCCCTTTTTTTACAAAAAATAATCTTTCCAGAACCATTCAATTCAGACTTATCTATAAAATCAAAAAACAAAGATGAGGAAATATTGACAAATATTGAGGAACTAATGATAAAAAGAAAAAGTTAAAAAGAACCGACCTTTGCCCCTCACAAAATACCAGATATAATAAATCACTGCAATATCCAAAAAATCTTATGTCTTTTAAAATATTACAGGTTCCATTTCTGGTACAACCTCGGTAAGTGAAAATCCCCTGAAACCAGGGAATTATATCGCCTACAAGAGATCAGTCTGAAAGGGACTTCATAAACATATTTCAATCAAAATAGAAAATGAAAAATTTAAAATACGGAATATTCCTGCTTCTGTTTGCAGGCACAATAAGCAATGCGCAGGCACAAAAAGAACAAATAGTACCGTTGGATTCCGCCTTTGCACTCGCAGAACGCAACAGTACTTACCTGAAAATCACCAAATCGGCAACTCAGACATCCGGCCAGGCGGTGAAGGTCGCTAAAAACCAACAACTACCTTCCATTGAACTAGGGGTATCAGCAATGTATCTGGGCGATGGAACCATAAGTGATCGTAATTTCTCCAATTCCATCACTGCGCCTATCCCCGACTTTGGCAACAATTTCTCCATTGAAGCCTCTTATGTTGTATTTGCAGGTGGAGCAATATCCAACACTATAGAAAAATCTCGTCTGGAAGCTCAGGTTGCAGAACTTGAACATGCAAAAAATGCACAAAACATCAGATTTCTGGTGGCCGGACAATACCTGGATCTTTACAAACTGTACAATCAGAAGAAAGTTTTTGCCAAAAACATCGATCAGGCCAATGAAGTTGTTCGCCAGGTACAAGCAAAGCTAACCCAGGGAATGGCCCTGGAAAACGACCTAACCCGTTATGAACTGATGCTGCAAAACCTGAAACTGGCAGTCATTGAAATTGAAAACAACATCAGCATCATCAACAAACACCTGCAAATAACACTTGGGTTAACAGAAGATGTCATCATTCTGCCAGACTCATCGGTGCAAAACCATGCAGCTGTCATTACTCCTTCGGAAAATGATTATTTGAGAGAAGCTTTAACCAATCGACAGGACATCCGAATGCAGGCCCTAAAACAAGAGTTAGCCGGAAAAAATGTACAGTTATCCAAAGCAAATCTGTATCCTTCCATTGCAATTATTGGTGGAGACCATCTCGATGGTCCTATCACAATTGAGGTTCCACCAATCGACAAAAATTTTAATTACTGGTACGTAGGAGTGGCATTAAAATACGATTTGGCCTCCCTCTATAAATCAAAAGATAAAACCAGGCTCGCGAAATTGGCTTACAATACAGCAACTCATGCTTATCAGGCCGAAATTGAACAAACAAAAACAGCCTTGCATGCTGCAGAAACCAGATACAAAGAATCATTTGAAAAGCTCCATGCTTTCGAAAAAAGCTATCAATTGGCTAGTGAAAACTATTCAGTAATCAACAAGCGATATCTAAGCGATCTGGTGCTGATTACCGAAATGCTGGATGCCAGCAATATGAAACTCAAAGCCGAATTACAAGTGGTGAATGCCCGTCTGGATGTTGTCTTTTGCTATTTCAAACTGATGAGAGAAATGGGCTCTTTATAAGCCAATCCCCAAACTGCTATCAAGAAACACAACATAGAAATACCTGAAGAAATGAAGAACAAAAAGATGAAAATTGCCTATAACACCGTAGTTGGATTATTACTGGTAGTATGTCTGGTATGGATTGTCAGCCGTTTTGTCCACCTGGGCAATGTGGAGTTTACAGATAATGCTCAGATCAAACAACAAATAGTCCCTGTACACAGCCGGGTTCAGGGGTACATCAAAAATATTTGCACCGATGAATATCAACGCGTAAAGAAAGGCGACACGCTGGTGGTTATTGAAGATGTGGAATACCGATACCGTCTGGCACAAGCTCAAGCTGATTATCAAAGAGCCCTAACAGGCAAAGAAGCCATGGGCACAGCTGTCAGAACAGCCAGCAGCAACATTGAAGTTTCTCAGGCAGGAATTGAAGAGAGCCGCATCCGGATGGAAAATGCGAAAAAAGAGTTTCTGCGTTACCAGCAACTGCTGGAACAAAAGGCCGTTACCCAACAGCAATACGACAACGTAAAAACCAACTACGAAGCTGCCAAAGCCCGCCACGAGCAGGTTTTACATCAAAAAAACACCACATCTCTGGTCAGGGATGAACAGACACTGCGTGTGGATCAGACCATGGCACAAATAAAACTCGCTGAAGCAGCCCTGGAACTGGCCCGGCTGAATCTCTCCTACACCGTAATAACAGCTCCCTGTGATGGAGTTACCGGACGAAAAAACATCGAAGAAGGACAGTTAATTCAACCGGGACAACCTGTATTCGACCTGGTAAATGAGGAGGAAATCTGGATTATAGCCAATTACAAAGAGACACAAATCTCTAATATTCAAACCAAAGGAGAAGTGGAAATAATGGTGGATGCCATCCCCGACAGGGTTTATAAAGGCCAGGTGCAGGCAATCTCTGAAGCTACCGGTGCCAGTTTCTCTTTGTTTCCGCAAGACAACTCCTCCGGCAACTTTGTAAAGGTCGCTCAACGAATTCCGGTTCGTATTGAATTTTCGGCTGCCAACAGCAAAGAAGATATGGCACTTTTACGAGCAGGAATGAATGTGGAATGTGAGGTAATCTACTAATATGAGCTGGGACAACAGACCTTTTAAAATACATGACATCTACGATTTTGTTCCGGAGAAAATAAAACCCTGGATACTTGTCATTTTTGTGCTGATATACCAGTTGTCGGGTGGTGTTTACCTGGCAGCTGTTAGCGACATGACCGGTTCACTAGGGCTCCGACAGGAAGATATTCTGATGGCCGGTTATGCATCATTGGTAGGTCTTTCGCTGACATTTGTGGTTATGTTCCGGCTTAAATTTGCCTATACCATAAAATCGTCTCTGCTGATGACTGCCGGAGCACTCATTCTTTGTAACCTGATTGTTATTTTCACGGATAGTGTCCCCATCCTTGTTGGGGTTTCCTTCATCGCAGGATTTTTCAGAATGTGGGGCACCTTTGCCTGCAACACGACAATCCAGCTTTGGATAACCCCCAAACGCGATATGGCCGTTTGGTTTGTGTACATTTATTTACTAGTTCAGGGCTCCATTCAACTATCCGGAATTGCCACCCTATATACAGCATTTCTCAGTACCTGGGAATATATGCATTGGGTCATTATAGCATTACTATTGATGGTGGTGTTGGTTACACAGGGCATTTTCAAACGTTTTGTGTTTATGAAAAAACTCCCACTGTATGGAATCGACTGGACAGGCTGGATTCTTTGGGCCACAACCATCATGGCATTTATTTTTGTCCTCAACTATGGAGAACATTACGACTGGTTTGATTCAGATTATATTCGCGCAGGACTTGCACTGGGAGTTATCTCCCTGATCCTTAACCTGTGGCGGGCTTCTTTCATCAGACACCCGCTCATAGAGTTGAGAACCTGGACTATCAAGAATGTCTGGCTGACCTTTTTACTTTACATTCTGGTAGATATTTTGCTGAGTCCGGTACACCTGTTTGAGCACATCTACACCGAAGCCATACTTGGTTATGATGCGCTGCACCTGGCTTCGCTCAACTGGATCGTACTGGCAGGAACCTTTGTGGGTGCCATCTTTGCATACCGTGTGTTTGCCATTCGCAAATGGAGATACAAAACCATGACCATCATTGGTTTTATGCTGATTGCCGGTTACCTGATGATGATGTATTTTACCATAGATTTCGATTTACCTAAAAAAATGCTGGTTATCCCATTGCTGCTAAGAGCTGCAGGATACGTAATCATCGCTATCACATTTATCACAGCCTTGTCGGGAATCTCTTTTCAGATATTCCCCCAAACTATCACAATTCAAGCATTTGTAAGTGCTTCTCTGGGAGCATTATTGGGATCTACATTGTTGCACCATTTGTTCAACATTACCGCAAAGAAAAATTTCATGCTGCTCTCCACCAACCTGGACAGTGTGAACCAGCGCGTTCACCAAATAGGACAAGGTGAGTTGTTTGGAGTATTACAAAAGCAAGCAATAATGGTGAGTATGAAAGAGTTGTACGGATGGCTCGTTATTCTGAGCCTGCTGAGTCTTATGGTCTTCCTTTTCAAGGCCAGCTCCCTGCGACCTAAAGCCTTGCATCCAAAATTCAAAAGCATTCGTAAATCCATCAAGCATCAGTTGAAAATGGATCGGTTGCAAAATTAATCATGCTCCGGCCATAACAAATCAGAAGTATCATAGCCAATGTCCCGGGCAATTTTGAGGTATTGTTTTTTTACCTCATCAGGAATGGTCGTTTCTCTGGACAAAATCCAGAGATAATCCAGGTTTTTACCGGCAACCAGCGCATATTGGTAATCTTCATCGATGGCAATAACGTTATAGCCCGAATAAAACGGGCCAAAAAAGGAAACCTTCAGTTTGGCTACATTTTTTTCGCCTACAAATTTGGCTTTACCTATAGCCTCCTGCCATTCCTCTTCAACGGTATTGTAACCTCGGTTGACCACCCTGATGGTTCCGTTATCATTCCACGAATATTCAGCCGTGACATTGTTGAGGTTCCGCTCGTATTTAAAATCCAAACGGGCAATTTCGTACCACTTACCCAGATACTTTTCTATGTAAAAAGGCTTTACAGCCGTTGCTTCCTTGGGAATGGTACGGCAGGAAATGAATCCAAAAATCATGATGGAAATAATCAAAAGAAAAAGTTTTTTATCCAGTCTCATAATTAAGCTAATTTTCTACAGGAAATAAGATGAAGCAATAATAATCAGAATAATCCCTATCAATGTAATCCAGGAATAAGGGCTGGCAAAATTTAATGTCCATCCCATTGATGGAATCTGTTTGGGAACCACCAGCCGGGGGTCTTTCCTGTTGAAATAGAATACACCTTTCCAGTTATCCGGATTCCGGCTCATGATGTTAAGTAATTGTTGATCCCGCTTGGTTTTCATAAAAAAAGTTGATTAGTAAAATTTCAAAAATTATTGAGCCGCCATTTCTAAGTTCAATTTCGAAAAAATATCGAGCATGGTTTCTTCGTCTATTGCTACCATATCTGTCAGTTTCAAAGATTCAACCATATCCAGTGTAGTGGTTTTATATTTCTTGAAATGAGGGGTTTTCAAGTGAGACTCATAAGCTTCCCTGTTTCTGTAAATTTCAAGTATCCGAAATTCTGTTGAATCTTCCTTCTGAAACATGGGAAATATGGAGATTACGCCCGGTTCCAGCCTTACAGATGCCTCAGCTTCTTCTTTAAGAATGGAAATATATTCCGTCAGATAATTCTGATAGATTTGGATTTCTGAAATCCGAATCAGCATTTCATCAGAACCGGAAATTTTTTCTACCTGATTGGCTTCCTCGGTTCCTGTTTTACAGGATATCCCAAGGAAAAGCAATCCCAACATGATACAAACTTGTTTCATCGATCGTTAATTGAACTTCTTTCTTATTCTGTCCACATTTCTATTCATTAAATGTCGCACAAAATTTCGAAAAATCCATTTTTTTATGAGGTTTAGTTGCTGGCCATGCATTTTATAAAACTCATCCGGAGAGTCAAAAAGGCCAAAATCCTGATTGATTCCTTTATGTTGTATGTAGGTGTTATTCCTGTTCCAATCGATTGGAGGATTGGCAAATGAATCGGTGTAAGCACCATATCCGCAGAAAGAAGTTTTACAATCAGGGAATTTTCTTTTCAATGCGGAAAAATAAGATCTATCAAGTATTACACCTTCAAGGTTGTACCATTCATCTTCGAAGTACACCTCAACCCAGCTGTGTAAGATGTTTTCAGGCGATAGCCGGTACCACAAGCCTGTAATCGCTCCTTTTTGCAAAGCCTTGTGGATGGTAAAACCATGAATCCTGACAGGTATGCCGACCGCCCTGAGAAGCGCCATCAGCAAATTGGATTTGGTATTGCACTGGCCGTATCCATCAGCCAATACCTTTGATGCCGGTATATTATCATCTATATTATATCCAAACCGGATCTCATCCCGCACAAAATTGTAGATACTGCTTATTTTGGTGAATGCATCCTGCTCACACCATCCTTCGCTGGAGATAAGCGACTGAATATCTGAATGGTCATAGTCCAGAATCGGAGTTTTTTCTAAATACGTTTTCATAGTGTTTTGATTTTTATTTCTGTTGAGTACAAAAATCGAAAACACTGCTCTCTTAAACTTGAATAAACCAGCTAAACTTCAAAACTTCGCGGGGATTAAAGCCGAAATTCTCCCGAAAAGTTCTGCTGAAATGCGCACTGTCAGCAAATCCTGCTTCATGAGCTGTTTCAGTGACAGAATAGTTTCTCATTAATGGAATGGCATCAACAAGCTTAGCCCATAGTTGAGCCCGTCGGTAGGTCATACCGGTTTCCTTTTTAAACAAATGCAGGAACCTGTCGGGCGACAAGGCACAAACACCGGCAATCTCATCCAACGGAACTACACGATTTGTTTGGCTGGCCAAATACCCTAAAGCTTTGTTTATCCGGTCATCTCCTTGATGAATGAAGGAATCACAAAAACAATCATACGATTTAATCAGACTATTTATCTTCGACCTACGCTCACCTGTATCTAATGCCCCATCTTTTATAACAGCCAGCAATGCCGCTATAACGGGATGATTAATTTCCGAAACAGTATTGGCAGCGGTTTTATTCCAGAAATGACCAATGGTTGAGGCAGGATTGATGAGCAATAAAAACTGTTCTTCATTTGAAGTTATCCGATGAGAAATATTGGGTTTAATTAAAACAGGAGACTCCGTAGAGATGTTTTTTTCGGTAAGTTCAACATCCACAAAACTATTAATGGGGATGCTTAACTGAATGGCATAATGACGATGCTGACGATTGTTTTCAAAACATCCCAGAAACCAACCAAAATCCCTTTCTATGTAGATTGAGTTCTCCATGGAGTAATACTCAGAACGCGATAATCTTTCTATTTGCGTTTTACGATTCTATAGTCCTTTGTAGCCCTGTATTCCCGACCAAACATATCTTTTGCTTTTACTTCGATGGTGTGGTTGCCCTCCTCCAGATGGTTATCGAGACGCCCCATCCAAAGATGGGTGGATTCCGAGGGATTGGAGGGCCGTTTACCCGGAAACAATTCATCCACATAGTCCCATTCCTGCATCATATAAATATAAGAGGGGTCGTATGTCTGCACAAAAACCATAGGCTGCCACCCCCTCTCATCAATTCGGTAAAAAACAGAATCCTGTTCACTGCCCATGAAGAAATTAACCATCAGGGGTGCACTCAGCCATTCGTTCTGAGGCAACACTTTTGGGGCATAAACGCTCAACTGATAATCGTCTGATTCCCCGGCCACTTTATACCTTACAGAGTATTGGTTCCCCTTAAAATGCAGAAAAGCATATCCCTTCGGTGTGCCATCTCGCATCGTGGAAACAGGCACTCCCTGCTCATTAAAATGCCCACCATACCAATCACCGGAGGTCGTTCCTACATTGTATTCGTGATGTCTGCGGTCTTGCTGCCATCCATCCTCAGGTCCGAAAAAATACTGGTTTTGAATGTG
The DNA here is from genome assembly GCF_003003035.1 of Marinilabilia salmonicolor. GTDB lineage: Bacteria > Bacteroidota > Bacteroidia > Bacteroidales > Marinilabiliaceae > Marinilabilia > Marinilabilia salmonicolor_A. The sequence continues at coordinate 175,918 of NZ_PVTS01000004.1, read as the reverse complement.
GGTATGAGCTGAAAGTGACAGGGTATGCGGATAATCCTTTAACAAGTCAAAAAGTTGTTCACGATCACTATCACGGAACGAATCCCCGGATTCTCCTTCCTTCAGGGGAATGTGAAAAGCCAAAACAATCAGACGGTCTTTGGGAACAAATTGCAAATCATTTTTTACAAAGGCCAGTTGATCTTCCGTAAATCCGCCCCAATACCCTTCTCCATCACGCGGATCAGGATAAAGAATATCATCAAGCACAATAAAATGAACCATTCCGTGATTATACGAATAGTTGGCCGGGCCAAAGTGCATTTCAAAAGTTTCATCCGACAACGAATCAGCTTTCACATCAAAATTCATATCATGATTCCCCATCACATTGAACCAGGGAACACCAACCTTTTTAACAACTTCCCTATAAGGCTGAAAAAGGTTCAAATCATCCCCAACCAAATCTCCGAGACTTAATCCGAAGTCAACATTCTCCACTCCTTCCAGTTCCTTAACAATTCCTTTGTAGAAGTACTCCACCTCTTCACGGGTATAGGGTTGAGGGTCACCAAAAACCAACATGGTAAAATCTTCCTTTTCAGAACCGCGAATAAGACCAAAGTCAACGGACCGGGGCAAGTCGCCTGTCGGAACAACGCCACTGTAGTCCAGATCAGGAGAACCATCAGGCTTATGAGTATAGTAAAACTGTGACAAATTGTAATCATCCACAGGCAGCAAATAACCTGAAGGTTTTATTACAAAAACAGTATGATCTGCCCCTACATGCAGTTTGTATTTCCCATCGGAATCAGTCAACACCACCTCCCGGCCATTTGATACAGCCACGTTAGGAATACCTGATTCTCCCTTCTCCTTTTTGCCATTTTGATTGATGTCCTCATAAACAAATCCGGTTGCCTGATTTTGTGCAATACCGTCAATAACTCCGGGAAAAAAGAAAATCAAAAAAGGAATGATTGCTTTCATCAGTATAAAATTTAATTATAAGTTTCCCGTTGCTTCGGGAGAACAACTCACAAACAATCGGGACTTCTTTCATAGAATAATTGTATTGTGTGTGATTGTTTTTTCATTACCAAAGAAACACCTAAGTTCAAAGATTGGTTTTAAGCCTGAATAAATTTTCTGTTAAGATTTTCAAGTCCTGCTTCCCCAAAAATTTCACCAGCGATTGTCCAAAAATCAGGAGCTTCGTGGTTTTTGTCAATCTGAACGCAGTGAAGAATCTCATTGTTAGGAATCTGCAAGACCATACCCCCCGCAAGGAAAAACCTTTAGAGACTTTAGACTGCCCTCATTTAAGGGAAACTTTAACGCAATGACGCAAAGTTTTTATTATGAGTGAATTGCAGCAGGTTTGCCTTGTCTGTAACGAGTTGACTGTCAATGTATTGAAACTACCAGGCTTCAAGACAACAGAGCCTGAAAAGAATCGGGAAACACTTAAAAGAATACCTCTCCCGAAGCCACTCTTAACTCTATTTTCTGCTCTGTCAACTTCAATTCACCATTATTGATGGCAGCTTCCACGACACTTTTGTTGTAAGTATTTACTTCCTCAGAGCCTAAAAACTCTTCAGGAGATATCCATTTGGCTTCAGCAATTTCAGAAGCATCCATTACAGAAATCTCTTTCGATTTTGCTCTGGCAGTGCAAACAATATAGAGATTAGACTCACCAAACTGCCCATTCTGAAAATGCCCCAGGTTTACAATAGATTCAAATTCAATATGGACACCGGTTTCTTCAAAAACCTCTCTTCTAAGGGCCTCTTTAATTGATTCGCCCCGTTCTATATGTCCTCCTGGGAGTTTATATCCCGGATAAAAGCGATCCTTAATCACCAACAATTCTCCATCACACACCACAATAGCTCCCACTCCTACTATATAGTTTTTTGTGGTAGGAACCACCACATCAGGCTTCATTCTCTTCAGAAGCATAAGATTTTGATCATCGCAATGATGAAATTCAAAACCCAGTTTGATAAGAATCGGAATAAAATCGGCCTGGTGAGGCGGAATGCTAATCCAGATTATTTTTTTGTTACCAGAGGATTCAATCAGCTGTTTTATTTCTCTTTTAAAGGCGTCACTGTTCACCGGAAGTGTTTGGTTGTCCACAATCACACCGTCATATCTGTCATTTCGGGTCTTTAACATAGGTATTTTATCTTGACAATAAACCATCAAATTTATATCCAGCAACTAAAGATAACTTTTTCTACCCATTTATCACATCCTCATCACTTAACAACTTTTTTTCTTGCATTCACAAAGAAATATTTCTTATCTTTAAAGTACTAAAATCTTTGGATGTTTAAAATTACTTCGGATCTGGTAAAGTAAATAACCTCAGGCATTTTTGCCCGTGGTTATCCCTCCTTAAAAAACCGGCATTTTCATGCCGGAGTGTTTATTTTACGTTAATTTTATATGTTGTTGTGAGTTTTACCGGCAGCATTCAAATTATCTAAAAATTACACCTATCAATATTGTTTTCCACATTTTTCCCGTGTAGCAATTACCTTATTGCCCTCTTTTGTGGTTTCATGTCTAATCTATCAATTTTAAACATCATGAGTAACGACAATAGCTCCATTCACGATTTTGAAATCGAACTGATCTGTGAATATTTCTCACTTTTGGAACGTCAGGGCCCCGGAAGTCCGGACGTCACCCTCAAAGCCCTCAGTTTTATCGACAACCTGAGCAGTGAATCACAAATTGCTGACCTCGGATGCGGCACCGGCGGACAAACCATTGTGCTGGCTCAAAACGCTCCGGGGCAGATCACCGGACTGGATCTCTTTCCCAAATTCATTGACTTGTTCAATTCTAATATACGAAAATCAGGACTTGAGAACAGGGTAAAAGGAATCATCGGCTCCATGGACAATCTTCCGTTTCAAAAAGAATCATTAGATCTTATCTGGTCCGAAGGGGCCATCTACAACATCGGATTTGAAAACGGACTGAAAACATGGAGACCATTCCTTAAAAAGGGAGGTTATGTGGCAGTAAGCGAAGCCTCCTGGTTTACCACCGAACGACCGAAAGAGATTGATTCATTCTGGAAAGACGCCTATCCGGGTATAGATACGATCCCGGGCAACATGCAAAAGATGCAGGATTCAGGATACATCCCTATAGCTTCATTTATTCTTCCTAAGGATTGTTGGATTGACCATTTTTACAAACCACAAGTCAGGGCAGAGAAGATATTCCTCAATAAAAATGCAGGAAACAAGACAGCAATAGACTTTATTGCTAACCAAAAACACGAAACCGAACTTTACTATAAGTACAAAAAGTTCTACGGTTATGCATTTTACATCGGGAAAAAAATCTGAAAGCCGGGGTATTCCCAAAAAGTGCCATAGGTACCACCTATTTTGTTGTCTGAAATTTCAATCCCCGGGATAAAAAAGCTGGCGAGTTGGTGAGCAACGTCAGACTAACTTTCCTTTGGTCATTGATTATTGTTTATTGCTCATTGCTCATTGTTCATTGCTCATTGCTCATTGCTCATTGTTCATTGGTCATTGCTAATTAATCATTGTTCATTGGTCATTGCTAAATGCCCCCTGTTCCTTTTTCTCACTTTTTCTTTTTTCTTAACCCTGTGTGTCTTATTTTTGCAGGACATCAAAAAAAACCAGAAAATGACAGGTACTCTTGTCAATGTAGCCACCGTAATTGCCGGAAGCATTCTCGGCCTTATTTTTAAGCAGCGACTGCCACGACGAGTGGTAACAGTTGTATTTCATGGCATCGGCCTGTTTACCATGGGTTTGGGTGTTTCCATGTTTCTGGAAAGTCAATGGATCATCACAGTAGTTCTTTCCCTGCTCTTCGGAGGTATTACAGGCGGCCTGCTTCGACTGGAAGAACGGGTTGAGAACATGTCTGAAAATATCAAAAGCCGTTTTCGGTTTACCGATGAGCGATTTACAGAAGGATTGATTACCTCATTTCTTCTGTTTTGTATGGGGTCACTCACTTTATTAGGTGCCATCAACGAAGGCATGGGACAAGGCCCGGAACTACTGATTACCAAATCGGTACTGGACGGATTCTCTTCCATGGCACTGGCCGCAGCCATGGGCGTAGGCGTTCTCTTTTCGGTGATTCCTCTTCTCGTCTATCAGGGTGGCATAACCTTATTGTCTATGTGGCTGGGCGATTTCTTTGCACAATCCGTTGTCAATGAGCTGACAGCTACGGGCGGGGTATTATTGATTGGTCTGGGCATCAACATCCTGAATTTGGGAAAACTAAAAATAACCGACCTTTTACCCTCCCTTCTTTTCGTGGTGCTTTTTGCATGGATGCAGTATCGCCAGATTTTTCCTTTTTCTTTATTTTAAACTGATTGACATTGAAAAATTCATATCCACCACATCTGGAAGAACTATTTTTAAAATGGGCCGGTGAAGAGACCGAAAGTTTCACTCCGCTGCCTCCCTCCGGTTCTGACCGTCGCTATTTTCGCATTTCCGGAGCCACTAGAAGTGCAATCGGCACCATCAATCACAATAAGAAAGAAAACCGGGCTTTTATTGAATTCAGTCGTCATTTCAAAGCTTTGAAGCTCCCGGTACCCGAGATATTCAGTGTGAGTGACTCCACCGACAGTTACCTGCAGGAAGATTTCGGTAACACCACTTTGTTCGACTGGCTCTCAACGACCAGATTAGGCAAAAACATTTCCGGTGACATCGTCCGTTTCTACAAAAAATCCTTAGAGTATCTCATTCGCTTTCAAGTGGATGCCTCTGCGGACCTGGATTTCTCATTGTGCTATCCACGTCACAGTTTCGATAAACAATCAATGCTGTGGGATTTGCACTATTTCAAATATTATTTTCTGAAGCTGGCAGGCATCCCATTCGATGAACAGTTGCTGGAAGACGATTTCAATGCTTTTTCGGAATACCTGCAACAGGCCGACAGCAACTATTTTATGTATCGTGATTTTCAATCGCGCAACATTATGGTTACTGATAACGGTCCGGCATTTATTGATTACCAGGGAGGCCGCAAAGGCCCGCTGCAATACGATCTGGCATCTTTGCTTTATGATGCCAAAGCAGATTTGCCTGACGAACTGCGTCGGGAACTTCTGGATTTTTATATCTCCGCCCTTAAAAAGAAAACAGACGTGGACGAAGAATCCTTCAAAAGTTTCTTTCAGGGATTTGTACTTATCCGCATCATGCAGGCCATGGGAGCTTATGGATTTCGGGGATTCTATGAAAACAAAGAACATTTTCTCAAAAGTATTCCCTACGCCATAGAAAATCTCAAATTCATCCTCACCAATCTTTCGCTTCCGGTCAAATTTCCCGCCCTGGAAGCTGCCTTGTGGCAGGTTACAAAATCAGAAAAACTGCAGCAATTAAGTGATTCACCAAAGCTCACCATCAGTATCAACAGTTTTTCATACCGAAGGGGAATTCCGGTTGATGATTCCGGCCACGGCGGCGGTTTTGTATTTGATTGTCGATGCATTCACAACCCTGGACGGTATGAGGAATACAAAAGTAAAACAGGATTAAGTCCGGAGGTAATTGCCTTTTTCGAAAAGGAGGATGAGATGGATCAATACCTGGGAAGTGTTTACACCCTGGCAAGCCAGGCAGTACAAAAATATCTGAATCGAGGTTTTAAACATTTAATGTTCAGCTTTGGTTGTACTGGAGGACAGCACCGCTCGGTATATTGTGCCGAAAAGCTGGCTCTTTACCTGCGAAAACATTTCCCGGTAAACGTGGAGCTAAAGCATATGGAAAGAGCCTCCTGGCCCCAATAAAACAAAGCATGAGCGGTTACTTCCCTACATCTCAATAAATAACCGTTTATGAGCAAGAAAAAGTGTAAAACCGGAAAAGAAAAAGAGCTGAAGCCATCACACAAATTTGAATGTAAAAAATGCGGTCATTCGGCAAAGAAGAAAGATAAATTGTGCAAACCGGATAAATTGTAACAATACAAAAATTAAATTTTCAACACTACAGCATGGAGCAGCTGGCAATTGTTTTAATAGTTCTTATTTTTCTGATGGGACTAATGGTTCCCGTTCTTCGTCCATTGCTTAAAAATTATACCGGACGAATTCTGGCATTGGTACCCTTTGCTCTTTTCGGGGCACTAACTTTCCTGTTTTTTTCGCTGCCGGATGAAACAGCACGCATTGTAGAAACCGGTTTTGGCTTCCTGCCTGAAATGCAGTTCTCGTTCCGCATAGACGGTCTCAGTCTGATATTTGGAATGATGGTAAGCGGAATCGGAGGACTGGTGCTCGGCTATTCTTCGTTTTACATGGCCAAATACGCAGGAAAGACAAAATTCTACTTCTTTTTGATCCTGTTTATGGGAGCCATGCTGGGGCTTGTATTTGCCGACAACCTTCTGGCACTCTTTATTTTCTGGGAACTGACCAGTATTACTTCATTCTTTTTGATAGGGTTCGATCACGATAAGGACAAGCCACGTCAGGCAGCTCTTCAGGCACTGCTCATCACTGCTCTCGGAGGACTTTGTCTGCTGTTTGCCGTCATCATGATAGGTAACCTTGCCGGAACTTTCCGTCTTAGTGAACTCTATTCACAAGGTTTTCACTTCGGCGCTCATTCACAATATCAAACAGTTTTTTTACTGATTTTCGTAGCCGTAGCCACCAAATCGGCACAGTTTCCATTTCACTTCTGGCTTCCCGGTGCCATGAATGCCCCGACTCCCATCAGCGCCTATCTGCACTCTGCTACGATGGTCAACGCGGGAATCTTTCTGTTATTGCGTCTGAACCCGGTCATGGGCGGTACCATCGCCTGGAAAGGAGCATTAATCCTGACGGGTGGTATTACCATGTTTATTGGTGCATTCTTTTCCCTGGGTCAAAAAGACCTGAAGCGCATTCTGGCATTCACCACCATCAGCGCTCTGGGAACTATGGTTATGCTCATCGGGATGAATACCACCGCTTCCATCAAGGCAGCATTGATATTTTTCATAGTCCATGGTTTGTACAAAGGTGGTTTGTTCATGGTAGCCGGTATCATCGACAAAAATACCGGCACACGCGACATAACCAGGTTAAGCGGACTGTTAAAAAGCATGCCGGTGACAAGTATAGCAGGCATTCTGGCCCTTCTGAGTATGTCCGGACTCCCGCCGATGCTTGGTTTTATCGGAAAAGAACTGATTTACGATGCCAAGGTCCAGATGCCCGAATTATCCTGGCTTGTGGTTCCATTGGGCGTTGCCGCCAATATGATGATGGTAGCCATTTCCATATTGGTTTTTTACGAAATTTTCATCCCACGCAAAAATAAACCCGCCATCGCCCTTCTTCACAAAGAAAAAGAGCTGCCGGGCAACTTTCTGGCAGGACCTGTAATACTGGCCCTTATCGGATTAGGTCTCGGAATGGCCCCTGGATGGCTCAATAACATTCTGTCCAACGCCATGTTTTACGTGCAGTCGCAGGCAGTGGATGTTCATCTGACTCTTTGGCATGGGTTCAACCAGGTTTTATTGCTGAGTATTTTTACCGTGGCCATGGGAACCGTCATCTTTATTCTTCGGCGCCCCGTTGGCAAACTGGTAGGAATCATCATTCCGTGGACCGACCAGTATCATTTGCCGGAAAAATTCAACAATCTCATCAGCAATTACCTGAGTTTTGCCGGTAAACATACCAACCGCATACAACACGGGTATCATCGATACTACCTCATTACTTTTTTTATGGCCACCCTGCTTTTGATTGTCTATCAATTGCTCAGCGCCGGTGGAGAATGGTTCCACCCCTCAGAAAGTTCCCCTGTGAGAATGCATGTCGTTCTGGTCCTGATAATATCGGCCATGGCAGTATTGTTTGCCGTTTTCAGCAAGTCACGGCTCTCAGCCATTGTCTCCATGGGAGTGCTGGGATATGGTGTGGCAGTTCTTTATATGTTCTATGGAGCGGTTGACCTGGCTATCACACAGTTTCTGGCCGAAACCATTATCATGGTCATCTTCGTCATGGTAATATTCTATTTGCCCGATTTTGCAGTACTTTCCAGTAAAAAATCACGCATTCGCGATGCCATCATAGCCCTGTCCGTTGGGGCCATGATGACAATGATAGTCCTCAAAGCCAGATTCATCAACCTGGAAGAGCCCATTTCGCAGTTTTTTGCAGAAAAAAGTTATCTGGAAGGTCATGGACGCAATATTGTAAATGTAATTCTGGTTGATTTCAGGGCCCTCGACACCCTGGGGGAGATAACTGTTCTGGCCCTGGCTGCAGCAGGTGTGTTTACACTGCTTCGATTCAACCCCATAAAAAAGAAATCTGAGAAATGAGAAATATTGTACTGGAACGCATCGTAAGTCTCTTTTTATATGTCATGGTAGGTTTTGCTCTTTTCCTGCTGTTCAGAGGCCATAACCGTCCCGGAGGAGGATTCATCGGTGGTATTATTGCGGCCGCAGGATTTCTGCTCTATGGAATTGTCTTTGGCTCGGAAAAAGTACTTGAAAAAATCAGAGTTAATCCACGTTACATCATGGGAAGCGGTCTGCTCATTGCCCTGCTCGCAGCATTGATTCCTATGACGCTGGGAAAACCTCCGCTGACAGGTGTTTGGACCTCTTTGGCCGGCATCGCCCTGGGCACACCGCTGCTCTTTGATATTGGAGTTTTTGTGCTGGTAGTGGGAATGATTGTGTCAATATTCACCAACATAATGGATGTACTGAAATGGAACTCGTAATTGCAATATTTATCGGATTGTTATATGCCAGCGGTGTTTATTTGCTTCTTCGCCGCAGTATTGTAAAGCTCATCCTCGGGGTATTTGTTATCAGTAATGCCACCAACCTGATCATCTTTCTATCGGGAGGGATTACCCGCAGCGGTGTCAGTTTCATTGGCGACGAAGCCGAAAAAGCCACTCTGGAAACCATGACCGACCCTCTGCCACAGGCATTGATACTTACAGCCATAGTAATAGGATTGGGCATTGCCGCCTACATACTGGCATTGAAATATAAATATTTTGAAACTACCGGGACACACGACCTGGATCAACTGAGTAAGACCGACCAGAAATGATAATAGCTTTACCTGTTTTTTTGCCTCTGGCATTCATGATTTTTGCTTTTCTGTTTCGCCATTTTCATGGCCGGGAATATGTTGCCTTGGGTGCCGCCACCCTCAACCTGCTCGTTGCGGTATTTCTTTTGGTGGAAGTGAACACCGAAGGAATGGTAAAAATGCAGATGGGCGACTGGCCCGCCCCTTACGGCATCACCCTTATTGCCGACCGGCTTAGTGCTTTGATGGTACTGGTATCAGCCATTGTATTTATGGCTGCCATGGCCTACTCCATCCAATCGGTTGACACTCGCAGAAAAAGTTTTGGATTTTATCTCTTTTCGTTTGGCATATTAATGGGTGTCAACGGCAGCTTCCTTGCCGGCGACATCTTCAACCTCTATGTCTGGTTTGAAGTTATGCTGATGGCTTCGTTCATTCTGATGAGTCATGGCGGAGAACGGAACCAACTCGAAGGAGCCATCAAATATTTGATTCTCAACCTCATTTCCTCATTCTTTTTTGTGGCAGGCATCGGTCTTTTGTACGGTAAAATGGGAACCCTCAATATGGCCGACATTGCGCAAAAACTGATGAATTTTGAAACAATGCCACCGGAATTAAATCCGGCATTCATCCTCATCTTTGTGGGATTTGCCATCAAGGGAGCCCTGGTGCCTTTCTTTTTCTGGCTACCTGCCTCCTATCACACCCCACCCCCGGTTGTTACCGCGCTATTTGCCGGATTGCTGACCAAGGTTGGCATTTACTCACTCATCCGTTTCTATGCCCTGTTTTTGCATCAGAACAGTCAATTCTGGCAACCCCTGATCTTATGGATTGCAGGGCTCAGCATGGTAATCGGGGTCATTACGGCAACCTCCCAGTTTGAATTTCGCAAAGTATTATCGTTTCACATCATCAGTCAGGTGGGCTACGTGGTAATGGGACTGGGACTCTTTACGGTAGGCGGTCTCGCCGGAGCCATATTTTTCCTGGCGCACAACATGATTTCAAAAACCAATGCTTTTTTAGTGGCCGGATATGTTCACCGACAGAAAGGAACGCTCAACCTCAAAATATTGGGCGATTTTTATAAAGAACACCCCCTCTGGGCCATTTTCTTTTTTATTTCCGCTTTCAGTCTGGCCGGATTACCGCCCCTCAGCGGATTTATCGGAAAATACCTGCTCATCAAAGCAGGCATCGAAGCCCAGCAGTTGGGAATTGCTTTTACCGCCCTCTTTGTTGGTTTCTTTACCCTTTTCTCAATGGTAAAGATCTGGATGGAAGTATTCTGGAAAAAAACACCCGATAAAATTCCTGCCCCCATCATTAAAATAGCCCTGCTGGACGATAAGCCTGTTAACATCAACTGGATGAAATGGTCATCAGGTGCGATGGCGATTATTATTATACTGGCCGGAGTTTTTGCCACACCAATTGTAGAATACTGCACGCTTGCGGCAGAATCCCTAATGCAACCCTCTGATTACATCAACTTTGTATTGGAGAATAACTAACAGCCCCCTAAATCCCCCCCAGGGAGGACTTCCGGTTCCACAATAAGGAGCAAAGCCATGGAGCAAGGGGCATGCAGCAAGGAGCAGGGTACAGGGGGCTAAAAGCAATGAGCCAAGAACTATAAGCTAAAGAACAACTAATTAACTAAAAATGAAACCACTCTATTTCATATACTTTTTCATCTACTACGCCTTCAAGGTCACCGAATCCGGTTTGGCCATTGCCATGCAAGTGGTGAAGGGAAGTCGTGGAGAAGATGGTATGCTCATCGAATATCAATCAACACTTAAGAAAGGATGGAGGGTTGTTCTGCTTTTTAACCTCATTAGTATGACTCCCGGATCTATGAGTATTGACATTGACTCTGAGAACAATAAAATACTGGTTCATCTGCTCAACAGGAGTGACCATGCCGATTTTTTGAAAGTGACCGGTAAAATTGAAAGTTTGTTATCTAAAGCTTTGTGATATGACCCATGCCGATGTTTTTTTGGAATATGCCGCACTCATTGCTTTGTATATTTTTTCTATAAGTCTCATATTCCCCTTCTTACGTCTTTTCAAAGGACCTACCCTGCCCGACAGGGTTGTGGCCCTCGATCAGATCGGAGTTATTATTGTTGGAATGATGGTATGCGACGTCCTTTACACCAGGGAGAAACTCCTTCTGGATGTGGTATTGGTTGTAGCCTTTATTCTGGCTTTTGGATCAATGATTATTGCCCGTTATCTGTATAAACAAAACAAAGACCAATGATGGAATATATTGTAGGAGCCATATTGTTAATCAGTGCAATCGTTGTTTTAATTGCCTCTGTCGGTATCTGGCGATTTAAAAATTTGTATGCACGAATGCATGTCGTTACCAAAGTTTCATCTCTGGGATTATTGCTGCTGCTCATTGGTGTCAATCTGTTGTTTCTCGATTGGTTTGTATTGCTTGAATCTGCCATTGTATTCGGAGTACTGGTATTCCTCTCACCCGTTGCAGCGCATGTAATTGCCCGCGCAGCCCGCAGCATTGGCACTCCCGGAACTACCGACGAACCGGAAAGCGGCATTTCTGATGAAAGCAGAAAGGAACGTTGATTGCTCTTTTTTGGGTAATATTATTGGGAGGCAACATCTATTAATAGAGTCTGTCCATCAACCCGGTAAAATTTGTTTTTAATTTCTTGTCAGAAATTGCGAATTTCGAGGCTTGCGACCGCGTGCCGCCTATAGCTTTAGCACCGTGCCGTCAGCAAGCCTTTGGCGACCGATAGGTGGCGCAAGACGCAAAAAACGTAGTCCTGAAATAGCTTATGTAAGGTTTTTGAGCAAAAAAACAACAAAAAGCACTATCGGGATGAGTATTTTGGCGGCAAGCGTAACTACGCAAGTGGTAATTCATGGGCAGAAACTAAACACACTTGATAAACATACAAATAAGATATACCTTTGTAATATACAAGTAAAAAAAATCATGTGTTATGAAAACAGTATCCCTGAAAATAGATGATTCGATTTTTGGTGAGACAGAAAAAATTCTCTCTCGAATTAAGAAACCAAGAAACCGTTATATAAATGAAGCTTTAGACTATTACAACAAAGTTCAGCGCAAAAATATTCTTGAGAAAAAGCTTAGGAAGGAATCGGAAATAGTTAAATCTGATTCTATGTCTGCACTAAAAGATTTTGAGGAGATAGATTATGCAGATTAAACAATTCGAAATTTGGATTGCAGACCTAAATCCACAAATTGGGACTGAACCGGGAAAAACAAGACCTGTTTTAACGATTCAAACAAACCTGCTCAATAATATTCCTCATCCCTCAACCATTGTTTGCCCGATTACAACAAACGTGAAAAGAGATTCTGAAATATTAAGAGTACACATAAAAAAAGGAACAGCAAATTTACATCAGGCTTGTGATGTTATGATTGACCAAATCCGAGCAATTGACAATAAACGTCTGACAAACAGGGTTGGTGTTCTTCCTGACAACCTGATAGAATTGGTAAAAGAAAACATTCAGATAGTATTAGATCTTGAATAAAGCACGACACCACAATTCCATTTTCAGGTTTTGATATCTTCATTTTATCGCAACGAATAAATGACGAAAAGGATAGTAATTCTAGTCAAATAGGTGGGCTTTGTGGTATAAGTTATGACCATATTTGACTAACAAAAGACTATTCACCACAACCTACTGACTAACATCTACCAAATGAACGCAATGCTGTTTGCTGCCGGTCTGGGCACACGATTAAAACCTCTTACCAATAATAAACCAAAGGCTTTGATTGAAGTCAACGGAATGACTATGCTTAAGATGGCTCTGCTCAAAATGGAGAATGCAGGAATCAGCAAAGTAGTGGTCAACGTACATCATTTTAGTGATCTGGTCATTGAGGAAATAAATCGCTTTCGTTCTGACAGGATGGAAATCGTTGTATCGGATGAATCGGAGCAATTACTGGACACTGGCGGAGGCCTTCTTAAAGCCCGTCCCCTGTTCGATAATAAAAATCCTATGCTCCTTTACAACGTGGATATTGTGACCACCGCCAATCTAAAAAAATTTATATCATTCCATCAGTCGCACGGGGAACTTGCTTCACTCATGGTAAAGCAACGCCACACCACCCGGCATCTGCTCTTCAATGAACACATGGAACTGGCGGGATGGGAAAACCTGAAAACCGGTGACAAAATCATAACCAAAGAAACCTCCAGATACAACGCATTCGGTTTCCAGGGAATACACATCGTAGAGCCCCGGATTTTCGATTTAATTCTTGAAACCGGGAAATTCCCCATTATGGAGCTTTACCTCCGGCTGGCACGTAACCACACATTCAGAGGATACGAAAGTCAACACGACTTGTGGTTTGATATTGGCACTCCCGAAAAACTGGAAACAACCAAAAAAGCAATTGAACAGATGAGTGAAGATGATAAAAAACTGCTATACTGAAGCTTTGTTCTAACAATAGATCGTTAGACTATTAGATTTAAGATGTAAGACAATTCATATAATGATGATAACCTGTGTTTTAAGCGACAAAAAACCATGTTCTGCAAATAGTTGAATTTTTCCGAAACTTCGGGATAACGGAGTATTGTTCTAACTACCTTATACATAAACCAGGTAATATGTAAACAGGCTGAAAGCCTAAACGAAATAGCCCAGGGCAACGCCCTGGGTTTTGAGGTATCCCCCACGCCCCCTCTCATTATTGGTCGCGACGCGACCAATAATGAGAGGGGGGGATTGATTTAATACAATTTCTTTTAAACCTTCGGCCTTAATAAAACAAAGCCTCACCCTACCAATGCGACATTATGTATTCCTTTAAAAGGAAAAGGCCACGCTTTTGGGAGGACTGAACTATTCACAATTTTTCTATTAAGATGTTCAACTACCTGCCAAATAAAAACTTCCTCAAAAAATTAATTTGAAAATAATTCATTGTTCTCTTCATCAATTTTCTTTACGTTGCCAGTATTTATTGGTATTCGATCATATCATTAAGAAAGTACATGAATCGTCCAGGCTAAAACTATTATTTCCAGATTCACCTGCTCTTTTTACCAGGCAAACATCAGTAAATAAGTGCCTGCACCGGCAATATAGCCCAATAAAGCCAATAAACTTATTCGTTTCAGATACCAGAAAAATGGAATTCCTTCCATGCTCATGGCAGCCACTCCTGCAGCCGAACCAATGATAAGAATACTTCCACCTGTTCCTGAGCAGTATGCCAGAAAGGACCAAAAATTACCATCCACAAAGAAATCGGAAGCCATGGCCACATCTGCTACCTGTGGCACATCGTACATTCCCATCGATGCAGCCACCAAAGGGACATTATCCACAACAGATGACAGAAAGCCAATAATGATATTAATCCCGTAAATATTGGAAACATTTTCATCCAGCCATTGAGCCAGCAGGTTAAGATGACCCGCTGTTTGAAGGGCTGCCACCGCCAGTAGTATTCCCAAAAAGAACAGGATAGAAGCCACATCCACCCTTTCGAGAATCTTAACAATACTCAATTTCCTTTTATCCAAAACATTTCGTCTTTTCAAATGACGATCGGTGTACATCCACAGAGCACCCAACCCGAGCAACATCCCCAGAAATGGTGGTAACTGAGTCAGTCCTTTAAACACCGGAACTGCCACAAGCGCCAGTATTCCGAAAACCAAAATTTTCAACCGGTCTTTATAGGGAATAAACTCTGCCGATTCATCAGGTTCCAGCAATGGACGATTGGTGGCTCCTTTCATCACCAAAGAAAGAATGGCCAGGGGCACCAACATCGTGACAAGACTGGGCAAAATAAGCGTTTTCACAATGCCCGCAGCTGTAATCTGACCACCTATCCACAGCATAATCGTGGTAACATCACCCATGGGCGACCATGCACCGCCCGCATTGGCAGCAACAACCACCATCCCTGAAAAAAGCCAGCGATTATCCTGTTTTGAAAGCAATTTCTGGAGCAAAGCAATCATCACAATGGTTGTGGTAAGGTTATCCAAAACTGCCGAAATGAAGAAAGTCAGCACACTAATGATCCACAACAACTTAATTCTGTTTGTTGTATGAATTCGGTCTGTTATAATCCTGAACCCCTGGTATCGGTCAATTACCTCCACAATGGTCATAGCTCCCAACAGGAAAAAGATAATGGAAGCAACATCTCCCAAATGCTCAATAACAGCATGCTGCGTAACAAACTCCATGACCTGGGCGGTCTCAGGAATTCCCAGACCGGAAGAAAAATCACTCCAGTTCCGGTTTAAATGCATACCCATTATTTGTGGAGCATCAATAACCAATAGTGTCCAGAGAATAGCTCCGGTAAACAGGGCCGTAGCCGCTTTATCAATTTTATTGACGTGTTCAAAAACAATCAACCCATAGCCCAGAACAAAGACTATGATCATCGCATAAAAGAAAAACATAAGAATAAATATTAGAGAGAGAGGTAATTTTTTGACACCGGCAAAGGTAGAGTCCTTTGCGTCTGATTATCCTCCCCTGGCTCAGTTTTAAGAATGTTTAACGCAGGAAGGAGTCACTATTCAGACAAAATCTATTTTATCACAGAAAAAAAGATGACAATTCAATGCCACACAGACACATATGTAAAAAGACATATATATACAAAGCTCTAAATATATAAATTAGCTGAAACATAATACAGGTAAGTTCGTAAATAGCCGGGACAACAAAAAAGAATAACAAAATAACCAACATTAAAAATGAAGAGAACTCAATTCCCTAAACCCAATCTGACAGATCCCATACAGTGGTTTTTAAAACATGTTACCAGTGGTGGTGTATTGTTAATATTTGTAACCTTTCTGGCGTTGCTTTGGGCCAATTCCCCCATGAAAGGATATTACGAATCACTCTGGGAATATGATTTCATCCTGGGGTTGGCGCCCTTTGAACTCAAAAAGTCATTACTGCACTGGATTAACGATGGCATGATGGCCATTTTCTTTTTTGTGGTAGGACTGGAAATCAAACGGGAATTTATCGCGGGAGAGTTAAGTTCGTTCCGCCAGGCCATCTTCCCTGTTTTCGGAGCTATTGGGGGCATGGTTGTCCCGATTCTTTTATTTGTCTCATTTGGTTTCTCCGGGGAGATGTCTCAGGGATGGGGAATACCCATGGCCACAGATATTGCCTTTTCTCTGGCCATTTTAGGAATTCTGGGGAAAAAGGTTCCTTTAAGTTTGAAAATATTCCTTACAGCCCTGGCTATTGTCGATGACCTCGGAGCAGTGTTGGTCATTGCCATGTTTTACAGCAACACCATTTTGTGGTACTATTTGTTCTTTGCACTGGGATTATTAATGATTTTATTTGCCGCCAATTATTTTAACATACAAAATCTCTATCTCTACACTTACGTGGGATTTATCATCTGGCTTCTGTTCCTCAAATCAGGAATTCACCCCACCATTGCAGGTGTTTTAGTAGCCTTCAGCATACCAATGCGTCCTAAAATTCACATCAATGACTTTATGCCTAGGATAAAAGAGGGGCTAAAGCATTTTTCGACCTTACCACGTGATGATAAAAAATTTGTAATGACCAACAAGCAGTTGGCTGCAATCGATCAAGTAGAATCGCTGGTAAAGAAAACCCAAAGCCCGCTGCAGATGATTGAACATAATCTCAGCGGAGTGGTCAATTATCTTATTCTTCCACTTTTTGCGCTGGCCAATGCAGGGGTGACAATTCTGTCCCCGGGTTCTCCGCTGTCCAGCGGGGCCATTCTCAACGACTTATCCATCGCCATTGCAGTAAGTCTGGTTTTTGGAAAAGCCATCGGAATTTCACTCTTCTCATGGCTGGCCGTAAAGCTGAAACTTTCTGTGAAGCCTCGTAACATTCCATGGAAAGCTTTTGTCGGACTCGGGTTTATAGGAGGTATCGGATTCACCATGTCGCTCTTTATCTCAAGTCTTGCATTTGAAACCCAGGAACTGATGAATCAAGCCAAAATCGGTATTTTCTTTGGCTCCATTGCGGCAGGGCTTATCGGATTTTATATTCTAAAATCATCCTTAAAAAAAGAAGTTGCATAACTGCTGCCTGACCATAAAAAGGGGGGTGTTCTCATAATTCTGAAAACACCCCCGGGTTCCACATAGTATCATAATAAAACCTCACCCTTTCAGGTAAGGCAACGCTTCAATCAGTTACTCATATGCACTTCTCTTTTTCCTTCAATGATTTCTCTGGCCATATCCAGGATGGTGGTATCGTCAAGTTCCACTACGCCACCATCAGGGCCTTGTTCCAGATGAATTCCAATACTTCTGCCCCGATCGTAGTTGGCCCCTCCGAAATAATTTCTGACTGTCTCTACGTCGAGGTTTAACGAGTCGGCAATGCTGCGAATACTTCCCTCAGGCAGACTATCCTTAATCTTCCTGAGCTGATTGAATGTTATTGTAGTGCTCATAATTGAAATGATTTAAAGAGGTTATTGATATTGATGTGATATAAAAATAAGAAAAAAAAGGAAGGTTTAAAACAGATTTAACATCAAAAATATTGGTTTTAACAAAAATTATACTTCACCCCTTCTTGTTTCTTAAATAACACGCTCAATATCAATCCAATTAAGGCACCAATGTAAAAGAAATCCTAAACCGTGAGCGGCAGAATTATTTTACCCGACAGCAATATTAAAACAATAGTGATGAGTCCCGTAAAAACGACCAAGCGTACATTTGACAATGAGAACTCCCGTCTTCCGGCTGTTGGGGTTATGCTGTCAGGAATCAAAAGGAATCTGGAAGCAACTTTCCGGTACATCCAATAAACAAACCAACCTATAACGGATCCCAATACTAAGCCACCCAGAATATCTCCCGGATAATGCACCCCCATATAAATACGGGAATAACTATTCAACGCTGCCCAAAACAAAATAAATACGGTGTACCATCGAAATCGGAACAGAAGCAATGAAAACACTGCTAAACCAAAGGAGTTGGTTGCATGAGAGGAGACAAAACCATACTTCCCTCCTTTTTTGCCATTGATCAGATCAACCAATCCTTCCAGGGCAGGTTCATGTGACGGACGAAAACGCTCAAATCCCTCTTTGAAAATATTGGTGGAGATTTGATCACACAAAAGCACCATCAAACCAAGAAAAACAATGGTCACAAAACCTTTAATTCCCTGACTCTTAAAAATTGCATAGAGTATCATTACATACATCGGAACCCAAATGGTTTTACTGGTAATCAACCAGAAAACAGCATCAAACAAAGGTGATGTGAATGAGTTTAAATACAGCAAAAGCTCCTGATCCAATTGAATTAATGTTTCCACGACTTTGTATTTTAGTTTATCAAAGAAAATAAAATTATCTCACTTTTCTCATAAAAATTGTCCATGACTAACACAAATGAGGTATTTTCAAAAATATATATGTAAATTTGTGGCCGCAAAACCAACAGGTATTGAATGAAAAAGAAGGCTTTATATATTATCAATCCGGCTTCCGGCATTGGACGCCAGAAAGACATGGCAAAGCTTATTCAGAATGAAACAGATGCTTCGCGTCTGGACATTGAGATTCTTTTTTCAAAGCACCCTGATCACGCATTCGAAATAAGCAGGCAGGCAGCCGGAAATTTCGACATTGTTGTGGCTGTTGGTGGCGATGGAACTGTCAACGAAGTTGGCCGCGGGTTGCTCAATACCGAAACAGCACTTGGCATTCTCCCTACCGGATCGGGCAATGGACTTGCCCGCTTTCTGCAAATGCCATTCAAGGTCAATAAAGCCCTGGATGTCATCAACCATGGAAATATAAAATCCATTGATGCCATCAAAATCAACGACTATTACTCATTAAACGTTGCCGGCATTGGTTTTGATGCCTACATCAGTCATCAGTTTGCCCATAAAAAAAAGCGGGGCCCCCTGGCCTATATGCAACTCATATCCAAAGAGTTCCCCAAATACAAATCAGATCATTACAAAATAGAGATTGACGGAGAATTAACAGAACTGGATGCTTTTCTTATAAGTTTTGCCAATTCCAGTCAATATGGAAACAATTTCCACATAGCTCCACAAGCCCGTATTGACGATGGATTGATTGATGTTTGTCTGATCAAAGATTTTCCGAAATATACCGCTCCGGCCTTGCTAATAAGCCTGGTCGATCAATCTATCGACAAAAGCAAATACGATAAGATTGTTAAAGCACGAAAAATAACAATCAACCACCCACACCCCCTGTTGGGACATGTGGATGGAGAACCGGTCAATCTGGGCAAAACCGTGAACATAGACATCATGCCTTTGGCACTTAAAGTGGTGGTGCCTCCGATACATTTACGTCAAACTTCGAATATTCTGCAACCGCTAATGGAGATGATTCCACTGGGAATGTAATCAACTTCACTCCCATTGGGGGATCTTTCCTTCTTGTTTCAACGTAATCCCGGTTAATGACCGGGCCAATCTTCGATTCAAACTTGGGCTCATCATAAACGACACAGTTCTGTAACAGACACATTTTGACTCAATTTTCTACAATCGCCAACCGAATGAATCTTACAGGGAAAATCACCCACTCCATCATACTCTAATCGGGAAAACAAGATCATTGTAAGCAAGGCGAAGCATTCATTTACCTTAAAACTTCACAGGGCAATAATCGATAAAATAAAAAAAAAGACTCCAAAGTATTTAAAACTTTATCATTTTATACTACTTTTGCAATAGGATTAATGTTTTAAACTAAAGATATGACCAGATTTGCATTACAGACACTGCTGATCATTGCTTTGACAATTATCAGTACTACAGCAACCAAAGCTCAAACACTTAATTTGACAGGGAACAAGAATTCGGTTGTAGTTACCGGAACCTCCTCCCTTCACGATTGGGAAATGGTTTTGTCAGATTTCAGGGCTACGGCTGAAGTTACCCAAAACGATGACGGCTCCTTTACCCTGACAAAAGCCGGTTTAACCGGTGATGCCAATAAACTATCGAGCGACAACTCAATGATGGACAAAAAAGCTCATGAAGCTCTGGAAGCAAAAAAAGCTCCTGCATTGACTTTTCGTCAGTCGGCTCCACTGAATATTCAGGCAGGCAATGACAAAAAAGTTCAGATCAAAGGCAACCTTACAATTGCCGGGGAAACCAGACCTGTATCCTTACCCATCAACCTTTCCTATCAGGAGAGTGGAAATATTACGGTAAAAGGAACGGCCACCATTCAAATGAGTGACTATGAAATGGATCCACCGACAGCAATGTTCGGAACGATAAAAACAGGAGATGAAGTAAAAGTCAATATCAATCTTGAATTGAAGTAACAATCATCATTCAACTTATTGCATTACAAACCAATAAAAAAAGTAAATATGAAATTTCAATATTTAGTATTGCTGGCGTTTCTGGCAACAGGTATTACCACCAGCGCACAAAACGACAGAGACTTTAAGAATTTCAGACTTCCCGATCAGCGTGGAATCAATGACTTTGAAGCGCCTAAAGACACAGCCGATAATTTCGACGGTGTTCAGGTAAGAATTGGTGGAGCATCCACCATTCAATTCCAGGCAGTAGATCATGAAAACTCAGGAGATGTGGAATTGATTGAGATTGGTGATAACTTCAATTTGGCAACAGCCAACCTGGACCTTGATGTGCACCTTTATGATGGTGTAAAAATGCACCTTCGCACCTATTTATCATCACGTCACCACCCAGAGCCATACGTAAAAGGCGGATACTTCCAAATCGACAAACTGGATTTCATTCGCGAAGGATTTATGGCTGACCTGATGGATAAAGTAACCATCAAAATAGGTCATATGGAAAACAATTACGGTGATGCACACTTCAGAAGAACCGACAATGCAAGAGCCATTTACAACCCATTTGTGGGCAACCTCATCATGGATGCCTTTACCACAGAAGTGGGTGGAGAGGTATATTACCGAAGCAATGGCTTTATCGGAATGGTGGGTCTGACAAACGGAAAGCTGAACCAATCGGTCACCAATCCCGGCACCACAAAAGCATCATTCGTTGGAAAAGTTGGTTATGACAAACAAATTGATGAAGACTTCAGATTCCGCCTGACCGGTTCTGTTTACACTACCGGAGAAAGTGCAAGGACATATCTGTATGCCGGCGACCGTGCAGGATCACGTTACTATTATGTAATGGAAGCTCCGGATGCTTCAGCTTCAGGAAACTTCCGCTCAGGACGATGGAATCCGGGTTTCAATAACGAACTGACTGCTTTTATGGTCAACCCATTTGTGAAGTTAGGCGGCTTGGAGTTTTTCGGAGTAATAGAATCTGCCAGCGGAAAATCCAACGGCGAAGCTGACACAAGAAACTTCACACAACTGTCAGGAGAATTAATATACCGCTTTGGCAATGAAGAGAACTTTTACGTAGGCGGACGCTACAATACAGTTGGCGGTGAAACTGCCACCGGAGAAGACGTTGACATCAACCGGGTGCAGTTAAGTGGTGGTTGGTTTATGACCAAAAATATTCTTGCCAAGGTAGAATATGTAAGTCAGAAATATGACGGATTTGCTACCGGAGACATTCTCAATGAGGGCAAATTCAACGGCTTGCTGTTAGAAGCTGCCATCAGTTTCTAATCAAGACAACCAGCTGATTTTCAAAAACAAAAAATCAGACATATGAAGTTAAAAAACTTATTACTGTTACCAGCCGGCTATACAAAACCGGTTAAACGGATTTCCCAGAATGAGTTCAAGCATTACCGGAGATTACGTATGGTGATGGTAATAAGTTTTTTATTCTGTTTCTTCCATGTTGTCGGGCAACCAATGGCGGAGAAACACCTCCCTCATCACAATGAATCAATCGTTGAAGAGTGCGACAACTATATAAAAATAGAAGGTTCAACCAATGTGAACCATTTTCACTTTGAGCAGGTCTTCCGCAAAAAGGATGAGATTATTGAAGAAGAAAGTCATTCAGGGGAAATAATAAAGCTCAAAATTCCCGCAAACGAATTCAACCCGTCAAATCCCATGATGCTTGATGATTTTCTAAAACTCATAAAAGCTTCTGAATATCCCTACATCGATATTACCATCTTCTTTGAAAACATTAAATTACCGGCCGGTGCTGAAAGCACGGTGGTTCCGAAAATAAAAGTAGGACTTGCCGGAACATCCAACACTTATGAAATACCTGGCCGCATACATGACTGCAGAGAGGAATCCGTCCACCTTAACGGCAAGGTTAATATCAGTCTGCAAGACTTCAACCTGGAACCACCATCCAAATTCATGGGCATGGTAAAGGTTAATAATGAAGTTTTTATTAACTTTGGGCTTACTTTAAACAAGTAAAAATCTGTAGCATTGAAATTTAACACTAAAACCCGTTACGGCCTCAGAGCCATGGTCGAGATTGCCCGCGAAACCAACAATAACGGTATTTTTCAGAAAGACATTTCCGAACGCCAGGATATTTCCAATAAATACCTGGATCACATCATCTATGCACTTAAAGTGGCAGGACTGATTACCAATGTTAAAGGTAAGAAAAGCGGATACATCCTTACACGTCCCGCAGATCAAATAAGAATCCTGGACATCAACAATGCTTTTGAGCCCGGCATTTGTGTTATCGATTGTATTGAAAGGAATTACAAATGCGACCGGGAGAATACCTGTTCTGCCAAGAAGTTCTGGTCAGGACTCAACAACATCATTGCCGATTATTTCCAAAACAATACGCTGCAGGATTTACTGGAGCAACAAATGGAGCTTGAGAAAAAGGAAACCGCCAATCAATAACGCGGTTACATTACTCCGTCAACTTTATTAATGTACCAAGTTCCACTTCATACAAGGGATCACCTATTTTAAGCGTTGTATCAGGGTTACCGATGTAATAAACATTACCGGAAGAAAAAATATCCACACTCAACGCTTCCACAGCATTTACGTAGGACGAGTTTACCGATTTTTGAACCATACGAACCGTTTTTGCCTTCAGCTGCAACGCATCAACCGTTGATAACCCTTCTGCATTGACAATCAGCTTATCGGCTTTCCCTCTGAAAATATGGTTCCCAACATTGCTGCCATAGGCGGCCAGAGAGAGCGTTCCTGCATCAACCAACAAATCACACTGTGTAAAAGTTCCGCGACCGTTAATCACCACCGAAAGCGAGGATAATTTCAATGTATCCGTGTTGGTTATCCTGGATGGAAAGTTAGAGGTAATTCGTTTAAGCCCGGAAACTCCAACCGTAACGGTTGGCAGCTGTTTTTCTCTAAAACCAATCAAACCTTCCGACTCAATTTTCAACACGTCCCCCTCCTGATTTAACACCAGCCGGGGCACAAGAAAGTCAAGTCCCTCCACAACAACCACCGAATCCCTCCCATTGGTAAGAACCAATTCAACGGAGGTATCTATCTCTATCCGCTCAATGGACCCGAGCAATACCTCTTTTCGGATCATTTTCCCGTCTTTAAGCAAAGCATCGGTATAGTCGCACCCAGAAAAAAGAATTGCCAATATCAATAGTGTCCAAATACCTTTCATAATTCATTCTTTTTATATGGAATACGGTATCCCAATCCAAACTCCATAAATTCAGACCTGAAAAAACTTGCTTTCACACTGAAATTAGCCACCAATCGGTCCGTAATCCGGTGGCGGATACCTAACCGGGGATAAACCGGCTGAGGTGGTTTTATATGTGAATAAAGATAAACCCCCACCTGAACAAAAAGAGAGGTTTTCCCCATAATCCAGTGGCGGCCCCCAAATGCACCATAAAACATTCTGTCGGTATGATCAATGTACTCTTTTATATCAGGATATGCATATGGAGCAGCTCCAAAATATATGGCATCCAATCCGGCACTCCAGGCAGACTTAACCGACCGGTACCAAATGTGATTGATGCTCAAACTGCCCGAGGAATAAATATTGAAATTGTAATCGTTGGCCTGACTGCGTCCGTAATTTACGAACACCTCTATCTCCCTGTTATTTCTGCGGGGCGCATCATGCCGCTTCAACTGTGGCATTTTATCATCCAGAAAATGATAGCGGGTTCCCAGGCTGAAAGTAAGGGTATTGATACCATTATTGGGCTTACGTGCAGCACCATTCGACATATGATTCAATGAAGCTGAACCATACAAGGACCAGTGATCCAAAATCCGGTAACCGGTATAAAGCCCAAAACCGACATATGCATTGAGCTTAGCGCCGAAAATCTGATTCCATGGATTTTCCTGTGGATCAAACGGATTGTTGGTATAACCCAGTCCCATTGCCACCTTATTCTTTAATGTAAAACGGGAGGTCCGGACAATGGGAAATTTCAGATAAGGATAAACCGCCATCCCCTGTCCGTAAATATCAGGATTGCCATAGGAGTTATAAAAAAATCCCACCCCAACCTCAGGATAATTGTAATACTGTTGCCAACCAGCCCGGTCGAAACGCCACAAACCATAATTCACTTCCACACCTCGTGAGAAATCGTCTATAAAATAGATCATATTCGCATGATGAGGAATAACGATTCCATGATGATAAAGAACACTCACATGTTGCTGATTAGGAGGTAGTCCTACCTCCGAAACCGGTACATGTTGTGCCTTCCCAACCCCGGAAAACATAAGAAAAAACGTTATTAAAAACAGAATACAACTTCTCACAATACAAAATCTTTTGGCTGCTTAAACAAATCAGGTGCAAAAATGCACATTTTGAATGAAACCATGATTGTGGATTTCATATTTTCGTATCTTTGCACCCTAAATCAGAAAGACAGTTCGAAACCATCCTGTCTCTAAAAAAAACTATGGGCCATGGACTGCATGTGCATAAATGCTGATTTTCCGGCGTCTGTATTTTTCAGATGTTGCCGGGAACTGTGCTTTTGCAGGAGATTTCTCTCCGGTTCTTCCATTCCCCAATGTTTTTTTCAGGAAAAGTTAAGAAACTGTTTTTAATTGGTTACACCGACCAAATGGCCGGATGTATGGTATATTTTAAAAACTTTTTCATCAATGAAGCGAGCAGTTGTGTTATTATCGGGAGGTCTCGACAGTGCCGTTGCCCTCTACCTGGCTAAATCGCGCGGGTTTGAGATTCATGCCTTGTCGTTTGACTATGGTCAACGTCACGATCGTGAGTTACATGCGGCCAAAGCCATTGCACAAGAAGCCGGTGTTGCAGCTCATCAGGTAGTTTCCCTGAAGCTGGATCAGTGGGGAGGCTCTTCCCTTACTGACAAGTCTATGGAAGTGGAAAACGGCGACGTCACACGTCAGGACATTCCTGTTACTTACGTACCGGCCCGAAATATGGTATTTTTATCAGTTGCGGCATCTTACGCCGAAGCCATTCAGGCTACAGAGATCTTTATCGGGGTTAGTCAGGTGGATTATTCCGGCTACGTGGATTGTCGTCAGGAATTCATTGAAGCTATGGAAAATGCGGTAAACAAAGGTACGGTAATGGGCGCTGAGCAAAATCGCCCCATCCGGATTCATGCCCCGTTTGTGCACAAGACCAAAGCCGAGGAGATCCAATTGGGCCGGGAACTGGGGGTCCCCTTTGAGTTGACCTGGAGTTGCTATCGGGGTGGTGAAAAGCCTTGTGAAACCTGCGACAGCTGTCTTCTGAGGGCCAAAGCCTTTGCAGAAGCCGGAATAGAAGATAAAGCACTTATACGATGAACAAGATAGTACTGGCCAACGAGGGCGTTTTTCCCATAACTAAGGATAAACATGGCAAACCGTTGAAATCGATACCTGCCACTGGAATGAAAACCTCCGGCACCATACAGGGCGAAGGCAAACTGGCAGGGGTTCCTTCATTGTTTATACGACTTGCCGGATGCAATCTGCGTTGTATGTGGTCGCTTCCAGACGGCTCATTCTGCCGCTGCGATACTCCGTATGCCTCATTTGAAGCAGAACAGGAACTCCAATTAAGTCAGGAGGACATCTTTACTCTGGTACAACACAATATCGGAAACCTCAACCACGTGGTTCTGACAGGTGGAGAACCAATGCTTCAGCACAGACACCTTGCAATGCTTTCCGCACGCCTCAAGGAAGAATTACAGCTACATTTGAGCATCGAAACCAACGGAACAATCTTTGCTGAAGATGTGGCACAACACATTGACCTGTTCAGTATTTCCCCCAAACTGAAGAACTCCAATCCTTCAGCCCAAAAACTGGCCGCCTACGGATTGAAACCCAACGGACCGCTGACTTATCACGCCGAAAAACGAAGAAATATTGAGGTACTCCAAAAATACATTGACTTTTGCAACGCTTCAGGCAAAGAATTGCAGCTTAAATTTGTTGTAGGGCAACCCAACGATTACATCGAAATAAAGGAAGAATTTCTGGCTCATCTTAATAACTGGAACCCGGCGGATATTCTCCTGATGCCGCTGGGAGCCACTCCCGAAGAGTTGAAAACCACATCCGCCATGGTAGCAGAAATGGCCATCAGCAATGGTTGGCGTTATGCCCCACGATTACACATCGATCTGTTTGGGTCCAAAGCAGGGGTATAAGATTTTTCGCCTCTTTAATTAGGGTCTGCTGAAAAAGTCAGCAGACCTATTTAAAATATATTTTTTATTGTCCTTTTTGGCATTGCCCCAAAAAGAACTAAAAAGGTCTAGTCCGTTTAAACCTATCCGCCCGCGAAAGCCAAAATTTCCGGCCATTGCGCAAGGCCTTGAAAGTCGCCCATTTTGGCTTCCCGCTATCCGCCGGCCCGGAAAACGGACAGGCCACCGCGCCTTTCAAATGGTAAGAATCGTTTAGCAAAAAAACAATATTTTGAACAGTGACATTTTGACTATTTATCACTCAGGCACATACTTTTTGTATGATTTAATTGAAAAACCTTGCACTATGAATGAATTCATTGACTATAATTAATTCATTGTTAGCATTTAAATAGTTTTTCAGCAAGCCACTAATTATCGAAGGACTATGAGCAACGAAGCCAAATATCTAGGTAAAGTTTCCAGATACCCAAAACAATATGCCCCGGAGGTGCTGGTACCTGTACCACGCCATCTCAACCGGGAAATATACGGTCTGGAAGATCACAACCTTCCTTTCACCGGATTTGATGTATGGCATGCCTACGAACTAAGCTTTCTTACCCAAAAAGGAATGCCGGTAGCAGGACTGTTGAAAATTATTTATCCGGCCAACAGCCCCAACATTGTGGAGAGTAAGTCGTTGAAGCTCTATCTGAACGGGTTCAACATGGAACGATATGGAAACAATCCTGCCGAAGGAACTGCAATGGTGCTCCGGATTATAAAAACCGATCTGGAAAAAATTCTGGAAACCAAGGCGGAAGTCACCTTTTTTTCAAAAGAAGAATCTTTAGAAGCCGATTTCACGGACTATGAAATTCTGGAAGAACAACCGGGAATTGAAGAAACATCGTTCTCAAAATTTCAGGAAGCACCTGAGTTGTTGAAAGAAGCCCCCTACACGCAGGAAAAGAGCATGAAAGTTGCCACTCATCTGCTCCGCAGCAACTGCAAGGTAACTTTTCAGCCCGATTGGGGTAGCGCATTTATTCATCTGAAAGGGGAAAACATTCCAGCCAAAACTGCTCTGTTACAATACCTGGTCTCCATCCGTAATGAAAATCATTTTCACGAAGAGATCTGTGAGATGATATACAAGCGCTTGTGGGATAAATTTTCACCGGAAGAATTGATGGTGTCTTGCATTTATACGCGACGGGGAGGTATTGATATTTGCCCGGTCAGAACCAGTTCACCGGAATTGATGCCCGACAACCTGGTAAACAAAAATAAGTTGATGAGCAAACTGCTCAGGCAGTGAAAGTTTGGAGTTTTGGAGCTTGGAGTTGAGGGTTTTGAGTTTCGGGTTGAGCTGGGCGTTTTGGCCTGACACATCTTTTTGACAAAATTAAAAGCCCCCGGTAATAAAGAGGGGGCTTTTTCTTTAATCTTTCTTTCCTTTCAGTTCTTTGGGATAAACAAACATTTCCGTTCTTCCCGCTCCTGCCTTTATCTGGCTCCATTCAGAAACGGAGAAACCAATAACAGCAGTAGCCGAAGTAGGAAAATGGAAAAAATTGTCACCTGCAAACTGGATGGCCATTAAAGCAATGTCGGGATTGTGCCCAACCACCATCACAGAATCCTTATCTCCTGAAAGCTCGGCAATCTTACTAACAAGTTCATCCAGTGCAAACCCGTCATAAATAAACGGCACCTCCCGAACATCGGCCTCCGGGATACTGAAAGAGCCTGCCATAATCCTGGCCGTTTGCAAGGCACGCCGGGCCGGACTTGAAATAACAACGTCCGGTACCAGACTTTTACCAATCAGATGATCAGCAATCATTCTTGCATCTTTATGTCCCCGCTTTTTCAACTGACGCGAAAAATCATTTTCCGCATCAGTCAGCGGTTCAGTCTTGGCATGTCTTACTAAAATTAATCTCTTCATATACTCAATTTACACTTTTTTTACCGAAGGTACCAGTTCTGCAATTTTCAGCACCACCTCCATAGCCTTTTCCAGGGATGGAACAGGCAGAAACTCAAAGCGTCCGTGAAAATTGTGTCCTCCGGCAAAGATGTTGGGCGTTGGCAAGCCCATAAAGGCCAGGCGTGCGCCATCGGTTCCCCCTCTGATAGGCTTAATTTTAGGAACAACACCAACGTCTTTCATAGCCTGTTCGGCCAAATCAACGATATATTTCACGGGCTCTATTTTCTCCCGCATATTGTAATACTGATCTTTGATGTCCAGGTCCATGGCACCTTCGCCAAATTCATGGTTTACCTTCCTAACAAGGTGTTCCATCTCTTTTTTCCTGTCTTCGAAACGATCCCGTTTGAAGTCACGAATCAAAAACTGCATCTCCGTTTTTTCCACATCTCCGTTAAAAGACATCAAATGATAAAAACCCTCATACCCATCAGAATGTTCAGGTGTTTCATGACGAGGCAACATTGCAATCAACTGGTTGGCAATCCTGATGGAGTTGCGCATCTTCCCCCGGGCATACCCCGGATGTACATTGCGACCATGTGCCGTAACTTTAGCCATGGCTGCATTGAAATTTTCATATTCCAGTTCACCAATCTCACCTCCATCAATGGTATAAGCAAATTCCGCTCCAAATTTCTCCACATTGAACAGGTCTGCTCCCTCTCCAATCTCCTCATCAGGGGTAAAACCAACCCTTATTTTTCCATGCCTTACTTCCGGATGTTTAATCAGGTATTCCATGGCAGATACAATCGCTGCAACACCTGCTTTATCATCTGCCCCCAGAAGGGTGCTTCCGTCCGTGCTAATAATTTTTTGTCCGATGTATTGCTTCAACTCCGGGAATTCAGCCGGTTTAAGCGAAATATTATTCTCCGCATCCAGCACTATTTCACCACCGTCATACTCCTCAACAATTTTCGGAGAAACATTCTTACCCGAAAAATCAGGGCTCGTGTCCACATGGGCAATAAAACCAACCACCGGAACATCCTCCTCAATATTGGAAGGAACAGTGGCCATAATGTATCCGTTGTCATCAAGCTCCACATCTTCCAGGCCGATGGTTTTGAGTTCTTCAGCCAATTCTCGGGAAAACTTCATCTGACCGGGAGTGCTGGGTGTCAGACCTGTATTGGGATCCGACTGGGTATCGATTTTGGTGTATTTGATAAATCTGTCAACTATAGAAGTCATAATATAAGTTTTTATTTGTTGTCTGCAAGATAAAAAAATAAGACGAACTCTGTATTGAGGGAAGTCATAATATTAAGTGAGAGGAAGGCTGAGGTTGAGGTTGAGGCTGTAATTGAGGTAAAATGATTGTGCCAAGGCCTGTCAGGAGAATGCTTGACGTGAATTCTCCTCTGCCTGAGCCATGAAATACATGTGCAGATCAAGATTCCAATATAGCCGGCTTTTCGCAAAATTAAAAGGAATTAACCGGATTAAAGAGATCATGAGAATAGGAGGCTGTCCAAAAAGGCAGGTTTTGATATCATTCTGAGTACCTACCTCAATTAAATTTTGGAAGATAACAAGCTGATATGCTCAATGTTAAAACTCGAGGAAAGGTTATTTGTTGAGCAGGTGCGGCGGATTCCGATCCGCCGTTTCGTCTCTAACGGCGGATCGGAATCCGCCGCACCTAATCTGTCATTGGTAGCTTGTCGAAGAATCTGATTGTTTGAAAGACAGATGTTTCGATTACGCTAAACATGACATTTTTTTGTGCTTTGTACCTTTTGGGACAACCCCATGTTAGGAAGTACAAAGCTTCGAAACAGCCGGCTTCTCTAAGAAAGGTAAAAAATCCGTTTTATGTTTTCCACAGTCACGTTGAAAACGGCTGTGGAAAACACTTACAGACTTATAATAATCTTGTTATTATCTTCAAAATTAATAGGCACGTGCAAAAACCACCATTCTTTCGGAAGGTTTTCCTGTTACCATGCACTTTCCGGGTTCTTTGGGACCATCGATAGGAATACACCGCACAGTAGCTTTAGTTTCCTGTTTGATTTTCTCTTCTGTCTCCTCAGTACCATCCCAGTGCGCCATGATGAAGCCACCCTTTTCATCAAGAACCTTTTTAAATTCCTCATAGGTCTCAACAGTTCGGGTATTCTCTTTTCTGAAATCAATGGCTCGCTGATAAATGCTGTCCTGAATCTCCTCCAACAAATCATTAATGTGATTTTCAAGGCCATCCACCGCAACCACCTCTTTGGTCAGTGTATCCCTGCGTGCAAGCTCCACCGTACCGTTTTGCAAATCACGCGGTCCAATAGCTATCCGCAATGGGACCCCTTGCAATTCATACTGAGCAAACTTCCATCCCGGCTTGTGATTGTCGTCATCATCCACCTTAACCGAAATACCGAACTTCTTAAGGGCTGCTGCAATTTTATCAGCTTTCTCCACCACCTGCCTCAGTTCTTCTTCCTTTCGGTAAATGGGAACAATAACCACCTGAATAGGTGCAAGTTTAGGAGGAAGTACCAAACCGTTATCGTCGGAATGTGCCATAATAAGCGCCCCCATCAAACGGGTAGAAACACCCCATGAAGTAGCCCACACATACTCTTCTTTGCCTTCTTTACTCTGATATTTAACATCAAAAACCTTTGCGAAGTTCTGTCCCAAAAAGTGGGAAGTACCTGATTGCAAAGCCTTTCCATCCTGCATCAAAGCTTCAATGGTTAACGTCTCCACCGCACCAGCAAAACGCTCACTGGCAGTCTTATAACCCTGGACAACAGGCATCGCCATATAATTTTCGGCAAAATCGGCATATACCTTCAGCATTGTTTCAGCTTCCTCAATAGCCTCCTCTTTTGTGGCATGTGCAGTATGTCCCTCCTGCCAGAGAAACTCGGCAGTACGTAAAAACAATCGGGTCCGCATTTCCCAGCGAACCACATTGGCCCACTGATTTATTTTAATTGGGAGATCCCGGTATGACTGTATCCAGTCCTTATAAGTATTCCATATAATGGTTTCCGAAGTCGGACGAACAATATACTCCTCCTCCAGTTTAGCATCAGGATCCACCACAACACCGCTGCCATCCGGATTATTCTTCAAACGATAATGAGTTACCACGGCACACTCCTTGGCAAATCCCTCTACGTGGTCGGCCTCTTTACTAAAAAAGGATTTTGGAATAAACAACGGGAAATATGCATTCTGATGACCGGTTTCCTTAAACTTATCGTCCAGCACCCGCTGCATTTTTTCCCAAATTGCATAACCATAGGGCTTGATAACCATACATCCACGAACAGCAGAATTCTCTGCCAATCCGGCTTTAATTACCAAATCATTGTACCACTGCGCATAACTCTCACTTCTTGGGGTCAAAACTTTTGCCATGATATATTTAAGATATTTGTGTCAGATAAACCGGAAAAAAGCACCAATACCGGTTCATCCAACATAAGTGAAATTTCTATTCAAAACATCCTCAGTATATGAAATAACTATACAAAAAGATGCCCTTAAAGCGGCACGAAAATAATAAAAATGAGCAAACTTTTTGTTATTTTACAATGCTAATTTACAGAGACGAATGATGTTTATGTGAAATAATCCGGATTACAAAACTCTAAACAACCTGAAATGTCAACCCCGTACATTATTTTTATTGTTGTTTCCGCAGTTGCTGTTCTCTTGTTTTTAGTACTAAAACTAAAAATCAGTGCTTTCATATCCCTGTTGATGGTCTCCATCTATGTGGGGTTGTTATCGGGTATGTCTCCCCAGTCAGTCATCAACAGCATTCAGAATGGAATGGGAGGAACACTGGGCTTTGTCGCCACAGTCGTCGGTTTGGGGGCCATTTTCGGGCAGATGCTGGAAAGTTCCGGCGGTGCTGTAGCCCTGGCTCATTCTTTAATAAAAAAATTTGGAGAAAAACGGGCTCCTTCAGCAATGGTTCTAACAGGATTCATCGTAGCCATCCCTGTGTTCTTCGATGTGGGATTCATCATTTTAGTTCCCATCATTTATGCCATGGCTCGTGACACCAAAAAATCATTATTGTATTACGGAATCCCGTTACTGGCCGGCCTGGCAGTAACCCACAGTTTCATACCACCAACTCCGGGGCCGGTGGCTGTAGCAGAAATCATTAATGTTCAATTGGGGTGGGTCATTCTTTTCGGAGTTATCCTCGGCTTCCCGGTAGCCGTACTTGCAGGGCCGGTGTGGGGCAAGTATATTTCCAGGAAAATAATGGTTTTACCACCGGAAGAAAACATTATTTCTGCCAAAGAGAAGGCACAGGAAGATATATCCCAGAAACCGCCCTCCTTCAGACTGATTGCCCTTTTAATAGGTGTTCCGCTATTCCTGATTTTATTGAATACCCTCTCTGAAGTTCTGGTTGATCAGGGAATATTAAATAAAACAGCACTCACCGATACCATCCGGTTTCTGGGGCACCCTTTTTCAGCATTAATCATAGCAACTTTACTGGCCATCTATTTTTTATGTCTTCGCAGAGGAATGTCACGGGATAAAGTTTTAGAGTTAAGCACCAAAGCGCTTGGACCGGCGGGTATCATCATTTTAATAACAGGAGCAGGCGGGGTATTTAAAGAGGTACTGGTGGACAGCGGAATTGGGAAGATTCTGGCCGAATCAATGGCGGGCTCCTCTCTGCCTCCCATATTTCTGGCATGGCTTTTGGCAGCGATTGTCAGAATAACCCAGGGATCGGCAACAGTAGCGATGATTACGGCTGCCGGAATTATGGCTCCACTTATTCAGGAAATGGGGCTCACAGATCCCCATCGGGCCCTGGTAGTATTGTCCATCGCATCAGGAGCAACCCTTTTATCGCACGTCAACGACAGTGGCTTTTGGCTGGTTGGAAAATATCTGCGTATGAACGAAAAACAAACACTACAATCATGGACGGTAATGGAATCCATCATTGCTGTGGGAGGACTGGCAACTACAATGCTTGCCGGCCTTTTTATTTGACCAGTAAACCTAACCGCACCGGTACTGTCCAACTTATAGGACGAAGCCTTAAAAAATGGAGCAAATCAAAGAAACATAAAACATTTTTTAACACTCACCAAAAAAAATGACCTTTTGGTATAGATTTTGCTTCATAAAAAACAGAAACAAACAGGAGGATGCCTTATGAAAAACTTATTATTAACAACAACCGCAGCTGTTTTGCTGATAGTGGCAGGTGGATGCACTACTACCGGCCAAATGGCATCAACCGGAGTGTATTATGATGATATCTACTATGCACCGGACTTGACACAGGAAACCCGTGAGCAGGCATTTGCTCCGGTGCCTTCCATTGCCAAAGAGGAACTAAAACAAGCCAGAAGAGAAGAAAACAGACAGATTCGGGAATATGAAAACAGTAATATTGCCCGTCAACAGGAAGATGTTCGTGACTTCTCTGAAATTCAGGAAAAATATGCATCTGTTTTGTCTGATGACCAGTCAGAAGAGGTAGATACATTGATTTATTACAACGATGAAACCGGATATTGGGTAGATGGTTTCGATGGAAGCAGCATGGACCGTGATTATGCTGAAAGACTGATTCGATTCCACGGCCCATTTAATCGCATACCATATTATTCACCACTTTACAACCAGTTTGTCTATTTCAACGATCCCGACTGGAATGTTTATGTGGACGGAAACTATGCCTATGCATTTCCTACCTGGAGCAATCGCTGGTACGACACCTATCGTTTCAACCGGTGGTCAAGTCCATGGAGCATGTCGTTTGGTTACAGCTCCTGGGGATATCCCTCTTACAGCTCCTGGTATGGATATGGATATTACGATCCGTTTTATGACCCTTATTATTACGGATGGGGTTACCATCATCGCCCTTACTATCACAACTCATATTACAGTTATTGGCATCAACCCTATTACAACCACGGGTATTATAGCAATGACAGTAAAAGAGATTACAGAAATGTGGAACGTGGTATAAAACCATCAATGGGAACCAACACCAGATATTCCAACACATCATCAGGTGGTGCTTATACTCCGCTTAAGCGTACGGGTACCACAAGTGAAGAACGTGTCGTCAGAACAACTGATAGTGGCACCCGAATTATTCGTAACTCAAACGGAAGTACAACAGTTACCAATCCGGATCGAAACACACAACGAATCATCAGGGGATCTGCCACTCTTAAGTCTGATGGTCAGGACTCTCAGGATAGAAGTGTAACCCGCTACAGAAGTACAGGAGCTTCAACCGGAACCGTTCAATCCAGAACAAGAAGAAGCTCCGCCCCGACTTACAGTCAGCCGGAAAACGCTTCCAAACCATCGTACAACAGGACAAGTACATACACCCGGCCAACAGGAACCAATACAAGAACACGCTCTGAAAGCTCATTGAAAACCGGAAGTTCAACCCAACAGCGGTCGGTCTCTACTCCCACAAGAACATACAACAGTGGCAGCAGCACCCGTCAGCGGTCCAGTGTGCAACGAAGCACCTACACACCTGCCCAGCGTAGCTCCTCATCTAACAGTAGCTATACGCCAAGCAGATCAAGTAGCAGCTCAAGCAGATCGTCCTATTCCGGAAGTAGTTCTTCCTCATCAGGATCCAGAAGCAGCAGCGGTTCAAGCAGCGGAAGTACTGTACGCAGCGGAAGACGATAAAGACAGGTATCCTTGTTGCATCCGGATTTATTTCAACTATTTAAGCCGGATAGAACCCGCATAGAGAAACGCCTATAGGTTCTTTTGAGGCAACCATTGCCAGGCTCGTTACACAATATTTTCTCTCTCACGCAAATCATACATCGACTTGCGTGAGAGAAACTTTCAAACCTATGACTATGACAAAGTATTTGTATTTTGCAACAGCATTATTGCTAATAACCACCTCCATCAATGCACAAACAGAGGATCATGCTTTGCGATTTTCCGCACAAAAGCCTACGGGAACCGCCAGAAGCATTGGCCTTGGTGGTGCCATGGGGGCACTTGGCGGTGATTACTCTGCCATTGGCATCAACCCGGCAGGAATAGCCGTTTATCGGAGCAGTGAGTTCTCCTTTACCCCCTCCCTGATATTCGGTCAAACCGAAAGCGATTACTACGGAAACCTTTCCAATGACGATAAATTCAGTGTGCCAATTAATCAGATTTCCTATGTAGGCACATCCCGCCTGATGAGGGAAGTTGAGAACGGACTGGTCAGCACTCATTTTGGAATCGGATACAACCGGACCAATAATTACAACCGGAAAAGTTTCATCCAGGCCGATGGCGTTGAATCATCACTACTTCACTCCTTCGCATACAATTCTTTGGGTTATGCACCTCAGCAACTGGATAATTTTTATACAGGCATAGCGTATGACGCCCGTCTGACGGAATTGGTCCCTGGCAGTGAGCTTAATGAATACATACAGGCCTTTGAATTTATTAATGAGGAAGGATTCCTGGAGATGGGTACGGTAAACGGAGTTAATCAAATGAAACTGATGACAGAATCGGGATATTCAGGCTTGTTTGATTTCTCTTTTGGTGCAAACTTCAGCAATCAGTTTTATTTGGGAGCCAGCCTGGGAATAGCTACCCTTGAAAATAAAATTGAAACTCAACATTACGAACAGGGTAGTGATGAAGTTTACAACGCATACATTGATTACAGACTGGATAATGGATTTGAAATTCTGGATGATTTCTACTTCGACGAATATGAACGGACATCCGGTACAGGTCTCAATTTTAAAATTGGTGCCATCTACAAACCTATTAACAGCATTCGTATTGGGGCATCGCTGCATACCCCGACATACTATTCAATGAAAACGGAATATGATACAAAAGCGCGTGCAAATTTTTTCGATGCCGACAACTATGAGATAACCTCTGATCTTGGCGAAATATCCTATAATTTCCGCACCCCCCTAAAAGCCGTTGGTAGTTTTGCCTACATCATAGGAACCAAAGGGTTGGTATCGGTTGATTATGAATACACCGATTATTCATCCATGAAATACAACAGCAAAAACAACCACATCAACGAAACAGCCCAGTTTAATGCGACCAACACCGCCATTAATGAAATATTCCGGGCAACCCACAATCTAAGATTCGGAGCCGAATACCGTGTATCTCCGATGTTATCACTCCGGGGTGGCTACGCTATGTTTCAGAATCCTTACAAACAGGATAAAAACCTGCTGAATGCAGATGGCGAGCATTACAATGTTACGGGAGGTATTGGCTTCAGAAACGGAAATATGACCATTGATGTGGCTTATCTCTACAATCATGAAACTTATATTCACTCACTGTATTATTCGCCTGAATTGACCGATGACATTCAGCAACCCGCCGAAATGACTGCAAAAGACCATCATTTGGCGGTAACTCTGGGGTGGAGGTTTTAGAGTAGGGAAGAGGACTTAGAGAATGGCAATTAGAAATTAGAGAATAGAAGTTAGAGAATAGAAAAAAGCAGGGTTTCTTCAAGATGAAGGAATCCTGCTTTTTATATGGTGATCATTGGTGTCCGCTTAATAAACTACCAACACTTTTAAACTCCGATCTCTGCATCCCAGACAAAAGCTCTAAGCCCTTGCATTTCGGCCTTATCATTCAGGTGATTCAGATGCTCCAGCAGTCCGGCAACACGATCTTCTTCCACAACAGTGATGATTGCCTCATTCATGGCCGGCCAGGTATGTGTGCCCTGATGGGGTTCCCCGTCATTAGTTCCC
Source organism: Marinilabilia salmonicolor (assembly GCF_003003035.1). Classification (GTDB taxonomy): domain Bacteria; phylum Bacteroidota; class Bacteroidia; order Bacteroidales; family Marinilabiliaceae; genus Marinilabilia; species Marinilabilia salmonicolor_A. The sequence continues at coordinate 138,452 of NZ_PVTS01000004.1, read as the reverse complement.
CGTCCCTGTACCTGCGGCCATCGGGTATAGCCACGAATGGCAAGCTTATCAAGAATGTGCTCGATTTTCTCAGTAAGCGCCTGGTTGTATGTGATAAATACTGTCTTCATCTTAATTAGTTTTGTGTTTCGGAGTTCTGAGTTCGGGGTTCTGAGTTTGGGGACTCATCCCTCACCCCTCAACCCTCAAATACTTTCTTCCAGTTTAGCGATTCGTTTTCGTTCACTCTTCATGCGGTTGGCACCAAACATGGTGTAAACCACAGGCATCAGTACCAATGTAAGCATGGTGGAAACTGTCAGTCCCCCGATAATAGCAACACCCATAGGGCGCCAGATTTCGGCTCCTTCACCAATGCCAATGGCCAAAGGCAACATTCCCAGAATGGTGGTAAGTGTTGTCATCAATACGGGTCGTAGTCTGGATTTACCTCCGGCAACCACAGCCTGAACCAAAGACATACCCCGGTCGCGCAACAAATTGATATAGTCGATGAGCACAATACCGTTTTTCACCACAATTCCCACCAGCATCACTCCTCCAATCATTGAAATGAGGTTGAGCGTAGTACCCGTGATGAAGAGGGCAATAAAAACTCCGGTAAAAGCAAATGGCAGAGTTAGCATGATAATAAACGGCGAACGCAGGGACTCAAACTGAGATGCCATTACAATATAAACCAGAATGATGATCAAAACCAACAACAAACCCAAATCTGCGAAGGATTCCTGCTGATCTTCTGCAGTTCCGCCAATATCAATCCCCACTCCCTGTGGCAGATCCATTCGTTCTACTTCGGCATTTATCTCGTTTACTACATCAGTAATGGAAGCATCGTAAAGAGATCCCGTAACGGTAATTACCCTCTGACGGTTTCTGCGCTCGATAGAAAGAGGCGCCATATATTCCTCCACGCTTCCTACTTCACGGATCCGAATAGCTTCCCCCTGCGGATTATAAACCAAAATATTTTCAACAGATTCAATAGATTCCCTAAAGGGTTCTGAAAAACGAACTCTCACATCATACTCATCACCATCCTCCCGGTATTGAGCTGCAATCAGTCCGTTGATTCGATTTCGCATGGCATTTGCAACAGTGGCTGTGTTAAGTCCGTAGATACCAAGCTTCTCACGATCAAGCACCAGCTGATATTCCATTTTGGGATCATCCCGACTGATATCAACGTCGCGAAGCCCCTCCATATCTTCTAATTTCTCCATAAAATGATCAGCTACCTTTCCGGTCTCCTCCAAATTGTATCCGGAAACAATAACTTCAACAGTACTGGCACCGCTGCCCATACCGCCTCCGCTACCTCCCGGAGAAACAGTGTAATCCTTGAGCAAAGTAACGCTGTCCAAATCCTGACGCATCAAATCTCCTATCTGATAAATATCTCTTTCACGCTCCGAACTGTTGGACAATCGCATGGTGAAGTTAATCACGTGGGTCCCGTTCTCTCCAAATGCCGAAAAAATATTTTCTTCGTCTGCCACACCGGCACTCGTGGAAATTACCTCTATCTCAGGGTATTTCTCCTGCCAGATATTCTCCAGATCACGGGCAACTTTTTGAGTTTTCTCCAGCCGTAAACTCATGGGAAGCTCAACAGTTGCCTCAATCCGTGCATTGTCAGCAGGTGGAATAAACTCCGTTCCCACTAATGAAACCAGTGAAATACTGGCAACAAAGATGATTACGGAAACAATAACCACCATCACACGATGTCGGACGGCAAAACCGAGTGTTTTCTCGTAAACATTATCGAGCCATACCAGAAATTTTTCAAAAGTTCCAAATACAGCTTTAGCAATTCCCTTTTTACGCGGCGGCATCAGTCGCAGCATCTGCGAAGAAAGCATGGGTGTAAGAGTCAATGCGGCTATGGTGGATACAATCACCACCAAAGTAACAATCATTCCCAACTGGCGAAACATGATACCACTCAATCCCTGAACCAGCGTTAAAGGAAAGAACACAGCCACAACTGTAAGTGTGGTAGCCACAACGGCAAGCCCCACCTCATTGGTCCCGTAAATGGCTGCTTCACGGGGAGAACTCCCCTTTTCAATGTGGTGGGTTATATTTTCCAGTACCACAATAGCATCATCCACCACCATTCCAATAGCAATAGACAGTGATGACAGAGAAATGATATTCAAGGTATTCCCTGTTGCATACAGGTAAATAAAAGAAACAATCAGTGAAACAGGGATCGTTAAGATAATGATAAAGGTTGCCCGCCAGCGTCCCAGAAAAAACAGAACCACCAGAACCACAAAGATCCCGGCATACATCACGGTGTTGGCCAGACTGCTGATGGAGTTTTCAATAAACTCAGAGGTATCAAAAATGGTCTCAATCTCCACATCCGGTGGCAGATTTTTCATCAGCACCGGCAATCGGTCTCTCACCTCCTGAGCAATTTCCACCGAATTGGCACCCGATTGCTTCTGAATCACAATTCGTGCCCCCACACGACCATTGGCGCGTTCGTCGATGGTTGTTTCGGCCAGCGTATCTTTTACAGTAGCCACGTCAGACAAACGAATGATGCGTCCCTGAAAGTTCCCCAAAACCAGGTGCTTCAGTTCATCACTTGATTTGAATTCTCCCTCCACTCGCACGGGATACCGATGACTCCCAATATCAAGGTTACCTCCTGGAAGATTAATGTTTTCCTGACCGATAACCGCTCCAATTTGTTCCACAGACATGTTGTATGCCTCAATTTTCCGTGGATCAACATTCACCTGTATCTCCCGCTTCGGACCTCCGGATAAAGAGACAGCCCCTACCCCTTCGATGCGGTTGAGCGGATTCACAATTCCTTCATCCAGAATTTTTGTGAGGGCAGGATAACTCTCCTCCGCCGTGGCAGAAAGCAGCATAATGGGAATCATACTGGTGCTGAACTTGAAAATAATGGGTTTCTCAACTCCCTCGGGAAGATAGGATTCCACCCTGCCCAAAGCATCCCTGATATCATTGGTTGCTTCGTCCAGATTGGTTCCCCACTCAAACTCCAGCATCACCAAAGAAGTATTATCCTTTGATGTGGAAGTCAACTCCTTAAGGTTATTCACCGTATTTAGGTTGTCTTCCAGAATCCGGGTAACATTGGTTTCAATATCTGCCGCACTGGCACCCTGATAGAAGGTAAAAATACTCACAATGGGCGGGTCAATTTCAGGATAGAGATCAATGGGAAGATACCGAAGCGAAAACATCCCCATGATGATTACCCCGACAAATATCAAAATCACTGATATCGGCTTTTTTACCGCCTTTTCGTATATACTCATTGTCTGATAATTATCTGATTAATAAATCAATTAAAAAGGACACTACGATGACTCAGAACTTTCTATATATTTTGTGATTGTCATTTCACCGGCATCCTTCCTGGTTACTTGACGACTTCCACGGGTGTCTGATCCAGCAATCCGGCATGACCTGCTATAACCACTTCTTGACCGGCAGACAGCCCCCCGGTTATTTCATAAAAATCATCAATTCTCCGTCCCAACTCCACAACGCGACGGATTACCTTGCCATCCTCCACAACAAATACAAACTTATCATTGGTCCCCTGCTGTCGCTGAACTGCCAAATCGGGTACGGTAACCCGCTCCAGAGTTTCAAATACCATATTCACACGGCCAAACATACCCGGGCGAATCTTCTCTTCCTGATTGGAGAACCTGGTTTCGACAGTGAAAGTGCGGGTATTGGGATCAATGGTCGGATATTTCAGATAAACCTTTCCTTCAAAATCATCCTCAGGATAAACATCCAGTTCCATTGAAACGGGCATTCCATTTTTAACAAGCGGGAAAAAAGCTTCCGGAATATGCACATCCACCTGAACGGGATTAATTTGCATAATAGTAAGAATGCCAGCCCCCTTAGCCATGGAGTACATATCTCCGTTTTCGAAATTTCGGGAGGTAACGATTCCAGTTATGGGAGAAACCAGTCTGGTATTTTCTTTCAGGTTTTCATATGCAGATCGCGTCACATCAAGCTCAGTGCGCATCTGATCAAGTTGTTGCTGAGAGACACTTCCCGCTTTGTGTAATGTATCCAGTCTGGCAAATTCCTTTTCCAGGTGCGCCAGTTGCAACTGGGTCTGAACCAACTGCGACGGATCCATTTGCACCAACAATTGTCCCTTTCGAACAGGATCTCCGACCTCAACAAATATCTTCTGAATGCGCAGCTGCATGGAAGGACTGATAATATTCTGTTCCAAGGGCTCCACATTTCCGGTTAAAGTCATTTTCTGATCCACCTCTTTAATTTCGGAAAAGGCTGTTTCCACTTTCTTAATCTCTTCCGCAGAATCCTCATTTTTTTCTTCCGCCGGTCCAGAACAAGCCACAGCACCCGATAAAAGGATGGATAACCACAGAACTTTATAGCTTAACACACTGGTTTTCATGTCTTATTGTATTATGAGTTATTGGTTTACTGACCTAAATACTTTATTAATTGATGAAATTCAATTTTCCCCGGGCAACGAATTACCAAGAAGTTTCTCATACTCTGCCCGGGCAGATAAAAACTCAAAACGCGCCTGATTCAAATTCAGTTGTGACTGGGTGAGAGCCACCTCTGCATCATTCAGCTCAAGTAATGTTCCCACCCCTGTTTCGTAACGGGTTTGGGCAATTTTGTAACCTCGCTCGGCTTGTTTAACTCCCACTTTTCCTGACTCCACCTTTTCGGCTGCAGCTTCCATTTGTGAATGTGCATTAAGAACCGACACAGAAACCTGTCGTTCCACGTTTTCGCGCTGAAAAGAAAGTTGTTCCATACTGATTTCCACCTGCTTCTCCTGATAACGCTTTGAGAACCCGCTAAAGATGGGCACTTGTAACTGCAAACCGGCAACCACAGGCTTTGCCCATTCATATTCATTAAACCGGAAGTGGTTGGCCTGCGTCTGATACTGAAAATTGACAAAAGCGGACAATGTCGGAAAACGTTGTGCCCTTGTAAGATCAAACTGTTTGTCCAGTTGAAGTTCCTGAACATTGAGTTGCCTGATATCACTATTGTTGGAAATATCCTGCTGTGGTGCCGGTGGCATGGTTTCAATTAATTGATTAAAAGTCAACAGATCTTCCTTAAACTTAACAGGCATATCCCGCTCCAGTCCCAATAAAATTTTTAGCATCAAAACCGACACTTCACGCCCGTTTCTTGCTTCTGTCAGTGACGGTTCCAGATTCCGAACCTGTACTTCGGAACGAATCACATCATATTCGGCCGCAGCTCCCTGTTCAAAAAGCCGTTTGATATTGTCATAATTCTCCCGGGCGTTCCGGATACTGCGTTTCATAACATTGTAAGAATCATTGGCCAACAAACAATTGAAATAAGCCTTTTTAACCTCACTGATCATATTTATTCTTGACTGACGTGCCGACTCAAGAGCGCTTTCCATTTGCACCTCAGTCATCTGAATGTTACGAAACAGCGACATATTAAACAATGGCATGGCGGCTGTGATGGCCCCGGAATAACTGTTGTCCGAACCAATCTCGATGGTAGTGTTACCTCCAAACCCGGCAGCCATATCCTCCGAAAGAAACATAACCGGTTTTTTTACATTCCGGTTGTAGCTCCCTTCTGCAGAAACAGAGGGGATAAGCCCAGCCCAGGCCTCTTTTCGGGAGTAATCCACTTTTGTAATCTCCTTGTCCGCTACCTTTATTCCCGGGTTATCCGACAATGCAATCTCCACTGCTTCCCCAATGGAAAGATAAAGTGTATCGTTCCCGGCCTCTTCCTGAGCCATAGTTTTGGCAGAAAACACCAACAAACTCAAAACCAGCGGCAGAAAAAATTTTCCTAATGATCTCATTTGTGTCATATTCTCAAGTTCTTTATAAATCCTAAAACTTCGCACATAAAAAATGGTCACCCAAAACAGTCCGGTCCTGATTTTTACTTCAGTCAATAACCGGGAACCACCCCTGCCAACAATGAATCAATAACTGGATCTTACCAACAACTCCTCCATCACCTCCACACCCTTGCGGGTAGAGATTCCACGTGCAAAGTTGAGAAACATATTCTCGAACAACTCCTTACGTGGAAACTCCTCGATAGGGAAAGCTTCATTGCTGTGAATCAGGTTCAGTTGCTCATAAAAAATCCTGGCAACCAACCCGGTGTTAATTTCAGACCTGAAAAGCCCCTCCTTTTTTCCGCGTTCCAATAAATCCTGCAACTGCTTTTGAGCAGATATCCGGCCCCTTTGAATCGTCTCCTCCCAAAGCAGTGGATAAAATTTCTGCATATCCTCCAGATACATGGGAGAAACCAAATCGATGCTTTTCAAACCGTAAAGAAGAATTTTAATGATTACCTCCATCACATTCCCTGACCCACTCTGCATCTGATCCACCTCCTGACGGTGTTTATCACTCAGAAAATCCACCGTTGCACGGAGTATTTCGGTCTTATCGCGGAAATTTTCATAAATGGTTCGCTTGGACATACCAATCTCTGTGGAAATATCATCCATCGTAACCCGCTTTATCCCTTTGGAATAAAAGAGTTTACCGGCTCCCGTGATTATGCGTTCTCTGATATCCATCCAGTAATTTTGAGAAAAACAAATGTATGCCGAAAACTAAAAAAACCAAAATAGTTTTCGGCAATTAACTTTTATTAATAGTCATCTCAATATGTCCAAAAAAAAGACCGTCAACACCCTGCGGTATTGACGGTCTTTATATATTCATTCAAAAATTGCGTTACACAATCATTCCTGCGGCAACTGTTTCGTTGGTAGTCTCATCAATAAGCACCAGACTTCCGGTATTACGATTGACATTGTAGGAATCGTAGAACAAAGGTTTAGTGGTTCTAAGCTTCACGCGAACAATATCGTTCATGTTCACCTCCAAATCATCAGGATCATTTTCAAGTGTATTGATATTCATCTTGTAATCAACACTCTTAATCATACAACGCATTTCGGCACTTGTCTGACGCAAAGTATATTTACCTCCCGGAATCATTTTCCGCTCATTGAACCAGCAAAGCATCACATCAATATCCTGGCTGACGATCGGCTCATGTCCGTTGGTTTCTTTAACGAGCATATCTCCCCGACTAATGTCAATGTCATCTTCCAGTTGTACCGAAACCGACTGAGGAGCAAAGGCTTTCTGCAGACTTTCAGTAAACAAGTCGATGGTTTTAACTTTAGAAGTAAACCCTGATGGCAATACCTTCACAGTATCACCCACATTGAGGCTACCGCTCATTATACGACCACCATAACCACGATAATCGGGATAATCTTTCGACTGGGGACGAATCACATACTGTACGGGCATCCTAAAGTCGTCACGATTGATATCACTTCCGATATGCAGATTTTCAAGAAGATACATCAAGGTTGGCCCCTCATACCAATCCATATTTTTAGAGCGATCCACCACATTGTCACCTACCAGGGCGCTAATGGGGACGTAACGAACATCTTTCACACTAAGCTTGGAAGAAATGGCCTCTACATCAGATTTTATTTCCTCAAATACCTCCTGCTTATAATCCACCAAATCCATCTTATTCACACAGATGATGATATGCGGGATTTGGAGCAATGAAGCAATATAAGTATGCCGGCGGGTCTGCTCAAGAACACCATGACGTGCATCCACCAGAATAATGGCTGCATTGGCCGTACTGGCACCCGTTACCATATTCCGTGTGTATTGGATATGCCCGGGAGTATCGGCGATAATAAATTTCCTTTTGGGGGTGGCAAAGTATCGGTAAGCCACATCAATGGTAATTCCCTGCTCTCTTTCAGCCTTCAGACCATCGGTCAGCAAAGCAAGGTTTACATCTTCGCCACCCGAACGAAGACTTGCCTTTTCGATGGCTTCCATCTGGTCTTCAAAAATGGCTTTAGAGTCGAACAATAAACGACCAATTAGTGTGCTTTTGCCATCGTCCACGCTACCTGCTGTGGTAAAACGCAAAAGCTCCATATCTAAATATCCGGATTCTTTTCCACTCATTTTATTCAATTATCAATGATCAATTATCAATGATCAATTATTAATTTATTTTTTATTGAGATTCAACTCGAAACCCTGAACTCAGAACCCTGAACCCTAAAAATATCCCTCGCGTTTGCGATCTTCCATGGCGGATTCAGAACGTTTATCATCGGCCCGACCACCGCGTTCTGTAACGCGGGTTGCTGCCACTTCCTGAATAATGTCCTGAAGATTATTTGCCGTAGAAAGAGTAACTCCGGTACAGGTTACATCGCCAATGGTACGGCAACGAACGTCACGCATTTCGAGTTTCTCACCTTCTTTGAGTTGCATGAAAGGAGCCTTCGCCATCCACACACCATCTCGCTGAAACACTTCTCTTTTGTGGGTAAAGTAAAGCGATGGAAGCTCAATCTCTTCCATATAGATGTATTGCCAGACATCCATCTCTGTCCAGTTACTGATGGGGAATACACGAAAATGCTCTCCCATATTTTTTTTACCGTTGAAAAGGTTCCAGAGTTCGGGACGCTGATTTTTAGGATCCCACTGACCAAATTCGTCACGATGTGAAAAGAAACGCTCTTTGGCACGTGCCTTTTCCTCATCGCGTCGTCCACCACCCATGGCAGCATCAAACTTCTCTTGTTCGATGGCATCCAGCAAAGTGATGGTTTGAATTTTGTTGCGACTGGCATTTACGCCTGTTTCTTCTACCGCTTTACCCTGATCAATGGTGTCCTGAACATATTTCACAATACAGCGGGCACCGGTTTTCTCCATCAAATCGTCGCGGTATTTTATTGTCTCCGGGAAGTTATGCCCCGTGTCGATATGCATCAACGGAAAAGGCACCTTGGCAGGCCAGAAAGCCTTTCGGGCCAGATGAAACATCACAATAGAATCTTTCCCGCCAGAGAATAACATCACCGGGTTCTCAAACTGGGCGGCAACTTCGCGAATCACAAAAATGGATTCAGCTTCCAACTCTTTAAGGTGGTTAATCTGGTATTTGTCCATTTATCTTTATTCTTTTGCTGAGATTATCCGATTGGTTAAAAAAATCACCAGTCCCGGTTAATCTTTGAAATAAATACATCCTTTGAAAATCGGCTCCAAATATACTTAATAAAAAGGCCATTCCCAAAAATTGGAATGGCCATATAAACAATAGAATGTTAGATTCTTAGTGGTTAAAATCAGTAAAATCAAAAAAATCTGAATCCTGATCTTTTAACCAAGGTCCCCCGTCGACACTAAAAGCCTGACAAACAACAACCTGAGTTCAGGAACAAGTATCGGGGCATTCATTTAATACATGTCGCTCAACTCTCCGGAATCAAAACTCTTATTGTATTGCTTCATAGCGCGCATGCTCATCCCCATACTGGCAAATCCTCCATCGTGATAAAGATTTTGCATGGTAACTTTTCGAGCATAGTCTGAGAACATGAGGGCACAGAAATTGGCACAATCCTGTGCATCGGCATTGCCAAGAGGTGACATACGATCGGCGAAATCCACCAAACCGTCAAATCCTTTTACTCCGCTACCGGCAGTTGTTACAGTAGGTGACTGGCTAATGGTGTTGACTCTGACTTTACGCTCACGGCCGAAAATATATCCAAAACTCCGGGCGATAGACTCCAGCAAAGCTTTTGCATCGGCCATATCATTGTATCCGTAAAGGGTGCGCTGAGCGGCCACATAAGAAAGTGCAAGCACAGATCCCCATTCACTCATTGCATCCAGCTTGAAAGCCACCTGCAACATTTTGTGGAATGAAATAGCGGAAATGTCCAGTGTTTTCTGAAGATAATTATAGTCCAGATCGTGATAGACTCTCTTCTTTCGTACGTTAAGAGACATCCCGATAGAATGCAGCACAAAGTCGATTTTGCCGCCAAGAATTTCTGTTGATTGTTTGAAAACATTTTCAAGATCTTCAACATTGGTGGCATCAGCAGGAAGCAAGGTTGCTCCTGTTTTCTCTGCCAGGTTGGTCACCTCCCCCATGCGGCAGGCCACATGCGTGTTGGACAAAGTGAAAGTGGCTCCTTCTTCGTGGGCCAGTTCGGCAACTTTCCAGGCGATAGACATATCATTGAGGGCGCCGAAAATAATCCCCCGTTTCCCTTTTAACAAGTTATTTCCCATATCGGTAAAATGTTTTTCAGGCTGCAAATATATTGCAAATTCACTGCCGGTAAAAGAATCCGGTCATCTTATATTTATAGAATCTATTTAAAAATAAGTCTAACTCCTGACCCACAAAACCTTGCATAAAAGACCGCACAAGACATTTAACAAAATTACACACCAATTAGACATTAAAAAGCATCTTTTCTGGTTGAAATTTCGCCAAAAGCGGGTGTTTTTCTTATTTACATCAGTTTTCCATCAAAAAGCGGGCATTTTCAAGAGCTGCATCCGTAACGCTGGAACCACTAAGCATGCCTGCAATTTCATTCACTCTTTCATCATTACTTAACAACTTAACAGAGGAAATGGTTTGATGATCAGTTTCTGTTTTAAAAACTTTGAAGTGACGATTGCCTTTTCCGGCAATCTGTGGAAGGTGTGTGATGCTGATAACCTGAATATTTTTCCCCATCAATTGCATAATGCGTCCCATCCGGTCAGCTATCTCACCGGAGACACCGGTATCTATCTCATCAAAGATGATGGTTGGCAGTCCCTTTGCATCGGACAAAAGAGATTTGATACATAGCATTACCCGGGAAATTTCCCCTCCTGAAGCAACTTTGGGAATATCGGTCAACTGTGCACTCTTGTTGGCAGAAAAAAGAAAAGCGATCTCATCCTGACCTTCAGGACCAAAATCTGCATTTTTTTTGTTGGACACAGAAAATCTGGCATTAGGCATCCCCAGTTCACGCAATTGTCCCTGAATAAAATTCTCAATTTGTTTGAATACCTTTTCGCGGCTTTTTGTCAAAGATTTTGACAGATCCTGCAGTATGTTCAGGGCTGAAGCAATTTCTTTGTCAACACGTACCAACTCTTCATCAAAGGAAGCAAGCTGCTCAAGTTTGGAAGAGAGATCCTCTCTTATTTCCAAAAGTGCCTCCACTGAATCAACATGATGCTTTTGCTGAAGCGAATAGATCATATCCAAACGTTCCTGAATTAACTGCTGACGCCCCGGATCAAACTCAACCTCAGTACCACGTTCTGTTATTTCCTCAGCAATATCCTTAAGTTCAATGTAAACAGAATTCATTCGGTCAGACAATTCATCCCCCTGCGGCAGGTAAGATGAAATACGCTGTAATGTCTCTTTCAGATGAAACAACTCCTGAACCATGGGTTGTTCACTTTCATAAAGTGCCAACGCAGCCTGCGACAATGCCGATTTTATCTCTTCCACATGTGCAAGCGTTTCCAACTCACGCTCCAGCTCAGCCTGCTCTCCGGCCTGAAGGTTGGCCTCCTCCAATTGCCTAAACTGAAATTCCCAATAATCCTGATCATTACGCTGACGGGCGTTGAGCTCTTCCAGTTTTTTCTTATCCGAAAGTAATTTCCTGTATTTATGGTATGCTTCGCGGTAACCTTCAACTATTTGGTTATTCGAAGCGACAGTATCCACCACATTTAACTGAAAGTGATTATCGCCCAATAGCAGGTTCTGATGTTGCGAATGGACATCAATCAGTTTGTCGGACAAAGACTTCAGAAAATTCAAATTCACCGGAGTATCATTGACAAAAGCACGAGATTTTCCGGAAGGAAGAATTTCCCGCCTCAGAACGGTTTCCTCCTCATAATCCACATCTTCTTCCTCAAAAAGTACCCGCAATCCGTATTTCGATACATCAAAAACACTCTCTATAACACACTTACTCTCTTTATCTCCAATTACAGAAACATCACTCCGCTGCCCCAACACAAGGCCGAGCGCACCAAGCATGATAGACTTTCCGGCACCCGTTTCACCTGTAATAACAGTAAAACCGGAACCAAATTCGATAACGGCCTTATCAATCAGCGCATAATTCTTTATGGATAAAGATTTCAGCATATTACATCAATTATCTTTAAGTAATTTCTGATAAGCATCCGAATTGGTAGGATTGATTTCTGAGAGGGTATTAACCACCTCCGCCTTCTCCATAGAGAAAGATTCCGAAAAAATATTTACAAATTCCTGATGCTTGGCATCAAATAACACCTGCAAAGCAAACGAACTGGGATCGGTTCGGTAAACTTTCTTCAACAAATCCATCGATTCGGCAATATTAGCCCTTCCCTCCTCCGGATCTTCGGACATTTGATCCAAACCGGATCGATGATATTCATAATAAAACTCCCTCAGTGGCCTGTGGTCCTCTTCAAGCAGATTATCAACCAGCCAGTAGCGATTCTGCCGGCTTTCAAATTGTTTCCATCCACTTTCACGGGCATTTTGCATCATCCCGACAATACGCTCAGCCTCCTCAAACCAGGGAGTTCCTCCTTCAGGACTGAAAGTATCATAATCGTACCCCAGAACAATATTGGCATAATAGGCAAGAAGAGCCACCAGATTGGATTCAAGATTGTTTTTATTGTAAACAAGTTGCTCATATTCACCATACCTGAAATCCACATTATCATCCTTAAGATTTAATGTGGTAGTGGAATATGCAGAATTGTAAACCGGCCGGCGAGCCTGTATTTGCAAGGATCCTCTGAACTGATCCACTCCAATCACCTCATCGATGGTGAAATGGAAAGTACACTCAATACGTTCAGAATTCTCATACACATGACCGGTCCATTGCTGATTGTTCATGAACTCATAGATGGTTTCACGCAATGTCTGAAAAACATTGCGATTGGTTCCCTGAACGGACGGGGCAACTACCTGAACATTGCAGCGCAGCTCCTGTCCGGAAACCTTCATCAGAGGCATCAGCAAAAAGAAAAATACAAAAATCAGTTTTCTCATTTCAAAAGAATTTTTTCCAGGGCTGAAGCAATATCTTCAGCAACCTCTTTCTTACTCTTTAACGGAAAATTTTCTTTTTTATGGTCTTTGTGAATTATTGTGATTCGGTTGGTGTCGGTCATAAAGCCCTCTCCGGCGTTATTCGGTGAATTAAGCACTATGAAATCAAAATTCTTTTTCCCGATTTTCTTCAATGCATTGACCTCTTCATTGGAAGTTTCCAGTGCAAAACCAACAGTCACCTGGTGAGCTTTCTTCAGAGCCCCCATATTCGAAGCAATATCTGGATTGGGTGTAAGTTGAAGATTCAAATCGTCACCGGTTCGTTTAATTTTCTCTGCAGAAAGATTGGCCGGCGAATAATCGGCCACTGCCGCAGAAAAAACAGCAGCATCACACTGCGGAAATATTTCCCGGCAGGCCTGGTCCATTTCCTTTGCCGAAACCACATCGGTTCGTTCTATCAATTGATTGGAAACCGAAAGACCTACCGGCCCTGCTACCAGATGCACCACCGCCCCCCGGTTGGCAAGGGCTTCAGCAATAGCAAACCCCATCTTCCCGGATGAAAAATTTCCGATAAAACGGACAGGATCAATATTTTCGTAAGTAGGACCTGCGGTAACAAGCACCTTCTTACCGGTCAAAGTCTTTTTTTTTTGACTGCCCAGAATTTCCTCCATTCGCTGAACAATTACCTCCGGGTCTTCCATTCGTCCTTTTCCTTCAAGACCACTGGCCAATTCTCCGGTGCCGGGCTCCACAATGTGAGCCCCAAAAGTGCGCAACTGTTCAATATTCCTTTGATTGGCCGGATGGGCATACATATCCAAATCCATTGCAGGAGCCACAAGAACAGGACATTTGGCTGAAAGATAGGTAGTGATTAACAAATTGTCGCAAATGGCATTAACCATTTTACCCATGGTATTGGCACTTGCAGGAGCAACGACCATGATATCGGCCCATAAGCCCAAATCCACATGGCTGTGCCAGGTGCCATCGCTATTGGCAAAAAAATCGGAGAGTACTGCTTTGCCCGAAAGGGCTGATAATGTGACCGGAGTAATAAATTCCTTGCCGGCAGGAGTGATAATCACCTGAACTTCGGCACCAGCTTTCACCAAAAGGCGAAGTAACAAAACAGATTTATAGGCAGCAATACTGCCGGTAACACCTAAAATAACCTTCTTTCCTTTCAGCATCCGGGGAATTTAATGTTCTTTTAAAAGCAGAACAGATTCAACAATCCTGAAAACAACAAAAGCTTCCCCGCATAAAGCAGGGAAGCCTCTGTGAGATATCCTCTATTCTTCGTCTTCAGCCTTATCGTTGGCGGGATTACGATAATAAATCTTTCCTTCCTCATACTCCTGAGCAGCAAGCAGAGAAGGCTTTGGAAGACGCTCATAAAATTTGGAGATTTCAATTTGCTCTCTGTTTTCAAACACCTCTTCCAGGTTGTCGGTATAAGAAGCAAATTCCTGCAATTTTTTATTGAGCTCTTCTTTCATCTCAACACCAATCTGGTTGGCCCTTTTACCTATAATCATCACCGTCTCATAGATGTTTCCGGTTTGAGCCGACATCTCCTGAGTATCCCAGGTAATAGTACTCAATGGTGCATTTGACTTTTTATAATCCATTGCAATGAAAATTTAATTGTTATATGGTTCTAACATCGATGTTACATCTTCAAAAATCTTATTGGCCTCTTTCATGTATGAACTTTCGGGGAATTCATTTATGAAAGCATAATACTCATCCAGCGTACGACGCAAACGATCTTCTTCCTTTTCCTTTACACTGTTTGTTGCCTGAATAAACAGTGAATCCAGAATCAGAAAAGACAGTTCCTCACGATGCTCGGTATCGGGAAATTCATCCAGACTGTTGCGGGCGGTAATTACGGCCGACTGGTAATTGTTTCCCATATAAGTGCCAAGGTGATAATAAAGTTTAGCACTTAAATAAGATTTATAAACCAGTTTCTCCTCCATCTCTTCGATCATAACAACAGCTTCGTCCGCCATTTCACTCTGCGGATACAAGCTCAGGAACAATTCCAGCGATTCAATGGCGTTCTGAGTATCTGTCTGATCCAGCCGTGGCTTGGGAGACATCTGATAATAATTGGCTCCCACCATAAATTGTGACTCTTCAGCATATTCACTATTTGGATACTTTTTTACAAATTCTCTGAAAAAATGAACAGAACTGATGTAATCACGCATTTTGTAAAGCGAATTGGCATATTTATAATGAGCCTCTTCTGCCCGGGCAGTTCCCATAAAAACAGAAATCAGCTCCTGAAGCAGAGTGGAAGCGCGCATATAATCGCCCTCCTCATAATACTCCAACGCCTTTTCATATTTAAGGTCGTAATCGGTACTTTTTAATATTTTCTGATATTCGCTACAGGAGGCCAATAATACAACGGCCAATAATAAAAGCAATTTCTTCATTGTAAATATGCGCTTTTTGTGCATTTGCTGAATCAGGTTCAATAACCAAAACAAGTATTGACAAAATTCCGTGCAAAGATACGGTTTTACTTTAAAAAAACAGTTCTTGAAGTGTTTTTTCTTTTTCTATAATGACTGCTCATTGATATCAAAAACCAGGCCACAGAGAAATAATCAACACAAGAATACACTTCCTTTAGCAGGAACAATAAAAATAAACAAAAAACATTACCTTTGCCCGTAAAATCTAAAAAGCTATAGTAAAGTGGATATTTTTGATAAAATAAGTCAAAACATGGGGCCACTTGGCCAGTATGGCAAAGACGCCCACGGTTATTTCGCGTTCCCAAAGCTGGAAGGTGAGATAAATCCGCACATGATTTTTCGTGGAAAAGAAGTTCTTACCTGGAGTCTGAACAACTATCTTGGCCTGGCCAATCATCCCGAAGTTCGCAAAGCAGATGCTGATGCGGCTAAAGAATGGGGACTTGGTTATCCAATGGGAGCCCGTATGATGTCAGGCCATACCAGCAAACACGAAGAGCTGGAAAGTGCACTTGCAGACTTCGTTGGTAAAGACGATGCTTACCTGCTCAACTTCGGTTATCAGGGGATGGTTTCTATTATTGATACCCTGGCAACCCGCAAAGACGTCATCGTTTATGACTCCGAGTCGCACGCCTGCATTATGGATGGTATTTTTCTCCATAAGGCCAAAGGAGGAAAAAGCTTTGTATTCCCGCACAACGACATTGAGCGATGCGACAAAATGCTAAAAATGGCTACCAACCGTGCCCGGGAATCAGGAGGTGGTATCCTTGTAATCACAGAAGGTGTTTTCGGAATGGCAGGAGATTTGGGTCACTTGCATAAAATCACTGCGCTGAAAGAAAAATATGACTTCCGCCTTTTGGTTGACGATGCCCACGGATTTGGAACCATGGGAACAACCGGAGCCGGAGTCGCCGAACATTACGGCGTTACAGATAAGGTAGATGTAATTTTCGGAACATTTGCCAAATCAATGGCCGGAATTGGTGCATTTGTTGCCAGCCGGGAGGATGTCATTCAATATCTGCGCTATAATATGCGCTCCCAGATTTTCGCCAAGTCATTGCCCATGCCAATGGTTATCGGGGCTTTGAAGCGTCTGGAATTGTTGAAAAACAGTCCTGAACTGAAAGAACAACTGTGGAAAGTGGTGAAAGCTCTCCAAAAAGGATTGCGTGAAGAAGGTTTCAACCTTGGGGTCACTGAATCACCGGTTACTCCTGTGTTCCTGAACGGAACGATACCAGAAGCAACCAATCTTACCATGGACCTGCGTGAAAATTACAATCTTTTCTGCTCCATCGTTGTTTACCCCGTCATTCCTAAAGGACAAATTATGCTGCGTCTGATTCCTACTGCCGCACATACACTCGAGGATGTGGAATTTACGGTTAAAGCCTTCGCTGAAATCAAAGGGAAACTGGCTGCCGGAAAATACCAGGGAGATAAAATTGCAAGCTTGCAGTAAAAAGCTGAAACAATATAATTTTAAAAGGACATCAGTATTGGTGTCCTTTTTTTTGGCTTATTCCTGTGACTCATCACAAGTATGAGTACCAAATATTATTTCATCCGTATAAAATTTATTAATTAAGGTCGGATGGAACTCGCATGCAGGAATTTATACATGTTCTCTTGTGGCAATCGCTGCCATGCTCGTTTCGTTCATTCAGACAATCACATCTTACTATCACTTAAAACATACGACACTTTCAGCGTCGGTTTTCTACAATTTGGCGAACAGCTATAAACCTGGGAGCCCCTCAGGCTCCGTTGCACCATGCACCATGCACCATGCCCTGTGCTCATTCTCCCCCAAACCCAAAACATTTACGCCAAAAAGCAGTTATAATAACGAGAACATTAAAAACATGAATACTATGAAAAAGAATACCTTACAACTGCTTAGTGTGATACTTGCCTTGTTTTTCACAGGCACCGTTGCCTCCAATGCACAGGAAACTAAAAAGGATAGTTTTGAAACCTCCGGAGGGACACTTACCATTCATCACGTCGGTCACGCCTCTCTCTGGTTCGAGATCAACAACAAGATCATTCATGTGGATCCTTTTGGTCAAATGGGTGATTACACATCCATGCCTAAAGCCGACCTTATTCTTATTACACATGAGCATGGAGACCACTTAGATGCAGGAACCATTGAACTGATATCGAAAGACAACACCCCTATATTCATCAACCAGGCCGGATTCGATGCTCTCAAAAAGGGTAAGGTGCTAAAAAACGGGGATGAAACTGAAAGTATGGGATGGAAAATCAGCGCTGTTCCGGCTTACAACATTGTCCACATGCGTGACGATGGCACCCCCTACCACCCCGAAGGCAGGGGAAACGGCTATGTCATTGAATTCGGAGACACCCGGGTTTATGTGGCCGGAGATACCGAAAATATCCCGGAAATGAACAACCTCGGAAATATAGACATCGCTTTTCTGCCCATGAATCTGCCCTACACCATGAATCCCGAAATGTGTAAAGAAGCCGCCCTAATGGTAAAGCCAACCGTTTTGTTTCCCTATCATTACAAAATGGGAGAAACCGATACAGAGAAGTTTGCCCAACTGATGGAGGAGGTTGACGAAATTGAGGTCCGTTTCAGACAGTAGAAGGATGAGGAACGAGCTATGAGGGATGGGTTACCTCTTGGCTGTTAGCTCGCAGCTCATAGCCCCTGGCCCCATGCCTCATGCAAAATTTCCCTATCTTTGCCATCATGATTCATATATATACAGGCAACGGAAAAGGAAAAACCACAGCCGCACTGGGACTTATGGTAAGAGCTGCAGGAGCAGGCAAGAAAATATTTTTTGGCCAGTTTGTAAAAGGGATGGCCTATAGTGAAGTTACGCTCATCCATGAACAAATACCACAGATAGATCATCAGTTGTTTGGACGCCGGTGTTTTATTAAACGGGATCCGGAACCTGAAGATTACAAGGCTGCTCAGAAAGGCTTGCAAACTGTTAAGAAACTGATTGCATCAGGAAAATATGACCTGATTGTGCTGGATGAATTAAACATAGCCCTTTACTATCACCTGATAAAAACTGAAGAGGTGCTGACCATGCTTAATGACGTACCGGAAAATACAGAAATAGTCATTACCGGTCGCTACGCCCCACCGGAACTCATAGAAAAAGCTGACCTCGTCACCGAGATGCACGAGGTCAGACACTATTATCAAAAGGATGTAAAAGCAAGAAAGGGAATTGAGTTTTAGACCGATTCCTACTTTTGCTTCAACACAACATAGCTGGAAAAATGGTCGCTGTACCCGCCATGATACCAGTCACCTACAAAAGTCCGAAAAGGATAGCCACTATAATCCCCCTCTTGTTGACGAAGGTACTGCTTATCGTAAATTTCTGTTTTAACAATATGGTGTTTCCCGGAATTAGCATCCATCAGATTTGGCGTAACAATAATCTGATCAAATAAATTCCAAAAATCGCGATAACATAACGTTCCCCGTCCCTGAAAAAACAAGGGAGCGGTGGCGTTGAACAAACTGTCGCTTTTAACATCCTGAGAAGTAACCCCTGCACGAAGATATTTCTTCACACTAACATCCACCGGGTCGTCGTTTAAGTCTCCCATGATGATGACACGCGCATCTGCATCCAACCCTTTAATAGAATCAACCAGTGAACGGGTCAATTCTGCAGCAGCATTTCGCAACGGAATACTCCTCTCCTTTCCACCATAACGGGAAGGCCAGTGATTTACAATAAAATGCAACCGGTCACCATCGAATGTGCCGGTCACCACCAGTTGATCTCTGGTAAAAAGTCGTTCTCCCTCTTCATCTTCGATAAACAAAGGAACAGCACGGTAGGATTCAGGCTTAAAAAAATCCGGACGGAAAATCAATGCCACATCAATACCTCGATTATCCGGGGAATCCTTGTGGATAATCTCGTAATTGAATGCCTTCAACCGGTCAGTTACCACCAAATCTTCCAGCACTCCCCGATTCTCCATTTCACATAGTCCCATCACTGCAGGTGCATCCACTCCCTCTGCAGCGCCTATTCCGGAAATTACAGCCGCCATATTTTGAAGCTTTCGCTCATACCGGTTGGCATCCCATTGTTTTTCACTTCCAGGCGTAAATTCTTCATCTCTTACATCCGGTGCATCAATGGTATCAAATAAGTTTTCCAGATTGTAAAAACCTACAACCCGCTTATTTTCATCTAACTGACAAGACAAAAACACAATTGTCACCAGCAAAAGCAGGAGTCCTTTCATTAAGTTATTCATTATTTTAACGGTTTAAATTCGCAGTAAAAATATAAAATTGCTATATTAATCACCCTATGCGGCAAAGAGATTAAAAAAATTCATTTCTTTGCTGCCACAATAAAAGGGTATTTTAAAATTACAAAATGTAAATCTGAAATGGGTAAAGTTTTAATTATTGGCGCCGGAGGTGTCGGCACTGTGGTGGCCCATAAGATGGCCTCCATTCCTGAAGTTTTTTCAGAAATAATGCTGGCCAGTCGCACAAAAAGCAAATGCGATGCTATAGCAGAAAAAATTGGTGGAAACCGCATTCAAACGGCACAAGTAGATGCCGACAATGTGCCGGAACTGATAGAACTGATTAACAATTACAAACCCGATTTGGTAGTTAATGTTGCACTTCCATACCAGGATCTGACCATCATGGATGCCTGTCTGGAAACAGGTGTATCCTATCTGGACACCGCCAATTATGAACCCAAAGAAGAAGCCAAATTTGAATACAAATGGCAATGGGCTTATCAGGAGAAGTTTAAAGAAGCCGGACTCACCGCTATTCTGGGCTGTGGTTTTGACCCGGGGGTTACGTCCATATTTACGGCTTATGCTGCCAAACACCATTTCGATGAACTGCATTATCTCGACATTGTGGATTGTAATGCAGGAGATCATGGTAAACCTTTTGCCACCAACTTCAACCCCGAGATCAACATCAGGGAAGTGACGCAGAAAGGAAAATACTGGGAAAACGGAGCATGGAAACTCACCGAGCCACACGAAATTCATAAACCGCTGAATTATCCCGAAATTGGGCCCAAAGAGTCATACCTTATCTATCATGAGGAACTGGAATCGCTGGTAAAGAATTTCCCCACGCTGAAAAGAGCCCGTTTCTGGATGACTTTCGGTCAGGAATATCTGACTCATCTGCGTGTGATTCAAAACATCGGTATGGCAGGTATCGAACCAGTACAATTCAAGGGCATGGACATCATTCCCATTGAGTTTCTGAAAGCCGTATTGCCCAATCCCGGTGATTTGGGCGAAAACTATAAAGGACAGACATCCATCGGTTGCCGCATCAAAGGATTAAAAGACGGAAAAGAAAAAACTTACTACATCTACAACAATTGTGACCATGAGGATGCCTATAAGGAAACAGGTACCCAGGCGGTCAGTTATACCACCGGCGTACCCGCCACTATTGGTGCTATGATGTTCCTCAAAGGATTGTGGAAGAAACCCGGCGTTTTCAACGTAGAGGAGTTTAATCCAGATCCGTTTCTGGAAGAGCTCAACCAACGCGGATTGCCCTGGCATGAGCTGCACGATGTAGATCTGGAGCTATAATTAGAGATTGGAAATCAGAGGTTAGAGATTAGAATTAAAAAGCCGGTTTGCAACCGGCTTTTGTTATTTTTGATATTTTTACTAATCTAAATTGAGATTTATGTTGCAGCTGGTGACAATACAATTTTTGCTGAGTGCCCTGGTCTTTGTTTTTTTCAAACCCGGACATCCCTCCAATCGGTTGCTGGCTCTTTGGTATTGCATCAATGTTCTCAATTTTATTGGCTTCATTATTCCCGGTAACCTAACCGAAATTATCGGAATTGGTTATCTCCCATTTCTTTTTTTAAATGGTCCCATTTTTTTCTTTTACATTCAAAGCATTATTAAAATTGAGTTCAGATTCAAGTGGATTCATAGTTTACACCTGATTCCGTTTGTTCTGTTCAGCTTGTCCAGGTTCCTGATATACAATGAATCGTTTGCACCCTCTTTTTACTATGGTGCCCAAATGCCGTACAGGATTCTCCTGGTCTATATCTCCATCAGCGTTTCCATCACCGGCTACCTGGTTGCTATATTTTTCATGCTGATCAAACACCGGAAAGAAATAAAAAATTACTTTTCATTTACCTCCAGGGAAATAACACTCGACTGGTTTTTGATTGTAATAACCATCATTTCTATCAGTTATATACTTCTGATCTTTATTCCTCTTTTCGATTTCATTCCCATTTCTCCCGGAAAAAAAGTATTCTGGTTCAATCAATTCAACCTGGCCCTGCTGGGGTTTATCCTGCTGATATTTGGATTACTGCAACCGGTCATCTACACTGGCACCCCCGTAAATCAGGAAGAAAGAAGAAACTCAAAAAAAATTAAATCGGGACGATCGGGTTTAAGCAGTGAAGAGATGACCGAAATTTCCAATAGAATCATGGAATATCTCACCCTGCAAAAACCCTATTTAAATCCGGATTACAGTCTGGAACAAATGGCTCGCGATCTCAACATTACCCGTCAGAATATTTCTCTGGTTATCAATGAATCCATCGGAAAAAACTTTTTCCAGCTTATCAATGAATTCAGAGTAGAAGAATTTAAGCAACTGGTAATTGATCCCAAACTCAGTCACATCACCCTTCTGGGACTGGCTTTTGATGCCGGATTCAATTCAAAATCCTCTTTCAACAGAATATTTAAAGAATTCTCTGGAGAAACACCCTCCTCTTTTAAACGAAAGTTACAAAACTGAAATCAACAGGATATGTTGGTTTTCAGGCGGGTTTTGCAATTTGAAAAAGTCCCAGCCGATCGGATGGGACGTCCCATTACAAAAAAAAAACTTTTTGAGACGATTGAAATAGCTTTTATGGATAATCTTGTTAAAAGAATTGAAAAATCTGAAAGTTATGAAAAATGCAAATCAAAAATTTACATGCGTAGGAGTAGTATTATTAACATCCCTCACAATGATGGCTTGTAATCAATCCAAAACTACCTCCAAAACTCAACCTGAGTTGGGACATCGTTCAGCAAAAATCCTGAATGTAGATAATCTTCAGTTCAAAGACCTGAACCGAAATGGAAAACTGGATCCTTACGAAGACTGGCGCTTATCATCTACAGAGCGAAGCAAAGACCTTGTAACCAGAATGAGCCTGAAACAAAAAGCAGGTTTTATGCTGATCAGTACCACCCGGATGGAAAACGACCATACGTTTGAACAAACAACCTCCAGTGAGCCTGTATCCAGTGGCTTCAATGAATCCGATCTGGTAATGGATCAAAATATGTTTACACGCGTCAAACTTGATTACCCCAATATGTTTGCAGCAGGAACCACCAAAGCAGTCACCGAATTTCATGAACGACACTTTATATTAAGAGCCAATCCCTCTGCCAAAACTATTGCCCAATGGGCCAACAACCTTCAGGCCCTGTGTGAATCTGACGGATTGGGAATTCCTGCTATAATCGCTTCCAACCCGCGAAATCATATTACCATGGATGCCTCGGCCGGACTAAGTGTTGGGAAAACCGATTTTTCCATCTGGCCCGGAGAACTGGGACTGGCAGCCATGCGTGATTTTGAGCTGACCCGTGATTTTGCTGATATTGCCCGACAAGAATGGGTGGCCGCAGGATTAAGAAAAGGATATATGTATATGGCAGATCTATGCACCGAGCCTCGCTGGCAGCGCACTGAAGGCACCTTTGGAGAAGATGCCCGACTTACAGCCAATATGATTCGTGAAGTTATACTCGGTTTCCAAGGGGATTCGCTCAATTCTACTTCAGTTGCTCTTACTACCAAGCATTTCCCAGGTGGAGGTGCCACAGAAGGAGGACAAGATCCGCATTTCGCATGGGGAAAAAGAGAAATATTTGAAGGAGGTATGCTCCAAAACAATCTCATCCCCTTTAAAGCCGCCATCGAAGCAGGCACATCCTCCATTATGCCTTACTATTCAATTCCGATAAACACCAAATATCCGGAAGTTGCCTATGCCTTCAATAAGCCTGTTTTACAGGGCTTACTTCGCGGAGAAATGGGATTTGACGGAATTATCAACTCCGATACAGGACCCATCGATATGATGCCATGGGGTGTGGAAGACCTCTCAATGATGGAGAGATACAAAAAATCCATTGAAGCCGGGGTCAATATTTTTTCAGGGTCCGCTGATCCCACCGTTTTAATAGAAACACTGGAAACCTATCCGGAACTCATGCCCCTGGTGGATAAATCCGTAGAGCGATTACTGAAAGAAAAATTTGATCTGGGGCTTTTTGAAAACCCTTACGTCTCGCCCGAAAAAGCCGAAACCATTGTCGGGAATAAAGAATTTCAAAAGAAAGCAGACCTGGCCATGCGTAAATCCATTGTTTTGCTTCGAAATGAGATGCATCAAAATGAAAAAACCCTGCCCCTTGAACCGGGAACAAAAGTTTATTTTGAAAATTGCATGAAAAGCAAAGACAATGCTCCCGGACAGGTTATCCTTCCAGACCAAAATAAATGGAACCTGGAATTCGTTGAAACCCCTGAAAAAGCCGATATCATACTCCTCTGGATTGTTCCTAAATCCAAAGCACTTTTCGATTCAGACGGCTCTCCTCTCTACCTGAGTTTAAGCCAAAACAATGTTGATGTTGAACACATTCGTCAATTGGTCAACACCAAACCTACGATTCTTAGCATCAATTTCTCCAATCCCTGGGTGATTGACGAGGTTTATCAGCCTGACAGCGAAAACATTAAAGGTGTTTTAGCAACTTTTGGAACCACCTCCGAAGCGTTACTTGATGTTGTGTCCGGAGCGTTTAATCCCACCGGAAAAATGCCCTTTTCCACACCAGTTTCGGAAGAAAAAGCTCAAAATCAGCAGGCCGATGTTCCGGGCTATATGGAAGGAGACGATTATGCCCTGTTTAATTTCGATGAAGGAATGAGTTATTGATAAATAAAAACCAAATAACAATGAAGTCATGAAAAATCTACAAACCATCTATACCATAAGAAAGTCAGCCCTCATCATCCTGTTGTGGATGGTATTTATGAATACTGCCGGTAGTCAGCCCAAAGACACCGTACAAACAGAACAAAAAAAAGTTAACTTCATTGCCCTTCCCATGTACGATTACCGCCCCGTTCTGGAACATTCCATCGCTGTTTTTGGAAAAGCCATTGTTACCCTGGACAAAGAACAGCAGTTTATTTCAGATATCTTAATATCAAAATCTTTCAATAATCCCTCCTACATGGGACAGTTGAAAAATGAATTCTATTTTAATGGCTGGAGGTTTGCCTTAAACGCCACGTTAATGAAGCAGGTCAACCGTATGCCTTCGCGAAGTTTGGGTATAGCCAGCGATGACTTGTTCGGAACAGAAATGAAGATGGGGTATGTACAAGCCTTTGCAAAGCGGCAGTTATCTCATCGATTCTATGGCGGCCTGGGACTGGAATGGTCTTTTATGGGAGACTACTGTATGAATTTTTCAGAGATAACCGATCAAAATCTGGAAAACACAACCCTCACATATAAGATGTTGCAACCCATCGTTACATTCGAATACGACAGCCGTGACAATGTGGTCTATCCTACCAGTGGCTTCTATATTACCAACCAAACAAATTTTATATCCGATACTTTTGGATCAACAATAGAGAGACTGGGTCCCGAACTGCAACCCATTGAAAATAGGGATTACTTTTTTGCAAAAAACATTATGCGTGCCACCTATTATGCCTCGCTTGACGGGACATGGAAATCGGTACTGGCCACTCGCTACGGGATGAGAGTAGGACTGGGAGAAGTGCCCGTTTCCATGTGGGAAAATGCCAATAATTGGGTCAGAGGTTATAAAGAAGGAAAATATGCGGGAAAACAACTCCACTTTCTGGATATGGAATGGAGAAAGTATGTAACCAATCGATTAGGATTTGCCGTGTTTGGAACCGCCGGTTTTGTAGGCAACAGCATCGATGACACCTTCTCTTCATCGGGCTTTATCCCTTCCGGAGGAGCAGGCATTCGCCTCAGACTTATGAAATCAAAACCTGTGGCTTTTCGTTTCGATTATGCCGTGGGTAAAAAAGGAGAAAACTCTGTTTACTTTGCGCTTACGGAATATTTTTAAGCATTGGTGTCCGGTTAAAAAATTGAGATTTCTTTCCCGAATGATCGGGATTCGTAATGACAGCGAATTGCAGGGTTAAGAAGGTTAGAGGGGGTTGATTTTCGGCAAAGCCGAAAATCAACCCCCTCTAACGAACATAAAACCAGTAAAAGGTAGTCATTGCAACCGTAAGGCAAAAAGCGAGAAGCAATCTCTTTTCAAAACAAGAGTTTCTCCGGAAACTAGTGATTAACTATCATTTTTCCAACTGCTCCAAAGCCGCAATCTCACTGTTGAGTTTTCGGAACTGCTCCAAAATTGAATATCTGAAGGTCAGATAGATGGATGCAGTCATCACCAAAAAAAACAAAGAAACCGGCACAATTGACTCCTTGGAGAAAAGAGGAAATCTGCCCATCAGAAAAATCCCGGTTATTCCCGGAGCCATCAGAATATAGCCGATTCTTTTCAACTTAATCTTGTATTTTTCAAGACTTTTTGCATTCTTTTTTATTGCAGTCAAAGGTTCGGAAAAGTCAACTTTACCAATTAGTAAATAGTACCTCACCGACCAGTAGTAAATCACGGAAAATGCGGTTACAAACATCAGGGCTCCGCCGAAAAAGTCGAATGAGGCACGAAATTCAACATTGGGGAGCATTACCAAACCCACAAGGACAAGAGGCAAAATGAGATTCACGACGGCTTTTGTTCGCTCCACGGTTAATCTTTTCTGTGGTTTGGAAACAAGTATGTGCCTCAGGACTTCCTTATTCATCCTGGTGTTTTCTTTCAGGTCATTATCATATTGTTGCCAGATGGTTTGCAATTCATTTAAGTCCATAATAGTCAGATTTTTTAATTACCAGTTCTTTCAATTGTTCTTTAATACGGCCAATTCTGGTTCCCACATTGGTTGTTGAGATTCCGGTAATCATGGAAATCTCTTTGTGCGAATTACCGTCGAGATAGAGTAATATGATGGCCTTATTCAGATCGTCCAATTCTTCAATACATCGGTTTAGCACCGCCGATTTATCCGAATTATCATCTTCATTAAGCCATCCCACAGGTTCAACTTTTAAATCATCCAGAGAGGAAAACACCTTGTCCCTGGTAACTTTGCGTTGAAAATTCAAAGCAGTATTCAGCGCAACACGATACATCCAGGTAGATACTCTTGAATTTCCCTTGAATTTTCTAAACGATTTCCAAAGTTCAAGAGTAATGTCGTTTAAAAGGTCTTCCCTGTCACGGGCATTCCTGGTATAAACTCCTGCAATTTTCTGGACAATTCTGATATTCTCTTCCAGAACTGTCAGAAATTGCTCTTTTTGGGTTTCATCAGTCATTTTTTCGTTGGGTGACTTCAATTAATAAATCAAAAAACAAGGATCCTTTAATCTTTGCGTACACGGTTTATCTTATTAGTAACATTGGATACTAAAAAGTCACAGATTTAAAAAAAAGTTCTATTAAAAAACCCGCTATTAAAAAAAAGCGGGTTCAATTATACTCCAAAATCTGTATCAGCAATTTATTTACGATTCAGTCATCTGTTCCCTTCAGGGCTTGTAAAGTATTCTCAACTTCCTGAAAAAAGGATGAATCAACATTTAGAAAACTCAATGCAGAAGGCAGTGTGGAAAAAGTATGCAAAGAAAAGAGTCCGGTAACAGCCAAACGATTAAGCAGAGAACTAAAAACAACCTGATTGGGATTCATTGTTAGAAATGCGACTCTTTTCCGCGCAACCATATCCGAATTACCCCGAACTTTGCCAAGGAAATCTTTAATTGATTCTTTTCGGACTACAAATTCGGCATCACGGATATCGTAAAGAACGCCAAAATTCTTGCTATATCTCTTGTCTTCTACACTTTTCAGCATTAGCGAGAACAAAGAGGTTAAATCAATTTGGCCCTTTAAATATCGAACAATCAATCCAGGTTCTTCAATAATTTCATATTTTAATATAGGCTTTATCATCCCATAAATAATATTTGTTGATAATTACCTTAAATTCAATCCCCCCAACAACATAAAAGGGAACTTTAATTATTCCCCCCTCTCAGCTTGATTTTACAAGATACAACTTTTTCAAAAAACAAAATTATTGCAGCCTAAAGAGTCATAGACCTTCAAAAAGTATTTTTATTTCAACTCAGCACCAAGCTTTCGAACCTGGTTCAGCCATTTCTTTCGTTTTTCATCATCCGATGTTTTTATTGGCCCGAAGGCTGAAATCCGAACCGGCCTGATGCCGCAAAAATCGAGAATTCCTTTGCGCAAAGAGTTATGTCCGGGACTTTTGTAAACCAAAGAATAATACCATTTGGGAGTATCCATCGTCACAATGAGCCGGGCCGATTTTCCGGTGAGATATTTATCCCAGAAGAGAGAACCCTCACGGTATCTGAAAGCAAAACCGGGAAGGAAAACACGATCTATAAATCCTTTTAGCAAGGCAGGATAAGTCCCCCACCAGGTAGGATAGACAAAAACCACATGGTCAGCCTTCAATATCTCATCCTGCATTTTGAGCAAATCAGGCTCCAGTTCGGTCCTTTTCTTGTAACCCTAATGTAAAACCGGATCGAAATGGAGATCGGCAAGATTTACCAAATTACAATCCACATCCCGGGATTCGCATCCTTCTTTGTAGCTCTCTGCCAGGCTTTGGCACAAACTGTTTTTATCGGGATTACCGTTGATGATGAGAATGTTCTTCATTTTATCCTGATTATTTTTTCGTTAATTTAAAATATTACTCAAATATAAAAACTCTTCTCACTCTTTGAGTAATCTATTCTGCTAACAAAAAAGCGAGGATTCTGCAAAAACAGAACCCCCGCTCAAAACAAGGATAAATGTAACCTTAATCTACGCCGTCAATAGTTTCGGATTATCCATCAACTGGTTCAACACTTTTCGTCCGTGATCGGTGCATACACCACTGGTCTGCAAATAAAAAGCATTGTTCAAGTCAACTTCAGCCATCTGTAATACCGTTCCTTTCTCATTGGCCTGAAAAAGATAACCGGCCACTAAACGGGCAAAATCATCTTTTAATCGCATCAGGAAGATTCCCTCTTCTTCCCCCTCATCCACAATCCGACCAAATACTTCAACTATAAAATCGTTGTATTTTCGATGCAATTCTTCAGCCAGTTTTGAACTCATTTTATTTAATGAATAAACAAAAACAGGGGTCAATGGCTTAAAAAAATCAGCAATCAACCTGTAAACGCTATAGAGTTTACGTATGCTGCCATCCTCTTTATCTACGATGGAAGACACTGCCTTTCTGAACTTTGAAAACTGTTCATTCAACACCAGATCAACCAGCTCGTTTTTTGTAGAAACCTGCTGATAAAGCGTCCTTTTTGAAATTCCCAGTTCATGCGCAACCTCATCCATCGTCAGGTTTTTTACACCATAACGAAAATAAAGTCCCATAATACGTTCGAAATCTAAAACTTTATTTTTCATACTCATCCTCCTAATACGACTGCGTAATATCCCAGACAAATGCACGTACACCGATGGCCTTATTACGTAAATCCAGCTTGTGGACTGTTTTGAGCAACACATCGACCTTATCATCCTCAACCATGGTAATGATGGCCGAATTCATTTCGGGCCAGGTATGGGTTCCGCGTCGAGGCTCTCCGGTCAGGGATCCTTGTCCCTGCACCTGCTCCCAAAAGGTAAAACCTCTTATTTCCAACTGATCAAGCATATATTCAACACGTTCGGTGTTGGCCTGATTAAATATTATGAATACTGCTTTCATTTCTATAGAATTTTTTAATTATCTGACAAAAATATCCCCTTTTTAATTAGCCTGATCGAAGCAAACAACCCGTAATCTTTAACATTCACCTACTCGTGAGAAACGAGAGGCAGTGTTCCCCTCGATCGGAATCGAGGGGTAGGAGATACTGCTTTTTATCATTCAAAAATCATTCATCATCTGCAATCTGCAGGAATTTAAACTCTTTACGGGTTTTCTCCTCTTTATCGCGTTCTCCGTGTTTGGACATAATACCATATAACAAGGGAACCACAATCAGGGTAACAACGGTAGAAACAAGCAACCCCCCAATCACTACAATACCCATTGGGCGCCAGGTTTCTGAACCGGTACCGGTACTCATGGCCATAGGCAACATACCCAGAATGGTTGTGAAGGCCGTCATCAATACCGGACGCAGTCGGGAAGCACCGGATAAAGCAATCGCTTCGTTCAGCTCATAACCACGGTCACGCATCAGATTAATGTAATCCACCAGCACAATACCGTTTTTCACAACAATACCAACGAGCATCACCACTCCAAGTGCTCCAATCATATCGAGCGAAACACCGGTCACAAATAGTGCAAGCACCACTCCGGAGAACGCAAAAGGAACGGACATCATAATAATAAAGGGCTTTGACAGGGACTCAAACTGAGAAGCCATCACGATGTAAACCAACATCACAATCAATGCCAGCAGCAGTCCCATATCGGCAAATGTCTCCTGTTGTTCTTCGTAGTCACCAGCCAGACGCAATGTCACTCCCTGGGGCACATCCACCTCCTCGAGGGCTTTCTCCATTTCAATGGCCAGTTCACCCAACGAAACTTTGTAGGGAGTTACGGCCACTGTCACAATTCGCTGACGACGTTTACGCTCAATGGTTGGTGGTGACCAGTATTCATCTACATCTGCAATTTCGCTCAACTTAACATTTCCACTCGCGGTTGGAATAGTCAGTGATTCTATATCCGAAATGGAATTACGATCTTCTTCCTCCATGCGCACCACAATGGGATATTCCTCTCCATCTTCTTTGAGAAAACTGGCCGACATTCCTTTCACTCGATTGTAGGCCATACTTGCAACAGTAGCAGCATCCAGTCCGTGACGGGAAAGTTTTTCCTTATCCACATCAATTTTCAATTCTGCACGATCTTCGTCTCTGCTGATGGTAATATCGCGGGCGCCTGGCACATTGGCTTTAATAATTTGCTGAACCTTTTCGGCCAAGATATTGGTCTTATCAAAATCATGACCATAGATTTCTACATCCACAGTAGAAGCAGAACCACCCATCCCGCTAGACACACTGGCCTGATAATCAATAATCTCAGGATATTCAGCCATTTCCTGCCGGAACACTTCCGCAACCTCAAAAGAGGTGCGCTCACGTTCATCTTTATCTCTCAGCACCACTGTCATAGCAATTTTGTTGTTACTTGACGATGCAAAAAGTGCTGAAACACTCGCTTCATCATTGGAACCAGTTGTGGTAGCCACCATTTCAATTTCAGGAGCCAGTTCGGAAAACCGTGTTTCCAGCCTGCGGGCTGTTTTAATGGTTTCCTCTACTCGTGTTCCACGATTTAGTTCCACTGAAACAGAAATCCTTCCCTGGTCACTCTGCTGCATGAAGTCGGTACCGATGGCTCCCATAAACATAGGCAACAAGGACAGAAAAAACAACACAACCACAACCAGCAAAGTCAGTTTCTTATGGTTCAGAGAATAACGAAGAACTCTGGAGTACCAGCCATCCAGCCGGTCAAGTGCACCCACCACATACTTCTGATACCAGTTGCGTTTAGGTTCCTCGGGGATAATGTGTCCTTTGGCATCCACTTTAAAATCTCTGGCTTTCAGCAATTTGGAAGTCAACATCGGCGTCAACGAAATAGCTACCAATGTTGATGTTACCACAACAATTGTTACAATCCATCCCAGCTCCTTAAACATGATTCCTGCCAATCCTCCCAGCATCGTAAGGGGGACGAACACAGCAGCAATTACCATGGTTGTTGCGATTACTGACACCCACACCTCATTAGTGGCATAAATTGCAGCCTCACGTGGACTGGAGCCTCGTTCGATGTGCTTGGTAATATTTTCGAGTACCACAATGGCATCATCCACCACCATACCAATAGCGATGGTGAGCGACGACAAAGAGATGATATTCAACGAACTACCCACAAAAGCAAGGTAGATAAACGACACAATCAATGCTATTGGAATCGTAATACCGATGATCAAAGTAGCCCGCCAGCGTCCCAGAAAAAGCAATACCACCAATACAACAAATAAAAGGGCATATAAGATAGATTCCTCGAGACTGCTGATGGAATCTTTAATATTGTCGGAGGAGTCGTAAATGATGTCCACTTCCACATCGGCAGGCAAAAGTTTTTGAATTTTTGCCATTTCCTTATTGACCTCTTTACAAATTTCAACGGTATTGGCACCCGACTGCTTGGCAATAATCACCCGAACACCTTCACGTCCGTTGATTTTTTCATCCAAAGCAAGGTCTTTGATGGTATCACGAACGGTGGCCAGGTCACGAACAAATACCTGACGACCATCGCTGGTGGTCGTTACAGCAATATCCCGAATTTCCGAACTCTCCACATACTCACTACGCACCTGAAGTTGGTACTGTTCCTTATTCATTTTCACAGTCCCTGAAGACATATTCAGGTTGTTACTGCTGATGGCACTTCCCACTGTTTCGAGCGGAATATTAAAAGCATCCAGTTTCTCCTGTTCGATGTCCACATATACATACCGCTCAGGCGTTCCGGAAAGGGAAATATTTCCGATTCCATCAACCCTGTTCAGCTGTGGAATCACCACATCGTTCAGGGTCTTATCCAGTCCGGCATAACTGTCTTCAGCCGTTACCGAATACATAATAATAGGCATTGAACTGGTACTGAACTTAAAGATAAAAGGCGTTCCCGCCCCCGATGGCAGGTTGTCTTTGGCCATATCAATGTACGATCGCACATCATTAATGACCTCATCCAGATTCATTCCCCACTCAAGCTCCAGAGTAACCAGAGACATATTGTCCTGCGACCTGGAAGTCAACTCTTTCAGTCCGTCCACCGAGTTCAGACTATTCTCAAGCAGACGCGTTACATTGGTTTCCACTTCACTGGCATTGGCTCCCGGGTAAGAGGTCATTACCGAAATGTAAGGCGGGTCAATCTCAGGATACTGGTCGATAGGCAACTGTTGCAAGGAGAACAGTCCTATCACCATTACGGCTACAAAAACAAGGGCGGTTGTAACCGGTTTATTGATAGATGATTTGAAAATACTCATATTAAATATAGTTTTATTAAGGACAGAGGATTACCGTACGATAACAAAAAAGTCACCGGCATTAACAACCTCCAACAACAATCAGGATTATTTTACCACATTGAGTTTAACACCCTCAATTAGTTTTGCCTGACCTACTGTTACCAACTGGTCTCCAGGTTCTAATTCATCAGAGGAGACCTCAATCAAATCATTAAATCGTTGTCCCATTTCCACTCTGACCCGCTTGGCTCTTCCATTCTCATTCACAAAAACATAGCGTTCATCGGAACCGGTTAATTTCATAACCGAACGATAAGGAACCATCAATGCCTCAACTTCCTGAAGGTCAATTGAAGTCTGAACGTACATCCCCGGTCTCAACAGATTGTCAGAATTGGGAATACGCACTTTTGCCTGAAAAGTATGAGTTGCAGGATCAATGGTTGGATAAACAATTTCAATAACTGCCGGAAACTCCTGATTCTTGTACACATCAGGCTTTACGGTCAGTTCCATTCCCTCCTTTACAAAAGGCACATACGATTCGGAAATGCTGATCAGAGCTTTCAGCTGATGAGTCTGGGTCAACGTAAGAATAGGACTGCCGTTAAACAACTCACCCTCTTCATAATTCTTTTCAGAAATCACACCCCGGATTGGTGCTTTAACATAAGTGTTAGGTTCAAGAAACTCAAGGTTTTCCCGGGCCTGGTCAAGAGCCAGCTTAGCCTGATCATAAGCCTGTTGAGAAACGGTTCCCGATTCTTTCAACACTTCCAGTCGCTCAAACTCTATTTTTGCATTGGAATAGGTAAGTTTTGCTGTTTTGTACTGACTCTGATCCAATCGAACCAACCTGTCTCCTTTTTTCACACGCGATCCCACTTCTACATAAATCTCCTCAATAATCCCGGTCAAAGAAGGTGCAATATTCACAGTTTCATAACCTTCCAGGGTAGTTGAAATATCAATTTTACGGGTTACCGTACTTCTATTCAGTTCGGTTATTTTTACATTCTCCACCCGTTCAGCATCATTTTTGGCTTCTGCATTTTCAGTGGCAGCTCCACAACTCACCATAGCCCAAGAAAGCCCTGTTGCAATTACAAGTATTAAAAAACGATTCATCATTATTTGTGTTTTATTATTATCTGATTACTATACTTTATTCTATTATCACTTAACCTCAGCCTCACTCTCCTTACGGCGCTTCCACATTCAGCAGTTGTTCCAGTTCAATCTGGGCCGTCACCACATCTAGAAGTGCCTGCACATAGCTGTTCTGGGCAGAAATAAGTTCAGTTCCGGAGTTGGTCACATCCAGACTGGAGGCAATTCCCTGCTCATACTTCCGCGAAACATTATCAAATACCCGCTGTACTACCACCATGTTCTTTTCCTGGGTTTCCAGGCTTTCGTAGGAAGAGGTTAGATTGTAGGAAAGCTGACGATGCTGAATAATCAAGGATTCCCGTGTATCATCAAAAGTATTCAGCTGCTGTTTGTAACCCAATTTGGCTTCCTGCACAGCTTTATATCTGCTACCACTGGAGAAAATGGGAATATTCAGCGAAACACCAAACATATTGGGCGGTGTACTGTTCATGGTAGCCTCGTCACTCATATACTCCTTTTTTGTATATTGATAAAAAGCCTGAAGGGAGGGAGCATACTCCCACTTCTTCATTGTCACCTGCTTTTTGGCCAGTTCTACATTCTGTTCCAGCAACTGGTAGTTGTAATTATTGTCGAGCATAAAATCCATATCGAGCAAGGCCATGGCTTTTTGAGGTTGCATCAATTCATCAATGGTCTGGGATAACTCAATTTCTGAATTAACGTCCAGTCCCAGTTGCAATCGCAAAGAGTTGTAAATCATCTCCAACGACCGGCGGGTGGAATTGATATTGGTATTCATGGTGGCAATCTGCACAGAGATAAGGTCGGCATCGGTCTGTTCCGAAATACCCACTTCCACCGATTGCTGCGTATAATTGAAAAGCTTTTCCAGGTTTTCCAGGTTCTTTTCCAACAATGATGTGGTCTCCTCCATCACCAACGCAGAGTAATACAATGTTTTTACCTGATCGGTAACTTCCTTTTCACTTTGCTTTAGAGTGATATCAGCCATATTTTTGGCAATATTTTCCAGCTGCACCCCAACAACCTGTGTACCACTGAGAGCAACCGAAGCGGTACCTCCATAAGTTACCGAGTTGGGCATAGAGATCTGAAAGTTTCCAAGATCCATCGAATACCCAAACATATTACTATAATCAACTGTGGCATTCACCTGTGGCAGCATCGTAGCGATGGTCTGCCAACGGCTGGCTTCGGCTATTTGCACATCCATAGAAGCATTTTTCAGTGTACGGTTGTGCTCCAATGCATGGTTCTGCGCTTCTTCCAACGTCAAACGGAGACTTTCCTGAGCACCGACAGTACCCGCCAGCATCACCGCCATCAAAAACATTAAAATCCTGTTTTGCATATTGTACTAAAATTTGATTTTCAACATGGTTTCAATTACTTTCAGGAAATCAAAAAGGCCGGACAAAGCTTATTTTTGAATTCCATCGGCAAATATCACCTCTGCCGACAAGTATTTAAAATGAAATCAAGGAAACGCAGAGAGTTTTCAATAATCAGACAAAATCAGCTTGAAAGTCCGTTCATTGAAAAAACAGTCCGATTATTGAAAATCCAGGCTTTTCATTGAAAAGTGAAACGTATAAATGGTAAAACAAGCTTTAAATAATAATTTTGCGCCTGGGTCGGACGCCAAAAATTAAATTCGAAAGGAAACCATGTTCTCAAAATTTACTAAATGGTACAAGGCGCTTCCATCCATTGCGATATGGATTTTGCTTGCCCTGTTTTACTTTACCATAGGTTCTCAGGTTAGTTGGCGCAAAGGACTTTTACATGCCATTGTTCTTACCTCCATCCAATATGTCGTGTTCAGAGTAAACATCAAAAGATTGATGCCCAGGTATCACGCCAAACAAAAAAACAAATTCAGAGCCTACAATACTATTCTGATTGTATCTATGGCTCTGTTCGGGGTAGCTACGGAAATGTTTTTCAACCAACTATTCCCATCAATGCGGCCAGACAATCACAGCATCATTGCAGCCTTTATTTTTCATTCCGTATTGTGTCTCATTGCATTCTGGATCAGCATGACCAAATATCTGGAAGACAAACAGGAAAAGAACACAGTGGAAATTGAAACCCTGAAGCGAGAAAAGGCTGAAAGTGAACTGAAATTTCTTAAAACACAGGTCAACCCCCATTTTCTGTTCAATGCCCTCAACAACATCTATTCCATGGCCTATACCGGTGATGAATCCACACCCGAGAAAATCACCATGCTTTCGGATATGCTGCGTTATGTGCTTTACGATTGCGAATCGGACTATATATCACTCTACAAAGAGATCGATTACATCAACAGCTTCCTGGAGTTCCAGCAGTTAAAAACCGAAAAACGACAAAACATCAGTTTCAACACCGGCATGCATGACGAAAATTATCAGATAGCACCCATGCTTTTGGTTACTTTTGTAGAAAATGCCTTTAAGCACAGCAAGATAGAAAAAGACAAATCGGGTTTTGTTAACATTGAACTGGAACTAAACGCAGAAGAATTTCATTTTAGTGTGGAAAACAGTATTCAGGCACAAGCATCCGGACAAAAAACCGGAAATGCACACGGCATTGGCATAGAAAATGCACGAAACCGGCTTGAATTGCTTTATCCTAAAAAGCATAAACTAATCATCGTTCACGATGAGGACAAATACAAAGTAACCTTGAAATTGTATAAATAGTGTTTGTCTATAAAGTCCGACTTCCACGTTGTTGCTCAAAATCTAAACCCTTAAATACACTAGTATGCTGCGGTTTAGATTTTTACACGCCTTGAATTTGAACTTTATAACTCAAACACGTGAAAAACGCTTAGTTTATAGACAGGCACTAAAAAATTAATCACATGGCAGCTCAGGGAAAATATAACTGCATTGTTATTGACGATGAATTTCTGGCACGTAAACTGATGGCCGATTATATTTCAAAAATTCCTCAATTCAATCTGATCGATTCGTTTGACTCCCCGATGGCAGCCATCGACACCATTTCCAACGGCGAAATTGATGTGATTTTTACCGATATTGAGATGCCTGATATGTCGGGGATGGATTTTATAAAAAATCTGATGGTTCCTCACGGTCCGCTGATTGTTTTTGTAACGGCTTATCCTCAATATGCCGTTCAGGGATTTGAAGTGAATGCGGTGGAGTATCTGCTAAAACCGGTTTCTTTTCCACGGTTTGTTAAAGCAGTCAACAAGATTATTACCATTCTCAATTACAGGCAAAAATACAAAGAGTTGGAGTCACCGGCCGAAAAACCAACCGTTCAGGATACTCCTGCAGAAGAGGCGAAAAATTTCATTATCGTAAAATCAGATCGCCGGATGGTCAAACTCCTCTACGATGACATTCTCTACATTGAAGGAGCGCTTGAATATGTAACCTTTCACACCCATACCTCCAAATACATGGGCCTGTTTTCGCTCCGAAAACTGGAACAGGAACTCCCTGCAGAACGTTTTATGCGCATCCATAAATCCTATATCGTAGCACTGGATAAAGTTCGGGAAATCAATGGCAATCTGGTGAAAGTAGGAGAACACACAATATCTGTAAGTAAAATGATGAAACCCAAACTGCTGAATTATTTTGCAGGGAAGAAGTAGAAATCAACCTGTTTTTTTGTTAACAAATCTGCAATACAAAAAAGACACCGAAGGTTTATGCTCGTTTTATTTAATATATCCCATATCCCTCCTATTCAAATGAAGATAAGCAAGAAAAACAACATCCCCTTTTATCTTGTAAAAAATTGTAGTTTGCCGACCAATTGTTTATCTATAAAGTCCAACTTCTGGGTTGTTGCTCAAAATCAAAAACCCAAAAAACGCTAGTATTGTGCGGTTTATATTTTTTACACGCCTTGAATTTGAACTTTCTATCTCAAACACATGAAAATTACTGCAAGGGATTTGAAAATACGAGGTCTGATTTGAGAATCTAAAAAAAAGTAATGTTCCTTAGAGTATGTCAATAAAATCGGGGAAATTTGTTTTCAGGCCTGTTTCTGGTCAGAAAGTGCCAATTGCTAAGCCTGTGCCCCGATTTTTCTTCGGGGGCTTGCGAGGCCGCCAAAAACTAATCATAAATGAGGATTTTGGCGGCAAACGTAACAGCCTCTCCCTATCCTATTGTTCTAAGGCCGTTGGCCTGTTGGAACATGGTTTCAGTATGAACCTATTTTGATTTCTAAAATGGTTCAACAAACACTAGGGAAATGCAATTTTTTGACTTCATGAATCTCAACACGCGATGAAAAATAGTTTTATAACGGTTCATCGTATCCGCCCTGAAGGGGCACAAGCAATAGCCCAGGGCAACACCCCAGGCTATTGCTTAAAGACCTTCGGCCTTTTAAATACGCAACAACAATATGTATTCCCTTAAAAGGAAAAAAGCCCCGGTTTTTAAAGGAATGATTCTTTGAAATAATGAAACGAGCATGCCAAGGGATGTCGCAAAAGACAATGTATAAGTCCCTTACATGCGAGTTCCATCAGACAAATAACTTAGATAAATTATATACTGATGAAATAGTTTATAGAACACCTCCCCCATTTGTCAGCAAACAATTCTCAACTATATTTGTCGTTAATAAAAAACACAAAAATGAGCATCAATATCAATCAGGTTCCCTCGCCAGCCTATGTCATGGATGAGGCATTATTGCGCAAAAACCTT
The DNA here is from genome assembly GCF_003003035.1 of Marinilabilia salmonicolor. Classification (GTDB taxonomy): domain Bacteria; phylum Bacteroidota; class Bacteroidia; order Bacteroidales; family Marinilabiliaceae; genus Marinilabilia; species Marinilabilia salmonicolor_A. Next base: position 99,815 of record NZ_PVTS01000004.1, on the reverse strand, counting down.
GAACTTATAAAAAGTGTCCGTGACAGGGCCGGAATAGAAATAATACTTGCATTCAAGGCCTTTTCGTTGTGGCCGGCATTCCCTATAGTGCGGGAGTACATTCCCGGCGCCACGGCCAGCTCCATTCACGAGGCCCGCCTGGCTTTTGAGGAAATGGGCAGCCCGGCACACACCTACAGCCCGGCCTATACAGAAGATGATTTTCCGGGCATCATGCAATACAGCAGCCACATCACTTTCAATTCCATCAATCAGTACGAACGGTTCAGGGAGATGCTTCAAAAGAACGATAAGCACATCTCCCCGGGATTACGTATCAACCCGGAATATTCGGAAGTCTCCACCGATTTGTACAACCCATGTGCTCCCGGATCACGACTGGGAATTATTGCCGACCAGATGCCTGATCAGCTTCCTGATGGAATCGAAGGCTTGCATTTTCATGCTTTGTGCGAATCATCAAGCAATGAACTTGAGAAAATCCTCAAAAACGTAGAAGATAAATTTGGCAACCAACTGCAACAAATTAAATGGATCAACATGGGCGGAGGTCACCTGATGACCCGCAAAGACTATGATGTAGAACATTTAATTCATACCCTGAAAACCTTTAAAGAAAAATGGAATCTGCATATCATTCTTGAACCCGGCAGTGCATTTGCATGGGAAACAGGGGTGTTGGTTTCGGAAATAGTGGACATAGTAGAAAACCACGGCATTCAAACGGCTATTCTGAATGTCAGCTTCACAGCCCACATGCCTGATTGTCTGGAGATGCCTTACAAACCGCGCATTAGGGGCGCTCACCACGAGCCGGTAAAAGGCTTACCGACTTACCGCATGGGTGGCAACAGTTGTCTGGCAGGCGATTTTATCGGCTACTGGTCGTTCGATGAACCGCTAAAACCGGGTGATAAAATCGTATTTGAAGATATGATTCATTACACCATCGTAAAAACAACCATGTTCAATGGAGTGCCACATCCATCCATTGCATTCTGGAACGACAAAGAAGGACTGAAAATCGTCCGGGAGTTTGGTTATGAGGATTACAAGTCGAGAATGGGGTAAGTTGAAAAAGTGTTTTACAGGTGTATTTTGGCAAAGTCAAAATACACCTGTAAAACACAAATCTACTTCGCCATTTCCGCTCCCATATCCCGGAGCTTATATTTCTGAATCTTCCCACTGGCAGTTTTCGGAAAATCATCCACAAAAAACACATGCTTTGGAATCTTGTACCGTGATATTTTTCCCCGACAGAAATCCTGCACCACCTCTTCGGTAAGAGATTTTCCGCTTTTCAGCTTAATAAATGCCCCAACGATCTCACCATATTTCTCATCAGGAATACCAACAACTTCCACCATCTCCACTTCAGGCATATTGTAAATATAGTTTTCAATCTCACGCGGATAGATGTTCTCCCCTCCCCGGATAATCATATCTTTAATGCGTCCGGTAATTTTGTAAAATCCATCCTGCGTTCTCACAGCCAGATCGCCCGAATGTAACCAGCCATCCTTGTCGATCGCTTTTTGTGTGGCTTCCGGATTGTTGTAATATCCTTTCATCACATTGTAACCTCGGCAGCATATTTCTCCCTGCTGATTGGCTCCCAGTTCTTCACCGGTTTCAGGATCCACAATTTTTACCTCCACCCCGGGAAGCTCCTTCCCAACGGTAGTCGCCCGGATTTCGGGTTCATCAAAGGTTCGCGTGGTGGTCATCCCGGGTGAGGTTTCTGTCAGACCGTAAACAATAATAATATCATCGCAATGCATCTTGGTCATCACCTCTTTCATCGTATCAATAGGGCACAATGAACCTGCCATGATTCCTGTTCTCAATGAAGAAAGGTCAAACATATCGAACATGGGGTGGTTAAGTTCGGCAATAAACATGGTTGGCACTCCATAAATGGAGGTACATTTCTCCTTTTGTACAGCTGCAAGAACTTTCAACGGATCAAAATCTTCTGTGATAACCATACTCACCCCATGGGTAATGACAGCACAAACACCAAGCACACAACCAAAGCAGTGAAAAAGAGGAACCGGCAACAACAATCTGTCTTTTGGGGTATATTTCATATTGTCCCCTACCCCTACTCCGTTGTTCACAATATTGTGATGCGTCAACATAACCCCTTTGGGGAACCCTGTTGTCCCGGAAGTATATTGCATATTCACCACATCGTGGCAGGTCACCTGCTGCTTACGTTCCAGCAAGGTGGCATCGTCCACATGGTTGCCCAATGTCAGAATTTCCGGAGTGTTATACATTCCACGGTGTTTCTGAGGCCCCAGAAACATCACATTACGCAGTTCAGGAAACTTCTCACTTTTCAGATGGCCCCGCTGTGAACTTTTCAATTCGGGCACCAACTGAAAAACCATATCCACATAGTCACTGTCACGGTACCCGTCAATCAGGCATAGCGTATTCAAATCTGCATTCTTTATCAGATATTCAAGTTCTGCCAGCTTATAGTTGGTATTAATGGTAACCAGAATTGCACCAATTTTGGCCGTAGCAAACATCAGGGTGGTCCAGTCGGGTACATTATTGGCCCAAATCCCCACTTTATCACCTTTTTGGACGCCAATGGCCATCAATCCTTTGGCCATCTTATCCACTCGCTCATTAAATTCGCTGTAAGAGAAACGCAGACCACGATCAGGGTAAACCATGAAATCATGATCAGGCATCTCACCGGCCCACTTCTCAAGCAGTCCACCCAGTGTATCTTCGGTTAATTGATAAGACATAAGTAAATTTTTCGGATGAGTTGAAAACAATTATTGCATCAAACTGGCAGATAGACAACTGCCAAAACCAATGCCTTCTCAGTACCGGTTGCTGATACTTTGTGATCGACAATGGAATCATAATAAATGGTATCCCCCTCTTTCAACTCATACTTCTCTTTTCCGTAAACAACCTCCAGGGTTCCTTTCAAAACATAAAGAAACTCCTCGCCTTCGTGTGAAGAACTTCCGGAGTTGAACTCATCACCGGGCTCAACTTCAATCAGAAAAGGATCCATATGCCGGTCACTTTTTTGTCTGGCCAGTGAAGAAAAAGCAAGATTCTCGTGTGGCTGGGAACCCGCTGCATTCATGTTATCAGCAGGGCCATTCTCTCCCTTTCGGGTAACCACAGCACCGGTTTCTTCCTGATCGTCCAGAAAAGTCCCAAGTCGTACCCCAAACACACGAGCCAGTTTAATTAGTGTTCCAAGTGCAGGGGCAACTTCACCGGCCTCTATTCTGGCCAGCTGTTGTTCATCAAGCTGGGCTCTTTGTGCCACCTCTTTGAGCTCTAATTTCTTATCCTCTCTTTGTAATTTGATTTTCTCTCCGGGTTTCATTCGTTTAAAATTTTGTAATTATCTGATAAAAAACTAATTAAAAATTTGAGAACGAATGGAACCGCTTCGCTCTCGCATAATATTTTTTAAACATGTTCTCTTGTGATTTATATTTAAAAAATATCATGCTCGTTTCATCAGTAAATAATTTATTTAAGTTATTGGTCTGATGGAACTCGCATGTAGGGAATTTATACATTGTCTTTTGTGACATCCCTCACCATGCTCGTTTCATTGGTATAAAAATTTGTAATTATCTGATAAAAACTAAGTCATTAGTCTGAGGGAATCAGGACTCGTTTCATTCAAAACTATCTATGTTCAAATTAAAATTGACAAATTGACTCCAAAAGAAAGGATTTTTGAAAAAAAATACAAGATTTCAGTCTTTTTTGTTTTCATTCCAAACTAACCTAAACCTCTCTGGTTGCAAAATGTAAAATTGAAGATTGCGTCTGTTTCAGGATTATAATAATTATTACATTCAGGCAGAAGGCAGTAAACACGTCAAATCAAGCGGTCAGATTAATTGCACAGCAGCAAAACCTGCTGTTTTTTTTGTAGGCGAATGCGTCATTGCAACTCCGGGCCTACTGCCCATTCCATAAGGAACAGTTCCCTTTAACATCTCTTAAACCAGCACCACTCCTCTCCCCCAAAAGGTTTCATTATCTTTGCATCTTCAAAGCGAAAAACTATGCAGAAGATTGAAATACATCCCGGAATAAAAGGACTTATTTTCGACCTTGACGGGACCATTGCAGACACCATGCCAGCACATTTCATTGCATGGCGTGACACTTTAAAAAAACACGGAATTGATTTTACCATTGACCTGTTTATGGAACTGGCCGGAATCCCCCTTTATGGCACTGTGGAGAAACTCAACGGAATGTTTAATAAAAGTATAGATCCGGTGCAGATGGGTGAAGAGAAAGAAGATATCTTCAGAGCAACCATTCACAAAACCAAAGTTATCGAACCGGTGGCTGACATCATCAGAAAATATCACGGTAAACTACCCATGTCGGTGGGTACAGGTGGACAAAGATCCATTGCCGAACAAACTCTGAAAGTCGTTGGCATGGACAGCTATTTCGATATCCTTGTTACTTCGGATGATATTACCCATCCCAAGCCACATCCGGAAACGTTTCTCAGATGTGCTGAGCAAATGGGCATTGCCCCCCATGAGTGTCAGGTTTTTGAAGATGGAGTGCTGGGCATGAATGCAGCTCGTGAGGCAGGCATGAAAGTTACCGATGTGACCAAATACTATGAGGTAACCATAGGCCAGGAAGCCTGACAAAAATCAAGTTCTAACCTCTTTTATTTCTGATGTTTCTCAGTTTTTTCATGACGCAATATCCTTAAGTTAGATTCCACATATTGAAACAAACAAATGGAATCACTTTTAAGGATAAACTCATGGAACAACAATTTAATTTCAGCCCCAATCCACTGGTCAAGTTTCTGAAGAAACACCCTGAGCAATTTACCCGGGAAGACATCATCAGTTATATGACTGAGAATGACATCAGATTGCTCAACTTCAGGTATCCGGGCGAGGACGGGCGGCTGAAAACACTCAATTTTGCCATTCACAGCGTTGATCACCTCAACAAAGTGCTGACTTTTGGCGAACGGGTGGACGGCTCATCACTCTTTTCGTTTATGGAAACCGGAAGCAGTGATCTGTATGTAATACCCAGATATCAAACTGCTTTTCTGAATCCCTTTTCTGAGATTCCTTCCGTGGAAATACTTTGTTCGTTTTTTGACCATACGGGTAACCTGCTGGAACTGGCTCCCGAAAACATTCTCAGAAATGCATCCCGTTATTTCACTAAATCCACTGGTCTGGAGATGAAAATGCTCGGGGAGCTGGAGTATTATGTCAACAGTCCCACAGATAGTCTCTTTCAGGCCACTGACCAAAAAGGTTATCACGAATCGGAGCCATTTGCCAAATTTGAATGGATGCGCAAAGAAGCCCTGCGCCTGATTGCAGAGTGCGGAGGCCGAATAAAATACGGGCACTCCGAAGTGGGAAATTTTACCAAAGAAGATGAAGCCTTTGAACAGCACGAAATAGAGTTTCTTCCCACCTCTCCGGAAATGGCGGCAGATCAGATTCTCATTGCCAAATGGATTCTGAGAATGCTGGCAGACCAACTGAATGTAGAAATCAGTTTTGCACCCAAAATCAGTACAGGAAAAGCCGGAAACGGGCTGCATTTTCACATGATGATTCTGAAAGATGGTCAAAACATCGTTATGGAAAACGAGCAGCTTAGCGCAACCACCAAAAAGATTATTGCCGGCATTCTGGATCTTGCTGATGCACTGACCGCTTTCGGGAATACAGTGCCTACCTCTTATTTGAGACTGGTGCCCAATCAGGAAGCACCAACCTATATCTGCTGGGGAGAACGAAACAGGTCGGCCCTGGTGAGGATTCCGTTGGGATGGACCGGCGGAAACGATATGGCTGAAATCGTGAATCCGGGTTTGACAAAAGATACCAAAAGTCCGACGAACCAGACTCAGACTTTTGAATTCAGAGTACCCGACGGTAGCGCTAACATTCATCTGATTATGGCAGGTCTGTTAATAGCTGCCGTACACGGACTTAACATGGACAATGCACTGGAACAAGCAGAAAGCCTGTATGTCAAGGGTAACATCTTTCACACATCTGATTTTAAAAACCTGAATCAGTTGCCGGCGTCCTGTTATGAGTCGGCTGAGCGCCTCGATGAGAAAAGAGATGTATTTATAGGAAGTGGCGTATTTCCGCGTATGATAATTACCCACACCATCGATAAACTAAAAAACTTCAACGACATCAACATCAGGAATGAGATATCTGAAGACAAAGATAGAGAACGAGAGCTGGTAATTCGCTATATACATTGCCAATAAACTGTTTCACAAGCCAATAATCCCCACTCTTTTTCTTTTATTTTTAGTTTTGTGAGCACACAAATAGTATTTATCGGGAGGAATATTGTTAAAAAAAACACAATATTCCTTCCGATTTGTTTATAAAAGTTCATATCTTAAAGCTTCAAAACTTTGAGGAAAATTTAATCATCCTGATTTTATTTGTAAAACAGGTTAAAACTCAAACGAGAAAAATATGGACGATAAAAACACTCCCACTTCCCCTCACGAGGGCGAAGAGCATCTGATCAGTAAAAACAAGTATTTTGATGTGGATGGCCCGGTTTTCTGGCCCTCTGCAATACTGATTGTAGTCTTTATAGTCGTTACACTCGCTATAGGGGCACCCATGAATAAAATTTTTGCCTCTATCCAAACCAGTATTTCCGACAACGGTGGTTGGTTTTTTATTCTATCGGTCAATTTGTTTTTGTTCTTCATCCTTTTTCTTGCATTCAGCAAGTATGGAAAAATAAGACTTGGAGGACCAGAAGCCAAACCCGAATTCTCCAAAGGAGGCTGGTTTGCCATGCTCTTCAGTGCCGGTATGGGTATTGGTATTTTGTTCTGGAGTGTAGGCGAACCCATCAGTCATTTTGTGAATCCACCCATGGGAGAACCCAGAACTGTAGAAGCAGCCAAGCATGCCATGCAAACCACGTTTCTTCACTGGGGCCTTCATGCCTGGGGTATTTACGCGCTTGTGGGTATGGCGCTGGCATTCTTCACCTTCAATAAAAAGCTGCCGCTGACCATCAGTTCCATTTTTTACCCGCTGTTGGGTGAGAAAGTTAATGGTCCCCTGGGAAAAGGCATCAATGTACTGGCGGTGGTTGCCACCCTTTTCGGACTAGCCACTTCTCTGGGGCTCGGAGTTCAGCAGGTAAGTGCCGGTCTGGCTCACCTTGTAAATCTGCCCGACACCATCACCGTTCAGGTAATCCTGATTATCGTTATTACATTAGGGGCCACAGCCTCCGTAGTTGCCGGTCTTGATGCCGGGGTAAAGCGCCTGAGTGAAATAAACATTGTGCTTGCAGCCATCTTTTTGATTTTTATAATTATTGTTGGCCCTACCCTCTTTATTCTGGACTCGTTCACTCAAAATGCAGGGTATTACATCCAGAGTTTCTTTGAAATCAGCTTCTGGACAGAGACCTATCAGCAATCTGACTGGCAAAACGGCTGGACCGTATTTTACTGGGCTTGGTGGATCAGCTGGTCCCCTTTTGTAGGAATGTTTATCGCACGAATTTCAAGAGGTCGAACACTGCGGGAGTTTGTTCTGGGAGTTCTGATCGTGCCCACACTCCTCACATTCCTGTGGCTCTCCGCCTTTGGAGGAAGTGCCATTTTCCTGGAGCTTAACTCCATGGCAGACATCGCCACGGCGGTAAAAGAAAATGTGGCGACCTCACTCTATGTGCTACTGGAACAATACCCCATTTCTTCCATTACTTCGTTGGTGGGAGTACTGTTGGTAACCAGCTTTTTCATAACCTCTTCCGACTCCGGATCCCTGGTGGTTGATAGCCTTACTGCCGGCGGAAAGCTGGATGCTCCGGTTCCACAACGGGTTTTTTGGGCATTGACTGAGGGCGCTGTTGCAGCAGTATTATTAATTGGAGGAGGTCTTGGAGCCCTGCAAACGGCTTCTATCATTACTGGGTTACCATTTGCTCTTATCCTGATTATCCTGATGTTTAGTCTGTTCAAAGGTTTGCAGGAGGAACACGGAATCATGCAGTCAGCCATCAAAAAACGCGAACGAGAAGATTATCAGAAAGTTATTGGCGAATTAATTCGTAAGCGGGAAGCATCCCGTCATGCAAAACAACCCTCAGGTGCCCACGTCCCCCCGTCAGATAACAAAAATGAAAAGTAATACCGATCCTAAAAAGTCTGTCATTATGAACAAGAAATTTAATAAAATACTGGTCTGCCTGGACCTCACAGAAATGGATGATTTTCTGTTTCGATATACCAACTTCATCGTGGATACCTTTGCACCCTCATCGGTAATATTTATGCATGTGATGCACCCGGTGGAAATTCCTGATGAAATCAAATCATCCTTTCCCGGATTCAACGAACCGGTGGACCAACTAGTACGCGAAGAGTTGGAAGAGAAAGCAAAAGAGCTGTTCAATGCCAAAGTAGATTTCTCCATTCAGGTTAAGCAGGGCCTCACAACCGAAACCATTGTGAGATACGCAAAAAACAATAAGATTGACCTCACCATTATGGGGAAAAAGATAGGCTATACCGGAGAGGGTGGAATTACCCGCAAAGTAACAAGCCTGATTCCCTCCTCTGTACTGCTGGTTACCGAAACAGCCCCCTACAACATCAAACACCTCTGGGTACGCATGGATTTTTCCAAAATCTCCATAGAAGCACTCAAAATGGCTCAGTCGATTAAAGAACAAACCGAAGCTAAGGTTACCTGCCACAATGTTTTTAAGCTGCCGTTGAACTATTTTCCTCAGCAGACCGAGAAACAGGAGACAAGATTGCTGGAACAGATGACCAAACACGGAAAAAAAGAATATCAGAAAATCATCAAAAAACTGAACATTAAAGAGGAAGAATTTCCGTGTGAATTCAGCATGAATAAAGAGGGCGGAGAAGCCCAGATTCTTTATCACAAAGCGGTTCAAAACCAGGCCGATCTGATTTTGTCAGGATCAAAGATGAAATCAGGTCTAACGCATGTCATTCTTGACAATACCTCTGAAAAGCTTGCCGGAGGTGGCAAAACCCTTCCGGTGCTGATTGTCAAGGACAAAAAATTGTCCACCGGAATTCTGGAACGTATTTTTGATTAAAAGCCCTGTTGTCTCTGACAATCAACATCAAACAGGTCTTCATAATCACCAGAGTGAAAACCAACGAATTCTATAACCAAGAAAAAAAGCATGAAACGAACAATCTTCAATATGATTTCCCTTATGCTTACGGGCATAATCTTTTCGGGCATTATAGTTTCCTGTAACTACACCAAACCTTCGCAGGAGGAAGAGGACAAACGTGTGGTAAAACTTAATTACACCAACTGGACCGAAAGTGTAGCCATTACCATGATGGCTGCCACCGTCCTGGAAGAGAAGATGGGATACGAAGTAGAATTGAAACTAACAGATGTGGAATCGGCCTACCGGGAAGTTGCCGGTCAGCAGGCAGACTTTTTTCCGGATGCCTGGCTTCCTCACACCCAGCGTCAATATTTCGAAAAGTACAAAAATGAAATCGACACCGTCGGAATTGTATTTCATAATCCCAAAACAGGATTGGTGGTTCCCGATTACAGTAAGTATGTTTCCATTACCGACCTGACCGGAGACACCATCCCCATTGTGGGTATTGATGCCGGAGCAGGTATCATGACATCCACGGACAGAGCCATCAAGCACTACAAACTAAACAACCGATTGCTCACCGGTTCGGATGACCAAATGACCTTTCAAATGACCGATTCAATAAAGCGGCGTAGAGAGATCGTAGTAACAGGCTGGGAACCTCACTGGATATTCAGTCGTCATGATGTGCGCTTTTTGGAAGACCCGGACAACATCTTCCCCACCGACGAGCATATTTATGTGGTTGGAAACAAAAAAAGCATTGATGAGCATCCGCATGCAGCCGAATTCTTCAAGCGAATGAAACTCACTGATAAACAATTCAACAGCCTGATTGATCAGGTAAAAATGGCCACCGATCCGGCAAACGGAATTCATCAGTGGATGGAGAAAAACAAATTTATCGTCAACAAATGGGTTAAAGATCTGCAACCCGAACGGCTTAAGGTGATGTAATACCTTTTAAAACATATGATCAAAACCCGTTTTTTGCAGTTTTCAAACAAAACCAACAAAACGGGTTTTCTTTTGTTTTAAATACAAAAACACAATACCATTATGCGAATAACAGACTTAAAAGGTACAGTAGAATTGGCCAACGGAACCAGGATGCCCTATCTGGGATTAGGTGTATTCCAAACCCCCAACAATGAAATCAAAAACGCAGTTCATGCTGCACTGGACTTCGGCTATCGCCACATTGACACTGCCGCATTTTACGAAAATGAAGATGGTCTTGGAGAAGCCATCAAATCACACTCCATTTCGCGGAAAGAAATATTTATTACCAGCAAAGTGTGGAATACCGATCAGGGATATGATGAAACGATAAGGGCTTTCGGAGAGTCATTGAAAAAACTGCAAACCGATTACCTCGATCTTTACCTGGTTCACTGGCCCATCAAAGGCAAATACACAGATACCTGGCGTGCCCTGGAAACTTTATACGAAGAAGGACGCATACGGGCCATCGGGGTCAGCAACTTCCTGCAGCACCATTTGGAAGATGTGATGGCCACAGGGAAAATTGTGCCCATGGTCAATCAAATGGAATTTCATCCGCATCTGGTCCAACAGGATCTTATCGATTTCTGTAAAAAACACAGTATCCAGTACGAAGCATGGAGCCCGTTGATGCAGGGTGGAATTTTTGAGATCGATCTATTGAAAGATCTTTCAGAAAAATACAGTAAAAGCATCGCCCAGATTGTTCTTAGATGGGACCTTCAGAAAGGAGTGGTAACCATCCCCAAAAGCGTAAAGAAGAATCGCATCGAAGAAAATGCATCCATCTTTGATTTCGAAATTTCGGAGGAAGACATGAAAAAAATTGATGCCTTGGACTGCAACGAACGAATCGGACCTCATCCGGATAAAATCTAACATTAAATATTCCTACATTTGCCCGGACATTTGCACACCCAATGTCCGGGCTTTTTATTACTTCAAAAAATATTTTAATGGAACCAGCGCCACAAATCAATTCAGGAATACTCAAAGAACTCATCACCAACCGAATGCCCTACGGCAAATATAAAGGGCTGCGCATTTGTGATCTGCCCGAACCATACCTGGTGTGGATGTCACAGAAAGGATGGCCCAACGGAAAGCTGGGAATGCTTCTGGGTACCATTTACGAGATTAAACTCAATGGACTGGAGTACCTGCTCAAGCCAATGAAACAGATGTATCGGTAGGCGCGGATTTTACTTCCCCGAAAAAAAATCAGACTTCACTAAGGGTTTTTCGGCATCCCGGTGTCTATATGTTGAAAAGGATGAATAACAACATCCATCGCTGTTAACAACGATCAAAATAGCATTCTGCATAATTGTGAACACCAAAAACTGATGCCATGAAAACAAACAGATTTAATACCCGCACAGGTTTTCGTTTCATATTGGCTTTAGTAGCCATGATTTCGATGACCGCCACTGCAACATATGCTTCTTCTGTTTTTGAGGAAGAAGAACAGTTGCCCGACACCACCAAATTTTTATTGCTCCGGGGAAGTGTGGAAGATGAAGACTCCGGCGACCCCCTGGCCTTTGCCACAGTAGCTATTGAAGGAACAAACATTGCCACCGTCAGCAACTCAAGTGGTAATTTCTCTTTGAAGGTTCCCAAGGAAAAATCAAACGAACAAATCCGCATCTCTTTTATCGGATATGAGAAAAAATATATGCCGGTTTCATCTTTTCGCCATGGTCGCAACACTATTGAGCTCAAAATGATTACCGTTCCGCTTGTGGAAGTCTCTGTTTTTCCATCCGATCCCAATCTCCTGATCAGAGCTGTACTCAATCGCAGGGATGAGAACTATCTGGCCGACCCCACAAAAATGACCGCTTTTTATCGGGAGACCATAAAAAAAGGATGGTCTTATGTTTCCCTTTCCGAGGCAGTGGTGGATGTTTATAAGTTTTCGTACGACAATCCACGTGAAGACCGTGTAAAATTGCATATTGGTCGCAAAAGCACAGACTACGAAAAGCTCGACACGGTAGCCTTTAAACTGCAGGGAGGGCCTTACACAGCCACCATGCTGGACATCATGAAAGATCCATATCTGTTGTTCGACAATGACATGATTGATTATTACAACTTCAAAATCAGCAACATTACACGCATTGAGGATCGGACAATATATGTATTGAGTTTTGAACAAAAGCCTTCGGTGAAGATTCCGCTTTTCTATGGAAGACTTTATGTGGATACAGAAAACCTGGCAGTAACAAGAGCAGTATTTAATATGAATACTGAAGACAAAGACGAAGTGGCGAGAATGTTTATTCGCAAAAAACCTTTTGGTGCCCGGGTTTTCCCCACCGAAGCCTCATACATCGTCAATTACAGACAGAACGAAGAGGGAAAATGGTACTTTGGTTACAGCAGAGGACAGGCCTCCTTCAAAGTAAAATGGAGAAGAAAACTTTTCAATACCAACTACCACACCACTCTGGAAATGGCAGTTACCGACTGGGAAATCACAAGTGAGGATCCATTCCGGGGATCTGACAGGCTGAAAATCAATGCCATCATGGAAGATGAAGTTAGTGGTTTCTCTGATCCTGATTTCTGGGGCGATTACAATGTCATAGAACCCGAACAACCCATTGAAAATGTCATTAAAAAGATTCAGAAAAAGCTTGTCCGGGAAGATATTTAATAAAACCGGTCTTCTGCGGATTGACGACCTCCCCTAACCCCTCCCGGGGAGGGGGATTGGGTTCTTTGTAATAAAAAAAGATTTTAAAAGAGCAGTAAACCATTGACAGGCGTAACCCTTAAGAAAAATCTTCCTTTACAGATTGTGTAAGATTTTTGCAAAGACCCGGGTTTTGAAGGTTGCCCATTGAAAGTAAGTAACGTTTTACAGAACCATAGCTAAAAACAACAGGGGTTGTACGAAGAAAATTGTACAACCCCTGTTTTTTATTTTAGCCTGATTAATTCAGGTTAGATGATTAAAGCCGGATATTAAAAATCATCATCATCAAAATCGTCATCGAAATCGTCCTCATCAAAATCATTGTCAAAGTCTTCGTCGTAATCCTCATCAAAGTCTTCGTCAATATCTTCGTCGAAATTTTCATCATCCAGGTCTTCCTCCCCCCATTCATAATCATCATCTTCACCGAAATCATCATCATCAATCTCGGGATCATCGTAACGAAATGCTACGGGATCAACCTTTAAAATACTCTTTTCCATGCAATTACAAATATAAAATTTACGGGATAAATTTATACATTCAATTCAATATATTGCAAATGATCAGAAGATTTTTTTTTACTCTTCTTCTTCTCCCGGCCAGATCAACTCTTCCTCTTCTTCATCCCAGTAAGGTCCCCATTGTATTTCCGATAAAATACCGTTATCAAACCATAAATTAAGACTTACATCCAACAGCGTTGCAATCTGCTGACTGTTATCCTCATCGTCTGACAACTCTTCAATAGAAACATCTCCAAGACCAAGCATTTCGATCTGATCCATCACCTCCTGCTGACTAAGACCTATCAGATCCACCCCCTCAAAGGTGTATTCTTTGGAGCTCACCGCAAGCGAAGTAAGTCGCCAGTCTTCCATCTGATCAAAAGAAGCGGACAATTCTATTTCATCATAGTGCCACGCTTCAGACGTATCTTCGGCCATGTCTTCATTTTCCATAACCTCAATTTCATCAGGCTCTCCCATAATTGCTTTAAACTCCTCACGGGTCATTCCAAATTGAAGATTATCAACGCCTTTTCCTAATTCAATATTTTTCATCCTTTCAAGATTTTGTATTGTGTAAATCAAATTTAATCATTAAAGCCGAACTATTCATACATTATCAATAATTCTACTCCATTAGATATATTTTTTTCCCACAAAAGCCGGAAACATTTATCCACCTGCATTAGCCCCCAACTTTACCTGCCATATAGATAAGACGAGTAAGATGTAAACAGGCTGAAAACCTGAGAACAACAGCCCGGTGCAACGTCCTGGGTTCTGAGGTATTTCTCACCTCCCCTCTCATTATTAATCGCGACGCAACCAATAATGAGAGGAGAGAGTTGTTACAATCTTCCTGTGTCGTTGCCCCATGCTATTGCACTCAGGCCGATGGCCTGTAATTGAAGTTTTCGGGCAAGCTCTGGATAAAGGGGGAGGACAATTAATATTCTTCAAAAAACAATGATGCCCCCCTCCAAAATAAGGGTCTTTTCATAAAAAATGCAAATTTTCAAAATTTACCCCTCAAAAATTAGGGGGTAAAAATAAAAAGTATATATATTTGCATTGTCAACCCATATAAAAAGGGGGTAAAACTCTTGAAAACTCAAAAAATAAACCAAACACCCCCCTTTTTTACGGGGTACACTTTTATTAACCACATTTTTAAAAACTAACCACTATGAGAAACTTTGGAAAACTTTTTTTGGTCCTGACCATTACTGGTCTTTTTGCATCCGGCTTTAATGCCAGGTCACAAGTTGAGGTAAGTGTCGGTGCCGACCTTATGAGCCGCTATGTTTGGCGGGGGACCGACTTTGGTGGTTCACCAAGCATCCAGCCATATATGGAAATGAGTGCCGGTGATTTTGTACTGGGTGCATGGGGTGCCTATACCACGAATCTTCCGGGAGCCCAGGAAGCCGACCTGTATGCAGGATATTCATTCGGGGATGTTTTTTCACTAACCGTAACCGACTACTACTTCCCGATGGATGACATGTCGGATGATTATTTTGATTTCGACAGCAATCATTCCATGGAAGTAAGCGGTACCCTTTCGTTGGATAAGTTCAGCCTGCTTGCAGGGAAGTTCTTTGCCGGAGCCGACGACAAATCACTCTATCTTGAGGCAGGTTACGACTTTGGACTGGTCAATGCCTTTATCGGAGCCGGCGATGAGGTTTACACTACAGATGGTGACTTTGGAATTGTAAATGTGGGCATCGGAGCATCCAAAGAGATTAAACTAACAGAGTATTTCTCACTTCCCCTTTCCGGTTCAGTGATTCTCAACCCCGAAAGTGAAAGTTTATTTATGGTGGTAGGAGTTTCATTCTGAGCTCCGCAGCCCGGAAAATTCCTGCCGGAAATAACCGATCATACTGCCAAGTAGTCAAAAACCTAAAAATGATATCATGAAAAAGATTGAAGCCATCATACGCAAAACCAAGTTCGATGATGTAAAAGAGGCCCTCAGCAAAGTAGGGATTGATTTCTTTTCATACTGGGAAGTTCGTGGAATCGGAAGGTCGCGTGAAGAGCGCGCCTTTCGGGGAATTGTTTACGATACCAGCGCCATTGAACGCATCAAATTATCAATTGTGGTACGCGATAAAAACCTGAAAAACACCATTAACGCCATTCTGGAATCGGGAAAAACCGGAGCCATAGGAGACGGAAAAATCTTCGTTGTGGACATTGAAGAGTCTTACCGGATACGCACAGGCGAAAAAGGTGATGAGTCTCTCTACATCAAAGGAGAAGAGGAATAACAGAAATCCTCTCAGGTTAAATCTATTAAAATCATACGATTATGGAAGAAATTACAAAACAAGTATCCGAGATAACCGTCTCTTTAGACATGTTATGGGTTTTAATTGCAGCGGCCATGGTAATGTTTATGCAGCCGGGGTTCGCAATGGTTGAAGCCGGTTTTTCACGTGCCAAAAACACTGCAAATATATTGATGAAGAACTTCCTTGACTTCTCCGTAGGATCACTAATGTTCTGGTTGATAGGCTTCAGCATCATGTTTGGAACCGATCTGGGAGGGTTCATAGGCATGCCCGATCTCTTTTTCTCAGGAAGTTACGGCAATGATGTGGATTATGCCATTCTGATATTCCAGACCGTATTTGCAGCAACCGCCGCCACAATTGTTTCCGGTGCTGTTGCAGAACGAACCGAATTCAAAGCATACATTCTTGCCAGTTTCTTCATTACGGCAGTCATTTATCCCATCTCAGGACACTGGGTGTGGGGAGGTGGATGGCTCAGCGAATTGGGCTTTCACGACTTTGCCGGATCCACAGTGGTACACTCGGTAGGTGGATGGCTTGGATTGGTTGGAGCTGCTACAGTTGGGCCGAGATTGGGAAAATACAACGGAAAACGCAAAGCGATTCCCGGCCACAGTTTAACCATTGGTGCATTAGGAGTCTTTATATTGTGGTTTGGATGGTTTGGTTTTAACCCCGGATCACAGCTGGCAGCAAGCGGACTGGATAACATCTCAGCGGTAGCCTCCATTTTTGTAACCACCAACCTTTCGGCTGCAGCCGGAACCGTTACAGCCATGATAATCTCATGGATGCGTTACAAACGGCCATCACTGGGTCTTTCACTCAACGGAGCGCTGGCCGGATTGGTCGCCATCACCGCCGGTTGCGACATTGTCACTCCCGGTGGAGCAGTAATCATCGGAGTTATTGCCGGCTTCGTACTAATCTTTGGAGTGGAAATGCTGGACAAGCTGCGTATTGACGATCCTGTTGGTGCCGTTACAGTGCATGGATTCAGCGGAGCTGTAGGAACCATTATGGTAGGTCTTCTGGCAACTGAAGGAGGACTCTTCTATGGTGGCGGTGCAAGCCTGCTTGGAGTTCAGGCATTGGGCGTAATCTCTGTCGCTGCCTGGGCATTGGCCATGGGATTCATCCTTTTCCGAACCATTAAATCAACCGTAGGTCTGCGGGTACCCAAACGCGTGGAAGAGGAAGGACTCGACATCTACGAACATGGAGAAACTGCCTACGACAATCTGACCTGATAAACCACCCCTGTCTTCGGAAATTTTTCCGAAAACAGGATTGCCAACAAAAACGTCTCTTACAATTTACCTTAATAACCGTAAAAGCAAGACAACCCGAAAGGAGATAAACGCAAACCTGATGCCGGCCGGCATCAGATTAAAGAAATGCCATAACGATGGCTGGTCCGGTTTTAAATCCGGTTCTGTTAATTGTCCTGTTTTTAAAGTCTGTCCTTCCCGGGCAGACTTTTTTTTATAAAAAACGTCCCGCTGAAAACTCAACGAGACGTTTAAATATAGAGGTTAGCCCGAACTATCAGGCATTAATCATCATAGGCATAAGCAACATCAACTCATCCTCATTTTCGGACTTGTCAAAAGGGACAAATATTCCGGCGCGGGCAGGATCAGACAACTCCAGCACAATATCTGAGGAGGAGATATTCTCCAGAATATCGGCCAGAAATCCGGATTTAAAACCAATCTCCATTTCATCACCATCGTACTGGCAGCCCAGTTTTTCATGAGCAGAAATAGAAAAGTCAAGATCCTGAGCAGAGATAACCATTTCGTTGGCTCCCAAATGAAGTTTAACCAGATTACTTGCCTGACTGGCAAACAAAGAGACACGTCCAAGGGTATTGAACAAGTCCACCCGGTCAACCACCACTTTATTGGGATTGTCCTGAGGAATAACAGCATTGTAGCTGGGGTAATTTCCCTCCACCAAACGGCAAACCAGTCGATAATTTTGCATCGTGAAGTAAGCATTCTGATCATCAAAGGCCACTTCTACATCCCCGTCTTCCTTGGGCAGAACATTTTTCAACAGACCTGCAGGCTTTTTGGGCAAAATAAAGGAAGCCTCATAATCGGTCTTCACATCCAAACGCTGATAACGAACCAATTTATGTGAATCGGATGCCACAAAAGTCATGTTATCAGGGGTGAACTCAAACAAAATACCATTCATTACCGGTCTGAGTTCATCGTCTGCTGTAGCAAACAAGGTTTTCACAATCCCTGTCAACAAGGTATCAGCAGAAATCTGGAGTTTACTTGCTTTTTCCTCATCAATCTGAGGCAATGCCGGAAAATCGTCTCCGTTCTGACCAACCACACTAAACTTACCCTTCTCAGTGACAATATCCACCGCCATAGTTTCCTCATTGATCTCAAAGTTCAGAGGTTGTTCGGGGAACTTCTTCAGCGTCTCCAAAAGGATTTTTGAAGGCATCGCAATCGTACCTTCACCGTCAGTGGTTTCCAGGTCCATCGAAGTAATCATCGTAACCTCGGTATCGGAGGCAGTAATTGTTAATTTTTGTCCTTCGAGGCTAAACAAAAAATTATCAAGAATAGGCATAGGGCTTTTGGAAGCAATAGCCCGGCTGATGGCCTGCAAGTGCGACAACAGCCCTGAACTGGAGACAACAAACTTCATTGTTTTCTATTTTTTATAATTATTATCTGATAAACAAAATATTACTTTCACCACCGTTCAAAAAACGACAGCGACAACATTCAAAACTCATTCAGGAACAACAAATTGCACCTCAAGATAAGCTTTTCTGCAAACATCTTCAAATATAAAGATTATGTAGCAAAAAAGTGTGCCGAAAATAAGAAATTTTGAGGCTACAAAAAAGTGCTGCGGGGCTATTTTCTATTATTCTTTTCCGTAACGCCTTTTTCTCCACAAAGGCACCAAAAGACCGGCCAGCAGTACAAACAGCACCGGTATTCCCATATTGATGGCTTTCCAGAATCCTGCTTCATTGGCTACTTTATCTCTGTCGAGCAACCGCAGTCGGTAATTTCTTGTCCGCAGATTCATCCAACCCTCTTCATCGGTGAGATAATTGACGGCGTTAAGAATAAACTGTTTATTCCCGAAGGTCTGTCGGGTAACCTCATCATACCCCAGAGGAACAATGCCGGGATTGGCGGATTCCCTTCGGTGTACTTCGTTCCTGATAATCTCACCATCTGCAACTACAATCATACGTGTGGGAACACTTCGGTCACGACGCTCCAAGCCAGCACCATTCACTCCGGGGGGCACCGGCCTGTTCAGAAAAGCAGAAGTAAATGCTCCCTCCGACAAATAGGCAACCGGAATATGGGACTGGGGAAAATTCTCCCGGGCCGGCTGCTCCTCTACCTGGGCCAGAGAAATATAAACCGGAACCTCCATCTCGCGGGAATATCGACTGGTGCGCAGTAACGGTGTCTTGGTGGTGTTCAAATCACCACCCACGGTATCAATGCTACTGACAAATTCTCCCCTTACGACATTCACATTGCGCGTAACCGGATGCCCACTGTTTGTATTCAACAAAGGGCTGTAGGTCCAGGGCATGGGAACAAACTGAGAAGACTGTCCGGCAGGAGCCACATTGACAGGTATCATACCCGACTGCACATCCTGAACAAGCACCGGATTAATACGAAAACCATATCGAAACAACTGATCATCCAGGTTTATATCCATAGGTAAGCCTACGGTTTGCATAGAGTGCTGAAGGCTGTCCATCGTTACTCCCAGGGCGTCTATCAGCCACAACACACGGCCGCCATGCATGATGTACTGATCAATGGCATACTTCTCATCCTCCGCAAATTCTTTTTTGGGTCCGGCAATGATTAAAGCTTCATAAGGGGCAAGCATTTCAGGCGAGTTACCCGGATTTCCTCTGTCCACCTGATAATATCGGGAAAGGGCATCAGTGATATCCACCACATCTATCTCATCATATTCTCCATGTCCCTCCAAAAAGGCAATACGGGGCATTTCGTCAATCAACAACCTTCGAGCGGCATCTATAAGCTTAAATTCCAACGCCTCCACAGAAGCGTTCAGGTTCTCAGCTCCGGATTGTCCAGGCATATTTTCCAGTAGATTCACTGCAATCTCGGTATCGCCCGACTGCAAAATCAGATAAGGATAAACCAGAGATCTGCTGCGTGATCCATCCTCTTTGGCCTCGTAAACAGGAACCGGCTCAAGCCCCAGTTCTTTCAATTGCTCTGTGGCCCTCTTCGACTCATCAGAGGAGTCGTTGGGATCAATAAACCGATAATCCAGATTAGAGCCTGCATAAACGCCAAACTCATCCAGTTTATCTTCCACCGATTGCGACAAACGACTGAACCCCACATTCAAATCACCCGACAAATAAACACTTGCGAAGACAGGTTGATCCATCTCTGATAAAAAATCAGTGGTAATATCTGCAAGTGTGAATCTCTTTTCTTCAGTCAGATCCAATCGTAAAACGACAGAGGAAGCAAGTAAATTCACCAATACAACCAAGGCTAAAAGAAGCCCAAAATGAATCAGATCTTTCTGCTTATTTGATTTACCGAACATATTTTTTAATCTAATTTTAGTTAATCTTCTGCCTTCTCCCCTGACCCATACTAAATTTCATCTAGTATCTGTCCATAAAGTACCACTTGCGGCGTTTTACTTGCCGCCAAAATGCTCATTTACGCAAGTAAACTGCGCTTTTGGCGGCTTGCGCCACCGCTAAAGCTTTAGACGGCACGCGGTCGCAAGCCTTGCAATTGGCACTTTCTGACCAGACACATGACTAAAAACTAACTATGCTTAGTTTATAGACGGACTCTATCTATAGAATAACGGTTAATAATTTGATAACCCATTTAATCTTTGCGATAAGCAATGCTGAACCTGAGCTTTGCTGGGTTTCTTTCAGCTTCTTCATTGCTTAACAAACTTCTTTTTATAATAATTCTTCCATTGTCTTTTTAATCAAGGTGTCACCCCTGCCGGGGCTTTTCCATTCATTGCAATCCCATTGCTACCAAACTGTCGCCCCGCCGGGGCTGGTTTACCATGCGAAGAAATAATCAAATAATAATAACCTCCACCTATTAATTGAAAAATACATGGCTATGCCAGAAATCCAGCTTCAGTATAAAAGACATACTCAACACTCATTTCTCATCTCGCAGCCCTCAGTCTGCCTTCTAACTTCTATTCTCTACTCTCCATTCTCTACTCTCCATTCTCTATTCTCTACTTCCCCCCTCACCATCTCCTGCTGCTCAGCACAAGTCTCGAAAGTCCAAGAAACACCAAAATCAATCCAAGAAAATACAACACATCGCGGGCATCAATCACACCTCTGCTTAAAGACTGGTAATGAGCATCTATCCCCAGGTTAATTAAGACACCTTCAAAAGAATCAAAAAACGGAACAGAAGCCAGGGCATCAAACCCACTATAAAACACAAAAGCCAGCAAGGCTGCCAAAACAAACGCCACAATCTGGTTATCGGTAATGGCAGAGGTAAAAACGCCCATTGCCACATATGCGCCTGCCAGCATCAGCAGACCGATGTAGCTGCCCCAAATTGCACCGGCATCCACATTACCTGCCGGTTGTGCCAACCGGGATACGGAATAAAAATAAATCAAAGTGGGAAGAAGACTTAATACAACCAGCGATAAACCGGCCATATATTTACCGGTAACTATCTGCCAGTCTGACAAAGGCCGTGTTAAAAGCAGCTCTATGGTTCCCGATTTTTTCTCATCAGCAAACAGACGCATCGTAACAGCCGGGACCAGAAACAGATAGAGCCAGGGTGCCATATAAAACAAGCCATCCAGATTGGCATATCCGCCAAACAAAATATTCATATTGCCCGGTATTACCCACAAAAACAGGCCATTAAGCACAAGAAACACAGCAATAACCAGTGAACCTGTCAAGGAACTGAAAAAAGTAAAAAGCTCTTTTTTCCACAATGCCAGCATAAAGTAGTTATTAGTATTTAGTTTTTAGTTAATAGAAAAAAATTGAGACTACCGGTACTTTTAACCATTAAGGGAATCCCACATCAGGCGGGCAGTTTTCCCGCTGCTTCCGGGGCCTCCCATGACTCTCTGCAACTCTTCATAATCGGCAAACATTTTATTTCTTATGCCCTCATCGCAAAGTAAATTCCGCAGTTCGGAAGTCAGGTTTTCTTCCGTCATATCATTCTGAAACAGCTCTGTCACCACTTCCCGGTTCATAATCAGGTTGACCAGTGAGATGTAGGGCACCTGAATAATCACTTTTTTGGCCATAAAATCGGTAAATGCCCCACCCCACATTTTGTAACATACTACCTGCGGGCATTTGAGCAAAGCTGCCTCGAGCGTGGCAGTTCCGGAAGTTACCATAGCCGCTTTGGCCTGTTGCAGCAAGGCATAAGTCTCTCCGAAAATAACTTTCACACTGCCCTCTCCCGGAACATATTGCTGGTAATCAGCTTCAGTAAAAGAAGGAGCTCCGGCAACAATAAACTGGTGATCAGGAAATTTCCGAACCATCTTCAACATATCAGGAATTATTCGATCGATTTCCTGAAGCCGGCTGCCTGCCAGGACTGCCACAATAGGCTTGTCGGGAAGCTGATGGCGCTCCAGAAATGCTTCGCACGATTCATTTTTAAACTCCCGTGTATCAATGGCATCGAGCAATGGATTGCCCGAATAGGCCACCGGAACCCCATACTCAGCATAAAAATCGGTTTCAAAAGGAAGAATGGTAAACATTTTGTCCACCCATTTCTGAATCCGTTTGACCCGTCCCTTATTCCAGGCCCAAATTTTAGGAGAGATGTAATAAAACACCTTCAGCCCGTTGCTGTGGGCAAAATTGGCAATGCGAAGGTTAAAACCCGGATAATCTACCAAAATCAACACATCAGGATGATAGCGCAGGATGTCCTCTTTACATTCGTTCAGGTTTTTAAAAATGGAAGGCAAATGAGTAATTACCTCCCAAACACCCATATAAGCTGTATCCCGGTAATGTCTGACCAACTTTCCTCCCTGTCGGGCCATGAGATCCCCGCCCCAGAAGCGAAAATCGGCCTCCGCATCCAGTCTTTTCAGTTCCCGCATCAGGTTGGAAGCATGTAAATCTCCCGAAGCCTCTCCTGCTATGATATAATACCTCATCAAACTAAGTTTTCTGGCAATTAATAAATTATTGATTCTGCCCGATCAAGGCAGTATTCAATAAAAAAATGTATATCCGGCCCCTTTAAAAAATCATCTCAGAAAATACAAAACAACCGTGGCAAGGGTGTAAAGAAGCGTGGCAATCACGATACCCCGGGCAGCCAACAGACGCTCAGTCCATATGGCCACAAAGAAAATCAATAAGTTAGGCAGCACACTCACACTAACCAACTTCCCCAGGCTTTGCAATTTAAACATTGTAATTGCAAAATCATCAAACCCAAGATCTCCATGATATCTCCCTTTAAACAGCAAGAAACTGAATATAACCGGTACCACAAGTCCAATTAAAAACCCAACAATCTGTTTATTACATTTGCAAATCATCTCTCTTCAAAAAAGCGGGCTAAACTACCCCGTTAATACTCATCTCATACGACTGGGCCTTCAGCTGCTCTATTGCCCCGTGATCGGTAATATCCAAAGTGCAGGGAACCACGGAAACAAATCCCTGGTCCAGTACATACTCGTCGGTATCAGTGGCGTTGGGTTCCAGGTTCTGAAAGAAACCTGTGAGCCAATAATACTTTTGTTTGCGGGGATCTTCTCTTTCCACAAATTCCTCCACCCATTTGCCTCTGGCCTGTCGCACCACTTTAATACCTTTAAGGATATTGCCTTTGGGAATATTCACATTCAAAAAAGTGCCTGCCGGCAAACCAAACTGTATCACTTGCTGAATTACCTGACGAATAAAAGGAATGGCAGTAGAAAAATCAGCATCGGGACTATAATCCAGTAACGAAAAGCCAACAGAAGGGATTTCGTTCATCACACCCTCTCTGGCACCCCCAAGCGTTCCGCTGTAATGCACACTTGAAGAACTGTTACTCCCGTGATTCACTCCCGACAATACCAAATCAGGTGTTCGGGGCAATAATGAATTGAGCGATAATTTAACACAATCAACGGGGGTTCCATTGGTTTTAAAAATGTACAACCCTTTTTCGCTGTGCACCTTTTTCAAATACAATGGAACCTTAACAGTGATGGCATTGGACATTCCCGATTGGGCCGAATCCGGTGCAACCACCACAACATTTCCAAACTCACGGGCAACTTCTCTCAAAGCCCTTATTCCACCAGCCTCAACACCATCGTCGTTGGTAACCAAAATCAGGGGACGATGGTTTTCTTCAAACTTTATCATATTTCTGTTCATTTTTCTGCTCTTCTACCGGTATTTGGTTATTCCCCGGTTTTTCCATTATGTCCCAAAGATATTGAAATAAGAGGAAATGACAATATTTTTAGTGAGTAGTCAGTGGTGGATAGTCAGTAGTCAGTAGTGAATAGTGAATAGCAAGTAGGCGGTAATTGAGTTGAAGGGAGCAAAACAATCGGGATTTGAAAAGAAAAATGGTTGTGGCCTGCTTTATGGACTTCGTCAATCTTCTATTCATGATATTGTTGTGTTTTTACAAAGCCAAAGGTCTTTAACAATAGTTTGGGGCAACGGCCCTATAAAAAAATGCAATAAACACCACCAAAACCAGGGCGTTGCCCTTCCGACACTAGCCTGTTTTAAAAAGGTACTTCAACACAAAACTCAAGACTCATCCTTTCTGCGCGCTCCCCCCTAACCGCCTGAAAGGGAAACCGCCTCAACCCACAACGCGAAACTCAGAACTCAAAACTCAGCACAAAACCCGAAACTCTATACCCAACATTCGAAACTAACAAAAAGATATCGCCTATTTTTTAGCGCGTTGAAACATATTTCTTATTTTTGCTGGTCGTTTCGTTTCAGTTTCTAATTGCTAACGGACCTTTCGATTCAAAAACTAAAAAATACAACATACTCATGGACATCTCATACAAGTGGCTGAAAGATTACATCAACACCGATTTACCGGCAACTGAAATTGCCAAAATTCTTACCGACCTGGGACTGGAAGTTGGTTCCGTAGAAACCATCGACACCGTAAAAGGCGGCTTGCGGGGCTTGGTAATTGGAGAAGTGCTTACCTGCGAAAAGCACCCAAATGCCGATAAACTCAGTGTGACCACCGTAGATGTGGGATCCGGAGAACTCCTTCCTATTGTTTGCGGCGCACCAAATGTGGCAGCAGGCCAAAAAGTAGTGGTGGCAACCGTAGGGGCAACACTATACCCCGACGAAGAGGGTTTCCAAATAAAAAAGGCAAAAATCAGAGGGGAGAAATCGGAAGGTATGATTTGCGCCGAAGATGAGATAGGACTTGGAACTGCCCACGATGGTATAATGGTGCTGGAGCCTGACACCAAGCCGGGAACCCCTGCCGCTGAGTATTTTAATATTGAATCGGACATCCGCATTGAAGTTGACCTCACGCCCAACCGTATTGACGGTGCTTCCCATATAGGTGTTGCCAGAGACCTCGCAGCATATTTAAAACAAAAGGATGGTTCCATTGAAGTGAAATGGCCCCCGGTGGATGATTTCAAAATAGACAACCACGACTGGCCCGTACAGGTAAAAGTTGAAAACCCTGAAGCCTGCACCCGGTACAGTGGACTCACCATCAGCGGTATCAATGTAAAAGAATCGCCCGACTGGTTGAAGAACAAACTGCTCGCCATTGGAATGACCCCCATCAACAATGTGGTGGACATCACCAATTTTATACTGCATGAAATGGGACAACCCCTTCATGCTTTCGATGGTGATAAAATTACCGGAGATAAAGTACTGGTTAAAACACTCAGCAAAGGAACCAAATTTACCACCCTCGATGAGAAAGAGCGGGAGCTGGACGATCAGGACCTGATGATTTGCAATGCCGATGAGGGAATGTGCATTGCCGGAGTTTTTGGTGGCATTGACAGCGGTGTTACAGAAAAAACCACCAAAATATTTTTGGAAAGTGCATGCTTCAATCCTGTTTTTGTCAGAAAAACGGCGCGTCGTCACACCCTCAATACCGATGCTTCCTTCAGGTTTGAGAGAGGTACCGATCCCAACATCACCCTTTATGCACTTAAAAGAGCTGCCTTACTGATCAAAGAAGTGGCAGGAGGAAATATCTCTTCCGAAATAGTGGACATTTATCCCGAGCCCGTGAAACATCACGATGTGGAACTTTCTCTGGCTCATGTGGATCGACTCATCGGTAAAAAAATTGAGTCATCGCAAATCCGTAAAATATTAAAGGCGCTGGATATTGACATCGTGGCCGAGACAGAAGAGCTATGGCGTGTTGCCGTCCCTCCCTACCGGGTAGATGTGCAACGTGAGGCCGATGTAATAGAGGAAATTCTCAGGGTTTACGGATACAATAATGTGGAAGCTCCCCACAAATTGAACTCCACCATTGTATATGCCGATAAACCAAACATCGGAAAACTTCGCAATACCATAGCTTCTCAACTTGTTGGTGCGGGGTTTGACGAAATCATGAGCAACTCACTGACCAAAGCGGCCTACTACGAAAAATCGGAAACTTTCCCCGAAAAACAGGTGGTAAAACTGGCCAACCCGTTGAGTTCCGATCTGAATGGTATGCGCCAGACGTTAATATTTAATGCATTGGAGGCCGTTCGTCACAATCGGAACCGTCAAAACGCAGACTTACGCCTGTTTGAATTCGGCAACTGTTACAGCCTCAATCCGGCAAAACCGGCAAGTGAAGTAAAAGGCTACAGGGAAGAAGAAAAACTGGCTCTGGTAGTTACAGGAAATAAGATTTCGGGCATTTGGAACAGTGAAGATCGCAAAATCTCATTCTTCGATCTGAAAACCTGGTGTTACAATATCCTGGAACGTCTCGGAATTGACACACAGAGTTGCAAAGAACAACCCAACGAAAATGACCTTATTTCAGAAGGGCTCAAAGTTACTGCCGCCGACGGCAAGGAGTTGTTCTACATGGGAATGGCCCATCCCACACTGCTTAAAGACTTTGACATTGATGAACCGGTATATTTTGCCGAACTGAACTGGCAAACACTGGTAAAAGCCTCGGCCAAAAAATCGGTAATGTTTAAGG
Source organism: Marinilabilia salmonicolor (assembly GCF_003003035.1). GTDB lineage: Bacteria > Bacteroidota > Bacteroidia > Bacteroidales > Marinilabiliaceae > Marinilabilia > Marinilabilia salmonicolor_A. The sequence continues at coordinate 72,865 of NZ_PVTS01000004.1, read as the reverse complement.
AGATCTCCAAATTTCCGGAAGTGAAACGCGACCTGGCTCTTTTGATCAATAAAGATGTGATGTTCAGTCAGATCAAAGAGCTGGCCCTGAAAACAGAGAAAAAGCTCCTGAAAGAGGTCTCACTTTTTGATGTGTACGAAGGAGAAAAACTGGGTGCCGGAAAGAAATCTTATGCTGTTTCGTTCACTCTGCAGGACACCACAAAAACACTCAAAGACAAGCAGATTGATAAGACCATGAGCAACCTCACCAGAGTGTTTGAGCAGGAACTGGGGGCAAAACTCAGATAGGGGATTAGAGAATAGTTTGTAGAGAATAGGCAGTAGATGATAGAAAATTATTGTTTTCAGCATAAAGAAGAACCGGTTTTCGTCTGAAACCGGTTTTTTTGTCTTTACTATTGTCAGTCATTGGTGTGGTGGGCACTATTCTTTTGAAAAAAAAAAATGATTCCCACTTCGTTCCTCGCAGTAGCGATGCCTCCTTCTTAAAAGGCATAGCAGTGTTGGCAGGTTATTGTAGTATATTATAAAACAGAAACGGGCGTTACCTCGTTTGGCAACTCCCGTTTCTAACCTTAACCCTAACCCAAAATTATGAAAATCTATATTCTTAAACAAGTAATTCCTTTGATGGTTTAAAGAAAGAGATAAAAATTTTTTATTTTTTTGAAAACTCCCTGAAGAGAAACTTTTATCTCTTTCTTTACAATTTACCTAACCTAAACCCTTACTTATGAAGAAAACTTCACCCTTTATAACGGGCCGTTGGTGTAAAGGTTTCAGTGTTTCGTTGAAAAAAAAGTCATTTTAACTTTTTTTGGCACGCATTTAGTTTTGTAAAGACTTATTACAATCCCATCTTTTTGCTTAATTCTTTCGCAACCACCTCTTTGTTAATCATTATAGAGATGGTTTTCAATTTTACAAAGTTCTCAGAGGCATAGAGATAACCGTCATATTTATTGTCGGTATTCCATGAGTTTTTCACTTTGTAATAAACCGTTCCATTTTGATCTTTCACCATACCCACAATGTGCATTCCGTGATCATCGGTGGTCTGGTAATTATCGAACCCATCCTGACGAACTTCCTGGGTAATATTCTTTTCTTTCACCGGCTCATCAAAAGAATAAAGTTGCTTTTGACGCTCCTCAGGAGTTAACTTCTCCCAACGCGAACGCTCGGTGTCATCCAACTCTTTCATATCTTCCTCAGGCACCACAGCTACCCCGTTTCTATGAGAAAACCCCTTTTCGCTCACATCGGTAGCCCAGCCAACCGTATAACCCTGCTCCAAAGAGTTATTTATAATATCTATCATCTCATCCAGCTTAACATTGTAAACTTCGCCCCACAGCCAATTATCCGGAACTTCGATAATAAATGGTTCATAAAACGGGTGATGCGTAAAAGAGCTCACCTGAATGTAATCATCTGCATCCAGTCCAATTACTTCATCAGCAAATCCACGAGGCGTATATTTTTTACCATTGTAATCAAACTCCTCCGGCAGATCACCGAGATAGGCATCCAAAATTCCATCAAGGCCCTCATCCCAGGCATTACTAACACGCTTATTGCGGTTTTCAATAACGCCATCCACATAATTTTTCAGGACCTCATCCATCTCACCATGTACATGATTGTCCTCGCCATACTCAAGTCCGTTGTAAACCTCCTCGGGCACAGCGCCATAATTCTTGAGCACATACAATACATCATGAAATGCTCCTCCCGGCCCAAAATTCAAATGACCGTGAAGCCGGACATATTTATCAGCCTTATCGGCATAACAATGACGAACTATGAACATTTCCGAAAAATCAACAGGATCTTTACCCATCCGCATCATTTCAGACTCCAGAAACGAAACTCCTGAAAAGCTCCAGCAGGTGCCTGAGCGGTTTTGATCCTTCACTGCAGTGGTTTCCAAATCCACAATCGTTTCAAACTTGTAACCTTCCTTTTTATCATCCTGAGCTACAGCATGATTAAACATTCCGAAGGAAAAAACCAATAAAAATAACAATGTTTCTTTTCTCATATAATTAAATTTCTGTGTTATTAGCTATCCCATACGCACATATCATCCTAATTTCCAAATAAGCAAAAAATCCGCCAGCTAAACCATGATTTTTTTCAAGGAAGAAACAAAAAAGAAGCACAAACCAAATTCACTTTTTTACGTATCACAGTTTTAAACAAAATTCAATGACTGGCAAATATTCTATCAAATCCCCCCTGATCCTCTCGATAATTTTCGCACTCCTTATTTCCGGCTGTGCATCCAAACGTTTCATGAACAAAGCATTGGAACTGGAAAATGCAGGTTTGGTTACTGAGGCTGCCGATTTATATCTCCGCTCGCTTCAGGCCAATGATGACAACATCGACTCCAAACTTGGGCTGAAAAGAACAGGGCAGATGGTAATAGACAGAAAGAGTGACGAATTTCAGTCCTTTTACAGAAGCAATCAATACAAAGAGGCTGTTTATACTTTTCTCGACATCAACAATTTCCGCTCACAAGCCAGCCGCTATGGAATAAATCTGGGAGTGCCACAAAGTACTTTTTCCCGATACAACGAAGCAAAAGAGATCTATCTGGACAAACAATACAATAAAGGGATTGATGCACTTAATGCGGAAAATTTCACCAATGCTTTTTCTCTGTTGGATGAAGTCCTGAAAATAGATCCAAACTTCCGTGATGCCTCCCAACATTGGGTAACTGCCAGATACGAACCGGTGTATCGCGATGGAATAAACCTTCTTAGATCAGGAAAAAACCGAACAGCCTACTATGCCTTTGATGAAATTCTCCGGAGTCAGGGAACCTACAGAAATGCCTCTTCTCTACGCAATGAGGCACGCGAAAAAGCATTAATGAAAATCGGCATCCTGCCTTTTAACGGATTAGATCTTTCGAAAAGAGAAATTGCTCAGGAACTTCGTACTTATCTGACTTCTGATATCAGCAGGCAAAATTCTCCTTTCTTTGAAATAGTGGAATCTCCGATTCTTAGCCAGACCGATATTACCGAAGCCATCATTCGGGGTGTCCTGACGAAAAATCAGGATAAAATCCTTGAACTTCCCTCCGACATCGATGCCATTCTCTCCGGAAAGATTAACGAATACGCCTCCCTTACCACTCCCCTTCAAAAGACAAGAAGAAAAGCCTGGTTACGGGAAACCACCACCATTACCAAAGAAGATGGCACCAAAGAAAAGGTTACTGAATACCACAAGGTATATTACTATGAGTATTTACGCACCAGTGTATTCAAAATGAGTATTTCGTATTCATTGCGAAGTATGACAAACAACACGGTAATCCTGTCGGATGTCATCCATAAAAATCTGGAAGACCGGGTTTTGTTCGCAGAATTTGACGGGAATTACGAAAACCTTATTCCGGGAACCTGGTATTCTGCAACACGCGACAGCGACAGGGATAAAATCTATGACGACCGGAATTCGGTCAATGAGCTCCATTCACTTTTTGAAAATCACCAGAAAATCACCAGTTCACGGGAACTCAGAGAAAGAGGACTGGCGGAGATATCGGGTCAGATTGCACATCACCTCGTTAGTTACAACCCGGAGAGATAGTTATTCAGAGTGCTAAAATTCATAGACACGGGTTGACGCCAAATCTTCCCTGCCCTTAAATCAGGTGAGCTTCTCCTGATAAATATCCCACTCGTAATTTTTCGTCTTGGGAATGATTTTAATGACTCCATCACCTCGTGTAACGGTTGACTTTGAAGGTATTTCACCGGAGATGACACATCCTGCACCAATGGTGACCTCATCTCCTATTTTAGAACCCGGAAGAATGACACTGTTGGCCCCAATCCACACATTGTTACCTATTTCAACACCTTTTATCGGAGAGGTTTTTCTCTGGTCATACTTGTTGTGATTGGTTGTTACGATGGTCACATTCGGAGCAATCGCCACATTATCCCCCAGCTTTAATCCGCCAAATGCATTGATATAAACACCGGGACTGTCGCCCGGATCACACATGATTCCTTTTTGAATACAACGCCACCCCCGCACTTTGCTGCGAAAATCGACCGGCCATGGGACCATTCGGTTAAAACCCATTATTTTTTGCATGAAGATGTAATCGTACAACACCTTGTAGTGCTTCATATATCCTGCCCGGGGTCGCTTGTATTGAGGATAAACAATTTTCACTATCCACCGAAAAAAAGTCGAATCCACCCAGTTAAGGAAACTAAAAAGCCCATTTTTTGTCTTTTCTTCTTTAGTCATCTATACTATGATCATAAATTTTAACTTGTTTGAATAGCTCTTTAAAGTAATACAAATAGTGCAACACACCGGAAAAGGAAAGAAGCATTAAAAGACTAATATAATCTAATTGAAAAACCTTATAAGGTATAATAAACAACAGTCCCATTCTTACAACTAAACTAAAACTGTAAAAGATAAAAATTCTTTTTTGAAAATTTAAAATTGTATTCAGTATGGTAAATGGCATAATTGAATTTTGAATAACACTCAATGGTATTAAAACTCTAACGATGGTACCAGCAGCCTCCCACTCCTGACCAAATACAGGAACAAAAAACAAAGGCACAAAAAAGAATACCAACAAACCGAAAGGCACAAAAAGCCATAAAATCTTTCGCAGGGAATCAATCAAATAACTAAAAATCCTTTCTCTGTCAATAAACTTCTCAACACAAACTTTCCCAAAAACAACCGACACACTACCTCCCAACAAACCCATCGGAGTGGAAATAAGCCTCTGCGCCATGCCAAACAATGCAACAATCCCCTCCCCATAAAACAAGGAAATCAAAACAGTTGGTAAATGAATCAATGACTTAGAAACTATTGCCAATGAAGAATTAAAAACCAAAATATCACGATGCCGCACAAAGAAAAATACGATTTCCTTTCTCTGAATTCGAAAAAGCTGGTGAGGAGTACCGGCAACAACATATTGATAAACTAAAACAATAACCTGTCCGCCCATAAAAGCAAGAACAAGAGAATAATAAGTGTCCCAAAGAAAACCGAAAAGAATTGTCAACAAAAAAACAGAAACCGCTTTCACCAACTTAACCCGACCAATTTTTGCGTACTCCTTCTGAAAGTTTAAATAATATTCAAAAGATATTGATGCATTCTCCATGAATACAAAAAATGGTAACAGAAAAATACCTTCAAAAAAGAAACCGTCAAAATTTAAAACCGATAAGGTGTACAAGAAGACATAAAGAAAAAAGGAAGTTCCTCCACCCAACAAAAGTGAAATACCCAAATTCATTTTTGCTGACTTCTGAGAAGAACTTAAAAGAATCGTATTAAAACTACTCCAGGAAACCAAAGAACCTAAAAGAAGACCAATAGCGGAAAACACAAAAAACCTCCCAATTTCCTCTTTATCAAACAATATCGGCAGTAAAAAAACCAAAAAGAAATTAATCCCCTGTCCCACAAGAGATGCAGAAAACAACGGCAAAGAAGTTCTTAATATATTTTCTTTTTCTCTTTTCACAATGATATTTTTCGCAAATTTACCGCAAAAAACTATGCTATTATTATTTTTTGCGGTAAATTTGTGTCGTAAATTAATTCATAAGGCCATCTGCCATGACTAAAAAACGAACATCTCTCAAAGATATTGCAGAAGCACTAAACACATCCGTATCTACTGTATCCAGAGCTCTAAAGGACCATCCGGATATTAGCCCTGCCCTCAAAAAACAGATTCAGGAGATGGCTTTTGAACGGGGTTACAACCAAAAGAAGATTCCCGCAAAAAACAAAACAAATTCCGCAAAAGCCATCGGAATCATCGTTCCGGATATGGTCACCTATTTCTTTTCAGCCGTCATCAGTGGAATTGAAAACTATGCCAAAGAGAAAGGATACTTTGTTGTAATCACCAACTCACACGATCGGGCCGACCAGGAAGAAAAATGCGTCAATCACCTACTGGGAATTGGTGCATGCGGAGTAATCGCTTCTATAGCACAAGAAACAAAAAAATTCAGTCACTTCAGCCGGTTGACCACACAAAATATCCCATTGGTCTTTTTTGACCGGATAGCTGAAACCGACAAAATATCTTCAGTGGGAATCGACAACACCAACATCGCCCGGGAGCTGACCTGCCATTTTTACGAAAACGGTGCCCGAAGAATAGCCTGCCTTGCCGGTCCTAAAAACCTCAGCATATCACGTGAAAGAACCGCGGGTTATCTTTCAGCCCTTCTTGATTGCGGACTTACAGTCAATAATGCCTATATGGCCAACACCAGACTGGATGCCGATTCCTCAGAAAAAGCGACCACCCAGTTGCTGCAACTGCCCGAACCTCCCGATGCCTTGCTTTGCATCAATGACACAGTAGCTTTTGGAGCTATGCGTGCCATTCGCAATGCGGGACTATCCATTCCTAACGACATCGCACTCTCCGGCTTTACCAATGAAATGCATGCCACCGTAGTGGAACCACCCCTGACCTCGGTAGCTCAGCCTACAGAAGAGATGGGCAGGGAAGCCGCAAAAATGCTCATTGAGCAAATTGAAAACGGAATTTACAAGGTCCCCAGACAGGTCGTAATGAAGTCAAAAATTGTTATCCGGTCATCATCTGTGAAATCAGAGCTTTAGGAAGAGGTTGAGGCTAAGGTTTAGAATAAAGATGAATGAATTGATAGTCCCTGCTTATACGAGAAAGTATTTAACGAATCAAATAAATTGGTGTCCGGTTAAAAAATTGAGTTTGTTTTTCCGGACACTAATGAAATCAAATAGCATTACATCAAATCAGAAAAAATGAAATTAAACAGAAGCAACATGAAGAAACCGGCAGAAAGACCGGTGAAAATTATCCAGTTTGGAGAAGGAAACTTTTTACGTGCATTTGTGGACTGGATGGTACAGGAAATGAACGACAAAGCAGGGTTTAACGGGAATGTTGCAGTGGTACAGCCCATCGAATTTGGAATGGTGGACAAACTAAATGAACAGGACGGACTTTACACATTGGTTCTTAAAGGCATCAAAGACAAAAAAGGAGTAAAAGATGTGACGCTAATCGACAGCATTTCTAAAGGCATCAATCCGTACACTGATTTTGCTGATTACCTGAAACTGGCCGAAAACGAAGATACCCGTTTTGTGGTTTCCAACACCACTGAGGCAGGAATTACATTTAATGAAAACGATACTCCGGATATGCAACCTCCGGTTTCTTTTCCCGCAAAAGTCACATTATTGCTCCATCACCGCTTTAAAACTTTCAATGGAGCTACAGACAAAGGATTTGTGTTTCTTCCCTGCGAATTGATTGAACTAAACGGAGACAAACTGAAAAAATATGTGTTGAAATATGCCGAAAAATGGCAGATGGGAACCGAGTTCATCAGTTGGGTCAACGAAGCCAACCTCTTCTGTAATACACTGGTGGATCGTATCGTTCCCGGTTTCAACCCTGACAACATTGCGGAACTGAAAGAGACCAAAGGTTATGAAGACAATCTGGTGGTCGAAGGCGAACAATATCACCTGTGGGTTATCAAAGGGCCCAAAGAACTGGAAGAGGAACTCCCCTTCTCCAAAGCCGGGCTGAATGTACGAATCGTGGATGATGTTCAACCCTACCGCACCCGTAAAGTACGACTGCTTAACGGCCCCCACACCGTGATGACTCCCATTGCCTTTTTGTCCGGAGAAGAGTATGTGCGGGAAACACTGGAACATCCCGTGCTGGGAGAATTTGTGCGCAGCGTTATGAAAAATGAGATCCTTCCAACGATAGATCTTGACCGGGAGGAGATGGAACGCTACATGGACAGAATCCTGGATCGCTTCCTGAATCCATTTGTGCAACATGCTTTGGTGAGCATCAGTCTCAACAGTATCTCCAAGTTCCGCGCAAGAGTGTTGCCCACCATCTTCGATTATCAGAGAAAAACGGGGAAACTCCCCAACGGGTTGGTCCTGTCATTGGCAGCCCTGATTGCCTTTTACCGGGGCAAGTACCAAAACAAAACAATTCCTCTGAAAGACGACGAAGCAAACATCAGCTTTTTCGAAAAATTGTGGGAGAAGTACGAAGCTGAAGAATATACGACACTGGATCTAACGGGCGATGCACTGGCGAATTGTGACTTGTGGGGGCAAAACCTCAACAAAGTGCAGGAACTGACAGAGAAAACGGCTGAACTACTGGAGGGAATCCTCTCGAACGGAATGATCAATGTAGTGTCAGAAATTGTAAAGGAAGAAAGTCATGCGTAAATTACTTAAAATAGACGCTCGCGACAATGTTGCCGTAGCACTGGACAACTTGTCCGCGGGTTTCGCCATCGACCAGGAAGATTTGTCTGTTACAATCCTTACAGATGTTTCCCAGGCGCAAAAAGTTGCACTCAGCGATATTGCGAAAGGGGAAAACATCATCAAATACGGACAACCCATCGGCCATGCTACCTCTCCCATCCCCAAAGGGGAAAAGGTGGATGAGACCAATATCAAAACAAATCTGGAGGGCGTACTGGAATACAATTATTCTCCTGAATTCACCCCTAACCAATACCGAAACCGTGATCTTACGTTTAAAGGTTTTCGTCGAAAAAACGGAGATGTAGGCATCCGCAACGAACTATGGATCGTGCCCACAGTAGGCTGCGTCAACGGAATTGGAGAACAAATGCTGAACGCGCTGAAACGGGAAGTGGACATCTCCCGAATCGACGGAATTGAAATTTTCAAACACAATTACGGATGCTCTCAGCTGGGAGACGATCATGAAAACACAAAAAAAATTCTGCGCGATATTGTTCTACATCCCAATGCCGGTGGCGTATTGGTTTTGGGGCTTGGATGTGAAAACAACCAACCGGATGTTTTCAGGGAGTTTCTGGGCGATTTTGATGAAGAACGGATCAAATTCCTGGTCACTCAGGATGTGAAAAACGAACATGAAGAGGGACTCAAAATCCTGAAAGAGCTGTATGAAAAAATGGCTGAAGATGTGCGGGAAGAAATACCTCTTTCAGAATTAAAGGTAGGACTCAAATGCGGAGGGTCTGACGGATTCTCCGGCATCAGTGCCAACCCGCTGCTGGGGGCATTCTCCGACTTTCTGGTGGCTCAGGGTGGAACAACTGTACTCACAGAAGTTCCGGAAATGTTTGGTGCTGAAACCCTGCTGATGAACCGCGCAGAAAACCGCGACGTTTTTGAAAAAACTGTGCACCTGATCAACGATTTCAAAAACTACTTTATTGAAAACAAGCAGCCCATTTACGAGAATCCTTCCCCCGGAAATAAAGCGGGCGGAATATCCACCCTGGAAGAAAAATCACTGGGATGCACACAAAAATGTGGTACCGACAAAGTCAGAGATGTCCTGAAATACGGTGAGCGCCTCACCACCAAAGGGCTCAACCTTTTGAGTTCACCGGGCAACGACCTGGTGGCGGCCACCGCTTTGGGAGCTGCAGGATGTCACCTGGTTTTATTTACAACCGGCAGAGGAACCCCTTTTGGAAGTTTTGTACCTACCATGAAAATCTCCACCAACACACCGCTCTTTGAGAAGAAGCCTCACTGGATCGATTTCAATGCCGGCCCCATTGCCGACGGCAAGCAAATTGAGGATGTGCTGGAAGAATTCATTCCGTATCTGATAGACGTAGCAAGCGGCAATCAGGTCAATAATGAGAAATATGGCTTTCGTGAAATTGCTATCTTTAAGACGGGGGTAACGCTGTAAACAGAGTTGAGGAGTGAGGGTAAGGAGTGATGAGAGGGCTGTTAGCTCTTGGCTGTTAGAACAAAAAGAAGAGGTTTTTAAAATTGGTAATATGATTTTGAGGGTGAACCCACCTCAGCGAGGGACAGTTTAGTGGAAATGGCGTTTAAAAGAGAGATAAGATTTGTTCCTGTCTTCAGGCTGGAGGCTACCGATACGGCACATTACATTATGTTGTTAAATTTTTAAAAGGCCGAAGGTCTTTAAGCAACAGCCTGGGGCAACACCCCAGGGAAATTGTAACAACTCCCCCCTCTCATTATTGGTCGCGACGCGACCAATAATGAGAAGGGGGAGCGGAGGATATCTCCAAACCCAGGGCTATGCCCTGGGCTATTGCTCTCAGGCTTTCAGCCTGTTTTCATGCTACCTGTCTTATGTATAAGGAGGTTAGCTTAGAATCACTATTCCATTACTTTCAGTTTAACATTACGGAACCACACATCATCTCCGTGATCCTGAAGTCCGATATAGCCCATACGTTCCTCACCGCCGGCATTGATCATTTCTGTCCAGCCTTTAAACTTGCTGTTCTCGATCATCTCTTCCCATTCGGGCGTCCACAGGTGATATTCGAGTACTACTTCACCATTCTGCATGTGAATAACTGTTCCTTTGTAAACAATGATGGTCCCTGTATTCCATTCGCCAAAACCTTTGCTGTTTTGGGGTTTAGCAGGAATCAGGTCATACAATGAAGCAGACTGACGGTTGCCATCCACACCCAAACGGGCATCCAGATGATTCTCATTATCCAGGATCTGGTATTCGGGTGCCGAACGGTATATGGGAAGCTCTTCGAATTCCCGAGCCATATAGAAAACGCCGCTGTTTCCGCCTTTAGAGACTTTCCAATCAAATTTGAGCTCAAAATTTTTGAATTTCTGATCGTAAATAATGTCTCCGCCGTCTTCAGCTCCGGCTTCTCCTTCACCCGAACCATTAATTTTAATAGCATTGTCATCAATGGTCCATGCCCCGGGAACGGTTTCCTTATTGTAACCTCGCCAGCCATCAAAATTCTCTCCGTTAAAAAGCAGCATCCAACCGTCTGCTTTTTCTTCTTCTGTCAATCCGTTCAAAGGAGCTGCTTCTTCCACTTTCGCCGATTTGGTTTCTTCACTTTGTTCTTCCGATTTCTTTTGTCCGCCCATTCCGCAGGCACTGAAAATAAAGGCACCTGCGATGATGGCCATACCAATTTGCTTTGTCTTCATATAATAATTTTTTAAGTTTTAAATTTATCATTCATCCTATAAAATTTATTTCTCAAGGTCGGATGGAACTCACATGCAAGAACTTATACATATTCTTTTGAGGCAATCATTGCCATACTCGTTTCATCCGTTTAAAATTTTGTAATTATGTGATAAAAAACTAATTAAAAATTTGAAAACGAATGGAACCGCTTCGCTCTCGCATAATATTCTTTTAAACATATTCTCTTGTGATATTTATGTTTAAAAAATATCATGCTCGTTTCATCAGTATAAAATTATTCTAAGTTATTGGTCTGATGAAACTCGTCCCGAATTATCGGGACTCATTTCACACTCCATTCAGGAGCCCACTACCTGCGATTAAGGCATGGGGGGCAAGCTCCATCCATTCCGGTAATTATGCTTAATCAGCTCCTGAGCAAACGCTTTGGCATTCACCGGGTCTGTCCATGTCTGATTAAAAGTGGGATGACCGTCATGGATTTCAAAACCATCCTCAATTACGGTACGAATGGTTTCATCATCATTGATGTTGGTGAATTCCATCTTCTCACCATTCCATTCCAATTCTTTATTCAGGGCCTGCAATCTTACAGCCAGTACGCCCATTACCACCATTTCGTTGAACGGTCCCGCCTCACTGAAGGGGGAATTGGTCTCCTGACGATTAGCAGCACTCTCTTTACAGGCACGCACCCAATCCATTTCGTGGCTCAACTCCACTCTGCGCTCCGTTTTTGGGACGTTAGGCACGCGACCTGACAGCAACCAGGGATCCTTTCCGTAGCATCCGGTTACCAGCATATCTTTTGTACCATGAAACAGCAAACCTCCACCGGCGTCATTCATATTTTTCCCGGCTGGCCAACCGTCGGGCTTCATTGGTTGTAAGCCACCATCATACCAGTGAACATCCACTTCGGGGAGATTCAGTTTACCTTTTTTACCCCTTTCGGGGAATGTCATACGAACCCGCTGCGCTGTAGGAGCCGACTCAGTCAGCAACAATGTGGAACTACCCTGTGCTTTGGTGGGATACCCCAGGTCAAGTCCTTTAAAGGCAGGATGTAGGATGTGACAAGCCATATCTCCCAGCGCTCCCGTACCAAAATCCCACCATCCACGGAAATTCCAGGGGGTGTAAATCTCGTTGTAAGGACGCATCTCTGCAGGACCTATAAAAAGATCCCAGTTAAGGGTATCGGGCACCCATTGTCCCTGTTTTGGAACATTTAATCCCTGGGGCCAGATAGGACGGTCGGTAAAGGCTTCCACTTTGGTCACTTCACCAATCTCATTATTCATGAGCCATTCGGTAGTAAGTGCAACGCCTTCTCCCGAAGCCCCCTGGTTACCCATTTGAGTGGCTACTTTATATTTCTCGGCCAGTTTGGTGAGTAAGCGTGATTCGTAAACCGTATGTGTCAAAGGCTTCTCCACATAGACATGTTTGCCCATGGTAATAGCTGTTGCAGCAATAATGGCATGCGTATGATCGGCAGTAGCCACAACCACCGCATCGATGGAGTCACCCAACTCGTCAAACATTTTACGCCAGTCCCAGTATTTTTTTGCTTTTGGGAAATGATCAAAGGCTTTTTGCGAGTATTTCCAGTCCACATCACAGAGCGCGACAATATTCTCACTCTCCATAGCTTTGAGAACTGCAAAACCGCGGCCGCCCACACCGACTCCGGCAATATTCAATTTGTCACTCGGAGCTTTTCGTCCCAGAGCACCCCCCATCGCTACATTGGGGATGATTGTCATCCCTGCTGCAAGGGCTGCCGAATTACGGATAAACCGACGTCTGCTCAAACCGCCTGAATTGTTACTGTTTTCCATGTTTTTTAGTTTATTAATTGTGTGATTAAGAATATTTCAGATAATGAATGACGCGTCAGAACCCGCCATTGCTTAACGAAATTCTTCTGAAAATTAAAAAAATTAACGTAAGAATACAAAATATTTGTTTTCGAACACCTTCTTTCGGGCAAAAAATGACTAGGGTTAATCCCGCTAATATCGTTCTTGAAAAAACTGCCAATTAAGAATTGACCATCCTATGATTTGTCAATGTTTATCCCTCACAAAAAATGTAAATTTGTAAAAAACACCGTTATGCAATACTGGAAAAAACTCACCAACAGCGAAATAAAAGAGAAAGTAAACAAGGCTCTGGCACAAAACGTGGATTATCACGAGCGCAGTATCCTGGGCATCCCGGCCTCCCATCTGGATGAAAATGTATTCAATATGGATCCCGCCTATTTGAACAATGCCCCCTTTCTGAAAACCATGGTGGACAATCCCAATCACATCGGTTGTCATACCATGGGTGAATCGGAGCCTTTTTTTGCGGGAACCCAAAAGCTGGAGAAAGAACTCATTGGCATCGTAGCTGAAGATATTTTATTGTGTGAACCGGAGCAATACGACGGTTACGTTGCATCAGGAGGTACCGAGGCCAATATACAGGCCATCTGGATTTACAGAAATATTTTCAAAAAGAAGTTCCATGCCCGTTATGACGAAATCTGCCTGCTATGCTCGGAAGACTCTCACTACTCCATGCCCAAAGCCGGAAACCTCCTCAATCTGGATTTGGAATATGTCACGGTGACCGATGACGCCAGAGAGATAACACCTGAAAATGTAGCAGAAGCCATTCATTCGGCAAAAAGGAAGGGAAAAAAATACTTCATTGTGGTCGCCAATATGATGACAACCATGTTTGGATCGGTCGATTGCATAGAAACCTACACGCGTGCCCTTACCGATGCCGGTGTGGAATTTCGGATTCATGTGGATGGCGCCTACGGTGGTTTTGTTTATCCTTTCAGCACAGACAATGAGGAGATGACCTTTCGTAATCCACATGTCAGTTCCGTTACCCTCGATGCCCACAAAATGGTGCAAGCCCCCTTTGGCACAGGGATTTTTATTGCCCGAAAAGGCCTTATTGACAATGTTTTTACCAATGAAGCTCAATATGTCAGCGGATTGGATGCCACTCTTATTGGCAGCCGCTCCGGGGCCAATGCCATTGCTGTTTGGATGATTCTGCAAACCTACGGGCCACACGACTGGTTCGAAAAAATCCACATATTGAACTATCGAACCAACTGGCTGTGCAACCAACTGAAGGAGCTAAAAGTTGATTTCTACCGACATCCCAGCTCAAATATTGTGGCCATCCGGGCCCGTCACATCTCCAAAGAGCTGGCCCACAAATACGGGTTGGTACCCGACTCTCACAACCACCATCCCCAATGGTATAAAATTGTGCTGATGGAGCACGTGCATGTGGATCACCTGATGCCCTTTGTGGAGGAATTGAGGGAAAAATTGTAATTTTTAGTTGCCCTTTCAGGGCGATCCTTTGCATCTGTTCCAGTTACCCGGGGTGATTACCCCGGGCTATTGTAACTTGCCCTTTCAGGGCGGATTTCTGGGGACCCTGCACACCATCGGTCTGAACACAATGCAATCAGAAACGGGCTGAAAGCCCAACTAATTTTAGCCCAGCGGCAACGCCCTGGGGTATAATGGAAACGCCCAGAATATGTTGCCAACGCCCCGGAAAAAACATGAACATAAGAAAATACGGGCTGAAAGCCCAATTGATTTTAACCCAATGGCAGCGCCCTGGGGCATCACCACAATGCAATCAGAATCGGGCTGAAAGCCCAACTAATTTTAGCCCAGCGGCAACACCCTGGGGTATATCGGCAACGCCCTGGGGTATAATGGAAACGCCCGGAATATGTTGACAACGCCCCGGAAAAAACATGAACATAAGAAAATACGGGCTGAAAGCCCAATTGATTTTAACCCAATGGCAACGCCCTGGGGCATCACCACAATGCAATCAGAGACGGGCTGAAAGCCCAACTAAGTTGCCTTTAATCAGTCCACAGATAATTACCATCAAAATCAACTCTATACTCCTTTAGAAACAATAAATACTCTTCTTTAAAACTCGTTTTACGATGATGATTCTCCTGGTTTTGGATATATCTCTTTGTTTTTTCATAAAGCGACGGACTAACCGAAAAACCTCCGTATCCACCTTGCCATGCAAATTTTGAATAATAATTATCTTTCCCTTTTATCCATCTGCTACTATGACGTTTTATCTCCTCAACCAGTCTCGCTAAGGAAATATTCTTGGACATCGAACATAAAATGTGAATGTGATCTTCCACTCCATTTATTTCAAAGGGAATTGAGCCATTATCTTTAATAACAGCTCCAATGTATGCATACAAATGGTCTTCTTCTTGTTTACGCAAAAGGCAATTCCGATTTTTGACATGAAAGACAATGTGGACGTAGAGTTGAGAGAGGGATTGAGGCATTTTTATTGTTTTGTATGATTCTAATTACTAGCTTCTTACAACACACCCAATTTAATAAAAAAAATGTGAATTATTAAATTGTTTTTTAAACAAAGGAGTTTAGTTGCCCTTTCAGGGCGATACTTTGGGAATCTTCCATTTACCCGGGGTGATTACCCCGGGCTATTGTAACTTGCCCTTTCAGGGCGGATTTCCGGGGCCAAAACACTCCTGATACCAATACATCCCATCGGGCTGAAAGCCCAGGTTCCCATAACACAATCAGAATCGGGCTGAAAGCCCAAATGATTATAACCCAATGGCAACGCCTTGGGGCATCACCATAATGCAACCAAAATCGGGCTGAAAGCCCAATAAATTTTAGCCCAGCGGCAACGCCCTGGGAGATGATGCCGGCGCCCCGGGACATGATTCCGCCGCCCAAGGTATAATTCCAACATCCCGTGACAAAACGGCATCGCCCCAGGTATCACAGCACCCCGGGAAGAAAATGCCGAAAGGATTTTCAGTTCTCCAGCACCATCACAAACCCACCATTGGGCTTGATGGTAACCTTTGATGGCTGGTTTTCATTAAGTGAAATCTCCTCTTGTGAAAACGACAGAATTCCCTCTTCTCCATCAGTTATCATTACGGCTTTATTGGTTCCTGAAACAAATGGAAGATCCAGTTTCACCACTTTTTCAATGTTTTCTCCGTTGATGCCTGCCACATACCATTGATTTCCATGACGACGGGCAATAACAGCCAATTTTCCGGGATATCCGTCAATAAATATGGTTTCGTCCCAATCACCGCCGGGAAAACCGGTCAGGAAATCTTTCACGTAATCGGGTACCGTTGCCATTCCATCAGGTGTTTCAGCAATATGCTGAATTCCGGAAGTAAAGACCACAGAAAGGGCCAGTTCAAAACCATTGGTGGTACGGCGGTCGATATTTGGAATTCCTCCGAGATTTATGGGAGTAAAATCCATCGGGTCAAACACGTTACGCGTAAATGGGGTCATGGCCATGTGGGTAGGTGCATTGTCGGCTGTTTCCTGCCCAAAA
Organism: Marinilabilia salmonicolor; assembly: GCF_003003035.1. Lineage (GTDB taxonomy): Bacteria > Bacteroidota > Bacteroidia > Bacteroidales > Marinilabiliaceae > Marinilabilia > Marinilabilia salmonicolor_A. The sequence continues at coordinate 56,416 of NZ_PVTS01000004.1, read as the reverse complement.
GTAATAAACTCATACCCTTTGATGGCCTCAACGGTCATGAGGTTGGGATAAGTCCGTGCCCAACCGCGTGGAAGAGTGGCACCATGAAAGTTAAGCATGATTCCATACTCAGCGGCATCCCGGAGAATTTCATGATAATAAGCAATGACCGACTGCCCGTCACCGCCAAAAAAATCCACCTTTATTCCTTTTATGCCGATTTCATTCATCCACTCAAACTCTTTCACCCGGCTTTCATGCGTCAGCATCTTATTTTTCGGGGTCTGATAAGCAGAGTTCCAGCTTCCGGCCGAATTGTACCAAAGCAACAATCCAACGCCTTTACTTTGGGCGTATTCCGAAAGGTCAGCGATTTTCTCGCGACCAATTTGCTCATCCCACAAACCATCCACCAGACAGTAGGACCATTTCATTTCAGCAGCAAAATCAATAAAGTCTTTCTGGGTTTCGTAGTTCACCGATTCATCCTTCAAAATTACCCAACTCCACGAGGCCACTCCCGGTTCCACAAACGAGAAATCCACATCGATAGCTGGCTCTGCCAGGTCGGTACCCAATGTAGATTCCGTGAGAGTTGCTAAATCCCCGATGGTCAGAATTCGCCAGGGAGTTGACATAGGCAAAAAGCCTTCAGGATTAATAGCTCCCTGAGGCATCACCTCCTCCGGTTGTGGAAATGCTACCCGATAGCAGTTTCCCTCATTTTCGAGATGGGTACCACAATAATTAGCACTGAGTGAGGTCTCTGTAAGAAGCAACCACACTCCATTGGTTTGGAATAAAGCAGGATAAACCCAGCCAAAACCTATTGGGGAATCGATCTCCGCCGGCACCTCCTGCAAATAATTCTCTTCGTAAGAGGGGTTAGTTTCCGCAAAACCTGTTTTGGCTTTTGATACCGGTTGCAACCATCCTTTTGTATTCATAGGCATTACAAAAGAGGTAATTTCATTTTCAATTATCACCTTCTTATCAACAGACCCAGGAAAATGATAACGAAAAGCCACGCCATCGTCCGAAACCCTGAAAATAACCTCCATCAATTTCCCGTCAACATTGCTAACCTGGATAACAGCTTCATTGGCGTCATAAGTCACCTCCTTTTGCTTTCCATGCATCAGGGCATAGTTATCCACCACACGAGAAATATCCGAAACGCCAATTATTTCAAGATTCTGCGTAAAATCGGCATCACTGCTTTGAATTCCAAGGCGGGACGGTTGCAAAACCTGCTGTTGGCCGCTCTGAACCTCATAAAGTAGTTTTCCCCCTTCTGAAATCCGGACCTCAGCGGTAATATTTCCATCAGGGCTGGTAACTTTAGTAGGTTCTGTATCCTGGCAACCGGTAAAACCGAAAGCCGGGAAGAACAAAACCGCTAAAATCGACAAATATTTTTTCATGCTTAATAATTTGTTTATGAAGATCGTATGAAGATTTAAACCATGTAAGACAAATAAGTTGAAAAAAGTCAGAACTCCACCCCAGCTAATAGCCATGAGCTAAGAGCCAATTACTCTTTGCACCCCGCTCCATGCTCCATGCCCTCAGCCCACTTACCTCATCAATCGCACATGATAAATACCTCCGGCCATAGAACCTTCTGCCGCACGGAATTTCACCGTCAGCACACCATCTTTGGCCGATTTTCTCATTGCCGCGGGAATGGCATAATCCACCTCCACGAACTTATCGCCACCATCACCTTTAAGTTCAACAGTTGCCAGCAATTGTTCATTGATAAGGATATCAAAAATTCTCCCACTATCCCCACCGAAGTAGGTAATACGAAGTTTCTCAGCTTCATTATCCGGATCTTTCAAGTCATACGAAAACCACCCGGAAGCATGCCTCCAGTGACGATCCATATGAACTCCTGCCTCTGAGCCTTCTCCTTTGAAGTTATGTTCCGATTCGGGCTGTTGTTCACCGGTAGCTACCTGATCGATAGTTTGTTGCTCCAACAGCATTAAGGCTTGCTCGGCAGCCTTTGTAACACTACGGACGGAATCTATTTCAGAAGAAGTCCCTGTTCTCCAGTAAACCATATATCGGGCATCATGCACCCGGTAAAACGGTACCAACTTAAGCTTCTTCTCTGACTCAGGAACAATTAGCTCAGGGGCCTCAAAAGTCATGGTTTCTCCTTCAACAGGCACTACTTTTTCTGTCCAGTTCTCATCATCAATTTGCAGCATGGGGGCCTCATCAAGCGGACGCAATGGGCCATGTGCAATATGTCCCATACGGCTGTCATTAGCAATAAGCCCGTCCAAATCATCTCTACCAGTAACTGCTGCCAACACAAATGGGCCATGTTTAATGGAAAGGAACGGACTATTATCGGGCAGATATTCACCGGTGGTATGCATCTTAAGGCTGATAGTTATTTCATCGCCATTGTTCCACTCACGCGAAAGCTGATAATATTGGCCGGGCTGACCAGCACCTTTTGCTTTTTTTCCATTCACAGCCACCTTCATCTCTCCCGACTTCATCCAGGCAGGATAACGAATGCCGATGGTAAATTCTTTTGATTCGTCAAGATTCAACTTCAGAGAGGTCTGTTCAATATCAGGAAAATCAGTTTTCTGAGTCAGTTTCAGACCTTTCTCCTCCCAATTCAACTCACTGGGAATAAACAGGTTCACAAACACGTCGTCGTCACTGTGCGCATAAATCAGCTCTCCGTACTTTTCGTGGTTCTCTATGCCCGAACCCACGCAGCACCAAAATGTTTCTTCCGGATTGGAATAGACCCGGTAATGCTGGGGACGCATGGGCGTAAAATAGACCAGACCGCCATGCTCCGGATGCTGAGACGAAAGGATATGATTGTACAACGCCTGTTCGTAATAATCCAAATATTTCAAATCATTCCCATACAGATAGAGTTGCTTCGACAGCTTCAGCATGTTGTAAGTATTGCATGTCTCGGGCCCCTGACGCGACTCAACCATCGAGGAAAAATCATCCACAGGGTGAAAATGCTCATGTGTAGAGTTTCCGCCAATGGTGATGGTACGGTTGTTTACCACGGTATTCCAGAAAAAGTCAGAAGCATCAATCCAGGCACTATCGCTGGTCAACTCTCCGATGCGCATAAAACCAACCACTTTGGGAATCTGGGTATTGGCATGCAAACCGGTGAGTTTGTCCTCGTGATTTAATAGGGGTTCCAGGATGGCCTGATGAGAATATTGACGTGCCAGTGTAAGATATTTATCCTCACCTGTAATGGCATACACATCTGCGAAAACCTCATTGAGCCCCCCGTGTTCGGACACCAGTATTTCCTGAATCTGCTCATCCGAAAGGCCGCTGTTTACGCCAATAAACCAATCCGTAAGTTGAATAAGTATCTCCAGTGCTTTTTGGTTCCCTGCATATTTCCAGGCATCGTGCAATCCGGCAAACAACTTGTGAATATTATAAAGAGGCACCCACTTGCCATTGAGTGAAAAACCACCGGCATCGATGTTGCCTTTCGCTATTTCGGCCCACATGGGCTGACCACCGGGTATTCCGCCAACATAGCCGTTTCCATTGGCCTGCTGGCAACGTGCCAGTTCATCCACCATGTAATTCAGGCGCTTTTCAGCTTCCTCATTTCCTGTTGATGCCACCATCAGTGCCAGTGAAGTGAGATAATGACCGCCAACGTGTCCGTTCAATCCGCTTCCCTCCCAGTTTCCGTACCCGGGTGCTTTCGGTTCCAGACCGGCATCAATAAGAAATGGTGCAAGCAGACGATCCGGGTCATGCGCAAAAACATACTTTTCATTCAGTTGCTCCGCATGTTTAAACGGACTGTCAAGCAGACGTACTGCCGAAAGCGGAAAGGATTCCACATCGGGGGTGGTAACCGCTTTATTATTAGTACACCCAAAATTCATCAGGCCAACAATGCCTGCAATTATAATTTTTAACAAATTCTTTTTCATAAATTGTTACTTTAATCCGATTTCAATAGTTCAATAAAAAAGGTCCTTACCTCAGCGACACTACGATGCAAAATTACCAGATCCAGCGAAACATAATCAATACCACTACACGAATGAAAGATAATATTTTTCAATCAAACTTCTATTTATCCAGCCAAACCTTCATTTTTGAAGCGCCTCTATTGTTCCAATAAAATAAGGAATAGCTTTGAATGAATTCATTCCATGGTCTGAAGCAACGATAGGACAAACGCAATGGTATTTATTTTCATCAAGGACCAATACTTGTGATTTCTTATCATAGTCAATTATCCACCCCAATCATCTTCCAAAAATTTAAGAAATAACTTTTCATTTCTGACAAAGCCCAACAATACTTCATTCATTATCAATTTATTATACCGAATAGAGAACAACTCTTTCATACGGACCGAAACGGTTTTCCATCAATTTCATTCCCCCTATTGACGAGCAATTTGCTCAACCGATTTTTCACCAATAGTTATCTCTAATCTTCCGCAGAGGAATACATGCATCAACATATGCTCCCATTACTGTGCGGCAATCCGCATATGCCCCTGAAAAACAACTGACAACCAGCAAGAAAGGGCTGTGGGAATTTTCATGCCACAGCCCTTTCACAAATTTTATGTTATCAACTTAGACAGGAGGTTGCAGCACATTAATATCCAGGATTTTGTTGTAATTTAGAGTTGGTATCCATAACATTCAGCGGAATAGGAAACAGTTCTCGATAATCACCCTCTGGGGAATGCGAAAACCATGATTTTTCAGCAAACACACCAAAACGAATCAAGTCCTGACGGCGTCGTCCCTCTTGGTTAAACTCCCAGCCTAATTCATCCAGGAAACGGCCATAAGGAATATCCCCACCCCCCTCAAAGGTTGTAGAATTGTTATCTCTTACCCCATAGTCATAAACGCTCCCCTGCAATAATTCATCTCCTGTAACTGCAGCTTTTCCGGAAGTAACAGGAAACGCACGTTCTCTGATTTGTGTCACAATCTGAGCTGCCTCATCTGAATATCCGGTTCTCAATAAACATTCGGCCTTCATCATAAGAATATCGGCATAACGGAAAAGTGGAAAATCATTATTCAAAATATTGGAAGCCCCCATTGCAATTTCAAACTTACCAAAACGAAATCCATGAATTTCCTGTGAGGCATCAATACTGGGAATTTCATTAATATACGCAAGAGGTTCGCCGGCCAGATCACCCATGGTACAATAAAGCATATCTCCCGAAGAAGAATATTGCTGGCCATAAATAAAATTGTTAATCAATCGTTTATCCTCAGAATCAAAAGTTTCAATAAATTGGGGTACAGCACACATTCCTCCCCAGGGCGTATGCGTCATATCATATGTAGCCTGATTGGAGGGCTGCAGTGTCTGCATATGAATATCGAACGCATTCCAATCTGTGGTATAGTTCTCATCAATAGAAATACCATAAATTATTTCATTGGAATTCTGATTTTCTGTAACAAATACATTTTTCTGGTCAGGCTCCAGAGAATATTTATTAGACAAAATAACTGAATCACATTGGGCAATACATTTGTCCCATTGAGGAGTGCCTGACCACACTTCGGCATTCAGATATACCTTTGCCAGCAGGGTTCTGGCAGCCCATTCATTAAACCGGCCATACGTTTCAGAGTTATTTTCTTCAGTCAGATAAGGAATACTTTCCTCCAGTTCTTTTACCACAAAGTCGTAAACTTCCTTACGTGTATTCTGCTCTGGAAGGTATCCGTCAGGGACATCAAAGTCAGTGACGATAGGAACATTGCCATACACATCACAAAGCACATAGTAATAGCTGGCCCGCAAGGCTCTCAATTCAGCAATAGCCGGTGCAGCTTCTTCCTCATCTAGCAAGCTCTCCAATTGGAACATAACCCGGTTACAGTTGTTAATTCCGGCATAGCTTCGATACCATGTTTCATTCACAATAGGATCACTAGGGAGCCATGTATGCATAAAAATTCTCTTGTGAACACCTCCATCAACCCATCCGTTGGGGCGGGCAGGAATTACCACCTGGTCAGCGCTCACCTCCTGAACTCTCCAGTAGCCATCCCATAAAAGCAGCACCTTACGCCAATCTCCATAAGCGGCCCTGGTTATACGTGGCAAGTCAGACTCAGTGGGGGTAAAATCCTCAGCAATAAACTCGCTGAAATTCTCGTTTTCCAACTTTGTACACGACGGCATGGTAAAGAATAAAGCCATCATAAAAACAAGGCTCTTAATTATATATTTTCTTTTCATATTAATCAATCTTAAAATGTTTAGAAACTAACATTTACACCTAAAGTAAAAGTGCGTGTAGTCGGATATTTGTCGCGATTATCGTTACCCGGAGCCAGTCCACTTGCGGTAACTTCCGGATCTATCCCTTTATATCCTGTAATCGTCAGTGTATTCAATGATGAAGCATACACTCTGAATGATTTGAAAGTATCTCCCTTAAGTGGAATGTTATACCCTAAAGTGATATTATCAATTTTCCAGAAATCTCCATCCTCAATGTAATAGCTATTGTATTCAAGATCCACCTCATTGCTCAACACGGCTTTACCAAACACGGGATCATAAGCAGACTGTAACCGATTGTACTGGGTTGTCTTGGTATTCTCAAGATACATTCTTTCGAAGTTGAGAATCTGATAATCGAAAGCTCCCCGCATTGTAATACTCAAATCAAAGTTCTTATACCTCAGATTGTGATTCCACGAAGCATAGTACTTTGGTAGTCCGTTACCCAGTACCTGCTTGTTTTCATCTGAGCGCTCAAAATCATCATAACTAACAAGATTTCCTTCGCCATCCTGATAAATCCACTTCCCGTTTTCATCCACATCCACGACTTTAAAACCATAAAAATTTCCTATCGGTCCACCAATATCAACCCGGTGTGTATAGGTTTGAATGGGCTCTCCGGTACCTCCGGTGGTAAAGTAGTCTTTCTCGGTTTGATAAAGCTCATTACTCAAGCTCTTAAGCTTATTAGTGTTCGTTGAGAAACTAACGGTAGTACTCCATTCTATATCGGAATTTCTCACTGGAATGGCATTGACAAGAAACTCCAATCCTTTATTAGACATCACCCCGACATTAGCAGTAGTAGTACCAACCATATTAGGAGGTACCGGAACAGCAAAATCCCATAATAATCCGTCAATCTCACGGTTGTAATAATCTATGCTACCGCCTATTCTTCCATTGATAAAGGCAAAATCAACACCAACGTTGGTTTCTTTTTTCTCCTCCCATCTCAGATAAGGGTTTTCGTTACGAGTTGGACCAATCGTTTGTACCCATTTATCATTGATATTAACCTGTCCGGTATATCCCAGCGTCGCTACACCAAGAAAAGAAGCAGATGGTTGTGTTCCAGTAACCCCATACCCTGCACGAAGTTTCAGATCTTCAACAAAACCAACACCAGCCATAAAAGGTTCCTCAGAAATCCGCCATCCAACCGACGCTGAGGGGAATAATCCCCAGGGATCTTCAGTGCCCCACAACTGACTGGCGGCTTCGTACCGGACACTTCCCATAAACAAATATTTATTAGCAAAACTGTAAGTTCCACGGCTGAAGAATCCGATAAGGTTGGTTTTTGAACGGGAACTACCTATCCCGGAGCTTGTTCCCTGCTGTTCAATCCCTTGTCCCAGATCAATATTATTGTATCCAAACTCATCGGTGGGAAATTCCTGATTGGTCATATAAAAATCTCGCCAGTCGTTATCGGAATAACTATACCCTCCAAGTATCGAAAAATGATGAAGATCAAAAGTTTTTTGATACTCTCCGGTTAACTCAACCAAACGGTCAATTGACTCAATGGCACCATTTGATCCATAACCATTCAAGCCACTTCGTTTGGTAGAGATATGATTCCGTGTTTCATAATATCCTCTGGTTTGGTTGTATTTTGAATAGCTTAATAAAGCCTTTACACTCATTCCATCAAAAGGATTAAAAACAATATTTCCATTAACACGTGACCACTGGTTTTTATTTTCTCCTTCCGATTCTTTAATCCGGGCCACAGGGTTATCATAATTGAAAGCCCCAACATTCTCATACCAATCACCATCTTCCAACTTCACAGGAGCTGTTGGATTATAGATCAAAGCCTGACGGTAAGTGTATCCGTTGAAACCATAACCATCACCCGTGGTTCCGTATTTTATATTTCTGGAAATAATACCAAAATTAACCTTCAACACCCCATCAAACATGGAATGGTTAATGTCGGTACGTGCGGTAAAAGTCTCTTTATTGGATTTCAGAAAAATCCCCTTGCGGTCATTAAAATTGACAGAAGCCAAATAGTTGGTTTTCACATCACCTCCTCTAATGGTAAGGTTGTGAACCTGACTAACCGGAGTTCGCGTAATTTCGTCCAGCCAGTTAGTCGAAGCTCCAAGATCATCACTTTCAGAACGAATACCTTCATTAATCTGGCGCCTGTAGTCGTCAGCAGTGAGCACATCCAACTCATTGGCTATTTGCTGGGTACTAACATATCCGGTGTATTCCACTTTCGCGTCATAAATACCACTGGCCCTCTTAGTTGTAATAATAATCACACCATTGGTACCACGGGTTCCATAGATCGCTGCAGCCGAACCATCTTTCAACACATCGATGGATTCAATATCCTCCGGGGCAACAGAATTAAAATCCCCGGGAACACCATCAATAAGAATTAGTGGGGCGGTGCTGGTTCCATACAGAGTGGTATTTCCTCTCAGCCGGATTTCTGTATTTCCGGTAGGATCTCCACTGGGTGAAGTAACTGTCAGACCGGCAACTTTCCCCTGAATAAGCTGACCTACATCTCTGACACCTCCCTTCACAAAATCATCCGACTTCACGGTTGATACAGAACTGGTTACATCGGCCTTTTTCATACGTCCATATCCAATGGCCACAATTTCATCAAGTCCGATTACAGCTTCTTCCAATTGAACATTGATAACACCCGACTCCACCAATACTTCCCGGGTTTTCATTCCAACAAAAGAGAAAACAAGAGTCGCATCTTCCGAAACATTATTCAATTCATAATGCCCGTCAACATCGGTAATGGTTCCTGTTGTGGTTCCTTTTATTGTAACTGTTACTCCCGGAACAGGCTCTCCGGCAGCATCGGTAACAGTTCCGGAAACAGAGGATTGTTGTGGAGAAACCGCAAATCCTGACGTCTTTCGTGTCACTACCACATTCTCTCCCACAATCTGGTAATCATAATCATTCAGATCAAGCACCTGATTCAAAATCTCCTCCACGCTGGCATTCTCCAAATTCAGGGAATACCTTTTTTTAAGATCCAACTGGTCATTCTTAAAAAAGAACCCCAGGTTGCTGACCTCCTCTATTTGTCTGAAAACATCAAGAATGGTGGCATTTTCGACTTCCAGAGTTACGGATTGGTTTTGTCCTTTGGTTGGCGAAGCTGACAGTGTAAGCCCGCAAAAGACCAACAATACGAGGGAGATTTTCATAATACGTAAGGTTTTTTCCCAGCTGCACCGGTACCGGCACAGCATCATACGATTTTTTTTCATAGATTTGCAATGTTTTAAGTTACACTTATGAAACTGTTGGCGCAGTTTCGTTCGAATTATCACAGCAGGCATATCGTTGGCGCGGTATGCCTGTTTTTTATTGAAAAATCACGGTAAAACTACCGTCATCATTCTCTTCTATCTGGTAATCCACTTCTGCCGAAAGGCGCAATACTCTCAGCAGATGTTCCAGACTGGTTTTCCTTTTAATAACTCCGGAAAACATATCACTTTTAATGGACTCATTTTCAAAAATAAAATGTACATCATACCACTCCTCCAGTTCTTTGGTGATATCTTGCATGGTTCGATTTACAAAAACAAACTTCCCCTCTTTCCAGGCTGTAATAAACTCCATATCAGCTTCAGTCACAGAAAGCTCCTGGTTTTTCATATCAAAACAAATCATTTGTCCTGCCTGCAAATCTGAATTCATTATATGATCACCTTTTCTGAAGTCGATAGCCCCATCAAAGAGAGCAACGCTTACCCTCTCCCTAACATCGTCATATTCCGCATTAAAGGTGGTGCCCAGGTCATGAATTGTATAATCGCCAAGATGCACTATGAACTCCCGGTCAGGATTATGTATCACCTCAAAATAACCTTCTCCGTTTAGATCAATACTCACCTTATCTCCTCCATATTTCTTCACGACTGCTCTGGAGTCGGAATTGAGCCAAATTCGACTTCCATCTTCCAGTAGAACATGGGAAATATTCCCTTTGGGAGAACTAAATACTATTTTTTCTGGAACAAGTCTTTGGTAATAATTAAAAATGGCACCCGCCATCAACAGAGTTATCAGTGCCACCGCCGCTATACCTGACACCATTTGCCATGCTTGTATCTGAATTCCGGGCTTTACCTGTCCCCATAATTTTTGAAACTGTTGCCTTTTATGCCGGAGTGACGAATGCTTGTGTTTCATATTATTAAGGACCCACAACCGTTCATAGGCCATGAAATCCTTTTTTCGTTCCAGGTTCTCATCTATCGCTCTGAAGAATTTTTCCCTTTCCTCAGCGGTTCCCTTACCTTTTATGATATCTAAAAACTGTTCTTCCAAATCAAACTATTTTTAACACTTAACAACTTAAAACATCTATCCCCTATCAGAAAAACAGTTTTTTTATCACTTTTTTACAAACATCATTCATAATACACTGCAAGACAACCTTTTAAAAAGAAAACTTTTTTCTCAAAAAAAAACAAAAAAAATCAAAGACAAATTCTAATTTTATCATCTACCTGATTCTACTTTCACATTCACTTTTACCCCAAATAGAAACCTACAACCGAAGTCCGGAAAGGGGTGCCCGAATTTCATGTATGCGAGAAGGGACGCCATTACCGCTACTCAAGGGACTTAGAGAGGCCTTTCTCTACCAAACAAACGCCCTCTCCTGAATCAACAGGAACATTGACAGATTTTTTTGGATTAATGGAAATTCTCAATCCGTTAAAAAAAGCTTTAACGAAAAGACGCAAAGTTTTTATTAAAAGTGAATTGGAGTCTGCCCCGAAAGATGTAATAAATTAATTATCAATCACATGTAATACTTTGACGGAGTATTGGAAATTAACAAAACAAAATTTGAATAAAGCCAAACACATCTGTAAATAGTTACCCCACATCGGATTCATGTCATTATATTCAAGAAAAACGGAGCAGTAGCATTGATGAAAAATAAATCTAAATATCACATTCTGAGAAAGAAAAATAAAACCTGAATAACGGGAACCACCTCTTTTAAGTCTGCACGAAGAAGTTTGAGCGCTTTAGATATGCGGGCTTCAACAGTTTTAGGACTGATATCCAGATGATCTGCAATCTGCCGGTAAGTCAATCCTTCGAAGCGATTCATTTTGAAGGTTATCTTTACCTCTTCCGGAAGCTTTTCAATAGCAGCCTCCACCATATCCATGAGCTCTTCAAGTCCCACCGAATCATCTGGAAAACCAGCCAATGCTTCCTGTTTATATTTCAACTCTGTAATCAGGTAGTCACGGTTGTTGCGTGAAATAACTTCTTGTTGCTTCAGATGGTTGAGACAACTGTTTTTGGTGAGCGTATAGAGGAAATTTTTGATATTCGTCTTCTTATTTAGTTGTTCACGATACTCCCAGAGCTTCAGAAATGTATCCTGCACTATCTCCCGCGCAATTTCACGATTACCTGTGTAACCACTGGCCAGATGAAACAGCATATCGTAAAAATCCATATAGATAGATTCAAAAGCCTTCTTTTCACCACAGACCAAACCTGGCAGGTCAAATTCCTTTTGAAATGATGAACTCCGAATCTGCTTCATAACTTTTTGTATCAAAAACAATCCACTCTTTTATCATTCTCCCCCAGGTAAGTTCTTTTGAGCATATGCTCCATTCATCGGCATATACACCAATATATCAATACACTGATATTATTCAACCTCCTTCTATTATTAAAAGTAATTTATACTCCTTTTTTGCAAATATATTTAAAAAAATGTTACAAACATACATTGAGTCATCAAAATATCTAACCCGGCTCCTTTATCTTCCAGGTGCTGCTCTTCAACACAAATTGCATAAAAAAACCGGCTTTAGAGCCGGTTTTTTTATGATATCTTTCTAATATGATAATTGACTGCGTCAAATTTCGATTCAAAAATCATTTATTACAATGTAAGGGTGTCTTCTAAATAAGGTATCCTCATCAAATTTGACTTGAAAACAGCTCACTATTTCCTGCTTCAAATTTACTTGCTATTGCTTGGATTGCCTGATATTTTAACATTTCACACCCTTGTTAATGATTAAATTGACCTAGGATGAACCTCAGCCGTAAACAGTCAGCATTCATCAATGATAAAATGCTTTTCCGGAATCAGATCTTCAACAATTAATTAAAACGGAAAATCATCCTCCCCTTCTTCGGGTGGCAATGCTTCGGGCTGGTCGGGTAATGGTGCTGCACCGGGTGTACTACTGCTACCGGACCCAACTTTTTCGATTCGCCAGGCTTCCAGGTTTGTGAAGTAGTTTACTTTCCCGTCGCGCTCCCATTTATTACCTTTAATATTAAATGCCACAAGAATATCGTCACCAAGATTAAAGGGCTCAATCAACTCTGTCCGATCCTGGGTAGTCTGAAATTTTATGGTATCGTTCCATTCCGGATTTCTGTCGTTGGGAACATCAATCACAAATTCCCGTTTCTTAAATCGGTCGGAAATATTTACAGTATCTTCTTTGACAATTAGCTTGCCGGTCAGCTCAAAACTCATAAAATGATTTTGTGTGGTTATTCAATTACAATTTTTTCAATTTTATCACCTTCTCTGATCTGGTCGATTACATCCAGCCCCTCGTACACTTTTCCGAATACGGTATGCTGACGGTCCAGGTGCTGTGTATTTTCCCGGCTGTGGCAGATGAAAAACTGAGAACCTCCGGTGTCGCGACCGGCATGGGCCATACTCAACACTCCGCGATCGTGGTATTGCTTTTCACCATCCAACTCACACTTGATGTGATACCCGGGACCGCCTGTTCCCACTTTAGGATCACTCATATCTTTGGAATAGGGGCATCCTCCCTGAATAACAAATCCGGGGATTACCCTGTGAAAGGCCAAACCATCATAAAAACCGTCTTTGATCAGTTTTATAAAATTCTCTACAGTACCGGGAGCATCATCATGAAAGAACTCTATCTTCATAACTCCTTTGGGGGTGTGAATTGCTGCTTTTTCCATAACTCAATGAAAGTTAAATCTATAATCATTTTTATTCTCTGCAGGGCAGAATTGCAAAGGTAGAAAAATTTTACAAAAAATAGAGAAAGGATAGCTGTCAGCTCGTAGCTTTTAGCTTGCAGCTCACCCCTCTTTCTGCTTCTGCGGCTGCCTGCCAAACTTCATTCCTTCTCTCTTAAAACGCTATTCCATACCAAAAAATTCAATCCCCCTCCCTGGGAGGAGTTAGGGGAGGCCCCGCTCACCTATCAGTTAGCTAACAGCTTGCAACTCTTGGCTCCATGCCCAAAGCTCCATGCACTCTGCCCTTTTCATTCAAAAAAAATTTCTATATTGTCATCCGTCAAACCTCAAACTATGAAGCACATCTACCTGACAATCATATCCGTAACACTCCTGCTTTGGGGATGCAACAACCGTGAGTATTCTGACCCCGGGCCTTCACTTATCTATCTCGATTTCAATAACAAAATCGAAAACTCAGGCATTTTACCAGTGGAATTCAGGGGAGAAAAATATGTGTCGTTTGCCGAAGGCATTAAAGACACCAGCCTGGATCTTTCAATCAATGCACAGTACCGCAAACCTGTCATTATAGAAAAAGGGCCTGCCAACAGTTTCGGAGATTATGAGGGGCTCACAATTCTGTTGTGGGTTAAGGCCGCCCGCAATGATCCCATGAGGTATGTGATGGCCGGACAACAGATATTCCTGGACAATCATAAGTTCAAAGGATGGAACATCAGCAAAACAGAAAAGGGTGGCTGGTGCTGGGAATTCTCCGATGGCCAGCAAACACTAAGATATGCTCCTCCACGCTCACATCAACCTTTGGATGACAAAAAATGGCATCAGGTAGGGTTTGCTATTGACAAGAGGCAACAGGAAGCACGCCTTTTTTACGACGGAGACCTGAAAGCCATCTTAAGTCTGGAATCGGTCAACATTGAATTTCCGGGGACTGCCCTCAGCATCGGCGCCGACCCGTTGGCAGAAAATCCTGTTTCCGGAACTTTCAACGGTATGATTGACGAAGTGGGCGTATGGTCACGTGTGCTCTACGACACCCAGGTAAGCGGTGTTTACACATCTGTATCCGGAAAAAAACTGAAGCCTCTTAAAACTTATACTGATTCTCTTACCATAATGACCTGGAACATTGCCAATGGCGGTGAACTGCAGGGTAAGTTCGTGGGAATTCAACGTATTGCAGGAGTGATTCGAAATTCAGGAGCCGACATCGTGTCGCTTCAGGAAACTATGAATGCCGGCGAAATTCTTGCGGGCGAGCTGGATTATTACCTCTACCGTCGAAGCAAAAATCTGAGTATTCTTTCGCGTTTTCATCCGGTAAAGAGTTTTAATGTTTTTCGTTCTGACCATTCAGGCGCGTTGGAGGTAGCCATCGATAATCAAAAAAGTATTTTGGTGGCTCCTGTCTGGCTGAGCCAGCAGCCCGATCTGGCGGCTTATGTTGCCAAAAGCGATGCGCGAACCGATACCATTGAGGTACGGGAAATGGAAACCCGCGGTCGGGAAGCAAACTTTATCTTAAGCGAAATGCGTCCGTTTCTCATCAATGCCAATCAAATACCGGTAGTAATTGCAGGGGATTTCAACAGTGGATCGCACCTCGACTGGACTGATCGAAATCAGGAAAAACACAATGGACTGATTGTGGACTTCCCGGCCACACGATTCATGACTGAGGCAGGTCTCTCTGATGCTTTCCGAATCATCCGACCTGATGAAGTCAGTGTACCCGGTCATACCTGGTCCCCTATCTATCAGGAAGGTCTGCAAACCAGAATGGACTTTATTTATTATATGGGGAAAATGCTCACACCGTCAACAGCTGAGGTAATCGACTCCACGGAATTTGATTTTCCGTCTGACCATGCCGCAGTGGTAGTGTCGTTCAGGGTTCAGGAATAGGGGTTAGCTCGCAGCTCATAGCTGGCAGAGTAAACAGCGGTTCGCTATGAAGTTAGCACCTTCCTTATATATGGACCAGCCCCGGCGGGGGTGACACATTTTTAATTATCAATTACCAATTATCAATGATCAATTAGAAGGTGTTTTTATTTACACTCTCTTAACCTCAACCTTAATCTCATCCTCAATTTTTTCCGATGTGACCCTTTTTTAATAATTAATTAACCTGAGTCTGAAGGGCTCGCATGTTTATAGAACTCATGATAATAGAGAAAACGGCGCTGAAGGTGTCGTATGTTATTGGAGGAGAATTTGTTTATTCTCGTTGGCCCCTTTCAGGGACCTTTTATCTTGGGTGCCTTTACCCCGGACTGCATCCGGTGTTACTCAAATTTGCCCCTCTCAGGGACCAGGTGACACCTCCTTTTTAACGGAATGGTAATCCGACCGTTGTGAACATATCAAATTTGCAAATTGTCTTTGATATTCAATTCAAAGGTGAAGGCACTACTAACTACTGACTACTAACTACTGACTACTGACTAATCTTCCTCCTCCTCATCAAAAGGCAGCAGGCATCCGTAATCATCCTCCAACAAAATATCGTTAATCTCTTCCAGATCAAAGTATTCCGGATCCAGTCCTTCCGGGAAAAGAGCCTTAAAGAACTTATGCTGCGGATTGGATGGATCTCTGACCGCTTTGACCATCTCCGCATATCCACCCGGCCCGCCACAGTCCTCCGGAGGACATTCCCGTTCGCCACCTGTACAAAGTGGATAATACTCCATGGGATCAGGCTTCACTTCTCTTTCAAAAGTAATGGTATGTCGCCAGTCATCGCCCATATCGTATTGATAAACCATCTCATCTCCCGGGTTACGCAGCAAATCGTTGACCCGCACAATTGTATAATCCAGAAAATTGGGATTATTGACAAACTCATCATCCGACTGACCAAACATTTTCCGCCCCTTCCGGAACATATGTAAATGCTGATTTTCCCATCCCATTGCGGTTTGCAGCACTTTATGAAAATCATGTAAAAAAAGATCTGCAGGAATCTGCAACCTTCGCCATATCGTGGGTTCAATTCCCTGAAGAACTACTTTTACCTGAATTATTTGCGGTTTTATTTGGTACATACTATTTTCTCTTTTTGTTGGTCAACAACCATGTTCATTTTCCGCCATAAAGTTACACATTACCAGAAGATTTTCTGTAAAAGATGGTGGTTGTTTTTTGAGGTGATGGAAGAAGCCGGAAGAAAAATGGCAGAAGACGCCAAAAATCATTGGTGTCCAGTTAAAAAATTGAGAAGGATTCATAAAAAATTGCCGATGTCTCTCAAAGGATTTATAATGAGCCCCCGGGTTTAGCCGGGGGAATATTGAAACATTACACAAATCAGGTAATCCGGCTTCAAACCGGCTTTTCGGGAAATGGTCAAGAAATTGGTGTTTTTAGAAGCCGGCTCAAAGCCGGCTGCCGTGGAGGTCGATCTGTCTTGCGGTATCCCCGGCCTGCAGACCGGGGCTAATCTCATGAAAGGCCTCACCCCTCATCTCTCAACTCTCACACCACTTTCTCACCATCCCAACGGACCACGCGTCCTTCACGATATGCAATGGTTGCCATCATAGCGGTAATGCCCTCTTCAAAAGCTTCATCGATGCCACAACTGACCGCAGCACCGGTTCGGATGCCGTGCAGCCATTCTGCCAGGTGCAGATGGGCCGTATCCACCATGCGTCCACCCTGCGAGGTATAGAGGAGTCCGCGGGAGGCAAAATACTTCTCGGTAGCGGAACTCACCGCATCCAGTTGGGCCTGCATATCCTGCGTAAGCGCAATGGGCTGATTGGGTAAAATGTCCTCATTGCTGAGGTATTCTTCGTACATCTTAGACTCAGAGTCCACAAACATCTTAAGGGTTGCACCTACTTCAATAGATGCTTCATCGCCCATCACCTTCTTGGGACGATAGAAATTGCTGGCAAGCGAAGCCGAATAGAGCAAAGAGAAGTTCCGGGAAGGATATTCAAGAACCGTCTGCTGAACATCCGGCACTTCCCGGCCATCTTTCCAGTGATAAATACCACCTGTAGTAGTCACGATTTCCGGAATTCCCATATTCATCATCTGGTTGATACTGTCGTATTCGTGCGTCATCAAATCGCCGTTGAGTCCGGTGCCATAATCCCAAAACAAACGCCATCGGAAGAAATGCTCTTTATTAAACGGAGTATTGGTATTTCGGAGAAAGCGCTGCCAGTCAACATTGTGAGGCCCGGCATCCTCCGGGATATCATAAACCCAGGCACCATTGGGAGAATTGCGGTTGGTGGTGGTCTCCACCAGGTTGACATTTCCCAACATCCCGGCCTGTACCACCTTCGCAGCCATTCTGTTACTTTCAGCCTGCCTGTTCTGGTGTCCCAGCTGAAACACTACCCGGTTGTTTTTCACCGCATCCCGAACATCATACACATCTTCCAGAGCATGTGTCAACGCCTTCTCACAATAGACATGCTTTCCGGCATTGGCTGCCAGCACCGCAACGGGTCCGTGCCAATGGTCGCTGGTGGCAATCACCACTGCATCCACCTCCGGAGATGCTATCAAATCTTCGAAACGCCCATATTGTTTCACCGGTTTACGATTAAAAGAAGACGTTCCTTCCCGGTCATTATTGGCTCCTGCACGGGCAGCTTCCTCCAACCGCGGCTTGTACAAATCGCACACACCGGAAATTTCTATATTCAAATCGGGCTGATCCAGAAAAAGCTTCCTTTGTCGATCGTTCATCCGGTCAATATCTTCAGGGGTCATGAAGCCCATCGATTTCATCAGCTGTTTGCCCCGGATGCCAAATCCCACAAGCCCTATCCGCACTTTTTCCCCTCCGGAGGTTTGTACAGACTGCTTCTTTCCGGAAGGCAATATTTTTGACCTCACAAATTTCTGAAAAGCACTTGCTTCTTCAGTTTTTTCAGTTGCTATTTTCCCGGCAAATATATAGCCATACGCCCCCAGAAATGGAACACCGGCCAGGCCTTTTAATAAATCTCGTCTGTTCATTATTGTGTGTTTATTGCGTTCTTTAAATGTCTGTCCATAAAGTACCACTTGCTGCGTTACGCTTGCCGCCAAAATACTCATTTACCCAAGTAAACTCCGTTTTTGGCGGCTTCGCAAGCCTTGCAATTGGCACTTTCTGACCAGACACAGCTTCAGTTAGACATTTCCCCGACTTTATAGACAGAGCTAATTAGTGTCTGTCCATAAAGTACCATTTATTACGTTACGCTTGTCCGAGAAGTACTCATTTTCGAAAATGCTCCACGCTCCATGCGCTATGCTCTCTGCTCCATGCCCCATGCTCCATGACCTAAGCTCTCCACCTGTCAAGTCCCCACTGCTCCCCGGGTCTCATTTTCCAGATCACCAACAGCACCAGGAACATTATCATATTTTTATCCACAATCAGGTAATTGCCTTCAGCCATCACATCGCTGATTTCGCCAAATGGCGGATAGGAAAGATAGAAAAATACCAGCAGCACCATTCCGACAGCTGAAGCCACCCGCTCCAAAAAGCCTGTCATCAGCAACAATCCGGTAGCAACAAGTAATATCACCACTCCGTAATTGGCAATTTCGGTAATAACTTCATTAGAGATCATCCACTGAAACAATCCTTGCAGCGGTCCCTCCGATTGCGCCAGATAATACTGAGCCGTCCAGCCAGGTGTAAACAATTTGTAGAGTCCTTCGTGAAGAAAGAGCCAGCCAACTGCTGTCCTTAAAATAAAAAGGGGAAGTATTCGTCCGTTTTTGTTTGTTTCCATTTTTTAAATATTTTTCTCATCAACAAAAATATCTTTTTCCAACAAAAAGAAACGTTTTTTAGAGTTTTAATTTCGCTAATTTCTATTACAAAAGCCCGTCATCGCGAACGTAGTGAAGCAATCTCAATCTATTAACCGGAGACCAATGATTGAAAATTTTATGTGATAGATGCATGAAATTCTATAATGAGTTTAGCCCCCGGATTTAGCCGGGGGAATAATAAAACGCCACACAGGTCATTAGAGCCGGCTTCGAGCCGGCTTTTCGGGAAATATTCAGGGAATTGGTGTTTTTTTTGAAGCCGGCTCAAAGCCGGCTAACGTGGAGATGTGGTGATATCAAAGAATCCCCCGCCTGAAGACGGGGGCTAATCTCATGAATCACGTTCATAACAAAACAATCTATACCACTCATAAATAACGTTTTATAATAAGACTGACCGACACGGCTGCCCCACCATAAAAGACATGATACCAGTTCCATAAAACCCCGCTATTAATCCTATCAGCTAAGAGCCAGGAGCTAACAGCCCCACAACCCTCAACCCTCAACGGCCCCTTGCCCCTTCTCACAAAATTTTCTATTTTCGCCCTGTCAAAAAAGGAAGGAATTTTGGAAAAAAACACTGAACCCAGCTGGTATGCTCTTTACACAAAGTCGAGGGCCGAGAAAAAAGTTTATGAAGAATTGAAAATGCTAGGCATTGAAACCTATCTGCCGCTCAAGCGTGAGCAACGTCAGTGGAGCGACCGCAAGAAATGGGTAGAAGTGCCGGTCATCAGCTCCTACATCTTCATAAAAATAAAACCTCAACAGTACCGCGATGTATTCAATGCCCGCGGGGTGGTTGCGTATGTATCCCACAAAGGACAGGCAGTCGCCATCCCCGAAAGGGAAATTGAAGCCATGCGCCGCACAGTCGAAAACAAGCTGGCTTTCTCTGTGGAGTCCGACACCCTCAAGAAAGGAGAGAAAGTAACCATCACCAGCGGCCCCCTCAAAGGTATCGAAGGCGAAGTGGAAGAGATTCAGGGTAAAAAGAAACTTTACCTCCGAATCAGTCACATCGGATATATGCTTGTTCTTAATTTGGATGAGGTGGAACGGAACGGGTAAAATGTGGCCTCCCCCTAGCCCCTCCCAGGGAGGGGGATGTAGCTTCCCCTAACCCCTGTAAAAATAGTATCACCCCTGCCGGGGCTTTTACCACATATTGAAATAACCTTTTGCTACCATACTTTCGCCCCGCCGGGGCTGGTTCTGCATAAAAAGCGGGAATCAAACAACAATTGCCTCTGCCTGTGAATTGAACAATAAAGAAGGATTGAAAATCCAAGGTGTTCAGAACGGTCGGATTACAAATTCGCCCGAACGGAGAGAGGAATCAATTATTAAGCTATCGGAACAACACTTTTAAAAACTGCCCTGCCGCATACCCCAATGAAGTATAATTCTTCACAGGGTAAACCCTAACCCCCAGAAAGGGGAACTCCATACCCGCAATCCAATTCATCTGGTAAAACTATATAATCTGCGCTCATCTGCGGATCCCCTGGTTGCGAAGCAACTCAAAGCTCAAAACCCGGAACCCTTCACCTCTCCCTCACCACCTTCTCCCGCTCTTTCTTCAGACCGGCAAGTTCCTTGAGCACAAAAGAGGTCTCATAGCCATCACGGATGGCTTCTTTGTCGAATTTCTCCATGACAATGTAGTAATATCCCTTGCCGATAAACTGAACCTTCAGGGGCTGATCGGCATTGGTGGCGATAAAGTTGATGACCCCGTTGTCGGCACCATTCATATAGTTAACAATCTCCCATTTGCTGCCGCCATCTTCAAAACGACGGTTGTTGAATCCATCCTCGGAGACCTCTTCAGAAGTCACAGATTCACCGGCATTATAAACTTTTATCTGATTGTGATGAATCCACTTATCCCCAAAATAACGACTTGAGATATAAAACTCACCTTCAGGATTCAGGTGCGCCCGAATGAATGTACGATTGTAACTGTTTTCGGGTCTTTGGCGCTTATGAATCAATATCGGTTTGGCACCGTATTCATCGGAACGGATAAAGTTTTTCATCAGAGGTTCCAGCTCTTTCTCTTTCACCGCAATCATGCTGTCCAGATAAGCAAGGTTTCGCTCTTTTTCTTTCCGGTCAATGTCTGCCAACAATCTTTTGGCATCAGCCACCTGCTCTGTGAGGCTTTTATACTCCCTCATCAGGGTATCCAACTTAAGCCGGGCAAGGTTAAACTTACCACTGTCGCTCAGCATCTCAGCCTCCTGCAGCTTCTCCCCGGCCAACTCCTCCTGCGATGGTCCGCAACTCGCAACCAACAACAGCATCAACAATCCCGGTAAATATATGGTTCTTATCATCCCTCAAATTCTTGTTTCAAAAAATTAGAATTACAAATTTAACGGAAATTGCGGGAGTCACGATATGAAAAGGGAAAAATGATGTTGGCTTTTAGTTCGTAGCTCCCTGCTCCAAACTTTTGCCCCGCCGGGGCGGCTCCATCATGCAAAGGAAAAATCTGGAGATGATTACGATCCATAGATTTTATGATGAGTATAGCCCCCGGATTTAGCCGGGGGAATATTTGAAACGTCACACAAATCAGGGGAGCCGGCTTCAAGTCGGCTTTTCGGGAAATATTCAAGAAATTGATGTTTTTAAAAAAGCCGGCTCAAAGCCGGCTGACAAGGAAGTGTTGTGACCTCAAAGAAACCCCGGCCTAAAGACCGGGGCTAATCTCATGCGCTATCCATGCAATTACAATATAAATAAACCACCGAAACAGGTAACTATTAGCTCATCCCTCAACTCTCAACCCTCATCTCTCCTTGCCCCATTCTCCATGCTCCATGCCCCATGCTCCTCCCTCTCTTGTATTTCTCCCAAATCTTAATTATCTTAGGCTAAAAACGATAGAGCTATGAGTACACAACCCATTCCCGAACAGATATTACCGGAGTTGCTAAACCGGTTCGATGACACAAAAGTAAATGCCAATCCTTCACAACCGCTGATGAAAGCCTGCAAAGAAACAGGCAGCGAGATATGGCTCGACACAGGCGATATCGAAGCCATTGACCAACTCATCACCCCGGAAGTAAGTGCAGTGACCACCAACAACACCCTGCTCAACAAGGAGGTTCAAAAGGGCATATACGACAAGATCATCAAAGAAAATGCCGGCCGCTTCGATGAGCTGCCACCGCAGAAACGCATCGTGGAAATTGCATTTTTGCTCAACGCACTGCATGCTCTGCGACTGGTCAAGCGCTATGGAGGTATGGTAAGTGTGGAACTGCATACCGATGTCACACATGATGTGGATGGCATCGTTCATTATGGCCAGCGTTTTCACAATATCGCACCCAATAATTTTCTGATAAAAGTCCCAATGTCTCCATCCGGACTGCTGGGAGCGCGTAAACTGCATGAGATGGGCATTCCTGTCAATTTCACCCTCCTTTTCAGCGTACGACAGAATATGCTGGCTTCCCTCGTGGCTAAACCGGCCTATACCAATGTTTTCATGGGTCGCATCGGAGCCTATATGAAAGACAACCACCTGGGCGATGCATCAGGACCGGGAGAAAAAACCGTGCACCACACCCAGAAATGTCTCCGAACCCTGAGACATGACTTATCCCTGAAAACCAAACTCATAGCTGCCAGCATCCGAGACTATACTCAACTCCCTGCACTGTGCGGCATTGATGTAATGACCATCCCCGCCAAAGTCCTCACCGAGGGACTGGAAAAACTCAAAGGGCCTTTCCAACCCATGACCGACCACGATTTCAACATCGTGTATGAACCGGGGGTAGCTACTTCCGAAATTCAAATCGACAAACTCTGGAGTGTCTCCGAAAACGAAAAACGCCTCTTCCGGGAACTCCATGCCAATCCGCCACAATCGGCCTGGGAACTGGTGGATATTCTCAGGGAAGAGGGTATCACGGATATTTTTCCCCACCTCACTCCCATAGAAGAACTCTTCATCACCGATGATGGCAAAATACCACGGCACGACCGCTGGGCAAGTCTCATCTCACGCGGCGAAACAGCCATCGACACGCTCCTCACACTGGCCGGCGTGGCTGCTTTCACAAAAGACCAGAAAGCACTGGATGAGCGCGTTAAAAAACTTGTTAACTCTTAACAGCGATGTTCACGAATTATGAATCGCTTCGCGATTTTTATAATCCGCAGATGAAGCAAATAAACACAGATATATAGACCTTTTGCATGGTGGAAAATGTTAAGCACCTTAATTATATTTCAGACAGTAACAACCAACAATGAAACTTTTTTTTTGGGGAAAGCAACAATCATCTGCGTCCATCTGCGGATAACCCAAAATTGCACAAGCAATAATCATCGTCGGAGAAACATGATTGCAAAGCAACACCATAATCGCTTCGCGATTGGTACGGTTTACAGATTCTTGCAAGCAAGCGGCAGAGCCGAGCGTCACGAATTATTTGAATTTTCAAAACTGCATGGCAGTTCTATTGATTGGCTATGCCAATCCTAATTCGTTCAATTCGATAAATTCGCGGTTCCAAAACCCTTTGCGAAGCAACCGCCCGAAGGCAAAAATAATTAGCAGAAAACCAAAAACTCAAATACAATGCCTGACCTATTAGCCCAAAATCAAATCCTCTACAAGAATGAATCATACAAAATTATCGGTGCCGCCATGGAAGTCCACCGCGAACTTGGCCCTGGTTTTCTCGAAGCAGTCTATCAAGAGGCTTTGGAAATAGAATTCATAAAAAGAAACATACCTTACCAGCGTGAAGCACCTCTAAAAATAAATTACAAAGGCCATACTTTAAAAAAAGAATACACCGCAGATTTCATATGCTACGACAAAATAATTATTGAAACAAAAGCTGTAACAGAATTTGATAACATACATGAAGCCCAAGTATTCAATTACCTTAAGACAACTGGCTTTAAACTTGGAATACTCATAAACTTTGGGAAAAATTCATTAGATTATCAACGCATTGTGAAAGAACGATAAACAAAATGATTTTCATAAGACAGAATATAAACCGCGAATTATGCGAATTGTACGAATTAACAAACCACTTTGCGGTTTAATAAACAGCGAAGCTGTTAAAAATTCGCTTCGCTAGGCTCTGCCGCTTGCTTGCAAGAATTTGTTTAATTCGCGGTTCCCAAAAAAGTTGCGCAGCAACAGCCACCCGCAGGGCAAAAATTCGTGTAATTCGCGGTTCCTACAAAGTTGCGAAGCAACAAGTCGCACGCAGTGCATAAATTCGTGGACAAAATGTCGCAAGCCACCTCCTAACCCTCTGAACTTCCGCCCTTCCCCCCGCAAATCCCAAATATCCCTCCATTTTTATCCACTTTCCCCGAAACTTCCCTATTTTTGTAACGTAGTACAATATGTTTTTCCAGGTGGGCCAACTGTGACTCACCGCGCCGTAGGCGTGGAGGAAACTCAATGATTAATGATCAATAATCTGTGTTCATCTGCGGACGAACCAAAGTTGCGCAAGCAACAGCCGCACGCAGTGCATAAATTCGTTTAATTCGTGTAATTCGTGGTTCCAAAAAAGTTGCGAAGCAACCGCCGCCCGCAGGGCCTAAGTCAATTATCAATGATCAATTACCAATAATCTGTGTTCATCTTTGCCATCTGCGGACAACCCATAGTTGCGCAAGCAACAGCCGCACGCAGTGCATAAATTCGTTTAATTCGTTAAATTCGCGGTTCCTAAAAAGTTGCGAAGCAACAGCCGCACGCAGTGCATAGATTCGTTTAATTCGTGTCGCTCGGCTCTGCCGCTTGCTTGCAAGAATTCGTGGTTCCAAAAAAGTTGCGAAGCAACCGCCGCCCGCAGGGCATAAGTCAATTATCAATGATCAATTACCAATAATCTGTGTAAATCTGTGCCATCTGTGGACAACCCATAGTTGCGAAGCAACCGCCGCACGCAAGGCAAAAAAACAATCAGTGGGAAAATGAGTGATACTAAAATAAAAAAAGTGCCCGGACAACCACATTGCACCGCAGTAATTATATCATTATCTTTGATAAAAAGATGACAAATGAAGGCAGTAGAATTCACATCAAACCTAAAAAATAAAACCATTACAGTTCCGGAAAACATTTCCGGATATCTTGAAAATGGTAAAAAAGTAAGAGTTATCCTGCTCCTGGAGGACAATAACAATACTAATGACTCTTCACAGAATAAGGAATATAAAGCAGCCGGTAGCCTGAAGAGATTTGCATCATCCAATAAAGTAGCTGAAGAAAAAACAGCCTGGGAAAAACACGTCAAAGATAAGTATGAAAATCATTGATGCCAATTACATACTCCGGTATCTCCTAAAAGACATTGATGAACAATATCTGAAATCAGCTTCTGTTATTGAGAATTACAACGTGTTTTTGCCAGGTGAGATTATTGCTGAAGTTGTGTATGTATTACAAAAAGTTTATCAGGTGCCTGATGAAATTATAAAGAGTACCCTTCTCGATTTGTTTGAATACCCAACAATTTCAATCAATGAACCTAAAATCATAAAAAAAGCATTGTCAATCTTTGCCGGGAATAGAGTCGATTATGCAGATGCTCTTCTGATTGCTTTTGTTAAAGAAAAAAATGCTACCATATTTACATTCGATAAAAAGGTAAACAGAATTATTAACCAATAAATCTGCGTCCATCTGCGCCATCTGCGTACAACCCATAGTTGCGTAGCAACAGCCGCACGCAGTGCATAAGTCAATTATCAATGACCAATTATCAATGACCAATTATCAATGATCAATTACCAATAATCTGTGTTCATCTGTGCCATCTGTGGACAACCCATAGTTGCGTAGCAACAGCCGCACGCAGTGCATAAATTCATTTAATTCGTTAAATTCGCGGTTCCTAAAAACGTTGCGCAAGCAACCCCTCATAAATACCAATGACTGAAAATTACGACCTCATCATCCGCCCCAAGCGGCATGCATTCGACATCAATTTCAAGGAAATCTGGAATTACCGCGACCTGCTCTACATGTTCGTTAAGCGGGATGTCATCACCATTTACAAACAAACCGTCCTGGGTCCCATCTGGTTTGTGGTGCAGCCCATCCTCACCACCGCCATCTACATCCTGGTTTTTGGCAACATCGCCAAGATCAGTACCGATGGCGTACCCGGAGCATTGTTCTACCTGGCCGGAGTCACCCTCTGGAATTACTTTGCCGAGAGCTTCAACACCACCTCCAAAACATTTAAGGACAATGCCGACATCTTTGGCAAGGTTTATTTCCCCCGGCTCATCATGCCCTTTGCCAAAGTATCCTCCGGACTCATAAAATTCGGAATACAATTCATGTTTTTCCTGGCCGTCTATGCCTATTACCTGATATCGGGAAATGCCAGCGTTCAGCCCAATATCTATATCCTGCTACTACCACTGTTGGTATTACTAATGGCCATGTTCGGCCTGGGTGCCGGACTCATATTTACCAGTCTCACCACCAAATACCGCGACCTCACCTTCCTGTTGCAGTTTGGCGTACAACTGCTAATGTATGCCACCCCGGTGATCTACCCCCTCAGCACCATCCCCGATGGCAAACTAAAAATGCTCATCCTGGCCAACCCCATCACCCCCCTCATGGAGACATTCAAATATGCCTTCCTGGGTGCCGGTCACTTCAGCTGGATAAGTTTGGGGTACAGCATCGCCTTTGCCACCATATTGTTGACGGCAGGTATCGTGGTGTTTCATAAAACGGAGAGAAACTTTATCGATACAGTGTAATCCGCAAAAATTTATTATCGCTTCGCGATTTTTTGTTATCCGCAGATGACGCAGATGAACACAGATTTTTAAATTATCATATTAGTTTTTTATCAGATAATTACAAAAGTTTAAACGAATGCAAAAATTCCATATATTTAACCAATAAATACTATTGTATATGGTAGACACCCGTAAAATATTAAACTATTTGCAAGCCAATAAAGAAAGATTGAGCAGAGATTATCATCTGACTCAGATTGGATTATTCGGATCAGTGGCTCGTGGAGATCAAAAAGCTGATAGCGATATTGACATTGCAATTGAATTTGAACCTAACACTCCTGATTTATATTCGCTTAAGCTCAATCTCAAGCAAGAGATACAGAAGAAATTTAACAGACCTGTTGATATTTGCCGTATAAAATACATAAAACCAATCTTTAAAAACCAGATTCTTTCAGAAATCAAATATGTTTAATGGTTCTCATAAGGATTTTGCCTGTTTGCTTAATATCTTAGAATCCATCGAAAAAATTAAGCAGTACTCTGTTGATTGCTCTAATTCGGACGACTTCTTCAGTGAATCAAAAACATTCGATGCTGCACTGATGAATTTCATCATTATCGGAGAAATGGCTGAGAGACTATCCGAAAACTTCAAGCATTCTTCAGAATCAGAAATTGACTGGTTTAAAATCCGGGGCTTTAGAAACATTATAGCTCACAACTATTTCGGAATTGATGCAGAAGAAGTTTGGCAAATAATTAATACCACATTGCCTGATTTAGAAACAAAAATAAAAAGAATAGTTCACCATTAAATTCCAAACATCAAATTTAATGAGCCTAAACGAAGACCCAACATACACCAAATTGAAGTCCCTTGCCGAAAAATACCCGGAGAACATTCTGCTTCAACTTAAGCTAAAATACTATCGCCCATATCCCCCAACGGGTATATCAGACGATGATGTTCTCTACGAAGCGCTCAAAGAGAAATATAACCGTTAGAGGGGCTTAAAATGAGTCCACAAATAAAATATTTAACGGCTGTGCCGTTTGGTTTGGGGTCCACGAATTACACAAATTCTTGCAAGCAAGCGGCAGAGCCGAGCGTTAAGAATTATTGGCCTACGGCCCTTATGTTGCAAAGTAACATTATTCAAGAACTGCTTGCAGTTCTATTAATTCGTGAAATTCGTGGACAAAAAAACGTTGCGAAGCAACAAGCCGCACGCAGTGCAAAAAACAATTAGTAAAAACCCAAAATCCTAAAAATCATGCCTGACCTCCTATCCCAAAATCAAATCCTCTACAAGGATGAAGCCTACAAAATAATTGGTGCCGCAATGGAAGTACACAGAGTACTTGGCCCTGGTTTCCTCGAGGCTATCTACCAGGAGGCTTTGGAAATAGAATTTCAAAACAGAAACATCCCCTACCAGCGGGAAGCTCCTCTAAAAGTAAATTACAAGAACCACACCCTAAAAAAAGAATACACCGCAGATTTCATATGCTACGACAAAATAATTATTGAAACAAAAGCTGTAACAGAATTTGATAACATTCATGAAGCACAAATATTCAACTACCTTAAGACAACTGGCTTTAAGCTTGGAATACTTGTAAATTTTGGAAAGATTTCATTAGATTATCAACGCATTGTGAAAGAACGACAAACAAAATGATTTTCTTAACGCTAAATATAAACCGCGAATTAAACGAATTGTACGAATTAACAAACCGCAAAGCGGTTTAATAAACAGCAAAGCTGTTAAAAAATTCGCCTAATTCGTTTAATTCGCGGTTCCTCAAAACGTTGCGAAGCAACCGCCCGAAGGGCCAATAGTACATTAGTGGAAAAACCTGAGCAATACAGTAATCAAAATAGAAAACCTCTCCAAGATCTACCGCCTCAGTAAACCAGGCTGCGCCTAAAGTATTTGAATATTAGAATTATATCTTACCTTTAATTAATCATACATAATGTGACGCAATATTAGTATTGTGATACTTTGAAAAAAACCAATTATGAGAACAGTTCAATTAAATATTCCTGATGGTCTTGATTTAAAAGATTATGACTTTTCAATGATAGTTGCTTCAAAACTATATGAGGAAGCCAAATTATCAGCCGGTCAGGCAGCAGAAATAGTTGGATTATCCAAAAGAGCTTTCATAGAAATGCTTGGGAAATATGGAGTATCGGTTTTCAGCGATTCAATAACTGATTTACATTCAGATATAGCAAATGCATAGAATTGTAATTTCTGATACAAGCACACTTATTCTTTTTCACAAAATTGATGAATTCAGTTTGTTAGAAAAAGTATATGGAGAATTAATAACAACCCCCGAAATCGCTGAGGAATTTGGTGAAAAACTCCCTGATTGGGTAAAAATTCAATCCGTAAGGGATACAAAATACCAAAAGTTTCTTGAAACACAGGTTGACTATGCCGAAGCAAGTGCAATAGCATTAGCTGCTGAATTCGAAGATGTAACATTGTTATTGGATGATTTAAAAGCCAGAAAATTAGCAACTCAATTACATTTTAAAGTAACCGGTGCTCTTGGTGTGATTCATAAAGCTAAACAAATGTCAATCATCCCAAAAGTGAAACCCCTGATTAACAAATTATTGAAAACTGATTTTAGAATTGCAGACAATATTATTCAGGAAATTTTGAAATTAAATAACGAATAGAGCGCCAGCCAGGTAATTCCATCCTTAAGTCAAGAAGAGCATAAAAAAACAATGATCTTAAACGAAGACCCAACATACATCGAATTAAAAATGCTTGCTGAAAAACACCCGGAGAATACTCTGCTTCAACTTAAGCTAAAATACTATCGCCCATATCCCCCAACGGGTATATCAGACGATGATGTTCTCTACGAAGCACTCAAAGAGAAATATAACCGTTAGTGGATAAAAAAATGAGTAACACAGTAATTAAAATAAACCGCCCTACCGCATACCCCCTAACCCCCTGAAAGGGGAACCCCCACCCCGTAATCCCTTAATCTGTGAAATCTGTGGACAATCAACGTTGCAAAGCAACAGCCGCACGCAGTGCATAAATTCGCGTTATTCGTTTAATTCGCGGTACCAAAAAAAAAATTGCGAAGCAACACCCGCCCACAGGGCACAAACAATTAGCGGAAAGCCAAAAAATCATACATCATGCCTGACCTGTTAGCCCAAAATCAAATCCTCTACAAAGACGAATCCTACAAAATTATTGGTGCCGCAATGGAGGTACACCGCGAACTTGGCCCTGGTTTCCTCGAAGCAGTATATCAAGAGGCCCTGGAAATAGAATTCCAAAACAGAAACATCCCCTATCAACGGGAAGCACCTCTAAAAGTAAATTACAAGGGGCACACCTTAAAAAAAGAATACACCGCAGATTTCATCTGCTACGACAAAATAGTCATAGAAACAAAAGCTGTAACTGAATTTGATAACATTCATGAAGCACAAGTATTCAATTACCTTAAGACAACTGGCTTTAAGCTTGGAATACTTGTAAACTTTGGGAAAAATTCATTAGATTATCAACGCATTGTGAAAGAACGATAAACAAAATGATTTTCTTAACGCTAAATATAAACCGCGAATTATGCGAATTGTGCGAATTAACAAACCGCTTTGCGGTTTAATAAGCAGCGTAGCTGTTAAAAATTCGCTTAGCTCGGCTATCCCGCTTTGCTCGCAAAGAATCTGCGACATCTACGGATAAACACAAAGTTGCGAAGCAACCGCCCGTAGGGCAATAATTCGCTTAATTCGTTTAATTCGCGGTTCCTAAAAACGTTGCGAAGCAACCGCCCGAAGGGCCAATAATACATTAGTGGAAAAAAATGAGTGATACCGTAATTAAAATAGAAAATCTTTCGAAGATTTACAGATTAGGTGAAATTGGCACCGGCACCCTCTCCCACGACCTTAACCGCTGGTGGGCCATGAACATCCGCGGTAAAGACGACCCCTACGCCCTCGTAGGAGGCGTCAACGACCGCACCGCCAAGGCCACCAAAGGCGAGCACATCGCCGCCCTCAAAGACATCAACCTCGAAGTAAAACAAGGCGAAGTACTCGGTATCATAGGCAAGAACGGCGCAGGCAAAAGCACCCTGCTGAAAGTCCTCAGCCGCGTTACCTCCCCCACCACCGGCAGCATCAGCGTGAAAGGCCGCCTGGCATCACTTTTAGAAGTAGGCACCGGCTTTCACCCCGAGATGACGGGCCGCGAAAACATCTACATGAACGGCACCCCCTCCTTTGCAAACAAGAGCAATACTGTTGCGATCTGCTATCTCAAAAAAAATGGTTACACAACAACGACTTTTCTAGCAAAAACAAATACAGCTTCGTGATAAATGCTGAAAAAATAGAAAAACTCCTCCAACAGGGAGAAGGAATTACTATAGAATTCAAAAAAGCAAAGAAACAACTGCCTTCCAGTCTGTTTGAATCCATCTGTGCCTTTTTAAATCGAAATGGTGGAGAAATTGTATTAGGAGTAACCGACGACAAGACCATAGAAGGTATCGAACCTCACATTGCAGAACAACTTGTTAAACAAATATCCAATACCAGTAATAATCCACAATTGTTATCACCTTCATTCCTTATCGATGCCCAAATAGTAAAATATCAGGATAAAACCCTTGTTTACATCCTTGTACCGGCTTCATCACAAGTACATCAATTCAAAGGGAAAATTTATGACAGAAGTGCTGATGGGGACTTTGAATTATCAACCGGAGAGCAGCTTAAACAAGTTTACGTCAGAAAAAGTACTCAGTATTCGGAAAACACCATTTATCCTTTTCTTGAACAAAATGACTTTGCAGAGGGAATAGTGGAACGTTGCCGTAAAATCATTCGAAGCAACAGACCAGATCACCCATGGAATGAGTTAACCGATCTAGAGTTCTTTAGAACTGCCGGTCTGTACAGAAAAGACCTTGCCACAGGTAAAGAAGGCTTTACTATGTCGGCATTGTTACTATTTGGGAAAGATGAAATTATTCAAAGTGCATTACCCCATTTCAAAATAGACGCACTCCTGCGTAGAGACCACATTGAAAGATATGACGACCGGGAAAATATCAGATGCAACATCATTGAAGCCTATGACAAACTTATGGCTTTTGTGGCCAAGCATCTACCGGATAAGTTTTATCTGCAAAACGATCAACGAGTATCCCTGCGCGACAAAATTTTCAGGGAGGTGGTTGCTAACATTCTGATACATCGCGAATATTCCAATTCCTTTCCTACATCTTTCATTATTTATGAAGACAGGTTAGAAACAAAAAATGCCAATAAAGCACATATTCATCAAACTCTTAAACCAGGCAATTACGAACCTTACCCCAAAAATCCACACATTGCCCAAATGTTTACCCAAATGGGGCGCACAGAAGAGCTTGGAACTGGCATTCAGAATGTCTTTAAATATTCAATGGCATACTCAGGTAACAACAATATTCAATTCAAAGAAAATGATGTTTTTTTAACCATAATCCCCTTAAAGCCGATTCCAGACAATGAGGGATTAAATGAGGGATTAAATGAGGGATTAAATGAGGGATTAAATGAAGTGGAACTTAAGATACTACAAAGTATAAGAGCAACACCCGGCATCAACATGTTAAACATTTCCAAAAAATTAGGAATCCCTTACAAAACCATTGAACGACATATAAGAAATCTTACACGAAAAAATTTTATTGAACGCCAAGGCAGCAAAAAAACCGGAGGTTATGTCATAACCCGAAAAGTTTAGTGTATGGTTTTTCACCATCCACCGAAACTTCGCTATTTTTGCCACGTAGTAAAAATTGATCTTTTCCCGGTGGGGCAGCTGTGACTCACCGCGCCGTAGGCGTGAGGTGATTCAATGATCAATTATCAATGATTAATTATCAATGGACTCAACATACAACGAGTTAAAGACTCTTGCCAAAAAGTTTCCGTGGAATACTCTGCTTCAACTCAAACTAAAATACTATCGCCCATATCCCTCAACCGATATATCGGACGACGAGATACTCTTCGAAGCACTCAAAGAAAAATATAACTGTTAGAGGGGCTTAAAATGAGTCCACAAATAAAATATAAAAACGACTGCGCCGTTTTGTTTTGGGTCCACGAATTTCACGAATTATACGAATTTTTTGCCTTCGCTGCTTATGTTGCAAAGCAACATTATTCAAGAACTGCTTGCTGGTCTATTAATTCGTTAAATTCGTGTCGCTCGGCGCTGCCGCTTGCTTGCAAGAATTGACAACATCACAATCATCCTTTTAAGGTGTTATCGAACTCCTTTCAATCGTTTCGTGGACAAAAAAAAGTTGCGAAGCAGCAAGCCGCCTGCAGGGCATAATTCGTAAAATTCGTGTAATTCGTGGACAAAAAAAGTTGCGAAGCAACCGCCCGCAGGGCAAATAACCAATTAGTAAGAAACCCAAAATCCTAAAAGCCATGCCTGACCTTCTAGCCCAAAATCAAATCCTCTATTCACCCTGTGTAATAGCTTTCTTTAAGCATTCTTATCTCGTATTTTACATTGAATACTTGACAAATAATTATTACACGGGGTAAAGATGAATCCTACAAAATAATTGGCGCTGCAATGGAGGTTTACCCTGTGTAATAATGTATTATACATACGTTTTATATAGTCAAAAAGATAAAATGTTCTACACAGGATACACCTCTAACCTGGAAGAACGTTTGAAAGCCCATAATAATGGAGAAGTAGCTTCTACTAAAAATCGAATACCACTAAAACTGGTATATTTCGAGGCTTGTTTAAACCAACAGGATGCCACTCATAGAGAAAAATACTTAAAAACAACTTATGGCAAAAGATATATCAAGAATAGAATAAAGAATTTTCTTTATAATGAATCCTATTACACAGGGTGAATCAGGAAGCTTTGGAAATAGAATTCATAAACAGGAACATCCCATACCAACGGGAAGCACCCTTAAAAGTGCATTACAAGGGCCAAACTTTGAAAAAAGAATATACTGCAGATTTCATCTGCTACGACAAAATAGTCATCGAAACAAAAGCACTGGAATGCCTGGTTTCCAAACATGAATCTCAGACATTCAATTACCTAAAAACAACAGGCTTCAAATTAGGCCTCTTAATTAACTTCGGTGAATTATCTTTGAGATACAAAAGAATTGTCCGTTAGGTGAGTCCACCAATAAAAAATATATAAACGGCTGCGCCGTTATTTTTGCTTGTCCACGAATTTTACAAATTATGCGAATGATTAGAACTGCAAGCAGTTCTAAAAAAAGTGTTGCTATGCAACACAAAGCCCGAAGGGCAATAATTCGATAAATTCGTGTAATTCGTGGACAGAAAATGTTGCGAAGCAACAAGCCGCATGCAATGTATTAATTCGTGGACAAAATGTTGCGCAAGTCACCTCCTAACTCTCTGAACTTCCGCCCCTCCCTCAGCAAACCCCCAAATTCCCCCTCCATTTTTATCCACTTTCCCCGAAACTTCTCTATTTTTGCACCGTAGTACAATATGTTTATGCAGGTGGGCCAACTGTGACTCACCGCGCCGTAGGCGTGGAGAGAAATCAATGATCAATTATCAATGGACTCAATATACATCGAATTAAAGTCCTTCCTGAAAAACACCAGGAGAACACTCTGCTTCAACTCAAACGATAATACTATCATTCTATGATAAAACGTTAATATATGGCCGAAACCCTTGAAATATTAAACTATTTGCAAGCCAATAAAACTTGTCAATAAAAATCCAGAAAGGGTAAATTCGATCTAACCAAAATATGATTAATTTTGTGACATGTGTAAAGAAAAATTAATAACAGGAATAAAAGTTACTCAACAAATGAGTAAAGCAAGGATTATTTTGAATAATCAAGTTATACCCAAAGAAGAACTTTTCCAAATACGGAAAAAGAAAGGCAAATTAAGCTCTGAACTCAGAAATGCTTTAAAATCAAATGCCTGATTTAATAATCATTGCCGGTTGTAATGGTGCAGGTAAATCCATTTTCGCTTCTTCATTTTTACCTGAAGGATTAACTTCTTTCGATTAGGACAGATTGTATTTAGAAAATTACCACAGCTTGCCGGACAGTGAATTCAGGGAAACTATGGCTAAGAATCAAACAACAAAATCTTTTGAAGCATCCATTGAAAAGGCTTTGTTATATAAAATGGATTTTTGCTACGAAACAAATTTCGATGCACATCCCTTACACTGGCCACAAGTATTTAAAGAAAATGGATATCAAATAAACTTGATTTTCTTTTGCTTGGATAATCAAGACATTGCAAGACACAGAGTTCAGGTGCGTACTGAATTTAAAGGTCATTTTGTGGATAATAAAACAATAGATTTGAAATGGAAAGCAGGATATAAAAACGCAAATTTATATTTTCGATTTTTTGATAATATTTTATTCGTTGATAACTCAAAGCAGAGCGATGTTTATACAAACTTATTACAGATTGAAAAAGGAGAAATAGTTTTAATGACCGAAAAAACACCAGATTATTTTAAACATCGGTTGCCGGATGTTTTTCAATTTATTCAGGCTGAATAAGGGCTGCTGAATAATACTTAGAAATTAATCTGTGAAAATCTGTAAACGCTCGGCTCTGCCGCTTGCTTGCAAGAATTCGTGAACAGAAAAACGTTGCAAAGCAACACCAGCCCGCAGAATAAAAATCAGCCACCAACGATTAAAATTCTTATCTTTAACAAAAATGAATGCCATGCAAACTAAAACCAACCATATAAACCAAATATTATCCCAAATAGAAGGTCTTAGTTATGATGAGAAAGTTGAAGTTATGGACAGGATCATACATAGCTTTAAAAAACAAAAATTAACTGCAAGACAAGGACTAAACAGCCTAAAAGGCTTGGGTAAAGACCTTTGGAAAAACATTAACGTGAATGAATACATAGATTCTCAACGAAAAACATGGGATTAATCAAAAAGTTTTCAGGGAAAAAAATTTTTCTGGATACAGCACCTATCATCTATTTTATCGAAGAAAATCCAGCGTACATTACTCGTTTGGAAAAACTGTTTAATGCCAATGCAGAAGGACTGTTTATTTTCAGCACCTCTGTTATTACTCTTATTGAAGTACTAATACACCCCTTAAAGAATGACAAGGTTGAGTTGTCTGAGCAGTACTCAAACATTCTTTGTTATTCGCCATCAATAGAGATGCTTGATATCAATGCGGACATTGCCAAAAATGCTGCAAAAATCAGAGCTAAATATGGCTTTAAAACTCCTGACGCAATCCAACTGGCATCTGCATTACAATCTGGTTCAGATTTTTTCATAACCAACGACAATCAGCTTAATAAATTCAAAGAATTAAAGGTTGTCTTGGTTGATCAACTAACTTGAAGCTTTTAGAATACAATACCCCAATCAATACATCGGACGATGATATACTAAAGTGGTGCTTAAAATGAGTCCACAAATAAAATATAAAAACGACTGCGCCGTTTTGTTTTGGGGGATCCACAGATTTCACAGATTACACAGATTTTAAATTTTTAAAATTATGACTAACCTAACCCCAAAAGAATTTCCCTTCAAAGAAGAAACTTACGAAATTATTGGAGCTGCAATGGAAGCTCATAAAATTCTTGGATCTGGTTTTCTTGAAGGAGTGTATCAGGAAGCATTAAGCATCGAATTCAAAACCAGAAACATTAAAAATGAAAGGGAAGTGCCATTACAAATCCAATATAAAGACCACGTCCTATCAAAGAAATACATTGCAGACTTTATTTGTTATGACAAAATTATTGTTGAACTAAAGGCTTTAAATGAGCTATGTGGAGATCATGAAGCACAGGTATTGAATTATCTAAAAGCCACCAATTTCAAAGTAGGCATTTTATTAAACTTTGGATGTAAAAGTCTCCAATACAAACGGATTGTATTGTAGCTGAAATATATTCTCTTTCACAAAACTTAATACAAAATAATCTGTGTAAATCTGTGTCGCTCGGCTATGCCGCTTGCTTGCAAGAATCTGTGGACAACCTAAAGTTGCGCAGCAACCACCCAAACCATACCCCCTAACCCCCCTGTAGAAAATATCACAGGGTAAACCTGAAAGGGGAACCCCAAACCCGCAAAACACAAGAATCTGTGTTAATCTGTGGAATCTGTGGACAAAAAAAGTTGCGGAGCAACCGCCCGAAGGGCCAATAAAACATTAGTGGAAATACATGAGTAATACTGTAATTAAAATAGAAAACCTCTCAAAGATTTACCGCCTCGGCGAAATAGGCACCGGCACCCTCTCCCACGACCTCAACCGCTGGTGGCAAATGAACATCCGCGGTAAAGATGACCCCTACGCCCTCGTAGGAGGCGTCAACGACCGCACCGCCAAGGCCACCAAAGGAGAGCACATCGCCGCCCTCAAAGACATCAACCTGGAAGTAAAACAGGGCGAAGTACTAGGCATCATTGGCAAAAACGGCGCAGGCAAAAGCACCCTGCTGAAAGTCCTCTCCCGCGTCACCTCCCCCACCACCGGCAGCATCAGCGTGAAAGGACGCCTGGCCTCACTGCTCGAGGTAGGCACCGGCTTTCACCCCGAGATGACAGGCCGCGAAAACATCTACATGAACGGCACCATCATGGGTATGCGCAAGTGGGAGATTGCCCGCAAGCTCGACGAGATCGTGGAGTTTGCCGGCGTGGCCAAATACTTAGACACCCCCGTGAAGCGTTACTCCAGCGGTATGAAGGTACGCCTGGGCTTTGCCGTGGCGGCCCACCTGGAACCGGAAATTCTCGTGGTGGATGAAGTACTGGCGGTGGGCGATGCGGAGTTCCAGAAAAAGGCCATCGGGAAAATGCAGGATGTGAGTACCAATGATGGTCGGACGGTGCTGTTTGTGAGTCATAATATGGCGAGTGTGAAAACACTTTGCACATCAGGCATGGTCTTAGTTAACGGGACAGAGGCTTTTACAGGAGATATCAAAGAAAGTGTAGACTTTTATCTCCAACAAGGTAACATTCAAACATCAACAACAAAAACATTCCCAAAAAACAACCCCGAAACATCAAATGATAGTATTGAACTTAGAAAGATAGAAGTAAGACCAAGGAGGGGTAATGAATTAAATATTGATTCAGGCATTCAATTTACAATTGAATTTGAGAACAAGCTTCCCAATATTAATTTGGATTGTACAATGGAAATTCGCACCCACGATGAGATTATAGTTTTTCACCAGGGCGCACTAGTTTCTACAAATCGAGATGCAAAAAAAGGGATTTTTGTTGTAAATGGTTTTTTACCTCCTCACACTTTAAATGCAGGAATTTACTATATCAAAATTGTTTTCGGGAAAGATCAAAGATACCCCTTACTTGTAAACAAAGATATTTTTGCTTTTGAAGTGCAAAACACAAGTACCGGACAGGGTGCGAATTTTAGCAAAATGAAAGGTGTTATTAGGCCTGATTTAAAATGGGAAATTCAACCCATCTAAGTTAACTATTATTTAAATGGAAAAACCACACATTATTAACTTCAAATCAATTGGTTCTTCAACCCTTGGCTACCTTTCTGTTGCTGAAGGAAACAAAGAAGTCCCCTTTGAAATAAAACGTGCCTATTGGACCTATTTCACACCACAAGATGTGACGAGAGGAGGGCATGCCAATATAAATAAAGAATTAGTTCTTGTTGCTGTTGCTGGAACTATTAACATTAACATCGAGATGCAGGATGGGTTTAAAGCAACATATACCTTATCCAAACCTGATGAAGGCTTATATTTACCGAAATTGTGTTGGCATAATATGCATTACTCACACAATGCTGTCCAATTGGTTTTAGCATCCAATCTTTATTCAGAAGAGGATTATATTCGCGATTACACCTTATTCAAAATCTATGGTAAAGATTCATAGATTAGCTGATGTACAGAGCCCCCACATTGGAAAGAACACCCAGATATGGCAGTACTCTGTGATTCTTAAAAACGCTAGAATTGGCGAAAATTGTAATATCAACTGCCATACATTTATTGAAAATGATGTCATCATTGGCAAAAATGTAACTGTAAAGTCCGGTGTTTTTCTTTGGGATGGCATAACCATCGAAGATGATGTCTTCTTAGGTCCTAATGTCACATTTACCAATGACATAGTACCCCGTTCAAAGAAATATCCGGAAAAATTCTCCACAACCCTAATAAAAAGAGGGGCATCTATTGGAGCTAACGTTACAATCATTGGGGGAATCACCATTAGCAAATATGCTTTAATCGGTGCAGGAAGTGTTGTCACAAAGGATGTACCTGCCTATACCTTATGGTATGGGAACCCCGCAAAACAACATGGATTTGTTTGTGAATGCGGCAATAAGCTTTCTTCCGAATTACACTGTACAAAGTGTAAAAAGAGTTATAAATTACAGAATAATACCATTTCTGAATTGTAAAAAATTAGCCATGCAACTACATATCATTAAAAAAAACAATGAGTTTGTTTTAGTCAATCCACCACAGGATCTTGCGGACAAATTTTTCATTGAGATTGACAGAAAAAATATTATTCCTGAAGAAAAAATAAAGAAATCACATACTCAGGAAAGTGATGCTTTTAAAAAAACTCAAGTGTTATACAGACAATTTCCAGAAGATGACTTTATCAAAGCATTGCATGAAAGTACGCCTCCCGATTACCAATACAAAGCTTCTGGTAAGGATGATGACGACTTATTGTACGATGCTTTAAAAGAGAAGTATGAGCTCTAAATATTATTGGGACACCAATGTAATTCTGGATATACTGCTTAAAAGGGAGCCTTTCTATGATAAGGTATCTGAATTATATAAATTATTCAAAGTTCAAAACAACTTGAATATTTATATTTCATCATCCCAACTTCATAATATCCATTTCATTGTTCAAAGAGAAAACTCAAAGAATAAAATTGATCCGGCTATTACAAAAAAACTAATAGATACCTTTTTGAAAAAATGCGATATTGTAAAAACGCCCGCTTACATTGACTCTTCAAATGAACTTGCTATAACAGATATTGAAGATTACCTGATCGAACTATCGGCTCGAACACTTAAGAACAGTAAAATTATTACCCGCGACAAAAAATTTCTTCAACAAAGTAACCTCACAATCACTGTTGATGAAGCAATTTCAGAAATCGAAGAACAGGAAGAAAAAAACATTTCTTTCCTGAATCTCGAGCAGGTAAACCTTCCACATAGAATTGAAATCGAAAAAGGCATCGACCGCGTACTGACAAGTGGATGGTACCTGCAGGGCAATGAGGTAAATGCTTTTGAGAAAGAATATGCAAAATTTATCGGCACCAATTACTGCATTGGGGTAGCCAACGGTCTGGATGCTTTGCGCCTTATATTCCGCGCTTACACAGAATTGGGGCAGATACAGGAGGGTGATGAAATTATTGTGCCGGCCAACACATACATTGCATCCATTCTGTCCATTAGCGATAACAACCTGAAGCCGGTATTGGTGGAACCCGATATTAACACCTACAACATAGATCCCTCTAAAGTTGAAGACAAAATCACTTCAAGAACTAAAGGGATAATGATTGTTCATCTTTACGGCCAAAATGCAATGCATCCGGAAATCGAAAGGCTGGTAGTAAAATATAACCTGAAACTTATTGAAGACAACGCACAAGCACAGGGCTGTTACTACGGGAAGAAACGAACAGGCTGTATCGGGCATGCAGCCGGTCACAGTTTCTATCCCGGAAAAAACCTCGGAGCATTGGGTGATGCAGGTGCTGTTACCACCAATGACAAGCAATTGGCAAATACCATACGTGCCATTGCCAATTATGGATCTTCTAAAAAATACATCAACGATTACAAAGGGCTCAACAGCCGCCTTGATGAAATACAAGCTGCTGTTTTACGCCCGAAACTAAGTGAGCTTGATGAAGACAACAATCGACGTGCAGAAATCGCCCGCTTTTACACCGAAAACATAATAAACCCAAATATCATCTTACCTGTAACCAAGGATTTTTTTCAACCCTCCAACCCTCTTTCTCACGTTTGGCACATCTACCCTATCCGATGCAAACAACGCGACAAATTACAGCAATACCTTGCCGATAATGGCATCCAGACACTAATCCATTATCCTGTTCCTCCTCATAAACAAAATGCCTATAAAGAATGGAACAATCAACACTGGCCAATTACAGAAAAAATACATGAGGAGATTTTGAGTTTGCCGATTAGTCCGGTAATGAAATTAGAGGAGGAGCATAAAATTACCGAAATAATTAATCATTATGAATAAAAATCCATTAGTATCCTTTTGCTTGTTTTGCTATAATCAAGAAAAATTTATTGAAGAAGCAATCGAAGGAGCTCTAAATCAAACTTATTCACCCTTAGAAATTATAATATCAGATGATTGCTCAACAGATTCTACTTTCCAGATAATTGAGAAAAAAGTTGCTAATTACAAAGGACCTCACAAATTAATAGTCAGACAAAACCAAAAAAATTTAGGTTTAGCAGAACATGTAAATACAGTATTATACAAAGTTGCAAAAGGTGAATATTTAGCCATGGCAGCAGGCGATGATATCTCTTTACCAGATAGGATAGATGAAACTATAGCCTTTTTTAATAAAAAAAAA
The DNA here is from genome assembly GCF_003003035.1 of Marinilabilia salmonicolor. GTDB lineage: Bacteria > Bacteroidota > Bacteroidia > Bacteroidales > Marinilabiliaceae > Marinilabilia > Marinilabilia salmonicolor_A. Next base: position 14,782 of record NZ_PVTS01000004.1, on the reverse strand, counting down.
GACATTCTAGCTGTTAGCACCGGACTTAAAATTATAGATAAGCAAGGATTAAAATTAAAAGAGCAATCTATAACTGAAAGCAAGATTTATTCTCTTGATTTTTTTCTATCAAAAAAATATTTTCATATAAACGGTCCCTCAAGAACTATTAGCCGGAAAGTTATTCATTATTTTCCTCCTTTATCCCCTTCTTGCCCAACCGAAGACACAACATTCTTGCTACGGTGCTTTATTTTGGGAAGTATAGGCTTATTAAATAAAAACTTGATAAAATACAGAAAACATGATAGTAGCATTACTTCTCCAATAAACTCTAAATCTATCAATAAAAAAGAAATCCTCAACCAATACAAAGTAGATCTTAATCATGCACTTTCAACTGGTTTAATCAATAAAAAATTATATAAAAGACTACTGAAAAAAATATCTACAAAACTCGATTACAGAAATAATAAACAAGGAGCTGTTACATTGATAAGAGATTTGCTTAATATTCAAAAAGGAAAAATATTTATATATAAAATATTGGTAAAACTACTCCCAAAGTATAAAAATGTTCTTGATTTAGTTTTTTTTCAAAAAATTCCACTTATTGATATAATTTCCTCAAAATATAATTTGCGCTTTTTTAGAAAAAGCACTTTAATAATCAATGGCTATACCAATAGCAAAAATTTCGGAGATGCGCTAAACAAAATTTTAATAAAAAAAATTTCAAATTTCCAAATTGCCTTTTTCAATTCAATTCAAAATTCAAACATTGATAACTTATTAATGATAGGTAGCATTATTCACTTATCAAATAATCGATCAATTATTTGGGGGGCAGGCTGCATTTCAGAAAACCATCTACCAAAAGAAGACCCCCTTTGTATTTGTGCCGTAAGAGGACCTTTAACCCGAAAATTACTTTTAAAACACAACATTGATTGTCCTGAGATTTATGGAGATCCCGCCTTGCTTTTCCCATTAGTCTATTCTGCCCCTCAAATCAAAAAAAAATATAAAATAGGGGTAATACCTCATTATATTGATAAAGATCACAAAAATATTAAATTATTAGAACAAGAAAATGATGTTTTAATAATTGACATCCAAACGGGAGGTAATTTTAAAACATTTGTAAAACAAATTCATTCCTGTCAATACATTATCTCAAGTTCCTTACATGGCTTAATTATTTCTGATGCCTATAATATTCCAAATGCTTGGATTTCTTTTGGAGATAAAATTGTTGGAAATAATTTTAAATTCCACGACTATTTTTTATCTGTTAAAAGAGAAGAAAAAGAGCCAATTAGTATAGTTGATAACATAGACTACTCCCTTATTGATGAAAAACTAAAAAAATGGCGGCCTATTTCAATAAATCTTAATCTCCTACTACAAGCTTTTCCATATCATCATAAACTAAAGAAAATAACCAAAACACAATATGATTCCTAAGATAATTCACTACTGCTGGTTTGGAGGTAATCCGAAAAATGATTTAATAAAGAAATGCATTACCAGTTGGAAGACGTTTTTGCCAGATTATGAAATTAAGGAATGGAATGAAACTAATATCGGCATTACCGAAAACGAATTTATGAACTTTTGTTACAAAGAAAAAAAATGGGCCTACGTAGCAGATTATGCAAGATTACTAGCTTTAAAAGAGTACGGTGGTATATATCTGGATACAGACATGGAAGTGATAAAACCCTTTCCTGAGCAATTCAGAACTTACACATTCCTGGCAGGCGAAGAAGTCGACAAGCAGGTAAGCTGTGGAATCATTGGAGCCGTTCCTGGATGCAGTTCAATTAGCCGTTTAATAGAGTACTATGATAAATTGGTATTACTTGAGCCCATACCTTTATTGCTAAATGATATCCTTGTGGAGGAAAATAATCTTAATTCGGAGGATTATTTTATACCCGGTTCAGAAGTATTTTATCCCATGCAGTACGATGGCACCTTAAAATCCATCAAAAACAGCTATACCATTCATCATTGGGAGGGTTCTTGGAAAAATAATGCCGACAAATTTTATTCAACCTTTTTTGCAGAAAGAAGCCACCTGTTTTCAAAAGATGAAAAAGAGGTTTTGATAGATATACATATTTATAAAAAAATAACCTTAAAGAATTTAATTGCGTTAGATGCCATTTGTTCAAAAAAACTGCCCCATGAAGTTTTTCTTAACCTGAGTAGCAAACACCGCAGAGCAGTTAAGCAATATATAGATAATAATTTTATTGACCCACCGCAGTTTAGTTTTTCACTTTTTCTCGAAGCCATTAACAACCCTTATTTGAAAAATTATTCTGTTTTATTCTACTGTAAGCTCTTTTTAAAATCTATAATTAAATTACAAAAGAATAAAAATGGTTAGACTTATTAAACGTATTATTCATCGACTCATAAATCCGCCTAAGCCCTTCTCTCCAATAGAGGATTTAAAAAGAAAAGGGTTAATCGTGGGGCAGAACTTTCACATGATGGGAGGTGTGATAATTGACTCTTCACACTGTTGGCACATTACCATCGGCGATAATGTAACCCTTGCCCCCAGAGTACATATTTTAGCGCACGATGCAAGCACTAAAAAGCCATTGAACTACACAAGAATAGGAAAAGTAAAAATAGGCAACAATGTATTTATTGGAGCAGGAGCAATTGTTTTACCCGGTGTTTACATCGGTAATGATGTTATAATTGGAGCTGGATCTGTAGTGACCAAAGATATACCTAATAATAGCCTCGCGGCTGGAAATCCATGCAGAATATTGGGCACCTACAAAGCATTCATTGAACAACGAAAAGAAGAAATGAAAAACGTACCCCTATTTCCGGAAGAATATACACTCAGAGCCAATTTAACAAAGGAAATGAAACAGGAAATGAATATTCTAATGAAGGAACGCTTTGGCTTTGTTATTTGAGACACCTGTATATTCGCCAGTTATTTTTAACAAATCAATACAAAACTCTTCAGTCTGGTAAAATGAGTCACAATCTCTGTCTCCATACCGCCAACTACCCCTACGGACTGGGCGAACAATTCATCGAAACCGAAATAAAGTATCTTGCCAATGCCTTTAAAAAAGTTGTCATTATTCCCAATAATACAGACGCAAAAAAGCGGCTGGTACCGGAAAATGTAGAAGTATTAAAAGCGGATTATTCCGAGTATTCCACCCCAAAAGGAATAAAAAACATTGGGCCATGGCTTTTCCCCATCCTGCCGGCCATTTTAAAATCCAATAATAAAATCCTCACATTAAGCACACTACTCCGGGCCGGATATCAGGCAGAAGTACTTTTCTATTTCCTAAAAAACAACAACCTCATTGACAACACATTGCACTACACCTATTGGTTCAATGAGCAAAGTACGTTACTATCAATCCTAAAGTCAAAAAAAAGGATAAAAGGTTACATCTCACGAGCACATGGGTTCGACCTATATGAAGACCGACATAGGGAAGGATTTATACCATTCAGGAAATTTCAATTAAAGAATGTATCAAAGCTTTTCCTGATCTCAAAAAACGGTGTGGAATACATTAAGTCCAAATACCCTCAGTACCAACACAAATACCAATTATCGTATCTCGGTATTGAAAATAATCACCGATTAAACCTGTCGATACCCGCCAACAAGGAATACCTACTGGTAAGTTGTTCGCGGTTGATTGATATTAAAAGAGTTCACCTAATAGTGGAGGCCCTTGCAAAAATTACGGACTTTCAAATACGGTGGGTTCATTTTGGAGATGGACCTTTACTGAAGCAAGTAAAAGATTTAGCAAAAAAGAATTTACCTGATAATATCAAGACAGAATTTAAAGGAATGATTCCTAATCAGGCAGTACTCCAATATTTTCAAAACAATTTTGTTGATTGTTTTATAAACACCTCATCATCGGAGGGATTACCGGTAAGTATAATGGAAGCTACCGGATATGGCATACCTGTTCTTGCCACAAATGTGGGTGGTACAAATGAAATTGTAAATAACTCGACAGGAATTCTGCTTTCTGAACACCCCGAACCAATAGAAATAGCCCAGAATCTTCAAGAAGTATTCATGAGTTTTTCAAGAAATGCAGGTTTTCGTCAAAAGGTTTACAATTATTGGAATAATCACTTCAATGCAGAAATTAATTATCAAAGATTCACAAATACGCTAAAGAATCTGTGAATTATAAATAGTCAATTTCAATTACGTAAAAAAACATACAGTGCAGCAAATGAACAGTGCCGGCCGGTCACGTTTTTTGGTTCAGGCTCATCATAATATATGTTGATGAGGAACATGTATTTCATGAGAGAAACAAGTAGAAACAATAATTTCTACGCAGAAACTTATCAAAAGTTCCCATCTCTCGTGCATACATTTGGTAGTAGTGAATATCATTTCAATCATATAGATTGTTATTGGTTTCAAAGTTACTAATATTTGCATCCCAAAATGCAGGGGCGATACCTAATGGGGTGTCGTATTAGCATGTGCCGGTCAAGCTTGCCCCGTATTGGACTGTTCTTTGCTGCATTTTTTATCATATGGAGAAAGATTGGTATAAACAAAAGCAATATCCGCATATTGGACTTCCCTTAACTGGTAATGACAGGCAATGGGTAGCAAAATACGTAAGTGATCCTGAAAAAGTAGCAACTCATGCCTTTCTGCCTTTTATTCACCGGGAAATAAAACAAAGAAAGTTTAGAAAATACGATTTGCCTGATGGAAGCCGTTCAAGAACACGGATAAACAATAAACCAAAAACACGCCCAATTCATTATGCAAGCCATCTGGATTCAAATATTTACAGCTTTTATGCGAATACACTTCAATATTTGTATGAAGAGCAAATAAAAGAAAGAGAAATCAATGATTGTGTAACAGCCTATCGAAAAATCCCGATAAACCCACTAAAACCCTGTGGTAAAAAAAAATGCAATATTGACTTTGCCAATGATGTATTCAAATATATTAGCAAAGAAACCAAATCAGAAATGGTTGCCATTGTTTTTGACATCAAGGGTTTCTTTAAAAACATTGACCACAAAAAAATAAAACACAGTTGGCAAAGGTTATTAACGAGGTTTAATCTACCTGATGACCATTACAATGTGTTCCGGAATATCACTAAATTCTCATACATAGATGAGATAGATATTTTCGAAAACTTCAAAAACCAAATCATAACACAAAATCACTCAAAAAACCCTAAAATCCATAATAACAAAAAACGAAAGAGGGTTACAAGACTTAAGTATTTACACAACCAAAATGCCATAGCTTTTTGTACAAAAAAAGATTATTTAAAATGGGATAACAGACATCAATACATAAAGAATAACAAATACCTAAACCAGGAAACAAAAGAATTAAGAAAAAAAGGAATACCGCAGGGGGCAACAATAAGTGCAATTCTGGCCAATCTTTATATGCTTGAGTTTGATACAACCATAAACAAAAAAGTTACAGAAATCGGTGGAATATACCGCAGGTATTCTGATGATATGGTTGTTGTTTGTCCTTCTGACTATGAAGAACAAGTAAAAAGCTGGATGCGAAAGGCTATTTCTGAAGAAAAGTTAGAAATACAGGAAGAAAAAACGCAGGTCTTTCTTTTCCAAAATAAGGATAATAAAATAACCTGTTATCACAAAAGAGGTGAGTATTTAGATACCAACAATCGTTTTGAATATCTGGGTTTTGAATTTGACGGTGAAAATGCCTACCTAAAATCAGCAAGTCTGTCCAAATTTTACCGCCGTATGAAAAGGTCTGTAAAAAAAGGTAAACACCACGCTCTTCGGTTTGGTAATACAACTACATTCGGTGAATTATTCAAAAACAGACTTTACAAAAAGTTCTCATATTTGGGCAGTCATCGTCGCAGAAAAAGAGTGCGTGATCCAAAAGACAAATCTAATTTTATTCATACGAAGAAGCAGGATTGGGGCAATTATTTGTCTTATGCAAAAAAAGCACATGCAACAATGGAACCACACTCCAAAATTAAACAACAGATTCGCAGACATTGGCGAATTCTTCATAAACTCATGCAAAATTAATTTTCGTATGAACCCGGAAAACAAAATATCAGTCTCCATAATCATCCCCGCCTACAACGTCTCCCCCTACATCGAAGAGTGCATCCACTCGGCCTTTGCCCAAACCTACCTCCATATTGAAGTCATCTGCATCGACAACAACAGCACCGACGGTACCTGGCAAAAGCTGGAGCAACTTAAACTACAATACCCGCAACTCATCGTCGACAAAGAAATGAAACCGGGCGCCCCCGCGGCTCGCAACAAAGGCTTGCAGTTAAGCAAGGGAGAATGGTTGCAGTTTTTGGATGCAGACGATTTGCTGAAGCCTGAAAAAGTGGCGCACCAGGTGGCACTTATCAACAACACGCCAGCTGTCGATGTCCCCTTTATCGCTGCCACCTGCCTGAAACGAGACCTTAAGGGCAATGAAACCAAAACTAGCCTAAACAAAGAACACCCTTTCAAAAGTCTGTTTGCCACACAACTTGGCATTACCAGTTCCAATCTCTGGAACCGCAATTACATCGAAGCAATCAACGGGTGGGACGAATCCCTTAAAAGCAGTCAGGAAGCCGATTTGATGTTCAGATTATTACAAGTAACCGAAAACGTTATATTTGATGATAAGCCACTGACAATCGTGAGGGAACGGCCGGAGGGGCAGATATCGCAACAAAATCATTCTAAAAAGTGGATTCGCTATTTTGAAAAAAGAGTGGAAATGGTTCAATGGATTGCAGAAAATAAATCAACACTATTTGCACAAGAAAAAAGGTTCTTTGATGATGGACTTTTCGGAATTCTGAAAATCATGGCCAATGAGAATCTAATTGAGGCCCATACTTTATATAAAAAACACCTGAAAGACCGATACCGGCCATTTGAAAAACAGGAGCATTCAACAAGGGGATATTTGATTTTATATAGGGCACTAGGCTTTTGGGGTGCAGAAGTGGCAAGGAAGTTGTTAGGTCGGTAGGCTTTTCATTTAACTCTACCCCGTTCCCCCTCTGGCTCCCCAAAAAGGGAGTACCGAACCAACCCACAATCCACATGGGATTTTGATACAACCTAATGTTCCCATCCAAAAAGGAACTCGCGGTGGAGGTCCCCCCTATAGGGAGCCAGGGTGTGAGCGCAAGGACAAAAAAAACGAATGTTTTAAATAAAAGTCATCAACTTACCCTTCCTACAACCACTCTAACTCCCTTTAATGGGAGGACCGGCTAACCCACAAAACCTTATATAATAATACATCCGCATATTTCAAATTCATTAAAATCGTGCGGTTGTGGCACCCCATATAGGGGGGCAGGGGGTAGAGCGCAGGGAGGGCAAACTCAGTAAAGCACATAAAATTGCATTCTATTTAAAACACACAAATGGCTGTTAGTTACCAAGTAAATATGTTCTTTAACGCAAAACCGCACATTTACGAAAAAGCCGAGAACTACGAAAAAATATGACGCCGGCTGAACTTAAGCTATGGGAGTATATTAAAGATAATCAAAAATTAGGACTGGGTTTCCCGTCGCCAACACCCAATAGACATTTTCATAGCTGATTACTACTGCCACAAAATCAAGTTGGTAATTGAACTGGATGGCAGTATCCACAACAACTCGGAACAAAACGAATACGATGTAAACCGAACAGCAAAACTTGAACGTTTGGGGATTAAGGTTATCCGGTTAAAGAATAAAGGGGTAATAGAAAATATTGAGAAGGTAGTAGAACAGTTAAAAAAGACATGCAAGGATTTATTAAGGTAGTTTTTTCAACTGCCCTACCCACACCCCGCTAACTCCCCTAAAGGGGAGGACCGAGCAACCCCACAACTCGCAATAAATGAAAACATACAAATGTAACAATTCAAAAGGAATCGCACGGTAGCGTACCTCCTCTTGGGGCCAAGGGGGTGTGCAAAGGAATAATTACAAATAAAAATTTACACGCTAACAACTTTCAATCATGAGTTTCTAACTCTTTTCCACCAAAATTCCCAACCAAACACATGCAACAAAATAACATCCATCCATTGGTTTCCATCATCATCCCAAACTACAACAAGGCCAACTTCATACAAAAAACTATTCAATCCGTTATTGCCCAAACTCATGAAAACTGGGAAGCCATTATTGTCGATGATGGTTCCACCGATCAATCCATCGAAATAATTAAACAATATTGCAAGCAAGATAAGCGTTTTCGGCTTTTCGAACGGAATCGCCAACCCAAGGGAGGTTCAACCTGTCGTAATATAGGCCTGAAAAACGCACAAGGAAATTATACAATGTTCTTAGATTCGGATGACATTTTAACCCCAAATTGTTTGTCAAATAGACTAAACCATATAAAACAGAACCCCGATCATCATTTCCTCGTATTCTCCGGAGGTACTTTCTATAGGAACATTGGCGACAGTAATTCACAATGGATTCCCTCTCAAGGGAATCATGCAAAACAATTTTTAGCCCATATACTCCCCTGGAATATTTCATTACCCATCTGGAAAACCTCATTTTTAAAACGTTTAAATGGCTTTGATGAAACCTTTCCGCGCTTACAGGATGTGGAATTGCATACCCGCGCTTTGTTGCAACCCGGTGTAAAATACAAGATTATTGGTGGAGCTCCTGATTTTTATTACCGAATTGATGAAAAGCGCAAATTAAAAGCACCTTATCAGTTTGTAGAAACCTTTATTAAAGCTGTTGAGTTATATTCAAGCAAAATGAAGCAAATCATAAAAGTCCGTAACGATAAGGCTCCATTATTTAAAGCACTCAATGGCACCTTCCAGTCCGCTTATTTAACGGCACAGGTTCAGTATGATTTGGGCAATATTTCGGCAGAAGAACGCAACCGTTTATTTGATCGCGTAAAATCGTTCCATAATCCTAAGGGGCTATTTACCCTATATATCAAAGGCTTGCAAAACGGCATCCACCGGATAAAAGGGTATAATTGGTTGGGCAAAAAAGTTTTGGCCGGAAGATAATAACAACTCAAGTCTAACTTCATATTCAAAAGCTATTGTTCAACAAGCATCGTTTCGAGCATTGGTTTTTACACCTTCGAAAAATAGTTTCTAAAAGTGAACTTCAATTAGTCAACAGCAAAACCGACACACCGTGCACCGCATAACGGCAACATCCTAAAACCTAAAGCAGCTCTGCTGCGTCCTAACACATAATAACTAACTTCATGCACCTCTCCCTCCTCACCGACGGCATTTACCCTCACATCATGGGTGGCATGCAAAAACACAGCTACTACCTGGCCAAGTACCTGGCCCGTACAGGGGTAAAGGTTGATGTTTATCATGCCATCCCAGAGGGTCAGCCCCTTCCAACAACCCCGGAAGGTTTTACAGAGGAGGAGTTACAAAACCTTCAATTTTTCCCGGTTCATTTTCCAAAGCGGGCAAAATATCCGGGCCATTATATCCGTGAGAGCTATATTTACTCAAAACGGGTTTACAAGAAGTTTATTCAACAACCACAACCAGACTTTGTCTATATTCAAGGGTTTTCCGGATGGGAGTTTCTTGCAAGGCGGAAAGAACCTGGAGCATGGGGCAGAATTAAAACAGGCATCAACTTTCATGGGGTTGAAATGTTTCAAAAAGCACCCTCACTGAGAATTAAACTGGAACATTTGTTACTTCGCCCATGGGTAAAATGGAATATTCGCCATTCAGATATCATTTTTTCATTAGGTGGTAAGTTAACGCATATACAAAAAAAGCTAACTACGGCAAAAAATAATATTATCGAAATGCCAATTGGTATTACAAACGATTGGCTGATTGATGAAGCTCCCGAGCAAAAAAGCAAAATCAGAAAATTTGCTTTCATTGGGCGATATGAGAGACGTAAAGGCATCGAAGAGCTTCATTCAGTTCTTCAACATTTAATGAAAGAAAACCAACCATTCGAATTTCATTTCATCGGTCCCATCCCCAAATCCAAACACCTAACCTCTACTCACCTAAACTCCTACTCGTCTACTAGCCTAACCTCCCCTTCGCTCACCCCCTGCCCCCCTGAAGGGGGTAACCAACCCGCAACCAAAACATCTAATAACCCACTTGCCTACTCCCCTACTAGCCTAATCCCCTACTCGCCTACTCGTCTAGTTTACCACGGCCCCATCCACGACGAAAAAAAAATACAGCAAATCCTCCGGAATGCCGACGTACTCGTCTGTCCTTCCTGGAGTGAAGGCATGCCCACAGTAATCTTAGAAGCAATGGCATCAGGGTGTGCAATTATCGCATCGGATGTTGGGGCGGTCAGTGAGCAGGTTGACAGCAACAATGGCATTTTAATAGAACCGGGCAACAAAAATCAATTAAAAAATGCCATGATAAACATGCTCAATATGGATAATGAAAATCTACTGAAAATGAAGAAAATATCAGTAGATAGAATTAAAGAGAAGTTTTTGTGGGAACAGGTGGCAGAACGAACAATTCAGGAAATTAGGAGAATAAGTGTTTAGGCTAGTAGGGGATTAGGAGATTAGGCTAGTAGGAGATTAGGCTAGTAGGAGATTAGGCTAGTAGAAAAGTAAACTGTCATTCAGGTCTTACCAAATATCTTGCTTCAAAGTGCCATAGGCACGATCCATTTTATGATCCGGGATTTTAATCCCGGGGATTAGGTTAAGCATTCTTTCATGTATAAATGAAAAAGTTTTATATATTTACAAAAATTTCATGTACAGATGAAAAACAGATATATAAATCGAAATATTTATACCGATAAGATTCTCCCTTTTACGGAAAAAAATTTAATAAAAGTAATCGTCGGCCAGCGCAGAGTGGGGAAAAGTTATTTGCTGTTTCAGATAATTGATTATATACAGAATAATGATCCCAAAGCCAATATAATTTACATAAACAAAGAGCGCTACGAATTTGACACAATAAAAAATTATACCGAATTAATTAAATATTGCACAAATAAATTCCGTAAAAATCACAAAAATTACATCTTTATTGATGAAATACAAGACATTGAAAATTTTGAAAAAGCTCTGAGACATTTCTCATCCGAGCCTGATACAGATATTTACTGCACCGGCAGCAATGCAAAGCTTCTTTCGGGAGAATTGGCAAGTTCCCTAAGCGGCAGGTATATCGAAATAAAAGTTTATGGATTATCGTACTTAGAATTTCTTGAATTTCACCAATTAGAAAACCATATTCAGAGTCTGAATAAATATTTGGAAATTGGCGGATTGCCTTATATAATAAATCTTTCGCCCCAAAATGAAGTTATTTTTGAATATCTCAGAAATATATTTTCAACAATAATTTACAAAGATATAATTACACGGTACAAGATCCGAAACCACATCTTTTTAGAAAATTTGGTGAAATATTTGGCCAACAATACAGGAAACCTAATATCAGCAAAAAAAATAAGCGATTATCTGAAATCGCAAAACTTGAAAATGTCGCCGCAGATTGTTTTAGACTACCTGTCATATCTTGAAAATGCTTTTCTGGTTTTTAAAGTTAATCGCAGCGATTTGTCCGGTAAAAAAATATTTGAAACCAACGAAAAATACTATTTTGAAGACATTGGTTTGAAAAATGCCCTAACCGGCGAAAATAATATACAGATAAACCAGGTAGTTGAGAATGCAGTATTTAATCATCTTAAAATTGCCGGCTATGATGTTAAAGTAGGAGTTTCCGGCAATAAAGAAATAGATTTTATTGCATACAAAAACGGAAAGAAATTATACGTCCAGGCGGCATATTTATTGCCAGACCAACAGGTGATTGACAGAGAATTTGGTAATTTATTGGAAGTTAATAATAATTATAAAAAAATGGTGGTTTCATTAGACCAATATGCTCCTAAGAATGTACAAGGAGTAGAACATATACATTTAATTGATTTTCTTTCCAATACAAAAATATAACAGCTTAAATACTTAAAAATTTCATTCGTTTAAAAATTTGTAATTATCTGATAAAGAACTAATTAAAAATTTGAGAACGAATGGAACCGCTTCGCTCTCGCATAATATTTTTTAAACATATTCTTTTGTGATATTTATGCTTAAAAAATATCATGCTCGTTTCATCAGTATAAAATTATTCTAAGTTATTGGTCTGATGGAACTCGCATGATTGAAGTTTATACATGTTCTTTAGTGACAAACCTTGTCATGCTCGTTTCATTTATGCACGAAAAAAACGGACTATTAAATTCTATTTCATTCATACATGAAACTTTTAATGTTAATATATTGCCTAATAACCTAAACTCTACTAGACTATTGGTACTTTCAGAGATTCTTCGCAAGCTCAGAATGACATCTCTACTTGCCTTTTGGCCTACTAGCCTACTAGCCTATCAACCTAATGACCTAAACCCCTAAACTCTACTTGCCTAATTGTCTACTAGCCTACTAGCCTAATCCCCTAATAACCTAAATACTATGCTCAACGAACTCCTATACGAAAAAAACAACTATCTCACCCTCCTGTTCTGGGTGCTGGTCGGAGCCTTCGCAGGACCTTTGGTGTATGTGGTGGTACCCGTTCACATGCTCGTGCTGAATAAAAAGGGAGCCTTGCTATGGATTTTGTTAGGGTTATGGCTGGTATTGACCTTAAGCGACAGCCGGCAACCTATCTTCAGCTTTGCCGTGAATCTGAAGACAGCCATGATGCTGGTAATGGGCTATCTTTTTCTGGTCATGCCCAAAGAAGACGATCCCCTGCGCTTTATAAAACCTTTCATTCCCTTTTTTGCGGTGGCATTCATTGCCCTAATCGGCAGTCCGGTAGCCTTTGGAGGATTTCAGAAAACCGTATCATATGTATTGCTATTGACAGTAATCCCCCCCACAGTAAACCTCCTGCTTACCTGGGAAAAAGAGCGATTTCTCTATCATCTGATTATGGTAGGAGTCATTGTCCTGGCCACGGGTCTGGCATTGCGATTTATCTCCCCCGGATTCGTCATATTTAAAGGAGAGCGGTTCTCCGGATTATTGGGCAACCCCAACGGACTGGGAATTTACGGGTTTATGTTTACTGCCCTGTTTACTATTGTCATTTATTTTCACAAATACCTGTTTACCCGCAACCAGGTCATTTTTGTTTATGCACTAATATTTGTTTCCCTTATTTTGGGCGGAAGTCGCGGCGGTATCTTCTCTACAGCCCTCTTTTTGGCTGCCTGGTTCCTCTTACGTCGTGATTCCATTATGGGATTTATCGTCATGTCACTGATATTTCTCTCGTACCAATATGTGATGGCCAATTTCGAAAGCATCGTACTCTCTCTGGGGTTAGAAGATTACTTCCGGCTCGAAACCCTGGATACCGGTTCAGGGCGTGTGGTGGCACGTCAGGTGGCTATGGAAAACATTCAGAAAAACTACTGGTTCAGCAAAGGATTTTCTTACAACGAATTGGTTTTTTCTCACTACAAAGACTTTTTCGAAAAACATGGTCACCAGGGCAACGTACACAACAGCTGGCTTACCATGTGGCTGGACACCGGGCTGGTCGGGTTGATTCTTTTTTGTTTTGGCTGGCTGGTCAACTTCATCAGGGCCTCCCGCTTCTCCCCACTTGTATGGGCAGTTCTTTTTGGCATATTGCTATCCATCAGTGTAGAATCATGGCTGGTGGCGTCCCTCAATCCTTTTACCATTGTGCTGGTGATTATTTTGAGTATGATGGGGAATGAGAAGTTTTATAGGCAAGTAGGGGATTAGGCTAGCAGGCAAGTAGGAGATTAGTAGATTAGGCTAGTAGGGGATTAGGCAAGTAGAGAAATAATGTTTCATCCAATCAACCACAAAATAAAAAATCAACAAAAAAAGTTTCACTATTTATAGAACTACTGTATATTTGTTGTCCTAATCAAAACATTTTAGAATTATTCGGGAAACAGAGGCTACTTAAGCTGAAAAAGAAAAACAGAGGCAATATTGGTCTTTCTTCGGCAATTGGATATTCCGGTGATACTGACCCCCCTCTCCGGTGATATTGCCCCCCCTAACATTGGACTGGTTCAAAGAGCGTGATGGACTGACAATATTACCGTTTTTTTCTCAAACTATCTCCCTTTAATTCGATTCGATGTGATGTGTGAACCAACCGGTCAAGAATGGCATCCGCTATTGTTTCCTCTCCAATAATATCATACCAGTTGGCCACAGGGAGTTGGCTGGCTATGATAATAGAGTTTTGACCATGTCGATCTTCCACTATTTCCATTAAGTCCATGCGTTGTTGCTGTTCCAGATAAGTAAGACCAAAGTCATCGATTATTACCAGGTTTGTTTTGGACAGCTTTTCAAAGAACTTGATAATTGTACCTTCTAAACGCGCCATTTTGGTTCTCAAAAGTAACTTTTGAAGGTTAAAATAAGCCACTTTATAGCCCTGCATACAAGCCTGATGACCAAGAGCCGAGGCGATAAAACTCTTACCACATCCGGATGCTCCTGTTATCAGTACAGATTCTCCGTTTTGGATATATCCTCCGGTTGCCAGGGATGCCATTAACTCTTTACTCACACCCCGTTCAGACTCTGTGTAAACTTCTTCCACAGATGCCTGGTAACGGAAGCCAGCATTCTTTTTTAATCGGTCAAAACGCTTATTTTTCCGGTCTTGCTGCTCGTTTTGTAAAAGCAGTTCAAGTCCTTCCGACAGACTTATTTCATGATGCTTGCGGGTCTCTAA